>NZ_FWFP01000023.1 GCF_900172215.1 Ruegeria meonggei
AGAGCCTCGATACGCTCAAAGTCAAAATAATCAGCGTGACATTCAGAAGGGTAATAAGAACGAACCATAAAAAAGCCTCCAAGATTTGGAGGCATGAAAACATACAATTGGGAGGGTGTCAATCCTGACGGTTATTTCCTAGACAAATTAGAGCCAATACCATCAGCTTTACCGTCTTTCCAGAAATTGTTCCAAGTATCGGCAACAGCTTTATCAATACCATGAAAAATATCAACCACACCAGAAGCAGCATCAGTGACGACATTAGAAATATCCTTTGCAGTAGCGCCAATATGAGAAGAGCCATACCGCTGATTCTGCGTTTGCTGATGAACTAAGTCAACCTCAGCACTAACCTTGCGAGTCATTTCTTTGATTTGGTCATTGGTAAAATACTGACCAGCCGTTTGAGCTTGAGTAAGCATTTGGCGCATAATCTCGGAAACCTGCTGTTGCTTGGAAAGATTGGTGTTTTCCATAATAGACGCAACGCGAGCAGTAGACTCCTTCTGTTGATAAGCAAGCATCTCATTTTGTGCATATACCTGGTCTTTCGTATTCTGGCGTGAAGTCGCCGACTGAATGCCAGCAATCTCTTTTTGAGTCTCATTTTGCATCTCGGCAATCTCTTTCTGATTGTCCAGTTGCATTTTAGTAAGCTCTTTTTGATTCTCAAATCCGGCGTCAACCATACCAGCAGAGGAAGCATCAGCACCAGCACGCTCCCAAGCATTAAGCTCAGGAAATGCAGCAGCAAGATAATCACGAGTATCCTTTCCTTTATCAGCGGCAGACTTGCCACCAAGTCCAACCAAATCAAGCAACTTATCAGAAACGGCAGAAGTGCCAGCCTGCAACGTACCTTCAAGAAGTCCTTTACCAGCTTTAGCCATAGCACCAGAAACAAAACTAGGGACGGCCTCATCAGGGTTAGGAACATTAGAGCCTTGAATGGCAGATTTAATACCAGCATCACCCATGCCTACAGTATTGTTATCGGTAGCAAGCACATCACCTTGAATGCCACCGGAGGCGGCTTTTTGACCGCCTCCAAACAATTTAGACATGGCGCCACCAGCAAGAGCAGAAGCAATACCGCCAGCAATAGCACCAAACATAAATCACCTCACTTAAGTGGCTGGAGACAAATAATCTCTTTAATAACCTGATTCAGCGAAACCAATCCGCGGCATTTAGTAGCGGTAAAGTTAGACCAAACCATGAAACCAACATAAACATTATTGCCCGGCGTACGGGGAAGGACGTCAATAGTCACACAGTCCTTGACGGTATAATAACCACCATCATGGCGACCATCCAAAGGATAAACATCATAGGCAGTCGGGAGGGTAGTCGGAACCGAAGAAGACTCAAAGCGAACCAAACAGGCAAAAAATTTAGGGTCGGCATCAAAAGCAATATCAGCACCAACAGAAACAACCTGATTAGCGGCGTTGACAGATGTATCCATCTGAATGCAATGAAGAAAACCACCATTACCAGCATTAACCGTCAAACTATCAAAATATAACGTTGACGATGTAGCTTTAGGTGTCTGTAAAACAGGTGCCGAAGAAGCTGGAGTAACAGAAGTGAGAACCAGCTTATCAGAAAAAAAGTTTGAATTATGGCGAGAAATAAAAGTCTGAAACATGATTAAACTCCTAAGCAGAAAACCTACCGCGCTTCGCTTGGTCAACCCCTCAGCGGCAAAAATTAAAATTTTTACCGCTTCGGCGTTATAACCTCACACTCAATCTTTTATCACGAAGTCATGATTGAATCGCGAGTGGTCGGCAGATTGCGATAAACGGTCACATTAAATTTAACCTGACTATTCCACTGCAACAACTGAACGGACTGGAAACACTGGTCATAATCATGGTGGCGAATAAGTACGCGTTCTTGCAAATCACCAGAAGGCGGTTCCTGAATGAATGGGAAGCCTTCAAGAAGGTGATAAGCAGGAGAAACATACGAAGGCGCATAACGATACCACTGACCCTCAGCAATCTTAAACTTCTTAGACGAATCACCAGAACGGAAAACATCCTTCATAGAAATTTCACGCGGCGGCAAGTTGCCATACAAAACAGGGTCGCCAGCAATATCGGTATAAGTCAAAGCACCTTTAGCGTTAAGGTACTGAATCTCTTTAGTCGCAGTAGGCGGAAAACGAACAAGCGCAAGAGTAAACATAGTGCCATGCTCAGGAACAAAGAAACGCGGCACAGAATGTTTATAGGTCTGTTGAACACGACCAGAAAACTGGCCTAACGACGTTTGGTCAGTTCCATCAACATCATAGCCAGATGCCCAGAGATTAGAGCGCATGACAAGTAAAGGACGGTTGTCAGCGTCATAAGAGGTTTTACCTCCAAATGAAGAAATAACATCATGGTAACGCTGCATGAAGTAATCACGTTCTTGGTCAGTATGCAAATTAGCATAAGCAGCTTGCAGACCCATAATGTCAATAGATGTGGTAGAAGTCGTCATTTGGCGAGAAAGCTCAGTCTCAGGAGGAAGCGGAGCAGTCCAAATGTTTTTGAGATGGCAGCAACGGAAACCATAACGAGCATCATCTTGATTAAGCTCATTAGGGTTAGCCTCGGTACGGTCAGGCATCCACGGCGCTTTAAAATAGTTGTTATAGATATTCAAATAACCCTGAAACAAATGCTTAGGGATTTTATTGGTATCAGGGTTAATCGTGCCAAGAAAAGCGGCATGGTCAATATAACCAGTAGTGTTAACAGTCGGGAGAGGAGTGGCATTAACACCATCCTTCATGAACTTAATCCACTGTTCACCATAAACGTGACGATGAGGGACATAAAAAGTAAAAATGTCTACAGTAGAGTCAATAGCAAGGCCACGACGCAATGGAGAAAGACGGAGAGCGCCAACGGCGTCCATCTCGAAGGAGTCGCCAGCGATAACCGGAGTAGTTGAAATGGTAATAAGACGACCAATCTGACCAGCAAGGAAGCCAAGATGGGAAAGGTCATGCGGCATACGCTCGGCGCCAGTTTGAATATTAGACATAATTTATCCTCAAGTAAGGGGCCGAAGCCCCTGCAATTAAAATTGTTGACCACCTACATACCAAAGACGAGCGCCTTTACGCTTGCCTTTAGTACCTCGCAACGGCTGCGGACGACCAGGGCGAGCGCCAGAACGTTTTTTACCTTTAGACATTACATCACTCCTTCTGCACGTAATTTTTGACGCACGTTTTCTTCTGCGTCAGTAAGAACGTCAGTGTTTCCTGCGCGTACACGCAAGGTAAACGCGAACAATTCAGCGGCTTTAACCGGACGCTCGACGCCATTAATAATGTTTTCCGTAAATTCAGCGCCTTCCATGATGAGACAGGCCGTTTGAATGTTGACGGGATGAACATAATAAGCAATGACGGCAGCAATAAACTCAACAGGAGCAGGAAAGCGAGGGTATCCTACAAAGTCCAGCGTACCATAAACGCAAGCCTCAACGCAGCGACGAGCACGAGAGCGGTCAGTAGCAATCCAAACTTTGTTACTCGTCAGAAAATCGAAATCATCTTCGGTTAAATCCAAAACGGCAGAAGCCTGAATGAGCTTAATAGAGGCCAAAGCGGTCTGGAAACGTACGGATTGTTCAGTAACTTGACTCATGATTTCTTACCTATTAGTGGTTGAACAGCATCGGACTCAGATAGTAATCCACGCTCTTTTAAAATGTCAACAAGAGAATCTCTACCATGAACAAAATGTGACTCATATCTAAACCAGTCCTTGACGAACGTGCCAAGCATATTAAGCCACTTCTCCTCATCCAACGCGTCAGTTTTTGACAGAATCGTTAGTTGATGGCGAAAGGTCGCAAAGTAAGAGCTTCTCGAGCTGCGCAAGGATAGGTCGAATTTTCTCATTTTCCGCCAGCAGTCCACTTCGATTTAATTCGTAAACAAGCAGTAGTAATTCCTGCTTTATCAAGATAATTTTTCGACTCATCAGAAATATCCGAAAGTGTTAACTTCTGCGTCATGGAAGCGATAAAACTCTGCAGGTTGGATACGCCAATCATTTTTATCGAAGCGCGCATAAATTTGAGCAGATTTGTCGTCACAGGTTGCGCCGCCAAAACGTCGGCTACAGTAACTTTTCCCAGCCTCAATCTCATCTCTCTTTTTGCGTTCTGCTTCAATATCTGGTTGAACGGCGTCGCGTCGTAACCCAGCTTGGTAAGTTGGATTAAGCACTCCGTGGACAGATTTGTCATTGTGAGCATTTTCATCCCGAAGTTGCGGCTCATTCTGATTCTGAACAGCTTCTTGGGAAGTAGCGACAGCTTGGTTTTTAGTGAGTTGTTCCATTCTTTAGCTCCTAGACCTTTAGCAGCAAGGTCCATATCTGACTTTTTGTTAACGTATTTAGCCACATAGAAACCAACAGCCATATAACTGGTAGCTTTAAGCGGCTCACCTTTAGCATCAACAGGCCACAACCAACCAGAACGTGAAAAAGCGTCCTGCGTGTAGCGAACTGCGATGGGCATACTGTAACCATAAGGCCACGTATTTTGCAAGCTATTTAACTGGCGGCGATTGCGTACCCGACGACCAAAATTAGGGTCAACGCTACCTGTAGGAAGTGTCCGCATAAAGTGCACCGCATGGAAATGAAGACGGCCATTAGCTGTACCATACTCAGGCACACAAAAATACTGATAGCAGTCGGCGTGTGAATCATTAGCCTTGCGACCCTCGGCAGCAAGAACCATACGACCAATATCACGAAAATAGTCACGCAAAGCATTGGGATTATCATAAAACGCCTCTAATCGGTCGTCAGCCAACGTGAGAGTGTCAAAAACGATAAACCAACCATCAGCATGAGCCTGTCGCATTGCATTCATCAAACGCTGAATAGCAAAGCCTCTACGCGATTTCATAGTGGAGGCCTCCAGCAATCTTGAACACTCATCCTTAATACCTTTCTTTTTGGGGTAATTATACTCATCGCGAATATCCTTAAGAGGGCGTTCAGCAGCCAGCTTGCGGCAAAACTGCGTAACCGTCTTCTCGTTCTCTAAAAACCATTTTTCGTCCCCTTCGGGGCGGTGGTCTATAGTGTTATTAATATCAAGTTGGGGGAGCACATTGTAGCATTGTGCCAATTCATCCATTAACTTCTCAGTAACAGATACAAACTCATCACGAACGTCAGAAGCAGCCTTATGGCCGTCAACATACATATCACCATTATCGAACTCAACGCCCTGCATACGAAAAGACAGAATCTCTTCCAAGAGCTTGATGCGGTTATCCATCTGCTTATGGAAGCCAAGCATTGGGGATTGAGAAAGAGTAGAAATGCCACAAGCCTCAATAGCAGGTTTAAGAGCCTCGATACGCTCAAAGTCAAAATAATCAGCGTGACATTCAGAAGGGTAATAAGAACGAACCATAAAAAAGCCTCCAAGATTTGGAGGCATGAAAACATACAATTGGGAGGGTGTCAATCCTG
>NZ_FWFP01000008.1 GCF_900172215.1 Ruegeria meonggei
CATACGCTTGGAAGTCACCAAAATACTTGGTGATCGCTGCGGTCAGCGTCGTCTTGCCGTGGTCAACGTGGCCAATCGTGCCAATGTTCACGTGCGGCTTGTTACGCTCAAACTTTTCCTTTGCCATGATGGCCTCCTTTGTCGGTAATGAAGGGAGCCCGCTAGTCGAGCTCCCTCAAATCTTCGCTTACGCGTATTTCGCCTGGATCTCGTCCGAGATGTTCTGCGGAACGGGATCGTAGTGGTCGAACTGCATGGTGAACTGGGCACGGCCGGACGACATCGAACGCAGAGTGTTGATGTAGCCGAACATGTTGGCCAGCGGCACAAACGCGTCGATCGCGATTGCGTTGCCACGGTTTTCCTGTCCCGAAACCTGTCCCCGACGCGATGTCAGGTCACCAATGATACCGCCGGTGTATTCTTCCGGGGTAATCACTTCGACCTTCATGATCGGCTCAAGCAGCTTCGCACCCGCTTTGCGCATGCCTTCACGCATACCCATACGAGCGGCGATTTCAAAGGCCAGTACCGAAGAGTCCACGTCGTGGTATTTACCTTCGATCAGGGCAACCTTGAAGTCGATCACAGGGAAGCCAGCCAGCGGGCCGCTATCCATGACGGATCTGATGCCTTTTTCAACGCCCGGGATGTATTCCTTGGGCACCGAACCACCAACAACACGAGATTCGAACGAATAGCCTTCGCCCGGCTCTGTCGGTGTGATGATCATCTTCACCTCAGCGAACTGACCCGAACCACCCGACTGTTTCTTGTGGGTGTAAACGATCTCGGCTTCGTGACCGATGGTCTCACGATAGGCCACCTGCGGTGCACCAATGTTCGCTTCAACCTTGAATTCACGCTTGAGACGGTCAATCAGGATGTCCAGATGAAGTTCGCCCATGCCCTTCATGATGGTCTGACCCGATTCCAGATCAGTTTCCACGCGGAACGACGGGTCTTCGGCGGCCAAGCGGCCCAGACCCTGGCTCATTTTTTCCTGGTCAGCCTTGGTTTTCGGCTCAACCGCGATCTCGATCACCGGATCAGGGAAGGTCATGGTTTCCAGAACCACCGGATCACCGGTCGAACACAGGGTGTCGCCCGTGGTGGTGTCTTTCAGACCTGCCAGCGCGATGATGTCGCCCGCGAATGCTTCCGTGATTTCTTCACGGTCATTCGAGTGCATCATCATCATCCGGCCGATACGCTCTTTCTTACCCTTGGTCGAGTTCAGAAGCGTGTCGCCCTTGGCCAGAGTACCCGAGTAGATGCGGGTAAAGGTCAGCGAACCAACAAAGGGGTCGTTCATGATTTTGAACGCCAGGCCCGAGAACGCCATGTCATCATCCGCACGGCGGGCAATATCACGGGTTTCTTCTTCGTCACCGGGTTTGAAGCCCATGTAATCGACAACGTCCAGCGGGCTGGGCAGATAGTCGATCACAGCGTTCAGCAGCGGCTGAACACCTTTGTTCTTGAACGCAGAACCACCCAGAACCGGAACAAACGCGATTTCCAGAGTACCTTTGCGCAGCAGGGCGCGCAGGGTCGGAACGTCGGGCTCATTGCCTTCCAGGTATTCCATCATCGCGTCGTCGTCCATTTCGACGGCCGCTTCGACCATTTTACCGCGCCATTCGTCAGCCATGTCCTTCAGGCTGTCGCGGATCGGTGCTTTGACCCAGCTTGCGCCCAGGTCTTCGCCCTGCCACAGCCATTCTTCCATGGTGACCAGATCGATCAGACCTTCCAACTCGGTCTCTGCGCCGATCGGAATACCAACCGGAACAGCACGTGCGCCGGTACGGTCTTCGATCATTGCAACGCAGTTGAAGAAGTCGGCGCCGATCTTGTCCATCTTGTTGACGAACACCATCCGCGGAACCTTGTAGCGGTCAGCCTGACGCCACACGGTTTCGGTCTGGGGCTCAACACCGGCGTTTGCGTCAAGAACGCAGACGGCACCGTCGAGAACCGCCAGCGAGCGTTCAACTTCGATGGTGAAGTCAACGTGGCCGGGGGTGTCAATGATGTTCAGGCGGTGCTTGGGCGAGTCAGCCGTTTCACCGTCTTCAGTGCGTTCCCAGAAGGTGGTGGTCGCAGCCGAAGTGATGGTGATGCCGCGTTCCTGCTCCTGCTCCATCCAGTCCATGGTGGCGGCACCGTCGTGCACCTCACCGATGTTGTGGGATTTGCCGGTGTAATACAGGATGCGTTCCGAGCAGGTGGTTTTACCCGCATCGATATGCGCCATGATACCGAAGTTACGGTAGTGATCGAGTGTATATTCGCGTGCCATTTCAATAAGCCTCTGGAATTACCAACGGTAGTGGCTGAAGGCTTTGTTCGCCTCGGCCATCTTGTGGGTGTCTTCACGCTTCTTCACAGCGGTACCGCGGGACTGTACAGCGTCCAGCAGTTCACCGGCGAGGCGTTCTTCCATGGTGTTTTCGTTGCGGCCACGCGCAGCAGTGATCAGCCAGCGGATGGCCAGTGCTTCGCGGCGCTCGGGGCGCACTTCGACCGGAACCTGATAGGTTGCACCACCAACCCGGCGCGAGCGAACCTCGACCGACGGTTTGATGTTGTCGAGCGCTTCGTGGAACACTTCGACGGGTGCGCGCTTGATCTTGCCTTCAACGCGATCAAAAGCGTTGTAGACGATGCGCTCTGCAACCGACTTTTTACCGTCGATCATCAGGTTGTTCATGAATTTTGTCAGAACCTTGTCGCCAAATTTGGCGTCAGGCAGGACTTCGCGTTTTTCGGCGGCGTGACGACGTGACATATCAGCCTCTCCTTCTTATTTGGGACGCTTGGCGCCGTATTTCGAACGACGTTGTTTACGGTCTTTGACGCCTTGGGTATCCAGAACACCGCGCAGGATGTGGTAACGGACACCGGGAAGGTCTTTTACACGACCGCCACGGATCAGAACAACCGAGTGTTCCTGCAGGTTGTGGCTTTCACCGGGGATGTACGAGATAACCTCGAACCCGTTGGTCAAGCGTACCTTGGCAACCTTACGCATCGCCGAGTTCGGCTTTTTCGGTGTGGTTGTGTAAACACGTGTGCAGACGCCGCGTTTCTGCGGGCACTGCTCCAGGTGCATGGACTTCGAGCGTTTTACTTTCGGCTGCCGCGGCTTGCGGATCAGCTGTTGGATCGTTGGCATTCCGGTTATATCCCCGTTTTGCAACACATGACATGCACGCGCGATGCGTGCGGTTAAATTCGCTGCACTCGTGCGTCCACAAGCGCAAAACCCGCGAGCGTTCCCATTCCGAGGTGAACGTCACGGTTTGTTATCAGAGGGCGCGAACGAAAAAATTGTCCGGGCCTTGACCAGTTCATTACTGGAATCGGTTGTGGGGCGGCCCCCGGCACCGAGATGACGCGCGTTCTAGGCGGAGTCGCACCAAGTGTCAACAGCACACCGCGACAAGTGCCCGGCAAAGCCGGATGCGTTGAATTATCAGGGCCTGATCTCGATTTCCAGTGCAGCGGACATTGCGGGTATCTGGCCGCGCGGGCATAGTCCGATCACCAGTTCAAGCCATGGATGAATCATGCAAGTCATCGGCCTGTGCCGCTTTTCTTACCCCGCCGTTGGTGGGTTTCAGGTCGAACATGAAACGATCGAAGACCGCCGCCGATACTTGTACGACCCGGCCCGGCTGGACGAGCGGTTCCGCCTGTTCGAAACCACCACCCTGCCCTGCTTCAAAGAACAGACGGATCAGGATTATCAGTTTCTCATCGTCATCGGAGAATGCCTGCCCAAACCCGCACTGGATCGATTGCACGATCTGACCGCCGGAATAAAGCAGGTACAGATCATTGCACGCGAACCGGCCCGGCACCGCAGGGTGATGAAACAGATCCTGAATGACGCCCGCACGGACGCTGCCAAACCCTGCCTGCAATTCCGCCATGATGATGACGACGCGGTATCTGTGGATTTCGTCGAACGGCTGCGCCTCGCAGCCAAGGACGGCAAGGGGTTGATGGAAAGGAGCAAGACCGTCGCCATCGACTACAATCAAGGATTTCTGGCCCGTTTTGGCGCCGGTGGCATTCAAGCGGCACAAGTGTTTCGCCCCTTGCTTGGCGTGGGCTTTGCCATACACGTGCGTGGCGGGTGCGAGCAGACAATCATGAATTTCGCCCATCACCGGATCGGGAATTTTATGCCGGTGATCAGCTACCCGGACGCGCCGATGTGGGTGCGGACCCTGAACCAGTTTAATGACTCTCCGCATGCCCGCAACAGCACCACCCAACTGTCCGCACTGACGCCCGAACAACAGGGTGAATTCATCGCGCGGTTTGCCATTGATCACGATGCCGTCCGGCGAGTTCACTCGGTTGAATGAGCCGCGCGTTCGCGAAACAGTGTAAACAGGCCCGCACCAACTACCAAAACAACGCCGCACATCGTCACCGCGTCTGGCCAATCCCCAAACACAATCCAGCCTAGGGTCAACGCCCAGATCAGGCTGGAGTACCGAAACGGTGCAATGAACCCGACATCGCCTTCGCGCATGACCAGAACGCTGCACAGATACCCGGTCAAAACGAACACTGCTGCACAAGCCACCATTGCCCCCGCCCCGGATGGCACCACCTGCCATCCCGTAACAGTTGTCGCAATGCCCGCCGCCAACGTGATCGACAAGGACGTCGCCAAAGTAACAACCAGCGAGGGGATACGGGCTGACATGCGCCGTGTGATCAAATCTCTGGCCGTGACTGAGACCACGGCAACCAGCGCATAGAGTGAATAGATGCTGAACCCGTCGGGACCCGGTCGCACAATCAGCAGCATCCCGGCAAATCCCAACCCAATCGCCAGAATGCGACGCCAGCCGATATGTTCCGAGAAAAACAGCGCCGCGCCCAAGGTGACCGTCAAGGGCAAGGCTTGTAGAACCGCCGTCACATTGGCCAACGGCATGTGCAGCAAGGCGGTCAGAAAGAAAAACGTCGCCGCAAGCTCGGCCAGGCACCGGAACGCAACCAGCCATTTGTCGTGACGCGGAAAGTTTAGATGCAGAGCACCCTGATGCCGCGCCAGCAGGAAAATCAGAACGGTCGCCAAGGCACCACGCATGGCGACCATCTGGAACAGAGGCACCTCTCCACCGGCAACTTTTATCAACGCATCGTTAACAGTAAAGGCCGCCATACTGCCCATCATAAGCAGCGCGCCTTTCACGTTCGGGGTCATAAAGCAAAAGTCCAAAGCTAAAATCTCGGCCATTGGCCGGAAACAGTGCCTTGTTGTCAACAACAACGACACCTCTGATCAGGACTAGCTGATCACCGTCGTCCAGTCAGGCGTCAGCCAGAGAAACTAGCCAACATGTGATCTAGGCCCGACAAAGCCGCGTCAATTCGCGGCGCAATCTCGGACTACTCACCGCGTGCAAGACCAGCGTCAACCCGCAGGCACCCGATCCGAGCCGACGGAAAAACCCGCGCGACCGCCTCAAAACACACCGGGATGGCATCGTATTCGACCCTCCTGCCCCGCCCTCGACAATCGAATTGAGCATAACCGACAACAAAAATTCGACGCCTTCATCTACTGGCACGCTGAAAACAGCGCTTGGTGATCCTGTTCTCTGACAGGCATAGAAAAGAAAAGGCTTACGCAGTTCGGTAAACACCGTTGGAATGGCACATACCCGACAAGATGACTCGCACAGTGTAGGATATATAGGCACCAACTTAAGGTCGGCTTTGCGGACGAAGCTGCCACACAAGCCGGAGATTCCAATGTCCGGTCTCAATTCAACGCTGCCGTCAAGCCCGTGTCACGAAACAGCTCGCAGGGGTGCCCTTCCCAGTTTTTCTATCAGAAAGTCGGCCGCTAGGGACACGTGCGCTTCGCAGGTGTTCGGTTGATGAACGGATATCACTACTTCGGGCAGCGAGGGTAAACCTGCCTGTCCGTTAATGATCCTGAGGCCAGGTGGTATTACAGAGGCCTCCATTACGGAAACTGACGATCCGTCAAGAAGGGCTTTCTCGATCAACCCTATGCTGCGCGTGGAATATGCAACGCGCCATCGGCGGTCGATGCGCTTCAATACGTCCAAGGCGATTTCCCTGCACACACAACCAGATGGGAAGAGAACGAGCGAAAGAGGTTGATCGTGATCGTCAATGAAATCGGGCGAGGCAACCCAATGAAGCGGTTCATGCCTCGCGACCTGTCCAGCGACCGCATCTGGACGGTGCGTCGCAACGACCACATCTAGTTGTCCCCGCGTCAAGAAAGGCAGCAGATCGCTGGCATTGTCGCATGTCACCTCGAACTGCAATCGGGGATGCGCTTTCGCCAGAGCGGACAGAATTGGAGGCAGCAGGAAAGTCGCGTAGTCATCAGGCGCGCCGATCCTGATCAATCCTTCCGCCTCTGGGCGTTGCAGATGTGACAGCGCAGCATCGTTCGCGGCCAGAATGCGATTTGCATAGACCAGCAGCGCTTCGCCGGTCTGTGTGATCGACACGGACTGACGGCTCCGCTCAAAGAGGCGTTTCTCCACGATGGTTTCAAGCCGTTTGATCTGAAGGCTGACAGCTGATTGCGTGCGTCCAATGGCCTTTGCTGCATGCGTGAAGTTTCGATGCGCCGCGACGGCGACGAAGGATCGCAGCAGGTCGATTTCGAGATCACGCTTCATGAACTAAGATTTCCATATCTCATCACGCTTAGCAATATTATTCGTTTCCGCAATAATCAGCTCAAGCCTACTGTCGCCGAAGGAGGCCCGCTCAATGCTTGGTTTGATCGCACAAACGATCTTCGTGGCGACACGCATATCACCGCCGCACAATTCGGTTTCAGGTTGTGGCTGGCGTTCATCATCAGGCCCGAGAGGCCATGGCATAAAGAAGATAACGGACAAGGAAATGCAAAGCATGGACATCAACAAACTCAAAACACGCACAGGCACAGTGGAACGCGTATGGCAGATCGAGATTCAGGCGACACCTGAAGATGCGGACAAGATCATCGATAACGTGATGGAGGTCGATCCACTGATCTATGGCCGGTACAAGCGCAATGCATTTGTCAGCGCTATCGGCAGCGAGACTTACTTGCCGGAAGAAAACTCAACCAGTGCCGTGCATCTGGGAGCCGCCAATAAGGTTCAGACCTTCCCAAGCGTCCTTGTCGTTATTTCGGTCGAGCAGAACCCCGAAACGCTTGGGCGCGTTCTGGATGCGATACGCGATGTGCATCATTACGAAGAGCCTTTGATCTTCATCAAGAATTGTTGGGCCAGCCGCGCCAGCTACGACCCACACAATTCCAATCCCAATCGTTGGTGGAACCGCGACAAGGTAAACGCAGGAAACTGATTTCGGAACGATTGCTGTAGGTTGTCACTACCGATGGCTACCCACCCTTGGCAGTCGGTGGAGTGGGCTCGGAACTGCCGTTCGAAGCGAAGGAAGCACTTACAGAAAAACCTCTGGTGACAGTCGTCGACAAAAGAAAAGGCCCCGCGAAGTCGCGGGGCCTCTAATTGGGTATGGCAGACCGTTTACTCGCGGCTTTCCGGTGTTTCCACCAGAACGTCCAGTTCGTCTCCGACCATGTCGTCGTCCATCATCGGCGCAGCCAGGGCAGCGGCGGCTTCGGCCTCTTCCCGACGGGCTTCGATCACGACGTTGTCGCGGCCCTGGGCAACCTGACGCACAGCCTGTGTCGCGCCACCGGTGCCGGCCGGGATCAAACGGCCGACGATGACGTTCTCTTTCAGACCAACCAGCTTGTCTTTCTTGCCCTGAACCGAAGCCTCGGTCAGAACACGAGTGGTTTCCTGGAACGACGCCGCCGAGATGAACGAACGCGTCTGCAGCGAGGCTTTGGTGATCCCCAATAGGATCGGTTCGCCCTGAGCCGGACGTCCACCACGCGAGAGGGTCTTCTCGTTGGCAGCGTCGAACTCTTGCTTGTCGACATGTTCGCCTTTCAGCAGGGTGGTGTCACCTGAATCCAGGATCTCCCACTTCTGCAGCATCTGGCGCACAATGACCTCGATGTGCTTGTCGTTGATCTTCACGCCCTGCAGACGATAAACATCCTGCACTTCGTCGATCATGTAATCCGCCAGCGCTTCGACACCCATGATGGACAGGATGTCATGCGGGGCCGGGTTACCGTCCATCAGGTATTCACCCTTCTGGATGAAGTCGCCTTCCGCAACCGGGATATGTTTGCCCTTGGGCACCATATACTCGATCGTTTCCATCGACTCATCGCCTGGTTCGATGCTAATGCGGCGCTTGTTCTTGTAGTCGCGGCCAAAGCGCACGTAACCATCAGCTTCTGCGATGATCGCGTGATCCTTGGGACGACGGGCTTCGAACAGTTCGGCCACACGCGGCAGACCACCGGTGATGTCCTTGGTCTTGGCACCTTCGCGCGGGATACGCGCAACAACTTCACCAGCTTCGATCTGCTGACCATCTTCGATCGACAGGATCGCATCCACCGACATCGGATAGTGAACCGGGTTGCCCGCGTCGTTGCGGACCGGCTCGCCATCTTCGCCGACCAGAATGATTTCGGGCTTCAGGTCGCTGCCTTTGGGAGCCGCGCGCCAGTCGATCACGATCTTCTGGGTCATGCCGGTTGCATCGTCAGTCTCATCGCGGACAGCAATGCCCGAAACAAGGTCGACATACTTTGCAGTACCGGATTTTTCGGCGATGATCGGCAGGGTGTAGGGATCCCATTCGTACAGCTTGTCACCACGGGCAACCTTGGCACCGTCCTTGACGAACAGCTTGGAACCATAGCCCAGCTTGTGGCTGGCACGTTCCTCGCCGTGTTCGTCTTTGATCACCAGCTTCATGTTCCGGCCCATGACCAGGATTTCACCTGCGGAATTGGCCAGAACCTGCGGGTTCTCGAACGAAACCACACCGTCTTGGCTGGCCTCCTGGAACGACTGCTGACCACCCTGCGCAACACCGCCGATGTGGAAGGTCCGCATCGTCAGCTGAGTCCCGGGTTCACCGATGGACTGCGCGGCAATAATGCCGACAGCTTCGCCTGTGTTGACCCGCGTACCGCGAGCAAGGTCACGACCGTAGCAGGTCGCACAAACGCCTTCCTCGGACTCACAGGTCAGAGGTGAACGGATGCGCATCGATGCAACGGCAGCCTCGTCAATGATGTCGGCCATACGTTCGTCGATCAACTGACCCGCGGCCACCAGCACCTCGTCCGTACCCGGACGCAGAACGTCATCGGCAGAGACACGGCCCAGCACACGTTCGGCCAGCGAAGCAACAACTTCACCGTCGTTGACCGCAGCTTCGGCCGTGATCGCACGCTCGGTTCCGCAGTCGATCTCGCGCACGATGCAGTCCTGCGCAACATCCACCAGACGGCGGGTCAGGTAACCCGAGTTCGCCGTCTTCAGAGCGGTATCCGACAGGCCCTTACGGGCACCGTGGGTCGAGTTGAAATACTCAAGAACGGTCAGACCTTCTTTAAAGTTCGAGATGATCGGCGTCTCGATGATGTCACCGTTTGGCTTGGCCATCAGGCCACGCATACCGCCCAGCTGTTTCATCTGAGTGACCGAGCCACGCGCACCGGAGTGGGCCATCATGTAGACCGAGTTCGGTTCCTGCTCGGATCCATCCTCTGCCCGCTCGGACGACGAGATCGTGCTCATCATCGCCTCGGTGACACGGTCGTTACACTTCGACCAGGCATCGACGACTTTGTTGTACTTTTCGCCCTGAGTGATCAGGCCGTCCATGTACTGCTGTTCAAAGTCTTTCACCTGACTGCGGGTTTCATCAACGATGCCCCACTTGTCGTCCGGAATAACCATATCGTCTTTACCAAACGAGATACCGGCCTTGAACGCCTCTTTGAAGCCCATCGACATAATCTGATCACAGAAAATGACGCTCTCTTTCTGACCGCAATAACGGTAGACGGTGTCAATCACCTGCTGCACTTCTTTCTTGCGCAGCAGACGGTTGACCAGCTCAAACGGGGCTTTGTTGTTCATCGGCAGCAAGGCACCCAGACGCAGACGGCCCGGCGTGGTCTCAAAACGCTGAAGAACTTCGTTGCCCTCTTCGTCGATCTGAGCGATCCGCGCAGTGATCTTGGTGTGCAGATGCACCTCGCCGGAATCCAGCGCGTGCTGAACTTCGTCGATCGATCCGAACACTTTACCTTCGCCGATCATGCCTTCACGTTCCAGGGTCACATAGTACAAACCCAAGATCATATCCTGCGACGGAACGATGATCGGTGCGCCGTTTGCAGGCGACAGAACGTTGTTTGTCGACATCATCAGAACACGCGCTTCCAGCTGGGCCTCAAGGCTCAGCGGAACGTGTACAGCCATCTGGTCACCGTCAAAGTCGGCGTTAAAGGCCGAACAAACCAGCGGGTGCAGCTGGATGGCTTTCCCTTCGATCAGAACCGGTTCAAACGCCTGAATGCCAAGACGGTGCAGCGTAGGCGCACGGTTCAGCATGACAGGGTGTTCGCGGATCACCTCGTCGAGGATATCCCATACTTCGGGACGCTCTTTCTCGACCAGTTTCTTCGCCTGTTTGACGGTCGAAGACAGACCTTTGGCTTCAAGGCGCGAGTAGATGAACGGCTTGAACAGTTCCAGCGCCATCTTCTTTGGCAGACCACACTGGTGCAGCTTGAGTTCCGGGCCGGTCACAATGACCGAACGACCCGAGAAGTCCACGCGTTTCCCCAGAAGGTTCTGGCGGAAGCGGCCCTGCTTACCTTTCAGCATGTCCGACAGCGATTTCAGCGGGCGCTTGTTGGCGCCGGTGATCACGCGGCCACGACGGCCATTGTCGAACAGAGCGTCCACGGATTCCTGCAGCATCCGCTTTTCGTTGCGGACGATGATGTCAGGTGCGCGCAGTTCGATCAGACGCTTCAGACGGTTGTTCCGGTTGATGACGCGGCGATACAGATCGTTCAGATCCGAGGTCGCGAAACGGCCACCATCCAGCGGCACCAGCGGGCGCAGCTCCGGCGGAATGACCGGAATAACAGTCATCACCATCCACTCAGGCCGGTTGCCCGACTCAAGGAAGGATTCAACAACTTTCAGACGTTTGATGATCTTCTTGGGCTTCAATTCACCGGTGGCTTCGGCCAGATCAGCGCGCAGCTGCTCGGCTTCGGCTTCCAGATCAATCTGGGCCAGCATCTCACGAATGGCTTCGGCACCGATGTTGGCGGTGAACGCATCCATGCCAAAGGCATCCTGCGCGTCCATATACTCTTCTTCGGTCAGCATCTGGCCATATGACAGGTCGGTCAGACCGGGCTCGATGACGACATAGTTTTCAAAGTACAGAACGCGTTCCAGATCACGCAATGTCATGTCCAGCATCAAACCGATGCGGGACGGCAACGATTTCAGGAACCAGATATGCGCAACGGGTGCTGCCAGTTCGATATGGCCCATACGTTCACGGCGGACTTTCTGAAGGGTGACTTCAACACCGCATTTCTCGCAGACAACGCCGCGATACTTCATCCGCTTATATTTGCCGCACAGACATTCGTAATCCTTGATCGGGCCAAAGATACGCGCACAGAACAGACCGTCACGTTCAGGTTTGAACGTCCGGTAGTTGATGGTTTCGGGCTTCTTGATCTCACCATAAGACCAAGACAGAATCCGTTCCGGGCTGGCCAATGAGACCTTGATCTCGTCGAAAACCTTCGGCGGGGTCAGCGGGTTGAAAGGATTATTTCCTTGAGTCAATTCCTGGTTCATCACAGGTCTCCAGCAGGTTTGGCCGTCTCGGGTGCTTTGGCATTCAGCCCACGCTTGCGCTCTTTACGCGCTTTAACGTGTCCTGAAAATGCCGTCAGGCCATATTTCAATCGGGCAATTTGTAAGTTGTCGACCCCGCAATATTCCTTTCGAAGTTGCGAAGCGATCGGCGAAGGCGGAAAGCCGGTTTGGGTCACGGCCAGATGGTTCAGTTTGCCACGGACAAAAAAGCCGTCCTGAACCGTGGGCCAACCGTTAAGTTGCATATAGTGCGTGTGTGGGTTTTCTTCCAGTTGGTGCTCAAAACCCCAAGGGTCGTTGACTCCGGCCTCCAGCTTTCGTTCAGCCATCCAGATCAGGTGATCTATGTTCCAGATGGCGGTCACCAGGGAATTGGGAGCGTCCCAGTCCTTTTGCATCGGTGCCAGCTCGACATCGGGTCCGATGATGGTCGGCGCCGAGGTGCGGTCAAAAGTCCAGCTGAAATCGCCCGGCCATGGGAACAGGGCATATTTCAGATCATTCTCGCGCACTTTCTTCATGGCGGTCTCGACAACCTCGGTATCAACCGGGGCCAGAGGGCACAGATCCTCGAGCATCAAAAAGATATGCCGGGTCGACGGGCGATCTTCTTTGATCTTGCGTGCAGTGGCCAACAGAAGCTCGACAAAGGTCTTGTCCTTGAACCGGATGACACCGGGCACATCCAAATCCCCGTCCGTGGCCACGACACATTCGGGGTGACCGGGCCAGAACATGTCCAACGTCTTCAGAATCGCCGGGATATAGTGCTCATTACGCGAATAGGTCGATACTAGAAGAACAGTGTCTTTGAACGCCTCGGCGGGGCCGTCCTCCGGCGCTCGCTTTGTGATCTGCTTCATCATCTTCCGACGTTCTGCAGCCTTGGAGAATCGCCGGGTCACCTTGGCCAGCCCATATTTTTTACGAGCTTTGCGCAAATCATCCGCGCCGCAGTAGTCCTCGCGCAGTTGTGTCATCAAAGAAGACTGCGGGAAATAGGTCCGGGTCACGGCTTTTGGATTGACCTCACCGTCAATCAGGAACCCGCCGTCCAATGTGGGCCAGCCGTTAAGCTGCATGTAGTGAACGGCCGGGCTTTCCGGCAAAGGATGCTGGAACCGGCGGATGTCATGAATCCAAGCCTCTTTCTTGGTATCGATCACCCACTGAAGGTGGTCGATGCCCCAGATCGCAGGTGCGACCGCGTTGATAGTTTCCCAGTAAGGCCGCATCGCCGTAAGCTCTAGGTTCCCTGCCACCACAGAAGGGGCAACTTCGGAATCCAGGGCAATCCGGAAGTCTCCGGGCCACTGAAACAGCACGAACTGCAGATCCTGGTCGAGGACCTTGGTCATCGCAGTTTGCAACATCAGCGTGTCGACCTGACCCAGCGGACAGAACTCATTTGGCAACAAAAAGACGTGGCGCGTATCGGGGTGCTCTTTACGGATCCGCTGTACGGCACCGTCCAGCCTTTGCAGGAACGTTTCTTCCAAATCATCCGGCACCCCGGTGCCTTCACTCTCCCCACCGTGCGCAAAAACACAATTGGGGTGGCCCGGCCAAAACCGATCCAACGTTTCACGGACTGCCGGGATGTATTTCTCGTTGTCGGCTTGTGAAAGGACCAGCAGGATAGTGTTCTTGAATACTTCAGCGGCACCGTCTTCGGGCGTCCACTGTGGAGCGTCTTTTAGCGCCTTGCTGTGCTTTGCTTTTTTGCTTAGGCCGCGCGTTGCCTTGGCCAGCCCGTATTTCTTGCGGGCTTTGTTCAGATCATCCTGTCCGCAATATTCAACGCGCAGCTTCGACGCCAGCGGAGAAGCAGGGAAGTAGCTTCTGGTAATCGCCTTGGGGTTTGCCACCCCGTCGATCAAGAACCCACCATACAGGGTCGGCCAGCCATCTTGCTGCATGTAATGCACAGCAGCGACCGGCACCGGATTCGGGAACCGGTCGGCGTCATGAATCCATGCGCCCATTTTGGCGTCAATCACCGACAACAGGTGATTTATGTCCCAAATCGCTGGAGCGAGTGAGTTGATGCCATCCCGGTTCTGCTGCATCGCCTGCAGGTCCACGCCATCAGCAACCACAGGTGGCGCGACATCGGAATCCAAATAGCTTTCAAAATTCCCAGGCCATTGGAAAAGGACAAATTCCAAATCTTGCGCCTGAACCTCACCCATCGCCGTTTCCAGCATCCGGGTGTCTACCGGTCCCAGCGGACAAAACACGTCGCGCATCAAAAAGATATGGCGCGTTTCGGGACGATCCTTCTGTATCCGGCGCACCGCTTTGTCCAGTTTCTGCAGGAAAGTCACGTTCTGGAAAGTCAGCGTCGCATCATCCTTAAGCGCACCGTCGGTTGCAACGACACAGTCCGGATGCCCCGGCCACAGCAGGTCCAGGTTTTCGCGAATCTCAGGGATGTATGCCTCGGTCTCAGCTTCGGTCACGACCAGAAGCACCGTATCTTTGAATACGGTGGCTGCTCCTGACTCAGAGAGCTTGGAACCGGTCATATGCACGGACTCCGTCATCAAGCGACCTCCCCACTGGGGCGGGCGCACGGGACAGCACGTGTCCCGAACTGGTTTATGAACATGTCATGGCTCATTCAGAACCCTCATGATCTAGAGACAGGGGATGGGCCATTGGCCCATCCCGTAGAACGCATACGGAAAAGGGAAGACCCTTAACCTTCGTCCTCAACTGCATCCAGCAGTTCCATGTTCAGGCCGAGGCCACGGACTTCTTTGACCAGAACGTTGAACGATTCCGGTACGCCCGCTTCAAAGTTGTCCTCGCCCTTGACGATAGACTCGTACACTTTGGTCCGGCCGGCGACGTCATCCGATTTGACGGTGAGCATCTCCTGCAGGGTGTAGGCGGCGCCGTAAGCTTCCAGAGCCCAGACTTCCATCTCACCAAAGCGCTGACCACCGAACTGCGCCTTACCACCCAGCGGCTGCTGGGTAACCAGGCTGTACGGCCCGGTCGAACGCGCGTGGATCTTGTCATCCACAAGGTGGTGCAGTTTCAGCAGGTACTTGATGCCTACGGTCACCGGACGCGCAAACTGCTCACCCGTACGACCGTCGAACAGAACCGACTGACCACTTTCCGAGAAGCCCGCACGCACCAGCGCATCGTTGACGTCAGCCTCTTTGGCACCGTCAAAGACCGGGGTCGCGATCGGAACACCGCGGGTTACGTTGCCCGCCGCTTCGATCAGGTGACCTTCGTGCATGCCGGCAATGCCTTCTTCATAGACATTATCGCCATAGGCCAGCTTCATGGCTTCACGAACCGGGGTCAGGTCGCCGGACCGGCGGTATTCACCCAGAGCGTCATCGATGTTCAGACCCAGACCACGTGCGGCCCAACCCATGTGGGTTTCAAGGATCTGACCAACGTTCATCCGCGACGGAACACCCAGCGGGTTCAGACAGAAATCAACCGGCGTACCATCGGCGAGGAACGGCATGTCTTCCATCGGAACAACCTTGGAGATCACACCTTTGTTCCCGTGGCGACCGGCCATCTTGTCGCCCGGCTGAAGCTTACGCTTCACAGCGATGAAGACTTTGACCATCTTCATCACACCCGGCGGCAGGTCGTCGCCACGGCGGACTTTCTCGACCTTGTCCTCAAAACGGGCGTCCAGAGCACGCTTTTGCACTTCGTACTGCTCGTTCAGAGCCTCGACGATCTGGGCGTCCTTCTCGTCTTCCAGCGCCAGCTGCCACCACTGACCGCGGGTCAGCATTTCCAGCAAGTCCTCGGTGATCACCGAACCCGGCTTGACACCTTTGGGGCCTTTGACCGCGGTTTTACCCATGATCAGACCTTGCAGACGCGCATAGATGTTGCGGTCAAGAATGGCCAGCTCGTCGTCCCGGTCACGGGCCAGACGTTCGACTTCTTCCCGCTCGATCTGCAACGCACGTTCGTCTTTTTCGACGCCGTGACGGTTGAAGACACGCACTTCGACAACTGTCCCGTAATCACCCGGCTTCACGCGCAGCGAAGTATCGCGCACATCAGATGCTTTTTCGCCAAAGATGGCGCGCAGCAGCTTTTCTTCCGGGGTCATCGGGCTTTCGCCCTTCGGAGTGATCTTGCCGACCAGAATATCGCCCGGCTCAACATCCGCGCCGATGTAAACGATGCCCGCCTCGTCGAGGTTACGCAGCGCTTCTTCACCGACGTTCGGAATGTCGCGAGTGATTTCTTCCGGGCCCAGTTTCGTGTCACGGGCGGCGACTTCGAATTCCTCGATATGGACCGAGGTAAAGACGTCATCACGCGCGATACGTTCCGAGATCAGGATCGAGTCTTCGTAGTTGTAGCCGTTCCACGGCATGAACGCGACAACCACGTTCTTACCCAGGGCCAGCTCACCGATATCGGTCGATGGACCATCGGCGACAACCTCACCCTTCTGGACGGTGTCACCCACTTTGATCAGCGGACGCTGGTTGATGCAGGTGTTCTGGTTCGACCGCTGGAATTTGCGCAGACGGTAGATATCCACACCAGCGTCGCCCAGTTCCAGATCCTCAGTCGCACGAATAACGATACGCTGAGCATCAACCTGGTCGATGATACCGGCACGTTTCGCCTGGATCGCAGCACCCGAGTCGATGGCAACCTTTTCCTCGATACCGGTGCCGACCAGCGGCGCCTCGGCCCGCAACAGCGGAACCGCCTGACGTTGCATGTTCGAACCCATCAGGGCGCGGTTGGCGTCGTCATTTTCAAGGAACGGGATAAGCGAAGCAGCGACCGATACCAACTGTTTCGGCGATACGTCGATCAGGTCTACATTCTCGGAAGGCGCCAGCGTATAGTCACCCGACTGGCGGGTCGACACCAGGTCGTTCTTGAACTTGCCGCCTTCGTCAAGCTGAGCATTCGCCTGCGCAACGGTGTGGCGCATTTCCTCGGTCGCGGACATATAGTGGACTTCGTCCGTAACCTGGCGCTCTTTGACAACGCGATAAGGTGTTTCGATGAAGCCATACTTGTTCACGCGAGCAAAAGTAGCCAGCGAGTTGATCAGACCGATGTTCGGACCTTCGGGCGTTTCAATCGGGCACATCCGACCATAGTGGGTCGGGTGAACGTCGCGCACCTCAAAGCCTGCACGTTCGCGTGTCAGACCACCGGGGCCAAGCGCCGAAAGGCGGCGTTTGTGGGTAACTTCCGACAGCGGGTTGGTCTGGTCCATGAACTGCGACAACTGCGACGAGCCGAAGAATTCGCGGACAGCAGCCGCAGCCGGTTTCGCGTTGATCAGATCCTGCGGCATGACGGTGTCGATCTCGACCGACGACATGCGTTCCTTGATCGCGCGCTCCATGCGCAGCAGGCCAACGCGGTACTGATTTTCCATCAGTTCACCGACCGAGCGCACACGACGATTGCCCAGGTGGTCGATATCGTCGATATCACCTTTGCCGTCGCGCAGCTCAACCAGGGCCTTGATGCAGGCCACGATATCTTCGCGACGCAGAGTGCGCAGCGTGTCTGGTGCATCCAGGGCCAGGCGCATGTTCATCTTCACACGACCAACAGCCGACAGATCATAACGCTCACTGTCAAAGAACAGCGTGTCGAACAGGGCCGAGGCCGCTTCGACGGTGGGCGGCTCGCCCGGGCGCATGACGCGGTAGATGTCCATCAGAGCCGTGTCGCGGCCCATGTTCTTGTCCTGCGCCATAGTGTTGCGCATGTAGGGGCCGACATTGATGTTGTCGATGTCCAGAACCGGGATTTCGGTGATGCCTGCGTCGATCAGCTCTTTCGCTGTTCCGCCGATCAGTTCACCGTCTTTGTCGTATTCCAGCGTCAACTCGTCACCGGCTTCGACATAGATCGCACCAGTTTCTTCGTTGATCATGTCTTTGGCGACGAATTTGCCGACGATGTGATCAAATGGAACCAGCAGGTCGGTGACCACACCCTCGTCGATCAGTTTTTTGACTGCGCGCGGAGTGACCTTCTTGCCAGCCTCGGCAATCACTTCACCGGATTTCGCGTCAACCAGATCATAAGTCGGACGGGTGCCGCGAACACGCTGCGGGAAGAACGGTGTGACCCAGCCCTTCTTCTTGTCCAGCTTATAGGACACCGTGTTGTAATAGGCGTCCATGATCGCTTCCTGATCCAGACCCAGCGCATACAGCAGGGTTGTCACAGGCAGTTTACGGCGACGGTCGATACGGGCGAACACGATGTCCTTGGCGTCGAACTCGAAGTCCAGCCAGCTGCCGCGATACGGGATGATGCGGCAGGCAAACAGCAGCTTGCCCGAGGAATGCGTCTTGCCCTTGTCATGGTCAAAGAACACACCGGGCGACCGGTGCATCTGGGACACGATCACACGCTCGGTGCCGTTCACGATGAACGTCCCGTTCGGTGTCATCAGGGGCATATCGCCCATGAACACGTCCTGTTCCTTGATGTCTTTGACCGACTTGGCGCCTGTGTCCTCATCGACGTCAAACACGATCAAACGCAGTGTAACCTTCAGCGGTGCGCTGTAGGTCATGTCGCGCTGCATGCACTCTTCGACATCATATTTGGGTTTTTCCAGATCGTATTTCACGAACTCCAGAACGGAGGTTTCGTTGAAATCCTTGATCGGGAAAACCGATTGGAACACGCCTTTGATGCCTTCGCCGTCTGTGGGCACATCTGCATCGCCGGAGCGCAGGAATAGATCATAAGAAGATTTCTGTACCTCAATGAGGTTCGGCATCTCCAGCACTTCGCGGATTTTGCCGTAATATTTACGAAGACGTTTCTGGCCAAGGAACGTTTGAGCCATGTCAGATGTCACCTTTCGATGTTCTCAGCGGGCAAAGACACCGTCGGGCCCCGGCGCCTTGCACATTAGAGACGACACGTCCGGATCAATTCGTGGCCACCGTCCCGAATGGTGGCCTCCCGATCCGCGAACCGCGTCTTAGAAAACGCCCCAACCCCTGAGGCCCTTTCTAAGACAGGTTCGGCTGGACCCGGATTTCTCCGGATCCAGCCAAATCTTGCGGCGCATCAGTGATGCACCTTTCGAATGGCTTAGGCCAGCTCGACTTCGGCGCCAGCTGCTTCCAGCTTGCCTTTGACTTCTTCGGCTTCGTCTTTCGACACGCCTTCTTTGATCTTGCCGCCAGCTTCGACCAGTTCTTTGGCTTCTTTCAGGCCCAGACCGGTGATGCCGCGAACTTCTTTGATCACGTTGATTTTCGAAGCGCCGGCGTTCTTCAGAACGACGTCGAATTCGGTTTTTTCTTCCTCAGCTGCGCCACCGGCGTCGCCGCCGGCTGCCATGACAACTGCGCCGCCAGCTGCGGGCTCGATGCCATATTCGTCTTTGAGGATGGTTTTCAGTTCTTGTGCTTCCAGCAGGGTCAGACCCACGATGCTTTCTGCGAGTGCTTTCAGATCAGCCATTTTATCAGCTCTTTCCGTTTACAGTGTGTGTTCCAACGTCAGGGTATTCACCCTACGCAGATCAGTCAGTGCCAACCGCTTACGCAGCTTCCGCCTTCTCTTCGATGGTGGAAAGGATGCTTGCGATGTTGCTTGCAGGTGCGCCAATTGCGCCAGCGATGTTCGAAGCAGGTGCGCCCAGCATGCCCGCGATAGTAGCAATAAGCTCCTCGCGCGAAGGCATTTTGGACACGGTTTCGACACCGGCACGATCCAGAGCGTTCTCACCCATTGCACCGCCAAGAATTTCGAACTTTTGGTTCTCTTTGGCGTAATCCTGGGCCACTTTGGCTGCTGCCACAGGGTCCTCGGAATAGGTCAGAACGGTCATCCCTGTCAGCAGGTCAGCTATGCTTTCACACGGCTTACCCTCAAGGGCGATTTTGGCGAGCCTGTTTTTGGCAACACGCACGGAGCCACCCGCGTCACGAGCACGTGCGCGAAGGTCCTGCATCTCGGCAACTGTCAGACCGGCGTAGTGAGCAACCACTACGACGCCAGAGCTTTCGAAGATTTGGCCGAGCTCGTCGACCACTTTCTCTTTCTGGGCTCTATCCACAGTTTTCTCCAAGTTAGGGGCGATATCTCACCCCGGCTCATATTTGCCGCAGCTTTCGCTCCGGCGTTCAGGTCCGTTGTTACGGGATTGCCCAAAATGCGCCCGAGGGTGGGACCCTCAGAAATCTTTGGTCTTACCCGTCTCAGGCAGGGAATTAAGGGGCCAAATGGCACCACCCACCGTCTTGGACGAAACAAAATAAAGCGCACGACGAATCGCACGCTTTACTCCGCAGTTCTCTTTAGGGCAGTTGCGAGGGGTTTCCAAGGGCAAAATGGCCTGCAATATCGGATTGAGCCAAACGGCGCCAAGACCCCTTGTTCAACCTCCGAGATTGACATGCTTCCTGTGCTGAGGTCCTGTCAAGCAACGCCCGCCCTGAGCCAAAAAATCCTGCCCGAATGCTGACCCTGACCGACGATGAACACAACCGCGCAACCGAGTTTGTGCAGGAATTCTCAGACCACACCCTATCCGGGCGGTCGCTGGGGTTTACATGCATCTACCGGTCACATGATTTTC
Source organism: Ruegeria meonggei (assembly GCF_900172215.1). Classification (GTDB taxonomy): domain Bacteria; phylum Pseudomonadota; class Alphaproteobacteria; order Rhodobacterales; family Rhodobacteraceae; genus Ruegeria; species Ruegeria meonggei. The sequence continues at coordinate 20,422 of NZ_FWFP01000008.1, forward strand.
CCTACACGCGCATGGTCCTAAAGCTTACGGGGGCAGTACAGGATTATGCGCTGAAGATCGACACGATGTCCCCGACCTCGGGCAGGTTGCAGAAAGAGTTCGCGCTGTTGACCACTCTGTCGCGCTATTTTGAACAAAACGAATCCGGGCGGGTGATACAGCCAATTTACCTGTCGCAGGGGCACAATTTCTTTGTCACCGAGTTCATCAGCCGCCCAACTGCAGCTGAGTTTATTCATAACAGTCAGGACGACGATCAGGTTGCCCAGATATATCGCCGTGCCGGGGCGTGGCTACATGACCTTCACGGCTTTCAGCCCGCCATAGAATACGTGTTTCGCCCGCGCTGGATGACCCTCAGCATTCACGAGCTTCTGAACGCCGTGCCGCAGGAGATTGTGGCACAATCCCAGGCCATGGCCGACGTGCTGACCGAAACCGCCCAGCATCTGAAAGGCATTGTCGAAGCGCGGGTGTTTTCGCATGGGGATTTTCACGGCCAAAACCTGATTGTCGGTCAAGGCGAGATGATTGGCCTTGATTTCACCGAAGCAAGTGAAAAACTGGCCGTTTACGACATTGTCGATTTCCTGAAATCCGATGTTTTTCGGGATGCACCGGCCTCGGAAATCGATCGAAGCGGGATCATCAAAGCCAACAAGGCGATGTTCATGCGCAAATACAGGCATCCAATTCACCTGGACATCCTGGATTTCTGCATGTGTGCCCGATTGCTGAAAGACTGGTTGGCGCTCTGGCAGATCGGTCACATCTGCAGCCCCTATGAAGAAGACAGGCGACACCGCCTGGGCATTCGACTGCAAGCCGCATTTCAGCACTGGTGACTGATTTGGAACGCATTGTTTAGATGACATAAAAGTGTAGCCCAATTTAGGCGGACTGCCGGTTGACTATACCCCAGTTAGATCACTTATATCGCGCAAAAATCGTGACTGGCTTTCAACAGGATTCGCCAGAGTTAAAAAGTTTCGAAGGGACTGATCGAACAGATGGTACTCCGTAGTTTTTTTGCGCAGGACAGTGATGGCCTTGTCATTGCGTCAGGCTCGCCCTCGGGCACCCCGGGCGATCCGATCATCAACAACTCGGACACGCCGAACGGCACCATCTTTACCTATTCCGGTGGCTTTGGGACAACCGTGACACTGAATGACACCAGCGGCGGGACTAATACATTTAATGATGACCAGACATTTGGCCATGTCATCACCGACGGCGGCGGAATCGTGGCCGACGGCACACCTGTCGAAGCGGAATCGATCATCACTGTGCGTGCCCTGGACACGAACGGGAACCCAATCGGGCCCGAGATCGATGTCTATGTGTTTTCTCAGAACGGAGTAACGTCAGATGTCTGGGGCTTTGCGACCTCGGCGCCGCTGACGCCAGGCACGTCTTATGTCAAAACGACGGGCTCTAACATCGGTACGTCAGATTATACTGACTATATCACCTGTTTCGGCTTAGGCACCTTGATCGAAACCGCAGACGGCGAGGTTCAGGTTCAGGATCTGAGGCAGGGCCAGCGCGTCTGGACCCGGGATGGCGGGCTGCAACCCATACTCTGGATCGCAACCACCGAGGTTCACGGACGCGGCCCTTATGCGCCTGTCGTGATCGAGGCAGGGGCAATCGGAAACACACAAGAACTGGTTGTGTCGCAGCAACACCGGGTGTTGATCACATCCCCGGCCATCGACATGCTGTTTGCTGCGCCCGAGGTATTTGTCGCGGCCAAGCATCTCGCCGGTCTTCCCGGTATTTCGATCCAGGAAACCGAGCGCGTCGCCTATACGCATTTCATGTTCGACCGTCACCACATCGTCCGCTCGAACGGCGCGTTGACGGAAAGCTATTATTACGGCGACACCGCGAAGAACGCGCTCTCGTCGCCTCAACGTGCTGAAATCTTGTCGCTGTTCCCGTCGGTAGATCATGCCAGAGACGCGTTCAGGCATACGGCGGCGGCGACAATCGGGGCGCGTGAAGCCAGTGTAATGCGCGCTTATCTCTGACTTGGGCGATAAACCCGGTGTTTCAGGTGATACCGTGACATTTGCCATCAAAGGTCTGTTCGAATGCGGGGCATCTGAAATCTGTCACCGCAAATGACGCAATTGGACCAGCCGAACCTTCGTCGCTTGTGACCTAAGAAAGCCTACGACGAACCATATGCTTTTCCGCGTATTTTTCCATTGAGATGACGGATTGTCTGTTCAATGTACGCACAACATTTGGAATGTCCGGCCGCCATATTCAGACTCTTCAACAAAAAAGTCCCGGGTGGTTCGCACCACCCGGGACCAAATCTTCGCAAATCTGCGTTAAGGCTTATTCGCCCGAGGCGGTCGCCACGTCCAAAGTCACGCCGGGGCCCATGGTCGAGCTCAGCGCGATTTTCTTCATGTAGGTGCCTTTGGCGCCTGTCGGCTTGGCTTTGGCAACGGCCGAGATGAAAGCACGGACGTTTTCAACCAGCTTGGCTTCGTCGAACGACGCTTTGCCGACACCGGCGTGCACAACGCCGCCTTTTTCCGCCTTGAACTGAACTTCGCCACCTTTGGCTGCTTCCACGGCTGCTTTCACGTCCATGGTCACGGTGCCAACTTTGGGGTTCGGCATCAGGTTGCGCGGGCCCAGAACCTTACCCAGACGACCAACGATCGGCATCATGTCCGGGGTTGCAATGCAGCGATCAAATTCAATGGTGCCGCCCTGGATGGTTTCCATCAGGTCCTCTGCGCCAATGATATCCGCACCGGCCTCTTTCGCCTCGTCCGCCTTGGGGCCACGAGCGAAAACAGCAACGCGCATCGACTTGCCGGTGCCATTCGGCAGACCAACAACGCCGCGAACCATCTGGTCTGCGTGACGGGTGTCAACGCCCAGGTTCAGTGCGATCTCGACGGTTTCGTCGAATTTCGATGTTGCGTGGGCTTTGACCAGTGCAACCGCTTCTTCCACCGACAGTTCTGTCTTGCCAGCGAAAGCTTCGCGCGCAGTGCGCGTACGTTTACCGAGTTTTGCCATCTTACTTCACCTCGATGCCCATAGAGCGGGCCGAGCCCAGGATGATCTGCATTGCGCCTTCGACGTCGTTGGCGTTGAGATCTTTCATTTTGGCTTCGGCGATTTCACGCACCTGCTTCGAGGTCACGGATGCCACGGTCTCACGACCTGGGTTTTCCGCGCCACGAGGGCGGTTACGCTTGCCAACCGGCTTCAGGCCAGCTGCTTTTTTCAGGTAATAAGACGCAGGCGGCGTCTTGATGTCCATGGTAAAGGACTTGTCCTGATAATAGGTGATCACGGTCGGGCAAGGCGCGCCTTGCTCCATGTCTGCGGTCTTGGCGTTGAACGCCTTGCAGAATTCCATGATGTTGATGCCGCGCTGACCCAGCGCCGGACCAACTGGCGGCGACGGGTTCGCCTGACCTGCAGGAACCTGCAGTTTCATTGTACCAGCAAGCTTCTTGGCCATTTGGTTTTCCTTTCAACCTAGGTGAAACGCGTCTCACCCTGTTTATGTTGCGTGGTCCGATCCGGGATCGCGATCCCAGTAACCTCCCACGAGAGAATCTCGCCTGAAGACGATAGAGGCGGCATTTACAGGGGAATTGTAGGGTTGGCAAGTGACCTATCCCGCCCCGATCGGGAACATCGAATCGAACCTAATAGGCTTCCCCCTGTAAAGGAATGCGGCCTGTCGGAGGTGTGGCAGTGCTGTCAGTTACCAAGAATACTAAGAACGCGAAAATACAGCGAAAACTTGAACAAGGAAGCCCGTCGGTTAGGATTTTGGCGCTTGTATCAAAAATACTCGCGGCTGTGCTATACTCTGAAAAAATACTTGTTTTTAGTGGAGGTTGATTATGATCATTCGTTTTATTGCAACACTTGGCATCGCGCTCTCTTTATCAGCGACCGCGCCGCAAACCGCGCGCGCCGATGCTGGCGAAATTTTGGGCGGCGCGGTCGTCGGCGGGGTCATAGGCTACGCGATTGGCAAAGACCAACAGAGGAAACAACAGGCCCGGACGACGACAAGAACTACCCGGACCTACCGGCCGGGCATCCCGTCGACCTCACAAGGTGCTCAGACCCAAACGGCACTCAACTATTTTGGCTACAATGCCGGAAGGGTCGATGGTCAAGTCGGTCGCGGTACCCGAACAGCGATCGAACGCTACCAGGCTTCAATGGGTTATCCTGTAAATGGTTATGACTTCCAGCCTTATCAGTATGACTTCCTGAATCAGGCATATTACTGGGCGACCAGCGGCGGACAGGCCGCGACCCAACTCTCGGGTCAACCTCTCCTGATGGCGTACCGCCGACAGATTCAAACCGGGACTACTCTGGCTGCGACCCCTCAGGTAGCGGCGCCAGCCACCCCGGTTGTGACACCGCAGCAGCCGGTTGTTGCGCCCCAGTCGGAAGTCGCTCCTGCGACCAGCACGACCGAAACTGCATCTAACAGCTTGCCAACGCTTTTTTCCGGCGGGACTGCGCGCCCGTCGCTCGCCAATCGCTGCAGTGCGGTCATGCTCCAAACCTCAACCAATGGCGGGTATACGACATTGGCAAATATGTCCGATCCTGATTTCGCACTCAGTGAACAGTTTTGCCTCGCCCGTAGCTACGCGATGGCGCGTGGCGAGGATCTGATGCAGAACATCCAAGGATTGACGCCGGATCAGGTAAGCGCCCAGTGCGATTCTTATGGTGAAACCTTGGCGCCGCAGGTCATTGCGCTTTCCCTAAGCTCTAAAGCAGACGCTGAAACTCAGATGCGCAAATACGCGTTGGATACTGGACTTAGCCCCGAAGATCTTGCCGCGACAAGCAAGGTTTGCCTGGCGTTCGGCTACCGTCAGGACAATATGAATACTGCGGTTGGCTCTGCTCTGATGTTGGTCGCAATGGGCGAACCTGCCTATGGAGAGCTAATTGGACATCACCTACGTGAAGGATTTGGCGTCCAGGAGCGCCGCGATCTTTCGATGCAGTGGTATGACGCGAGCCTTTCGGCATTGGACGCCGGATCGCAGGCTGTCTTCTTGCCGTCCCAATCCGACCGCCCGCAACTCTTGCGAGCTGCTATGATACAGGCGCAATAAGTCGATACGCGACGCAGTGCCGGCCCTTAATCGGCTGAAACAAAAAAACGCCGCGGTGCCAATGGCATCGCGGCGCTGCTAATTTCACTGAAGGCTTCCTCAGCTCTGCTTGGTAACCTGCATGAAGTCCAGCTCGACCGGTGTTTCCCGGCCAAAGATCGAAACCGAAACTTTCAGTTTCTGGTTGTCGTCGTCCACGCCTTCGACCATGCCGTCGAAATCCTCGAACGGGCCGTCGTTGACCTTGACCTTTTCTCCGATCTCAAAGCTGATCATCAGCTTGGGCGCTTCTTCGCCTTCCTGAACACGGTTGAGGATCTGGTTGACCTCGGCATCGCGCATCGGCATCGGGCGACCCTGGGGGCCTAGGAAACCGGTGACCCGGTTGATCGAGTTGACGAGGTGATAGCCCTGATCTGACATTTCCATATGCACCAGCACATAACCGGGCATAAAGCGGCGTTCGGTCGTGACCTTCTTGCCCCGGCGCACTTCAATCACCTCTTCGGTGGGCACCAGAACCTCGTCGATATCGTCCTCAAGACCCTGCTCGGCCACCGACGTGCGGATCTGCTCTGCGATCTTCTTTTCGAAATTCGAAAGAACGCTGACCGAGTACCACCGTTTCGCCATGAACCTGTCGTCCTTGTTTGCCTTTGGCCGCATCCAGAGTGCCGGACGCGCCGTCATTGAAATTCTGTCACGTCACCCGGAATAAAAAGCGGCGCGCAGCCCGAATCGCCGCACGCCCATTCCGAATAGTTCCGCGTCACCTACTCTGACATTGCGCGCTGTGCAAGGGGGCAGAGGCGTTTCCGCGCGCTCGGTTCGGGCTTATCCGAAGGCGCTCAGCACGAATTGCAGACCCCAGCGAATGCCCAGATCAACCAACGCAAAGAAAACAGCTGTCAGCGCCGCCATGATGAACACCATGACCGTGGTCAGCAGCACCTCGCGACGCGTCGGCCAAACGACCTTCGCAACTTCGGCGCGGACTTGCTGAATGAACTGGATCGGATTCATAGTTGCCATTTGGCTTGGTTCTCTCTGCTAGCGGATAGGCCGGACATAACCGGGCATTGCGGCAATTTCAAGAGCGCTCAGCGCCACGTCTCAGGGCTTGGGATTGTCGTCCCATTCATCGCTCAGGATGCGCCGGGCGTCACCTTCGGGATCGTCATACTGGTTAGAGCGTACCGTGTAGACAAACGCCACCAAGCCAACCCCGCCCAGAAACAGGGAAATCGGTATCAGATAAGCCAGAACTTCCATATCAACTACCTCAGTCGCAGAGCATTCAAGGAAACGGTGATAGACGACGTCGACATTGCCAAGGCCGCAATCAGCGGTGTGGCCAATCCAATAACAGCCAGCGGCACCGCGATGATATTGTAGATGGTCGCAATGCGGAAGTTCTCGCGAATCCGTTTGGTGGCTTTTACAGCCGTATCGCAGGCGTCCGCAATCGGTGCCAGATCGTTGCCCAGCAGAACGATATCCGACGCCACCCGTGCCGCGTCCAGCGCCGAGGCCGGAGAGATCGACACATGAGCCGCCGCCAGCGCGGCGGTGTCATTCAACCCGTCACCGACCATAAGAACATGATGTCCCTGATCCCGCAGGTGCTGTACATGGTCGGCCTTGTCCTGCGGCAGGGCTTGCGCGATCCAGGTTTCGATCCCCAACGTCCCTGCCAGCGCCTTGACCGCTCCGCGGGTGTCACCCGAAATTAGGATGACCTTTTTGTCCGCTTGGCGGAACGCCTGAACGGCCTCGACCGCGCCCGCGCGCAGCGTGTCAGTGAACACAAAGGGAACCGACGCCTGCCCTTCTACGGACAACCAGGCGGCGGTCTGATCGCCTTCGGTACCCCCAGTCCAGGCAGCGCGGCCCAAACGCGCGCGCAGGCCATGATAGGTGCCCTCGGTGCCGTATCCCGGCACCTCGGCGACGTCCTGCACGTTGGCAGGCTTGATCCCGGACGCGCGCGCTGATTTTGAAAGGGCAACGGATAACGGATGTGACGAAACCTCAGCCAGCGCCAGCGCGACCTCAAGATCAGTGCGGGCGTGATCGCCAAGATTAGTCAGTGCGGGCGTGCCGGAAGTAAGCGTGCCGGTTTTGTCGAACACGACCGTGTCCACCTCGGCCAGACGTTCCAGCGCGGTGGCGTGTTTGATCAGCATCCCCTTGCGGAACAAACGACCCGAGGCAGCTGTGGTGACCGCAGGCACGGCCAGACCCAACGCACACGGACAGGTGATGATCAGAACCGCCGCCGCTATGTTCAGTGCGGTGCGGATATCACCGGAGTAAATCAACCAGCCCAGAAAGCTGAGCGCCGCCAGTATATGGACACCCGGTGCGTAAAGCTTGGCCGCCTTGTCAGCCAGCGAGGTATAGCGAGACCGCCCCGACTCAGCTATGGCCACCAGATCTGCCATCCGGTGCAGCGACGTGTCCTCGCCCACTGCGGTTGCGCGGATTGTCAGGGGGCCAGTCAGATTAACCTCGCCGGCGCTGACAGTCAGGCCCGCCTGCGCAAAGACCGGCAGGGTTTCCCCGGTCAACAGGGATCGATCCAGTTCCGACTGGCCCGAGACGATCTCTCCGTCCACCGGCATGCGGCCGCCGGGACGAACAAGAACCAGATCGCCAACGGAAAGCGCCGACACGGCGACGTCCTTTTCCGCGCCGTCGCGTAGCATGACGGCCCGAGGCACCTCAAGTGCGGTCAGTTCTTCGGCGGCGGATCGGGCGGCGGCACGGGTGCGGTAATCCAGATAACGCCCGGCCAACAGGAAGAAGGTCAGCGTCAGGGCCGCATCGAAATAGGCATGTTCTCCGCCAAGGGCGGTTTCCCAAAGCGAAGTGATCAGTGCCAGCAGGATCGCCAGAACAATCGGCACATCCATGTTCAGTCGACGCACGCGCAAGGCGCTCCAGGCGTTGGCAAAGAAAGGCTGGGCGGAAAAGGCAATTGCAGGCAGCGCAATGGCTGCAGAGATCCAGTGGAACATATCACGCGTGGCATCCGCCGCGCCCGACCAGACCGAGACCGACAGCAACATCACGTTCATCGAAGCGAACCCGGCCACTGCCAGCCGCATCAACAGATCCCGCCCGGCCTTGTTTGCCTGCGTGGCCGACAGCGCGCCGGGGTCCAGCTCATGCGCTTCAAAGCCCGCCTGCTCCATCACTGGGATCAGGTCGGCAGCGGTCAGCTCTGGCGCGGCCTTTATCATCGCGCGTTTGAGGGTCAGGTTCACCCGAGCCTCTTCCACACCGGGCTGTGCGTTCAGCTCTCGTTCGACAGTAGCGATACAGGCCGAACAATGGATGCCCGGCAGGGACAGGGCAATCTGAACATCCTGCGGAACAGGTCGCGCCGGTTCCGCTGGGCTTGCAATGCACCCCGGGCACGCCGCCGTACCGGATGAAAGCTGCGTCGTCATCCGCTATCCCTTTACGTACAATGGCACACGCTGGGCGAACTCTGCGCCCTCGCTGTCTTTGGCCACCAGACGGATGTTCCAATTGCCCTTGCCCAGCACCGCAGGCGTGGCATAGGCCTGACCGTCAAAGGTGAAATCGGGCGAGAAGTCATCCTTTACATGCGTGGCCCGCCCCACAACGGCCTGCAATTCGGCCACCTGGACTGGGGCGCCGGTCCTGTCGGTGATATGCAGGATCAACAGCCCGCCCGATACCTCGGCCTGAATTTCCCACCCCAGGGCCTGATGTTCCTGCAGGCGGTCGTTGAACTCCTGACTGGCGACGTAAGAGTTTTTGACCTCGAGCCCCGGAAAGGTTTTGACCGCACTATAGGCCAGCACCAAATTCACAGTAATGATCACGCCGAAGGCCGTGACAAAGACCGCCAAGGCGTGCTTTCCGGTAAATTGACGCTGAGCCATCTTAGTTTCCTCGTCCGTTAAACGTGGTGTCCTTATAGGCACGCTCACCACTTTGCAGGTCTTCCACCCAGATGCGAACCGGCGTTGTGTCCGCGGCCGCCGGGCCGGTATCTTTCAACGCGACGATGTAAACACGCTGCAATTGCGTCGTGTCAGCCGTGACATTCACAGTATCAATGTTCGTCCCCTCGATCATCACCTGCATCGACGGATCGCCGGTCAGGGTCAGTTTGAACAGCCGGTCCTCTCCGTGTTTGTTGCGCAGACGCACATCATAGGTGTTGCGGATTGTGCCATCGGAAAGGGTAACAAAGGTCGGGTTGCGCACAGGCGCCACCGTCAGGTCGATATCCGAGCGGATGAACAGCGCAAACAGCAGGGCAAAGCCAACCGCCGCCCACATCGCTGTGTACATGATCGTCCGGGGCCGCAGGATGTGTTTCCAGATATTCTTGGGCGGGTTCCCTGCCCGTTCACTGGCCTCATCACTCAGCGCCATATAGTCGATTAGGCCACGGGGATTGCCAATCTTGGCCATCATGTCATCGCAGGCATCAATGCACAGCGCGCAGGTGATGCATTCAAGTTGCTGACCATCGCGAATGTCGATGCCCACGGGGCAAACGTTCACGCAGGCCATGCAGTCGATGCAATCGCCCAACTCAGACTCTGCTGTGCGTTTCCCTTTCCCGCGCGGCTCACCCCGCCATTCGCGGTAGCCAACGACCAAAGTGTCCTCGTCCATCATCGCCGCCTGAATACGGGGCCAGGGGCAGGCGTAAATGCAAATCTGCTCGCGCGCGAACCCGCCGAACAGGAAAGTCGTGCCTGTCAGGATCAGCACTGTCGTGTAAGCCACAGGATGGGCATTTCCAGTGACCAGGTCCCGGGCAAGGGTCGGTGCATCAGCAAAGTAAAACACCCAAGCCCCGCCGGTTGCCAGACCGATCAATAGCCAGGTTATCCATTTGGTGACCCGCAACCGCGCCTTGCGGAAATCCAGCTTTTCCTGACGGTGCAGCCGCAGGCGGGCATTGCGATCGCCTTCGATCCAACGTTCAACCAGAATGAACAGGTCCGTCCAGACCGTCTGCGGACAGGCATAGCCGCACCACACACGCCCCAGCGCCGAGGTAAACAGAAACAGCCCCAGACCCGCCATGATCAAAAGGCCCGCCACAAAATAGAACTCATGCGGCCAGATCTCGATCCAGAGGAAATAGAACCGCCGGTTTGCAAGATCCAGCAGAACAGCCTGATCAGGCAAGCTTGGCCCGCGATCCCACCGGAACCACGGCGTCACATAGTAGATGCCCAACGTGACCGCGAGAATGATCCATTTCAGATTTCGGAAAGGGCCGGAAACACGCCGGGGAAAGATGGGCTCCCTTGCAGCGTAAAGGCTGGGGGCGGGGTCGGAATCGCTCACGGGCTGGCTCCAGATATGGCTGTTTTTTTAGCGTCTTGTCCCAGATCACACAGGTAGTCTCTTTGACATGGGTCAAAAGAGCATCGCACAGACACCTTTTGTCACATCTGACCGACCTGTCGCCTGAGCCAGCCCACAAAGGTTTTGACCGCAGGGCGCATGGGCGCGGCACCAATAACTGTATAATATCCGCGCATGCCCGGTTCGCAAAACAATTCGATGATGCGACCTGCTTTGATATCGGCCTCGACAAAATGTCGCGCCGTGACGGTCACGCCCTGCCCGGCGCGCACGCCTTCCAGCAACAGGTTTCCCGGCAATGCGATGCGTCCGGCCCGGGGGCCGTGCTCGACCCCGTGTTCGGCCAACCAGGTGGTGGCCTCGGTCGTACCAAATTCCTCAAGCCAGGGCAGTTGGCTCAGTTCGTCCGGTGTCATCTTGGTCTTGCCACCCAGCAACGCGGGCGCTGCGACGATCACAATCGGGCTTTGCAACAGCAGCTCGGAATCCACGCCCGGCCAGTGCCCCGCCCCGTAACGGATCGCCACATCCACGCCACCCGGGCCCAAACTGACCAGATTGGGCGAGGGGTCCAGCGCCAGGTGAACATCCGGGTGTTGCGCCTGAAACGCTGGCAGGCGCGGCATCAGCCACGAGGCCGCAAACGACGCTGTCAGCGAGATATGAACCGGGCGATCCTCGGTTGCGTGCATCAGATCGCTCACCGCCGCGCCAATTGCCCCGAACCCAAGGTGCAAAGCCCGCGCCAGCACCTCGCCCTCAGGCGTCAGGGTCATGGATTTTCCGGATCGGTCCAGCAGAGCGACATTCAGATGTTTTTCAAGAGCGCGCAATTGTTGGCTGATGGCAGCATGGCTGACATTTAGGGATGCACCAGCCTGCACGACGTTTCTCGCCTCTGCAAAGGCAGAAAAGGCCTTGAGCGCGGCCAGTGGCGGCATCTTCATCCAATCCATATGTAAGCCTTAGTTACATAACTAAATGCCAATTGAGTCGCATTTTCCCGCCCGAAGATCAATCTTGAAACTCAGTAGAACCCAACTGAGGAGAGGTCAGATGCTCTCAATCCTTGCAAGAACATTCATGGTCGCCACCCAAACCCAAACAGGTAGTGGCACAAAGAAACGGGAATGGTTGCCCGAAGATCACTGGTGGAAGGAAAGCAAACGCACGTCGTATCTATCCGAAAGCAAAGGTCCTCTGGACCGGGTCGGATCGGATCAGTAGTCTGAGAAAACAGCACCGGCTGTTCAGGAAACGCGCGAACAGATCGAACAGCCGGTGCCTCAACCTTCGGGCGGCGAACCGTCCGAAGGTATTCTTTTTCGCTGTTACTGGCCGCCACCCAGCTGGTGGACGTAAGCAGTGACAGCGCGGATTTGCGCATCGCTCAGGCGGTTTTCCCACGCTGGCATCACACCAAAACGACTATTTAAAACTGTCTGAGTTACGGCTTCTTGGCTGCCTCCATACAGCCAGATGGCATCAGTCAGATTCGGCGCGCCCTGGAAGACATCGCCAGTCCCGTCTTCGCCGTGACAAGCGGCGCAATTGTCTTCGAAGACAACCTTTCCAGCTTGTGCCGCCGCATCGTCGGTTTGCGCATTGGTCAGCGACATGACGTACTGAACCACCTGCGTGATCTCGTCACGTTCAAGAATCTCACCAAAAGCTGGCATCTCGGAGTAACGCGCATCGTCGCTTTCCTCGTTGCGGATACCATAGGCAACGGTGGTCTCGATATCCTCGAGTGAACCGCCCCAGAGCCAAGCGTCATCCAGCAGGTTCGGGAAGCCCGGCGCACCTTGCGCACCTGAACCGTGACACTGCGCGCACCATGTGCGGAACACAGCACCGCCAGCGTTTACCGCATATTGCTGCAGCTCCGGGTCCTTCGAGATGTCTTCCAGCGGTGTTTCCACCAGACGGGCATTCCACGGCGCGTTGGCCTCCTGGAATGCAACCAGTTCTTGCTGCGCTTCCCCGCGCGAGGACCAGCCGGTCACACCAGCCGTTGCCGACTGAACCAGAGGCCATGCGGGATACATGATCGTGTAGATCACAGCCCAGAAGATCGTGGCGTAGAACGTCCACAGCCACCAGCGTGGCATCGGATTGTCGAACTCTTCGATTCCGTCCCAGGTGTGGCCAGTGGTGTTCGGATCACCCGGCTGCTTTTCAGGTGTCTTGCTCATTTCCTCGCCTCCTCGGATGTGGCGGGTTTGTCTTGATGACGGAACGGGATGTTGGCGGTGTCCTTGTATTCCTTGCTGGCGCCGGGGCGGAAGACCCACACAACGATGCCGACAAAGAAGACAAATAGGACCAGCAGCATCCAGCTATCCGCGAACTGCCGTAAGAGAGTATAGTCTTCCATCACACCCTCCTTTAGCGGTTTGCATCCGGGGTGAAGGTCGAAAAGTCGACCAGCGTTCCCAGCATCTGCAGATAAGCGACCAGCGCATCGGCTTCGGTCAGTTCAGCCTGACCATCGAAGTTACGAATGCTGACCTTTTCACCATAACGTTCCAGCAAACCGTCATAGTCGCTGTCCGGATCCGCCTGAGCCCGGAAATCCGCCTGGGCGTTCTCCAGCATCTCATCGGTGTAGGGCGTGCCAACAAGTGCGTTTGCGGCCAATACATCACCGATATACTTGCCGTCGATGATGCGGTGTTCGAGGAAGCCATATTTCGGCATCACCGATTCCGGCACAACCGACTGAGGATCCCGCAGATGGTCCACATGCCACTGGTCCGAATACCGGCCACCGACACGCGCCAGGTCAGGCCCGGTCCGCTTTGACCCCCACTGGAACGGGTGGTCATACATTGACTCGGCCGCCAGGGAATAATGGCCATACCGTTCGACCTCATCCCGCATGGGCCGGATCATCTGGCTGTGGCAGACATAGCAACCTTCGCGGATATAGATATCACGCCCAGCCATTTCCAAGGGGGTGTAAGGGCGCATACCCTCCACCTTTTCGATCGTGTTCTCAAGATAGAACAGTGGGGTGATCTGTACGATGCCACCGATGGTTACGACCAGAAAGCTGAATACCAGCAAGAGGGTCGCGTTGGTCTCGAGGATTTTATGTTTGTCGAGCATTGCCATTGCGCCGGCCCTCCTTATTCAGCCGGGACCGCGACGGTCAGGCTGGCCTCTTTGGCCGGCGCTTTCCGCACAGTCATCCACAGGTTGTAGCACATGATCAATGCACCAGCGACGAACATCACGCCACCCAAAGCACGCACCACATACATCGGGAACTTGGCAGCTACGGTGTCAGCGAACGAATTCACCAGGAAACCGTTGGCATCCACTTCGCGCCACATCAGGCCTTCCATGATACCGGTGACCCACATCGACGCGGCGTAGAGCACGATGCCGATGGTGGCGAGCCAGAAGTGCCAGCTGACCATCTGCAACGAATACAGCCGTTCACGCTTCCACAGGACAGGCACCAGGAAGTACAGCGCACCAAAGGTGATCATGCCATTCCAGCCCAACGCACCCGAATGCACGTGCCCGATGGTCCAGTCGGTATAATGGCTCAGCGAGTTGACAGCGCGGATCGACATCATCGGGCCTTCGAATGTAGACATGCCGTAGAAGCCGACCGAGATCACCATCATCCGGATCACCGGGTCTGTGCGCAGCTTGTCCCACGCGCCCGACAGGGTCATCAGACCGTTGATCATACCGCCCCAGGACGGCATCCACAGCACGATCGAGAACACCATGCCCAGCGTCGATGCCCAGTCAGGCAACGCGGTATAGTGCAGATGGTGCGGACCAGCCCAGATATACAGGAAGATCAGCGCCCAAAAGTGGATGATCGACAGCTTGTAGCTGAACACCGGACGTTCGGCCTGTTTCGGGATGAAATAGTACATCATACCCAGGAAACCGGCGGTCAGGAAAAAGCCCACAGCATTGTGGCCGTACCACCACTGGATCATGGCGTCTTGAACACCCGACCAGACGATGACCGATTTCGAGCCCCAGATGCTGACGGGGACGGTCATGTTGTTGACCAGGTGCAGCATGGCGACGGTGACGATGAACGCCAGATAGAACCAGTTGGCCACATAGATGTGGGGTTCTTTCCGTCTGACGATGGTGCCCAGATAGACGGCCAGATAGGCCACCCAGACAACTGTCAGCCACAGATCAACATACCACTCAGGCTCGGCGTATTCCTTGGACTGTGTTCCGCCCAGAACATAGCCGGTCGCAGCCAGAACGATGAACAGCTGGTATCCCCAGAACACGAACCACGCCAAGTTGCCGCCCCAAAGACGCGCAGCGCTCGTCCGCTGCACCACGTAGAACGAGGTCGCGATCAACGCGTTGCCGCCAAAGGCAAAAATTACCGCCGAGGTATGTAGCGGGCGCAAGCGGCCAAAGTTCAGGTATCCCTGCGCCCATTCAAAGTTCAGTACCGGAAAGGCCAGCTGAAACGCGATGAAGGTCCCCGCCAGGAATCCGACGACGCCCCAAAAGGCGGTTGCGATCACGCCATAGCGTATCACGCCATCCATATACTCGCCTGAACGATCAGCAAGGATATCTGGCTCATCTGTGTTTCGAAGCGTCCAGATGAACAATCCACCGGCGATCAGCATCACCAGAATTGCATGCACCTGATACGCCAAATCCCGTGCATAATTGGTCCCGATCGCGGCAAACACCACGACCAGCCCAAGCACGATCAGCTTGATGTAATTTGACATATTGCGTCCCTTTGCCATGCCCCACGCGATTCTTTATGTGTCGCAGGACCTGTTTGACTGGCTGCTGTTTTGTCCGACAGAGACCAGTGCTGCTTTGATCTGTGTCAAGACAATACCCTGATTTCTGTGACAATCCTATTTGAACAACTGGGCCAACCGGTCGCAGTCTGACGCGTTTTGAAAGCAAGAGGTCAAAATGGCTTACAAATCTCTTCTTACTGTGTTGACGGACACCAAACAGAGTGAGTCCGCGCTGGCACAGATGGCAGCATTGGCAAGCGCGCAGGACGGGCACGCCGAAGCCCTGTGTCTGGGTGTCGACCGCAGCCAAACCGGCTATTACTACGCAGGTGCAAATGCCCTGATCCTGCAGGAAACGCTGAATCGCGCCAATGCCGAGGCCGAAGAGGTCATGGCCTATGCCAAGGATTACCTGGTCAAGACCGGAACGCGCTGGTCCGCCGAAAGCGGCGTGGCCCAGATTGCCGATATCGGACGTCATATTGCCCACCGCGCCCGATTTTCGGATCTTGTCATTCTGCCGCGCCCCTACGGTCCCGATTGCGGGGCCGAGGCGGAACCCATTGTCGAGGCTGCCATGTTTGATGGCCACGCTCCGGTTTTGATCACACCAGACGAAGCAACACCCTTTGATCGCCCTCGCACAATCACCATCGGGTGGAATGAAAGCGTCGAGGCCATGCGGGCCATTCGCCGCGCGCTGCCGTTCCTGTTACAGGCTGATCTGGTGCGGATCGTAGTGATTGACCCGCCGCGCCACGGCCCTGACCGTTCTGACCCCGGCGGGATGCTGTCGCAAATGCTGGCACGTCACGGAGTAAAGTGCGAAATCGACGTGCTGAGCAAAACCATGACGCGCGTGTCAGACATCTTGAATCGCCATGCCCTGGATACCGAAGCGGATATGATTGTCATGGGTGCGTACGGTCACTCTCGGTTCCGCGAAGCCATTCTGGGCGGTGCCACGCGCAACATGCTGGAACAGGCCTCGGTGCCAGTATTCCTCGCCCACTGATCATCAAGAAACCACAACTTACAAACCGTCCTTCGGAGCAGTTTTTTACTTTCTAACCAAGCCGATCAGAAATAGCAGGATCACCGCCCCAATTGTCGCGAACAGGATCGATGAGAACACGCCACCGCCCACGACAAATCCCAAGGCAGGGAAAATCGTACCGGCAAGAAACGCGCCCACAATGCCAACGATGATATTGCCGATCAGACCAAATCCGCGGCCTTCCATGATCTTGCCCGACAGCCATCCGGCGATTGCACCAATGAACAGCATCGCCAGAATACTACTGAATTCCATAGGGTTGCTCCTGAAGTTCGCGTCGTTCAGCCACACTTAAACACAGCAGGCCCTGCCAGTCACGCGGTAACAGGATCAGACCAGGAAACCGCCATCCGAATCGTCGCCTGCCTCGTCCATCAGGCGCCCCATATCCGGGATGGTGACGTGGCGCTTGCCTTCCAGCTCAATGACTTTGTCTTTCTTCAGCGCTGAAATCTGCCGGCTGACTGTTTCAAGCGTCAGTCCAAGGTAGTCCGCCATGGCCTCACGCGTCAGGGGCAAATCAAAGACGATTGGCTCCGTGCTGGTCTTCGGACCTACTGATGCATCCCTTCGGGCAATAATTGACAATAGGCTAGCAATCTTTTCCCGCGCGGTTTTCCGACCCAGCACCAGCATCCATTCCCGTGCGGCGTCAAGTTCGTCCAGGGTCATCTGCAACAGCCGGTGCGCGATGTGCGGCGTTTTATTCATCAACTCTTCGAACGGTTTCTTGCGAAAACAGCACATGACCAGATCGGTTGTGGCCAGCACATCATAGGGTGCCGAATCCCGCCCCGGTCGCCCGACAAAGTCGCTGGGCAGTAAAAGACCGACCATCTGTGTGCGGCCATCTTCCATGGTCTGGGTCAGCGACGCGATGCCGGACACGACAGAGCCTACAAAGTTCATCTGATCCCCGGACCAGATGATCGTCTGGCCAGCTTCAAAGCTGCGGTAATACTTGATGCCCTCAAGCTCTTCCAGCTCATCTACCTCGCAATGCGCGCACACGGCCCGATGGCGGATCGGGCAGTCAGCACAGTTCGCGTGGTCGATCTTAAAATTTGGTGTCATGCACGTTTCCACTTGATCTCTGTCAAGGTGCCTTTCAGGACCGTCCCATAAAGGTATCGCTATGATAGTGAAACCACAATTGGCACAGCTTGGACTATTTGACGCGAAAGTCCCGCGTTACACAAGCTATCCCACCGCGCCTCACTTCAGTAATGACGTGGGGGCAAGTCTTTATGATGACTGGATTTCCGGGCTCAAACCCGGCAGCGCCGTGTCTCTGTACATCCATGTTCCATTTTGCCGCAGGCTGTGCTGGTTCTGCGCTTGTCGCACGCAAGGCACCCAAACCGACAATCCGGTGATCGCCTATGTGGACGTGCTCAAGGCCGAGTTGGATTTGTTGGCCGCGCGCCTGCCCGAAGGTGTAACCATGTCGCGCCTGCACTGGGGCGGGGGCACACCTACTTTGCTGAATCCTGCCCTGATGCGTGATCTTGCATCACGTATTCTGGACGTGGTGCCGCTGGGCCAGAACGCTGAGTTCTCGGTCGAGATTGACCCCAACGAGATCGACGAAGACCGCTTGGATGCGCTGGCCGAGGCTGGCATGAACCGCGCCTCGATCGGTGTTCAGGATTTCGACGATGAGATTCAGAAAACCATTGGGCGTATCCAAAGCTATGATACCACGCGCAAGGCGGTGGACATGATCCGCGCCCGCGGGATTGCAAGCCTGAATGCCGATATTCTGTATGGCCTGCCCCATCAGACCAAAACGCGGATGACGGAAAGCGTGCAGAAACTGTTGTCTCTCACTCCGGATCGCGTGGCGCTGTATGGGTATGCCCATGTGCCGTGGATGGCCAAGCGACAGCAGCTGATTCCATCAGATGCCCTTCCCACACCGGAACAGCGACTTGACCTGTTCGACACCGCCCGTCGCCTGTTTCTGTGGGACAATTACGCCGAGATTGGTATCGACCACTTTGCCACGCAGGATGATGGTTTGACCCACGCCCTGAAGGCTGGGCGTCTCAAGCGGAACTTCCAAGGGTACACCGATGATCAGGCCGAAGTTCTGATCGGTGTTGGCGCCAGCTCGATCTCTCGGTTTCCGCAGGGCTATGCGCAGAACGCGCCCGCGACATCGGCCTATACCAAAGCGATCCGCGAAGGTAGGTTCTCAACCTCGCGTGGACATCTGTTCAAAGGACAGGACATCCTGCGCTCAAGACTGATCGAAGCGCTGATGTGCGATTTCCAGATCAACAGCGCTGAAATTCTGCGCGATCATGACATCACTGCGGCAGAACTGACCAGCATGTATCAGACAGCAAATGCCACTTTTGACGGCCTGCTGCGCGTCACCGAGGAAGGGCTATACATCCCACCCGAAGCCCGTGCCCTGACCCGGATGATCGCCCGCAGTTTTGACGCCTATGACCTGAGCAAAGCCGGCCACAGTTCGGCGATCTGACACAACAGCAGCACAAGACTTGACGCCGAGGGTCGGTTTTCCCCACACTCTCAGGACGGGCGGCACCCCGCTCCGCGTCCGAGGCAGGCTAAAAACAGACAATCCGCGCCGACGTACCCGCGTTGGGCAACCCCTTTCGTGCAGCTGAACTGCAATTTGAAAGAGGGACTGCACCTATGCGCGTTTTTACCGTCCTTGGCCCCAGCCAATCGGGCAAGACCACTCTGGTCGAGGCCATCAGTCGCCTCGATGGCCGCCCCACCACATTCGATGTATCCGGAACCGTGCATTTGCACGGTTTTTCTTACCTGGACGAACCATGGTGCGCCATAGACGTGGATGGCGGCAGCGACAATCTGGCCTATGTCGGCCCGGCCATGGCAATCTCGGACGCCGCCGTCGTGGTCGTGCCGCCCGATCCAAACGCGGCCGTCCTGTGCGCGCCCTATCTGCGGCTGGTCGAAGAAGCGGGCATCCCCTGCTTTTTATTCATAAACCGCATGGACAACCCCAATGGTCGCATCCGCGACATCATCTCTGCCCTGCAGACCTATTGCACCCAACACATCGCCTTGCGGCAGGTGCCGATCCGCGATGGGGAAACAATTGTTGGAGCGGTCGATCTGATCTCGGAACGGGCGTGGAAGTATCAGGAAGGGCAACCTTCGGCCCTGATTGAACTGCCGCAATCGGTTGAAGACCGGGAACAGGAAGCCCGTACCGAATTGCTGGAAACCCTATCGGATTTCGACGACCACCTTCTGGAACAGTTGATTGAAGATAAACAGCCCCCCAGTGCCGAGGTCTATGATCTAGCCGCGCAGGTGCTGCAACACCATCAGCTGATCCCGGCCTGTCTGGGCGCAGCCAGCCACGGCAACGGCCTGACCCGGTTGATGAAAGCCCTGCGGCATGAGGCACCGGAGTTTGATATCGCCGCCGGTCGCGACGAGGCGGAAGACAACGCCAGGGCCATCGCCGGATTTGCAGATGTGAAGAAACATATCGGCAAGATCGTTGTGCTGCGCGGGCTGGGGGACGGCGTCAAAGCACATGAAAACCTGGGCGGTGACACGGTCGGGAACCTGACGGCTTTGGATGCCAAGACCCAAATTGCAGAGCTTCCTGCCGGGCAAATCGGCCTGGCTGTGAAATCCGATCACCTGAATCCCGGCAACCTGTATGACAGCGGCGTGGCGACCCCATTGCCGGAATGGGCGGCGTCTCATCCGGCGGCCTACCGGCAAATTGTGTCTCCGGCGCATGAGCGCGACGATGTGCGTCTGTCCAACGCGCTGTCTCGTCTGGTTGAGATCGACCCGGGCCTGCATCAGGAACAGGACGAACTGACTGGGCACGCCATTCTGGGCTCGCAAGGCCCGCAACATATGCGGCGCGTCACCGCCAAACTGGCCGAGGATTTCGGGATCGAGATTGCCACCGACCATGTCGAGACCGCCTATCGCGAAACCATTCGCACCTCGGTCGAATATCGCCATCGTCACCGCAAGCAATCCGGCGGTGCAGGGCAGTTTGCCGATGTGGTGATCTCGGTCGCGCCGATGCCACGCGGATCCGGGTTCCAGTTTGAGGAAATCGTCAAAGGCGGGTCGGTGCCCAAGAATTATATCCCCTCGGTCGAGCACGGCGCCAAGGAAGCGCTGGCGCAGGGGCCTGAAGGTTTTCCAGTTGTTGACGTCAAAGTCACGCTGAGCGACGGCAAGCACCACAATGTGGACAGCTCGGATTACGCCTTTCGCATGGCCGGCAAGAATGCGGTCCGCGAGGCGCTGCCACAGGCGAAGCCGGTGGTCCTGCAACCCATCCTGAACGCCGAAATTCACCTGCCGTCAGATTTTGTGGGCGATCTGGTTCCAACCATCAGTTCGCTCCAGGGTCAGGTTCTGGGATTTGAAGGCAACCCGAACGCCTCGGGCTGGGAAATTTTCAACGCCCAACTGCCCGCCGTGGCCGAGGACGAGCTGCACCGCACCCTTGCCAGCGCCACGCGGGGCACCGGCTGGGTCAAGCTGCAGTTCGATCACTACGAAGAACTGCGCGGTCCGGTTCCAAATTCCGCCTCACGCGAAACGGCAAGCGCCTGAATACCAATGGCGGGCCGTTTTCAGCCCGCCGCCGCGATCAGTTCACGGGTATAGTCGGTTTGAGCGTTCTCGAATAACGCCTCTGCCGAACCCATCTCGATGACGTCACCGTTCCGCATGACGATCACGTTATGCGACATGGCACGCACGACCTTGAGGTCGTGGCTGATGAACAGATATGCCAACCCGTATTTGCGCTGCAGGTTACGCAGCAGGTCAACGATCTGAACCTGCACAGTCATGTCCAGCGCACTAGTGGGTTCATCCAGCACCAACAGTTTGGGTCGCAGCACCATGGCGCGCGCAATGGCGATGCGCTGACGCTGCCCGCCTGAAAACTCGTGCGGATACCGATCCATCGCAGCCGGGTCCAAGCCAACTTCGGTCATCACTTCGGCCACCAAATCGCGCGGAGCACGGTGGGGATCGACCTTGTGGATCGCCAGACCCTCGGCAATGATCTGCTGGCAGGTCATCCGCGGGCTGAGGCTGCCGAACGGGTCCTGAAAGACGATTTGCATGTCCTTGCGCAGCCGCCGCAGCTCACGCGTGGACCAGCGGCGCACGTCCTGATCGCGGAAAGTGATGCTGCCCTCGGATGCGATCAGGCGCATGATTGCCAGCGCCAGGGTCGTCTTGCCCGACCCGCTTTCCCCGACGATGCCCAGCGTTTCACCCGCGCGCACGCTGAGCGTGGCGTCGTTGACGGCCTTCACGTGACCGACGGTGCGCTTTAGAAAACCGCGCTGGATCGGGAACCACACTTTCAGGTGATCTGTCCGCGCAACCTCTTCCGCATCCTGTGCCACCGGATCAGGCTGGCCCGCAGGCTCTGCCGCCAGCAGTTTGCGTGTGTAAGGGTGCTGAGGGTTGTCGAATATCTCGGTCGTGGCACCGGTTTCCACGATCTCACCATCTTTCATCACGCAGACCCGGTCGGCAATGCGGCGCACGATGCCCAGGTCGTGGGTGATGAACAACATCCCCATATTCTCGGTCTTCTGAAGGTCGGCCAGCAGTTCCAGAATCTGTGCCTGAATGGTCACGTCCAGCGCGGTTGTCGGCTCGTCCGCGATCAGAACGTCCGGCTTGTTGGCCAGCGCCATGGCGATCATGACACGCTGCCGCTGCCCGCCGGACAGCTGGTGCGGATAGCTGTCCAGCCGCTCGCGGGGGTCGCGGATACCAACCTTAGTCAACAGCTCGACAATCCGGTCGCAGGCTAAATCGCCCGTCAGCCCCTGATGCAAGGCCAGAGACTCGGCCATCTGCTTCTGGATCGTGTGAAGCGGGTTCAGCGAGGTCATCGGCTCTTGAAAGATAAAGCTGATATCGTTGCCGCGCACGTCCATCAGACTGTCCTCAGACGCGCCGATCATTTCCTGCCCGTCATACCGGACCGAGCCTTCGACCACCGCGCTGTCGCCCAGCAGGGATACGGTCGACAACGCAGTAACAGATTTTCCCGAGCCGGATTCACCCACCAGCGCAACTGTCTCGCCCCGGTCCACGGTGAAGGACACACCCTTGACCGCCGCGCTCAACTGCCCGTCCTGCCGAAACGAAACTTTGAGGTTTTGTACGTCCAGCAAGCTCATGAAAAGGTCTTTCTGGGATCAAACGCATCGCGGACACCTTCAAAGATGAAGACCAGCAGCGACAGCATAATGGCAAAGGTAAAAAAAGCGGTGAAGGCCAGCCAGGGTGCCTGCAGGTTCTGCTTGGCCTGCAAGGTCAGCTCACCCAGAGATGGGGCCGAGGAAGGCAAGCCAAAGCCAAGGAAATCCAGCGAGGCCAAGCCCCCGATCGTGCCCGTCACAATGAACGGCATAAAGGTCAACGTCGCCACCATGGCGTTGGGTAGCATATGCCGGAACATAATGGTGCCGTTCCCCACGCCCAGCGCTCGCGCGGCGCGCACATATTCCAGATTTCGCGCCCGCAGGAATTCGGCGCGCACAACGCCGACCAGCCCTGTCCAACTGAAGAGGATCATCAGAGCGACCAATAACCAGAAACTGCGCCCCAAAATGGCGAACATGATGATGATGACATAAAGTGACGGGGTGGCCGACCAGATCTCGATAACCCGCTGGAAGATCAGGTCCAGCCAGCCGCCAAAAAAGCCTTGAATGGCCCCGGCAAAAATACCGATCAAGCTGGCGACACCGGTTACCATCAACGTAAACAGGATCGACAGGCGGAAGCCGTAAATCACCCGCGCCAGCACGTCACGCTTGGTGTCATCTGTTCCCAGCAGGTTTTGACCATTGGGCGGCAAAGGGGCCGCGCCCGGGCGATCCACGCTGGTGGTGTAGGAGTAGGGAATCAACGGCCAGATGGCCCAACCACGTTCGAACCCGTCGGCCTGGAACGTGCCGGCCTGGATCTGGTCAATGATGCCGTCCGGGTCGTCGAAACAGGCTTCAAGCCCACCGCTGTCGATCAGGCATTGCACCTCGGGGTCGCGGTAGATGGCTTCGGTCTGAAAGTCCCCGCCAAAATCAGTTTCGGCATAGAAGTTGAAAACCGGCGTATAGAACTCACCCCGGTATTTAACCAGGATCGGTTTGTCGTTTGCGATGAACTCAGCAAACAGGGACAGGCCGAACAGCACCGAGAAAATCAATAACGACCAGAACGCCCGACCATTGCGCCGGAAATTGCGCCAGCGGCGCTGGTTCAGGGGAGACAGTGCCATGTTACCCCTCCCGCTTTTCGAAATCGATACGGGGGTCGACCACCACATACATCAGGTCACTGATGATGCCGACAACCAGCCCCATCAGGCCAAAGATAAACAGCGTGCCAAAGATCACCGGGTAATCCCGAGCGACAGCGGCCTCAAAGCCCAGACGTCCCAGACCGTCCAGCGAGAAGATGGTTTCGATGATGATCGAGCCGCCAAAAAACACCCCGATGAACACGGCTGGGAAACCCGCAATCACGATCAGCATCGCGTTGCGGAACACATGCCCGTACAGCACCTTGCTTTCGCTCAGCCCTTTGGCACGTGCGGTCATCACGTATTGTTTTTTGATCTCGTCCAGAAACGAATTCTTGGTCAGTAGCGTCAGCGTTGCAAAGGCAGAAATCGTAAGCGCAATAATCGGCAATGCGATATGCCACGCGTAATCTGCGATTTTGCCGAACAGGCTTAGGCTGTCCCAATTATCCGACGTCAGCCCGCGCAGGGGGAAGATCTGCCAGTACGACCCGCCAGCAAACAGCACCAACAACAGGATCGCGAACAAAAAACCTGGAATCGCATAGGCAACAATGATGGCCCCGCTGGTCCAGGTATCAAAGGTCGAACCGTCCTTGATCGCCTTGCGAATGCCCAGCGGGATCGACACCAGATAGGCGATCAGGGTGGACCACAGGCCCAGTGAGATCGAAACGGGCATTTTTTCCAACACCAGATCAATCACGCTGATCGACCGGAAATAACTTTGGCCAAAATCCAGCGTCATGTAATTGCCCATCATCGTCAGGAACCGTTCGAGCGGTGGTTTGTCGAACCCGAACTCCTTCTCCAGATCTTCGATGAATTCCTTCGGCAGACCGCGCGCGCCTATATATTCGCTATCAGAGCCAAAGGTTTCTTCGGCAGGGGCACCTTCGCCGCCTGCAAAACCGGCAAAAACATCTCCCTCACCCTGCATTTGGGCAAGAATTTGTTCGATCGGACCGCCTGGAACAAATTGCACCAGGGTGAAGTTTACGATCATGATGCCCAGCAACGTCGGAATAACCAGCAACAGCCGGCGAAGAATATACGCGCCCAAAGTTCTTTACCTCACCGCGCCTGCGGCTTTGAGTTTCTGATACTTCTCTTCATTGAACCACCAGAAGTCAAACTGCCCAACGGCCAGAGGCGGAAGAACCTCAGGGTGCTCGAACATGTCGTAATAGGCAACCCAGGTATCCGACACATATCCAGTAGGAACCTGAATGCGCATATGCCGTAAGACACGGTCCAACGCCTTTAACGCAGCAATTTCCTCTTCGCGCGATTTGGTTTCGAGCGACGCGTCGATTATGGCATCCACAAGCGGGCTTTGCAGTGATTGAGGATTATAGGACGACACAACCGCCGTTTCCGAGCCATAGGATTGCTTCAGCCCCGTACCCGCCTCCAGAAACGTTTGATTGCGGAAAAATATCATGTCGAAATCTTTGTCGTAATACCGCTGTATCCACTGCGCGCTATCGGCCTTTTCAACAGTCACGCCAACGCCAAAGCTTTCGAGGCTACCGGCATAGGTTGTAACGATGGCCTCAGCCGTGTCCGACGAAGAGGCATTCAGCATGATTGTAACATTCAGCGGATTGCCATCGGAATCCCGCAACTTCCCGTCACCAGAAACTGACCATCCCGCCTCTTCAAACAGCTTCAATGCCGTTCTCTTGTTGCGGCGATCCACGGTGCGAGAGGCGTTTGAATTGTGCGCGCGCACGGCCTCTTCAGAGAATATCTCTGCGGGAACAAGATCGCCCAACGATTCCAGGAAGGCTTTTTCAGCACCGGTGGGTAGCCCATCAGCCGCGACTTCGGAGTTCTCTGCAAAGGAATGGCGCTGTTCCGTTAGGCCATATTGCAGCGACTCGGACGTCCATTCAAAATTGAAAGCCAGCCCAAGCGCCTCGCGCACTTTGATATTGTCAAAAGGCGCGCGCTGCATGTTGAAGATGAAGCCCGTGGGCGAGGGCGGCGTCATGACGGGAATGCTCTCGCGCTTTACGTACCCCTTGTCGACCGCCGGAAAATCATAGCCGGTCGCCCATTTCTTTGTACTGCCTTCGGCCCGGAAATTATAAACGCCAGCTTTGAACGCCTCAAATTCTGCAGCGTCATCTGCGAAATACTCGACCCGCACGGTTTCGAAATTGTGCCGACCGACATTGATGGGCAATTTCCAGCCCCAGTAGTCCGGATTACGCCGATAAAGGATGTACCGGTTCAGTTCAAAATCATCGACCACATATGGACCGCTGCCCATCGGTGTCAGCAGGCTTTGCTTGTCCAACCGCTCGCCTGTTTCTTCATACCAGGCTTTTGAAAACACAGGCGTTCCGCCGACTTGCGAGATCAGAGACCGCCGTGAAATCCCGTCGACAAAATTGAATTTGATCGTATGGTCATCAATGATCTCATACCCTTCGATGCGCTGCTTAACTGCACGCGCATAACTGCGAATACCCTGCTCCAGGAAAAGGTCATGAGTGAACGCCGCGTCATGTGCCGTCAAAGGCGTGCCGTCGGCGAACCGGGCCTCGGGCCGCATGTAAAAGATGCACCATTCCTTGGTGCTTGGGTACTCTACGGCTTCAGCGAGCAGACCATAGGCCTCGGTAATGGAATCCGCCGGTGAGGCTGACCCGAACGGACTGTCTCCAAACATGCTTTCTGCGATCAACCCGGAATAGCGACCGGCTTTGCCCTGCCAGTTAAAGCGATTCATGCCATCAAACGTGCCGCGGGTTGAAACCGAAATCTCGCCGCCAATCGGCGCATCTGGATTCACATAGTCAAAATGCTTGAAATCCGGGGGGTATTTAAGATCACCAAAGTAAGAATATCCGTGCGCCTTGATGATTTTTTCGCTGCCCTCACCTGCGGCAAACACCCCATTGATACCCGGCGTCATCGCGGCCACCGCACTCCCGCCCAACAGCTGCAAGGCAGTCCGCCGTTTTATGGTAGTGGTCTGCGTCGATCTGTTGCGAATCTTTGTCATGCTCGCCTCTCCTACAACCCTATTGGACGTCTTAATGCGCCTAAACCTTGCTAAAAGGCCAGCACTGTCAGTTTCAAGTTTAGAATGCGTGAACGCTTTGTGAAGTTCTTCTTAGACAAAAAAATAAAGCCGCTGCACAGGGCAGCGGCTTTGAAACTCATCGTTGCAGGTCGCAGGATCAGTTGCCGATGGTCTGCAGGTAAGCAATCAGGTCTGCACGGTCCTGTGGCTTTTTCAGGCCTGCAAAGCTCATGGAAGTGCCCGAAATATATGCGCTTGGGCGCGTTATGAACGCATCCAGGGCTTCGGGTGTCCAGTTGCCGCCATGGGCCTGCATTGAGGCCGAATAGCCGGTGAAGCCTTTGGCCGACGCAACCGGGCGGTCGACGACGCCAAACAAGTAGGGTCCAGTGCCGTTTGCGCCATCTTCCAGCTTGTGGCACGCGGTACACTTGCGGAACACTCTGGCGCCCTTTTCCGGATCGGCGGCGGCCAGCATTTCCTCAAACACCACCTCTTCACCGTCAGCGCTTTCACCGGCGCTTTCGGTCTCGATGATGTAGGAAGCTGTCTCACCATGCCCGTCGGCGTGGTAAAGCATTTCGGCGCCCCATTTGGCGAGAAGCAGCACCAGGAAGGTGCCAAACAGGCCTGCCGCGGCCTTGGTAACTGTCATCGTGTCGAACATTGATCGCGTGTCCATTTCAGCTGTCTGCGGGGTGTCTAAGGCTTCCCCTTGCAAGAGGCAAGGTATAGACACCGCGACTAAACGCCCAATTCAAGAACTTGTTGCACGGAATCGACCAAATGACCAAACGTATCGCATTTCAGGGTGAACCCGGCGCCTATAGCCACGAGGCCTGCCGCAATGCCCGCCCCGATATGGAGGCCCTGCCCTGCCGCACGTTCGAGGATGTTATCGAATCGGTTCGGGCCGGTGACGCTGATCTGGCCATGCTGCCGGTCGAAAACACCACCTATGGCCGGGTCGCTGATATTCATCGCCTTCTGCCCCATAGTGGGCTGCATATCATCGACGAAGCTTTTGTCCGCGTGCATATCAACCTGCTGGCAGTCCCAGGTGCAACGTTGTCCGACGTGACCGAGGCGCATTCGCATCTGGTATTGCTGCCGCAATGCGCGGGTTTTCTGAAGGAACACAACATCCGGGGTCGGGTGAGCCCCGACAACGCCCGCGCCGCGCGCGAGGTTTCGGAACAGGGCGATTTGCATTCGGCGGCGCTGGCCAGCGAACTGGCCGGGGAAATCTATGGCCTCAACGTGCTGGCGCGCCATATCGAGGACCGCGACAACAACACGACCCGGTTTCTGGTGATGTCACGGCAAACAGACATGTCACGGCGCGGTGATCACGGCATGATCACCAGCTTTGTGTTTCAGGTGCGCAACATTCCGGCGGCGCTGTACAAGGCGATGGGCGGGTTCGCGACCAATGGGATCAACATGACCAAGCTGGAAAGCTACATGGTCGATGGCTCGTTTACTGCGACCCTGTTTTATGCGGACATCGTCGGTCACCCGGACGACCGGAACGTGCAGCTGGCCATGGATGAGCTGCAGCATTTCACCACCAATGTGGAAATTCTGGGTGTCTATCCGGCAGCGCAACCGCGCGGATAGATCAGGCCGCCGTGTATCGTTTGGACACGGTGCCGGTACCTTGCCGGTAATCGACAAACCCCATTGCGCTGTAATAGGCCAAACCTTCGTCATTCCGGGAGGAAATCGTCGCGTCTATTACCGTAGTTCCTGAGGCCTGCACAGCCCTCAGCGTCGGGTGAAACAAAGCGCGCCCCACGCCGCGGCGGGCAGCGGATGGGCGTATATGTGTCCCGATCACACCTCAGCCTTCGGGGGCGCCGTAAGGATTGCCCTCGATCGTGTGTTTCACCGCTTGAAACCCCAAGACCTGACCCTGTGCATCCAAAGCCAAGTTACAACACAGCTGATCGGGATGCGCGGTGTAATGCGCCAGAGCAAACCTCGCATCGCTGTCCTTTCTGCGTTTCTCTGCAACCGCAAGATCCTGCAATATAGCAGAAATGCCTTCGACATCGTTTGTGGTGGCGTCGCGAATGATCAGCTTATCCATGCCAATGTCCGGTTGAACTAGGTCCCATGCAGGTGCCGCTCTTCAATTTCTCTGGCAAATTCTTTCAGACGCAGCTGGAAACGCCGCCGAAACCGGGTTTGCCCCAGCCGGAAGGATTGCAGCAAAAGCCGCGCAGGCAAGGATTTGGCCGCAAGCGTCATATCCACACTCAGCCGCGTTCTGCGCTGCGACAGGGCCAGAAATTCGATCAGCGTGAATCCGTTCATGCCTTTGCTCGAAGCCTCAAATCGCATGTGTGACGGGGGCTCACACTCGGCCATTTGAATATCAACGTGACGCGGTTTGCCGCGCAGACGGAATTCGGTTTGCCAACTGGTACCGGGTACAACGCCCATATGGCCCGATATACGCCGTACCTCAATCCCACGTCTCATCGCCATGCGTTCAAACCGTTCAAAGTCGGCAACCATCTCGAACACCGCATTTACGGGGGCTTCGATATCTTCGCGCGCTGAAAACTGCATAGTGGTTCTTGGTCTCTTACCTTTTGGCCCAGTATTTTGTCAGTCAAGCGTATCCGCAAGCCAGTTTTGCAGCAGAAAATGTGCGATGGCCCCTTTTCGGGCTGGCAGTATCGTCGGGTGTTCGCCAGCAAAGGCCTGCATCATCTCGGACTTGGTGACCCAGATCGCGTCTTCGATTTCGACCGGGTCTATGGTGATTTCACGCGCCAGCGCCTCACCGGCACAACCGAACATCAGCGAGGCCGGAAAGGGCCAGGGCTGGCTGGACAGATAGCTGACCGCCCCAACAGGCACACCGGCCTCTTCCATGACTTCGCGCCGGACCGCGGCCTCAAGCGTCTCGCCGGGCTCAACAAATCCGGCCAGCAGCGAATACATCCCCTCGGGCCAGCCCGGAGACCGCCCCATCAGCACCGAATCGCCATATGTGATCAACATGATCACCACCGGGTCGGTGCGCGGGAAATGCTGACCGCCGCAAGACGGGCAACTGCGCTGCCACCCGGCCTGCACAAGGTCGCTGGCCGCGCCGCACCGGGCGCAAAACCGATGCGTCTCATGCCAGCCGATCACGGCTTTGGCGGCTGCAGCCAATTCGGCGTCACGGGCGGACAGGCGGGTCATAATCCGACGCAATTCGGCAAACACATGGCCCTGGGGCAGATCCGGGTGCTGTTGTTCTGACCGGTCAAGAAAGGCCCCGACATCGGACAAGTCCAACCCCTCGGCCGTCCAGTCCGAGATATCGAGGGCGAAGACCGGTGCCCCGTCCGACAGGCCCAGAAAGATGGGTTGCTCCACTTGGCCGCCTGGCCCGTTTTCGACCAACCCGTGCGTCATGGGTATGAGGCCCAATTGATCCAGCGCCTCTCCCTGCACCAGCGGTTTGCCGCGCCAGAACAGAAGACATGCCGCCCGAGGATGCGCCCGCGCCTGCGCCATCTGATCGGCGTCGCCCCGCATATGTGCCGCCCGATCCAACCCCGAGCCCCCAAACGTCACAAGTTCTGCGTGTTTCATAGATTATCCTTCGGGTCGTCGGCACAGGGCTGCCATGGCTGCACCTGTGTTGCAATGGCAATTCACGCCCCGGGATCTTTTGGCGCAATATCACCGCATGTGCGCCTTACAAGTTGCATTCATTATACCTTTTGTTGAAAATGATTAAGGAATAACTGCCAGTAGTAGAAATTTGACACGTTCCCCTCCTCTGTTGCACGCCGTCTTGAAACTACGTATTCTTGCGACATCCGATTTACATATGAACCTGAATGGCTTCGATTATTATACCGATGCCCCGGAACCGACGATCGGGTTCACACGTACGGCCAGCCTGATCCGCGCCGCCCGGCACGAGGCCGAGGGTGATCTGGTGCTGCTGTTCGACAACGGAGACTCGCTGCAAGGGACGCCGATCGGCGATTGGGCCATGGGACCAGCAAAAGCGCCGCATATCCTGATGCAGGCGTTCGGCGATCTGGGGTATGACGCGATTGGGCTGGGCAATCACGATTTCGGATTTGGCCTGGATGTGCTGGATCGGGTTCTGGCGGACGCTCCTTGTCCGGTGATCTGCAGCAATGCACACCGTACAGATATGGCCTCGGTCTGGCAGGATCATGTGATCTTGCACCGTACGGCACAGGTTCAGGACCAGAAGATTCCGCTTAAAATCGGCGTTTTTTCGGTTCTCCCATCGCAGACTGCCAAATGGGAAGCGCACCACTTGCGAGACAAGGTTGTCATGGACGATATCCTGACTTGCGCGCGGGATAAGGTGCAGGCCCTGCAAACGCAGGGCTGTGATCTGATCCTTGCCCTTGCCCATACCGGATTGGGATCCGCGGACGCGACACCCGGTTTGGAAAATGCCATTATTCCTCTGGCGGCCATTGACGGCATTGACGCGCTGATCGCTGGGCATTCCCATCTGACGCTGCCCGGTGCCGCGCATGACGGGATTGAACATGTCGATGCTGCCCGGGGTCTGGTGCATGGAAAACCGGTGGTCATGCCGGGATCGGCTGGGTCCTATCTTGGGCTGATCGATCTGAAACTTGGTGCGACAGAAGCGGGCGGATGGTCCGTGCGGGACCGGCGGGCAGAACTGCGGCCCGTGTGCCCCGCACATTCCAAGGGATCGCCAGACCCGGTTGTCGAAGACCCGCGTTTGCTTGGTATTTTCGCCAACAGCCATGCCGAGACCCGCAAACGCGCGGCAGAACCCGTGGGCCGCTCTGACAGGCATTTGCACAGTTTCTTCAGCTTTTGCGCCCAGGATCGCGGGCTTTCTTTGGTTGCGGCGGCACAGGCGGCTGGTTTGCGCCCCTATCTTGTAGACACGCAGTTCAGAGATTTGCCCGTCCTGTCGGCGGTCTCTCCTTCCAAATTCGGCGGCCGTGCGGGCCCTAGGTTTTTTACCAATGTACCACCCGGTGAAATCTGCCTGCGCCACGTGAATGACCTGTATGTTTTCCCTAACGAGCTGCAGGCCGTGGTGGTTACAGGCGAACAGATCCAGGACTGGCTGGACATGTCCGTTGGGGTTTTCAATCAGCTTTCACCGGATCATCAAACCGCTCTGGTCGATCCGAACCGGGCCGGGCACAACTTCGATGTTCTGCAAGGGCTGACCTATCAAATCGACCTGTCCCAGCCGCCACGTTTTGGCGCTGACGGAGGATTAATCGACCCGGGCCATCGGCGGGTTCAGGACATCCGCCATGACGGTCGCCCGTTGATGAACGATCAGCGCTTTGTTGTTGCGTTGAACAATTACCGGGCTATCGGCGGGGGGCTTTTCCCCTTTGTCGATCATGTCGATCGCATCACCCTGCCGGTTTTGTCCATTCAGCGATTGCTACAGGATTACCTGTCAGGACAATTGCCACCCGACCCGCTGGAACAGACCCCACACCCGTTTAGGTTCGCGCCCATGAACGCGTGTCAAACAACCCTAAGAACCGGTCAGGCCGCCCGTCAACATCTGGCAGAAATTGCAGAATTCGAACCACATATAGTTGGCTCGGATGAAGAGGGCTTTCTATTGATCCGATTGACACTCTGACGGGTTGTCTTTCCGCCATCTGTTGCCTATATCCACCCCTGAGAGGTTGGCGCGGGCGAGCGCCTCGCCAACCTGGTCAGATCCGGAAGGAAGCAGCCACAACGAGCCCCGCTTGGGTCGATGTCCAACCTCTCACTTAAACAGACCATCAGCCGCAGGAGGGCTTTTATGATTGTAGCAAAACCCCTTCAGGCAGAGCGTCTCTGAACCCTGTTCCTACACCTGCCTAAACACATCACCGACGGATGCGCGACCGCCATCCCGCCGGTTCGCTGTACCTGAACACAGGCAGACCAATGACCCTTACTCTATCGGACCTGGGATGGTCCTCTCACTTTGCCGCGCAGCATGCGGCCAATCCTTCATGCAATCCTTTTCGCGTTCACGCCGTTCACCGCGATCGCCTGATCGGTGTGAACACACAGGGCGACTTTCCCCTGTTGACCTCGGGCCGGCCCACCGGTGATTTCACGGTCGGCGACTGGGTGCTGGCCGACAGCCAAAACCGGGTCCAGCACCTTTTGGACCGCCGCAGCCTGCTGCAACGTCGCGCCGCAGGCACCAGCGCCGAAGTTCAATTGATCGCGGCCAATGTCGATGTGCTGTTCATCGTCAGCTCGTGTAACGCCGATTTCAATCTGGCCCGGCTCGAACGCTATCTGGCGATGGCGCATCAGGCCGGGTGCTATCCGGTTGTTGTCCTGACCAAGGCTGATACCTGCGCTGACCCGCAGACCTACGCAGGACGCGCGCAATCGCTGGCACCGTTCCTGACCGTTTTGACTGTCAACGCGTTGGACCGCTCGGACGTGCAACAGATCCTGTCTTGGTGTCCTGCCGGACAAACCGCCGCTTTGGTTGGCTCATCAGGGGTTGGAAAGACAACATTGGCCAACGCCATGACGGGGCTCAGCGAAGACACCGCAGGTATCCGCGAGGACGATGCCCGCGGTCGGCACACAACGACGGCGCGAGCGCTGCACCAGATGGTGAATCGGGGATGGCTGGTCGACACGCCCGGAATGCGCGCCTTGCGCCTGCTGGATGCGCAGGACGGCGTGGATGAGGTCTTTTCAGACATTCTGGACTTGGCCGAAGGCTGTCGGTTTTCCGATTGCCAGCATCAGGCCGAACCTGGTTGTGCAGTGCAGAACGCGATTGCGGACGGGGTGCTTGATGCAGACAGGCTGGAGCGCTGGCGAAAATTGCGGCGCGAAGACCAGAGGAACTCTGAATCCGTGGCGCAGTCGCGGGCCCGCGATAAGGCCTTTGGCAAAATGGTGCGATCCGTGATGCAGGAAAAGAAATCCCGCAAAAGGCCGTAGGCACCCGGTGAGCAACCCCGTCAATCAGGCAATCAACTGAGGCCAGATCGCCGCGTTCCGGCGCGCAAAGGCCCCGATATGGCCAATCTCGGGCAAGCCGAACTCACTCGGAGACAGCTCGTGTCGACGTGCCTTTGGCCCATACAAATCAGCAAGCCGCCAGACCGCGTCTGGCGGCACCATCTGGTCATCCTTGAAGGCGAACAGATCCACCGGTGTATTCGACCCCGCCCAGCGCGCATTAGGCAGGGTATCCCCGATCTCTGGTACGTAGTTCAGCGGCGCGGTGCACCATTTGCGCCACTGCCAATACACCGATGCGGGCAGGTTTGCGCCAAATCCCAGCGCTTTGCCCGGCAGATATCCCATGGCCTTCACCGCCAGCGGCGCATGCCCATTCCAGAACATCCACGCCAGCGCCCGGTATGGCCAGGGGTGGTCAGTCAGGGTAACAAGCCCCGAGCAGACACAAATCATCCTGTCGATCTGATCAATATCCGGCTGTATCGGACCCAGCAAGCCGCCGACTGAATGACCAATGCTCCACTGCTGGGCATCGGGAAACCGCCGACGCATCTCTGCCCTTGCAGACGGCATGTCGACCAGTGCCCATTCGGCCATCGTGGCCTTGGACGCCTTCATCGACCCGGTCAACGAGTGTCCAAAGTCGCGGTAGTCATAAGTCAGGCAGGCCATGCCCCGCTCGGCGGCCAGCCAGCGGGCGAAATGCTTGTAGTAATCCCGGGGCACACCTGTCGCACTATGCACAACAACCGCGACCATAGGAGGCGTCGCCGGCAGGTACAGCCGCGCCGACAGGCTGGCCGGGCCCGAGGGGGACAGAAAATCCTCGGTGGTTACCGCGTGTGTGTTGTCCAACATGGCGTCCATGCTCCAATTCTGAACTGTTCGGTTCACCTAAGTGAGTCCGCATGTTTTAAACCCCCGAGTCAAGACCGGCCCAACATGACCACACGTCCGCTTGCGACCGCAAAACCCTGCTTGACTCAGGCCACACACAGCCGCTAGCGATTGGGGGATGGTTCTCGTCCCCGGTCCCCGGGGCGGGATGAAAAGGGAACACGGTGCGGTCCACACCGGCAATGCCGGAACGGATCAAAGCCGCGACTGCCCCCGCAACTGTGAGCGGTGAGCAATGCCGAAACACCACTGGCCCCAAGGCTGGGAAGGTCGGCAAAGCGATGATCCGCAAGTCAGGAGACCTGCCATCCAAACGAAACCGAAACTCGGGCGGGGTGTCCGGGCAGGTTGTCAGCGCGCTGTCACACCTGATCCATGCCCCTCGTTCCACGCGCGGAGGGCGCAGTATGATCTGGAAGACAAAGACCCACGAATTCAAAGCAACCGTGTGCCAGCGCACCGGTAAAACCTGTCCGGCCCTGGCACAGATGGCCCGTGCAATTGTCGACGCGATGAATACCGCAACCCCGGTCACAAGGCCAGAGTTTCAGGTCGAAGGTAGCAGCGAACTAACCCATTGCACGCCTGGCTGTATCGCCCGTTTCAAAGCGCAAAAAGAACGGATCCGTGTGTTCTGCGACACTCCTGACGATACTCTGGCTGACACTCTGGACAGTTATGCGGACATGATGTTTGGCGCCACAATCAACGCAATGCCTGCCGGTCTGATGTCGAACCCGCCCTGTGCGATGCTTGAAGTCGACGCACTGGCACCTCGTCCGGTCGCACGGGTCGACAATCAAGTCGCGCTTTGACCTGAGATGTGATCAAGGCGGGCTGCTTGCGCAGCCCAGGCCGCCTGATCCTTGGTTTCAACCGCACAAGGCCGCACCGCGCGCAAACGCGCCAGCGCGGCGGCGGGTGCCTCGCCATGTGCTACCATAATGCGCAGCACGACCATTCCCGAACGGCCGCAGCCGCCCCGGCAATGCACCAGCACCTTGCCTCTGCGTGACAGTATCTGATCCGCTTGCGTGCTAAGCTCTGCCCACAAGGCATCAATTTCCGGCAACGGAGCACCAAAATCCTGAACAGGCAGATGCGCCCATGCAATATCGTGATCCGCCAGATCGCAGCCAAGCCCTTCGGCCCCGTTCTGGGCCATCTCGGGCGTGGTTGTCATCGAGATCACCAGATCCGGTTGCCAGTCGTGGACTACAGCCAGATCATGCGAATACGCGCCACCGCGCCCCGGCATCGGCGACAAGGCAATGGTGCCGTTTCCAACTGCCAAGGCGTGGATCGCGAAGTCAGTCACAAGGCGCGTCCTTATCCAAATTCCGGCCGCCACAGGGCCATCTTCTGTTTCTATGATCCGCAAAAGGCTTTGCAAACCAAAATTCGCCCAAGCCTGCTGTGGACGCGGACGCCGGGGGTCACTACGCTGCATCCCTGACCCGAATCCGACAGAGCAGATATGAACGACACGCCAAGCCCCGCCTATCAGGTTCTCGCCCGCAAGTACCGCCCTGAAACCTTTGCTGATCTTGTGGGTCAGGACGCCATGGTGCGCACGCTGAAAAACGCGTTCGAAGCGGACCGCATCGCGCAGGCCTTCATTATGACGGGCATCCGCGGTACCGGGAAAACAACCACGGCACGGATCATCGCCAAAGGCATGAACTGCATTGGCCCTGACGGGGACGGCAAGCCCACGACCGAGCCCTGCGGGCAGTGCGAGCATTGTGTCGCTATTATGGAAGGCCGCCATGTCGACGTAATGGAGATGGACGCCGCCAGCCGCACCGGCGTGAACGATATTCGCGAAATCATCGACAGCGTCCGCTATCGCGCCGCCAGCGCGCGCTACAAGATCTATATCATCGACGAAGTTCACATGCTGTCGACCAGCGCATTCAACGCGCTGCTCAAAACGCTGGAAGAGCCGCCGGAACACGTGAAATTCATCTTTGCGACCACTGAGATTCGCAAGGTTCCGGTCACGGTCCTGTCGCGCTGCCAGCGGTTCGACCTGCGTCGGATCGAACCCGAAGACATGATCGGGTTGCTGAACAAGATCGCAGCGGCAGAGAACGCCCAGATCGCGGATGACGCGCTGGCGCTGATCACCCGCGCGGCCGAAGGCTCGGCCCGCGACGCCACATCGCTGCTGGATCAGGCCATCTCGCACGGGGCGGGTGAGACCAACGCCGATCAGGTCCGCGCCATGCTGGGTCTGGCCGATCGCGGGCGTGTGCTTGACCTCATCGACATGATTCTGCGCGGCGATGCGGCGGGCGCCTTGACTGAACTGAGCGCCCAATATGCCGAAGGCGCAGACCCGCTGGCCGTGCTGCGTGATCTGGCTGAAATCACCCATTGGGTATCCGTCGTCAAAATCACACCAGATGCCGCCGATGACCCAACTGTTTCCCCGGACGAGCGCGCTCGTGGCCTGCAGATGGCCGACGCCCTGCCCATGCGGGTTCTGACGCGGATGTGGCAGATGCTGTTGAAAGCACTCGAAGAGGTGGCGGCCGCGCCAAACGCGATGATGGCTGCTGAAATGGCTGTCATTCGCCTGACCCATGTGGCCGACCTGCCCAGCCCTGCTGAACTGATCAAGCGCCTGCAGGACGCACCTTCACCGCCGCCAAATGGCGGGCCCGGAGGCGGTGTACCCGTGCCGCCGCAAACGCCTTCTCAGGCCGCGTCGTCCGCCTATGCCGCTGCGCCGCGCGGCCCCGCCGGCGCCCCAACGGCTGCTCTGGCACAGGACACCCAAACGGCGCTTGCACGCTATCCGACATTCGAACATGTGGTCGAACTGATCCGAACGAACCGCGACGTGAAACTGCTGGTCGAGGTCGAAAACGGGGTACGCCTGATCTCATACCAGCCCGGTCGGATCGAGTTCACTCCGTCGGACAATGCCCCGACAGATCTGGCCCAAAGGCTAGGCTCGGCGCTGCAGCGCTGGACCGGCAACCGTTGGGCTGTGTCGATCGTGGCCGATGGCAACGCGGCCACAATTGCCGAGGTCAGGGACGCCGCCGATCTGGCGCTCAAGGCCGAAGCCGAGCAGCACCCGCTGGTTCAGGCCGTGCTGATGCAATTTCCCAATGCCCGTATCAAGCGGATCGAAACTCCTGAACAACGCGCGGCCAAGGTTGAAACCGAAGCCCTGCCTGAGGTTGAAGACGAATGGGACCCGTTCGAGGAAGATTGAAGCCTCAAACCGCTCAATTCGAACCCCTCCCGCGCCCGCCACGGGCCATCGGCTGACGCCGATTTCCCTGAGCGACCTTGGGCCCGGCAGCGCGGGCAAGGCCCGCGCTGCCGGGCCCAACGGGAGGAAAGGTCTTGCCAAAGACCTTGACGACGAGCGGGAGGGCGCTCTGCACTTGTGCCGCGCCAACCGCGCCCGTATTTAGGCCTCAAACCGGTTCATAGGAGAAAAACGATGCTCAAAGGTTTAGGCGGTCTTGGCGACATGGCCAAGATGATGAAATCCGCCCAGGATTTGCAGACCAAGATGACTGATATGCAGGAAGAGCTGAACACCATCATGGTCGTCGGCGAATCCGGTGCTGGTCTGGTCAAGGCAACTGCCACCGCCAAGGGTGAGTTGAAAGGTCTGGATATCGATCCGTCGATCTTCAACGGCGACGACAAGGAAGTGGTAGAGGACCTGATCCTGGCCGCGATCAAAGACGCGCAAACCAAGGCAGCGGAACGTTCGCAGGAAGAAATGGCCCGCCTGACCGAAAGCATGGGCCTGCCCGCAGACATCAAGCTGCCCTTCTGATAGACACTCCTGACGACACTTCGGCCGGGCGCATTTGCCCGGCCCTTTTGCAGGAGCACACGCAGTGAGTTCGAACAGCGATATCGACAATCTGATTGACCTGATGGCCAAGCTGCCGGGTCTGGGTCCGCGCTCGGCCCGTCGCGCTGTATTGCACCTGATCCGCAAACGCGCCCGGCTGCTGACGCCCCTGTCGGACGTAATGCAGCAGGTGGCAGCAACTGCCCGCGAGTGCCTGAATTGCGGTAATGTCGGCACCACCGATATCTGTGACATCTGCGACAGCGAGGTCCGCGCGACCGGAGAGCTGTGCGTGGTCGAAGACGTCGCCGACCTCTGGGCGATGGAACGCGCTGCGGTGTTCAAAGGTCGCTATCACGTTCTGGGCGGGACGCTGTCGGCACTGGACGGGGTTGGCCCGGACGAGTTGCGCATTCCTCGCCTCAAAGATCGGGTGACTGCCGAGGGGATTTCTGAGGTCATTCTGGCCCTGAACGCCACGGTCGACGGCCAGACCACCGCCCATTACATTGCAGATCAGTTGGAGGGGCAGGTGCGCCTGACCTCACTGGCGCAGGGTGTGCCGATTGGCGGAGAGCTGGATTATCTGGATGACGGGACGATTACGGCGGCGTTGAGGGCGCGGAAGGAATTGTAAGCCTTAACTCATTTAACTAATTCAATTAGCCCCGTCCCGATTTAATACCATCAAGAACTAAGGCACTATCTTTGTAAAAACTAGCATTCCACGTTTTTCGTATTTACTGGCTGCCAGTACTGTTTGCGTCAGTGATCTTGTTTTTGTTGGATATTTGGGGGCAAGGAAGTATTGGTCGATCTCTTGTGCCAACATTAATGGTTTATGGGTATCTGGCGTTCGCATTTCACTTCACGCTGCTCACCGGAACCACAGTTTCGGTTTTTCAATTTTTTCCCCAAAACTCTTCTCCAAGTTGGAGCTTCTGGGTCGCATTTCTACTTCCAATTTTTTTCCTTATTTTGGCAATGGTTACTACCATTTTCATAGTAAAATCCACGCTGCCAGACGAGGCGCTTTCCGGACGCGAAGCACTGGGTTACGCCATGCTCTTTTCCATTCCGTTGTTTGGCGTGTTACTCGCTGCGGTCGGCACAATGATTCCGGCTGCGACAATCCGGACTTCGACGGGTGTTCGCGCTGCTCTAAGGCGAGCCCGGAGGAGTTTTTGGTTTATTCTTTGGAGGCTTGTCACTGGACCTACGGTTTTTTCCCTGATTTTCATGGGCGTTGCGCTCACGTTGGATCAACAGGGCTTTGCCTCAGAAGTTCCAGAAACTTTCGCTGGTATCACAGTTTCAAATGCTGTGTACCAGACGGTGGCTGGGTTTCTGGGTATCTTCAACACCGCTCTTACTGCCTCTATCTTTTCAATGGCATACACGCGGGTCGAAGAAGGTAGAAAGCTACAGCTATCAAGTTGAACCTAAGCTATAGTTTGCGAAAGCGTTTATTGAAATCAACTCTGGAAGCTGGGTGATAGCTATCCGGATTCACAAGCTGCCATTCTAGGAAACGACCCCATGACCCGCCTTCTCGCCCTCACCTTCGCCGCCTTCACCGCTACCGCCGCATGGTCGCAGGAACTGATAGACAAAGGCTTTGTCGAAGGCTGGAACATCATGATGGACCCGGCTCTTGGCAACGGATGTCTGATCCAGACGATCTATCAGGACCTCTCGGTGGTGCGCATCGGATATGACGCACTGGATAATCGCGGGTATTTCGCCGTCTACAACAA
Organism: Ruegeria meonggei; assembly: GCF_900172215.1. Lineage (GTDB taxonomy): Bacteria > Pseudomonadota > Alphaproteobacteria > Rhodobacterales > Rhodobacteraceae > Ruegeria > Ruegeria meonggei. The sequence continues at coordinate 60,581 of NZ_FWFP01000008.1, forward strand.
GGCGTGGGGCGAGATCGAACAGGGTAAAAGCTATCCCATCCGGTTCGAACTGGACGGCAAGAGCTTTGACGCCAATGCTATAGGGTTCAATCAGCGCGACGTACCGGGGGCGACAGTGTTTTTCACTGACCGGAGTTTCGTCAAAGCCATCGCGCAGAACAAGACCATGACGGTGTACAATCCCGCCGGAGAGGTTGTCATGGCAATTGATCTGAAGGGCACTGCCAAGGCACTGGACTACGCCCGAGAATGCCAGAACAAAGAGCTTTAACGAATCGGATCAAACAGCGCGTCCTTGGCCGCGCAGTCGCGGATCACGTCTCGACCGCAAGGTACCGGCTCTAACTCGCGGGACAGGCACAGCCGCACTTCTTCGATATAGCCCTGCTTGCAGGTGATGGTGATCATGTCCGGCTCCAACGACGGATTGGCCTTGAGGAACGCATCTTCGACAACCGTGGCAGGCAGTTTGACGGAGGCTTCCAGTTTACGGAACACATCGGGCCGCCGGACCTGACCATAGGCTTGGCGGGACAATGCATAATAGTCCGGCGCGCTGAGGCCCGAACAGGTGCCATGCTTCTTCCACTGATGCCAGGCCAGCCCGGATGTGCCCTGAATATCCGTCATTTCCCGGGTCATGCGACGGGTCGGCGGGGCCTCGGACGTGCGGCAAAAAGCAGGCCAACCCTGATGGTATTGCGGCCAGAGCCCGTGCAGGATCCATCCGTGGTCATGGCGCGCGTCGCATTGATCTGAAGCGCGCGCATCGCCTTCGCGCGCGCACCAGTTCGGCGACCAGCTGAGCGCCAGCACGTAGTAGTCGAACTCACCCGCCTTTTCGCCATCCCCCAACGCCGCCATGGCGGTGACCATCCACAATATCAGCCCCAACTTCACCTGGCGCATTCACCTCTTCCCTTCTTGCCTTTGCGCGACTATATACGCCCCAAGTTCCCCGACAACGGAAACCTGCCCCAAGCCGGGGCCGCCGAATTCCGGCGACGGGAAAGATGTATTTATAGGAGACGGGCTGATGGCAAAACCGCTTATGGCCAAGGCGACAGCCGTATGGCTGGTGGACAACACCACGATCAGCTTCAAGCAGATCGCGGACTTCGTGGGGATGCACGAGTTGGAAGTGCAGGGCATCGCAGATGGCGATGTGGCCGCTGGCGTCAAAGGGTTCGACCCGATCGCCAACAACCAGCTGACCCAGGACGAAATCGACACTGCTCAGAACAACCCACTGTACAAGCTAAAGCTCAAGTTCAACCCGGCCGCCTCGGGCGAGGAAAAGCGCCGCGGCCCGCGGTACACGCCACTGTCCAAGCGTCAGGACCGTCCGAACTCGATCCTGTGGCTGGTCAAGTTCCACCCCGAACTCAGCGACGGTCAGATTGCCAAGCTGGTCGGCACCACCAAGCCGACCATCCAGTCGATCCGCGAGCGGACGCATTGGAACATTTCCAACATGCAGCCGATCGATCCCGTTGCCTTGGGCCTGTGTAAACAGTCCGAGCTGGACGCGATCGTACAAAAGGCCGCCGCCAAGAAAGCCGCTGAAGGTGGTGTGATGTCTGATGACGAACGCCGCAAACTGGTCTCGACCGAGCAGTCGCTGGAAATGGACGCCGCCCCCAAGATCCCGACCGCGATTGAGGGTCTGGAGACCTTCTCGCTGTCTGATGAGCCCAGCGAAGAGAAAGAAGAGCCCATCGTGGACGCCGACAGCTTCTTCAACCTGCCCAAAGGCGGAGCCGAGGATGAAGACGAAGACGAAACGCGCCCATAACGCTGGCATTGCCTCGGTCTGATCAGGCCGGGGCCTTTTCTATGAGACACCTATGTTGAACGTTCTGTCCAAAATCTTTGGTCCGCACCGCGCCGTTTCGATCTATGCCTTTGTGAAAACCTGGGGCCTGTCCGTGGTGGGCGGCGTTGGGGTGATCGTGGTTGCGGCCGCTTTGCTGCTGCTCAACGACAGTGGCGAGCACGAGCATGACTCGTTCATGACCGTTGCGGTCCTGTCGTCGACCGCGATCAACGGTGACCTCAAGAACGGCGTCATCGCGTCGGTGCGGCTACCAGATGGTTCGGCCACATCGATCACTTCGACCGAGGCCACCGTTTCGCAAACCGTCGGCACCAGCGCCTGTATCGAAAAACGCGTTTTTGTGGAAAGTGGCGAAGCCAGGTATCGCTTCAAACTGCCGCGCCATTGCGAAGCAAGCTAACAAGCAAAACCGCCCGATGGTCACACCGGGCGGTTTTTCATTCAGATCATTTGAAACAGGATGCCTGAAATAATGGCACCTGTAATCCCCAGCCCCAGATAGGTCGCAAAGACCCGTGGTTTGACCAGCGACCAGACTGCCGCCATGGCCGGGATGGAACTGACGGCGCCAGCGATCATGAAGGACATCGCAGCCCCGGCGCTCATCCCTTGTTCGGTCAATCCAGCCAAAAGCGGTGGCGCGACGTACGAGTTCAGGTATGCAGGCATTCCAACCAGTGCAGCGATCACGATGGGCACAATACCTTCGCCTCCGACCACGCGGGCAATCAGATCAGCCGGGACATAGCTGACCAACAGCGCCTCAAGCACATAGGCCAGTGCCAGCCATTTCAGCAGAAACAGACCGTTCTGGGCGAATTCGGCCCGGAACCGTGTGCGGCGCTCCGGCTCTTGCCAGAACTTCCAAACAGGTTTGTCGTCCTGCTTAGGGCCACAGCCGCAGCAGCTGGCGGGCTTGTATTCGCGCAGCGGCTGCGCAAATGCGCCGCCGCGCATCAAGGCCCGCACGGTGAACCCGCCAAACAGGCCCAAAGCCACGGCCGCAATCGCCTTGCCGATGGCAAAGGGCCAGCCCAACGCGCCCGCTGTGATCAGCAAGGTCGGCGGATCGATCAAAGGCGAGCTCAGCCAAAACGCCATTACTGCGGACAGTGGCGCGCCCAGCGCCAGCAATCCTGCGATGAACGGAATGACTTCGCAGGAACAGAATGGAGCCAACCCGCCAAACAGCGCCGCCAGCAGGATCATCCGCGTCTCGCGGCCCTCAAAGGCGCGGGCAACCATGACCTCGGCCCCGGTGGCCTTGAGGTAGGACAAAAGAAGAACGGCAAACAGGATGTACTGCCCGGTATGAGCCAATGCTTTGCCAGCAAAGATCACCACCTCGCCCCAGTTTCCGGGATCCAGAATGGCAACGGCGACCAGCATAGCCACAATCACCGCCCAAGGTGTCTTGATCAGGTCAAGCGCGGCCTTGGCCGAAACTTTCGGGTTTTGCGTCAGATCAGCCATCGTTTGCCGCCTTTCCAACCTCATCCGCGCAACATTCGCTGAGGATGAACTCTGCCAGGGTCCGCAATTCGCCGTAACTGGCGCGATTGATTGTGCTGCGCCCGATTTTCTCTTGTACGACCACGCCACCTGCCGCCAGAAATCGCAGGTGATGGGCCAGGGTCGACGGGGCGATGCCCGTCCGCTCTTGGATGTCACCAACGGTCAGACCGCCCTCACCGGCGCGGACCAGTGTCTTCAGAACCTTCAGCCGCGCCTCAGAACCCATGGCCGAGAATCCAGCTGCTGCTGTTTCCCACATCTTGCTTACTCCATTAAACTAGATTTATAGTTACTTAATTTTATAAAATTCTTCCGTCAACCGGCAGGGCGTATATTTTTGGCGAAAGTGTAAGTCCAGATTGCTCAACCTATAAGTCCACTCTATAAGGCCCTATGGGAATATCGGTCGACACCTTCTTTCTGGAACTTAACGGTCAGGGCACGCTGCAGGCACAGATCCAGCAGATGATTGCCGAGGGCATTCTGTCCGGCAGATTCCATGTCGGGGAAAAACTGCCCTCGTCGCGCAAACTGGCCGCACATCTGGGGGTCAGTCGGATCACCGTCACGCTGGCCTATACCGAACTGCTGGCCAATGATTACCTGACAGCAAAGGGCCGGTCCGGCTATTACGTATCGCAAAATGCGCCGGTCCCGCCGAAATACTCGCCGGTTCCGCGCGGCACAGAAACCGTGGATTGGGACAAAACACTGGCGCGCCGTTTCTCGGACGGGGACGTTCTGCCCAAACCCAGCAACTGGCGGGACTATCGTTACCCGTTCATCTATGGCCAGGCCGACCGGACCCTGTTCGATCATGCCAATTGGCGGCTGTGCGCAGTGCGCGCGCTGGGGCACAAGGATTTCGAATCCCTGACCGCCGATTACGTGGATCAGGACGATCCCCTTCTGATCGAGTTCATCGCCCGGCATACCCTGCCCCGCCGTGGCATCGCCGCCCGCCCCGAAGAGATTCTGATCACGCTGGGGGCACAAAATGCGCTTTGGCTGGCCTCGCGCATTTTACTGACCCACAACCGCAATGCCGTGATCGAGGACCCCTGTTACTATGCATTGCGGAGCCTTCTGGATCACTGGGACTGCACTGTAACCCCGCTCAGCGTGGATCGGGACGGTTTGCCGCCCGAAGCGCTGCCGGATCAGACCGACGTCATTTTCACCACCCCCAGCCACCAAAGCCCGACGACCGCAACCATGCCCGTCAATCGCCGCTCCCACCTGCTGGAGCGCGCCAAAGAGTTGGACGCCATGGTGGTCGAGGATGACTATGAATTTGAAATGGCGTTTCTGGGTGCGCCATCCCCCGCGCTGAAATCCATGGACCGGGACGGGCGCGTCGTCTATGTCGGCAGCTTTTCGAAATCGCTGTTTCCCGGATTGCGCCTTGGCTACATGGTCGGGTCCGAACCCTTTATCCGCGAGGCGCGGGCGCTGCGGTCGCTGGTGCTGCGCCACCCGCCGGGGCACATTCAGCGCACCGCAGCCTATTTCCTGTCGTTGGGCCATTACGACGCGCAAATCCGGCGGATGTCCAAAACACTGGCAAAGCGCCGCGATGCGATGGACACCGCCATTGCAGAACACGGGCTGACCGTTGCGGGGCGTGGTGTACTGGGCGGTTCATCCATGTGGATGTCCGCTCCTGACCATGTCGACATGACACGGCTTGCGCACAAACTGCAAAGTCAAAGCGTGCATATCGAACCCGGTGCTCCGTTCTTTTCTGGGCCTGAAAAACCGCAGAATTTCTATCGCCTCGGCTATTCGTCCATCGCAGCTGAGCGGATTGCGCCAGGTGTGAAGTTAATTGCGGACGCCATTCGCACCTCTTAGCGCGACACTGGACCTAAACCGCCGCACGTTCTGGCCCTAACGCCGCCCTGCCCCATGGGTCAAAACCATATCCAAGGGCTGGACTGATTATCCGGCTGCAACCCCTTTTGCGCGGAGAATACTCAGATGAAAATGACCACTGAAGAGGCCTTTGTTAAGGTTCTGCAATCGCACGGGATCGAACATGCATTCGGGATCATCGGTTCGGCGATGATGCCGATCTCGGATATTTTTGGAAAAGCTGGCATTACTTTCTGGGATTGCGCGCATGAAGGCTCGGGCGGGATGATGGCCGACGGATACACACGCGCCACCGGCAAAATGTCGATGATGATCGCGCAGAACGGCCCCGGGATCACCAACTTTGTCACCGCCGTCAAAACCGCCTACTGGAACCACACCCCGCTGCTGCTGGTAACTCCGCAGGCCGCAAACAAGACCATGGGTCAGGGCGGGTTCCAGGAAATGGAACAGATGCGCATGTTTGCAGACTGCGTCTGCTATCAGGAAGAAGTGCGCGACCCCTCGCGGATGGCCGAAGTTCTGAGCCGCGTTATCACCAAGGCCAAGCGCGCCTCGGCACCGGCACAGATCAACGTGCCACGTGATTTCTTCACTCAGGTTGTCGATATCGAACTGCCTGCCGTGGTTGAATTTGAACTGCCTTCCGGCGGCACATCAGCCGTTACCGAAGCCGCCGCGCTGCTGTCGGATGCCAAGAACCCTGTCATCCTGAACGGCGCGGGCACGGTTCTGTCCGCGGGCGGCATCGAAGCCTCGAAAGCACTGGCCGAGCGTCTGGACGCCCCGGTTTGTGTTGGCTACCAGCATAACGACGCCTTCCCGGGCTCGCACCCGCTGTTTGCTGGCCCGTTGGGTTACAACGGCTCGAAAGCCGGTATGGAGCTGATCAAAGAAGCGGACGTGGTTTTGTGTCTCGGCACCCGCCTGAACCCGTTTTCGACCCTTCCTGGCTATGGCATGGAATACTGGCCAGCGAATGCAAAGATCATTCAGGTTGATATTAACCCCGATCGCATTGGCCTAACCAAGAAGGTATCTGTCGGTATCGTTGGCGACGCAGCCACTGTTGCAACCAGTATCCTGGCACAGCTGTCGGACACTGCAGGTGACGAAGGACGCGATGCACGCAAAGCGAAGATCGCGGAAACCAAGTCGCGCTGGGCGCAGGAACTGACGTCGATGGACCACGAGCAGGACGATCCGGGCACCACCTGGAATGAACGCGCCCGTTCCGCCAAACCTGATTGGATGAGCCCCCGCATGGCGTGGCGTGCGATCCAGCAGGCCCTGCCGAAAGAAGCGATCATCTCGTCTGACATTGGCAACAACTGCGCCATTGGCAACGCGTACCCGTCCTTCGAAGAAGGCCGCAAATACCTAGCCCCCGGTCTGTTCGGCCCCTGTGGTTATGGCCTGCCATCGGTGATTGGCGCCAAAATCGGTTGTCCGGATGTTCCGGTTGTCGGGTTCTCGGGTGACGGCGCCTTTGGTATTGCCGTAACCGAACTGACCGCCATCGGACGTGACGAATGGCCCGCTGTTACTCAGATCGTTTTCCGTAACTACCAGTGGGGTGCGGAAAAGCGGAACTCGACCCTTTGGTTTGACGACAACTTCGTCGGAACCGAGCTGGACACTCAGGTATCGTACGCTGGTATCGCGCAGGCTTGTGGTTTGAAAGGTGTGGTCGCACGCACGCAAGACGAACTGACTGCAGCCCTGAATCAGGCCATTGAAGATCAGAAAAACGGTATCACCACTCTGATCGAAGCGATGATCAACCAGGAACTGGGCGAACCCTTCCGTCGCGATGCGATGAAAAAGCCGGTTGCGGTCGCTGGTATCTCGACCGACGACATGACCCCGCAGGCTGGGGCATAACCCGCGTGAAACCTCTGCGCGCCATTCTTGGCACGGCCTCCGCATCTGACAAAATCATCGCCCTGTCCGAGGGCGATGATCCACGTATTGTCGAAGGCGCGGTCATGGCCGTGAAAGAGGGTGTCGCGCAGATCGTTCTTGTGGGCAACTACGACAAGGTTTCGGCACTTCTTACGGCGCATTCGGGTTTCGACCCGAACCGGATTGAAATCCACGACCCCGATTCCTCTCCTTTGCTGCCTCAGTTTGCAGCAGCCTTGCTTGAACGCCGCAAGCACAAAGGCATGACAATTGAGATGGCGCAGGAGCAAGTCAAAAACCGCCTGTTCTATGCCGCCTTGCTGGTCGAAGAAGGCATCGTCGATGGTACAGTTGGTGGCGCAGTCGAGACCACGTCGGACACGGTGCGTGCCGCGCTGCAGATCATTGGGACAGCACCAGATGCCGCAATGGTGTCCAGTTTCTTTCTGATGCTGTTTTGTCAGGATCACCACGACGTCAAAGGTGTACGCGTCTTTGCGGATTGCGGCCTTGTGGTTGACCCGAATGCACAGGAAATGGCCGAAATCGCCCGCGCCTCTGCCGCGTCTTATACCGCGCTGACCGGAGACACTGCGCGTGTCGCCATGCTGTCTTTCTCGACCTCGGGCAGCGCCGAGCACCCAAAGGTATCCAAGGTTGTAGAGGCCACGCAGATTGCCCGCGCGTCAGACCCAGATTTGTTGATAGATGGCGAATTGCAGTTCGACGCGGCATTTGTACCCGAGGTCGCGGCTAAAAAAGCCGTCGGTTCACCGCTTGAAGGGCAGGCGAATGTCTTTGTGTTCCCAAGCCTGAACGCCGGTAATCTGGGTTACAAAATCGCCCAACGCATCGGCGGCGTCGAAGCTATCGGGCCGGTTCTGCAGGGTTTGGCCAAACCTGCCAATGATTTGTCTCGCGGGTGTACGTCCGAAGATATCCTGCACATGATCGCCGTCACTGCAGTGCAGGCACAAACGCACGAAACCGGAACAAAAAGCTAGAAGAGCCAGGGTATCGCGAAAAAATGTTCCGATTTGCGCCCAGATGTGGAAATGATCGAACCAAAGGCCGACAGGGGAAAAGATGAACCAGCCAAAAATTGACACGTCGCCCAAGGTCTCGGACGAAGTCCGCAAAACCACCTGTTACATGTGCGCCTGTCGCTGTGGCATCAATGTGCATATGAAGGACGGAAAGGTCGCCTATATCGAAGGCAACCGCGACCATCCGGTCAACAAGGGCGTGCTCTGCGCCAAGGGCAGCGCCGGGATCATGCAGGTTAATGCGCCGTCCCGGCTTCGCAAACCGCTGCGCCGTGTCGGCCCACGCGGATCAGGTGAATTCCGCGAGATAGAATGGGACGAAGCGATCAGCACCGCCGTCGGCTGGCTGAACGAATTGCACGAAACCGCGCCACAAAAGTTGGCCTTCTTCACCGGCCGCGATCAGAGCCAAAGCTTTACGTCGTTCTGGGCTCAGAATTTCGGTACGCCCAACTACGCCGCGCATGGCGGTTTCTGCTCCGTCAACATGGCGGCAGGCGGCATCTACACGATGGGCGGCGCGTTCTGGGAATTCGGCCAGCCCGACTGGGATCACACCAAGCTGTTCATGTTGTTCGGTGTGGCCGAGGACCATGACAGCAACCCGATCAAGATGGGGCTAGGCAAGATCAAGGCGCGCGGCGCGCGGGTGATCGGCGTCAACCCGATCCGATCCGGCTATAACGCAGTAGCCGATGACTGGGTCGGGATCACGCCCGGCACGGACGGGTTGTTCATCCTGTCGCTGATCCATGTGCTGATGAAGGCGGGCAAGATCGATCTGGATTACCTCAGCCGCTATACCAACGCGCCGGTTCTGGTGAATGCGTCAGATGGCCCAGAAAAGGGTCTGTTCCTGCGCGACGCGGATGGCAAGCCGCTGGTGATCGACCGAGTGACTGGCGAACCCACGGCCTTCGACAAGCCCGGTGTGCGCCCGGATCTGTCGGCCACCTATGAAAAGGGCGGCGTCACCCACCGCCCGGTGTTCCACCTGATGGCCGACAAGTACCTTAACGACGAACACGCGCCCGACGCCGTGGCCGAACGCTGCGGCATCCCGGCCAAGCGCATCCGCGCCATCGCGGCGGAAATTGCCCGTGTCGCCTTTGACGAGGCAATCGAGCTGGATCAGGAATGGACCGACTTCCGGGGTGAGACCCACTCCAAGATGATCGGTCGCCCGGTCAGTTTCCACGCCATGCGCGGGATTTCGGCCCATGCCAACGGGTTCCACACCTGCCGCGCCCTTCATGTGCTGCAAATCCTCCTCGGCACGGTCGAGGTGCCCGGTGGTTTCCGCTTCAAACCACCCTACCCCAAACCAGTCGAGGCGCATCCGACGCCCCATGGCGACCGCCGCCCCGGCCGCCCGCTGGAAGGCCCGCATCTTGGCTTCCCGCGTGGTCCCGCAGACCTGTTGCTGGACGAAATCGGCAACGCACAGCGCATCGACAAAGCCTTCACCTGGGAAAACCCGATGTCGGCCCATGGGCTGATGCATATGGTGATCTCGAACGCCGCTGCTGGCGATCCCTACAAGATCGACACGCTGTTTATGTATATGGCGAACATGTCTTGGAATTCCTCCATGAACACCAAAGGTGTGATGGAGATGCTGACCGCCAAGACCGAAGACGGCAAATATGTCATCCCGAATATCATCTACTCGGATGCCTATTCCTCGGAAATGGTTGCCTATGCCGACCTGATCCTGCCCGATACCACCTATCTGGAACGGCATGACTGCATCTCGTTGCTGGATCGTCCGATTTGCGAGGCGGACGCTGCCGCCGATGCGATCCGTTGGCCCGTGATTGAGCCCGACCGGGACGTACGTGGATTCCAGTCGGTGTTGGTCGAATTGGCCAACCGCATGAGCTTGCCGGGCTTTACCAACGAAGACGGTAGCCCCAAGTGGAAAGACTACGCCGATTACATCGTCAATCACCAGCGCAAGCCGGGCATTGGCCCTCTGGCCGGGTTTCGCGGAGAAAACGGCGACAAGGAAGGCCGCGGCGAGGTCAATCCGGACCAGTTGAACCGCTATATCGAAAATGGCGGTTTCTACGTCGCCCACATCCCCGACGGGGCCGATTACTACAAACCGTGGAATACCGCCTATCAGGACTGGGCCGTGGGGATGGGCATCTATGACAGCCCGCAGCCTTACCTGTTCCAGCTCTACTCGGAACCGATGCGCAAATTCCAGCTGGCCGCCGAAGGGCACGGAGACCGCCAGCCGCCCGAGAACCTGCGCCAGCGGATCAAAGACACGATGGACCCGCTGCCGATCTGGTACGAAACCGACCAGCAGGGCAACGAGGGCTTCACCATCAACGCCCTGACCCAGCGCCCGATGGCGATGTATCACAGCTGGGGCACCCAGAACGCCTGGCTGCGGCAACTGCATGGGCGCAATCCTCTCTATGTGCCGACCAAGCTGATGCGCAAACACGATCTGCAAGACGGCGACTGGGCTAAAGTCAGCTCGCCGCACGGCGAGATCACAGTGCCAGTGATGGAAATGGCCGCGTTGAACGACAACACCGTCTGGACCTGGAACGCCATCGGCAAACGCAAAGGCGCATGGGCCCTGCAGAATGATGCGCCCGAGGCCACCAAAGGCTTCCTGCTGAACCACCTGATCCACGAATTGCTTCCCCCCAAAGGGGACGGCATGCGCTGGGCCAATTCCGACCCTGTGACCGGACAAGCTGCGTGGTTCGACCTGAAAGTGAAACTTGAAAAAGCTGCACCGCCTTCAGATGCCGAAAGCCAGCCGGAATTCAACGCGCTTGAATCACCCGTTGGCACTGGCCCGAAAGATCTGGCGTGGAAGGTCGGCAAATGACCCGGATTCGCTCTTCATCTGGCCAAAAACATCCCGGGGGTGAATTGAGCCGCAGACTCAAGAGGGGGCTGGCCCCCTCCACCGCGCCCCAAAGCCGAGGTTTCCTGAAATGACCCAGCTACCGCAATCCACCGAGCGTAAAATGGGCCTGGTCATCGACCTGGACACCTGTGTCGGCTGCCATGCCTGTGTGATTTCCTGCAAGGGCTGGAACACAGAAAACTACGGTGCGCCCCTGTCGGATCAGGACGCCTATGGCGCCAACCCGTCGGGCACCTTCCTGAACAGGGTCCATTCCTACGAGGTACAACCCGCGCCGACCGACGCCCACCCCGCGCCCGCCGCCCAGTTGATCCACTTCCCCAAGTCCTGCCTGCATTGCGAGGACGCGCCCTGCGTCACCGTTTGCCCAACAGGCGCCAGCTATAAGCGGGTCGAGGATGGCATCGTTCTGGTCAATGAAAGCGACTGCATCGGTTGCGGATTATGCGCCTGGGCCTGCCCCTACGGCGCGCGGGAACTGGACGCGGCTGAGGGCGTGATGAAAAAATGCACCCTCTGCGTCGACCGGATCTACAATGAGAACCTGCCCGAGGTGGACCGCGTCCCATCGTGCGTACGTACCTGTCCAGCAGGTGCACGGCATTTCGGCGATCTCGGCGATCCCGACAGCGATGTCAGCAAACTGGTTGCCCAGCGTGAGGGCATGGACCTGATGCCCGAAATGGGCACCAAACCCGTCAACAAATACCTGCCACCGCGGCCCAAGGATCAGATTGAAGACCAGATCGACATTCTGGCCCCGCTTCTGGCCCCCATTGCCGAAGAACCCAAGGGTTTCCTCAGCTGGCTCGATAAGACTCTGGAGAAGCTCTGATGCATCCGGCCCCTTCTGTCATTCTATTCACCACCCTGTCGGGTCTGGGTTTTGGTCTGTTGTTCTTTCTGGGTCTCGGAATGCCGGACGTCAGCGGTTGGGTGGCGTTTGTGTTCTATGCCATCGCTTTTGGTCTGTCAGTAGGTGGATTGATGGCTTCGACCTTTCACCTGGGTCACCCGGAACGGGCGTTGAAGGCCTTTACCCAGTGGAAATCCAGCTGGCTTAGTCGCGAAGGCTGGTGCGCAGTCATCGCTCTGATCTTTATGGGCCTGTTTGCCATCGGCGCGGTATTCTTCGGTCAACGCTGGGGCGCGCTGGGTATCCTCGGCACACTGTTTTCACTGGCGACAGTTTTCACGACATCGATGATCTATACGCAGCTCAAGACCATCCCGCGCTGGAACATGAAACTGACACCCGCCATGTTCCTCAGCTTCAGCCTTGCCGGCGGTGCGCTGCTTGCGGGGCAGACAGGAGTTGCTGTGCCCTTGCTGGTGATCGCCGCAATGATACAGGCGCTGTACTGGTGGCTGGGCGACAAGGCTTTTGCGCAATCCGGAACCAATATGGGCACCGCCACAGGGCTGGGCCAGCGTGGCGCGGTCACAGCCTTTGAGCCCCCACATACCGGCACCAACTACCTGCTGCGCGAATTCGTCCATGTGGTTGGGCGCAAACATGCAGAAAAACTGCGGATCATCTCGTTTCTGCTGGCCTTCTTTGTGCCCGTTATCCTGCTGTTGCTGCCGTTCAACCACTTTTTTGCCCTGCTCGCCGTTCTGTCGCACCTGGCGGGGGTCGCCGTCTCTCGCTGGTTGTTTTTTGCGCAGGCTGAACATGTGGTCGGGTTGTATTACGGCAAACGCTGACTGAAAAAGAGCCTCAGATTCGAGGCTCTTTTTTTGTAACCCCATGTCACAAACCCAGTGACTCATACGTCCTGTTTTTGTTCAATCCCAAAACAGGAGAATACGATGTCCCCCCGGATCAATCACTTTGCCGTCGCACCCACTTTGCTTCAGCCCATGCTCGATATGGAGGAACGCCTGCGCGCCTCCGATCTGGAACACAGCCTGATCGAGCTGGTCAAACTCAGGGTATCGCAGATAAATGGCTGCGCCTATTGCATTCACATGCACACGCATGACGCCCGCAACAACGGCGAAACCGAAGATCGGTTGCATTTGTTGAACGCCTGGCATGAATCGTCGCTGTATTCGGAACGCGAACGGGCAGCGCTGATCTGGGCGGAATCCCTGACCCGCATCGAAACCAGCCGCGCGCCGGACGACGTCTATAACGCCATGGCGGTACAGTTTCCGCAGCCGGACCAGGTGGCGCTGACCCTGGTGATCACCACCATCAATGCATGGAACCGCCTGGCCATTGGGTTTGCGATGCCTCACCCGGAAACCAGAAAAGCCACGGCCGCGTGACCCTGCCCGGGGACCAGCCCAAGGACCGGGCCTTTGTCGACCTGCAACCGCGCCTGTTTGCGGTTGCATACCGCATGCTCGGATCGGTCAGCGATGCCGAGGATATTGTGCAGGATGCTTACCTGCGGTGGCAGCGCGTCGATCTCGAACAGGTGCGCGACAGGACTGGCTATCTCATACGTGTCGTGACCAGGCTCTGCCTGGATCACCTGCGCGCCGCCCGGACCATGCGCGAGGCCTATCCCGGAGAGTGGCTGCCGGAACCTCTGATTACCCCGGACGCGACCGAGCGATTGGACCGGGACGTATCCGTCGCGCTTTTGATGGCGCTGGAGCGGCTGTCGCCGCTGGAACGCGCTGCTTTCCTTCTGCATGACGTGTTCGAACATTCCTATGACGAGCTATCCCAGACGCTGCAACGCAGTCAGAGCAGCTGTCGTCAGCTGGTCAGCCGCGCCCGCAAACATGTTGAGCAGGTCAAACCGCGCGTCAGTGTTGACCGCGCGCATGGCGAAGAACTGGCCAAAGCGTTTTTCAACGCCGCCAAAAGTGGGGACACGCAGCACCTGACAAACCTACTGGCGCGGGATGTTCAGCTGCATTCGGATGGCGGGGGCAAAATCATCGCAACCCTGAATCCGATCTATGGGCGGGACAAAGTCACCCGGTTCTTCACCGGGCTGGCGCGAAAACCGTCTGCCCAGCAGACTTTTACTAGGGTCATTTGCTGGCTGAACGGTTTGCCCGCGGTCATAAATCGCGAACCTGGCGGGTCCGTGCAGGCCACGTCCCTAAAGATCGAGGATGGCAGGATCGTGGCCATCTACATGGTGCGAAATCCCGACAAAACCCGGCATCTTGAGCCGCTTTTAAGCTAAGCGGGCCTGCAGAACAGAGGCAGGCCCAAACATCAGAGCTTACACCAGACCCGCATAGGCCATGGCCGCATCGATGGCCGATTTGGTACTGCTTTCCAGCGGAGTCAGCGGCGAGCGAACTTCTTCGCTGCACAGCCCCAGCTTGCTGAGCGCGTATTTTGCTCCGACCAGACCCGGCTCGATAAAGATTGCCTCATGCAGAGGCATCAGACGGTCCTGATAATCCAGCGCTTTGGCATAGTCGCCAGCCAAAGTGGCCTGCTGGAATTCGGCGCACAGTTTGGGCGCGACATTGGCAGTGACCGAAATACAGCCCACGCCACCATGAGCGTTAAAGCCCAACGCGGTCGCGTCTTCGCCCGACAACTGACAGAAGTCAGGCCCACAGGCGGCGCGCTGCTGGCTGACACGTGCCAGATCGCCCGTGGCATCCTTGACGCCAACAATGCGCGGCAACTCTGCCAGCTCAGCCATGGTATCTGGCGTCATGTCAACGATGGACCGGCCGGGGATGTTGTAGATGATGATCGGAATACCCGCGCAATCATGCAGCGCGCGGAAATGGGCCAGCAGGCCCTTTTGCGTGGGTTTGTTATAATACGGAGTCACAACCAGCGCTGCATCCGCACCGATATTTTGCGCGAATCGGACGAACCGCATCGCCTCGACCGTATTGTTCGACCCGGCACCTGCGATCACTGGCACACGTCCAGCCGAAGCTTTGACAACCTCTTCGACCACGGTCTCGTGTTCTTCGTGGCTGAGCGTGGGGCTTTCACCAGTGGTGCCCACGGGCACCAGCCCGGTCGAGCCTTGCTGAATCTGCCACTCCACCAGATGTTTGAGCGTCTTCAGGTCCAACTCGCCGTTATTGAACGGGGTGACGAGGGCTGGCATTGAGCCTTTGAACATGACACGCTCCTTAGAGTGCAGTTTGTGTTTTTTGCGCTTTGGTCCATCACAATCTTAGCGATGTGTGTTGATCCCGGCGGCGCAAGGTTTATCCTGAATGGCTCTATCCTTGGTTGGTTGGGAAATGCAAGGCATGACACGCGTTCTGGCGCTTATGATGGCGATGATTCTGGGGTCATTGGGACAGGCACGGGCCGATGCGGCGGGTGATCTGCGGGCCGGTCTTTATGAAATGCGAAAAGGCGATTGGAACGCCGCTCTGCGCGAGTCGGGCGCACGGGGGTCGGTTTCGCGCGACATCATCGTCTGGCATTGGCTGCGCGAAGGCTTTGGCGGATCAGGCGACGTGCTTGTGTTTCTGGACCGTCGCCCGGACTGGCCCGGGTTGGCGTGGCTGCGGCGCAAAAGCGAGCCTGCCTTTACCGGGGCAGATCCCGACCGGGTGTTGAAGTTCTACGCCGACAATCCCCCGCAAACCGCCGAAGGGGCGCTGAACTATGCCGTCGCACTGAAGGCCAAGGGACGCCCAGGCGAAGCCGAGGCCGATATTGTCGCTGCCTGGCGGACAATGCCCATGGGGTCTGGGTTGCAAACAGACTATCTTGAGAATTTCGGCCCCCTTCTGAAACCCCACCACGCCGCCCGTCTGGACCGGATGCTGTGGGACAATCATCTGGTCAGTGCCGGGCAGATGCTATCGCTGGTCAGCACTGATGACCGCAAGCTGGCCGAGGCGCGTATTGCCCTGCAGAAACGTCAACCGGGCGTGGATGGGAAAGTGTCTGCGGTTCCGGAATCTCTGGCCGGATCGCCGGGGCTGGCGTTTGACCGCTTTGTCTGGCGCGACAAGAAAGAGCTGGATGACAGCGCAATCGACCTGATGCTGGCGCAATCGACCGGGCCTGACGCATTGGGTGAGCCAGATCAATGGGCCGAAGGACGCCGCCGTCTGGCCCGGCTTGAGATGCGTCAGGGTAACACAAGCCGTGCCTATGCGATTGCTGCCAACCATCACATGACCCCTGAAATGGGCTATGGTTATGCCGATCTGGAATGGCTGGCCGGGTTTCTGGCCCTGCGCAAACTGAACGACCCCGACACAGCCGTTCGGCATTTCCAGAATTTCTCGGGTGCGGTGCAATCGCCGATCTCAAAAGGGCGCGGCGGGTATTGGCTGGGCCGTGCCTATGCAGCGAAAGGTGATGCCGACAAAGCCTATGAAGCCTATTCCAAAGGTGCGGATTATCAGACCTCTTTTTATGGCCTTCTGGCCGCCGAACAGATCGGACGACCCTTTGACAGTGAACTGGCCAATCCCCGTCGGGCCCCGCATTGGAAACAGGCCGAGTTTGCCGATTCCAGCGTGTTGGACGCTGGTCTGCTGTTGCTTGCTGCGGGCGAAGACAACCTCTCGGAACGGTTTCTGACTCATCTGGTCGAGGGGTTGGACCCGGTACAGGCCGGCCAGCTGGGTGATCTGGCGATCGAACTGAAAGAACCGCATCTGGCCGTGATGATTGCCAAACGCGCGGCCAAGACAGGGGTTGTTCTGCCTGCGGCCTATTACCCGGTGCACCCGGTGGCCGATATCGGCCTGCCCATGGCCAAGGAAATGACGCTGGCCATTGCCCGCCGCGAAAGCGAGTTTGATCCGGTGGTGGTCAGCGGCGCGGGCGCGCGTGGCCTGATGCAGGTGATGCCCGCCACAGCCAAACTGGTGGCCAAAGAGCTGGGTATTCTCGGTGGCCACAAGACAGGCAAACTTACTTCGGACTGGCAGTACAACGCCAAGCTGGGAGCGAACTATTTGTCCGGTCTGGCTGCGGATTTCAACGGCAATGTGGTGATGATGTCCGCCGGCTATAACGCCGGACCGCGCAGACCGATCTCGTGGATGAAACGTTATGGCGATCCCCGCGCAGGCGAGATTGAAGTGGTCGATTGGATTGAGACCATCCCCTTTAGCGAAACCCGCAACTATGTAATGCGCGTGTCGGAAAGCCTGCCGGTCTATCGTGCCCGTTTGGGCCAGCCTGCACTGCCGGTCCCGTTTTCACAGGAGCTTATCGGCTCAACTCTGGCGTCTTTCGCGCCATAGGGTAAACAAGCCCGCCGAAACCACCAGAGCAGCACCAACCACTACCGCTGGCCGCAGAGACTCTCCAAAAATCGAGATGCCCAAAATCGAGGTCCAGACCAGGTGGAAATAGGCAAAAGGCTGGACGGCGCTGGCCTCGGCCATTTCATAGCATTTGATCAGCAACCAGTGGCCGAGAACACCGCAGACACTCAGCACCGCCATCCAAATCCAATCGCTGCTGGCCATCGGCTCCCAGTACCACATGCCGACCAGCGTCATCGCCACAGCACCCGACACCCCGGTCCAGAAAAAGCTGGTGGCGGCGCTGTCCTTGCGGGCAGCGTAGCGCGTCAGCAACCCGTACAGCGCAAACATCAACGCTGAGATCAGGGGCACGATGGCCCAGGGATTAAATACCCCGACGCCAGGTTGCAGGATGATCAGAACCCCAGCGCATCCAACACCGATTGCGGACCAGCGTCGCCACCCGACCGTCTCGCCCAGCACTGGCCCGCTGAGCGCGGCCACCAGCAGCGGATAGCAGATAAACACCGCCATTGTGTCGATCAGCCCAAGAACCGTGAAAGCAAAAACGGCAACACAGATTTCAGCCGCCAACAATACGCCACGAAACACCTGCAGCCCGATCTGGCTGGTTTGTGCAGCGGCCCTTAACCCTCCGGGTGCCCGTGCGGCCAGCGCGATAACAAAGGCCGCAAAAAACCAGTAGCGGATCATCACGACCATGTAGGTGTTATAGGTTCCAGCCAGATGGCGTGAGATCCCGTCTTGCAGTGCAAACACCACTGTGGCCGCGATCATCAGCAGGATGCCGGCGCGGCTGTTGTTCTGTTGCGTCATGGTTTGACAGCGCAGGTCATGTGGCGCTTGCGACCATAGCCCGGTGTGCGGGTAACGGTGAACCCCGCATCCGCCAAACCCCGCCGCACGAACCCGGCAGCCGTATAGGTCGCCGCCGTGCCACCAATGGCGGTGTGATCGGCAACCTGTTGCATCAGGTCAGACCCCCACAATTCCGGGTTCTTGGCAGGTGAGAACCCGTCCAGAAACCACGCATCCGCGTTAGCGGTCCAGCCCGACAGGGTCTGCCGCGCATCGCCTTCGATAACCTCAAGGTGCAAGGTCCCCAGGTCGCACTGTCCCCCTTGCCACTGGTCAAGAAACCGGTCAGCCCAGGGCGCAAGCTCGGGGAAGGCCTGCAGCGCGCGGGCCATATCGCTGGGCTCCATCGGATAGGCCTCAAAACTGGTGAAGGACAGCGGTGTGGTCTGGCCGGATGCCTCCCATTCGAACCAAGCGGTCAGCATGTTCAGACCGGTGCCAAATCCTAGCTCGGCAATGTGAAACCCCGACGCAAATCGCGCGGGCAGATCATTTCCTGCCAGAAACACATAACGCGTCTCTTCCAACCCGTTTTGCAACGAGAAATAGGGATCATCGAACCGGTCCGAGACGGGAATCTGCCCGTCTCTCCACGTCAGATTGGCATGCTGGTCTGCCATCGGGGAATCCTGTAGCTAAGCGGCGCGACACTGAACAAGGATAAGGGGAATGGCAATGGTCGATGTGACGGTGCGCGGCGCGGGCATCTTTGGCCTGTCCATCGCCTGGACGTGTGCCAGGCGCGGCGCAAAGGTGCAGGTTGTTGACCCTTTTGGCCCCGGTGCGGGCTCCAGCGGTGGACTTGTGGGCGCACTGGCCCCGCATGTGCCCGAGAACTGGAACGCCAAAAAGGCCTTTCAGTTCGACAGCCTGATCATGGCAAAACCGTTCTGGACACAGATTGAGGCAACCGGCGGCGTCTCGTCTGGCTATGCACGGCTGGGTCGGCTGCAACCCATTGCCGACGCCCGCACGCTGGAGCTGGCCCATGCGCGCGCGGTGAGCGCCGCCACGCTGTGGCAAGGGCAGGCCGACTGGTGCGTGGTTGAAACGGTTGAAGCCGGCGCATGGTGCCCGCCCAGCCCGACCGGATTTGTGATCCATGACACGCTGAGCGCCCGCATGCACCCCCGCCGTGCCTGTGCCGCACTTGTGGCAGCGCTGGCGGTGATGGGGGTCGAGGTTCAGACAGACGCGCTTGATCGGGGGCAGGTCGTCCACGCCACCGGGCTGGCGGGCCTGCAAGAGCTCAACCAGGCCTTCGGCAAGACTGTGGGCAATGGCGTCAAAGGTCAGGCCGCGTTGCTGCGGTTCGATGCAGGCGACGCACCGCAGTTGTTCGCGGATGCCGTACATTTTGTACCACATGCCGACGGGACGCTGGCGATTGGGTCCACGTCCGAGCGCGACTATGACGACCCAACCAGCACCGATGCCGCGTTGGATGACGTACTGGAGCGCGCCACGCGGGCTGTGCCTGTTCTGCACGGCGCCGAGGTTATCGAGCGTTGGGCCGGTGTCCGTCCGCGCAGCAAAAGCCGTGCGCCGATGCTGGGCGCACACCCGCTGCATCAGGGCCAGTTCATCGCCAATGGCGGTTTCAAGATCGGTTTTGGCATGGCCCCGAAAGTGGCCAAGGTTATCGCTGATCTGGTGCTGGATGGTCACGACACCATACTTGAGGATTTTCGCCCCGAAGCCTCACTCTGACCGCGGCACAGCCTCGGCCGTCATGCATTGCCGCCCGTCGGGGCCACGTACCCACAGGACTGACCCGTTGCGGCACAAGCTCACCGTTTCAAAATGCATCACGGGTGAAAACGCGCGGAACGAGAATTGCGCCAAAGGACCCATGGCATCTTCGGCAAGCAGCATCAAAAATTGCGCCAGCAACGGGCCATGCACGACCAATCCGGCATAGCCTTCGACCTCACGCGCATAATCCAGATCGTAGTGAATGCGATGCCCATTAAAGGTCAGCGCTGAATAGCGAAACAGCAGGGTTGAATCAAAGCACAGCTCTCTGTGGTCGGTTTCATCGGTGCGGGCATCCGGCGGGGTAGGTTTTACCTCAGACACCGAGGGGTCCTGCCGATAGACCAGATCCTGCCACTCTGTCAGGCATCGGACATCGCCTTGCCATATCTCATGACGCAGAGTGACAAAGCCCAGCGGTCCGCTGCGGCCTGTCTTGGCCGTCGCGCTTTTGCAGACCGAGCGCCGCTGCGCCTTAGTGCCAGCAATCAACGGTGCGTGAAACCTCAACCGTCCTCCGGCCCACATCCGGCGCGGCAGATCCATGTCGGGGATCAAGTCGCCACCAACCTTTGGATGCCCATCCCGACCCAGCGCCTGCGGCGGCTGCGGTGACCAAAAATACAGCTGGTGAAAGAACGGGGGCAGCGCAGTCCCCGTCGCAACAGAGACCTGATGCCCCAACGCCACTTGCAGCGCAGCGGCGCGGGCCGGATCAATTGCGTCGGTCTGTGTTTGTTCGGTCATGTCGGCAGACTAGGCAGACCCCGTCTGAGGAACAAGTGTCAGGATCAGGCTAAAAACCGGCCTCAACCCGCAACTTCTGCATCAGGGTTTGCAGTGCACTTTCATAACGGTCGCTGGTTAGCCTTCCCTGCGCATCAAACTCGTTTGAACTGCTTGCCAAATGAATTTCCGGACCCTGCAGAATACGCGGCTGGAACGGCACCATATAGCCACGCAACACCATCTGTGCCCGCTCACCGCCCGCACGTCCGGCAGCCGCAGACATCACCGCAACAGGTTTGTCGGCCCAAGGGCGTCCCGCTGTTCGGCTGACCCAGTCCAGCGCGTTTTTCAGAACGCCCGATGGCCCCTTGTTGTATTCCGGCGTGGAAACGATGACCGCATGGGCCTGCGCGATCTGATCGGCCAGCACCTGCACTGGCGCGGGAATGCCTTCACCGTCTTCTAGATCTCCATCATAAAGCGGCAAGTTCAGATCGGCCTCGATATAGGTGCCGGGCGCGAATAACCGGGCCGCCTCGCGCAGCAATTTGCGATTGGTGGCGCTTTCGCGCAATGAGCCGGACAGGCCAAGCAGGATCGGTTCGGACATGAGGGAACTCCATCAAGGTGTTTTCCCGTATTTAGACCGTAACGGGCCCACGCCAAATACCACATGACGCGCAGTCAATGTGCATAGAAGGGGCACCTTCATCGGTGCCCCTCCATTTTATGTTCACCCGTTGGGGATGATCTCGATATCGACCCGGCGGTTCCGGGCCTTGCCCTCAGCCGTCAGGTTCGAGGCGGCAGGGCGGTTTTCACCCAGACCGATTGTTGAAATACGGGCGCCGTTCACACCGTTGGCCTGCAGGATATCGGCAACAGATCGGGCGCGGCGTTCAGACAAGCCTTGATTGTACGAGGCCTCGCCATCGCTGTCGGTATGGCCGATGACCTGAACGCTTGAATTGGGATACCTCACCAGGTTTTGCCCAACGCGCACCAGATCGGCCCGCAGCGGCGGACGCACGGTCGAGCTGTCGGTGTCAAAGGTGATGTCATTGGGCACGGTAACGATCAGACGGTCGCCTGCATTGACAATGGTGATACCATCATTGGCCAACTGTTGGCGCAGCTCGGTCGCCTGACGGTCCAGCTGGTTGCCGATCAGACCACCACCCGCGGCCCCGATGGCGGCCCCAGCCAGCGCGCCCAGACCGGGGTTCGAATCATTGGCAATCGCGCCAACACCCGCCCCGACCAAACCACCCAGAAGCGCGCCTTGTTTGGCATTCTGATTGGGATCGGACGGCAGGTTCAGCGTGCCGGGGTCTGTGCAAGCCCCCAGAATCATGGCCGAGCAAAGCCCGGCGGAAAGGACAAACTTGGAAATCGTCATGGAATCACCTTCTGCTCCGTGACCCGTTTACCGGGTAGTTTTTGTTTGGGGCAGTATATCACGGGGGTTGATCTAGGTCTCAAGCAACAATCCGGTGAGATCGGCAATTACCTGCCACTTATTGCGCTCTGGGCGGTGTCATCCCAGCGATTTTGCTCTTGCCAGATCGCCCGCAGGGGTTTGCCCTGCCCGCAAAAATGATCGTCAATCAGCTCGCAGGCCCAGATCCGGTCGGTCCGAAAATGCCGAAATCCGTTTCGCAGCTCGCACCAGGCAGCCAGCATGGTGCATTCGATGTGATAGATCAGCGCAACAGGACGGACGATTCTTTCGCTCTGCTGGTCCGCTGAATTGACATAGGTGATGCGAATCTTGCGCTCCTGCCGGATGGCCTCGCGATAATTCACCACGGGGATGCAACCCTTTTCCGGGTCATCCATCGGTGCCCCCCATGGCGCCACCTGCAACCAATCCGCAGGCGCGCGCAGGGCTTCGATCTTGCGACACACCCGATCCGCCGCCTGTTGCAACGTGCTGTCGCCGGTGCGCGCCAGCATCGACAGGCCGACCCAAAGCGCCTCGACCTCTTCTGCGTCAAAGTTCAACGGTGGCAGGTCATAGCCGCGCCGCATAAGGTACCCGACCCCGGCCTCGCCTTCGATCGGGGTGCGTTGCGCCTGTAGCGCGGCGATATCCCGATAGACCGTGCGCACGGACACTTCGAGCTTTTCTGCCAGCGCTTCAGCCGTCACAGGGGCATCAGTTGCACGCAAAATCTGAATGATTTCAAACAGGCGGGTCGAACGACGCATAAGTTTCTCCGGGTTATCTGCTGACACTTTAGCACACCCCCCTGACAAGGGGGTGTCAGCAGTGATGGTTGAGACTGGGTCTATAACGCAAAAGGAGAACACCATGCCTAGCCTCGACAATCACGTGATGATGACCCTGAAACTAGGCCGCTGGGCACAGGACCACAGCTTGCGCGCATTTGAGATCGAACGCGAGATCATGGCGAGCCGTCAACCCTGCGCCCCCAGGACCCGGAGGAAGCGCTTTTCATTGGGCAATCTGAAGATGTTGTGGACCAGCGCGACCTAGGATCAGAAATCAGGTTTGGCGCGGAACTTCATCGAAACGCCGCCTTCGGGGTTCTTCAGGCGCAGTTCCTCGGAATGCAGCATTAGGCGGGGATAGTCACGCGCCGCGCCCTTGGCATAAAACGGGTCACCCAGGATCGGGTGGCCCAGCGCCAGCATATGTACGCGCAGCTGGTGCGACCGGCCAGTTTTTGGGAACAGACGCAGGCGCGTTTCCTCGTCCCCAAGTTTTATCACCCGCCAATCTGTGACCGCGAACTTCCCCGTTTCATGGCATACCATCTGACGCGGGCGGTTAGGCCAATCAACGATCAGGGGCAAATCCACAGTTCCGGTTTTTTCCGCAACCCGCCCCAAGACCCGGGCAACGTAGGTTTTGCGGGTCTGGCGCTTTTCGAATTGTAGACCCAGATGTCGCTGTGCATGCGGCGTTTGGGCAAAGACTATGACGCCGGACGTGTCCCGATCCAGTCGGTGCACCAGCAGCGCATGCGGAAAGGCCGCCTGTACACGGCTCAGCAGGCAATCGGCCAGATGCTCTCCGCGCCCCGGCACAGACAGCAGCCCCGAGGGCTTGTTCACCACGATCAGGCTCGCATCTTCGTGCAACACGTCCAAGGGTGTTTTCGGGGGATCATAGGTCTCGCTCATGCGCGCCTGCCTATCGCAGCGCGCTGCCTCCCGCAACGTCGGGCTTGCCTGCGCGTATCTGGTCGGCAAAGCTCAAACCCAAAGCGGAAGGAAAGACCATGCACCCCACAATCGAACGCATGCAGGAAGTTGTCGCAAAAGGCGATGAAAACCTGATCCATGACCTACTGGCGGAAGATGTTCGGTTTTCCCCGCCGACCTATTACAGCACCTGGACAGGCCGCGCCCCGGTCGCAGCTGTTCTGGGCCATGTGGGACAGGTGTTTTCCGATTTCCGCTATCGCCGCATTATGGGCGATGGCAACGATTGGGCGCTGGAGTTTCAATGCAAGATTGGCGATCTGGACGCTGTCGGGGTCGACCTGATCACTCTGAACGACGACGGCCTGATTCAAGAGTTTGAAGTGGCCATGCGTCCGTACAAATCCATCGGCGCCCTACGCGATGCGATGATGGCACGGGTGACAACCGACGCGCGGTTCCTCAAGTTCAGAGAAGCACTGAGCTGACCATGCCTGTTGCCACGGACCAGCTGTTGCGTGTGCCGCTGCTGCCAGTTCTGGCGGCGCAGGGCCTGTCGGTGCGCCGCAAGGCCCAGTTGCTGCCTGAACCCATTGGTCCGCGCGAAGGGCGCGCAGGGCGCGGACCCCGACTGCGTCTGCTGATTGCCGGTGACAGTTCAGCCGCAGGCGTGGGCGCGGGTACACAGGCCCAGGCGCTCTCAGGACATCTCGTTGCCAGGCTGGCTAAGCACTACACTGTCGAATGGCAGCTTGAGGCCACGACGGGGCACACCACGCAGGACACGATTGACCGCTTGCACGGCTTGACCGGACAGTTCGATATGGCCCTTACGGCCCTTGGCGTGAATGACGTGACCCGGGGCGTGACACATGCGCGCTTTGTCGCCCGTCAGACGCGATTGCTGGGTCTTTTAACCACGCAATTGGGCGTGCGGCGGGTTGTTGTCACCGCGGTGCCTCAAATGAACCGCTTTCCCGCTTTACCGCATCCGCTTGCTTGGGTTCTGGGGCGACAGGCCGCGCGATTGGATCAGGGGCTAATGCAAGTCGTAGCCGGGTTCCCTCAGGCCCGACACCTGTCGCTGGACCTGCCGGACGACCCGGCACTTGCCGCACCAGACGGGTATCATCCCAGTCCAAGAACCTATGCCATCTGGGCCGATGAAGCCGCGCGCCTTATGCGTCAGGCCTGAGCCCGCATCTGCCGGATCATCGGGATTGAATACACGACCAAAGCCGCCCAAATCAGCGGGAATGCAATCATGCGACCCCGGTCGATCTGCTCTCCGAATACGGCAATGGCGGTGATGAAGATCATAGTTGGGGCAATGTACTGCAGAATACCCATGGTCGAAAGGCGCACCAGTTTGGCACCGTTGGCATAGACCAGCAACGGTACTGCCGTCACGATGCCTGCCCCTGCCAGCAACAGGGTGTCCTCGGCAACCAGTCCAAAATGCCCTGACCCCTGCGCCCCTAGCCATGTCACATAGGCCAACGCCGGGATCAGTAGGATCAGCACCTCCAACAGAAACCCCTGGTTGGGGCCGATGGGAAGCGACCGCTTGAAAAACGCATAGAAACCCCAGCTGAGCATCAACCCAAGCGCTGCCCATGGCAGGCTTCCGGCCTGCACCACAAGAACCAGCACACCCATCGCAGCCAGCCCGACCGCAACCATCTGCGTTTTGTTCAACGGCTCGCGCAGCAGGAGTGATCCAAGCGCAATACTAAACAACGGATTGATGTAATAGCCCAGCGCTGCATCCAAAGCATTGCCACTGGCAATCGCCCAGACATAAATCGCCCAGTTCACCGAAATCAGCGCCGCCGTCAGGCAGGCCATCCCCAACATCTTGGGATCGCGTAAAGCAGCCCTCAGGTCCCGTGTCCGCCCCAGCGCAATCAACAAAAGCCCCGCCAAAGGCACGGACCAGATGATCCGATGCGCCACAATCTCAACCGGGCCGATATGCGCCATGGCCTTCATGTAAAGTGGCAGAAACCCCCATAGGACATAGGCGGTGACAGCCAAAGCCAACCCCTTTGGCGTATCAGCATTCTGTGGGGGTGTTGTCACGTCTGCCATGGCAGGCCTCCGGCTTGTTCCGTTCGTCTTTACGGCAAATCTGACCGGATTGGGAACTGCGAAAACTGTGAAGAGGGCCATCAGCAATTCTGATATGTCGCCCCAAAAACAATCGAGCCGGGGCGCGTCAGCGCCCTGACAATTGGATTAGACCTTCACTCGCTCTGACTTGGGGTCATACATCGGCTTCAGCGAGGCTTCGGCCTTAATCTTTACGCCACACACATCGATCTCATAGGTCGAGGCCAGCACATCCGCTGCCTTTTCCCCCTCGCAGGGCACATAGCCCAGGCCAACGGCGCCACCCAACGTGTGACCGTAATTGCCTGAGCTCAAATAGCCGACATACTCGCCGTTCCGCACGATGGGTTCATTGTGAAACAACAGCGGTTCCGGAGTGGTCAGTTTGAACTGCACCAAGCGGTTCTTGGGTCCGCTTTCTTTGCGCGCAATCACCGCCTCGCGTCCGATAAAGTCGCAGCCCTTATCAACCTTGACCGCAAAACCAAGCCCTGCGTCGACCACATGGTCTTCGCAAGTGATGTCGTGCCCAAAGTGACGGAAGCCTTTTTCAATCCGGCAGCTGTCCATCATGTGCATACCACACAGCTTCAGATCCATATCCTGCCCGGCCTCGTGCAGCGTTTCGAACACATGTCCGGCCATATCCGAAGAGACATAGACCTCCCACCCAAGCTCGCCGACGTATGTGACCCGATGCACACGCGCCAGGCCCATACCGATCTCGATCTCTTGTGCTGTTCCAAACGGGTTGGAGGTGTTCGAAAAATCAGCGGGTGAGACTTTTTCCAACAATGCCCGCGCGTTCGGCCCCATGACCGCCAGAACACCTTCGCCTGCAGTGACATCCGTGATCACCACATTGAAATCGCCTGCATTGCGCATCATCCAGGTCTGATCTGCCAGACGGGTCGCCGCAGGTGTCACAACCAGATACGAGGTTTCTGCCAGGCGGGTGACCGTTACGTCTGCCTCAATCCCCCCGGTGCGGTTGAGGAATTGAGTATAGACGATTTTGCCATTGGGCACTGCGTAATCGCCGCCGCCGATGTAGTTCATGAACCTTTCGGCATCCGGCCCTTCGACGCGAATTTTTCCGAACGATGACATGTCGTACATGCCGACATTCTCACGCACAGCGCGATGTTCGGCGGCAGAGTTTTCGAACCAGTTCTGACGTTTCCAGCTGTATTGGTACTCGCGCTCCTGCCCCTCATTCGCAAACCAGTTGGCACGTTCCCACCCTGCCAGCTCGCCCATAACCGCGCCCTGTTCTAACAGGTGGTGGTGGAACGGTGTTCGGCGCACACCGCGCGCGGTGGCCTTTTGACGATAGGGGTAGTGATCCGCGTATAGCAGTCCCAGCGTTTCTTTTGACCGCTCGAACAAGTACTTTTTGTTGCCCTGAAACGGTTGCATCCGGCTGATATCGACATCGCCCAGATCGAAGGGTTTCGCACCCGCATCCATCCATTCTGCCAGCGCCATGCCTGCGCCACCAGCGGACTGAATACCGATCGAGTTGAACCCAGCAGCCACCCAGACATTGTCCATCTCAGGTGCCAGGCCCAGATGGTAAGCGTCATCCGGGGTAAAGGATTCGGGACCGTTGAAGAACGTATGAATCCCCGCCTCGGCCAACATGGGCATCCGGTTACAGGCAGCCTCGAGAATGGGTTCGAAATGGTCAAAGTCTTCGGGCAGCTGGTCAAACTCAAAACTGTCCGGAATACCCTCTGCCGCCCAGGGTTTCGCATTGGGTTCAAACGCCCCCAACAGGATTTTACCTGCGTCTTCCTTGTAATACGCACATTCATCAGGAACCCGAAGCACTGGTAGTTGGGTCAGACCGTCGATGCCCTCGGTGACAATGTAAAAATGCTCGCACGCGTGCAAAGGCACATTTGAACCGGCCATCCGACCGACCTCATGTCCCCACATGCCAGCGCAGTTCACCACCATGTCGCATTCGATATGACCGGATGCGCTGCCATCATCGGCCACCCAGTCCACGCCGGTCACCTTGCGACCCTGCTTGACGATATCGGTGACTTTTGTCCGTTCTTTTACGATGCCGCCACGCTGTCTTGCCCCTTTGGCTAGGGCCAGGGCGATATTTGCCGGATCGCCCTGCCCGTCCAGTGGCAGATACACCGCGCCCTTGACGTCTTCGATGTTCAGATGGGGATACAGTTCCTGCACCCGTTCGTTTGAAATCTCTTCAACCTCGACCCCAAAGGCGCGGGCCATTGCAGCCTGGCGATAGATCTCTTCTTTGCGCTCTTCGGTCAGGGCGACGGTGATCGACCCACAGCGTTTGAACCCGGTGGCAACGCCGGTCTCAGCCTCAAGCGCTCCGTAAAGTTCCTGACTGTATTTTGCCAGTTTGGTCATGTTGGCGGTGGCCCGCAGCTGAGCGATCAAACCCGCCGCATGCCATGTCGTGCCACTGGTCAGCTGCTTACGCTCCAACAGCACAACGTCGCTCCACCCCTTTTTGGTCAGATGATACGCGACCGAACATCCGATGACGCCGCCGCCGATGATGACCACTCGGGCCTTGCTGGGAAGATCAACCATCCTGAAATCTCCGCTATGTCAGGTTTGGGGCAAAATGCCATGGAAGATCGACAATAAATGCACCAAAAACGTCAAGGCAGTGGCGATTTTCACCGATGTGATGCGGCCCGTTTTTCCCGCCGCAGTACAAAGGGCGTGACACCGAAAAAGCTTTTGTAAACCGACGAGAATCCGTTGGGAAATCCACAGGCCAATCCGATTTCCCGGACGCTGATCGTGGTGTTCAACAACAGGTTATTGGCCTTGGCCAGGCGCATCTCACGATAAAAGCCGTTCGGCGTGGTGCCGAAGAAAGTCTTGAACTTACGCTCAAGCGAACGGTTCGACAGGTGCAATGCTTCGACAATCTGTTGAATCGGCAGCGGATCTTCGATGTTGGCCTGCATCAGCTTGATGCACTGATCCAGCTTGGCATCCCCTGTCGCCGTCAGTTGCGCCCCCGAAAACGGCTGCATCGACGAAAAGTCGCGGATGTTTTCGTGCAGCATGATATCGGCAACCGTCATCTTGGCCGGCCCCGAGATATGGCGACCGATGATGGCCAGCGCAACATCCGTCGTCGCCCCCATCCCGGCACAGGTCACAACAGAGCCCTGTTCGGTAGCAATCGACAGCTTGGCCTCGAAGCGGGCGCCACGTTCACGCAGGAAAGAGGCGTTTTCCCAGTGGGTTGCCATATCGGCAGTGCCGCGTTCGTCGATGTAACGGCTGGCGGCTTCGGCCAGCAAAAACACCTGCGCATCGCGGAATGTATAATCGGAAACCACCCGCCCCAGGGACAAGTCGGGATGATCCGGATCGGTGTTGCCAACCACAAACAGGTAATCGGCCTTGGGGTGGGATGGAATCCGCTCGGTCTGGACAGTTGCATCACTGCTGCTGGCAACCGGGCCGCCCTTAAGGGACCGATATGTAAAGGTGAAGGGTGGGCTGGGGCAGACGCGATTGGCCAGTCGCAACACCTCGACCAGCGAGGCCAGCTCCAGTAGCACATAGCCCGGTGCGACCACGATATCGAAATGGGTCTGAACCATGCCCGGCAAATTTTCTTTGGGTTTCCGCATCATCCGCGCCTCAGACGATCCGATGCCCGGCGGCGCGCAGCCGCTGGGCCAGTGTCTGGATATGGTCGGGGCCGACCTCACAACAGCCGCCAACAATAGTAGCGCCCTGTTCCACCCATCGCATGGCGTGATCCGCATAAGCATCCGGTCCAAGATCGAGACGCTGTTGCAGTGCATCGACGGTTGGGGCCTCTTCCAGAAAGCCCTGGGTAATCCCGGTAAAGCCATTGGCATAGGCCCCAAATGGGGGGCCCATCCGTGCAATGATCTCCAATGCGGGCAGCACGGCCTCGGGTCGGGTGCAATTGATCAAAACGGCCTGGGGCGCATAACTGGCCACAACTGGTGCGATATCGGACAGGGCCTCGCCCGAGCGCAGACGTGTGCCATCACCGTCCATCACCGAAAGCGCCAGCCAGACCGGTTTGCCCGCCTGCGCGGTGCCCTGCATGGCCCCTTCGGCCTCCTGTACCGACGACACGGTTTCGATCAGGAACAGATCGACGTGATCCGACATCAGATCCACAAGCTCGGCGAATTTCCCGGCGGCCTCGTCCACATCCGGTTTCAGGTCGGGTCTGTACGAGGCAAGAAGCGGCCCGAGCGCCCCGGCGATGCGCCCACCTGTGGCGCTGCGAGCCTGCTCGGCCTGCGACAGTGCCGTGTTGATCAGGTTAGCAAGCTGATCTTCTATCCCCTCACGCACCAGACGTGACCGGTGGACGGCATAGGTGTTGGTGGTGGCAACCGTCGCGCCACGCTGAAAGTATGCCCTGTGAACATCGCCCACGAGATCCGGTTGGTCGATCATCACTTGGGTCGACCACAGCGGCGTGGGACTGTCACCGCACAGTTTGACCAATTCCTGCCCGATGGAACCGTCCAGAAGAGTGATATCTGCCATGTTTCAGCCTCCTCAGGGGATCAGAACAAGTTTTCCCGGCAATGCCTTGGATTGGAAATCCTGCTGCGCAACCGAGATGTCTTTCAATGGGTAGGTTTTCGAGACCAAAGGCCTGATCCGCCCGGCATTCATCAGCTCAACCAACCGTCCGAAAACCTCAAACGCCTGATGGGTGCAGCCGTGAATGGTAATGTCGCGCAGATATATATCGCGCAGATCGGCCTGAACCATCGGGCCAGCAATGGCACCCGAGACCGCATAGTGCCCGCCCGGTTTCAGCGCCAGGATCAGGCCAGCCCAGGCGGGTCCGCCCACAACGTCGATCACTGCATCAAACCTGTCCTCAGGCAAGGGCGCGGTCCGGTCAAAGGTGCCGACGGCACCTTGCCCGACGACAGTCTCAGCCTTGTTCGGGCTGGTCACGCCCCAAACCCTGGCCCCGCGCAACGCGGCCAGTTGGACAGCCGCCAGACCAACCCCGCCCGAGGCCCCGGTAATCAGCACGTTCTGTCCCGATGTAACGCCCGCGCGGGTCAACAGATTCTCGGCCGTGCCAAAGGCGCAAGGGATGGCGGCAATCTCAACGTCTGACAGGGGCGACGCGGACACGTCATACAAATCTTGTGCCTCGACCAGGCAATATTGCGCAAAGGCCCCGTCCATTTCCGAGCCCAGCGCGATGAAGCCAGTTGGGTTGCCCGGTCGCGGGCGTGGCAGGTTGATTGGGCAGGTCACGCGCTGACCGGACTGAAACCCCGCCTCTGGCCCAACGCTTTCGACAATGCCACACAGGTCGCCGCCCTGAATGCGCGGGAAATGCAACGCACCGCCCCAACCTCCGGCATCAACGTTCTGATCAACCGCATCGGTTGCGCCGGTTACCTCGGACGCATACCAGCCGACCCGCGTATTGATATCGGTGTTGTTCACTCCGGCCGCCGCCACCCGGACCAACACCTGACCGGGGCCCGGAGAAGGAACCGGAATATCGTCGCGCCATTCAAGCGCCTCGGGGCCGCCGTGATGCGTCAGGTAGACGCCACACATGTGTTTGGGAGCTGCCATCGCAAACAGCCTTCAGTTTTGATCGTCTGGATGGGGTGGAATCGGCCCCATGGGTATGATGTCATAGCGGGCGTTCAGCGTGGCCATCTTTGTCTCATCCCCAAAGTCCGCCTCGGTCATCGTCGCCATCTCGGAGAGGAACCCGTCAAACCCCGAGGGCTGAAAGATCATCAACATCCGTGCCGGGGCAGCCCCGGCCACACGACATGCATGCGGTACTCCCGGCGGAACGTGCATGGTGGTGCCCGGCCCGCAGCGATGACAGTCGCCATCGACATAGAAATCCACCTCCCCTTCGAGGAAATAGAAAGTTTCGGCGTGGCTGTCATGACGATGAAGGCCAAGCGCAAAGCTGGCCTTCAGGTTGTCTTCCATGAGCGTGTAAGCACCATTCGTATCCTGACCGGAAACCTTGACGAAGGTGTGGTCGTTTTCCCAGTCGTAGTTGGGACCCTCACCGGGTCCCAGTTTGGAATATCGCAAGCTCATGGTGTCTCCATCGCTGTTACGCGCGCAACCGATCGTTCGAAGGGTCCCAAAGCGGTTGGTCTTTCTCTACCACAGCGCGGCATTTCTGACCGTAGATTTCCACTTCAAGCTCGGCGCCCGGGTTGGCCAGTTCGGCCTTGATCATACCCAGCGCGATGGATTTGCCAACGCGGTAGCCCCAGGCCCCCGACGTGGTCTCGCCCACGATCTCGCCGTTTTGCCAGATGCAGGACATGTAAGGCGCGTCACAATCACCGGCATCGACGGTCAGCGTCACAAAGGCCTTCTTAGCCCCCTGCTGCTTTTCGTTCAGGATCGCAGCCTTACCCGGGAAATCCTGCGGCTTGTCCAGTTTGACGAAACGCTCCAACCCGCCTTCCAGCAACGAGTAATCGGTCGACAGATCGCCCTTCCACGCGCGGTAACCCTTTTCGATGCGCAGCGAATTTAGGGCATACATCCCAAACGGTTTGGCCCCGGCATCAAGGATCGCGTCATAGATCGCGGGCATGTCTTCATTCAGCGCATGCACCTCCCAGCCCAGCTCACCAGCAAAGGAAACACGGATCAGGAAAGCAGGCTTGCCCGCAACCGTGGCAGACTGGTGCGTCAACCAACCGCTGGACAGATCCGCGTCAGCCAGGCCTGACAGAATCTCGCGCGATTTGGGTCCGGTCACGATCAGGGTGTCGCGGGTGGTTGTCACGTCCTTGACCGAAACGGTCACGGGCATCGCATTGACCAGGATATCGCGATCGTGCCACTGCGCGGTGGCCGCAGTGATCATGATGAATTCCTCCTCGCCCAGACGGATGCAGGACATTTCGGTCAGGATGCGACCGCGCTGGTCCGAGATGTAGACCAGATTGATGCGACCGATCTTGGGCAACCCACCGGTGATCAGCCCGCGCAGCGTCTCGGCTGCACCGTCGCCTTTGACCATGAAACGGGAAAATCCCGGCAGATCGAGTACACCGCAATGATCGCGCACGGCCTCGCATTCTTCTTTGATGCGCTGCTCCCACGGGCCCGCGCGGCCCCAGGTATGCGTGGCCTCAAGCGACGTGTCGTCGCCCGGCTGCGCGAACCAGTTGGCGCGCTCCCATCCATTATAGACGCCCATCACACCGCCCTGTTCTTTGACCGTGTCATGGACCGGCGACAGCTTTTTGTCGCGCGCGGCAGGCCATTCATGATGGGGGTAATGCATGGCGTATTCATTGCCATACACCTCCATGCCTTTTTGGTTGCAATAGTCCTGATCGGTATAGTCGGTGTACCGGCGTGGATCGACGGCCCACATATCCCACTCGGTGTGACCATCGACGATCCATTCGGCCAGCACCTTGCCTGCGCCGCCCCCCTGCGCGATGCCAAAGGTAAAGCTGTGCGCCTCAAACGCGTTCTTCACACCCGGCATCGGGCCGATCAGCGGCAGACCGTCTGGTGCATAAGGGATCGGCCCGTTGATCACCCGGCCCACGCCAGAGGTGGCCATCAGCGGCACCCGATCCATCGCGTCGGTGACAATGTCCTCGATCCGGTCCAGATCGTCATTCCACAGCTGGAATGAGAAGTCTTCGGGCATCGGGTCATCCTCGGTCATCCAGTGGCCCTTGCAGTTGGGCTCGTACGGACCAAGGTTGTAGCCATTCTTTTCCTGCCGCAGGTAGTAAGAGATGTCGACGTCGCGCAACAGCGGCAGCTTGCCACCGTGCTCTTTGGACCAGGCTTCGATTTCGGGTATTTCGTCGGTCAGCAGGTATTGATGGCTCATGACCATCGCAGGCACGGTGCGGCCGCCATAAGGCTTGAACCATTCGCCGACACGCTGCGCATAGTACCCGGCGGCGTTTACCACATAGTCACAGGCGATGTCGCCTTGATCGGTGTGCACGGTCCATGTGCCGTCGTCATGTTGCGTCACATTGGTTGCCGGGCAAAAGCGGATGATCTTCTGGCCCATATCGCGGGCGCCTTTGGCCAGCGCCTGTGTCAGCTGTGCCGGGTCGATATCGCCATCGGTCGGATCGTACAGCACACCCTCTAGGTCATGGGTTTCAAGGAACGGGTAGTTCTCTTTCGCTTGGTCCGGCGTCCACATTTCCATCGGAATACCCTGATAGCGACCCATCGCCATCGCGCGTTCGAACTCCTGCATCCGTTCTTTGCTATGCGCCAAACGGAGTGAACCCGAGACATGGTAATTCATCGGATAGTCGACCTCTTCGCCCAATCGCGAATACAGCTCAGTTGAATAGCGCTGTATGTTCATGATCGCCCACGAGGTCGAAAAAGTAGGTACGTTACCCGCCGCGTGCCATGTCGATCCGGCGGTCAGTTCGTTCTTTTCGAGCAGAACGCAATCGGTCCAGCCCTTTTTGGCCAGATGGAAAAGGGAGGAGGCCCCCACCACACCGCCGCCGATGATGACAACGCGGGCTTTTGTCGGAAAATCACTCATGTGTCTTGATCCCTATTACTGTGCCTCTTGGGGCAGATCGTCTGTGATGTCATAGTAATCGCCCTTGTCGGCCACAAAGATGTGCCGGGCGAGTTTCAGGCCCGTGGGCTCGCGCAGCGCGCCCATGGAAATAGAAATCGTGTCCTCGTCATTGTGCTGCCAGAACAGGAACGACCCGCAGGCGTTGCAGAACCCGCGCCGGGCGATGTCTGACGCGCGGAACCAGGTAAGTGTGTCACTTGCCGTAAAGCTCAGCTTGTCCTGATGGGCCGAGGTAGAGGCCCAAACATGACCCGATTGCTTTCGGCATTGACCGCAATGGCAGGCCGAAGGCTGGGAAAGGGTGCCATCGATGGTAAATGCAACAGCACCGCACAGGCAGGATCCGGTATGCATTGATTTATCCTCTTGCTGAAGGTGCGGTACTGGCCCCCAGCAACACGCCATAGATCATGAAACAGGTCGCCATGACACGACGGACCCAGGTATTGAAAACAGCCCCAAGGGCGGCCTTGCCCATCACAGCACCCAGTACCGTAAACCCGGTGTAGCTGAGCGTTGTCAGGACCAGCGCAGTGGGCATGATCACTGTCATCTGCTGCCAGATCGGCACGTCGGGCTGCACGAATTGCGAAAACGCAGCCAGATAACCCGCAACGCTTTTGGGGTTGATCGTGGCGACGGCCAGCGCGTGCAGATAGACGTGGCGCGCGGGTCGTTCTGACGCGGGCGCTGGTTTGGTTGCGTTCATCCACCCCCGCACGCCGAGCCAGATCAGAAACCCTGCGCCCACCAGCTTGGCAATAAAGAACGCCGTAGGCGAGGTCGCGATCAACGCCGTCACGCCCAGCGCCGACAGGATCAAAAAGCCACTGGCCTGTGTCAGGATTGCCAGAACGCCCAGCATGGCCTTGGGAAACGGCAGGCTCATCCCGTTTGAGATGCAATTCACCGCATTCGGCCCTGGTGTGGTCACAAACACCACCCAGAACAGCGCGAATATGGTCCAGGCCTCAAAGCTCATCAGTACACCGGCGGAGCAATGACCCAGACGGCCACGGCAAGCTCATCATAAGGGTTGGCCCATTGATAGGGCTCATTCTTGATGCGGAACGTGTCGCCCGGCCCGACCGAGAACTTACGCGCGCCGATCGTCAGGTCAAGACGGCCAGACACCATATAACCAACCTCCTGAGTGGGACGATCTGCAGGCGTTTGCATTTTCGAATGCGGCTTGAACGTTGAATGCACCATCTCAAAATCGTCACTCAGATCGGGCGAAAGCAATTCTTCGATCAGCCCTTCGTCGCCTGACCCCATGGGACGGCGCGCACCCGCGCGGACGATATAGCCTTGTTCGTCTGCAGGCGCCGCCGAATGTGCAAACAGCATCGACATCGGCACCCCCAGACATTCGGCAATCTGCCGCAAGTCCGAGATCGAGGGGTCGGACATGTCCCGCTCAACCTGACTAAGCCACCCGACCGACCGGTTCAGCCGTTCGGCGATCTCGGTCAGGGTCAGCCCACGGGCTTTGCGCAAGGCCCGGATATCGGCTCCGAGTGTTGCGCTGTGCGGGGCTTGGCTGTTCACGGGGTCCTCCGGCGATGGTGAAATTTTTCCTTCATTTTTCACGATGGCCCGAATCGGTGAAAATTCCAAGGATTTTTTCACTTGGAACTGTAGCCCGGTTTGACTATGCGTCTGGCATGTGGATTGCGGTGATATACCTGTGGGCCGTCAACGGTCTGACATTGCTGGCCTTTGGCTGGGACAAGATGCAGGCCAGACGCCGCAAACGGCGTGTGCCCGAGCGTCGATTATTGTGGCTGGCTGCCCTGGGCGGCAGCCCCAGCGCTGTGTTGGGACGGTGGATTTTTGGCCACAAGACTCGCAAAACCCGTTTCACGGTCTGGCTGTTTGCGATCGTGCTGGTTCAGGGCACGGCCTGCTATGTCACCCTGGACCAGATGCCCGGCCTGTGGGCGCAATAGTGTCTACCGCGCAAACACCGCATTCAAAATAGCGCCCAGTTTTTCCGCATCGCCCTGACAAAACGCGTCTGGCTGATCGCTGTCGATATCGAACACGGCAAAGATTTCTCCCTGTGCATTCCGCACCGGCAGAACCAGCTCTGACCGCGTGGATGTGGCACAGGCGATATGGCCGGGAAACGTTTCAACATCCGGGACCAGCTGTGGCTCACCTGTGCGCGCCGCCGCACCGCAGACACCGCGGGAAAACGGGATCACCAGACAACCGTGGCCGCCCTGATAGGGGCCGATTTTCAGCGTTCCGGGCGCGGTCACGCGATAGAACCCGGTCCAGTCAAAGCGGGTATCGGAATGATGCACCTCGCACGCAACAGTCGCCATCAACGCGATCTCGTCGGTTTCACCTTCGGTCAGTGCGGCGATGGTTTTGGCAAGCGTGTTGTAATCTAGGGTCATGAGTGTCTTTTCCGGCAGAGAACCCCTTTCGAGTATGCCGAAAAAGACAAGGCGTCAAACCCGTTCGATGGCGATTGCCGTGCCTTCGCCCCCGCCTATGCAGATGGCGGCGACACCGCGTTTGAAGCCTCTCTTTTCCAGTGCATTCAGCAAAGTGACCATGATCCGCGCACCCGATGCCCCTATGGGATGGCCCAGCGCACAGGCCCCACCATTCACATTCACCTTGTCCCGCGACAGGCCCATTTCGTGCATGAAAGCCATCGGCACCACGGCAAAGGCTTCGTTGACCTCCCACAGGTCGACCTCTTCCTTCGCCCATCCGATCTGAGACAGCAGTTTTTGCGCTGCCGGGACTGGAGCCGTCGTGAACAGGCCCGGTGCCTGCGCGTGGCTGGCATGGCCCATGATCCGGGCGCGCACGGTCAGGCCCTGCGCTTCGGCCGCCTCGGCCGAGGCCAGAACCAAAGCCGCCGCCCCGTCTGAGATCGACGAGGAATTCGCCGCCGTGACAGTGCCGTCCTTGCGAAAGGCCGGTTTCAGCGTCGGAATCTTGTCCGGGCGCGCGGATTGGGGCTGTTCGTCCTCGGCAAAACGAAGCTCGCCCTTGCGGGTCCGGGTGACGACCGGCGCGATCTCATCTGCAAACGCACCGGTTTCCTGCGCGGACAGGGCATTGGACAGCGATTGCAGCGCATATTCATCCTGCGCCTCGCGCGTGAACTGATAGGCCTCGGCGCAATCCTCGGCGAAGGTGCCCATCAAGCGGCCTTTGTCATAGGCGTCCTCGAGCCCGTCCAGAAACATGTGATCGACCACCTGACCGTGGCCAATGCGCGCGCCACCGCGCATCTTGGGCAGCAGATATGGCGCGTTGGTCATGCTCTCCATCCCACCGGCCACCATCGTATTGGCATACCCCAAAGCGATCTGATCAAAGGCCATCATTGCCGCCTTCATGCCCGATCCGCACATCTTGTTGAGTGCGGTCGCAGGCACCTCTTCGCCCAGCCCCCCGGCAAACCCGGCCTGACGTGCCGGCGCCTGACCCTGCCCGGCAGGCAGAACGCAGCCCATCAGCACCTCATCAACAGTATCAGTTCCGGCACCGTCCAGGGCGGCGCGAATGGCGGTACCGCCCAGATCCGCCGCGGCAACACCGTCGAACATTCCCTGAAACCCACCCATGGGGGTGCGCGCTGCTCCGGCGATAATGACCTGCTTCATTTGGATGCTCCTCTTCGTTTTCCGTTCGATGGATACCGAATGGTAGGAATTGCCGTCTAGCGTATTTCTACCAGTGATTTCAGATTAAAGGACCGTCGCGCATGGCCCTGACCAGCACAACAACCGACGCCACCCAGATCATCAAGGTTCAAGCGGACCGGATTGATGCGTCCATGGCGATACAATTCAAGGAGGACATGCGCAACGAGGCCGAAGGTGGCGCCACGCGGGTTGTACTGGACCTGACCAGCGTCGAATTCATCGATTCCAGCGGGTTGGGTGCCATTGTCGCCTCGATGAAGCAGCTTGGAAACGATCGAAGACTGGATCTGGCGGGGCTGCATCCTTTTGTCGAAAAGGTGTTTCGTCTGACCCGCATGGACACGGTGTTCAAACTGTACCCCACGCTGGATGACGCCTTGTCGGCAACAGCAGACTGACTTTTCTGTTTCTCTGAATAGGCGCAACGCCCATGTGTGACGGCAAATGTTTGGATTTGATCTTTGCAGCGACGGAATCCGAGGCCAGCGCCGGGATTGCGCAGCTTAGCAAATGCCTTGAGACGCAAGGCCTTCCGCCGCATAAGGCCAGCGATGTAAAGATTGCGCTGGCTGAAGCAATCAACAATGTGGTCGAACACGCCTATGCCGACGTCACCCCTGCAAAAGTCCAGGTACGATGCCGTCTGCACAAAAACTGGCTGGAGATTCTGATTGCCGACACGGGCAACCCCCTACCGGGATTTCGTGTGCCAGACGGCGTTCCCGCACCTTTGGGTTCGACCATCCAAGGCTTGCCCGAAGGCGGGTTTGGCTGGTTTCTGATCCACGAACTCACCAGTGACATCCGCTATGAACACAGCGAAGGTTGCAACAGATTATCGCTGCGGTTCGACTTCCCGGAATCCCCTTAGCGGCAAGAAAAGGTCATAATAAGGCCCAGATCGAACCATTGTCGCGCCGCAAAGGACGGTCAAACATGTACTCGTAGCTCAGATAGCTTCCCTCGGCGCCACGTGTCACAGCCCCCACCCAGTGAACGGCGCCGAGGATTTTCCCCTTCATGTGACTGGACAACCGCAAAGCACGCGATACTTTCGGCGCGTTCAATAGGGGAAGAACAGCGTCATGCGGGATTTTCACACACCGGGCCGGTCCGAAGTTCTGGCGACCGAAGGCATGTGCGCCACATCTCATCCCTTGGCGGCCAAGGTGGCCGTGGACATTCTTGCTCAGGGCGGCAACGCAATGGATGCCGCCATCGCCGGGGCAGTTGTTTTGGGGATTTGCGAACCGCAGATGACCGGATTGGGCGGTGATTGCTTTGTTTTGTACAATCGGGCGGGCGAAGATGACATTCGCGCGCTGAACGGCTCGGGCCGCGCGCCCTCGGCGACAAACGCCGACACGCTGCGGTCGCGGGGGCTGTCGGCAGTGCCCCTGAATACGGCGGACGCGGTGACTGTGCCCGGCGCGGTCGATGCGTTCTGCCATTTGGCTGAAACCGAAGGCAAACTGGGTCTGGACGTTCTTCTGCAACCCGCCATTCACTACGCGGAAACCGGCGTTCCGGTTGCCCCAAGGGTGGCGCTTGATTGGAAGATCGCCGCGCAGACGCTGCAAGGCGCGGCGCGCAAACATTACCTGATCAGCGGCCAAGCGCCTGAAATCGGTCAGGTTTTCCGCGCGCCAGGTCAGGCCGAAGTTCTCCGCCAGATCGCCAGAAACGGCCGGGACGCGTTCTATTCCGGAGAAATTGCCGATGACATGATCGGCGCTCTCACCCAACTAGGTGGCGTACATACGGCCGGGGATTTTCTGGCCACCAAATGCTCAGAAGCCCAACCCCTCATCGGGGAATACCAGGGGTTGGATCTGGTTGAGCATCCGCC
Source organism: Ruegeria meonggei (assembly GCF_900172215.1). GTDB lineage: Bacteria > Pseudomonadota > Alphaproteobacteria > Rhodobacterales > Rhodobacteraceae > Ruegeria > Ruegeria meonggei. The sequence goes on from NZ_FWFP01000008.1 coordinate 100,603, forward strand.
AAACGGACAGGGTGCCACAGCCATTTTATTGCTGAACATCCTGAAGAACTTCGACCTTGCCAGTATGGATCCCTTTGGGGTCGAACGTATCCATATCGAAGCTGAAGCCTCGAAACTCGCCTATGACGCGCGCAACCGGTTCATAGCTGACCCCGACCACATGACACATGCAGATCGGTTTCTTGACCAGGAACTGGCCGACAAATTGGCCGCTTTGATCGACCCAAAACGCGCGATGCCAACTGCTGCTCCGTTGACCGAGGCCATCCACAAGGACACCGTCTATATCACTGTGGTTGATAGGGATCGGATGGCGGTATCGCTGATTTACTCGATTTTTCACAGCTTCGGCTCTGGCATTGCGTCCGAGAGATATGGGCTGTTGCTACAGAACCGCGGCTCTGGGTTCACGCTGCAGGCCGGACATCCGAACGAGCTGGCGGGCGGCAAACGCCCTATGCACACAATCATTCCGGGAATGTTGAAACAAAATGGCCGCGTCCTGATGCCATTCGGCGTGATGGGCGGCGCATATCAACCCACCGGGCACACTCGGTTTGTCTCGAATATGGTCGATCACGGTCTTGGCCTACAGGCCAGCATCGATGCACCAAGGGCTTTTGCCGACAAGGGTGTTTTAAAACTGGAGCGGGAAATTTCGCGCATGACCGCTCAACAATTAGGCGATATTGGACACAAAGTAGAAATACCGGAAACACCGTTGGGTGGAGCACAGGCGATCCGAATCTGTAAAAACGGCACTTTAATGGGGGCAAGTGACCCGCGAAAAGACGGATGTGCACTTGGATACTGACCTGTACCTACACACGTGCGACGTTAGTTCAGATGAAAATGGAGAGGATAGCCACCGTTTTCAAACGGGCCAAACATATCTGGAATATCGGGATGCTCAACTGGTTCGCCAGATTGGTCGGCAATCAGATTTTGTTCAGAAACATAAGCAACATAGAAGGATTGATCGTTTTCTGCGAGCAGATGATAAAACGGCTGATCCTTGATCGGGCGGCTATCTTCCGGAATCGCCTCGTACCATTCTTCGGTATTTGAAAATTCCGGGTCCACGTCAAAAATCACCCCTCGGAAGGGATGTTTTTTGTGGCGGACCACCTGGCCCAGGCGGTACTTGGCTTGTGTCTTCAGCATTTGTCGGCCCCCAATGGTCTTATTACCTCTTTCCGGGCGGAAATGCCAATCATTGATCTGAAATTAGGGGAAACAGTCTGTGAACCTTCTGCTGACAGTATTCGAAATCGTTGCGCCGGTTTTTTTGTTGGCAGGGATTGGTTTTACCTGGGTCAAGCTGGGATTCGAATACAGGTTGGAGTTCGTCACGCGCCTGGGTGTGACCCTGGCGGTGCCCAGCTTGATATTTGTTGCCCTGATGCAAACCGAAATTCCGGCAGGTGAACTGACCCGGTTTACCTTGGCCGCGATTGTCGGCCATATTGGACTGGCTTCGGTATTTGAGCTATTCGTGCGGCTTCGTGGGCTGGATCGCCGAACCTATTTGTCACCGCTGATTTTCGGGAATACCGGTAATTTGGGTCTGCCCCTGTGCGTATTTGCCTTTGGCCAGGCCGGGTTGGGCTATGCGGTTGTTTTTCTGGCGGTTACCGCTTTGCTGTCCTTTACCTACGGCATCTATCTGGTGGCCGGAAAAGGCGGCTTTGGAAAAGCCGCGCGCGAACCGATGGTCTGGGCCACGTTGCTAGGGGCTGTGTTTTTATGGCAGGGCTGGCAAACGCCAGTGTTCCTGACCAACACGTTGGAATTGCTGGGCCAGATGGCGATCCCGATGATGCTGATCACCGTCGGGGTCGCAATCGCCCGTCTGACAACGCGCAGTCTGGGTCAGGCGATATGGCTGTCACTGCTGAAACTCAGTGTTTGCTTTGCTCTCGGTTGGGGGTTTGGCACCATTTTCAGCCTGGAGCCGATCGCCTTTGGCGTTTTACTTTTGCAAATGTGTACGCCGGTAGCCGTGACATCTTATCTGCTGGCCGAACGGTTCGACGCGGATGCAGACGCTGTAGCGGGCATGGTCATGGTCTCAACCGTGCTGTCTGTGGGTGCTTTACCTCTAATTCTAGCTATTGTTCTGTAACGATTGTGATTTCCTAAAAGCTCAATCTGCGCTAGAATAAAGAAAAAAGGCACGAGGCACATGAGCAGAATTCTTTTCGTACTCTTCGGGGTGCTGCTTTTGGCATCCTGTGGTGGTGGGTCCAAACAACCCCCCTCCAAACTCAACGATGCGTGCAGCATTGCGCGAGAGCGTCCCGATTATATCAAGGCATTCAAAAGCACTGAGCGGAAATGGGGCGTCCCGGTTCACGTTCAGATGGCGACGATCTATCAGGAAAGCCGCTATAAGCATGACGCGCGCACACCGCATAAATATGTTCTGGGCGTGATCCCGATGGGCCGACAAAGCAGCGCTTATGGGTTCAGTCAGGCGCTGGACGGCACATGGGACGAATACCAGCGCGAAACCGGCAAACGCCGTGCCAAGCGGGACAGGATTCGCGATGCGTCGGACTTTATCGGCTGGTACATGAACAAGACCAATCAGCGCAACGGCATCAACCTGGGCGACACGCGTAATCAGTATCTGGCCTACCACGAAGGCCACACGGGCTATGCACGCGGCAGCCATTACAGCAAGACCTGGCTACTGAATGTCGCCAACGATGTGGATGCGCGCGCGCAACTGTATCAGGCGCAGCTGGCGGGTTGCCGCCATTGAAAGAAACGCGGGTCAGCGATTGGCTGACCCGCTTCTTTTTGATTTCGAGAACAAGCTGTTATTGAAGTTGCCACCCGTACTGAGCTGACCCAGCAACACGGTTGTCTGGCTGCCAGCGTTGTCGTGAATGACCCACTTGCGCAGCTCGACGGGATCGCCGGTGAACATCAACTCGATCCGGCCGGATTCGGGGTTTTTCGGGTCCTGCGCAGTGACAACCGTCGCCGTGCCGTCAAAGTCGTGACCCACAACCATATTGGCCTGCCCCAGGTTCACATTGCGCGCCAACACAAGTGACAGTGGCGTCCGCTTCAGCGGGTATTGTTCCGGCGGCTGGTTGGACTTGGGATCGAAGATCTGCACCGTCCCGGCACGCGCCAGAACAACCGCGCTGCTGGGCGGGTCATATTCGAACCGCATCTTTCCTGGCCGCTCAATCCACAGCTTACCGGTGCTGAGCGAGCCGTCATCGTTGACTTGCGTGAACGTGGTCTCAACGGTCTTGAGATCGTTCAGATAGTTGGAGATCTGCGACAATGGCAACTTGTCCGCGGCCCACGCGGCGGGGGCGGCCAATGTCAGGGCAAGGGCAAAAGCAATCTGTTTCATGAGGTATCAGATAGGCTTTTTGCCCCTGTTATTAAATATCCTATTGCTCGGGGACGAGGATTTCGCGCTTACCGACATGATTTGCCGATGAAACAACGCCTTCATCTTCCATTTGCTCAACAAGCCGCGCAGCTTTGTTATAGCCAATGGCAAGTTTCCGCTGAATATACGAGGTCGAGCATTTGCGATCCTTGATCACAATCGCCACCGCCTGATCGTACAGGGCGTCTTCTCCGTTGGTGTTGCCACCGGTGTTCAGGCCCAGAACAGCGTCGATATTGTCAGCTTTGTCCTCGGCCGGGCCATCCAACACGGTATTCACGTAATCGGGCGGGCCGAACTGTTTCAGGTGGTTGACGATTTCCTCAACCTCTTCGTCCGAGACAAACGGGCCGTGGCAGCGGGTGATCTTGGCGCCACCTGCCATATACAGCATGTCGCCCTGCCCCAGCAGTTGCTCGGCCCCCATTTCACCCAGAATGGTCCGGCTGTCGACTTTCGAGGTCACCTGGAACGAAATCCGGGTTGGGAAGTTCGCCTTGATGGTGCCAGTGATCACGTCGACCGACGGGCGCTGCGTCGCCATGATCAAGTGAATACCCGAGGCTCGTGCCATCTGCGCCAGACGCTGGATGCAGGCCTCGATTTCCTTGCCCGCAACCATCATCAGGTCGGCCATCTCATCGACGATGACGACGATATAGGGCATCGCCTCAGGTGCGAATTCTTCGGTCTCGAACATCGGCTCGCCCGTTTCATCGTCGAACCCGGTCTGCACCGTGCGGCTGAACATCTCGCCCTTGGCCAGCGCGTCTTTCACCCGGCCGTTGTAACCTGCGATGTTACGCACGCCCATCTTGGACATCTTGCGATAGCGATCCTCCATCTCGCCCACGACCCATTTCAGGGCGACAACCGCCTTTTTCGGGTCGGTCACAACGGGCGACAGCAGATGCGGGATGCCATCATAGACAGACAGTTCCAGCATCTTGGGGTCGATCATGATCAGGCGACACTCATCCGGCGTCAGCTTATATAGCAGTGACAGGATCATCGTATTGATCGCCACCGATTTACCGGACCCCGTGGTCCCCGCGATCAGCAGGTGGGGCATCTTGGCCAGGTTGGCCACAACGGATTCACCACCGATATCCTTGCCCAGCGCCAGCGGCAGCGCCTGGTTGCCATCGCCAAAGTCCCGGCTGGCGAGGATTTCGCGCAGCACCACCATCTCGCGGTTCTCGTTTGGCAGTTCGATCCCGATGACCGACCGTCCGGGCAAGGTCGAAACCCGCGCCGACAGGGCTGACATCGACCGGGCAATATCATCCGCCAGACCGATCACTCGGCTGGCTTTCAAACCCGGGGCCGGTTCCAACTCGTACATGGTGACAACAGGGCCGGGGCGGACGCTGACGATCTCGCCTTTGACGCCGTAATCATCCAACACGTTTTCCAACATGCGTGCGTTTTCCTCCAACGCCTCATCGCTGAGGTGGTGGCGTTCAATGCTGGACGGGTTCGACAGCAGGCTCAGCGGTGGTAGTTCGAAATCCGAATGCTTGTCTTCGAAAGACAGGGCGGGCTGTGCCTCGGCCTGGGCCCTGCGCGAAGGCGGTGGGGTACGGCGCACGGGCTGTGCAACCACCGGCTTGCGTGGCTCGGCCACAGGGATTTTCATCGCCGGTTGCGCCTGAGGGGCTGGTTCTGGCGCGTCCTCGAATACGGGCTCATCCTCGAAATCCGGCTCGGCGGCATAGTCATGATGCAGCGGTTCCTGCCATTCCGGGGCGGGATCTGCCGACAGCATTGGCTCGGGCGGCAACCCAGCCGAGGTTACCGGCGGCTCAGGCGGCAGATCATCAGCGGCTCCAGAGTTCAGAATCAACGGGTCCGGCCCTCTGCCGCGCCCTTTGGTCAGTGGCAAGTCCGGATTGGGCTCGGGTGTCATTTCACCTGTTGCGACCTTGCGACTGCGGACGGCTGCCGAGATCTTTGAACGGATACGATCTTCGCCCGGCATCTCATCGAAACCGGAAACAGGTTCGCGATCAATCAGCTCGGGTTCCGGCATCGGCTCGGGGCGGCGGATCAGGTCAGGAATACGCGACAGTAGACCGATTTTTGCAGGCTCCGACACCGCGGGCTCGTATTCTTCGAATACTGGGTCTTCATAGGCCAGTTCGTCATCAAACATAGCATCAGCACGGGCAGTTTTACGCTCTTCCCATTGCGCATGTCGGTCGCGCGCGGCCTGCGCGGTGGCAACCGCCCCGCGGCCCAGCAGATTCATCAGCATGTCGTAGGCCATGACAAGGCCAAGCAGAAAGGCGCGAAAACCCTTGCGTACATCAGCCTTGGTAAAGCCCAGAACAAAGACGCCTAGCGCCAGCATCCCGGTTGCCATGGCCAGCGACATCAGCTTGACCATAAAATGTGAGGAAATCGGCAAAAGTGTCAGCAACGCCCCCATGACCGTGTCGCCAAACAGACCACCCAGACCAAAACTATGGGTCGAGCGCCAAGCCTCATCCGGTACCAGCGTTGCAGCATAGACCGCAACGATTGCAATCCAGATAGGCGCAAAGATCAGACGGGCCACAGCGCGCTCTTCGCCGAAATGCCCGGCAAACCGTACGCCCCAGCCGATCAGAACAAGCGCGATGCTGAAGCTACCCCATCCAACGATCATGAACAGAGGCGCGGCAATCGAGGCCCCTATCCGCCCCATCCAATTCTGCACAGGCGCATCAGTTGACACCATCCAGTTCGGGTCATCCGGCGTGTAGGACCAGATCATCGCGGCAGAAGCCAACCCCAACAAGATCAGGGCAAGCCCGATCAGCTCCTTGCTGCGCCGCTCGATGGCGGCCTGCGTGGTGCTGTCCAGCAATGGATCGCGGTTGCGCGCATTATATGATGCCATTTTGCCCTCGTACCTCACGAATAGATGCAGTCGCGGAGCTTGATCAGCCCCTGCCGCATCTCTGTTTTTGGGGCCACCATGGCGACCCTGATAAATTGCTCGCCCGGGTTTTTCCCCGGATCACCTTGAGAAAGATATGCGCCGGGCAGCACCCGAACACCGGTTTGCTGCCACAGGTTCAATGCGGTTTCTTCACCATTTTCGACCGGCAGCCACAGGAAAAACCCGGCCTCGGGCGGCATGTAACCCTGTAGACCCGCAAAGACCTGATCTGCAATCTCGTACTTTTCTTGATAGAGCGCGCGGTTTTCGACCACATGCGCCTCATCTGCCCAGACTTTTGCAGCAGCGGCCTGAAGGGGCGTCGGCAACGGTGCGCCCGCATAGTTGCGCAATTGCTTGACCCGCTTGATCGTCTCTGGACCGCCTGCAATCAGACCGGACCGCAGCCCGGCCAGGTTCGACCGTTTTGACAGCGAATTGAACAGCGTGACCAGCTCAGGATCGGCGCCAAGCTCTTGTGCGACACTCAGAACACCTGTGGGGGCCTCATCGCGGTAAATCTCGGAATAGCATTCATCGGCGAAAATGCGGAAATCGTATTTTTCAGCCAACCGGATCAGTTCGGCCCAGTACGTGCGCGATGCAACGGCCCCCTGTGGGTTGGCGGGCGAACAGATGTAGGCCACAGCAGTGCGGTTCAGTACCTCCTCGGGCAGACCAGCATAATCGGGCAGATGATCGGTGGCGGCTGTGGCGGGTACAAAAACCGGCTCGGCCGCGACCGAGATCGAGGCGACCATATAGACCTGATAAAACGGGTTCGGGCACAGAATAACCGGTCTCTCGCCGTTCTTCTGCTCTGGGCACAGCGCCATGGCAGCGTTGTACAACCCCTCGCGCGTGCCGTTCAGGGCCATGACATTGGTGTCGGGGTCCATCGCCAAGCCATAGCGGCGCTTGATCCAGTCGGTGATCGCCCCGCGCAATTCGGGCGTGCCTTCGTTTGGCGGATAGCCCAGAAACCCGGCAGCATTATCCGCAATCACGTCCGTCACCCAGGACGGAAAGTCATGCATGGGCGCGCCGATGGTCATGTGAATGACGTCTCCACCCGGTTGGTGGTGATCCAACAGGGTGCGCAGACGCGGGAACGCATATTCCGGTAGGTTCGAAAACCGCTCGGGGAAATTCATAACTACTGCCTCAATACCGGGATCATTTTCGCCCCGTTTTTTTAGCAGGTTACAGAGCCAGAGCCACTTCGTCCAGACAAAGAGGTGCCGAATCAGGGGATTGTGGCATTCAGGCCAATGCCGCTTCGGCCGCGGATCCAAGCCTTAACAGGGCCTCTTCCGAGCCCGGATAGCCCATCATCATCACCCCGCAACCCGGTGTCCCGGTGGGCAGCGTCAGCGCGGCCAGCCCCATCAGGTTACCGATGCGCGTATTGCGCAGGGCCAGCAGGTTTTCGGTGACATAGTAGTCATGATCATTCATCAGCCGATCCAGATTCGGTGGTAGAATCGGTGCAGTAGGGGCCAAAACAGCGTCAAACCCGGCGGTTGCGGCATCCCACGCCGCCCGGCACGCCTTGAGTTTCGACCAGGCCGCGATGTAGTCGGGGCCAGAGACATCACGACCCGCCCGGAATCGTTCCAGAATTTCAGGATACATCGCCTCGGGGTTGGCTTCGATCACATCGCGCCACAGGCCGTAGGCCTCGGTCGTGTACAAAACGCCAGACAGGCCCATCGCCTCGTTCAATTCCGGCACTTCCAATGGGACGATTTCCGCCCCGGCATCACGCAGGCGGTCCAACGCGTCATCAAAGGCCTTGCCCGGCGCAGCGCGTAGATCATCCTTGGCGACGTTTTGCAGATCGGCAAAGCGGCGGCCTTTCAGGCTGGCCCCACGCAAATCCGCAGGACTGCCGCCCTCCAGTAAGGCCAGCATATGCGCGGCATCCTCAACCGAACGCGTCAGGGGGCCAACCGTATCAAACCGCAGACACAGCGGCACAGTGCCCTCAAGGCTGACACGCCCGGCAGTGGTTTTCAGACCGACCAGGTTGTTCCAGGCCGCGGGGATACGCACGGAACCGCCGGTATCCGACCCGATTCCGCAGGCCGCCAGGCCCCACGCGACGGAAGCCGCGGCTCCCGAGGACGAACCACCCGACACCGCGTCAACGTCGTCGACACAGGGCGGCGTCCCCGTGATTGGGTTCAGGCCCAGACCGGAAAAGGCCAACTCACTCATATGGGTTTTGCCAAGACAGACGGTGCCCATCGCGGTGGCGTTGCGCACGACCTGCGCGTCGGCTTCGGGCACGCGCCCTTTCAACAGGGCCGAGCCGGACTCGGTCGCAGTGCCGGCTGTGTCGAACAGGTCTTTCCAGCTGATCGGTACACCGTCCAGCAGGGATCGGCGCAGTCCCAGGCTGGCCCGCGCCTGCGCAGCCTGCGCCTCAGACCGGGCTCGGTCGTGGGTGACGCGGGCATAGATTCGGTCCTGATGTGGGTGCGCGTCGATGGCGGACAGGTACGTTTCCGTCAGCTCAACCGGATCAATGCGCCCCATGCCAATGCCGCGGCCCAGATCACATGCCGTCATGCTCAGCCAGTCCTGCATCCCTGCCCCCTTCGAAATCCTGTGGTGTATCGGACGGTAGCGACAGGACCGCACATGGACAATCCCGAAAGGGCGCGCATATTGCGAGCCATGGAACACATGTCGGATATTCTGATCGTAGGCGGCGGCCTGAACGGCCCGGCCCTGGCTTTGGCACTGGCGCAAACGGGTCATACGGTCACCGTGATTGATGCGCTGGACGAAAAGCTGCGCAAGGACGCGGCCTTTGATGGCCGCGCCTATGCGCTGGCGCTGGCCTCTCAGCGTTTGTTGGACGCGACCGGAGTTTGGGCGAGGATTGCGGATCAGGCCCAGCCCATGCTTGAGATCAAGGTTACCGATGGGCATGCCGGCGCTGGTCCGTCGCCGTTCTTCATGCATTTCGATCATGCCGAGATTGAAGAAGGTCCAATGGGCTACATGGTCGAAGACCGCCACCTGCGTCGCGCTTTTCTGGAGGCGATGGTCGAAGAGTCGCGCATCTCGCAGATCAGTGGCAAGACCGTCGTTGCGCAAAAGGCGGACGAGACCGGCGTCACCCTGACCCTGAACGATGGCGCCACCCTGACCGGCAGCCTGCTGGTCGGATGCGACGGGCGCCGTAGCGGCACTGCAACTCGCGCGGGGATCAAACGCAGCGGTTGGGATTACGGCCAGACCGCTTTGGTCTGCGCCATCGAGCACGACCTGCCCCATCACGGCATCGCGCATCAGTTCTTTATGCCCCCCGGTCCGCTGGCCATCCTGCCGCTGACCGACAATCGCAGCTCAATCGTCTGGAGCGAGCGCACCGAAATGGCCAAGCGTATCAACGCCCTGCCCGAGGATGACTATCTGCAGGTTCTGCGCCCTCGCTTTGGCGATTTTCTGGGCGACATCCGCCTGCAGGGCGATCGATTCACCTATCCGCTGAACCTGACAATCGCCAATTCCTTCATCGGTGATCGTATGGCCCTGGTTGGCGACGCGGCCCATGGTATGCACCCGATTGCCGGACAGGGCCTGAACGCAGGGCTACGCGATGTCGGCGCGCTGGCCGAGGTGCTGACACTGGCCGGTCGGCGCGGCGAGGATATCAGCTCGGTACTGGTTCTGGAACGCTATCAAGAGTGGCGGCGGTTCGACACCGCAGCACTGGCGATGGCGACGGATGTGTTCAACAAACTGTTTTCGAACGACAATCCGCTACTACGTGCGGGTCGCGATTTTGGAATGGGGCTGATAGGCTCTCTGCCCGGGTTACGCCGCGGCTTCGTACGTGAAGCGGCCGGACTGACCGGAGACCTGCCAAAACTGCTGCAAGGGCGGGCGATTTAGGTCCCGCCCGCGTTTACGGATACGGTCAGTCCAATTCGCGCGCTTCATCCACCAGCATCACCGGGATACCATTGCGGATGGGGAACGCCAGACCGGCAGCTTTGGACACAAGTTCTTGTTTGTCAGCGTCGTAGTGCAGGGTCGTATGGCTTTGCGGACAGATCAGCGCCTCAAGCATATGGCGATCAAAGGCGTGTTCGTTTTCGGTCATTGTAGTTTTTCCTCGTTCGATCCGCCGCGCATTGCGAACTCAATCAGGGTAACCAGCGTTTCACGCCGGGTGCGCAGGCAGGGCGCTTCCAGCAGCGCCTGTTTTTCCTCGGGGTCGAAATCCAGCAGCATAGACAGGGAGTTCAACAGCAATTCATCATCCGCATCCTTGAGCGTGTCCCAATCTGTGGACATCTGGCGGGACGAAAAGTACCGCTCCAGTAGTGCCAGAAAGTTGGTGCGGTCGAAATTATTGTCATGTTCGGCTTTGCCCAGATCACGATCAAACCCGTCCCACGAGACGGTGCACCGCCGATAAGGTGTAAAAGCGTCCTGTTCCGCACGGATACGAAAACGCGAAATCCCGGTCAGTGTAATCAGATACCGGCCGTCTTCGGTTTCGGAAAACTGTGTGACGCGACCGGCGCAACCAATCAGATGCAGCTTGTCTTCGTTGCTCTGACAGGGATTGGGCTGCACCATGCCGATCAATCGTTCCTGCGTTTTGAGGGCATCGTCCAGCATTTGCAGGTATCGCGGCTCAAAAATATGCAGCGGCAGGCGCGCGCGGGGCAGCAACAGCGCCCCGGGCAATGGAAAAACGGATACCGTTTCCGGAAGGTCAGCGGGATGCATCATGTACCCGAGTGTAGCTCTGATCCCGAATTAGGCAAATATCATCGAACTGAGCTTGCGCCGCCCGTTCAGAACAATCGGATCGTTCGGCTTGAGCGCGTCAAAAATCGTGAACAACTGCGCCTTGGCGGCCCCGTCATTCCACTCGCGGTCGCGGCGGAACAGCTCCAGCAATTGCGCCACAGCCTCTTCCACATCGCCATTGGCATGCAGCGCCTGTGCCAGATCGAACCTGGCCTGATGGTCACTGGCGTCAGCCTCGACCGCAGCGGTCAAATCGGCCAACGGACCGGCATCTGCCGCCTGTCTGGCCAGTTCCAGCTGGGCATGCGCCGCCTCGACTTCGGCCGAAGTCGAGATCTCGGCAGGCGCGCCATTAAGAATGGCCTCGGCCTGGTCCAGATCACCCGACGCGATATGCGAGCGCACCAATCCCCCATAGGCAGCGGCGTGGTTTGGGTCTTCGCCCAGAATGGCGGCAAAGGTCTGCGCGGCATCAACGGCTGCGCCATCGGCCAACATTTCCTCGGCAGCCTGCACGGCGTCTTCCAACTGGCCGCCGGGGCTTTCGCCGCCTGCTGCTTCGATCACGCGGTCCACAAAGGCCTTGATTTCGGACCCGGGCACCGCGCCCTGAAACCCGTCCACAGGTTGGCCTTTGAAAAAGGCATAGACGGTCGGGACAGATTGGATACGCAGTTGCGACGCGATGGCCTGCGCCTCGTCCACATTGATCTTGACCATCTTCACCGCACCTTTTGCGGCCGTCACGGCCTCTTCCAAAAGGGGTCCGAGCGTTTTACACGGGCCGCACCACGGGGCCCAGAAATCGACGATGATCGGCGTGTCCTGCGATGCCTCAATGACATCGGCCATGAACGTAGCCTCGGACCCGTCCTTGATCAGATCAGCGGCAGCAGAGCCGGCGGCGGCGTTCAAAAGATCCATGGCATTCACACTTTCATTCTGGTTTGCGCCCTATATGCAACCCCAGGGGTCAGAAACCAAGGGCCGAGTTGCGCAATTACAGGTCGAATGTCGCAAAAACCGGAGCGTGATCGCTGGGTTTTTCCCACCCGCGCGCGTCGCGCAGGATACGGCTGGAATGCCCCGAGTTCGAGATATCTGGCGTGGCCCAGACATGATCCAGACGCCGCCCTTTGTCTGCAGCATCCCAATCCCGCGCGCGATAGGACCACCAGCTGTAAAGCGGTCCTTCAGGAATGTCCTGGCGGGTAATATCCACCCAGCCACCTGCACCTTGCGTTTCGGCCAGTTGATCGACCTCAACCGGTGTATGCGAGACAACCTTGAGCAATTGCTTATGCGACCACACATCATCTTCGCGCGGAGCGATGTTCAGATCACCGACCAGAATGGATTTCTGCGGTTTATCCGCATGGAACCAATCGCGCATTTCGGTGAGATAATCGAGCTTTTGGCCAAACTTCTCGTTCTTCTCGCGATCTGGCACATCACCACCGGCGGGGACGTAGAAATTGTGAATGGTCACGCCATTCTCCAGCCGTCCGGCAATGTGGCGGGCGTGGCCCAGGCTGGCGAAATCCTTGTCACCAACATCCTCGATCGGCAAGCGCGACAGAATGGCGACGCCGTTATATCCCTTTTGCCCGCGCGCAACCATGTGGGTGTAGCCCAGTTCAGCAAACCCTTCGGTCGGAATTTTCTCGACGGGTGACTTGCACTCTTGCAGACACAGGACGTCCGGCGCCTCTTCCTGCAGCAATTTCAGCACGATGGGCTCGCGCAGGCGGACCGAGTTGATGTTCCAGGTGGCAAGGGTGAAGGACATGATTGGGGATTCCTCTGTCGCGATTAGCGCAGGTTAGCGTGGTGCGAGATAGGGTGCCATGAGAAAAGGCCGCTGAGTGATATAGTTTGCTCAATGGCAGCTACGCGGACAATGCTGCCGTCCGATGCTGAACGATAAATGACCGCTCGCAGCCCTAATCGTACGTTCCCAACCAAGTTTTCTTTTGGCTCGACCAAATTTACTTGCTTCGGAACTTAGTCGGTGTCATTCTGGTTTGACCTCGGAAAAAGCGAGTGAAATGGGACTTGTCGGAATAGCCGAGCATCAGACCGATCTCCGCAATTGTCATCTGGTCTTCATTGAGGTGCTCTTTGGCGACATCGACACGCAGCCGTTTGATTTCACGGGGTAGCGTTGTGCCTTGTCGCTGAAGCGCTTTCAGAAACCGTTCCGGTTGTATTCCCAGCATTCCAGCCACCATCTCAGGTCCCAAATCGGTTTCATCTAGTTTGTCGCGTAAGACAGAGCGCAAAGCTGCCACCACGGTTACTTCTTCCTCTTGTTGAGGTGAAGCTATGGGCTTGGCAGAGCCCTCAGAGACATGGTGCAAAAACAACCATCCCACAGGAAAACTAATTTGCATTCCGGGATCAGTCCCAAGGCCAACCTCGATCCCTTTGTAGTCGATAGGCAGCCCATTGATGTATCTGCTTTCCCATCGCACACGCGAAGAATCCCAAGAATCTCCGACGACGGTCTGCAATAGGCGTACATAGATTGCGGCACCAAAACCGGTCACCTGAATGGGTGGGACAGTTGGTTCCTGTTGCCTCTCGATACTATAAATCGCCTTGTCTGCTTCAATCACAAGTCTGTGCCGCACAGAATTGGACTCCTGCGGTACGAGCCCAACAAAGCGGGTAAAAAACTCGAATAGCGTTTTTGTAGATTGCAAGGCTTGAGCGAAGGGCGGCCATCCTTGTAGGTCAAACGCCTCCCCTACATTCAGTCCTAGGTATCGATCCCCTGATACTTCTGAGAAGGCATTCACCAAACCGTAGACCAGCTCTGAGTGAACGAACACGGTTGGGTCAGACAACAGTTCGGCTTTCAATCCGACCTGGTCCAATGCTGGTTGCGGATTGATCTTGCGTTCGGTGAGATATTGCAAAAACGGAGCGGCTAAGGAGAGGCGAATAAAGCCCTCGCTATGCTCTTTAGAGGTGGGGTTGAAAGGCAAGCTCGTCACCCTTGTGATGATTGGTATTTATATTCAGTGGCCATTTTTACGATCACATTCGAACATGCCAATTCGAAAGTGGCAACCGAGGCAAAATTTTCCGGACTACAGTTGGCAAAACATGAATATGAAGGGAGTACCTATGTCCGGTCTACGAATGTCGCTTTGCTCGACGGTAATTGTCGCAGCAGGTCTTTCTTTTTCAGCGTCCGCGCAGGCTCAGGGTCAAGAAGAACCCCAAACTTTGTTTACCAACGTGCACATCTTCGATGGCGTGAATGAACAGCGCATCGAGAATGCCAGCGTATTAGTCGAGGGCAACCTGATTAAGTCCGTATCAACCGATGCGATCGATGCCCCCAATGCTACAGTCATTGACGGAGAGGGGCGGACATTGACCCCCGGGTTTATTGAACTGCACGCGCATCTCATGCTGATGGGGCCGACCTTGCCTGCGATGGAGGCCAACACGACCTGGGAGGACTTTGCCATACACGGTGCGCGGATGGCCGAGATGTATTTGATGCAGGGTTTCACCACTGTCCGGGATGCTGGTGGCGCTAATGGCGGACTACGTAGGGCGATAGACTCGGGGCAAATCGAGGGCCCTCGTTACTATCCATCTGGGGCGTTTATTGGAACACGCGGTGGTCACGCTGACTTCGCGAATTTCACAGCACCACCTGGTTCGGAGACCAACATGGGTCGGCTGAACATGGCTCAGGAGGTCAGTGGTGTTGATGACGTCTATAAATTCGCACGTAACAACTTTCGTATGGGCGCGACGCAATTGAAATTCATGCAATCCGGTGGAGTCGTGTCGGCATTCGACCCTTGGCAATTGCTGGCCGGGTCGCCCGAAGAAATCAGAGCCGCCGTGCAGGTCGCGAATGAATATGGCAGCTATGTCATGGCGCATTCCTATCGTAAGGAAGCTATCCTGAGTGCGCTCGACGCAGGTGTTATGTCAATCGAACATGGTTTTTCTTTTGACTGCGAAATTGCCGAAGTCATGAACGAGAAGGGTGCGTACATTACAACAAACCTAACGGCATTTGACCCCGGCCTTCTCGACATTCCAGCTGTGGCGAATGTTCCGGCGAGCCTTGCCAAGGCAAAGTCTGCCTCGGCCACATTTGCAGGCTATATCGACAATATGAAAGAATGCCCGGTGAAGCGGGGTTTTCAGACAGACTGTGTTGGTTCGGTAGAGGCGTGCAATATCCAGATTGCCTACGAGAAGCACCTGAACAATGATTTTTTCGGCCCCTATACGTCCATGGTGACACTGACATCGACGGGCGGTGAAGTTGTCGCTCTGTCAGGGGATTTTATGAACCCGTATACCGCTGGAAAACTGGGTGTGATCGAGGAAGGGGCCTATGCGGACATCCTGCTGATCGACGGAAACCCACTTGAAGACTTCTCGGTTGTTGGCACGGGTGATCAGTGGTTCGGTGCCGACCCGAGGCCTGAAAGCCCAGATACGATCCGCCTGATCATGAAGGACGGCGTCATCTACAAAAACACACTGGATTGACCTGTCTAAACAGCCGGAGAGTATTTATGCGACATTGCTTCCGCTCCTTAGTATTCGCAGGGTTGGTTTGGTGTGGTCATCCTGTCATGGCGACGCCAGGAACCGCGTTGGACTGGTCTGACCTGCCTGACCCGTCCGCGCAGGTCTTTGAAGACCCCTATCGCGAACTTAGCGCCGAACAGTTCGACGATGTCCTTTACGTCGTACGGCTGCGCGGTAGGCTACAGCAGCATAGTAGCAGCGAAGAAGAGAGGCAGAAATGGCAGGAGCTTCTGACCGAGACTGAGGATGCCTTGGCGGTTGATGGGATTGATGTCGACTGGCTACTCGACCAGCGAGAGGTCGTGACGGAACGGCGAAGAAAGGCTGGAACAAACGGAAATCTGCAATTCGACGGTCAAACAATCACTCTCGCGGGCTTTGCCATTCCTGCTCCGAGTGATCCGGACGGTCGGCCTGTGGCGTATTTAGTGCCAGAAAGAGGGATGTGCAGTCACATGCCTCCACCTCCGCCCAACCAAATGATCCGCGTACGGCTGAATGGCGACTGGACGCCCAGCTATTTCCACGAACCCGTTCGGCTGACGGGCACGCTGACTATCGCCCCTTCTGTTCAGAGTATGATGGTTGTGGACGGCCTCATGCCTATGAATGCGACATTCCAGTTGGAGACGGAACGTGTCGAAACTCTGGAGACTGAAGCAGACAGGCTAGAATGGAAGCAGCGTGCCGCTGATCGCATCCGGGCGGCGGGAGATCGCAAGACCGGCGGGGCAAAGGCGTCTGAATGATAAGACTTCTGGTTGCCACATTGAGTATTGCCTTTGCTGGCGCAGCGTCGGCTCAGGGACTATCCGGGCCATCTTCGGTCGAAGCTGATCTAGAGCCCGGAGATGGGTTAACCGATCCGCAATACCGTTCCGATTTTCCACGCAATATCGCTCCGGGTTGGTTTCAGTGGAAAGACCGGCTGGCTGAGGGAGGGTTTCGGTTCAACATTGATTACTTGGCATTGGGCCAATCCACGAACGCTGATCTGGGAACCGGCGAAGCAGCAAGCGGAATTGCGCGTTTTTACGGTAGTTGGCAGGCAACTGAACGCGGCTCTTTGACATTCAAGATCGAAGACCGGCACAGTTACACCGATGTTGCCCCACAGTTTCTTGGGCTGGATGGCGGAGCACTTTCGATCACTGGGACAGCCTTCAACGATAATGGTTTGCTGCTGACCAACCTGTTCTGGACCCAAAGGGCCGAGAACGGCGCGTGGACGCTGCAAGTTGGGCAGATTGATGTAACGGACTTTGTGGATATCTATGGGTTGGTCAGCCCTTACAGTGGTTTCCAAAACCTGTCTTTTAATACCAATCCGACAATTAACGCGCCCAACCAAGGTCTTGGCATTGCCGGTGGGATAAAGTTGAGCGAAAACATCTACGCTGTTGCGAGCGTCTCAGATGCAAACGCCGACCCGTCTGATCCAAACTTTGATGTGCTTAGCGATGGCAATCTCTTCAAGTCACTCGAGCTTGGTTACACCTCCGGCTTCGATCGCATTTACTTCGACAATATCCACCTGACCCTTTGGCATGCGGATGCAGCCGACGATGGCAGGCGCCCTGAAGACTATGGGGCTGCATTTTCAGCGGCATGGTTTGTTGGCAATAAATGGATGCCATTCTTTCGGGCAGGGGTCTCTAAAGGAACAGCGGCGCTTTACGATCGGTCCATCTCTGCAGGTCTGGGATATTACGGTCACAATACTGACTTGGCCGGGCTGGGCCTGAACTGGGCCGAGGCAAGAGGCATAGACGGTGACCAGTTCACGCTCGAAGCATTCTACCGTTTTTCAATCTCGCCCGGACTGCAGATCACGCCATCCGTACAATTCATTTCCGACCCGCTTCTGAATCCCAATCAGGACCAGATTACTCTGTTCGGTCTAAGAACCCAGATCGTTTTCTAATGCGGGGTGAATGCAATAGGTAAGCGGCAGTGCCAAAGAGCGACTAAGGGAGATCAATAGGACTTTGCAAAGCCTGCTTTCTGCGCGTTGCCACCGTTAGCACGGACTGCAGCACCCGGTAACTTTGGGCTCGAAGCGGACCTAGAAATCTCACCACCCCAACAAAAAAGGCCGGGCCCTAAGGCCCGGCAGTCCAACAGGGAGGTACATGTCATTACCCGGACATGCACGGGTTGGGAGTAACTTAAAGATACGTTCAGAGTATCACTTTGATCCAAGTCAATCCACCACGGATCAAGAGACCAGGCGATATCCACCAGATTCTGTGACCAAAAGGCGTGCATTGGACGGATCAGGCTCGATCTTTTGACGCAACCGATAGATATGCGTTTCCAGCGTATGGGTGGTCACACCGGCATTGTAACCCCAGACCTCGTGCAGCAACACGTCGCGGGCAACAACACCATCTGCGGAACGGTAGAGAAACTTGAGAATGTTGGTTTCTTTTTCGGTCAGGCGGATTTTGCGATCCTCTTCGGTGATCAGCATCTTCATCGCAGGCTTGAACGTATAGGGCCCAAGCACAAACACCGCATCCTCGGACTGTTCATGCTGGCGCAGCTGTGCGCGGATACGGGCCAGAAGAACCGGAAATTTGAACGGCTTGGACACGTAGTCATTGGCGCCCGCATCCAGGCCCAGAATGGTATCCGCGTCGCTGTCATGGCCTGTCAGCATCAAGATCGGGCTCTTGACGCCTTGCTTGCGCATCAGGCGGCACAGCTCTCGGCCGTCGGTATCAGGCAGGCCGACGTCCAGAATGACCAAATCGTAGATCGCTTCACGGGCTCGCTCCATCGCGGATTGACCGTCCTGCGCCTCAAACACATCGAAATCCTCGGTCATCACAAGTTGCTCACTGAGCGCCTCGCGCAGGTCTTCGTCGTCATCCACCAGCAGGATTTTCTTGAGCTGAGCCATGATCGGTTCCTCCTAAGCCTTTTCCATCACTTGCGTGCAGAAGATGCAATCAACAAGGTTTACTGCAATCGTCTCACGCCCTCGTGTCTGACGCGGAGGAAATGTTTCACATTTCCGTCTGATCAGGCTAGGAAAAAGCCAGAACGTTACAGGGTAACACAGATGAGTCTTATCCCCGATATCACGGAATTGCTGGCCCGGGCCCGTGCGGATTTGCGCATGGGGCTGCCGGTGGCGCTGACTGATGGCAGCGGTTTCAGCGTGCTGGCCATCGCGACAGAAACGCTCAGCGCTCAGCGGCTGGCGGATCTACGTGGACTTGGCGGCGAGCCGGTGGTTGCCGTCACTGTGCGCCGGGCCGAAACGCTGAAGGCGCGGGCCTATGATGGCGACCTGGCACGGGTCGTTGTTCCGGCAGATGCCGGGATTGACTGGGTGCAGGCCGTGGCCGATCCGTCGGATGATCTGAGCGCACCAATGAAGGGCCCTCTGATGACCGAGCGGCACGGCAGTGCCAATCTACACCGCATTGCCATTGCCCTTACGAAGTCCGCGCGCCTGTTGCCTGCGGCCGTAATTGTCGCGGTTGAGGAAGGCCGGAACTTTGCCGCCACCCATGGCCTGACCTGCATCGACCACACGCGTGCCGCACCGCATCTGGCGGATCGCAGTGCTTTGCATTCCGTTGTCGCCGCGCGGCTGCCGATGGAAGTGTCCGAGGCCGGACGGCTGCATGTCTTTCGCCCGGAAGACGGCGGGGAGGAGCATTATGCCGTGGAAATCGGGCGCCCTGACCGTGAAATACCTGTTCTGGCGCGGCTACATTCGGCCTGCTTTACCGGTGACCTGATGGGCAGCCTGAAATGTGACTGCGGCCCGCAATTGCGCGGAGCGCTGGCCCAGATGGGGTCTGAGGGCGCCGGTGTCTTGCTGTATCTCAATCAGGAAGGGCGCGGCATTGGTCTGGCCAACAAGATGCGCGCCTATTTCCTGCAGGATCAGGGGTTTGACACGGTTGAAGCCAATCACCGGTTGGGATTCGAGGATGATGAACGTGATTTCCGCCTTGGGTCGGACATCCTCAAATCCCTGGGATTCAACTCTGTCCGGTTGCTGACAAACAACCCTGCAAAGATCGCGATGATGGAGAAAACAGGTATCGCCGTAACGGAACGCGTGCCGTTGAAAGTCGGCGAAACTGCCCATAACCGCGGATATCTGGCGACGAAAGCGGCCAAATCAGGCCATTTGTTGTGACCCTTGATGACCTCGTCCTGACCCCGCGTGGCGTTCGGTTTGCGGGGCGTGTATTTCCCTGCTCAATCGGTAAAGGCGGGGTGAGTGACACCAAACGCGAAGGCGATGGGGCCACACCAACCGGCGTACATCAGATCGTCGGAATGCTATACCGCCCGGACCGGATTGCAAAGCCGGTGCCGTGGGCCATTCCAATCGGTCCGCGCGACCTGTGGTCTGATGATAGTCGGGACAACCAGTACAATCATCTGGTCAGCACGCCCTATGCGTTCAGCCACGAAAAGCTGCGCCGCGCTGATCCGTTGTATGATCTGGTGTTGGTCACCGACTGGAACTGGCCCAATTCCGTGCCCAATCGTGGATCGGCTATCTTTATTCATCAATGGCGCCGTCCCGGTTATCCGACCGAAGGCTGTATTGCCTTTCGCCGCGATCATCTGCGATGGATCGCTAACCGGGTGGACTTGGGCGCGCGGTTGATTATTCCTGCGGTTTGATGCGGTCCCCGAAGATGGCCGAGCCCACCCGCACATGGGTCGCCCCCAGCGCTATGGCTTGTTCAAAATCGCTGCTCATTCCCATCGACAGGCCCGCAAGCCCGTTGCGCCCGGCGATCTTGGCCAGCAGTGCAAAATGCAGCGCAGGTTCCTCATCCACCGGTGGGATGCACATCAAACCTTGGACTGGAAGATCCAGACCCCGGCATTCGGCAATGAAATCATCTGCCTCGGCCGGTAAGACGCCCGCTTTTTGCTCTTCTTCGCCGGTATTGACCTGAAGAAACAGGTCCGGGCAAGTACCGGTCTCCTGTGCCAGACGCGCCAGCGTCTTTGCCAATTTCGGCCGGTCTACGGAATGGATGGAACTGAACAGCTCCATCGCCTGCCGGGCCTTGTTGGTCTGTAACGGGCCGATCAGATGCAGATCGACCTCAGGGAACTGCTCCAGGAAGCCCGGCCATTTGCCCAGCGCCTCTTGTACCCGGTTTTCACCAAAACACCTGTGACCGTCCTGCAGAACGGCCTGAACACGGTCATTGGGCTGCACTTTGGACACCGCAATCAGCTTAACGGACCCTGCGGGTCGTCCAGCGGCGGTTTCGGTTTGGGTGATACGGGCGGTGATTTCCTGCAGCGACATCGGGTTCCTCAACAAGCTTTACGGGCAGAGAAACACCATGTTGGCGCAAAAGAAAAGGGCAGGCCCGAAGACCTGCCCTTAAACCTTACGGTTCAGATCAACTTAGAAGTTGAACTGGGCACCGAAGTCAGCAACCATAGTGGAGTCGCTGCAAACGTCACAATCGTTTACACCAAGACCACCGCGCAGCGATGCGCCGCCGCCCAGGTCGTAGATGGCACCAATAGCAACCTGCTGCAGGTCGGCATCAGCATTACCGTCACCATAGGTGAACAGCAGTGTGGTTGCGGCACCCAGGTTGTAGGAAGCCGACAGACCCCATGCAGTACCGTCAGTTGCGGTAACTTCAGTCGCATCGTCTGCAACAAACAGAGTACCGCCGAAGTCGCCCCATTCACCGCCCAAGGTCAGAACGGTCAGGCTTGGGTCGCTACCAGAGCCAATGGCGTCAGTTTGACCGTACGCAACAGCAGCAGTGATGTTGTTGAACGTATAGGTCGCGCTTACGTCCCAACGGTCTGCATCGGTTGTGTTGCCACCGCCGGTGAAGATTGTCGCCTGGTCATACGATGCACCGAAAGCGAAATCACCAACTGCGTACTGGAAGAACACAGCGTTCGCGCCCGAACCTGTCGACGAATAAGCCAGGAAGTTGTAGTTCACGCCAGAGTACTGACCAGCGAACAGTTCCAGACCAACTTCGTTACCGTAGTAGTTTGCCAAGTTGTCGAAGGCACCTGCAACGTTGCCCGCGTCAACACGCAGACCGCCGTAGATGACCGAGAAGCGTGCGCCGTTCAGGCCAGCCGAGTTGGCTTCGCCGGTTCCGGAGTCTTCGTCAGCCTGCAGACGAACACGACCAGAGAACTCTACGCCGCCGTCGGTTTCTACGTTTGCGTCAATGTTCAGACGGAAACGCGAGACCAGGATGGCATCGTCGGTTTCAGGGTTGTTTACGTTGATTGCACCACTTGTGGTAGTGGTAGTGGTGATGATCGAACGATCTTCCACGTAACCAATACCAAAACGGCCGTAACCGCTAAAGCTTACTTCGGCCGCTGCAACACTACCGGTTGCGATCAGTGCGGTCGATGCGAAGAGAACTTTTTTCATCTTGTTTCCCTCGGTTTCAAAAGTTTTTCTACTCGACACATGCCTCAGCACATGTCTCAGCACGGGAACCGTTTCGCTCTTTTTGCCCCCATTACGCAAGCTTGGCATAAACGCATGGTCCGCATTCGACCTAAATTGGTGCAAGGATGTCACAGTCGTTTTTTCGCCTTTGGGACAGCATCCGCCCTACCTATTAGTGACAAGAATGGGGTTGTTGCTGAACGGGACCTTGTCTAGGAGTATCAGGGAACACCATATGCCCAATGAAACAGGACCTGTCGACGATGCGCCTGATAAAGATTTTCGGTTTGATTTCACTGGCCGCCGCGCTTGCTGCCTGCTCCAACAACCGAAGCACCCCGACCACTTACAACCAGAATCTTGTCGGCGGCAATTCTGAAGAGCGTGAATTGAACGATCCGAATCGTTCAACGATCTGGGACGTGTTCGACACTGGAAAAAACGAACAAGTCACTAACGTGAACCGGTATTTGTGGTCTGCGTCTTTGGATGTGCTGAATTTCCTGCCCGTGCAAGAAGTTGATCCGTTTACAGGCGTGATCGTAACAGGTTACGGCAAACCACCTGGTGGTGGCCGGTCTTATCGCGCCACCGTGCACATCAGCGACCCGGCGCTGGCGGCGCGGTCCTTGTCAGTTTCACTGCTCACCAGCGGCGGCGCGCCGGTCAGTGCCGCAACCACGCGCGCAGTCGAGGATGCGATCCTGTCCCGCGCCCGTCAGTTGCGCATTGCGGACAACAAGCTCTAGCCACCCGCCGAAAATCACAATATTACCACGCCGGGTTCTTACCCGGCGTTTTCATTCACGAAGGACCGCACGATGTCGCGCTATTCGGCCACCGAAATCGAAGCAAAATGGCAAGAGGCCTGGGACAAAGCCGGGATATTCACCGCCAACCACAAGGCGGACAAGCCGAAATACTATGTGCTTGAGATGTTCCCCTACCCCTCGGGTCGCATTCATATGGGGCATGTGCGCAACTATACGATGGGTGACGTGATTGCGCGTCACAAGCTGGCGACCGGGCATAACGTACTGCACCCGATGGGCTGGGATGCCTTTGGTATGCCTGCGGAAAACGCGGCGATGGCCATCGGCGGCCACCCCAAGGATTGGACTTACGGCAATATCGCTGACATGCGCGGCCAGATGAAGCCGCTGGGCCTGTCCATCGACTGGTCCCGTGAATTTGCCACCTGCGACCCTGAATATTACGGCCAGCAGCAGGCGTTGTTTCTGGATATGCTCGGTGCTGGGTTGGTTTACCGCAAGAACGCTGTGGTGAACTGGGACCCGGTCGACATGACGGTTCTGGCAAATGAGCAGGTTGAAGGCGGGCGCGGCTGGCGCTCGGGCGCTTTGGTCGAGCGGCGCGAGTTGACCCAGTGGTTCTTCAAAATCTCGGACTATTCCGAGGAGCTGCTGGACGCACTGGATACGCTTGAGAACTGGCCCGCCAAGGTGCGCCTGATGCAGGAGAACTGGATCGGCAAGTCGCGCGGCCTGCAATTTGCGTTCGACCGCACCGATGATGGTGAGCCGATCACTGTATATACAACCCGCCCCGACACGCTGCTGGGCGCAAGCTTTGTCGGCATCTCGCCCGATCATCCGATTGCGCGGAAGCTTGAGGCGGAAAACCCAGAGGTCGCTGAATTTGTTGCCGAATGCCGCAAGGGGGGCACCACGGAAGAGGCCATCGAGACGGCGGAAAAGCTGGGCTATGACACCGGTATCCGCGTCAAACACCCGCTGGATCCGAATTGGGAACTGCCGGTCTGGATCGCCAATTTCATCCTGATGGACTACGGCACCGGCGCGATTTTTGCCTGCCCGGCCCATGACCAGCGTGACCTGGATTTCTGCCGTAAATATGGCCTGCCGGTGATCAACACCTTCTATGCGCTGGATGACGACACCCCAGTCGACAAGATCGCCTTTGTTCCACCGAAAACCGAAAAGGTGCGTTGGGTGGATCATTTCGCTGGCCTGACCGAGGCTACCGGCGACGAGGCCATCAACGCCACCGTCGATTTCGCCGAAAAGGCAGGTTGGGGCGAAGGTGTCACCAAATACCGTCTGCGCGATTGGGGACTGTCGCGTCAGCGCTATTGGGGGTGCCCAATTCCCGTTGTGCATTGCGACAGCTGCGGCGTGGTGCCGGAGAAAAAGGAAAACCTGCCGATCCGCCTGCCCGACGATGTCACCTTTGACAAACCGGGCAATCCACTGGACCGCCACCCGACCTGGCGCGATTGTGCCTGCCCATCCTGTGGCGCGCCCGCCAGGCGCGAAACCGACACGATGGACACGTTTGTCGATTCGTCGTGGTATTTCGCCCGCTTCACCGCGCCCAACGCGGAATCACCCACCGATCTGGCCGAAGCTGAATACTGGATGAATGTCGACCAGTACATCGGCGGCGTCGAGCATGCGATCCTGCACCTTCTCTATTCTCGCTTTTTCGCGCGGGCGATGCAGATCACCGGCCACCTTCCGGAAAAGGCGATCGAGCCCTTCGATGCGCTGTTCACCCAAGGTATGGTGACCCACGAGATCTATCAGACCCGCGGTGCCAATGGCCGCCCGGTCTATCACCTGCCAGAGGATGTAACCGACGGCAAACTGGCCGACGGTACCGAGGTCGAGATCATCCCCTCGGCCAAGATGTCCAAATCCAAGAAGAACGTGGTCGATCCGGTCAGCATCATTTCGGCCTTCGGTGCCGATACCGCGCGCTGGTTCGTCCTGTCCGATTCGCCGCCCGAGCGGGACGTTGAATGGACCGCCGCCGGGGCCGAAGCGGCCTTTAAGCACCTGAACCGGGTCTGGAACCTGTGCGACAAGATCGGTGCCATGAATCCCGGTGCGTCAGGCGATGGCGATCAGGATCTGCTGCGCGAGATGCACAAATCCATCCGCGACGTGACACTTGGTGTTGAAAGCTTTGGCTTCAACGCGGCGATTGCAAAGCTCTATGCGTTCACCAATACGCTGGCCAAATCCAAAGCCGGTGCCGCAGCTCAAAAGCAGGCGATCAAAACACTGGCACAGCTGATGTCACCGATGACACCGCACCTGGCCGAAGATATCTGGGCCCATCAGGGCGGCGAAGGTCTGGTTGCCACCGCTCCTTGGCCGGTCGCAGATGAGGCGATGCTGGTCGATGACACCGTCACTCTGCCGATACAGATCAACGGCAAACGCCGGGCCGAAATCAGCGTGGCCAAAGAATTGGACAAAGCCGAGGTTGAAAAAATCGCGCTCAGCACCGAAGCTGTGCAAAAGGCGCTGGATGGTGCCACACCGAAGAAAGTGATTGTTGTCCCAGGCCGGATTGTAAATGTCGTTGTTTAATCGCAGAACCCTGTTGATGGTGCCGCTGGCGCTGGCCGCCTGCGGCTTTGAACCGGTCTACGCCCCCGGTGGGGCCGGCGCGGAGCTGAACGGAAAAGTTGAGGTCTCTGCCCCGAACACGGTTGAGAGCTATCTTCTGGTTCAGAATCTGGAACAAAGGTTGGGACGCAGCGCCAATTCGGGCAAGGAATACGCGTTGGATGTACGGGTCTCGACCGTGTCCCAGCGCGCAGCGATCACAACGTCGAACGAAACCAGCCGCTATACGATAAACGGGCGCGCCAACTATACGCTCAAGTCCAATGAAACAGGGCAAGTGCTGGCGTCGGGCGATGTTTCCAACTTTGTTGGCTATTCTGCCGCGGGATCGACTGTGTCGACGCTGGCCGATGAACGCGACGCCACCGATCGGTTGATGGTGATTCTGTCTGACCAGATCGTCACCCAGCTTTATGCCTCAGCGAGATTGCCCAAATGAAGCTCAGCCCGCGCGAGGCTGACGGGTATTTCGCCAAGCCGGATGCGGATAAGGCCGGGCTGTTGATCTACGGCGCGGATGCGATGCGTGTGGCGCTGAAACGTCAACAGGTTCTGACCGCATTACTGGGCCCCGGAGCCGAAGAGGAAATGCGCCTGACCCGCATGCCGGGGGCTGACTTGCGCGGCGATCCTGCCCTGCTGTTGGACGCGGTCAAGGCGGTGGGGTTTTTCCCTGGACAACGCGCCGTGTTTGTCGAAGACACCACCGATGTCGCCGCCCCTGCGATCATCGCAGCGTTTCAATATTGGACCCCCGGTGACGCGCAGATCATTGTCACGGCCGGACAACTCAAGCCCAGCTCGAAAATCCGCAAAGCGTTTGAGGCAAACCCGGCAGCCTACTCCGTTGGCATATATGACGATCCGCCCTCGCGCGGAGAAATTGAGCGGGTCCTGACCCAGGCCGGGTTGCAGAACATCCCGCAGGAAAGCATGTCGGCCATCGCTGAGTTGGCCACCGGCATCAGCCCCGGCGATTTTGCGCAAACGATTGAAAAGCTGTCTCTCTATAAACGCGGGGATGATTCCGAGCTGACCATCGACGATATCGAAGCCTGCGCGCCTGGCTCGACCGAGGCCGCGTTGGACGATGTTCTGAACGTGGTCGCCGAAGGCCGCGCCGGTGAGATCGGGCCGCTGATCCGTCGGTTGCAATCCCAGGGCACAAATGCGGTCAGCTTATGTATCGGTGCCACCCGGCATTTTCGGACGCTTTATGCCTGCGCCTCTGATCCCGGCGGCGCGGCGCAGGGCATCGGCAAATTGCGCCCTCCGGTTTACGGCAAACGCCGCGACCGGATTGTGCGGCAGGCACAAGGATGGGGTGCACCCAAGCTGCAGACGGCTTTGACGGTGCTGACCGATACGGATCTGTCGCTGCGGTCCGCAGGGCAAACCGCCCCGGCCATGGCGCTGGTCGAACGCGCGATGATCCGTCTGGCAATGCTGGCGCGGTCCCGCTAACCGGCGCGCTGCACCCAATCGGCTGCCGCCCGCCCGGCCCAATGTCCCGTCGCCAGACAAGCGGTCAGTAGATAGCCACCGGTCGGGGCCTCCCAATCCAACATCTCTCCAGCGCAGAACACGCCCGGTTTTGACCGCACCATCAGCCCGTCATCCAGTGCAGTGCGTGGGACGCCTCCGGCTGTTGAAATTGCTTCATCCATAGGGCGCAGCCCGGCGTGAAGGATCGGCAGCTGCTTTAACGCGGCCATTTGTTGGGACTGCGGCACAGCGCAGCGCCTGACCATCTCATGAAACAGCGCGATTTTCTGCGGCGACAGGTGCAGGGACTTTTTCAACCACTGGGACAGCGTCGTCTTGGGTTTTTTAGCTGTAAGCCGCGCCCGCAAGGTCTGCTTGTCCAAATCAGGAGCCAAATCGACAAACAGCGGATCACCGTTGCGCAAAGCCGGGGTCAGTGAATATAGGCCACCGCCCTCTAGCCCGGAAGTGGAAATCGTCGCCTCACCCCGGCTGTCCAGCTCTCCGGCCATCCAGCGGACCGATTTCAGCGCAGCGCCAAAATGAGGCTTCATGTGATGGCTCCAATCAACCGACAGGGCCGAGTTCGCGGGCTCAAACGGGGCAAGCGCAACGCCCTGTTCGGACAAGATATGCGACCATTTTCCGTCAGACCCCAACCGGGCCCAACTGGCCCCGCCCAGTGCCAACACGGTGACATTCGCCGCGATGGTCTGACGGCCATCCTGCGTGTCGAACACCAGTGCATCATCGTCCCAGCCCTGCCACCGCCACCGGGTTTTGATCTGCACGCCTGAACCCTCAAGCCGTGCAAGCCAGGCGCGCAATAACGGAGAGGCTTTCATCGCAGTGGGAAACACCCGACCGGTTGAGCCGGTAAACAGCGTTTGGCCCAGGTCCCGCGCCCAGATCTGAACCCCGGCAGCGTCGAGCTCTGCAATCATCGGGCGCAGCCAGTCAGCCGCGCCACCATAGGATCGCATCAACATCTCGAACGGTTCATCCTTGGTCAGGTTCAAACCGGATTTACCTGCCATTAGAAATTTGCGCGCAACAGAGGGTTTGGCTTCGGCCACCATCACGCTGTGCCCAGCGCGAGACAGCTCTTGCGCGGCCATCAGGCCTGCGGGTCCGGCCCCGATTATCACTGCCTGCGCCATTGCTGCCCCCTTGCCTTCCGCGCTGCCTGGCGCGACCTTACCTTTACCATGACTGACAGCGATCCGATCTGCCCGCTTTGTGACCGCCCGATCCCCGATGGGGGTGGCAGCCTGCACCATCTGATCCCAAAACTCAAAGGGGGCAAGGGCGGACCCACGGTTTTGCTGCACGTGATCTGCCACAAAGAAATCCACGCCACCCTGACCGAAGCCCAACTGGCGCGCGAGTTCAACACGGTCGAGGCGCTGCGCAGCCATCCACGGTTAGAGACATTCCTGAACTGGGTTCGCAAACGCCCGCCCGGCTTTCGGTCGAAAGTACCGGGCAAGCGGCGCGGACGGTGATCAGCCCGGCCGGACCGGATCGCCAAAGGCATCGCGGACAGTGTCCTTCAGCCCCTGAAATTCAAGCCCACGATAATCCGGTACTGGCGCGAACCGGGCTCCGGCGACGTGCTGAAACTCTAACGTGGTGTAAGGGCGTTTCCACAGCCATTCGCGGTTTTCGACTGACCACAGATCCGCGACGGGCGGAGCCTCGTCCGTGAACGCATAGAAATGCAGATCGAACCCGTATTGCGAGACATCCTGCATCGACAATAACCGCATGCCCTGCGCGCGACAAAAAGCATCCTCGGCTGCGATATCCCCGGTGCGCAGAGTGATCTGGCCAATACAAGCCCCCGCAAAGGGATCGGCAGGGTCTGCAGCACCTGCAGGGCGGTTGTCCTGAAAATCATGTTGCAGAAGCTCGATCACAAACCCTTCGGGGTCCTGCAGATGGCACATATACCCGATATCCTGAAACTGCTTCGGGTCCGAGACTTTTACTCCCTTCTGGCGCAGGTATTCCACCGCAAGATCGACATCCGGCAACGTGATCCCGATCTTCCAATAGCGCTGCCCCGGGTCCTGCGCATACCCGCCGCCGCCGTGCATCAGCAACAAGTCGGCATCCGGCCCACCATAGCCAACGCGCTGGTTCTGCCGGTGCCCATGTACAGACATCCCCAGAATGTCCCGGTAGAACCCGGCCAGGCGATCGGGGTCGGTGACACGCAGGTACAGCGCAGACAACCTCATCGACATAACTGCCCAATACCAGCCGCGATCGCCGGGTCGGCCGCAAGACTGTCGGCAACCAGATCCTGCGCCGTATGCATCAGCATGTCAGGGTCTACCACCCGATCCACCAGACCAAAGCGATACGCCTCATCCGCTGTGATCTTTTGCCCCGCCATCAGGATCATCCGGGTCCGGGACGGCCCGATCAGGGCCGCCATGCGCACTGGGTCCGAAGGTTGCGGCAAGAACCCCAGCTTCATAACCGGATAGAAAAATTTGGCAGACGGCACAGCGATACGCATGTCGCAGGCCAGCGCCATCCCGTTGGCACCCCCCGCCAACGTCCCGTTCAGGGCCGCGACCGTTAAACAGGGCAACGCGGCGATTGCGCCGGACAGGCGTTCCCACAGATCAGAGGTCGCAAGACCGGCGCGCACCTCATCCAGATCAGCACCAGCGCTGAACACCTTGCCCGCGCCAGTTAAAATCAACGCACGCGCCTCGGTTGCAGCCTCGGCAATCTCCGACAGTTCGGCCAGCATCGCGCCCGTCAGCGCATTGGCTTTTTCCGGGTTGTTCAGCGTGACCGTCCACAACCCGCCTGCCTTGGTCAGTTCAATCACGTCAGTCCAATCCTTTGGCGTATTTCTTCACGCCGCAATGAAATCTCGGATCCCAAAAATTCATCTGCGTCGCTGGTACACATCCACAACAGCGCCCGTGCGGGCCAGTCGGCAGGGATGTGATCGCTCCAATCCAGCTGGCTGACGGCATTGATACCACTGGCCTTGATCACCCGTTGCATATCCGTGGCGACGGTTCCGGGGGACAGGCCCAGGGCGCGGATGCCGTGAATGGCTTCTTCAAGATGTAAACATTCAGTCAGCATTTTCGCCCCTGCTTTTGAGGCACAGTAATGGCTCCACGCTTCAACCGGGTTTGACGCCGCACCCGACGAAACCGTCAGCACTGTTCCCCCACCAGCGGCCCGCATGACCGGTAAGGCGGCACGCATTCCGTGGAAAACACCCTTGAGGTTTATGTCGATCGCCGTGCCCCAAGCCGCGACATCCGCGTTCGACAGGTGAAAGATCGGATCGATGACGCCTGCGTTTCCAATCAGCACGTCCAACTCACCGAATCGGTCAACGCAATCAGCAACGGCCTGTTCTACTTGCGCGAACTGGCTGACATCACATTCCAGCGCGATGGCATTGTCGCCCAGCGCATCCGCCAGCGCCGAAATCTGGTCTCGGTTGCGCGCGACCAAAGCGACATTCGCCCCGGCTGCGGCAAATACGCGCCCCGCCTCGGCCCCGATGCCGCGGCTGGCCCCTGTTATCAGTACGGTTTTGCCCTGCATTGGGACGCTGTACCTCCGTTGGTTTTAGATTGTGTGAATCTCTAACGCGTGAACGGGGAAAGGGTCCAGCCCTTGCCCCTTGACGCCCGACGCCGCAGGCACGACCATGCCGGCAAAATTGATCAAGAAGGGTTCTCTAATGTCCGTTTTCCTTCGCCGCAGCTGCGGCGCAGTTTTGGCTTATGCCGTTGTCACCCAGGGTGCGCTGGCAGACGTTACCGCCCAAGATGTCTGGAACGATTGGCAGGCCTATCTGTCCCAGATGGGTTACACCGTGTCCGGTGAACAATCCGTTGCCGGAGATGTGACAACCATCGCCGACATGACCATGTCGGTGGACCTGCCGGAAGAAGACGGACAGTTCCAGATGACCATCCCCGAGATGACGCTGACTGAAAACGGCGACGGCACGGTCAGCATTGCAATGCCGGAAAACTTCCCCATGATCATTGCGGGAGAAGCTGAGGGCGAGACGTTTTCCGTCAATATCGGCTATTCCCAGACCGGTCTGGACATGGTCGTTTCGGGCACCCCGGACGAGATGACCTATGACTATACAGCCGACACCCTTGGCATCACGCTGGACGAGTTGATAGTCGACGACGAGGTCATGCCCGACGATGTTCTGGGTGTGAACTTTGAGATGACCGAAGTGACCGGCAGTTCGCGCATGAAAATCGGTGAGATTCGCGATGTGGATCAGGAATTCACCGCGGCGGGCCTGACCTATGATCTGGCATTCGTCGACCCTGAGTCCAATGATACCGGCAAGATCGACGGATCGGCCAACCAGCTGACCTTTGAAGGCAACAGCCTGATCCCCGAGGATTTCGACTTTTCCGATCCTCAGGCCTTTTATGGCAACGGTTTCTCCTTCTCGGGCGTGTTCACCTATGCCGCTGGTCAAACCGCAATCGCGGGTACCAGCGAAGGCGAAGCGTTCACGATGGGCAGCGAATCCGAGGGCGGCCGGTTCGGCGTCGGCCTCGATTCCGAGCGTTTGGCCTATGATATCGAGCAAAACAGCGCGAAACTGGCGATCACCACGGCTGATTTACCCTTCCCGATCGAAATCGCCATGGCCAATGCCGGGCTCAAGTTCGAATTCCCGGTACAGCAGTCCGAAGAAATTCAGCCCTTTGGTTTCGCAATGAACCTGACGGATTTCACGATGTCGGACATCCTGTGGAGCATCTTTGACCCCGCAGGCGCCCTGCCTCGCGATCCGGCAACCATTGCGCTGGATACCTCCGGCACGGCCAAAATCCTGACCAATTTCTTTGACCCCGAAGCGATCGAGGCCATGGAGTTTTCGGAGGAGGCACCGGGTGAGCTGCATTCGCTGAAAATCAACGAATTGCTGGTGTCTTTGGTTGGTGCTGAACTGACCGGTGACGGCGATTTCGCTTTCGACAATTCCAACACCGATGAATTCGACGGCATGCCCGTCCCTTCAGGCGTTGCGAACCTGAAACTGGTTGGTGCAAACGCGCTGATCGATAAGCTCATCGGCATGGGTCTGCTTGGCGAAAGTGACGCCATGGGCGCACGCATGATGATGGGTCTGATGGCCGTACCGGGCGAAGAGCCGGACACGCTGAACTCGAAAATCGAGTTC
Organism: Ruegeria meonggei; assembly: GCF_900172215.1. Classification (GTDB taxonomy): domain Bacteria; phylum Pseudomonadota; class Alphaproteobacteria; order Rhodobacterales; family Rhodobacteraceae; genus Ruegeria; species Ruegeria meonggei. The sequence continues at coordinate 132,823 of NZ_FWFP01000008.1, forward strand.
ACCGAAGATGGCCAGATCCTGGCCAATGGTCAGCGCATCAAGTGAGGAAACCCTGGAAAGGCGGCTTCGGTCGCCTTTCCACCCTCACGGGTTCTCAACCCTTGTCCCTTTCACCTTATTTTGCACCATCCAATAAGGCCGTAGGTCTTGCGGGACCGGCGGTCCAAGGCTAGGTCCAATGCAACAGGACCGGAGGCCACATGACCCTTACACCCGAGAAAATCAGCCAAAACCTGCTGCACGCAGCCCGCACGGCCGGGGCAGAGGCAGCGGATGCGATTGTGATCGATGGCTCTTCGGTGTCGGTCGAAGTGCGTGGCGAGGCGTTGGAACATGCGGAACGTTCAGAAGGCACCGATCTTGGCCTGCGGGTATTTCTGGGCAAAAGGCAGGCCATCGTATCCAGTTCGGACAGCCGCCCTGAAACGCTGACCGCGATGGCGGAACGCGCGGTCGCCATGGCCCGCGAGGCGCCCGAAGACCCGTTCACCGGATTGGCTGATGCTGACCTGCTGGCCCAGGACTGGGACCTGCAGGCGTTGGAGTTGTTTGACCCAAGCCCGGAACCCGCGGCCGAGGAATTGCTGCGTGATGCGCTGGCTGCCGAGGCCGCCGGGATGGCGGTTCGCGGCGTGTCGCAGGTGTCAGACGCGGCGGCCAGCTATGGAACCCATCGCGTGCATCTGGCGGCAAGTAACGGTTTTTCCGGCGGCTACATGCGCAGCAGCCGCTCGACCTCTTGCGTGGCAATCTCAGGCCAAGGCACAGGGATGGAGCGTGACTATGACGGCGACAGCCGTACCTTTCAAAGCGACCTCCGTAGCCCGGATGAGATCGGCCGAACCGCAGGCGAACGCGCCGTGGCACTGGTTGGGGCGCGAAAACCCGCAACCGGCACTTTCCCGGTTCTGTTTGACGAACGCATCTCATCCTCGTTGATCGGTCACTTGCTGGGGGCCAGCAACGGGGCGGCCATCGCCCGTGGTGCCTCGTGGTTGAAAGACAGCCTGGGCGAGCAGGTGCTGCCCAGCCACTTGTCCCTGATCGAAGATCCCCACCGACCTCGCACCTCAGGTTCGCGCCCCTTTGATGCCGAAGGATTGGCGACCCGGCGCAGAGCTGTTGTTGAAAACGGCATCCTGACCGGCTGGACACTGGATTTGTCCAGCGCCCGCAAACTGGGCATGACCTCAACCGGCAATGCCGCGCGTGGCGTGTCTGGGCCGCCCTCGCCCAGCAACTGGAATCTGAGCCTGACGCAAGGCGACCAAAGCCGCGCAGACCTGTTGCGCGATATGGGAACGGGCCTGCTCGTTACCTCGATGATCGGATCGACGATCAACCCAAATACGGGCGATTATTCGCGCGGGGCCTCGGGTTTTTGGGTCGAGAATGGTGAAATCACGCACCCGGTCAATGAATGCACCATTGCAGGCAACCTGCGCGACATGCTGAAACGGATCATCCCGGCAAACGATGCCCGCACCCACCTGTCGCGCGTTGTCCCGTCGGTGCTGATCGAGGGAATGACACTTGCCGGCACCTGATCTGCCCCTTCTGATCGACGCGGCGCTTGAAGCCGGAAAGATCGCCACCCAGTTTTCGGGCCGCACAGCGCAACGCTGGGACAAACCCGATGGTGCAGGCCCGGTGACCGAGGCTGATCTGGCCGTCAATGCGATGCTGGAACAGCGCCTGCCTGCCGCCCGCCCGGGATATGGCTGGCTAAGCGAAGAAACCGAGGACACCAGTGACCGGCTGACAAAAAGCCGCGTGTTCATCATTGATCCGATCGACGGCACCCGCAGCTTTGCCGAAGGCTCACGCACCTGGGCGCATTCGTTGGCTATTGCCGAGCAAGGCGAGGTGACCGCCGCAGTGATCTACCTGCCCTTGCGTGATCTTCTCTATGCCGCCGCCAAGGGGCAAGGTGCGACGCTGAACGGCGCGCCAATTGCCGTGTCACATGTGCCTGACCTGGAAATGGCCGAGATTCTGGCCGCCAAACCCAACCTGGACGCCCACCATTGGCGGCAGGGTCAGGTGCCGGATTTCAAACGAAATTACCGCCCGTCGCTGGCCTATCGCATGGCGCTGGTCGGGCAAGGCCGGTTCGACGGAATGCTGACCCTGCGACCCAGCTGGGAATGGGATATTGCAGCCGGGGATCTGATCATCCGCGAGGCCGGCGGCATTTGTTCCAATCGACAGGGTCAGCCCTTACGTTTCAACAACGCCCATCCACGCCTGAATGGTGTCCTCGCCGCCAGCACTGGCATACATGCGGCGCTATATGCGCAACTCGATCCAGACAGTTCCGGGATCGCCTCATGAGCAAACCGCGCTCACTTAGCCTGGCCGCTTATCGCGTTCTGTCCTGGGGGGTGCAAAACAGCGCCGACACGCCCTATATCCCACGCCCCGAGGGTGAGTTGATATGGGTTCACATCAGCACGCAGGATCGCCAGCGCGCGGTTGTTGATTTCTGTCGCAGACTGCAACAGGCCCGACCCAGCCTGTCGGTGTTGCTGACTGCCCCGCCTGACGCCAACCTGACCCGGTGGGAAAGCGGGGGCTACACACTGATAAACCTCCCGTCCGAACAGGGCGGTGCGGCGCGGGCATTTCTGGATAACTGGCGCCCGGATCTTGGATTGTGGGTCGGTGGCGCGCTGATGCCAAATGTCATCACCCGGGCCGAGGAACACGGCATTCCCCTGATTCTGATCGAGGCTGGCACGGATATTCAGGTCGCGCGCGGGGGTCGATGGCTGCCTGACATCACGCGCTATACGTTCGACTGTTTCCAGACGATTCTGGCTACCACCTCTGAGACGACCCGAAACATCCGGCGGCTTGGAGTTGCCTCTGCCAAGGTAAAGCAAGCGCCCCCGTTGCATGTCAGCCCAAACCCCAAACCCTGGCCCGAAGACGAGTTGATCGAGACCAATCACGCCCTTGCAGGCAGGCCTGTCTGGCTTGCGGCATGGGTGCAAGACAAAGAGTTCATCTCGGTCCTCAGCGCCCACCGGCAAGCGACCCGGATGTTGCCCCGGCTGGCTCTGGTGTTGCAGGTTGCAGACATGACCGAGGCCGAGCCATTGAGGCGGCGGTTGGAAACCATGGACCTGCGCTGCGCCAACTGGGATAGCAGCGGTCAGATTGAAGACACGACCCAAGTCATCCTGTCCGCCATGCCCGAGGATCTGGGCCTGTGGTATCGGGTTTCTGCCGTGAGTTTTCTGGGCAGCTCACTGGAACGTGGTGCCGGGGGGCACGATCCGCTTTACGCCGCAGCCTTGGGATCGGCGATCATTCACGGACCTTTTGTACACCGTCACCAGCAGCTATACGATCAGCTGAACCACGCAGACGCCGCCCGTGCCGTCAGAACGGCCACCGAACTGGGTGACGCGGTGGTCGAACTTTTGGCCCCGGATCGGGCCGCGGATATGGCGCTGTCCGGGTGGAAAATCGTGTCCGAGGGTGCCCCGCAGGCCGATCAGCTGATTGATCTGGTGCAAGACTGTCTGGATGAACGGAGCGCCGATCATGCGAGCACCTGATTTCTGGAATACCGCCCCGGATCACCTGGACCTGCGCGCCCGGGTGCTGGCCCCGCTGGGGCGTCTCTATGGGGCGGCAACTGCGCGTCGGATCGCATCAAAACCTGGTCTGAACCCCGGCGTGCCCGTCATCTGTGTCGGCAATCTTAACGCAGGTGGCACCGGCAAAACGCCGACCGTGATCTGGATAATCGAACAGCTGCGTGATGCCTGGCATCAAACCCATGTTGTCACCCGCGGCCATGGCGGATCACTGGAGGGTCCCGTTCGCGTCGATCCCGGTAAACACACCGCCGCACAGGTGGGGGACGAGCCGCTGTTGCTAGCTGCATTTGCTGATGTTTGGGTGGCCAAGGATCGCGCGGCTGGCGCACAGGCTGCCGCAGCGGCCGGAGCCACCGTGATTGTGTTGGATGACGGGTTTCAGAACCCGTCGGTGGCCAAGGATTTTTCGGTGATCGTTGTGGACGCGGTCAAAGGTTTTGGCAACGGGCTGTGCCTGCCAGCTGGCCCCCTGCGGGAACCGGTCGATATTGGCTTGCAACGCGCCGATCTGGTTCTGTCACTGGGCGAGGCCGAGGCGCAGGACCAGTTCTCAAGGCTCTGGCAAAACAAGCTGACTGTCCCACACGCAACTGGTGCTGTCGCGCCGTTGCAAACTGGCATGGATTGGAGCGACACGCAGATTCTGGCCTTTGCCGGCATCGGCCACCCCGAGAAGTTCTTTGCAACGCTGCGCGGCCTGGGTGCAACCCTGCTGCGAGCCGAAGCGCTGGACGACCACCAGCCGCTGACCCCGGCGCTGATGACACGGTTGGAAAGCGAATCCCGGGTGTTGGGGGCGCAGATGGTCACAACAGAGAAAGACGCTGTGCGCCTTCCGGCAGCGTTTCGCAGCAAGGTGATCACTCTGCCCGTGCGTCTGGAAATCGATGAGGCTGACATGGTCCGGGACATGCTGTTGCAGATCGCCCCGTCGCCCTGATTGGTGGAAAACGACCGGCCCGATAGGCCGGTCGCAAAAGCTTAGCTGCCCAGTTCAGCTTCGATAAGCTGCTTGAACTCTTCATAAGATTGGTTGTCGACCTGCTTGCCGTTCACGAGGAAAGACGGGGTCGCCTGAATACCATCACGCTCGGCGTTTTCCTGATACCAGGCCACCAGCGTTTGCGCGCGGGTGCCGTCCTGAAGGCAGGCCTCAAGCTGGTCATTGTCGATCCCGGCCAGACGGCCGATCTTGCGCAGCTCGTCCACGATTTCAGCCGGGCCCCCTGCTTTGGTCCATTCCGACTGGCCATCATAGATCAGGTCGGAAATGCCAAAGAATTTCTCGGGACCATCGCAGCGCGCGACCATTGAAGCCCACAGGCCATAGCGGTCAAAATACACTTCGCGATAGATGAACTTCACCTTGCCCGTGTCGATGAAATCCTTCTTGAGCTGTTTGAACGGCCCGGTGTGGAAATTCGCGCAATGCGGGCAGGTATAAGACGCATATTCGATGATCTCGACCGGCGCGTCGTCGGCCCCTTGCACCATTTCGACGACGGTCGAGGTGTCCAGTTCAGCTTCTTGTGCCTGGGCGCTGCTGATCAGCGGATAGGAGGCGGAATTGGAATTTGACGTCGACAGCCAATAGCCGCCAGCGGCCACGGCGACGGCCGTACAAATTCCGGTTGCAATACGGCTCATTACTCAGCCCTTTCTTAGCGTTTTTGCTTGGATAAAACGTTACGGCCCAGACGTTCAAGGGCTGCGCGCAGATCACCATCGTGAACATCCTGCGCGGCCCGGTCCGCCTGGGCGGCGACTTCTGGTTCGGTCTTGGGTTTCGCTTGTTTCGGCTGGTGGTCGAAACTGGCCTGCCCCTCGGCAAATCCGGTCGGCGCGGTCTGGGTGATGCGCACCCGGCTGATCGCGTTATAGCCATAGACGGCATTCACCTTGCTGCGCAGCTGTTCCTTTTGCATCTCAAGCACCGGGGCCTGCGGTCCGGTGGTCAGAACGGTCAGGGTCGCGCCCATGCCGCCCTTGCCATAGCCCACCTTTACGGGGCTGGCGATGGCGGCCATATCCTGACCGACGATTTCAGCCCATCGGGTCAGCAGACGCGACACTGCAAAGCCCCGGCTTTCCCCGGCGCGCCTGATCTGGTCGTTCAGCAATGTCGCGGTGCGTTTGAACCCGCGGGTCGAAGAACGTCTGCGCTGCATCTGGTTTCCAACTCCTGCCCCACTATTGTAGAGGGCATATGAACAGGCGCCAGCGAAACCCGACAGGGAGATAGATAAAACTTGCGTGAAACCAGTGAAATTGACCTGAGCCGAACCCTGCTGAACTGGTACGACCACCACGCCCGTTCGATGCCATGGCGCGTGGGCCCGGCAGATCGGGCTGCAGGCGTGGTGCCGGACCCCTATCGCATCTGGCTGTCCGAGGTGATGCTGCAACAAACGACAGTGGCTGCTGTGCGCGAGTACTTCCTTCGGTTCACCTCGCGCTGGCCAACGGTTCAGGCCCTTGCGGCCGCGCCTGACGACCAAGTCATGGGCGAATGGGCCGGGTTGGGCTATTACGCCCGCGCCCGAAATCTGCTGAAATGCGCGAGGGTTGTGACCGATGACCATGGCGGAGCATTCCCCGACACTTATGACTCCCTTCTGAAACTGCCGGGCATTGGCCCTTACACGGCCGCTGCGATCTCGGCCATTGCCTTTGATCGCTCGGAAACCGTTCTGGACGGCAATGTCGAAAGGGTCATGGCCCGGTTTTTTGACATCCACGACCCTCTGCCCGGTTCCAAACCACAGCTCAAGGAAAAAGCCGCTGTATTGACGCCGCGCCAGCGCCCCGGCGATTACGCGCAGGCAGTGATGGATCTGGGCGCGACGATCTGCACGCCGAAATCCCCGACCTGTGGGATTTGTCCGCTGCGCGACCCTTGTCAGGCCCGTATGGCCGGAACGCAGCCTGACCTGCCGCGTAAAACACCGAAAAAGCCCAAACCAACCCGCTATGGGCATATCTACATCGCGCAAGCAGAGGACGGAGCGCTGTTGCTGCAGCGTCGCCCAGACAAAGGGTTGTTGGGTGGCATGCTGGGCTGGCCCGGTTCCGACTGGTCAGAGGCACCAGCCGAAACGCCGCCTTTTTCGGCCCAGTGGCATTCCCTTCCAGGCGAGGTGCGCCATACCTTTACCCATTTCCACCTGATCCTGCGCATCTGGACAGCGCCCTTGCCTGAAAACACTATTCCAAACGGCCTACTTGTGATGGCGAAACACGCTTTTCGACCCGGCGATCTGCCGACGGTCATGCGCAAGGCCCATGATCTCTGGCGCAATCGGTAACCCATTGTGACGATGTCGGTCTGGGACTAATCTCGGCGCAGTTGTACGGAGCCACTCGATGATCGCACCTGAGACCCTGTCACGCTGGCAATCGGCCCTTCCGTTCTGGGTCTCTTTCCTGCTGATTCCGTTGATCTGGGCCGCTGCCTTTGCCGGCGGCTGGTGGGTTCTGCTGGTGCCGCTGTCGACCTGGTGGGCCTTTGCTCTGCTGGATCGGTTGACTGGGCTAGCGCTGAACAACGCCGACCCCGACACGCCCGACACTGCGTTGCACTGGTATGTGCTGCTGACCAAAGCCTGGGTCCCAACACAGTTCCTGACGCTGTATGGACTGATCTGGTACACAACCCATACGGATCATCTGACCACACTGACCAAAATCGGGCTGTTCTTTGGCATGGGCGTGATATCCGGGACCATCGGCATCAACTACAGCCATGAGCTTATGCACCAGAAAGGGCGATTGGAACGCTGGCTGGGGGACATCCTGCTGGCTATGGTCCTGTATTCGCATTTCAGGTCCGAGCACTTGCTGGTGCATCACCGCTATGTTGGCACCCCGCGCGACCCGGTCACCGCACGGTACAACGAGGGGTTCCACCGGTTTTACCCCCGTGTCTTGATACAATGCCTCGTCTCGGCCTTCCGGGCCGAGCGTGACAAACTGGCGCGCAAGGACCGCCCCTGGACCGACCGCGCCAACCCATTCTGGCGCTACTGGGCATTGCAGCTGGCCATGCTGGTGCTGGCCTTCGCGATCGGAGGCCTGCTCGGCGTTGCCCTGTTTTTGATTCAGGCAGGTGTCGCCATCTGGCAGCTTGAGCTGGTCAACTACGTGGAGCACTACGGCTTGACACGGAAGCATCTGGGTCAGGGAAAATACGAACATGTTCAGCCCCGTCATTCGTGGAACGCGTCACAAAAGGCGTCAAACTGGCTGCTGATCAACTTGCAACGACACTCGGACCACCACTACAAACCCAACCGCCGCTTTCCGCTGTTGCAACACCATTCCGAGGATGCCGCGCCGCAACTGCCCTATGGCTATCCGGTGATGACGGTTGCCGCGATGATCCCACCGCTCTGGCGGCGGGTGATGAACCCGCGCGTGCGGGCCTGGCGTCGACAGTACTACCCTGAAATCTCAGACTGGAAACCTTACAACCGGTCGCAAAACCCGACGCCTGGGACCTGACCGCAGCACGCGCCAGCGTGCTGCCTGGCCCAACGATCCGCATTGCATCTTTGATGCAGGGCAGATCGGCGGGAGCACCCTGTGCTACATCACCCAAACATCCATCGGGTATTCAACGCCGCGCACCGCCTTGTTGATATGCGCCTCGAACCCGGCCATGAGTTCGGCCGCGGTGTTGCCCTCCTGCTCCAATTGCACCCGCACCGCTTCGCTCAGGACAATCCGGGCCCGGAATTCGCGTGTCAGCGCCTCTAGCTTGGCGGCAACGTTCACCGCATCTCCTATCACCGCAAACTCCAGACGATTGGCCCCAATATCGCCCAAAACCACCGAGCCATAGTGAACCCCGACCCCAACATGGATCTCGGGCTCGCCGGCCCTACGCCGCTCCAGATTCCAGCGGTTGATAACAGTAATCATATCCCGCGCGCAGGCCACCGCGTTGCTGGCATCCGACGGTGTCGGCACTGGCGTGCCAAACGTGGCCATCAGACCATCGCCCAAGTATTTGTCCAATGTACCGTGATGGCGGAAGACCTCAGCCTCCATGCGTGCATGAAACCCGCGCAGAACTTCGATCACCTCATAGGGATCGCGACCGGCCGCATATTTGGTGAACCCGACAATATCGATGAACAGAACCGCTACATTCTCTTTGCGCACCTGCTTGAGAGGGTCGTCATTCTGGCTCAACTCCTCAACCACATTGGGTGAAAAGTACCGCGATAGATTAGCCCGTTCACGTTCCAGCCCCGCATTTGTCATCAACAACAGATTGAGCCGCCGCATCGACACACCCAAAGTCACGGCCACCATCATGAACACAACCACCTGCTGAACGCGTATGGAGGATCTGAAACTATTAGGATCTAGGATTTGAGCCATATCCGGGTATCCGGTCAGAGCGTCAGTCAATCGGGTGCTTATCTCTGGCATCGGTGTGGACACCCACCAGGCGATGATCCAACCTACCGTCCACATCATGGCAGTCCAGGACCCGATAGCAATCACCGTCCGCCAGGAATAAGCCAGCGTACCCGCGGCCAGGATGATGAAAAAATACTGGAAATTGTCGAACCGGTATTGCATGGCCAACGGCCGCACATCGTCGCTGAACGGGTTTGGCACGATCATGCCCAAGGTCATGATCAGCAGATCGGCAAAGATCAGCAGCAGCTCGGTCCGGGACTGGCCTACGCGACCTGCACGCTGGATTAGCCAGCCATTGGCGCAGATCAGCACCAAGATGAAGTGATACCAAAGCACATCCCAATGCGGGTTGAGATAGATCAGCAAAACCCCGGTCAGCCCCATCGCGATCCAGCGGGCTCGAACAGCCAGTTCCAGCCCTTCGCGCTTATGCCGCTCCAATGCAGCCTCGGTGTATTTGTTTTCCACCTCGACCCTGTCGGGCTGCGTTCCAAAGAACCGCCCAAAACGGGAAACGCTGGCTGTGGTATCCGACATGGCTGGGGCTCCTTCACTGGGCCGTAAAGTATAGAAGGCTCATATCGAAACCTGGGGCGGATGAAAACAAAAGACCCCGCCGAAGACGGCGGGGCAAGGCTTAGTGCCGTGTGTCAGGCCACAGGCACCGGCGGTATTGGTGTAATCAGTTGTGCATTTCGGCCCGTATCTGCTGACGCAGCACGTCGATCGGCACGGTTTTGCCGTCGCGCTTAAAGCACCAGTAGGTCCAGCCGTTGCAGGACGGCGCGTTTTCCAGATGCGCGCCCACCTGATGGATCGAGCCTTTGACGTTGTCGCCCACCAGCGTGCCATCGGCACGCACCTTGGCCTTGTGGCGCTGGTTCATGGAATACAGCTCTTCGCCCGGGCGCAGCATGCCGCGTTCGACCAGCTGACCGAAGGGCACGCGCGGTTCAGAGCGTTTGCTGGCGCTGACCTCCAGCGCCTCGCGATCAAACTTGCGGACCTTGGCGATGCGTTTCTCGGCCACCTTGCGATAGCTTTCCTCGCGCTCGATCCCGATGAATTCGCGGCCCAGCATCTTGGCCACAGCCCCGGTCGTGCCGGTGCCAAAGAACGGGTCCAGGATCACATCACCGGGATTGGTCGACCCGATCAACACCCTGTGCAGCAGCGATTCCGGCTTTTGCGTCGGATGTGCCTTGTCGCCGTTTTCGTCCTTCAGACGCTCATGCCCAGTGCAAATTGGCAGGACCCAGTCGCTGCGCATCTGAATGCCTTCGTTAAGAGCCTTCAGCGCCTCATAGTTAAAGGTGTATTTCGCACCTTCGCGTTTGCTGGCCCAGATCATCGTCTCATGCGCGTTGGTGAACCGTTTGCCGCGGAAGTTTGGCATCGGGTTCGATTTGCGCCAGACAACGTCGTTCAGAATCCAGTATCCGGCGTCCTGCAGGGCTGTACCGACGCGAAAAATGTTGTGGTAGGACCCAATCACCCAAATCGCGCCATTGGGCTTGAGCAGACGATGCGCCGCTTTCAGCCATTCGCGGGTGAATTGGTCATAAACACCAAAGCTTGAAAACTGATCCCAGTGATCGTCAACCGCATCCACCTGGCTGTTATCCGGGCGGTGCAACTGACCTTTGAGTTGAAGGTTATAGGGTGGATCGGCGAAAATCAGGTCTACCGACGCCTCGGGGAGACCGTTCATCACTTTGATGCAGTCCCCGGATAGAATCGTGTTTAGAGGGAGCGCTGCTGCGCCCTTTGTCTTGGTCGTTGTCATATCACTGCCTCAAGTTCCACGGCGCTTTTGCGCTCATTTGGTTGAGACAAGGATGAGTCATCCTGGATTCGCCGTCAATTTCTTTTTTGAATCAGCGACTTACAATTTACTCTTGATACAAGATATTGTGCACAGGCTTGAACGAACGTCTATGGTGTGGGGTCACACCAAGATTTTGCAGCGCTTGCTTGTGTTGTTTTGACGGATAACCGGCGTTTGTCTCCCAGCCATATCCGGGATGCTGTTGCGCCAAATCCACCATCAGTTGATCGCGCCAGTTTTTGGCGACGATCGAAGCGGCCGCAATCGACACCGAATAAGCATCACCTTTGACCACCGCCTGCGCCGGAAGCGCTAGATCGCGCGGAATCATGTTCCCGTCGATCAGCAAGTAATCCGGCGGTGGGTCCAGCGCCGCCACCGCGCGCTCCATCGCCAGATGAGAGGCCCGCAAGATGTTGATCTCATCAATCTCGGCGACCGAGGCTTGGGCTACGGCAACCTCAGCCCTATCGTGCAGGGCTGCCCCCAGGACAGCGCGCTTTTTCGCGGCCAGCTTTTTGGAATCGTTCAGCCCTTCGGGGATATCGTCGGGGTTGAGGATAACGGCGGCTGCAACCACCGGGCCGGCCAGTGGTCCACGGCCAACTTCATCGACGCCGGCAATCCGAAAATAGCCCTTCGCCACGGCGTCTTGTTCAATAGAGTAATCCGGAGATGTCATAGATCAGGAAAAACGCGTTTTACCGCCCATCGCAAGAAAAAAGAGAGGGCAGCTTGCGCCACCCTCTCCTGCGCGGCACTTCTGCGGTGCCGCTCCTGCTCGAAGACCGTTACCTGTAACTCACGCGGTATCCCTTTTGGCGCAGGCAACCGGGATGGTACGCCCGTCTGGACTTTTTGCCGTTCCAGAACTTGACCTTGCACTGGTTCGGCAGGCTTTTGCTGTATTTGTAGTGTTTGTTGAGGCAACCCGCCCCCAACAGCGGGCGTTTGTGGGAATACGCCTTGAAGGTGCGCAGGCAGCGCTGCGGCAGGTCGTATTTAGCGATGTGTTTCGGCAGCGGGCGCACATGATGCGGCCTGATTGCAGGCTTGGGGTGCGCGTGGTGCTTGGGCGGTTGGTACACATGATTGTAGTTATGCGTCACCGTGTTTTTCTTGTTCTCATCGCTGAAATGCTTCACGGCAGCGCCGATCAGCGCAATGGCGGCCAGCCCGCCAAGGATGTCCCCGGCATCTGCGGCCCGCGCCTGTGAGGCCGAGACGCCGGTGACTGCAACCGCTGTTGCCACGATCAGGGCGATAAATTTCTTATGCATGGTGCGTGTCCTTCAATAGTCTCAGATAAGGCCCGGGGCGGGCCGTGTATTCGATGTCCCGACACTGGCTGTCCCCCTGTCAGACAAGCAATAACGCCCCGGTGTTATCCGATAGCAGACCCGCGAAACCCCTTAGGTTATTGAATATCGGACCATCCCATGCGCAGGATGCGGCCTATGAAACAGATCCTCTCTTCTCTGGCCGTTATGGCCCTGATATCGCTAGGCACTGCGGCGCAGGCGGCCGACTGCTATGCCGACTACAAGGCCAAGCAGGACAATCCGTTGCGCCTGCACTATGGCGTCATGCAAGTCTCGGCCTGTGACAAAGGGCAGGCCAAAAAAGAGGTTGCCCAACGCCTCAAGGGGTCGGGCTGGACCTTGCTGAACGTCATGTCCGTGTTCGGACCCGAAGGGTTGGATAAAAGGAAGGCCAATGCCGGAAAATTCTATCTCCGTTACTGAGGCCAGACGCTCGGGCGTGCGACTGGTTGGCGCGGGCATCGTTGCAATCGTCCTGATACTGGTGACGGCGGCCATTTTCCTGTTCTGGACTCTGCCCGACGCCAATGCCTTCAATGCCCGGGTCGAGCGGCTGTTTATCGAAAGCGACCTGACCTCACAGACCGAAATTCGCCTGCTTGAGATTCTGGCCCAGTCAGGCACGGCTTTTGCCGACACCTTGTCCAGCTATCGGATGGTGATCTTCGTTCTGCTGGTCTTTGCCAGCGCGATGCTGGTGACGGCGCTAGTGTTTCTGGTGATGCTGGTGCTGTTGAACCGACGCATGGCACAGATCGAACGCACCGGTATTCAGGTGACTTCGTTGTTGATCAGCCGCGAGGAAAACACCGTTTACCTGAACAACATGGATTTCAAACTGACCCCGGCGGCGATGGAAACCCTGTCTGTTCTGGCCGAATCCCGGCTGGATGACGAGGTTCTGTCCGGCGCGCAAATCGAAGGCATGATTTCCGGCCGTGACGCTGCCGATTGCGATGAAGCCGCAGGGGCCACGCGCATAAAACGGCTGCGGGATACACTTGGCAACCAGATGGTCAGCGAGCTGCTGGTCAAGAACATCGCCAAAAAGGGCTACATGCTGTCCATTGAAAAAGACGTGATCCAGATGGTCTGAGCGCACAGGGTCTGTGTGATAAAATAACGCTCACCCCCCTTGGAAAACCTCAGCCAAAGGCCCATCCTATAGGGACCCGCGCCAGGGAGGTTGATGATGAACGTTCACACCACACCAAAAGTCAAAGGCTATGGGATCTCAGTTGAACCGTTGAAAGGTCGGGTTGCGATCTACCGGGATGAGATTCTGCTGGCCGAAAGCACCAATGCCAAGGTCATGTATGAAACGCGGTTGCCGCCGGCGATCTATATCCCGCGCAAAGACGTCTGCATCGATCTGAGCGACGAAACCGAGTTGCAGACCTTTTGCCCATTTAAAGGAACCGCGACCTATCACGACGTCAGTGTTGGCGGCACGCAAATTGCAAATTCCGTCTGGGCCTATGAAGAAGCCCTGCCTGAAAGCGTCGCCATTCAGGGTCATATCGGGTTTATGTCCGGCGTCTATACCCGGCTGGATCTGGGTGAGAACACGTTACGCGACCCCGAAGATGGCAATATCAGCGGCCCCCTGATCGATTGGCTGATGCGCGGTGCATCCAACAATGACACGCCCGAAGCCTTCACCAAAGCACTGGCCGAGAAGATGCTGGAACATGGCATCGCCATTCAACGCCTGAGCATCCTGGCTTGGTCGCTGCATCCACTGATCGCAGGCAAGCACTATATTTGGGAAAAGGGTGTGGCCGAAATCTCGACCAATGTCCCGACCTATGAAATTCATGACCATCCGGCTTACCTCAACAGTCCACTGCGGCATGTGTCGAACGGGCTGGGCGGCGTACGCCAGCGTCTGAATGACGAAATTCCTCAAAACAGCTTTCCGATCATGGAGGATCTCAGGGCAAAGGGCGCCACCGATTACGTCGCCATGCCGCTGCCGTTCTCGGACGGGCGGACCAATGTTCTGACGCTGACTTGCGATCACCCCGACGGGTTCACCACGGAAAACCTGGGGCTGGTGTTCGAGTGCTCCTCGGTCATTGCTCGGTTTTACGAAGTTTTTATGCAGCGTGAAAACGCACAGGTCCTGCTTGAAACCTATGTGGGCAAACGTTCAGGTGCCCGCGTTCTGGGTGGCGAGATTCGACGCGGTGATGGGGATGAGATCGACGCAGCCATCATGTTCTGCGATCTGCGAAACTCTACCAGCCTCGAAGAACAACTTGGCCGAACCGCTTATATCAGCGTGCTGAACGACTTTTTTGAAACCGTGTCCGGTATCGTGCATGAAAATGGCGGTGAAGTGCTGAAGTTCATCGGCGACGCGGTATTGGCGGTTTTTCCAGCTGGCGAGGATTCAATAGCCGCGCGCGAAAATGCGCAACGCTCGGCGACTGAAATTGTAGAAAAGCTGGGTGAACTGCGTTCGTCAGGGTCAGACATCCATTGCGATTGTTCGATTGGCGTGGCCTATGGGCGGGTCACCTATGGTAATGTCGGATCGCGCGAAAGGTTGGACTTTACCGTGATCGGGCAGGCCGCGAATATCGCCGCCCGGCTGGGGGAATACGGTAAAACGGTCAGCCATCGTATTGTCGTGTCTGCCGATATCCTGCCTGCATGCGCCAATGCTATACCGCTGGGGGATGTAAAACTGCATAACGTGTCGCAGCCAGTGACGTCCTTTGCCCTCAGAACATCGGCGGATGCAGTGCTGGACGCCTGAACCCGGCACCTGTTGTGCGCATCAATACCTGCCTAACCGCGTTCGACAGTTTCATTCCGCGGGTTCTTCGGACCCCGATACATACCGATAAAAAACCTACGCTCCAAAATGCGCCGGAACCTTGGGCCTTGTTACCCACCCAGCAGGATCAAAGCGGTTTGCGCGGGCGAAATCGCGCTTTGCAATTGGGCAATCTGGCTGCGCGCAAGGAATCGATCTGTCAGCTGTGCAACTGCGGCCTCATCCTTAAACTGTGCCAGATCATCAGAGCCAGTCACACTTGACAGCCGGTCTTTGAAAACCTCTAACTGCCGATCGATATCCAGCCGTCCAAAACTGGATGGAAGTCCAAGCGCAGTTTCCATCATACTTCGCAGCGGCGGCAGTCCCATCAGATCAAACCACTTGGTGTCCGCGCTGCCAGTTTGAGAGGCCAAATCAGACAGGGCATGCTGCGCGTAAAGGGAAATGCGCATCGTCTCATCTGATTCACCAACGGATATTTCGAACCGCGAGACGACATTGTCACGCGCGATCTCTTCCATATTGGTGATCAACCCCGTCTTGCGCACATCCCCCGGTCCCAACCCAAACGCCGCAGAAAACTCACGGTATCTTTTGTCGGACAGACGGTTGGACAGCGCATCATCTGCGTTAGTGCCATCTGACAGCACCTTCTGAATGAAATAGCGGTTGTTTATGTCATCTTCCAAACCAAACGCACCCAATGCCACTTGCAGCAAACGACGATCAGACACCAGATCTTCTGCCGATTGCACCTTTGCGATCTTCTCCAGAAAATACTGCGTCTCCCTTTCGTTGACGGCCGAAGACGCATATCTGTCGAGCTGTGTATCGTAGTTACGCTGCAGAAAGCGCCAGCCGACAATGCCGCCTGTGGGGATGACAGGCTGGAAAGTCATTGCTGATAGGCCATCAATCGCTCTTCTCTGGGCAACAAGGCACGCAGAGATTTCAGACATTTGTAATACTGTTCAGCCAACAAAGCTTCGGTGGCCTCGGACAGCACCCGGTGACTGTCGGCGTCGGTGAACACCCGGCTTAGTTCCTCGACCCGCCGCAGCAGTTGCTGACGGGCCTGGTCCGGCTCCATATCACCTGACAGCACAAGCTGGGCAGCGTAACATACACGCCGCACAGGCGTATTAACTTCGTCAGGATGAATGGCGTCGCGCAGTCGCAGGACGTTCGCTTGTGGCGTCATGATCGAGAACCGGCTGCGGCGGTCCCCGTTTTCCACGACCACGCCATTGATCAATACCCTCTCTTTCGGGGCCAGCTTCAGAACCAGGCCCCCCATCAGCTTGCACCCATCTGTCGCAAGCCACGCAGGACAGCCATATTGATTTCAAGCAAGGGCTCCACCGTTGCCTTGTTACCCAAAATCTGGCTGCTGTGCTGCTCGGTGAATTCAGCCAGATAGAAAATCCGTGCACGCAATTCATTTGGTAACGCGTTGTCTGAATCCGCGACACCGCTGGCCAGAACGGTCCATAGGCGGCGGTTTTCATGCAGTGCCTGTACGAACCCTCCGAAATCGGTCTTTTGCCGGGTGGCCGCGGCTTTGAGTCGGTGCGTGATTTTTGAAATAGCCTCGTACTCGGTGTCGCGCGGGGTGCGCGCGGGGGCTGCGGTCTGAGCGTAGGCCCGATGTGCAAGAGATTGCGGTGTCACTTGAAATCCTTCCAATGGTCCGTCTTCTGGCGGTCAGGATCGGGGCGCGTTTCCGCGCCCCGGTTAGGTTTCGAAACTTAACGGAACAGCGACAGGATCGACTGCGGTGCCTGGTTAGCGATCGACAGAGACTGTGTGGCCAGCTGCTGCTGTACCTGCAGGGCCTGCAGACAGGCCGAGGTCTCTTCCACGTCGGCATCAACCAGCGAGCCAATACCCGACTTGAACGAGTCCGACAGGTTCGAGATGAACTCTTGCTGGGTCTCAATCCGCCCCTGTGCCGAACCAAACGCTGCCGATGCGTCGATGGCGGTGTCGATCAGGCCTTCGATGGTCCCCAGCGCAGCAATTGCTCCGGCACCTGTTGAAACGTTAATCGATGACAGGGCACCAAGTCCGCCAGAACCCGCGTTGGTGAACTGAGCCGACACCGTAACGTCTTGATTTGCATCCGCACCGGCCGCAGCAGTACCCGTTGCAAAGGACAGCGTATTCGGTGCACCGGAAGAATCATAATCGACAGCAACACCCGTAATACCAAGCGCATCCACCTGGTTCTTAAGGCCAACGGCGACAAGTGCGTCAGTGTAGTTCGCGTCATAGGTTCCCGATGGATCAAGATCGCTGCCCTGAATTGTATAGGACACTTCCTGATCGCCAACTCTGATCGAAATACTGTCACCAACTACAAAGTTGGCCGCTGAGCTGTCGATTACGATATCACCAGTACCCGCGGTACGGTCCATGGTGAAACCGGCCACATCGCCATCGGTTGTCACACCATCCGAAGTCGCAAGAACGTCTTTGGCGACGTAACCACCAATGGACAGGTCTTGTCCGGCAACAGCAATCGACGACGCCGTCACGGCACCGGTGTTGTCACGATCCAACGAAGACAGGATCGACGCAGATCCCCCGTTAACCAAGTTGAGCCCGTTGAACTGAGCAGCACCGACAACCGAGTTGATCTGCTCCCGCAAAGCGGTCACATCCGTCTGGATTTTATCGCGGTCAACGTTGTCTTCCTGTGCTGCGACGATCTTTTCCTTCATCTGGGTCAGAAGGTCCGTCACGGTTTCCGACGCGTTTCGCGCCACTGCAACAGTTGACTCACCCAGTGCCAGGCTGTCTTTGATCGCGTTGAAGCCCTTGACGTCAGACTCCATGACTTTGGAGATCGCCCAGACGGCTGAGTTGTCCTTGGCAGTTGCAACGTCCTTACCGGTCGAGATCGCGCTCTGGGTTTGCGCCAGGTTCTTGTTGACTGATTTCAGGGTCTGCAGCGCAACCATTGCGCCATTATTGGTCAGAATGCTGGACATAGCTTTCTTCCTTTTCCGTTCGGGCCCTTTGCGCCCATGCTTTCCCGCACCACATGCGGGCTTTGACATCTTTCTGATCACTGCGACCCGCCGTCGGGCTGTTCGCGCCACCTGCTGTTCAGGTGCCCGACCACCTTTGACGTCGATCTCCTAACGGAGTGCTAAGGTGCCGCGGCCAGAAAATTCGGATTTGATTTAAACCCGTGGCTATGCCCGTTTCTCCAGCTTCTTATTGCCACGCACCGAAAACCCGCTGCGTTGACCGTCCGCGCCATAGGTGCAGAACTCCTGCCGCACACGCCGAAGTTCCGCCATACGACCGGCAACAGCGCGAATCCCTTCGGCCGCACTGTTCAACTGGGCCTGATTTCGTGTGACCTTTTTCTGAAGACGCATCAAATCGTCGCTATCAAAAACCTGCATGTCATTGACCGCACCGATCAGCTTTTCTTTTTCGGGCGCCATTTGGTTCAGCCGATCAAGGTCACCATCGACCAGCGCGGTACGTTCAAGATCCAGCACTTCTTCGAGGGATCTGATCAGGTCAGTTTCGGGTTTGGTCGGCATCGGCTTTCTCCATCAAGGACTGGAACAGGATTTCGGACAGGCCCACACCGCCGGATTTGGCCAGCTGTTGCGCCTGTTGCTGCACAAGGAACGAGGAAAACTGGTCTTCCCCCTCGCCTCCGCCCAAGGACTGGCGCGCCTTGCCCAGCCCTGCGGACTTGAGCATGACTGTCAGAAACGCAGCCTCCAACTCGACGGCTGCGGTCTGCATTCGCTCGGCCGTTGTGGGGGCCTGCGCGGGGGGCGGGGTCGCAGAAATCTTCATCGCTTTCTCCGAAATTTGCATCGAACTTTCTTGATCAAAGGCGAAAGCAGTTAAAATAAATGTAACTTCCTGCAGGCAGGTTTCCGGTCACATAATCGGAGCCGGAGCAAAATGCCCAACCCTCTTTCAGTGATGCTGTCATCGCCCAATGCCACCGCAAAATCCGAGGCGAACACGCAGGAACGCCCCGATTCGCAAGCTGCGGCTTCGTTTCAAACGGTCATGGAGCAAGAGGCCGAACAGCCTTCTGAATTGTTAGAACCGTCAGCGGTTCAGGTCCCGGAACCCGAGGCTGAAGCGGATCTCACGGAAGAAGGTGACGCGGCGGAAATCGCCGTTGCTTCAGAAGATTCCCTGCTGCCAGAGGTGCCGGTTTCAGCGACACCCGCCCAGAATGAGACCGTTGAGAGACGCGTTGAGTCTGCCTTGGTTACGACGCAACCCCCTCAAAAGACCCAGGCTGATGTTGAACCATCACACAAGCGACCTGCCGAAGCGCCTGCCGGGCAGGAAAACCAACCGCAGCTAACTGTCCATTCCGCCTTTCAGATACTTGGGCAGGGACATGCACATCCAAGAGCGATGCAGTCCGCAGCACCCCGACCAAAAGACGGATCTGCGGTGTCGATCAGTCCTGAAACGCGCCCGCAAGGTGTGCCCGATTTGGGCACCTCCTTTGACCCGGATCGCGACTCGCCCCGCATCCAAACCTCCGCAGGTGTCACGCCAAAACAGCCGACCGCGCAGGATCGCGCGCCGACCTTTGTTCAGATGCAGTTGCTGGCGACGGAAAAGACCGCATCCCAGACAGACGCCTCGTCGTTACGCGAGGTTGAAGACGTTCAGCCAATGCGCGACTCGCAGTTGTTTTCGCCGACCCGCGACGCCGGGCCAACCGTACAAGCCATGACGGCAACGGCCCGGGCGGAAGTCGCGCGTGCGATCGCGGGACAAATGGCAACGGCCATCACTGCGCGTCCCCACTCTGGCGCCATCGAAATCGCGCTGAATCCAGAGGAGCTGGGGCGTGTTTCAATCGTTCTGAACGGGCGCGACGACGGGCTGCATCTGGCAATTGCGGCAGAGCGTCCGGAAACCCTTGAAATGATGCGGCGGCACCTGTCGGTCCTTGAGGCCGAGTTCCGCAATCTTGGTCTGGGGGACCTGTCCTTTGATCTGGGCACGTCGTCCGATGCCCAGCATGACGGATCACCGAGCGAAGACACCACAGCGTTTTCCGCCCCACCCCCGGAAAACAGAGCCGAAGACGGCCCGACCCTGGCCCGCATGGGGGCTGACGGGCGTATCGATATAAGGATGTGAGTATGATTACCCCAACGCAACAAACAACCCAGACCAATACGCCGACCGCATCAGCAGCGCAGTCAAAGACTTCGGGCCTGGCTTCGGACTTTGAGACATTTCTGCTGATGTTGACGGCACAAGCACGTAATCAGGACCCGCTCGAACCGCTGGATTCCTCGGAATATGCGTCGCAACTGGCGCAGTTCTCGATGGTAGAACAGCAGGTTCAGACCAATGATCTACTGTCCGATCTGGCCCTGTCTTTGGGCAGTGTGAATCTTGAGGAACTGGCCAGCTGGGTCGGCATGGATGTACGGGCCGCAGCCGCGTTTCAATTTGATGGCGCTCCCGAAACATTGTTCGCTCAGGCCGAGCCCGCAGCGACAAGCGCCGTTATGGTTATCCGCGACAGCGACGGGACGGTGATCGACCGGATCACGGCTCCCACCAATGAAACCGAGTTTGTCTGGGCAGGCACGGCAAGTGATGGCAGCCCGTTGCCAGACGGCACTTACGCGGCCACATTGGAAAGCTATGACGGCGACGAGCTGCTGTCAGAACAGCTGGCAGCTACCTATCATCAGGTTGTCGAGGCTCAGGTCGGAGAAGATGCGGTGCTGTTGACACTCGACAGTGGTCAGATTGTACCGGCAGGAACAGTGACGGCGGTTCGAACCGGAACTTGATCTGCTGGGCGGGACAGGCCAAACCTGTGCAACCTGCGACTCGATTGCTCTACCGGTGACCCCTCTGCCTGACTCCATCGCCCCACCTTTGGATCTTGTTGACGACCTGCGCGGCCAAGGCCTTGTCGCAGCCAGGGCGCAGTTTCAAACCCTGTATGGTGGGCGTACCAATCAGGTCTGGAAAGTGATCGGGGAAGATGGCGGCAAGGTTCTGAAACTTTATCGCGCCGGAATCCACAATCCGTTGTTTCGCAACGATGCCACACTGGAAGCCCAGTGCCTGAGGGCGTTGGACCACACCGGATTTGTTCCCCGCCTGCGCGCCACCGGCCGGCATAAATTGGGCCAATGGGTGTTTTACGACCATGCGCCGGGTTCACCCTGGCGGGACGGGTCTGCCCTTGCCGCTGTGCTGCTGCAAACCTTCCATCGGCTCAACCTGCCTATTGAGGCACCAAAGGGCTGCAACGGCAGCACGGATCTGCAGCGACACGGTCAGCGTATTCTTGATGGCTGCACATCCCCTGCGCGCCAGCGTCTGGAGGAATTGCGCCCCACTGAACAGGTTGCCCCAACCCTCCATACCTGCCTCATCCATGGTGACCCGGTGGCCGGTAACATTCTGGTCGCGCAGTCGGGGCTGACCCTGATTGACTGGCAATGCCCGATGCAGGGCGATCCGACAGAGGACTTGGCGCTGTTCTTGTCCCCTGCCATGCAGCATGTCTATCGCGGTGCGGCTTTGCGTCGGGAAGAAGAGGATCAGTTTCTGGCCGCCTATGACAACGCCCATACAGTCGAACGCTTCAAAGCGCTGCGCCGCTGGTATGCGTGGCGAATGGCAGCGTATTGCTTGTGGCGGGTCGAAAACGGCGCCGCGGATTATGCCGCAGGTTTGGAACTGGAAATCGCCACTCTTTAATCTCTACAAATCCCAGAGCCCCATGACTGCATAGGCCGGTGGCATCAACACACGCCGCCAGAGCCCAAGTGGAAATCGGCCCGGTGCGCGCGCAATCGGTTCCGGAAGTTCGGCATCCTTCCCCAGAGCCAACCGGGCCAATGCCCGCCCGCAATAGGTTCCCATCGCCACCCCGTTTCCGTGATAAGCAAAGCCAGCATACAGGCCCGCCCGACCCGCGACGGGCCCGGCAAATGGCACCAAATCCCGCGACAGACACACCATTCCGGACCACATATGGGTCACGTCGACATCTGCCCAGGCCGGAAACATCCGCGCAAAGTCTTTGTGCACCTTGCGACGAATCGCAACCTCGGCCCCCGAAGACGAGCGCAGCCCGCCGCGCATGCCGAACAAAAACCGCCGGTCAGGCATCAGACGGAAATAATGCAGAAGGTTGCGGGTGTCGTAAGACATCTGGTCGGTGGTCCAACCTTGGGCCAATAGCTCGGCCTGCGACAAAGGGCGCGTAACCAGCACTGTGGATTGCGCGGGCATATAGCGGCCAGCCATCCAGGGCGGCACATCCTCGCTGGAATAGCCGTTGGTGCAGACCAGCACGTTAGCCGCTGTAACGCGGCCCGACACCGTCTGAACAGCATACCCGGATTGACCATGTATGATCCCCTGAACAGCACTGTTCTGAAACAGCTGCGCACCATGAGATTGGGCGGCCTGCGCCAACCCGAACAGATATTTTCTGGGATTCAGACCAAAGCCGACGGGATTGGTGTACCCGCCATGAAACCCGCCACTGAAACCCGATCCCGGTAGGTCGCCTGGTTCATGCAATATGCCCGACGTATCAGCGTCCCGACGCAACTTTTCCATCGCGCGCGGCGTGTGAGCCAGCTGAGTTTCGCCTTTCGAATGTACATCCGCATCGATTTGGTGCGTGGCGAGAATATCCGCGACAAGATGAACCGCGTCCGCTTCGGCCTGGGCATAGTGTTGTGCGGCAACGACCCCGTATCGGCGCGTCATGGCCTTGTGGCTCAGCTTTGAACCGCCAAGGCAGCAGAATCCGCCATTGCGCCCAGAGGCCCCCCATCCAGGTGTTTCAGCCTCAAACACAGCGACCGACGACCCGGCCCGAGCCAGATGCAACGCGGCGGACAGGCCGGTGAATCCACCACCGACAATTGCAACGTCAACACGTTGATCGCCCTGATGAACCGGCCAGACCGGGCGGCCAATTGTATCGTCCCACCAGCACCCGTCGCGTGGGCCGGGGCCATAGGTATAGTGCGGGTACAGCCGTTTCATTCAGCGCGCGCGGCGGCCATTTCGTCCTGCTTTTGCCGCACCATCGCACGTTTCGTGACCAGTGACGCGGTAATGACCCCCACTGTCACAACCGCAATCATAAGCGTGGACAGCGCGTTGATCTCGGGGCTAACCCCCAAACGCACCGCTGAAAAGATCTTGATTGGCAAGGTCGTGGCCGAGGGGCCCGACGTGAACGACGCAATCACCAGATCGTCCAGTGACAAGGTAAAGGCCAGCAACCAGCCCGAGATCACCGCAGGCGCAATGATCGGCAGGGTAACCAGACGAAAGGCCTGTGCCGCCGTGCATCCAAGATCTAGCGCGGCCTCTTCCAAGGACTGATCAAACGTAATCAGCCGCGAGGATACGACAACCGAGACGAAGCACATCGAAAAGGTCGTATGCGCCAGAACGATGGTCAAAATGCCCCGATCCAGCCCGATCCCGATAAAGAGCAGCAGCAAGGACAGGCCGGTGATCACTTCGGGCATCACCAGCGGCGCGTAGATCATGCCGGAAAACAGGGTGCGTCCAAAGAACCGCCCCCCGCGCACCAGAACATACGCCGCCGCTGTGCCGAGAATGGTCGCCAGCGTTGACGAGAACACCGCAACCCGAACAGTGACCCAGGCCGCATCCAGAAAGGCCTGGTTCTGCAGCAACTCACCATACCATTTAGTCGAGAACCCGGCCCAGACCGTGACCAGCTTGCTTTCGTTAAAGCTGAAGATGATCAAAATGATCATCGGGATGTAAAGAAACGCAAACCCCAGTGTCAGCGAAACCGTGTTGAACCAGCTCATCCTGTTCATTGCTCGGCCTCCGCCTGTTTTTGCTGATTGCGCTGGAACAACACGATCGGGACCACAAGGATCAGCAGCAGAACCACCGCCACGGCGCTGGCCACCGGCCAGTCGCGGTTCGAGAAGAACTCCTCCCACAGCACCTTGCCGATCATCAGCGTACCGGATCCGCCCAAAAGCGATGGGATCACGAACTCTCCAATAACCGGGATCATCACAAGAAAGCACCCTGCAATGATGCCGGGGCGTGACAGCGGGATGGTCACCAACCAGAACGCCTGAACCCGCGAACAGCCCAGGTCCTCGGCCGCTTCGATCAGGGATTCGTCCATACGCTCCAGCGCCGAATAGATCGGCAGGATCATGAAGGGCAGATAGGTGTAGACGATGCCGATATAGACCGCCGTATTGGTGTTCAGAATGGTCAGCGGGGTCGAGATGATGCCCGTCCACAGCAGAATCTGGTTCAGATACCCTTCATTCGACAGGATACCCATCCACGCATAAACCCGGATCAGAAACGAGGTCCAGAAGGGCAGAATTACCAGCATCATCAGTGTCGGTCGCCATTCCGTAGGCGCGCGCGCCATGCCATAGGCGATGGGATATCCGACAATCAGCGTCAGAACGGTAGAGATCAGCGCGATCTTGACGCTGGACAGGTAGGCTTTCCAATAGAGGTCGTCCTCGGTCAGCCAGACAAAGTTCTCAAAGTCGAGCTGGCTGAAAAAGTCTCGGATCCCGGCCCAGCCCTGCGACAAATCCAGCGTCGGCGTATAGGGTGGGATGGCCAGCTCGATATCCGACAGCGAGATTTTCAGGACAATGAAAAACGGCACCAGAAACAGCGCCAGCAGCCAGACATAGGGAATGGCAATCAGAAGAGCGCGGCGCATCAGTCTGCCAGCAAAACCGCGGCCGTTGCTGTCCAGGACAGCCAGACCGGGTCTTCCCATGTGAACGACCGGCGCGAGATACGGCGGGTATTGGCCGTCTGCGCCTTCATGATCGTGCCGTTTGCCAGTTCAACATAATAGGTCGACAGATTGCCCAGATAGGCAATGTCATGCACCTTTCCCTGAACGGCGTTGATCGCCTCTGACGGGCGTTCGGCGGAAATCGTCACCTTTTCGGGACGGATTGCCAAATGGCAGGATTGCCCATTCGAAACCCCGCTTGCGGAAGACGCCGTCAATGGCGTCTGCCCTTCGGCCCAATCGATCTGGTAGGTTTCATCGCCGTTTGCCGTCGCCCGGCCGGCGATAATATTCACATCACCGATAAAGTCGGCCACATAGACGGAGTTGGGGTTCTCATAGATTTTGTCTGGCGTCGCCACCTGCATCAGCTTGCCCTGATCCATGACCGCGACACGGCTGGCGACGGTCATGGCCTCTTCCTGATCGTGGGTGACAATCACAAAGGTGGTGCCGGTTTTCTCTTGGATATCCATCAGTTCAAACTGCGTATCCTGCCGCAGTTTTTTGTCCAAAGCTCCCAAAGGTTCATCTAGCAACAGCAGCTTTGGTGCTTTGGCCAGGGATCGCGCCAAGGCAACCCGCTGTCGCTGTCCGCCTGATATCTGATGCGGCTTGCGGCGGGCGAATTGCTCCAGCCGGGTCAGGCGCAGCATCTCTTCGACCCGCTCTTCAAGGTCATGTTTGGGCATGTTGTCCCGGCGCAGGCCGAAAGCGATGTTTTCCCAGATGCTGAGGTGAGGGAACAGGGCGTAGGACTGGAACATCATGTTCACCGCCCGTTTGTTCGGCGGGATCGGATCGATGTCCTGACCACCCAACAGAATATGCCCTTCGCTGGGTTTTTCAAACCCGGCCAGCATCCGCATCATGGTCGTCTTGCCGCAGCCCGAAGGCCCCAGCAAGGCAAAGAATTCCTGCTCGAAAATATCCAAGGACAGGTTGTCGATGGCCGTAAACTCACCAAACCGTTTGGTGACATTCTGGAACTGGATCAAGGGTTTCGCCTGTGGATCTTCCCACGGCGCAAAGACGGTAGAGTTCAAAACGGCCCCCGTTCGACGGACTGGAAAAAGGGGCAAGGCGGGCACGCCGCCTTGCGCAGATACATCGGATCAGGTGCCCGATTTGATCTTGGTCCACAGGCGGGTCACGGTCCGCTGCGTTTTCGCTGGATAGGGCGTCGTGATGTACAGGTTCTGCATGGTCGCATCGTCCGGATAAATTGCCGGATCACCGATCACATCCTCTGCAAGGAACTCTTGCGCGGCTTTGTTGCCGTTGGCGTAGTACACATAGTTCGACGCAGCCGCCATATTGCTGGCATCAAGGATGAAATTCAGGAACTTATGCGCGCCTTCCGGGTTCGGCGCATCCACCGGAATCGCCATTTGATCGAACCACATCAATGAACCTTCGGCAAAGGGGTGGTATTCGATTTCCACACCGTTGTCGGCCTCAGCCGCACGGTCGCGCGCCTGCAGGATGTCACCTGACCAACCGACGGCCACACAGATGTCTCCATTGGCCAGCGCGTTGATGTACTCTGAGCTATGGAACTTTTGGATATGCGGGCGGACACTGGCCAGAACCTCTTCGGTCTTGGCAATAACGTCTGTGTCGTGGCTGTCCGGGTCCTCACCCATAAACTGTAGCACCATCGGGATGATTTCGGCCGGTGCATCCAGGAAATGCACGCCACAAGCAGCCAGCTTTTCCATATTCTCGGGCTTCAGAACCAAATCCATACTGTTCAGAGTAACATCATCACCCAGGGCTTCTTTGACCTTAGCGACATTTACACCGATGCCAGTGGTGCCCCACATGTAGTTGATCGAGTAAGCATTGTTGGGATCATACCCCGCAGTCCGTTCCTGAATAACGTCCCAGAGATTGCCATTGTTCGCCAGTTTGGCCGCATCCAGTTCCTGAAACGCACCGGCCTGAATCTGCCGTTGAAGGAATGTGCCGGACGGCACCACAACGTCATAGCCCGAACCGCCGGCGAGC
The DNA here is from genome assembly GCF_900172215.1 of Ruegeria meonggei. Lineage (GTDB taxonomy): Bacteria > Pseudomonadota > Alphaproteobacteria > Rhodobacterales > Rhodobacteraceae > Ruegeria > Ruegeria meonggei. Next base: position 159,638 of record NZ_FWFP01000008.1, read on the forward strand.
ATCTTGGTCTCCAGCACCTCGTTGCTGTCGAACACGTCATAGATAAGTTCCAGACCGGTTTCTTCTTCGAATTTGGTCAAAAGGTCTTCGTCGATATAGTCGGACCAGTTGTAAACGCGCACTTCGTCGGCAAAGGCTGCCGACGCCCCTAGTGCGATGACCGCTGTCATGGTCAGCGTTTTGATTGTCATTTTTATCTCCCTGCAAGTGTACGGGTATTTTCCCGTTTTTTTGGATTTGATCAAGTTTTGCGTTTTCCATCGATCTTTCGTATGGTTTCACGGGGTCAGGCACCTGGCAAGGAAACAACAGTGGAATCAGGGCAAACCAATTGGATTTGATCAAAAATAAGTCATCGGACACAAAGGCTGAGGCGGAAAAACGTCCCGCTCACGAGCAGGTCTATCACACTCTCAAATCAAAGATCATGTACGGGGAACTGGTGCCCGGACAGCCCGTTACCATCCAAGGGTTGACTGATTCGCTGGGTGTCGGAATGACCCCGGTGCGCGAAGCAATCCGGCGCCTGATATCCGACGGCGCGCTGGTGTTTCAGGGAAACCGCAGGGTCAGCGTTCCGCTATTGTCCGGCAGGGATGTTGAACAGATGATTTTTGCTAGAATCTCAATAGAATCAGAACTTTCCAGACGCGCGGCGACGAATATGAACACCGAGGATATCGACCGTCTTGAACATATCGATCAGCGGCTGGACCGAATGATCACCGAAGGGGATGTCGGCGGCTATCTGCATCTCAACCACAAGTTTCACGAAATGCTGTATTCCCACGCGGATGCTCTGATTCTCAGCGATCTGGCCGAGCGTCTGTGGCTGAGGTTCGGCCCGTCGTTGCGCGTTGTATGCGGCCGGTTTGGCACGCAAAGCCTGCCGGATCGTCACAAGGACATTATCACCGCTCTGCGCGCCCAGGACGCCGAGAAGGTGGCAAAAGCCACCGCTCAGGACATTGCGCAAGGGATGGAACTGATGATGGACGCGCTGGTCAGCGGTTAGAATCGCCCGATTCGATTGACAGGGAAAAATTTGATCATATTGTGATTGGCAAACGCCCATGCAGGAGATTCTCCGATGTCCACCATCACAAATCACATGCCGACAGCCGAATTGCAGGCGCTTGATGCGGCGCATCACATGCACCCGTTCTCTGCCAATGGACCGCTTGGAAAAGAAGGCGCACGCGTTATCACCCGCGCCAAGGGCGTGTACCTGACAGACAGCGAGGGCGAAGAGATTCTGGACGCCATGGCAGGCCTGTGGTGCGTCAATATCGGTTACGGCCGCGATGAACTGGCCGACGCTGCTGCCCGTCAGATGCGCGAGCTGCCCTATTACAACACGTTCTTCAAAACGACCCATGTGCCCGCCATTGCTCTGGCCGCGAAACTGGCCGAGCTGGCACCGGGCGATCTGAACCATGTGTTCTTTGCCGCTGGCGGCTCCGAGGCCAACGACACCAATATCCGCCTTGTGCGCACCTATTGGGCCGAAAAGGGCCATGCCGACAAGAACATCATCATCAGCCGAAAAAACGCCTATCACGGGTCCTCGGTGGGGTCTGCCTCACTGGGGGGGATGGTCGGCATGCATGCGCAGGGCGGCATTCCGATCCCGAATATCCATCACATCAACCAGCCGAACTGGTGGGCCGAGGGGGGGGACATGACCCCCGAAGAATTCGGCCTGGCCCGCGCGCGTGAACTGGAAGAGGCCATTCAAGAGCTGGGCGAAGACCGGGTCGCGGCCTTCATCGCAGAACCGGTGCAGGGCGCGGGCGGTGTGATTGTCGCGCCCGAAACCTACTGGCCCGAGATTCAGCGAATTTGCGACAAATACGATATTCTGCTGATTGCGGACGAAGTGATCTGCGGCTTTGGCCGCACCGGCAATTGGTTCGGTTCGCAAACGGTGGGCATCCGCCCGGATATCATGACCATAGCCAAGGGTCTGAGCTCGGGCTATGCACCCATCGGTGGGTCGATCGTCAATGACGAGATCGCCGAGGTGATCGGCAACACCGAGTTCAACCACGGCTACACCTATTCCGGCCACCCGGTTGCAGCTGCGGTGGCGCTTGAGAACCTGCGCATTCTCGAAGAGGAAAAAATCGTCGAACACGTCCGCGATGTGGCCGCGCCCTACCTGAAACAAAAGTGGGAAGCGCTAGCTGACCACCCTCTGGTCGGTGAGGCCAAGATCGTCGGTATGATGGCCTCGATTGCACTGACCCCGGACAAGGCAAGCCGCGCCAAATTCGCGTCCGAGCCGGGCACAATCGGCTATATCTGCCGTGATCGGTGTTTCGGCAACAACCTGATCATGCGCCATGTGGGCGACCGGTTGATCATCTCACCCCCGCTGGTCCTGACGCTTTCGGACATTGATGAGATGTTCGAGCGTATCCTCAAATCTCTGGATGAGGCGCAGGCTGATATCATCGAACAGGGTTTGATGAAGGCAGCATCCTAGGGCTGTGTCCGATACCAAGTTTCTCAGGGGCGGCTTGAAAAGGCAGCCCCTTTTTGCGCGCTAACGCTTCGACCTGAAACTTATCCGGCAGCGGTCTGCCCACCGCTGCGGCACTCGCTTTACGAAACCGGGATTGCGTTCATTCCTTAACCTCCGGCACGCCCAATTCCCGCAAGTCTTCCACCCATCGGGCCAGATATGCCTCGCTTTTGAACGGCGCTTGTCGAGCTTCTTGAATGGTGAAATCGGGATTGGCCGTCAAAAACGCATCAATGACTGTTTGGGCCTCATCGCTGAGCCCAAGGCGCAACAAGACCGGCGCATAAGTGCGCTTCAACCCGTCCGGGATTTCGGCCATCTGTTCGATGGACGCTTTGGCCTCTTGATAATCCCCGGCGAAGTACTGCGCCCAGCCCAGGTTCCAAAGATACCAGTCCTGATGATGCGGGTTCAGGCGGATCGCCAGTTTCATGCGCTCAACAGCTTCGGGCGCGTTGCCGCCATAGACCACGGGGTCGATGGAATCCGCCAGCACAGACGCCGAGTTCGGGTTGAGAGAAATCGCTTTGTCATACAAAGCCGCCGCGCTCTCCAGGTTGCCGCTTTGGGTCGTTGCGTTGGCCAAAGCCCAATGGCCCTTGAAATTGAACGGCTCCAGTTCAATGGCTTTCCGAGCCATCTTAAACGCGCGTTCAAGAGATGCCTCGCGCGTCAGGGTGTTTGCCCACCCCCAGCGATACCCATTTATGTGCGCCCAGGCGTTTTCCACATAGGCACCTGCATAGTTTGGGTCGAGCTCGATTGCCTTCGCGCTCAGCTCTTCGGCCCGGATATTGCCGTCCTTGGTAAAGGTAAACCATTCCTCCTGCGCGCGCTTGCGCAACTCATATGCGCCAAGGCTTTCGGTTGGCTGATGTTTCAAACGGTTATATTCAGCCAGGTCGATATTCGTCGACAAAAGCGATGCCACAGTGCGCGTAATCTCATCCTGGACCGAAAAAATGTCCTGCAGGTCGCGGTCATAGCTGTCGGCCCAGATATTCTGACCGGTTGTCGCGTCGATCAGCTGGGACGTCACACGCAGGCGATCCCCCGCAATCTGTACGCCGCCTTCAACGATGTAGCGGACGCCCAGTTCCTGTGACACATGCTGGATGTCTGCCGGATTGTCCTTGTACGAAAACGTCGAATTGCGTGCGACAACAAAAAAGTCAGAGAACCGGGACAACGCCGTCAAGATGTTTTCGCTCAGCCCGTCGCTGAGGTAATCCTGGCTGGGATCGTTGTTGAGATTGTCAAACGCCATGACCGCGATAGAGGGTTTGCCCGAGATCGGCGCAGCCAGTTCCCCAGAGGCACTAGATTGCGTCGAAGACCACGGTTGCCACCAAGCGGCGATACTCAAGATCAGGGCAAAAATAATGCTGGCCCCGATGACCAGCCGACCTTTGCCAGGCTTTTCCGCAATGGGCGCAATGGAGGACACGATGGCTGTGGCTTTGTCATCCATGATCAGGCTGAACACGTGCACAGGCTCGGTGATGTTTTTCACCCTATGCATCCCTGTGTCTTTGAAGGTCAGATCAAGCTTGGCCTTCACCTGCTCAAAAACACTGGCTGACATGAAGATGCCATCGGGCTCGGCCAGGCTTTCGATCCGTGCCGCGACATTGACGCCATCACCGTGAATATCGCCTTGATCCACGACGATGTCGCCGACATTGAGGCCGATTCGGTATCGCACCCGGTCATCTTGCGGCACGTCCATGTTGTCAGCCACAACATAGTGCTGCATCGTCACGGCACAGCGCACGGCCTCGACCGCGCTGGCGAACTCGATCAGCAAGCCGTCGCCCATCAGTTTCACGATGCGTCCATTTCGAGCGGTCAGAACGGGTTCGAAGAACCGTTCTCGATGGGCTTTGACCGTCGCCAGAACGCCTGTCTCGTCGTTGCGAATCAGGCGGCTGTAGCCGACGACATCGGCAGCAAGTATCGCAGCGAGACGTCTTTCCAATCGCTTACCTCCCAGAACAGCCATCACGCTAAACAGAAAGTCGCAGCGAAACCAGACGCCTTACCGCAACCGCTCCAACAGATTCAGACTGGCATAGCCGTCAGGCAGCAAACCCTGCGCCAACTGATACGCCCGCACGGCGTTGATCGTGTTTGGACCAATGCGCCCATCAATGCTCTGCGTGTCGAACCCGATTTGGGTCAGGCGGGTTTGCAGTTCCTTGCGTTCCGTAAAGCTCAGCACCCTGTCGCCGCGCGGCCAGTCGGCCTGAAACGGGGTATGTCCGGCCAGACGGTCAGACAGGTGGCCGATACCAATTACATAGGCATCAGCGCCATTATATGCCTCAATCACCTTGAAATTATCAAAGATCATCAGTGCCACGCCCTGACCACCTGCAGGCAACAGGATCGCGGCCTGCCCGTGGTCGGGCACAGACCGGCCATCCGGTGTCACCACACCGCGCGCGGCCCATTCTGATGGGGTCAGCGTGTAGTCCCGTTTGGCCGTGGCATAGTCGAACCCCTCGGGCAGGCGCACTTCGACACCCCATGGCTGCCCTTTGGTCCAGCCGTGTCGCGCCAGATAGGCGGCAGCCGATGCCAACGCGTCGGTCGGGTTCTCCGACCAGATGTCGCGTCGCCCGTCGCCGTCGAAATCAACCGCGTGGTCCAGATATGAGGTCGGCATGAACTGCGTGTGCCCCATTGCGCCGGCCCAGCTGCCAACCATGTTGGTGGGACTAACATCCCCGGCCTGAACGATCTGCAACGCAGCCACCAGCTGTGTCTCAAAAAACTGTGCCCGGCGCGCATCAAAAGCCAACGTGGCCAGTGACTGTATGGTCTGATCGCTGCCCCGAAAAGTTCCGAACGAGGTCTCAAGACCCCAGATCGCAGCCACCACCTCTTTTTCAACGCCATACTGCGCTTCAATCCGGGTCAGAGTCGTCTGATACTGTTCCAACCCGGCGCGACCATTGGCAATCCTTGCATCCGAAACAGCGGTGTCCAGATACTCCCAGATCGGTTTTGAGAATTCAGCCTGGTTGCGATCCCGCGCGATGATCTTCTTGTCATAGGTCAGTCCCGCCAGCGACCGGTCCAGAGTGGACGTAGAAATGCCCTGCGCCCGGACCCTTTCACGAAACGCCCCCAACCACGCCTGAAACCGCGCGTTTCCTTCGGTAGACACCCGGTACTCCTTAAATTGCGGCCGCACCACCGGCCGGATAGACACCGCAACACCGGCCGAGGCCAGTTGAATGGACCCCAGCCCATCCGGGGTTTCAAGGGATTCCGCCTGTACAACGGATGCCCATAGTGCTGCGGTCATAACGCCGCTTATGCATCTATGCATTCCGAATTTTCCTGATCACTGCTCAATCACAGGATAGCGCAAGACACCGATTTCTCAAAGCACTCAAGACGCGGATTCACCTTCTGCGGCCTCACGATCCGCTCGGATACGGGCCAGCGCCTTACGCAACATCGGGATGCGATTGGGTCTAAAGCTTTCATCTGTCACAGACATTTCGCCCATGCGATCCAGCCGAAAGACGCGGAAATCCTGCCTTAAATGGCACCAACTCAGCAACACGCTGGCACGGTCCATGTAAACGATGCTCAGCGGGCTGACCCTTCGCCGGGTGTTGTCACCTTTCGCATCGGTATACGCAAATTCAATGGCCCGCTCATCCCAGGTGGCCTGACGCAGATCAGCCACATTGATGGTCGGCTGGGGTGGGCGGTTAAGACGCGTAGCGGCCAGGACCGCGTGGCTCAGGCGATGCGACTGGCGTTGTGGCAGGCGGCCCTGCAGTTTGTGCAATACGGCGCTGGCCGCTTCGACGAGGCCGGGATCCCCGATGGATTGAACTTCGCGCAATCCCAGAACAAGGGCTTCCAGCTCATCGTCGGTAAACCCGAGCGGCGGCAGGGTTGCGTCTTCGATCAGGGTGAACCCAAAACCCGCCTCGCCATCTATCACGGCGCCCAGGCCACGCAGCGCATCTATATCGCGGTGAACAGTGCGGGGTGAAACGCCCAGATCCTGCGCCAATTGGACCGAGGTTTTCGGCGACGAGCCCGAGCGCAGGGCTTGCATCAGTTGGAACAGGCGGGCGGTGCGGGACATATCGCAGACTACCCTAACCCTAATGACAGAAACTGTCATTAGTTACGGATACCCATCACTCATCCCAAAACCGGAGCCCCTGATGTTGACCCTTCTGACCTACCCTTCTGCATTTGGCCTGTTCAGTGCCAGCCCCTTCTGCGTGAAAACCGCGTACATGCTGCAAAAATCCGGGCAAAACTGGCAGCGTTCAGACATGCTTGACCCCCGCAAGATGCCGCACCAGAAATTGCCGGTTCTGCGCACCCCCGAGCGTCTGTTGCCCGACAGTGACCTGATCCGAGACTGGCTTGAGGCGCAGGGTGCTGATTTCGACACAGGCCTGAGCGATGTACAAAAGGCCCAGTCGCGGGCTTTGATCCGCATGGCTGAAGAGCATCTGTATTTCCAGATCGTTCTGGATCGTTGGGGCAACGATGAAGTCTGGCCGATACTGTACGATACGTTTTTTACCGGGATCCCAGCGTTGATCCGCAGACCCGTTTCAAACTCGGTGCGCAAATCTGTTCTCAAGGGTATTGTCACGCAGGGTATTGGACGGTTCTCATTGGCTGAGCGTTTGGACAGGGTCGAACGCGATCTCGAAGCGATCTCGGCCTATCTCTGGCAATCGAGCTTCTTGTTGGGCGACCACCCCACCGCTGCAGATATGAGTGTCGGTCCAATTCTGGCCGCCATGCGCGCAACACCCGCAGATACCCCCCTGACCCGCCGGATCAAACAGGATAACCTGTTGAACAGTTACATAGACCGAGTGGAACAGGCGATCCCGTTGTCATGACCCCCTTTGACGACCCCGCAGTCGAGGCCGCGTTCAACGCCTTCCCCCAGAGCACCCGCACGGGTGTTCTGGCATTGCGCGATCTGGTGCTTGAAACCGCCGGATCGCTACCGAAGGCGCGACCTTTGCAAGAGGCGCTGCGCTGGGGGCAACCTGCCTATCTGGCACCCAAAGGATCAACGATCCGATTGGGCGGGCACAAGGCTGCATCCTTTGCCCTGTTCGTCCATTGCCAAAGCCGGTTGATGGGTGATTTTACCTCGGCCTTTCCGGGTGAGGATCGGATCGACGGCAACCGGGCCATCTTGTTCGATGACCCGGGTCAGATCGACAACACCCGTCACGGCTGGTTGATTGCGCGGGCGCTGACCTATCACTTCTGACGGCGCTTGCGTTCCACTTTACGTTTGATCTTGTCTTTCTTGCGCTTGGTGCTGACCGCCTTGCGCCGGGTTGGTCGGCCCTTTGATCCGCGTCCGCGCGGCAGGGCCTGATCATCGATTGACAATAGTTCCAACTCTAACCCGCCGGTCACTGGGGTGGCGGCGGTCAGACGCACCGTGACCCGTTGACCAATCGCAATGGTCAGACCGGTATCTGACCCCATCAGCGTGCCGGCCTCGCTGTCGAAATGAAAGAACTCGCGACCCAATGATCGCACTGGCACCAGCCCGTCCGCTCCGGTTTCGTCCATCTTCACAAATGCCCCGAACCGGGCAATGCCGCTGATCCGGCCTGAGAATTCATTGCCCACCCGCTCGCTCAGATAGGCGGCCAAGTAGCGGTCGGTCGTATCACGCTCGGCCATCATCGAACGGCGCTCGGTGTCCGAGATATGGGTGGCGGTTTCGTCCAGCCGGTCGATTTCATCCTCTGTCAGACCATCGGTGCCCCAGCCATGGGCCGAGATCAGCGCTCGGTGCACGATCAGGTCGGCATAACGGCGGATAGGCGAAGTGAAATGCGCATAGTTCCGTAGCGCCAGCCCGAAATGGCCGAAGTTTTCCGCGTTGTAATAAGCCTGCGCCATTGACCGCAATGTGCTGAGGTTGATCAGCTCTGCATCCTCGGTCCCGGCGGCGGCGTTCAGCAGCGCGTTCAGATGGCGGGTCTGCAACACCTGCCCTTTGGCAAGGTTCAGCCCGGCCGCCTGCGCCGTTTCCCGCAGGCTTGCCAGTTTCTCCTGCGCAGGTTCCTCGTGGACACGGAACAGCAAAGGTCTGCGTTTCGCGATCAGCGTTTCAGCGGCGGCCACGTTGGCGAGGATCATAAACTCTTCGATAAGTTTATGTGCATCCAGGCGATCCCGAAAAGCCACGCTTTCGACCTCACCCGCATCGCTGAGGATGATCTTGCGCTCGGGCAGGTCCAACTCCAGCGGTTGCCGCTCTGACCGCGCCTTTTTCAACGCGGCATAGGCGGCATAAAGCGGGTTCAGCACCGGGTCCAGCAAAGGTCCGGTCCGGTCGTTGGGATTGCCGTCAATCGCATCCTGCACCTCGGCATAGTGCAGCGACGCGGCCGAGCGCATCAGCCCCCGCACGAACCGGTGACCGATCTTGTTTCCGTCGGCGTCGATCTGCATTCGCACGGCGATACAAGCACGTGGGACGCCCTCGTGCAGTGAACACAGGTCCCCCGACAACCGGTCGGGCAGCATCGGCACCACGCGGTCGGGGAAATAGCTGGAATTGCCGCGCTTGCGGGCCTCACGGTCCAACGCGGTGCCGGGCTGCACATAGGCAGCGACATCCGCGATAGCGACCCAGATCACATGCCCACCCGGGTTTTTGGCGTCATCATCGGCATGGGCGTAACAAGCATCATCATGATCCCGCGCGTCCGAAGGGTCGATGGTCAGCAGCGGCATGTCCCGCAGATCTTCGCGCCCTTTCAGGCCAACGGGCTTGGCCTTGTCGGCCTCATCTATCACTTTGTCCGGGAAATCATCCGGAATCCCGTGCTGATGGATCGAGATCAGCGACACCGCCTTGGGCGCCGACGGATCGCCCAGCCGTTCGACAATGCGCGCGCGGGGCAAGCCCATGCGGTTCTTCGGCCCGGCCTGCTCGGCCTCGACCAATTCGCCATCCTGTGCCCCGTGCACCGCCCCGTCATGGACCAGCCATTCGGTTGATCCGGCCTTGTCGATAGGAACGATCCGACCGCCCTCGGCCCCTTTGCGGAAGATTCCCACGATACGGCGCGGGTTGGACCCGATACGGCGGATCAGGCGGGCCTCGTAATTGTGGTCTTCCTCCTGCACCACGGTCAGCCGGGCCAGGATACGGTCGCCTTCGCCCAACGCCGGATCGCTGGCGCGGGTGATCATCAACACGACGGGCTCGACCCCCTCGCCATGCCATTCCAGCGGGCGCGCAAACAAATCGCCATCCGCGTTGGGGGCCTTGATCTGTAACACGCTGACAGGCGGCAACCGGTCGGGATCGCGGTAGCTGCGCTTGCGTTTTTCCAAATGACCTTCGGCCTCAAGCTCTTTGAGAATACGCTTCAGGTCGATACGGTCAGCGCCTTTGATCCCAAAGGCTTTGGCGATATCGCGTTTCGAGGTCAGGGTGGGGTTCGCCGAGATCCAGTCCAGGATCTCTTGCTTGGTGGGGATGCGAGTCATGCCCTTGGCCTAGCACGGGTGTGCGACGGCGTCATGACCAAAAAGCGCCCCCTCGAGTCAGGAATTCAGATCGTCCACCGTGTCGACGTCGCGCAGATGATCCAGAAAGGCCACGCGGCCCCCCGAAACCGAAGCCAGCGTATCTGCCAGAGCATGTTTCGTAGACCATCGCACATCTCGAAACAGGCTTTGTGGCAAAGCACCAAAGCGCTGCGCACCAACGAGCCAGTAACCCCCGTCCGGGGCCGGGCCAAACACCATCTGCGCTGACCCCAGCCCTTTGAATGCCTGCGCGATATGACCGCGTGTGATACCGGGAATATCCGCACCGATCAGGCAAACCGGCCCGTTCGGCATGGCGCGCAGCATCCGACCCATCCGATCGCCCAGATCGCCCTGCCCCTGCGCCGCGCGGGGCAGGTCTGCGGGCCAGATACGGCTGGTCAAACCCTCGCGATCCGGTGACACCGCCAACACGATATGCCACCGCGGATCGCGCAGCCGCCGGATCAGCGACCGGGTCTGGTGCCTGAACCACCAGGCCGCGCCAACCATGCCGATATCCCGCCCCAGCCGAGTCTTGACCCGGCCCGGTCGTGGTTCCTTGACCATGATGACCAAAGTACGCTGCATGGATCAGGCAAAGTAATCCCGCAGGATGCGCGTATATATCGCCTTGAGCTGTTCGATCTGCGCCACCTCAACGCATTCGTCCACCTGATGCATGGTGCGGCCAACAAGGCCAAACTCGACCACCGGGCAATGGGACTTGACGAACCGCGCGTCAGACGTGCCCCCCGTAGTGGACATTTCAGGCGCAACTCCTGTTTCATCCTCAACCGCCTTGCCCACGAGATCGGACAATGGCCCCGGCGGTGTCAAAAAGCTTTCGCCCGAAATCTTGATACGAACCGCCACCTCGACATCGCAGGCATCGGCCACGCTTTGCGCCTTGGCCCGTAACCACGTGCTGAGTTCGGCCCCGGACTGCAGATCGTTGAACCGGATGTTTATCGTCCCGCTGCACTGCGCAGGGATCACATTGGTAGCCGTGTTCCCGGTGTCGATATTGACGACCGCCAGGGTCGACGCATCGAAATGGTCCGAGCCCTGATCCAGTTCATGACTGGCCAGGTCGTGCATCAGGCGCGCCATAGCGGGCAGTGGGTTTTTGGCCCGGTGCGGATAGGCTGAATGGCCCTGTACCCCGGTCACGGTGAACCAGGCGGTCATCGACCCGCGCCGGCCGATCTTCATCATCTCACCCATTGTGTTAGGGCAGGTCGGTTCACCGACCAGACAAACTGACATCCGCTCATCGGCGCCGTCCATGTAGTCCAGCAGGGCCGTGGTGCCGTGCAGCGCATCGCCCTCCTCATCGCCGGTGAGCGTCAGAATGACCGCCCCGTCCGGCGGCGTGTCGCGTACGAAATCCACAGCTGCGGCAGCAAATGCCGCCACCCCGGACTTCATATCGGTTGTCCCACGGCCGTACATCACACCATCGCGTATCGCGGCCCCGAAAGGAGGCATGGTCCAGGCGGCCTCGTCCCCGACTGGCACAACATCGGTGTGCCCGTTGAATCCAAAGCTGCGCGCATGACCCTTTTCGCCCCACCGGGCAAACAGGTTGCTGACACCACCGCGATCCACACGAGTGCAATCAAACCCCGCATCCGACAACAACGCCTCAAGCCGCACCAAAGCGCCGCCCTCTTCGGGTGTGACCGATGGGCAACGGATCAGGTCTGCCGTCAACTGTACCGGATCTGTCATGATGTGGCCCTTTGGTTCATTCGCACGCAGGTTCGCGTACAGATTCAACGAATTGGGCGGATTGCCAACCCCCGTGGTCCCGATTTCAGACGCTTTTTTCCGTTTGTACCGAATTGATACGTCAATAAAACATGACGCTTTACCCTGCGCGCATCTTGCTGGAGTAATCAAAATCGCGTTAGAGGGCCGCGAAACAGGTAAATTACCAATGACTCGCGCCCTTTGCATATGGATCTGCCTGGCGGTTGCCACATTAGCGCAGCAAATCCAGGCTCAGACACTGACGGTCACCACAGTGACACGCCCACCGTTTTCTTATGTTGAAGACGGGGCGCAGGCGGGATTCTCAATGGATCTGTTAGAGGCTCTGGCCGAGGCGCTGAACTGGGAGTACTCGGTCACCCGGGTCGAAGGGTTCAACGAAATGCTGGGGGCCGTTCAGGATGGCACCGCTGATCTGGCCATCGCCAATATCTCGATCACTGCCTCGCGTGAGACGCAGATGGACTTTACCCAGCCGATCTTTGAGGCCGGCCTGCAGATCATGATCCCGTCCGCGGCCACGCGCAGTCCATCTCTGCTGCAGGCGCTGCTGTCGGTCGAGCTGTTCATCGCCATCGGGCTGGCCTTTGCCATTTTGCTGGGCGGCGGGATGCTGATGTGGGGGTTCGAACGGCGCGCGCAGCCCTATTTCGACCGCAAACTGAACGAGGCGTGGTTTCCATCCTTCTGGTGGGCCCTCAATCTGGTGGTCAATGGCGGGTTCGAAGAACGGATGCCCCGGACTCCCTTTGGCCGATTGCTGGGCGTCATTCTGGTTGTGTCCTCGCTGTTCATCGTTTCGGTCTTCACTGCGCGGATCACCTCGGTCATGACCGTGGACGCCATCACCGGTAACGTGAATTCTGTCAACGATCTGTACGGCAAGCAGGTTGGGACAATTTCTGACTCAACCGCTGCCAGTTTCCTGAACCGGCGCGAGATTGAGTTTTCCAGCTATGAAGATCTGGATCAGATGCTGACCGCTTTCAAGGATGAGCAGTTGGACGCTGTGGTGTTCGACGCACCAATCCTGTCCTACTATGCCGCGCATGAGGGGCGCCGGATCGCATCCGTCACCGGAGGCGTGTTCCTGCGTGAAAACTATGGCATCGCGTTCCCCACCGGATCGCCTCTGGTCGAGGACGTCAATCAGGCCCTGCTGGCCCTACGCGAAGACGGCACCTATGACGAGATTTACCGCAAGTGGTTCGGCGCGCGGAACTAAGCGGTCTCTTCATCCCCGAAAAACGGCGTCATCTGCGCGACGATCACTGCGTTTTCGTCCAGCGCCCGCTGCATCAACGCCCGCTCATCGGGATCGATTTCATGCCCTTGTGCCTCACGCTCGGCCAATGTGCCATAACCAGTGACATCCAGCGGTGCGGTATCGGCCTGTTTCAGGATCGCCACGGTTTCACGCACGGCCTCTGCCTCGTCCACGCCACTGGCAAAACATATCAGCGCCGCCCCGGTCGCGCCTTTGGGCAGGCCATCGCCGTCTTTGCGGCCGATTTGCACAAGCAGGGTGTAAACTTGCTGACGAGAAGGCTTCTTTTGCTTTTCCATGCAGGGGGCCATAGCGGCGCACCTGTGCGCGGTCAAGCACCCGCCAATTGCAAGGTCAGGTCCGCCCGGTCATAGTACCCGCGTAACCCTTCCCAAATCCTTTTAAGGACGCCGTTATGCCCTATCCAGGTTTCATTACCAGTTTCCCAAGCCTTGACGTCCCGTTTCCCGAGGACGTGGTACAGACAGCGGTCATCAGATCCGATGCCGGGCTGGTGGCGTTCTTCACGTTTCTCCAGGATTTCGAACTGCCGCTGCATTCCCACAAAGCGCAGTGGGGCACCGTGATCGAAGGCGAGATAGAGCTGACCATCGGCGACGACACCCGCATCTATCGCCGCGGGGACAGCTACTCGATACCGGCTGGTGTTGAACATGGCGGCAAAATCAAAGCCGGATCGCGGGTGATTGACGTGTTTGAAGAACCCGACCGCTATCCGATCAAGGGATAAGCCGCGAACGAAAAAGGGCTGCCGCGGTATGCGCTGCAGCCCTGTTTAATTCTCGCGAGAGCGTTAGTCGCGCAGCAGTTCGTTGATCCCGGTTTTCGAGCGGGTTCTTTCGTCCACCCGCTTCACGATCACCGCGCAATACAGACTGACATTGTTCTTGGACGGCATCGAACCAGCAACAACCACCGAATAGGGTGGCACTTCGCCATTCATGATCTCTCCGGTTTCCCGGTCCACGATCTTGGTGGACTGACCGTTAAAGATACCCCTTCCCAGAACCGATTCTTGATACCTTGCGAAAAAGACACAATCCAGCCGCAATCTCCTCTCCGGGGGATTGACACGAATCTCTGCAAGAATCCGCAAGGTTGAATATGGCAGCCTTTTGCCGACACTTCGCGCATCTGTGCGCGGGTTTTGGCTGAACGCTGCACCGCTGACCCGAGCCGTTACACGCTGAAAAGAACGGTTCTTAAAATGACCGCACTTTAAAATTATTTTTGAGAGGGAAAGTTCGATGAGTAAATTATCCAAACTCTTAACAACTACCGCGAGCCTGTCCTTGCTAGCATTAACTCCGGCAACAGTCAGCGTAATCACCTTCTCTTCCAATGCCGCATACGCACAAGAAAATGGCGGCGAAAGCGGCGGCGGCGAGTCCGGTGGCGGCGAAGGCGGCGGCGGTGAGTCCGGTGGCGGCGAAGGCGGCGGCGGCGAGTCCGAAGGCGGCGAAGGCGGCGGCGGTGAGTCCGGTGGCGGCGAAAGTGGCGGCGGTGAGTCCGGTGGCGGCGAAGGCGGCGGCGGTGAGTCCGGTGGCGGCGAAGGCGGCGGCGGTGAGTCCGGTGGCGGCGAAGGCGGCGGCGGTGAGTCCGAAGGCGGCGGCGGTGAGTCTGGTGGCGGCGAAGGCGGCGGCGGTGAGTCCGGTGGCGGCGAAGGCGGCGGCGGTGAGTCCGGTGGCGGCGAAGGCGGCGGCGGTGAGTCCGAAGGCGGCGGCGGTGAGTCCGGTGGCGGCGAAAGCGGCGGCGGTGAGTCCGGTGGCGGCGAAGGCGGCGGCGGTGAGTCCGGTGGCGGCGAAGGCGGCGGCGGCGAGTCCGAAGGCGGCGAAGGCGGCGGCGGTGAGTCCGGTGGCGGCGAAAGCGGCGGCGGTGAGTCCGGTGGCGGCGAAGGCGGCGGCGGTGAGTCCGGTGGCGGCGAAAGCGGCGGCGGTGAGTCCGGTGGCGGCGAAGGCGGCGGCGGTGAGTCCGGTGGCGGCGAAGGCGGCGGCGGTGAGTCCGGTGGCGGCGAAGGCGGCGGCGGTGAGTCCGGTGGCGGCGAAGGCGGCGGCGGTGAGTCCGGTGGCGGCGAAGGCGGCGGCGGCGAGTCCGAAGGCGGCGAAGGCGGCGGCGGTGAGTCCGGTGGCGGCGAAAGCGGCGGCGGTGAGCAGGCTACCGATGTGATGCCAGGAGAGAACCGCTGATTTCAAAAATTATCGGCTTCTATAAAACCAATAATCCTTAGCTATGGAAGCTCAATAATTGCGAGTTCTCATCGCTGAAGATTCAAACAAATTGATTGGCCGGGCCAGATGGCACCGGCCCTTCTTTTTTTGATCAATAATCAATCGCGCAGCAGCTCGTTGATCCCGGTTTTCGAGCGGGTTCTTTCGTCAACCCGCTTCACGATCACCGCGCAATACAGGCTGACATTGTTCTTGGTTGGCATCGCCCCGGCAACAACCACCGAATAGGGCGGCACCTCGCCATACATGACCTCACCGGTTTGCCTGTCCACGATCTTGGTGGACTGGCCGATAAAGACGCCCATCCCCAGAACCGAACCTTCGCGGACGATACAGCCCTCAACCACTTCGGAGCGCGCGCCGATAAAGCAGTTGTCCTCGATGATGGTCGGGCCAGCCTGCATCGGCTCCAGAACGCCACCGATCCCAACGCCGCCTGACAGGTGCACATTCTTGCCGATCTGCGCGCAGGACCCGACGGTGGCCCAGGTGTCAACCATGGTGCCCTCGTCGACATGAGCACCGAGGTTCACGAATGACGGCATCAGAACCACGCCAGGCGCGATATAGGCCGATTTACGGACCACGCAGTTCGGAACGGCACGGAAACCGGCGGCGCGCCACTGGTTTTCGCCCCAACCGGCGAACTTGCTGTCGACCTTGTCCCACCAGCCACCGGCCTGCGGCCCGCCGTTCTGGATTTCCATATCCTTGATGCGAAAGCCCAGCAGCACCGCCTTTTTGGCCCATTGGTTCACATGCCAATCGCCGCTGTCCAGCTTTTCGGCCACGCGCAACGACCCGCTGTCGAGCGCATTCAGCGTATCTTCGATCGCCTCACGCTGTTCGCCGGTGGTGGCAGGGGTGATGGTGTCGCGCGCCTCCCAGGCGGCTTCGATGGCGGCTTCCAGTTGCGCGTTGGACATGGCGGTGCTCCGTACAGAATCTATTCACGTTGGTCTTGCCTATACGCAAGCGCAATCCATGGCGCAATGCGACGCAGGCGGGCGCGTTTACGTCAGTCTTCGGTTAAAGCCCCTAATGCGGCAAACATATCCCGGTCACTGCCCGTGCCCGCATTCGGCGCGGTCAGCAGCACATCGCCGTAAAATACCGAGTTCGCCCCAGCCAAAAAGCACAAGGCCTGCTCGGCCGCCGAGAAGTCGGAGCGCCCGGCCGACAGGCGCACGCGTGTCTTTGGCATGGTGATCCGGGCGGTAGCGACCATGCGCAACAGATCAAAGATGCCAACCGTTTCTCGATGTGCCAGTGGCGTGCCTTCGATCGGGATCAGCGCATTGATCGGCACGCTTTCAGGATGCGGATCAAAATTCGCCAGCACCTGCAACATCGAGGCCCGGTCCCGCAGATTTTCGCCCATGCCGATAATCCCACCACAGCACAGATCGATGCCCGCGTCCCTACAATAGCTGAGCGTTTCCAGCCTGTCGCGATAGGTACGGGTGCCGATGATTTCACCGTAGAACTCGGGCGAGGTGTCAAGGTTGTGGTTATAGGCCGTCAGCCCGGCCTGGGCCAAACGTCTGGCCTGATGCGGCTTGAGCATTCCAAGGGTCACGCAGGCCTCCATCCCCAACGCGCGAACGCCCGCGACCATCTCAAGCACGTTGTCGAACTCGCCCCCATCCCGAACCTGACGCCAGGCGGCCCCCATGCAGAACCTCTCGGCCCCAGCCTGCTTTGCGCGTTTGGCCAGGGACAACACGTGTTGCGGGTTCATTAGCTTTTCTTTGGTCAGCTCGACTTCGCGGTGATGGGCGGATTGAGGGCAATAGGCGCAATCTTCGGGGCAGCCACCGGTCTTGATCGACAGCAGGCTGGCTTTCTGGATGTCTTCGGGGTTGTGATGCGCCCGGTGGATCATGTTTGCACGGCCGACAAGATCCAAAAGGGGAAGGCGCATGAGCGCCTCCACCTCATCTACACTCCAGTCACTGCGGATATCCCGGGCGTTATCAAGCATCCGGCTGAGCCCCGCGGATTTTCTGCATCAATCCCACAGGCAAGCCGATCACCAGTACAGCGGCAAGGGCGATCTTGACCAAATCACCGGCGATGAATGGGGTAAAGCCATAGGCCAGCACTTTGTCCGCCGGAACAAACTGCATCAGCCAACCAAGGCCAAACACGTAGATTGCCGCCAAACCCATCAGCATCGCCGGGACAAGGAACAGTTTACGCAGGTGTTCCGCCACCCATCCAACAAGGATCGTCGCAATGACAAAGCCCATCAGATAGCCGCCGGTGCCGCCGATCATATAGGCAACGCCAATACCCTTTTCCGGGGTTCCGGCAAACACCGGCAGACCCGCAGCCCCGGCCACCATGTACCCGATCACCGTCGCCGACCCCAGCCGCATCCCATAAGCGGCAGCGATGGCCATGACGGCAGCCACCTGCAGGGTGATTGGAACCGGCCAGAAAGGGATCTGAATCTTGGCGCTCGCCGTTAGCAACAGGACACCCGCCACTACTCGGAGGATTTGGCCAATTGGCGTCAGATCGCCTGCGGATGGCAAGGTAGAGTTGAGTGCAGGTCTCATTTGATCCTCTTTTATAGATAAAATTGAGTCGATTCTGCACAGCAGCATTATATTTATCTATTAAAAATCAAGCGAAAAATTCACACGTGAATTAAGTGGTTAAATATCAATGAATTACGTGATTAACTGGCACGCCGTATATGACGGGACAGAATCGCCGTGGCAGCCGAAGCATCCCGATTTTTCAGCGCCTGAACAATTGAGGCGTGATCGGTATCCACACGCTGCACCCATTTCGGACGCCAGTGGGCGAACAGATGGCGCGCGCTTGCGATATGCAGATCATCGATCGTATGCAACAGGCGTGGCAGCCCGCAGGGTGTCAGGACAGCCCGGTGAAACACACGGTTCCGGGCCTCCCATTGCGGCATGGTTTCGGCCTGATCGCACGCGATCCGGGCGTCATCAGCGGCCTTCAGCGCGACCGGCGTCATGTTCTGCACCGAATGCTGCAGCGCCAGAGTTTCCAGCGCCACCCGCATTTCAGTGACTTCCCGCACCTCGGCCGGATCCAACGCGGTCACGCGCATACCGCGCCGGGGCTCGCTTTTGGCCAGACCATGGGCTTGCAGCCGCAGCAAGGCCTCGCGCACGGGAACATGGCTTGCCTCAAACGCGCGCGCGATATGATCCTGCCGCAGCTTTTCACCGGCAGAAAGCTCTCCGGTGATGATCTGTTGGCTCAGGGTCTCATAGATTCTGTCGGCTATCGTCGCGGTCATAAATTATAGATAAAATCCGCAACTCATTTCCACAAGCCGATAATTACCCCTGTAGCGGGTCCGGAGAGATGTTTCCGCCACAGATCAGAACTGCCACCTTTTCCCCCGGTTCGGGCTGATAGGCCCCCGATAACAACGCAGCCAACGCAGCTGCACCCGCAGGTTCGACAAGGATGCGATGCGCGCGCCACAATTTATCCTGCGCCTGCGCAATGGCCGCGTCTGGCACAAGGACCGAGGTCATCCCCTGTGCCAGATCGAAACAGATCGACCCGATCCGCCGCGCGCCCAGAGCGTTGGCAGCAATACCGGACACGGCGACATCAACCGGCTCACCCGCCTGCAGGGCCGCGTTCAAGGCACAAGATGTCTCAGGCTCGACCGCCACAACCTTGCGCGCACCCTGAAACCAGCCCAGAGCCCCGGCGATCAGGCCACCTCCGCCAACCGCCACCAGAACCGTATCGGCCTTCAAGCTCTGCGCTTCCCATTCTGCGAAACAGGTGCCCTGCCCGGCTACCGTTGCGGGCGCGTCATAGGCATGGATCTGCATCGCTCCGGTGGCGTTCTCATACACCTGCGCCTGCGTCAACGCATTGGCGTATTCGCCCGCGACCACGCTCAGATCCGCGCCGGTTTGTTCGATCAAAGCGATCTTGGACGGCCCCGCCAGTTCCGGAACAAAGATTTTGGCCGGATGGCCCAGCGTTTGCGCCGCATAGGCCGCTGCGGCGCCGTGATTGCCGCCGGATGCGGCCACAACCCCCGCTTCGGGCACATCCAGGCTGAGCAACGTGTTGAACGCCCCACGCGCCTTGAAACTGCCTGTGTGCTGCATATGCTCCAGTTTCATTTCAACCGGATAATCCAGCCGCAGCGCCCGGCTTTCCATCACAGGCGTCACCTGTGCATATCCGTCAATCCGTTCAGCAGCTGCTGAAATTTCGTGCTTCCAATTCATTCTTGTCTTTCCGTGACTGGCGCTCTGACCGTGAACCCTATAGCTGTTTTGAGAACACGCAAGCAGGGATAGATCACCGATGAGAGAAGACCGCCTCAGCCCGTTTCGCGACGCGCAGACAGACCGCTCGACCGCGAGCGAAGTACCGGACACGCCGCAGACGCGCTCACCCGCGTATCGCCTGGCCTTTGCCGATGATGACTTCCTGTGTCGCGATGAATTGCGCCCGGTGCGCCTGCAACTGGAACTGCTGAAACCCGAGATGATCATGACCGAGCGTGAGATCACCTCAACCATTGTCATGTTCGGCGGGGCGCGCATCCCCGAGCCATCGCAAAAACACACGGCACGGACACAAACCCTGTCCAACCTGTCGGTATACTACGACGAGGCGCGCGAATTTGCCCGGCTGATGACCGAGAAATCGAACGAAACCGGTTGCCGCGAAAACGTGATCGTCACCGGTGGTGGTCCCGGCGTGATGGAAGCCGGAAACCGCGGTGCGCAGGATGCAGGCGGCTGTTCCATCGGGCTGAACATCGTGCTGCCACATGAACAGGCACCGAACCTCTATGTGACGCCCGACCTCAGCTTTAACTTTCACTATTTCGCCATTCGCAAGATGCACTTTCTGATGCGCGCCCGCGCCATCACTATTTTCCCCGGCGGATTTGGCACCATGGATGAGCTGTTCGAATCCCTAACGCTGATTCAGACCGGTCGGATGGAGCGTGTGCCCTTCCTGCTGTTTGGTCGCGAATTCTGGGAAAAGGTGATCAACTGGGAGGCGCTGGCAGATGCGGGCACCATCTCGGACGAAGATCTGGACTTGTTCCGCTTTGTCGATACGGCCCAGCAAGCAGTTGATATCATCGAGAATTGGGAACCCGCGCCCGCCCGCGACGAAATCCCGGGGCGTTAAGGCATGAAGCCTCCCAAGACCGGCGAAATGTTGCATCTGCGCGGCAATGCACTGGACAAAGGGGAACCAGTGGCGTTGCCGCTGACCCAAAGCAGCATGTTCCACCTGCCCGGCGCGCCGGAGGGTCAGGATTTCTATGGCCGAGTGAACAACCCGACATGGGAACATCTGGAACAGGTTCTGGCCCATCTGGAAGGTGCACCCTGTCTGAGCTTTCCGTCAGGCATGGCGGCGATCTCGGCCGCCTTGTTCGCGACGGTCAAATCCGGGTCACGCATCCTGATCCCATCCGACGGCTATTACGTGACGCGGGTACTGGCCGAGCGGTTTTTGACCAATCTGGGCGTCTCGGTCACCGAACGCCCGACCACTGCGTTCACCGCTGGCGGGTTCGATGGGTTCGATGTGATCTTTGTCGAAAGCCCCTCGAACCCCGGTTTGGACATGATGGACCTGCCCGCCATTGCCGCCGCTGTTCGTGCCGCAGGTGGGATCACGATCGCAGATAACACTACAATGACACCGCTGGGCCAACGCCCATTGGATAGGGGCATCGACATTGTCGTAGCCTCGGACACCAAGGCCATGGGTGGGCATTCCGATCTGTTGATGGGCCATGTCGCCAGCCACTGCGCGCAGATCATGGAACGGATCGCGGAATGGCGGCGGGTCTCGGGCGCAATTCCCGGCCCGCATGAGGCCTGGTTGCTGCACCGCGGGCTGGAAACGCTGGACGTCCGGTTCGACCGCATGTGCAGCTCGGCGCAGGTTCTGGCCGAACAGCTGGCGGGGCATCAGATGGTCAAACACATCCGTTATCCGGGCCTTCCGGATGACCCGTCACACACCCTGGCCAGGGCTCAGACCACACGGTTCGGCTTCCTGCTGTCGATCACGCTGGAGAGTGAGGCCAAGGCCGAAGCGTTCATCAACACCTGCCCTCTGCTCCGGCCTGCGACATCCTTTGGCGGCGTCCACAGTTCGGCCGAACGCCGCGCCCGGTGGGGCGACGATGTTGATCCCGGATTTATCCGCCTGTCGGTCGGGTGCGAACCCGTGGAAGAACTGTGGCACTCAATCGAGGCCAGCCTGAACCGGCTGTGATTACTTCTTGGGTTCGCGCAACTCGGTGAACACATAGATTGGCAACACCACGCTGGCGATCAGCGCACCCAGCCAGACCAGCAGCGTCGCAGCCAGCAGGTTAGAGATGCCCCCAACCGTCAGACCGGCGGTGACCAGATCGGTCACCAACAGGCCCACAAAAGTCACGATCAGGGCGATCCCACCCTTGAGTGCCGGCGCCTTCTGTTCTCCTAGCTTCAGGATCAGGGGCTCGGCCACCACCTGCACCAGCGTAAAGACGATCACCACAACGATGAACGAGATCGGCCGGATCGCAAATCCTGACAGCAGCACTGCCGCAAGCAACAAACCGATGGCATTACCAGCCAACAGGGCCAGAACGGATTTGATTCTGCGCGTCATGGGGTTCTCCGACAGCAAATACTTAGAAACATGCATATGTTAGCAGACCCGCGGGATTTTGCGAGCGGTTCCAAAAGCCTCTTTCATTTGGGGTGTTGAAATCGCATGATAAAACGCATTCATCAAGATCAGACCTGCACCCGAGATTGACGAGAGGTGAGATGAGCGACGATCCCTATTCCGCCCTAGGCGTCACCAAAGACGCCAACGCTGCCGAGATCAAAAAGGCCTATCGGCGCATCGCCAAGGAATGCCACCCGGACTTGAAACCCGGTGATGCCGAGGCCGAAGAGAAATTCAAGGCCGCCGCGGCCGCCTATGATCTGTTGAAAGATCCCGACACTCGCGCCCGCTTTGACAAGGGCGAGATCGACGCTTCGGGTCAGGAACGCCCACAGCAGCAGTATTATCGCGACTATGCCGAGGCCGCCGGAAACCCCTATCGCGGGCAGGCCGCGGACCCAGACGATATGTCCGACATCTTCGCCGAATTCATGCGCGGGCGCGGCGGGTACGGACAGCGCACACAAGAGTTTCACGCCCCAGGGCACAATCGCAGCTATAGCCTGCAGATCAGCTTTCTGGATGCGGTGTTTGGGGCCAGCCAGAAACTGACCCTGCCTGATGGCAACCGGATCGAGGTCAAAATCCCTGCAGGTATCACCGACGGCCAGACCATTCGCCTGCGCGGCAAGGGGGATCCGGGATTTGGTAAAGGACCGTCGGGAGACGCTCTGGTTACGGTGTCCGTCGCGCCGCACCCGGTCTTTGATCGCCTGGGCGATGACATCCGCATCACCCTGCCCATTACGATTGATGAGGCGATCCTGGGCGGTAAAATCCCCGCGCCCACCATAGACGGCGGCGTCAATGTCAGCGTCCCGGCCGGCACCAGCAGCGGCAAGACCCTGCGCCTGCGTGGCAAGGGCGTCAAGAAACGCGGATCAACCGAGCGGGGGGATCAACTAATCGAACTGACCGTTTCGATGCCGGACCAGATCGACGATGAGCTGAAGGGTTTCATGGAGACATGGCGCGAAACCCACCGCTATGACCCGCGCAAAGGAATGCTGTCATGAGCCGCACTTTGACCGAAGACGAACTGATCACCACTGTCGCCCGCCTGACATCCTCGCGTCTGACCGAGTATCTTGCCGCCGAGATTGTGATCCCTGAACAGACCGAGCAGGGGCTGGTCTATCACAGCCTGGACGTGGCGCGGCTGGAACTTGCCTGCGAGCTGCACGAGCAATACGAGATGGAGCCCGATGCCCTGTCGATGATGATCTCACTGATCGACCAAATGCACGGCCTGCGCGCGGAACTGCGCGAAGTGCTGAACGCGGTGCAGGCGCAGCCCGAACCGGTGCGGCAGACCCTGATCGAAGTCATCGGAACTGCCCGGTTCAGACAAAGGTGACTTAGTTCTTCACCACGTACTCTTCCGGCACGAAGAACGTATAGTCCCGGTCGGCCACCGCCTCGTGGCAGTCATGGCAATAGGCCACGGCCCGCGCGCGTGCGCCCATCGTGTCACCGAATAGAGACCCGTCCGGCATCACCATGATGTACCGCCAGTCTGCGGTGTCTGGATTGGCACCATCGGCCAGTTTCTCCATCACGAACAAAGCACCCGGGTGGATGTTACCCTCATCCGTGACCGTCACGCTGTCTTTGGCCAGAACCGACCCCATGGGCAGCTTTTCGCCCGGTTGCAGGGTGCCGTAATTATGCGCCATGCGATTGGCATAACTGTTTACAAAGCGCTGACCATGCGTGGCCGAAATATAGGGCGCGTCATTGAACAATGGCCAGTTCTGATAATTCAGAAGAATATCCATTTGTGCAGCGGCATAGCCTCGCCCCATGCGCCGTTGCAGCGACTCATAGACACGCAATGCCTCTTCCTTGGACAGATCCGCCGGATTCTCGATCGCAAGATGCGCATCGTCTGAGTTTGATTGTGCAATAGCACCGGTAGCGGCAAATACCGACATGACCAATGCTGTAACTGAGATTGAATTCAATCGATTAAATAGAAATAACATTTGGATGGCCCACCTGATTTTTAGGTTCGCCCGCACGCCGCTGGTTACGATAAAAATGATAGCGGCCTTGAACAAACACGCCACACCCGGATCGCGACTCTCACCGCTTTGTGCGTAAGAGTGAAATGCACCTGCCCGGTTTTGGCCGTGCAAACATATCAAATTCTGCATGCAATAAACAGCGGCCCAAAGATTAAATTATCGCAGGCCGCCATGCAGGACTGGGAAGGTTCAGCTTTGCAGCCCGGCCTCGGCCTCGATCTGCTTGCGCGATTTGCGCGCGCGTTCGGTGGCGGATTTCAACTGACCGCAGGCGGCCATGATGTCCTCGCCCCGGGTTTTCCGGATCGGTGAGGCGTAACCTGCTTGATAGATGATGTTCGCAAATGCCCGGATGCGGTTGTTCGAGCTGCGCTTATACGGCGCGCCGGGCCATTCGTTGAACGGGATCAGGTTGATCTTGGCCGGAATATTGTGGCGCTTGATGTGGTCGATCAGACGGTGCGCATCTGCGTCGCTGTCATTGACCCCGTCCAGCATCACGTATTCAAACGTGATCCGTTCGGAGTTCGAAACTTTGGGATAGCTGGCCAGCGCCTGCAAAAGCTCTTCGATGTTCCAGCGCTTGTTGATCGGCACCAGCGTATCACGGGTGTCATCCGTAGTTGCGTGGAACGAGATCGCCAGCAGGCAGCCAATCTCTTCGGCTGTACGTGCAATTTCAGGCACCACACCCGAGGTCGACAGGGTGATGCGGCGGCGCGACAGGGAAATCCCCTCGGGGTCCATGGCGATTTTCATCGCGTCGCGAACGTTGTCGAAATTGTACAGTGGCTCGCCCATGCCCATCAGAACGATGTTCGACAGCAGGCGGGTTTCGTCCTTGGGCGCACCTGGCACCGGCCATTCATCCAGATCATCACGCGCCATCATCACCTGGCCGACAATTTCCGCCGCCGTCAGGTTACGCACAAGTTTTTGCGTACCGGTATGGCAGAACGAACAGGTCAGCGTGCACCCGACCTGAGACGAGATACACAGCGTGCCGCGATCGTCTTCGGGGATGTAGACAACCTCTACCTCATGCCCGCCCGCGATGCGGACAAGATATTTGCGGGTGCCGTCCTCGGACACCTGACGGGTCACAACCTCGGGAATCTCGATGACGAAATTCTCGGCCAGCTGCGCGCGATAGGCTTTGGCCAGATTGGTCATCTCGGCAAAATCGCGCACACCCCATTGATAAATCCACTGCCAGATCTGGCCAGTGCGCATCTTGGCCTGTTTCTCGGGCGTGCCGTGTTCGATCAGAACCTCGCGCAAGCGGTCGCGGGTCAGGCCGACAAGGTTCACGTTCCCCTCTGGCAATTTGCGGGGGATGGTCAGGACGTCTTGAGTGATCGGCGCTTTGGGCGACATGGGAATATCTCGAAGGATTCTGGCTTGGGATGCGCCTCTATATAGGAAGCTGCGCAAAGATCAAAAGGAATCGTACAGATCATTCTGCATAGTTCAGCAACGCATCCACCCGCGCCCGGCCCAGATCGACCCGGCAGGAGGTGATGGCAATACCCGTGCCCGAGCCGCCCCCGTATGAGGCACCAATCGCCTCGCACTGCGCATCCCGGTAAGTGATCCAAGCGGTTTGCGCAGCCTCCAACGCGGGTTGAGCGACGGTCCGGCCGGTCACGTCATCCAGTTCTTTGGCCGACTGCATAGCAAAGCCATAGCTTGCCTCAACAGCGCGGTTCACCTGGTCCTCCACTGCCTGAACACAGGTGCCGATTTCGACCTGCGAGTTAGCCTCAGAGCATTCCAGACTTGGGTCAGCCAGGGCCGCCGAAGAAAAAAGCAGGAAGGGCAGAATGTAGCGCATGGTGTGTTCCCGGACTGGTTTTGCATTTGGCCCCTCTATACCACGCCGGCACCCATGACCCCAATTGAAGTTCAGCCGCAGCGGCAAACCCGATGCGGCCGAAAACATGTGCTAGTTCCGGGAATACTGGATCCTGTCGTCAGACGCCCGCAGGAAGAATGTCACAATCCGCGGCGTCCAGAGTCTTCACCGGGTCTTCCGGCCCGCATTGCTCACCGGTGACGGGATAGGTTTCACTGGTCTTGTCACACGCGCTCAACAATAAGGCAGCAGCCATCATCAGCACAGCAAAAGGTTTGTTCAACATCTGCAATTTCCTTCCTAAATCCTGAACCAATTAGTGCAAACCCGCAGGCCGTTTACATTGATAAGGATCAAGTTCGGGAAGGGACGCTGGGTAAAGACGGCGCTTACTTCACCCAAAAGAAAACCCCGCCAAAAGACGGGGCTTTGTGTCGATAACAGGTTCGTCTAGTTGGTGCAGCGCTTTTCCGCGTCTTCGATCGCCGCGGTGAATCCCAACAGCGAGAACGTATCCTTGGTCTGCGTGCCGCGCTCGGATCTGGCAGTCAGAACCGCCTCGGTTCCGCGCTTCATGGCCGCGACGAC
The DNA here is from genome assembly GCF_900172215.1 of Ruegeria meonggei. Taxonomy (GTDB): domain Bacteria; phylum Pseudomonadota; class Alphaproteobacteria; order Rhodobacterales; family Rhodobacteraceae; genus Ruegeria; species Ruegeria meonggei. Next base: position 186,216 of record NZ_FWFP01000008.1, read on the forward strand.
CTTCAGGTCTTCGCCCTCGGTTGCGGGCCACGCCCATTCGCCTTCGGTGATCAGCTCGAATTCGGTTCCGTCGATCTCAAGGTTGACCGTCGATCCGGGGGCAAACGGATAACCACCGGTAAAGGTCACCTGACCTTTGACCTCGGCGTTGGGGCGGTAGAACACGAATAACAGGATATCGCTGCGGCGCACCGACACCACACGCCCGCCGCGGGTGTTGACGGTTTCCTTGGGGGCAGACACGCTCCAGCATTCGGTGGGATCATCTTCTACGAAAACGCTCCAATCAGTTTTGGCTGCCACCCGATTGGTGCTTGTCGCCTGCTGAGCGATTGCGGTGGTGGACATCCCTGCCACGCACAGGCCCGCGATCACGCGGACGAGTTTTGATCCCATTTGTCCAGCCTCCTAGCTCGACCTATACCTCATACCCACCGGAAATGCCTGCGAACCCTGCCAGTTCGTCTGTAAGTTGCGTCTTCCGATGATTGCCGACATACACACACTAACGCAGGTTTCGCCACAGGCGAAAGAGCGATTGGCAGAATTTTGCGCATAAAGAGGATGGTCCCGATGACGCACCCCATACCAATGACCGAGCTATGGCGCGGCCCTTTGCTGGAAAGCCTGCATCTGGGGCACGCCGTGATCTGCGACGACACTGGCCAAATCGTACGCAGTTGGGGTGACCCGAATGCGATCATTTTTCCCCGGTCCTCGGCAAAAATGATCCAGGGTTTGCCGCTGGTTACGTCAGGCGCGGCCGCGAAATTCGGGCTGAACTCTGAACATCTGGCGTTGGCCTGTGCCTCACATAACGGTGCGGCCATCCATACCGACCGCGTTTCAGCCTGGTTGGATCATCTGGGCCTGGCCGAACCCGATCTGCGCTGCGGCCCGCAGGAACCGCAGGACATGGCGGCGCGTGATGGGCTTATTCTGGCCGATGACACACCGTGCCAGATTCACAACAACTGTTCCGGCAAACATTGCGGGTTCCTGACCGTAACACAGCACATGGCCGCCGGACCGGAATACCTTGAGATCGACCACCCGGTGCAACAGGCCTGCCTGTCGGCCCTCGAAGAAACCACCGGTGAAACCAGCCCGGCCTATGGCATCGATGGCTGCTCTGCCCCGAACTTTGCCACATCGCTGATGGGTCTGGCCCGGTCGATGGCGTGGTTTGCATCAGCGGCTGACCGGTCGGACAGGGCCAGCGACGCCGCACAACAACTTACTGCTGCGATGATCAAACATCCGGAACTGGTTGCCGGGGAAAGCCGGGCTTGTACGGAACTGATGCGTGCCATGCAGGGTCGTGCCGCGATCAAGACCGGGGCCGAGGCGGTGTTTGTCGCAATCATCCCGGAAAAACGTATGGGGGTGGCGCTGAAAATCGCCGATGGCACAACCCGCGCCAGCGAATGCGCCATCGCCGCCATTCTGGTCAGCCTCGGCGTGCTGGAGGCCGATCACCCGGCCACCCGCACCTTTATGAACGCCACGCAATACAGCCGTCGTGGGCTGGAATGTGGCGTGATCAGACCGGCGCCGGGGTTCCCCGGCTAAGGCCCTTACATTTCGATTTCATGCACCTCGGCCACTTCGACCGAGCCTGATCCGTTCACGACCATGGGGCAGCCTTTGGCCATCTCGGTCGCAGCATCCATGCTGTCGGCCTTGACGACAGTAAAGCCCGAGGCCGGGTTGGCACCGCCATTGTCGGCAACGCCATCGGCGCTGACAGTACAGGACTGGCCCACCGGGTTACCGGGAATATCCAGTGCGGCGCCTATATTCTGAAACCATGCGCCCCACGCGGCCATGGTCGCCTCAACCTCGGCAGGGTCGGTTGGGGTGTGACCGCCGTGATAGACAAATAAATACTGTGGCATTTCTTTCCTCCCTAAATGAAATCTATCCCAATTGGGCCTCAAGCTTGCGCAGCGATGAGGTCCAGCCGGTATTGTGGTTTGCGGCGATCTCGTCATCACCCAGATCGCGGTGATCCAGAACAAGACGCGCGCCGTCGCCAGCTGCTTCGACTCTGAGGGTTACGTGGCTTTCCGCCCCGCGCTGGTCCTGATCATCATGCCAGCCCCAGGTGAACCCCACCGACTTGGGCGGGTTGGTATGTGTGACCTGACCCGACACTTTGTATCGCTGGCCGTCCGCGTTCACCATGACAGAGTACCACGGCCCAAGGCGCGAAAAATCCAGATCATGCTCTGGCACATGCATCCCCTCGGGGCCCCACCACTGCAACAGTTTCGCGCCATCGCTGATCCAGGCAAACAGGATTTCGGGGCTGGTTGGGAACTCACGTTCCAGTTTCAGGTCGGCCATGAGTTTTCCCTTTCAATCAAATCGTTCAAACGGTCGAGGCTGCTCTCCCAGAATTGTCGTTTCGATATGGTCCACTCGGCAATCGCCCGCAGCCCATCTGGCTGGATCGAATACATCCGTTGTGTGCCCTGCACGCGCTGCTGGACCAGCCCGGCCTCGCGCAATACCTTCAAATGGCGCGAGATCGCCGCCCCGGACATGCCGCGCCCATTGATCAGGTCACCTGCGGACAATTCTCCGTCCTGCATCAATTGCTCAACAATCGAGAACCGGGTGGCGTCGGACAACGCCGAAAAACTGGTCAGAAGCGTGTTCATGATCATTATTTAACGGTTTCGCTAAATAAAGGGAAGCCCCAGTTTGTCAGAGGTCCGAAAAGGCCGTGCGTGCATAACCCTGCAGGTAAAGCAGGGCGGTCAGATCCCCGTGATTGATCCGGATATCACATTGCGCTGCGACCGAAGGCTTCGCATGCAGCGCTACGCCCGTGCCGGCGCGCTCCAGCATACCCAGATCATTGGCCCCGTCGCCCACGGCAATGACATCCGATTCCGACAGGCGCAGCCGCGCTGTGATCTGTTCCAGCGCATCGACCTTGGCCTGCCGCCCCAGAATGGGGCGCTGCACGTCGCCGGTCAGCTTGCCATTTTCGGCCAGCAAGGTATTGGCGCGGTTTTCGTCAAACCCCAGCTCATCAGCCACCTTGGCCGTGAACGCCGTAAAGCCCCCGGATACAAGCGCCGCATAGCCGCCGTTTAGCCGCATAGTTGCGACCAGTTCTCTACCGCCTGGCATTAATGAGATGCGTTCGGCCAGAACCTTGCCGATCACGGCCTCATCCAGACCTTTCAATAGGCCGACCCGCTCGATCAGCGCGCCCTCAAAATCCAACTCACCATTCATGGCACGGGCTGTGATATCTTTGACCCGATCCCCGACACCGGCCTCGTCGGCCAGTTCGTCAATACATTCCTGCTGGATCATTGTGCTGTCCATATCGGCCAGCAACATCAGCTTGCGCCGTTTGAACACCGGCTGCACGATCAGATCAACGCCCAACAGCTGCAGCTCGGCCCATACGTCCCATTGGTTTTCGGGCTTCTCGGCAAACTTGAACTCCGCCGCCTCGTCCGGGCTCAGCCATACGGGATTGCTGCCACCCCAGGCATTGCACAGCGCCTCGATCAGTGCCTGTTCAAGCGATGGTGCGGTTGGATTGGTCAACAGGGTGGCAACGTACATAGTCAGTCTCCGGCAAAGTCACCTGCGCATAGCGCAGGTGCCGCAAATTCGCCAGAGTCTGTTCGCACAGAGCTATCCCAAAATGCCAGGCAAACGCAGCCCGTGTTCCCGGGCACAGTCTTTTGCAATGTCATAGCCCGCATCCGCATGCCGCCATACGCCCGAGGCAGGATCGTTCCACAACACGCGTTCCAACCGCCGCGCGGCGTCGTCGGTACCGTCAGCACAGATCACCACCCCAGAGTGCTGGCTAAAGCCCATACCGACACCACCGCCGTGATGCAGTGACACCCAGGTTGCCCCGCTGGCCGTATTGATCAGCGCATTCAGCAGAGGCCAGTCGGACACGGCGTCCGAACCATCCAGCATCGCCTCAGTCTCACGATTAGGGCTGGCGACCGAGCCGCTGTCCAGATGGTCGCGGCCGATGACCACCGGGGCGCTCAGTTCGCCATTGGCCACCATTTCGTTGAACGCCAACCCGGCACGGTGGCGGTCCCCCAAACCTATCCAACAGATGCGAGCCGGAAGTCCCTGAAAGGCGATCCGGTCCCGAGCCATATCCAACCACCGATGCAGGTGGTAATTCTCGGGGAACAGCTCTTTCATCTTGGCATCGGTCTTATAGATATCCTCGGGGTCGCCTGACAGGGCACACCAGCGGAACGGGCCAACGCCCCGGCAGAACAGCGGGCGGATATAGGCGGGGACAAAGCCGGGGAAGGCAAAGGCGTTTTCCAGCCCCTCATCCTGCGCCACCTGTCGGATGTTATTGCCATAATCCAAGGTTGGCACACCCGCATTCCAGAAATCCACCATCGCCGCAACATGCTGCTTCATCGAGGCACGCGCAGCCTTTTCCACCGCTTTAGGCTCTGTTTCCCGCTTTTCGCGCCACTGCGCCATGGACCAGCCCAAGGGCAGATAACCATTGATCGGGTCATGCGCGCTGGTCTGGTCTGTGACGATGTCCGGGCGCATCCCACCGGCGACCATACGCTGAAAGATTTCGGGAAAAACTTCAGCCGCGTTGCCCAGCAGGCCCACGGATTTTGCCTCACCCGCCTTGGTCCAGCGGTCGATCATCTCCAGCGCTTCGTCCAGCGTTTCGGCCTTGTCGTCGAGGTATTTGGTGCGCAGGCGGAAATCGATGCTGTCCGGGTTGCACTCGACCGCCAGACAGCAGGCCCCGGCAAAGACAGCAGCCAGTGGCTGCGCACCGCCCATGCCGCCCAAGCCTCCGGTCAAAATCCACTTGCCGGTCAGGTCGCCGTCGTAATGCTGCCGTCCGGCCTCTGCGAATGTCTCATAGGTGCCCTGAACGATGCCTTGCGTGCCGATATAGATCCACGAACCTGCGGTCATCTGGCCGTACATCATCAGGCCCTTTTTATCGAGCTCATTAAAATGATCCCAGGTCGCCCAGTGCGGCACCAGGTTGGAATTGGCAATCAACACTCGCGGCGCGTCCGTATGAGTACGGATGATTGCCACCGGCTTGCCGGACTGGACGATCAGCGTCTCGTCCTCTTCCAGATCCTTCAAACCGGCCACGATAGTGTCGAAATCCTTCCATGTGCGGGCGGCGCGGCCAATGCCGCCATAGACCACCAACTCATGCGGGTTTTCGGCCACATCCGGGTGAAGGTTGTTCATCAGCATCCGCAACGGTGCCTCGGTCAGCCAGCTTTTGGCATTCAGCTCGGGCCCGGTTGGCGGATAAATGTCGCGGGTGTTTTTGCGGGGATCGGTCATGGCGTAAGCTCCAATGCTGTGTCTTGGATGGCGTCCAGGATGTCGCGCAGCCATCGGCGCAGGCGATCGGCTTTGACAGGGTCATAGTCCCAAGGGGCGGCTTCGGCGGTCAGGTAGGTGGACTGCGCCAGTTCCATCTGAATAGCATGTACCCCGTCAGCCGGACGGCCGTAGTGCCGGGTCGTCCATCCGCCCCGGAAACGCCCGTTCAGGACAGCGCTATAGGGTGACGAAGCCGCAAATTCATGCGCGATAGACTCGATTTCCGACGCACAGGTCACGCCACCGTCAGTTCCAATATTCACGTCCGGCAAAGTACCCTCGAACAGAAAGGGAATGTGGCTGCGGATCGAATGACAGTCGAACAAAACCGCCACCCCATTCTGGTCGAGCACGCGCTGTAATTCCTGTTGCAACGCACTGTGGTAGGGCAAGTGGTATCTTCGTCGCCGATCCTCGACCTCATCGGCTGACGGTTCCTGCCCGCCTTGCCAAATTGGCTCCCCCTCAAAATCCGTGAGCGGTACAAGGGTCGTTGTGTTCTGACCCGGATACAGCGAAGCCCCTTCGGGATCACGGTTGGCGTCGATTACGTAGCGGTGAACATGGGACTGAACAACCGTCGCATCACCGATAATCCCTTGATAGAGCCTGTTTATGTGCCAATCCGTGTCTGCCAATGCCTGCCCGGTTTGGTTCAGGCGCGCGAAGATCTCGTCTGGAACAAAGGTTCCACCATGAGGCTGTCCCAAGACTATTGGGCCCCGCCCCTTGTGAATGCTGACCTCCTGCATCACACCAGCCCAGGCATGACAGTGCCGACGGCCTGAAGGATTGCGCCGTCCGCCACCAGCTTTTTGGAGCTCTCCAAATCAGGTGCCATATAGCGATCCTCGACCAGCGGCGGGATATCGACCCGCAACCGGGTTATGACTTGCTGCAACGGTGTACTGGTGGCTAAGGGTGCGCGAAACTCCACCCCTTGCGCGGCACAGAGCAGTTCGACGCCTAGAATGTAACTTAGGTTCTCGACCATTCGGGTCAGACGCCGTGCACCGTGGGCGGCCATGGACACGTGATCCTCCTGATTGGCCGAGGTTGGCGTGCTGTCGGTTACGCAGGGGTTGGCGAGGTGCTTGTTTTCGCTCATCAACGCGGCGGTGGTCACTTCAGCGATCATCAGACCGGAATTCAGCCCCGGTTCCGGCGTCAAAAACGGCGGTAGATCAAAGCTGAGAGTCGGATCCACCATCAAAGCGATCCGCCGCTGCGCGATCGCTCCGATCTCGGACACGGCCAGCGCGATCATATCGGCGGCAAATCCCACGGGTTCAGCATGAAAGTTCCCGCCCGAAACGATAGTACCCGCCTCGTTCAGAACCAGCGGATTATCGGTGGCAGCATTGGCCTCGATCTCAAGCGTGGCAGCGGCCTGCCGCAGCACGTCCATCGCAGCACCCGTGACCTGCGGCTGGCACCGGATGCAATACGGGTCTTGAACACGCGTGTCGCCATCGCGGTGGCTTTCGCGAATCTCCGACCCCTCCAGCACAGCCCGCATGGCACTGGCGGCCTCGGTCTGGCCACGATGCCCGCGCAGCGTGTGGATTTCAGGCTGCAGCGGTGCGGTCGACCCCATGATCGCATCGGTGGACAGGGCCGAAATAACCAGGGCGCTCTGTGCCGCCCGCCAGCCCTCATACAGACCAGCCAGGGCGAAAGCGGTTGAAAACTGTGTGCCGTTAATGAAAGCCAGCCCCTCTTTGGGACCCAGTTCAACAGGCTCTAACCCAACGGATCTCAGGGCTTGATCACCAGGCAAGGTTTCGCCGTTCACCTCAGCCTCACCTGCGCCGATGATCACGGCTGTCATATGAGCCAGCGGGGCAAGATCGCCCGAGGCCCCAACCGAACCTTGCGCCGGGATAACCGGTGTGACCCCACGGGCCAGCATCTGCTGTAGCAGCTCAATCAGCTCCCACCGGACACCCGAGGCGCCGCGCCCAAAGGACAATAGTTTGAGCGTCATCATCAGCCGGGTCACACGCCGTGACACAGCCGGGCCCACACCGCAGCAATGGCTAAGGATCAGATTGCGCTGAAGGGTCGAGGTGTCTTTGGCTGCAATCTTCAGGCTAGCCAGTTTTCCAAAGCCGGTATTGACCCCATAGACAGGCTCTATACCAGCGGCGGCTATCTGTATGCGCCGCGCCGCATCTTCGACCTTAGGTTTACAGCTCACATCCAGTGATACCGTGGCCTCTTGCCAATAGATTTCCGCCAATTGCGACAGGGAAACCTGCCCAGGCACCAGCATCAGGGGCGTCATGCCAGGCCTCCGAAGATACGTTTGTATAGGGGGTTGAAGCCGACGCGATACGCCAGTTCGGCCGGGTGTTCGATATCCCAAACCGCCAGATCGGCGCGCTGCCCGGGTGCGACGGTGCCCTGTTCCGCCAACCCCAGCGCGCGGGCAGCGTTTCGGGTGACCCCCAATAGCGCCTCCTCCGGTGTCAGCCGGAACAGGGTGCAGCCCATATTCATCGTCAGCAACAGTGAGGTCAAAGGCGACGATCCGGGGTTGCAATCTGTCGCCAGGACTATCGGGACTCCTTGCTGACGCAACAGATCCACCGGTGGCAATTGTGTTTCGCGCAGCGTGTAGAACGCGCCCGGCAACAGCGTGGCTGCAGTCCCTGCTTGCGCCATCGCCAACACACCATCAGCCTCCAGATACTCGATATGGTCCGCAGACAGCGCCCCGTAAGAGGCCGCCAACTGTGCGCCGCCAAGATTTGACAGCTGTTCTGCATGCAATTTAACCGGCAGGCCAAGTTCCTGCGCCACATCAAAGACCTGCGCGATCTGAGAGGGGGTGAACGCGATCCCTTCGCAAAACCCATCTACTGCATCCACCAGACCCTGTGCATGGGCCTCGCGCAGCGTGGGGATGCAAACCTCGCGGATGTATTCATCCGGTTGGGCGGTAAATTCGGGTGGCACGGCATGCGCTCCCAAAAAGCTGGTTCTGATCCGAACCGGACGGGCGTCACCAATGCGTCGGGCGACGCGCAGCATCTTTAGCTCGGTCTCGGTGTCCAACCCATAGCCGGACTTGATTTCAATGGTGCTGACACCTTCGGCGATCAACGCATCCACCCGCGTCTGCGCATCTGACAACAACGTCTCTTCGCTGGCTGACCGTGTGGCGTTGACGGTGGACAGGATACCACCCCCGGCGCGCGCGATCTCTTCATAAGAGGCACCGTTCAGGCGCATCTCAAACTCTTGCGCGCGGTTACCGCCAAAGACGACATGGGTGTGCGCATCGATCAGGGCGGGTGTGATCAACCGGTCGCCAAAATCCTCAACTGGCCATTCCGCGTATTCCGTGGGCAAGCCCTGCCGCGCTCCAACCCAGACGATATCTGTTCCGTCCAAGGCGATGGCCGCATCCTGGAGCAGGCCATAAGGCGTGGCGCTGTTTGCCATCGTGGCGATCCGAGCACTGGTAAGGACTGTTTTTCCTGTCATGGCGTTTCTTTTTGACCTCCCCTCTTGGCAAATCATTTCGTATACGTGTAACTTTATAAAGTCTACACAAAATGGAAACAACATGTCGGTGCATGCCAAATCTGCCTTGTTAGGCCCTAGCTGGTTCAACGATGTTCGGGTCGAAATCGGCGATGGGCGCATTGTCGGCGTGCAAACGGACGTTCGTGCTGCACTTGAAGACACCCAGGTGGGTGTTTTGCTGCCGGCGCTGGGAAACCTGCACAGCCACGCCTTTCAGCGCGCCATGGCTGGCATGACCGAAATGCGCGCGGCAGGGCGCGAGAGCTTTTGGACCTGGCGCAACCTGATGTACCGGTTTCTGGATCGCCTCACGCCCGAGCAGATCGAAGCCATTGCCGCGCTGGTGTTCTTGGAGATGCAGGAGGCCGGTTACGCCGCAGTCGGAGAGTTCCACTATGTCCATCACCAGCCCGGCGGCGCGCCTTACGATCAGCTGTCGGAACTAAGCCAGCGTATCTTTGCGGCGGCGGATCACACCGGTATCGGCCTGACCCATCTGCCAGTGCTTTATACATATGGCAACGTCACACAGGCCCCTCTTACGGGTGGTCAGCTGCGGTTTGGGAATGACGTAGACCGGTTTCTGACTCTGGTCGAAGGATGCCGCGCTGGCCTGCCCCACTCAGATTCTGAAATTGGCATCGCCCCGCATTCGCTACGGGCGGTGTCCCCAGCCGATTTGCGCAGGGTTCTGCAGGCGCAACCTGACGGACCAGTCCACATCCATATCGCCGAACAGCTGAAAGAGATTGACGATGTTCAGGCCACGTTCGGCCAGCGCCCGGTGGCATGGTTACTGGACAACGCCGATGTTGACGCCCGGTGGTGCCTGATCCACGCGACGCACATGACAGATGACGAAACACACGGGCTGGCCCGGTCGGGGGCCGTGGCAGGGCTGTGCCCGATCACCGAGGCCAATCTAGGCGACGGCACCTTCAACGGCGCGCGGTACATCGCCGAAGAGGGGCGGTTTGGCATTGGATCCGACTCTAATGTGCGAATTTCCTTACCCGAGGAGCTGCGCACGCTGGAATACTCGCAACGGCTGCGGGATCATGAGCGTGCGGTCATGGTCAAAGACGAAGGTTCGGTTGGTCATGCACTTTATACAGGGGCCGCGCGGGGCGGCGCGCAGGCCCTTGGTCGCGACTCGGGTGAGATCGCCACAGGAAAACTGGCAGATCTGGTAGCCATTGACCGCTCTCACCCTACGCTTTGCGCGCTGCGCGACGATCAACTGCTGGACGGACTGTGTTTTGCCGCACCTGACGGGTTGGTGACCGATCTGTGGAGTGCCGGACGCCATACGGTGCAACAGGGTCGCCACATCGCGCGGGATCAGATCATCCCAGCATACCGATCCGCGATTGCGGGCCTGCTGGCCTCGGTCTAAGGGTAAAGGCACCATGGCCCAGACCAGCGACACAACCAGTTATAAAGACATCAAACTCACTGTGCTTGAACGTATTCGGTCGGGGCAATGGCAACCGGACTCGCTGCTTCCAAACGAAGAGGCGCTTGCGGTTGAGTTCTCCTGCACCCGCACCACGGTTAATCGTGCGCTGCGGGAACTGGCGGACGAGGGCTATCTGGAACGCCGCCGCAAGGCCGGAACCCGCGTTCTAAGCGCGCCGCAGCGACAAGCGCGGTTCACCATCCCCATGGTCCGGGATGAGGTTGAGGCCCTGGGCGGCACCTATCGCTATGCGTTGGTCTCTGCCGGATCGGAACCCGCGCCCGAGTGGTTGAACGCGCGCCTTGCGTTAAATCCGAACCAAAGCGTGATGCATGTGCGGTGTATGCATTTCAACGGCAATACCCCGTTCCAATACGAGGATCGCTGGATTGTCACCGCCTCGGTCCCGCAAGTGGAACAGGCTGATTTCTCGCAGATCGGACCAAATGAATGGCTGATCCAGACCGTGCCTTTCACCAATGTTGAGCTGAGCTTCATGGCCAGCCGTGCCGATGCGACGCTTGCGGGTTTTTTGGATATGCCCGTTGGTGATCCTGTTTTCACCGGCGAGCGGATCACCTGGTTGCAGGGACAGCCCGTGACCTTTGCCAAGATGTTCTTTGCGGCCGGGTATCGCATGACCACGGAATTCTGACTGGCGGCCTGATTTCTGACCGCGAGGGCTTTACCCTCTTTCCAATCCAAGACAGATTCGCATTGAATCCACCTGGTGCAAAAGGAAGACGACATGGGCAATCCGCTTTATGACCGTTTGTTTGGCATTCACGCGGGCAAGGACACGCCGTTTCTGCATCTGCCCAACGGCCAATCCCTGACCCATGCTGCCTTTCTGGACATGGCTTCGCGGATCGCCAATGCGCTCAACGGGTATGAGCTAGAGCCCGGAGACCGTGTGGCCGTGCAGGTCGAGAAATCGCCCGAGGCGCTGGCGCTGTATGCTGCATGCGCGCAGACCGGACTGATCTTTCTGCCGTTGAACACCGCCTACACCACGACCGAGCTGCGCTATTTCGTTGAAAACAGCGGCGCGGCGCTGGTGGTCTGCGACAGCGCCACAGAAGCAGGGCTGACCCCTATCGCACAGGCAAACAATGCCCGGTTAGAGACGCTGAATGGTGATGGATCGGGCAGCCTGATGCGCCGCGCGCTGGGAATGTTGCCCGCCTTTGCGCCGGTTCAGCGCGGGTCGGGCGATCTGGCCGCGTTCCTCTACACATCGGGCACGACGGGGCGGTCAAAAGGCGCGATGCTGACGCAGAACAACCTGCTGTCGGACGCCGAAACGCTGGTGCAGCAGTGGCGCTTTACACAAGACGACGTGCTGCTGCATGCCTTGCCGATCTTTCACACACACGGTTTGTTTGTGGCAACGAATGTAATTCTGGCCTCGGGCGGATCGATGATCTTCCTGCCGAAGTTCGATCTGGATGACATTCTGCGGTTGATGCCTCAGGCGACATCGATGATGGGGGTTCCGACCTTCTACACCCGCCTGTTGGGCGATGATCGGTTCACTGGCGATCTGGCGCGGCATATGCGGCTGTTTATCTCGGGCTCAGCCCCATTGCCGGCGGAAACCCATGAGCGGTTTGAGACCCGCACCGGCCATCGCATCCTGGAACGCTATGGCATGACCGAGACCAACATGAACACTTCGAACCCCTATGATGGCGAACGCCGCGCCGGGACGGTCGGGTTCCCCTTGCCGGATGTCGAACTAAAAGTCACCGACCCTGACACGGGCGAAACGCTGCCGCAGGGCAAGATCGGCATCATCGAGGTGCGCGGACCCAACGTGTTCGACGGCTATTGGCAAATGCCCGAGAAAACCGCCGCCGAACTGCGCGAGGATGGGTTCTTTATCACCGGCGATCTGGGGCGCGTGGACGCAGATGGCTATGTCCACATCGTCGGGCGCGGCAAGGATCTGATCATCTCGGGCGGCTACAACATCTATCCCAAAGAGATCGAGCTTGTTCTGGACGACCAGCCCGGCGTGTTGGAAAGCGCGGTGATTGGCGTGCCACACCCGGATTACGGTGAGGCGGTTGTGGGCATTCTGGTGGCCGAACCAGGCCAGTCACCCGACCCCGAGGTTATTCTGGCCAACGTGCAAAGCCAATTGGCCCGGTTCAAACATCCACGACAGCTGATCGTGCTGGACACGCTGCCGCGCAATACCATGGGCAAGGTGCAGAAAAACGTGCTGCGAAACAGCTACAAGGACCTGTTTACGCAAAAATAGGCTTTAGCGGCTTCCGTCCCCGTTCGGTCAGCAACCAACACTGGCGGCCCTCAAATACAGCAGTGGCCAGTGGGCGGCCATAACCCGCGCCAGCATCCAGATTGACCCTATTGCAGCAATGCTCTGCCGCGTCGACGGGCGTGTGGCCATGCACGATCAACCAGGGATGCGGGCCGGATTCGATCAAGAACTCTTGCCGGATCCAAACCAGATCGTCCTCGGATTGCTGCGCCAAGGGGATACCGGGCCGAATGCCCGCATGAACGAACAGCAGGTCACCCTCTTGGTGATAGGCAGGCAGCGCATTGATAAAATCCAGATGCGCGGGTGGAACGGCGGCACAAGCCCGTTCGTGGACCTGATAAATGCGGTCGTTATCCGTGACCTCGACGCCGTAAGACGCCAGCGTGTCCCGGCCTCCAAGCCGGGGATTCAGCCAGTTTAGAGTGATCGGCAATTGCTTGTCCGCGATCTCTCGCTCCTGCACGAAGCGAGCCATCATCCGGTCGTGGTTGCCCTTGACCATCACCCAGTTTCGCCCGGCCTGTTGCCCGTCAATCAACAGATCCAGAACGGCGCGGCTGTCGGGGCCGCGATCCACATAGTCACCCAGAAAAACGACGCGCGCATCCGGTCCGCCATCCGCCTCAATCCGGGACAGCGCGTTTTGCAGCATGCCCAGCTGCCCGTGGATGTCACCAACGGCATAGATCGAAGTTGTCAAACCGGAGCCCTTTCAAATTGGTTACAGGTCTTGTGCCTCAATTGGGCCGCCGACAAAAGACAATGCCCGCGCAATTAACAGCGCGGGCATCGAACAGGTCACGATTTCTACGTCTGACTATCAGGCGACGTCGAATTCCAGCGGTTTGATCTGCGTGAACAGGCCAGTCTCGGCCAATTTGGCGCGCGCTTCGGCTGGCACCGGTTCGTCGACATACAGCAGCGCAATCGCTTCGCCGCCCGCTTCGGATCGGCCAAGGGTAAAGTTGGCGATGTTCACATCGCTTTCACCCATGGTCTGGCCCAACGCACCGATGATACCCGGGACATCCTCGTTGGTGGTGTAGAGCATATGCGCGCCGACCTCGGCGTCGATATTGATACCTTTGATCTGGATGAAGCGCGGCTTGCCGTCGCTGAACACCGTGCCACCGATCGAACGCTCGCGCTTTTCGGTCACGACAGTGACCTTGATGTACCCCTCGAAAGCCCCCGATTTATCCTGATTGGTGGTCGAGATCTTGATCCCACGCTCTTTGGCCACAACCGGGGCTGAAACCATATTCACCTCGGGGTTGAACTTTTTCATAATCCCGGCCACGGCCGAACAGTTCAACGCCGCCAGGTTCATCTCGGCCGCGACACCGTCGTAGAGAATGTTGATCGCCTTGATCGGCTCATCCGTCATTTGACCGATGAAGCTGCCCAGATGCCCGGCCAGTTTGATCCACGGCCCCATGACCTTGGCTTCTTCGGCGGTGACGGACGGCATGTTCAGCGCGTTCTCAACCGCCCCGGTCAGCAGGTAGTTCGAGATCTGCTCAGCCACCTGCAGCGCCACGTTTTCCTGCGCCTCTGTGGTTGCCGCACCCAGATGCGGTGTGCAGACCACGTTGGGCAGGTTGAACAGCGCGTTTTCCTTGGCCGGTTCCTCGCTGAACACGTCAAAGGCGGCCCCGGCGACATGGCCGGATTGCAACATCTCGGCCAGCGCCTCTTCGTCGACCAGGCCACCACGGGCACAGTTGACGATACGCACGCCGGGTTTGGTCTTGGCCAGATTCTCACGGTTCAGAACATTGCGGGTCTGATCGGTCAACGGCACATGCAGGGTGATGAAATCGGCGCGCGACAGCAACTCGTCCAGTTCAACCTTTTCCACGCCCATCTTGGCGGCTTTCTCTTCGCCCAAATAGGGATCATAGGCGACGACTTTCATCTTCAGGCCCAAGGCGCGTTCGCAGACGATCCCGCCAATGTTGCCCGCGCCAATGACACCAAGCGTCTTGTTGGTCAGCTCAATCCCCATGAACTTGGACTTTTCCCACTTGCCCGCATGGGTCGAGGTGCTGGCCTCGGGGATTTGCCGCGCCACGGCGAACATCATCGCAATCGCATGCTCGGCCGTGGTGATCATATTGCCAAACGGCGTGTTCATCACGATCACGCCCTTCTTGCTGGCTGCGTCCTTGTCGACATTGTCGGTGCCGATCCCGGCGCGGCCAATGACTTTCAGCTTGTCCGCATGTTCCAGCAACGTGGGCGTGACCTTTGTGGCCGAGCGGATCGCTAGGCCGTCATATTGACCGATCACTTCGGCCAGCTTGTCTTTGTCCTTGCCGAGGTCGGGCATGAAATCCACGTCGATGCCACGGTCACGGAAAATCTGAACAGCAGTTTCGCTGAGCTTGTCGGAAACGAGTACTTTAGGGGCCATATCTCTGGTCCTTGATATTTGGGAATCGTCCGGGCCTGACGCGGCCCAGAATTTTCGACGAAAATTCTTTGTCAGGCCGCAACCGTTTGCGCAGCGATCTCGGCCTCGAAGGCCCAGGCCAGCCAGGGCAGCATCGCCTCGATATCCGAGGTCTCGACCGTGCCACCGCACCAGATGCGCAGACCCGCAGGGGCGTCGCGATAGGCGCCGATATCCAAAGCGATACTCTCAGCCTCAAGTCGTTTCGCCACAGCTTTGGCAAACACCGCCCCATCCTGAATACGCGCATCGGTGAATTTCAGGCACACGGATGTGTTCGACTGCGTCGCGTCATCAGCGGCCAGATTGGCGATCCAGTCATTTTGCGCGCAGAAGCCATGCACCGCACCGGCATTGGCATCCGCACGGGCGATCAGGCCTTGCAACCCGCCAACCGAGCGCGCCCAGTCCAGCGCGAACAGATAGTCCTCAACCGCCAGCATCGACGGCGTGTTGATTGTGGCACCGGTGAAGATGCCGTCAATCAGCTTGCCGCCTTTGGTCAGGCGGAAAATCTTGGGCAGGGGCCATGCGGGCGTATAGCTTTCCAGCCGCTCCACCGCGCGGGGGCTCAGGATCAGCATGCCGTGGGCCGCTTCTCCGCCAAGAACCTTCTGCCAGCTGAATGTGGTCACATCCAGCTTATCCCAGGGCAGGTCCATGGCAAAAGCGGCTGAGGTCGCGTCACAGATTGTCAGGCCCTGACGGTCATCAGCGATCCAATTGCCGTTGGGAACGCGCACGCCCGAGGTGGTGCCGTTCCATGTAAAGACAACGTCATTTGCGAAATCGACAGTCGCCAGATCAACGATCTGGCCATAGTCGGCGGTCTTGATCTCGGCCTCGATTTTCAACTGCTTGACTACATCGGTTACCCAACCCGCGCCAAAGCTCTCCCAGGCCAGCATCTCGACCTTGCGTTCGCCCAAAAGCGACCACAGAGCCATCTCAACTGCGCCGGTATCCGACGCAGGAACGATGCCGATCTTGTAGCCTGCCGGGATGCCCAGCACTTCACGCGTGCCTTCGATGGCCGCCTTCAGCTTGTCCTTGCCAACGGCGGCACGGTGCGAGCGTCCCAGAGCGGCGCCGGCCAGTTTGGTCAGATCAAATGTGGGGGGTTTGGCGCAGGGGCCTGAGGAAAAACGCGGGTTTGCGGGCCGCAGATCAGGTTTGCGCGCGGCGTCGCGCGACGCCGTTTGTTCGATAGTCATGTGTATTATCCTTCCAGATACACGCCCCTCGTTGGGGAGGGGTGTCCCACCGCCACACCTAGAAACCCCGCTGCGGCGCAGCAAGCGAAAAAGACGCCCTGAAAGCGGAAAACGACATCAAACACCGTTCGATTCCGGAACGCGTGTTTCCGATCGGCGAAATCCTGACGGGGTATTAACGCGCAGGCGCGCCCAATCGGACCGTTTCACCGGTCTCAATCGACTGTTGTGCTGCCAGGCCCATTCGCACCGCCCAAAGGCCGTCTTGCAGGGTGACGTCCGGCTGAGGCTTCTCGCCGCGCAGCATCGCAAGGAACCCTTGATGCTGGTAAAACGTGGACCCGTTATGGTCGCCCGCAGCCAACAGGGTAGGGTCGACCGGGATATCCTTGACCACAGGCCCCTTTTGGTCACGTGGGCTGACGATCACTTGCGGGACCGGCGGTTCGCCCAGATGATCGGGCCAGAACCGCCCCGGCCCTGGCACCAGCGCCTCAATCTTGGCCTCAGGTCCGATCACCGAGATTTCCTCCTGATACCGCGATCCTTCGGCGAACATGCACAGTTCCAGCATCGCGCGCGCACCCGAAGCGAATTCGACGATGACATAGCCGTGGTCCAGAATATCCGGCACCTCGCCCGCATAGCTCTCGTCCAGATGATTGACCGCCTGACCGCCGCTCGCGGTCACGCGCACCGGGTCGGATTGCAAGATCAACCGCATCAGGTCAAAGAAGTGACAGCATTTCTCGACAAATGTTCCGCCGGTATTGCGGTTGAAGCGGTTCCAATCGCCAACTTTTTCCAGAAACGGAAAGCGATGTTCGCGGATCGACAGCATTTTGACGCCACCGGTAGCCTGCACCTCGGAAATCAGCGCGGCGATTGGCGGCATATAGCGATACTCCATCGCCACCCAGATCGGCTGGTGATAGCTGTGCTGCAACACCTCAAGCCGCGCGGCATCCCCCGGATCGGTAAAGAGCGGCTTTTCCACCAGCAAGGGCAAGGGGCGCGTCCGAGCGATCTGATCGATCTGATCCACATGCAGATGGTTGGGGCTGGCGATGACCAGACAGTCAAGGTCTTCGACGGCCAGCAGATCCTGCACCGACGCCACCATCGTGGCCTCGGGCGCAATCGCCTGTGCGGCCTGGGCCATTTCGCCATCAGGCTCGAAAATGGCCGAGACACGCGTACCATCCAACAAGGCGATATTGTGCAGGTGTTCCTGCCCCATCATGCCGCATCCGATCAGCCCATAGTGGATGGTCCGGGTCATGCGTGTTTCCTTTTACTTCAGTCGTTGGACGTAAGTGGCCCGATCCGGATCGAACCAGGTTTTTGAAAACTCAACCGGCTCTGGCCGGTCCGACCAGCTGAACCGTTCAATATACCCCGCCATCTGGCCGGCGGGTTTGGTGAAATCAGGCGGTGTCCACTCTGGCAGAGGCCGCACGGTCACCCGATCTTCGGCCCGCGTGATCCAGAACCCTAACTGGTGCTGATAAAAGCGATACAACGAGTCCGACAGCTGCGCCTGATCGATCCATCCGGCTGATTCGTCCAACCAGATTTCCTCGACGGCGATAATTGTGTCATTCAAATAGCGCATACGCCGAACCCTTGACCCCCGCTCCGACGCGCCGAACTGTGGCAGGTTGTCGGGCTTTGTCAGGTGATCGACCGAGAGGATGTCAGCGCGCGGCAGTCCACCGCCTTCGGGCAGTTCCAGCCGGAACATCGCGTAGACGCTGTTCTGTGTCCCGGTTTCGCGGATGTAGTTGCCCGAGCCCTGGACGCGCTGCAGCATGCCCTTTTTCTCAAGCTCAGCGAGCGATTTTCGCAATGTCCCGACCGAGACCTGAAGCTCGGCTGCCATCTCACGCTCGGGTGGCAGACGTTCGCCATCGATCAGACGACCCGCAGCAATATCGCGGATCAGTAGCTCAGCGATCTGGATGTACACCGGCAGGGCGTTGGGGTTTCGGGTGGCTGGGGACACGTGAGGGCGCTTCACTCGGTCGCAGGAAAAATTGATACACTATTGATCTACATCAATGCGGTTGCTACGCAAGAGAAAAAGTAAATCAGCTGCAGAAAGAGAATCATATGACAGTCGTCCCCATCACATCCCCCGATCTGGACGCAGCCGAAGTGTCCTGGTTCGCGGCTCTGTGTTCGGACGATTATCAGTTTCTTGGGGTGCCGGATGGCGATCTGCGCTCCAGCTGGGATCATTGTTCCGGCATTGTCAAAGAGGCCGAAGCGCAAGGGTTCCGCAATATCCTCTGCCCGTCCTCCTATCAGGTCGGGCAGGACACGCTCAGCTTTGTGGCCGGATGCGCGCCGATCACCGACAAGATCAACCTGCTGGCCGCCGTGCGCTGCGGTGAGATGCAGCCGATCATGCTGGCCCGCACCATCGCCACGCTGGACCACATGCTCAAGGGTCGCCTGACGGTGAATATCATTAGCTCGGATTTTCCGGGCGAAAAGGACGACAGCGCGTTCCGCTACCAGCGCTCACGCGAAGTGGTGGAGATCCTGAAACAGGCCTGGACGCAGGATGAGATCAACCATGCAGGTGAGGTCTATAATTTCTCGGGCCTGACCACCGATCCGGCAAAACCCTATCAGACGGGCGGACCACTGCTGTATTTCGGAGGCTATTCCCCGTCTGCGTTGGACCTGTGTGGCGAACATTGTGACGTCTACCTGATGTGGCCGGAAACCAAGGATCAGCTGGCCGGAAGGATGCAGGCCGTCCACGCAGTCGCCGAAAATTACAACCGAACGCTGGACTACGGGTTGCGTGTGCACATGATCGTCCGCGACACCGAGGCCGAAGCGCAGGAATACGCGGATTACATCGTGTCCAAGCTGGATGACGAATACGGTCGCGCCATCCGCGAACGGGCGCTGGATTCCACCTCGCTGGGTGTGGCGCATCAGGCCAAGAACCGCGATCTGGCGGATGAATACGGCTATGTCGAACCGGGTCTTTGGACAGGCGTGGGTCGGGCGCGGTCAGGCTGCGGTGCCGCACTGGTCGGCTCCACCGATCAGGTCATGACCAAGATTGAGGATTATCAAAAGATGGGCATCCGCGCCTTCATCTTCTCGGGCTACCCGCACCTGGACGAAGCCCGCCATTTCGGCGCCCGGGTGATGCCAAACCTGAAAACCTGCTCGCTTCCCGAAGTATACGGGCGCGTGCCCAAAACCACCCCGGCGACACCGCTGGGCAACGGAGAACGCCGCTGATGCAACGTGTGAAACTATCCGACACGCTGGAACTAAGCCGTCTGGTCTATGGCATGTGGCGGCTGGGCGATGACGACAACACCGCGGCACAGCATGTCGAGGCCAAGATTCAGGCCTGTCTGGATCAGGGCATCACTACCTTCGATCAGGCCGATATCTACGGCGATTACGGGGCTGAGGCGGTTCTGGGCAATGCCCTGCGCACGAACCCCGGCCTGCGCCAGAAGATGGAGATCGTCACCAAATGTGACATTGTCGCGCCCTGCGGCCGCTATGCTGATGCCAGGGTCAAATACTATGACACATCGCGCGGGCATATTCTGAAGTCGGTCGAAACTTCGCTGACCGAAATGGCCATCGACCACATCGATCTGCTGCTGATCCACCGCCCTGATCCGTTCATGGATCACCGGGAAACTGGGACCGCCTTGGATGAGATTGTCGCCAGCGGCAAGGTTGGCGCGGTCGGCGTGTCGAACTTCCGCCCGTGGGATTGGGACCTGCTGCAATCGGCGATGAAAACGCCACTGGTCACCAATCAGATCGAAATATCTCTGGGTCAGGTTGCCCCCTTCACCAATGGGGATCTGGCCTTTCACCAGCAGCATGGGCAGCCGGTCATGGCCTGGTCTCCCTTGGGTGGCGGGGTGCTGATGGCTGGTAACCCACCGGTCGGGCTGGTTGCGGATGAGATTGCCGAAGAATTCGGCGTGGACCGCGCCGCAGTCGCAGTGGCCTTTTTGCTGGCTCACCCCTCGGGCATCCTGCCGGTTCTGGGTACAAACAATCTGGACCGCATCAAACGCATCTCAGATGCGCTGAACGTCAAACTGGATCGTGAAGGCTGGTTCCGCCTCTATGAAGCGGCGCTGGGGCACGAGGTTCCATGATGAACGCAATCTCCAAGGACATGGCCCATACATTTGTTCCGCATAAGGAAGATACCCGCACTCTGCGCGATGCCTTTGGCCGCTTTGCCACGGGCGTCACCATCGTCACCTGCAACAGCGATGATGGGCCGATCTGTATCACTGCCAACAGCTTTTCCTCGCTTTCGCTGGACCCGCCACTGATCATGTGGGCCGGCGACCGAACCTCGCGCCGGTTCCCCTATTTCCACAAAGCACGTCATTTCAGCGTCCATGTTCTGTCAGCGGAACAGGCCGAGTTATGCTTTGGATGCTCAAGGAACGCCCATGCGCTGCGGGACATCGACCACATGCGGTGCGAAAACGGCACCCCGTTGTTGCCGGACTGTCTGGCGCGGTTTGAATGCGAGCAGCATGCGTATCACGACGCAGGCGATCACGTTATTGTTGTTGGAAAAGTTCTCAAGGTCAGCATGGCGGACGGAGACGCACTGACCTTTTACGCCGGGAAATTCGGCCAATTCGCGCATCAATAAGCGCGATATGACGACTGCGGGGCAAACCCGCAGCTGAAATAGGGAGAATCCGCATGGGCGGACTGGCATCGGTGCTCGCGCCGATTGCATTCGTGAACGAAACCGCGCTGCGTCTGGGCCGCGCGGTTGGTATCGTTGCGATTGCATTCATGGTGATCGCAATCCTGATTCAGGTGTTCTTTCGATACGTCTTGGGCAATGCCCTGCCCTGGCCGGATGAAGCTGCCCGCTTCTGCATGCTGTGGATGACCGGCCTGATGGCACCCACCGCGTTTCGGCGCGGCGGCTTTGTCGCCATCGATATGGTCCCCATGATGTTGCCGCGCGCGATCGGCCAAATGCTGAACATCCTTCTGATGCTGGTATCCCTTGCGGTGCTGCTGGTCGCGGTTCGGATTGGCTGGTCCGAGGTGACCGGCTTTGGCGGCAAATTCGCCACTGCAGCTTTGTATCTGCCCACATCCCTCGGGTTTGATGAATGGTACCGCATTCCCCGCAGTTGGATGATGGCCTCGCTGTTGGTTGGGGTGGTCCTGCTGGTCTCGGTCAACATCGAGCTGATCCTGCGCGCCATCGTCAAAATGCTGGGCGGCGGTGATCTGTTGCCGGAAATCGCTGATGCACCCGTGGGGGCTGAATAGATGCTGATATGGTTCCTGCCGACTTTTCTGGTCTTCCTGCTGATCGGTCTGCCGGTCTTTTTCGCGCTGCTTGCAGCGCCGGGCATCCTGCTGTGGCTGAACGGTCAAACCAACGACATCACGCTGCTGTACCGCAATGTCTATAACGGCATGGACAGCTTTCCGCTGATGGCGATTCCCTTCTTTATGCTGGCCGGAGAGCTGATGAATCGCGGCGGCATCACCATCCGTCTGGTCGAATTCGCCCAGGCCCTGATGGGGCATCTGCGGGGCGGTCTGGCGCATGTGAATGTCCTCAGCTCGATCCTGTTTGCAGGGCTTTCGGGTTCAGCAGTGGCAGACACTTCGGCGTTAGGATCGATGCTGATCCCGGCGATGGAGAAACAGGGCTATACACGCAAATTCGCCGCCGCGATCACGGCGGCCAGTTCCGTCATTGGCCCGATCATTCCGCCCTCGGGCATCATGATCATCTATGCCTATGTGATGGGTGAAAGCGTGGCGGCACTGTTTTTGGCCGGTATCGTGCCCGGTGTCATGGTTGGCGTCGGCCTGATGCTGATGATC
This sequence comes from Ruegeria meonggei, assembly GCF_900172215.1. GTDB lineage: Bacteria > Pseudomonadota > Alphaproteobacteria > Rhodobacterales > Rhodobacteraceae > Ruegeria > Ruegeria meonggei. Next base: position 208,436 of record NZ_FWFP01000008.1, read on the forward strand.
AAGTTCATGGCGGACAAGTATGATTTCCCGGTCGCCAGTCGCAAATACACTTGGGGCGAACGCGGGCAAGCCAGCCTCAAGGCGTTCTTCCCTTTGCTGACACCGGTGATCATTCTGGGTGGTATTCTGGGCGGTATCTTCACCCCAACCGAGGCCGCCGCCGTGGCCGTCGGTTATGCGTTCCTGATCGGCTTCTTTGTGCTGCGCACGCTGACCCTGAAAGAAGTGCCCGAGATCCTCAGCAATGCGGGCCTGACTTCAGCGGTTGTATTGCTGCTGGTGGGTGCGGCGATGGCGTTCAAAACCGTGGTCAGCCTCAGCCATGCGCCGGAACAACTGGCGCAACTGATCCTCAGCCTGTCGAACAACCCGCTGATCCTATTGTTTCTGATCAACCTGCTTTTGTTCATTGTCGGCATGTTTCTGGATGCAGGTCCCGCGATCATCATCCTGGGTCCGATCCTGGCCCCGATCTTTACCAGCCTCGGCGTTGACCCGATCCATTTCGCCATCATCATGAGCGTCAACCTGACCGTCGGTCTGGCGACGCCACCAATGGGCTTGGTGCTGTTCGTGGCCGCCGCCGTGTCGCGCGAACGGGTTGAGACCATCGCGAAAGCCATCCTGCCATTCCTGGCAGTCGAAATCATAGTGATCTTCCTGATCACCTATGTCCCCGCACTATCCATGACGATCCCACGCATAACGGGATTTGCAAACTGAGTACTACAGGGAGGAAACGCATGCTCAGAAGTTTCATCAAGACGGCAGCCGTGGCGACGTCACTGGTCGCTGCATCCGCCATCGCGGCAACAGCGGCCGACTACACGCTGCGCGCCACGGCGAACTCGAACGAAAACGATGAAGACTATGACGGTTTGATCGTTTTCAAGAACTATGTCGAGGCCGCCTCAAACGGCGCGATCGAGGTCGAACTGTTCATCGGCACGCAGCTGTGTTCGAACGGCGCAGAATGCCTGCAGGGCGTGGCCGACGGCACCATCGATATCTATATTTCGACCTCGGGCGGGGCCTCGGGCATCTTTCCCTATGTTCAGGTGTTGGACCTACCCTATCTGATGGCCGATGACCGCATTGCCGAGCATGTTCTGTCAGGCGATTTCACCCGCACGATGCGCGACATGGCGCTGGAGGATTCCGGAGGTGCGATCCGCCTGATGACCATCGGCAATACCGGTGGCTGGCGCAACTTTGCCAACACCCAGCGTCGCGTCGCTGAACCTGCTGATATGGAAGGGTTGAAAATCCGCACAGTAGTGGCCGACCTGCCGCAAGAGCTGGTCAAGGCTCTGGGTGCGTCCCCCACCCCGATCCCATGGCCGGAACTGTTCACCAGCTTCCAGACCGGCGTTGTCGAGGGATCCAAGAACGGCATCACCGACATCATGGGCATGAAATTCCCCGATGCAGGCCTGCAATATGTCACGCTGGACGGCCACGCCTATATGGGCGCGCTGTGGTGGATGAACAACGCCAAGTTCCAGGAGATGCCCGAAGACATGCGCCGCGTGGTGGTCGATGGGTTCTATGCGCTGCAGCAGGCCACGTTCGCGTCGCCCAAGCGCAAGTCGATCCAGGCCTATGAGGATTTCGTTGCCGGTGGCGGCGACCTCTATGTGCCGACGCCTGATCAGAAAGCCGCGTTCAAAGAGGCCGCGACCCCGGTCTATGCGTGGTTCCAGTCCAACGTGGCACGCGGGGACGAAGTGTTCACCGCCCTGACCGATGCTGTCGCTGCGGCTGAGGCTGACGTGAACGCATCCCGCGATGCAGACCTGAACTAAGCCATGGTGCCGGGCTTTCGGGCCCGGCGCTTACCGAAACGGGTACATCCACCCTTTGTAGTCGTTGACCAGAACATGCGCTTTTTCGATCTGCTCCGGCGACATTTTCTTGACCACTTCCTCAAGGCTGATCGCCGCATCGGGATCGCCACCAATGGCGCTGAGCGTGTACCACATGTAAGCCCGCACCAAATCAGGCGCGGGCATTCCCAGACCCAGCTCATAATACCAGCCGATCCCCGATTGTGCCCCCGGATGCCCCTTCATCGAGGCGCGCAGATACCACTCAAACGCCCGCTCGTAATCCTGCTCGACCCCAAGGCCCAACCCGTACATCACCCCGATCAATTCCTCAGCCTCGGCATTGCCCGACCGCGCGGCAGGCATCAGTTCCTCGCGCGCAGCCTGAAACGCACCGGCTTCCATCAGATCGCGCGCCTGTTCCAGTTCGGCCAGCGCCGGGGACGCAAACAGGCAAAGGGCAAATACAAACTGGCGCATGGGGTTGCTTTCCTCTGGGCCGGGGTGGCTGCGGCGCAAGAAATGCCGCGCCCGCTGAGTGATGATGACTTTCTATCCTTTGATATGGAACAGGCCGCCATCGGTCATCAACTGTTTTACGATCCCATCCTGTCGGGCAACCGCAATATATCTTGTGCCCATTGCCACCATCCGGATTTCGGCACCTCCGACGGGTTGTCGCTGGGCATCGGCGAAGGTGGGCAGGGGCTGGGCCCCGACCGCACCCCCGGCACCGGAGCTGACCGGATCCGAAAACGCATTCCGCGCAATTCACCGGGGCTGTGGAACCTCGGGGCCAAAGACATTCATACCCTGTTCCACGACGGTCGCCTGAGTATCTCGGATGTCTACGGCAACGGCTTCAACTCCCCGGCGCAGGAATGGCTGCCTGAGGGGCTGAATTCCCTGCTTGCGGCGCAGGCGCTGTTCCCGCTGACATCGCAGTTCGAAATGGCGGGGAATGTGGCTGAAAATCAGGTCACCGGCGCGGTGCATGACCGGATCGACAAAGGCTGGCCGATCCTTGCCAAACGGGTGCGCACTGATCCGCGTTACGGCCCGGCCATGGTTGCGGCCTTTGACGAGGTCAAGACCACTAAAGACATCACCATCACGCAGATCGCCAATGCACTTGCGGCTTTCATGGCCACTGAATGGCGCAGCACAGACAGCCCGTTCGATCAGTATCTGGCCGGAGACAGCGACGCCCTGTCACCTGCCCAGCAGAACGGCATGGGCCTGTTCTACGGCAAGGCCCAATGCTCCACCTGCCATGCCGGGTCCTTGCTGTCAGATCAAAAGTTCCATGCGCTGGCCTTGCCCCCGTTCGGGCCGGGCCGGACTCGCCGATGGGACCCCTATGTCCGGGATGTCGGACGCATGGGTGAAAGTGATCGTCTTGAGGACGCCTATCGTTTTCGCACCCCAATGCTGCGCAATGTGGCGCTGACCGCGCCTTATGGGCATAACGGCGCTTTTCCCGACCTTGAGAGCATGATCCGCCACCATCTAGATCCAGCAGACAGCCTGTCGCAGTGGACGTGGGACAAGGCCGCCTTGCCAAAGATTCCTTGGCTCCAAAAGGCAGATTTTGTCGCCTGGGATGATCGGCTGGAGATGGCGCGTCAGCGCAACAAGATCGACATCACCCCGGTCGTGCTGTCGGATACTGAATTGGACAGTCTTGTCACCTTTATGCACGCGCTAACCGGGACCAGTCTGGACACGCCGCTTTTCGGCGTGCCCGAGGGGTTTGAGCCCTGATTTCAACCTTACTCTGCTGCGTCTTGGTATTCTGACATTGGAGGGCATGTGCAGATTAGGTTTCTGTCACCGTATGCGTTGTCGACGCGGTTTACGGGGGACCAGTATTTGTCGACGCCCATCGAGCCCGGGGGG
>NZ_FWFP01000022.1:2500-6237 GCF_900172215.1 Ruegeria meonggei
TTTGGGTCTAGCCGGCCTGGAATGCGTATCACGACTGAAACGAACAGAGTTGTCCAAGTCTAATATACTAACCCGAGCGACCTGCGTTGATCAGCTGCACGGCTGAGAGACCATATGGGGTTGCTCAATTGTCCTCGTCCAAGTGGCGGGGGCGGGAAATGTATGTTTTTGGTTCAGAAGAACAGATGACCTTTAGTTACCAGCTGGGTCATCGTGATTGATCTGATCGAACTCTGCAGGCCGACAGGCCGAAAGAGTTCATGTGCTCAAGTAGCCGAATAGGCGGTAGCACAAGTATCAAGTCTTTCTTTTTCTGGATCAAATCAAGCGCGAGAAGGGCGTTTGGTGAATGCCTTGGCAGCAAGAGGCGATGAAAGACGTGATACTCTGCGATAAGCCATGGGGAGCTGAGAATAAGCTTTGATCCATGGATTTCTGAATGGGGCAACCCACCTGAAAGTTTGTTATTGTTGGCTGTGCCAGTCAATAATGGGCTTAACCAGGTATTTATGACCTGAATACATAGGGTTATAAAGGCAAACCCGGGGAACTGAAACATCTAAGTACCCGGAGGAAAGGAAATCAATTGATACTCCCCTAGTAGCGGCGAGCGAACGGGGACCAGCCGAGCCGGATAAGTGAGAAGAACATGTTGGGAAGCATGGCCATAGCGGGTGACAGCCCCGTATTCGAAGCTTTGAGGGACGTATTAAGTAGGGCGGAACACGTGAAATTCTGTCTGAAGATCGGAGGACCACCTTCGAAGGCTAAGTACTCCTTGCTGACCGATAGTGAACCAGTACCGTGAGGGAAAGGTGAAAAGCACCCCGACGAGGGGAGTGAAACAGTACCTGAAACCGAACGCCTACAATCAGTCGGAGCCTCCTTGCGGGGTGACGGCGTACCTTTTGTATAATGGGTCATCGACTTGGTCTCACGAGCAAGCTTAAGCCGTTAGGTGTAGGCGTAGCGAAAGCGAGTCTTAATAGGGCGTATGAGTTCGTGGGATCAGACCCGAAACCGAGTGATCTAGGCATGGCCAGGTTGAAGGTAAGGTAACACTTACTGGAGGACCGAACCCACATCCGTTGAAAAGGATCGGGATGAGCTGTGCCTAGGGGTGAAAGGCCAATCAAACTCGGAGATAGCTGGTTCTCTGCGAAATCTATTTAGGTAGAGCGTCATCCGAATACCCCGGGGGGTAGAGCACTGGATGGGTAATGGGGCCCCACAGGCTTACTGATCCTAACCAAACTCCGAATACCCGGGAGTACTAGATGGCAGACACACTGCGGATGCTAACGTCCGTAGTGGAGAGGGAAACAACCCTGACCTACAGCTAAGGCCCCCAATTCATGGCTAAGTGGGAAAGCAGGTGGGACGACCAAAACAACCAGGAGGTTGGCTTAGAAGCAGCCATCCTTTAAAGATAGCGTAACAGCTCACTGGTCTAAATAAGTTGTCCTGCGGCGAAGATGTAACGGGGCTCAAGCCATGAGCCGAAGCTTAGGATGCCGTAAGGCATGGTAGCAGAGCGTAGTGTGACATAAGACTTTATCTGTATTGCCGCTGGTTATGCGGCGCGGGCAACCGCGCTCAAGTAGCCGAATAGGCGGTAGCGCAGATATAAGTCTTTTCGATGAAGCCGGCGCGTGAGCGATCCGGTGGAGAGATCACTAGTGAGAATGATGACATGAGTAGCGACAAAGAGTGTGAGAGACACTCTCGCCGAAAGTCCAAGGGTTCCTGCTTAAAGCTAATCTGAGCAGGGTAAGCCGGCCCCTAAGCCGAGGCCGAAAGGCGTAGGCGATGGGAACTAGGTTAATATTCCTAGGCCGTGGAGTGGTGACGGATCTCAGAGGTAGTTCATCCTTATCGGATTGAATGGGCTGCTGAGAGGTTCCTGGAAATAGCCCTCCTATAAGACCGTACCCTAAACCGACACAGGTGGACTGGTAGAGAATACCAAGGCGCTTGAGAGAACGATGTTGAAGGAACTCGGCAAAATACCTCCGTAAGTTCGCGAGAAGGAGGCCCGGTTCCTAGGCAACTAGGGGCTGGGGGCACAAACCAGGGGGTGGCGACTGTTTATTAAAAACACAGGGCTCTGCGAAGTCGCAAGACGACGTATAGGGTCTGACGCCTGCCCGGTGCCTGAAGGTTAAAAGGAGAGGTGAGAGCCTTGAATTGAAGCCCAGGTAAACGGCGGCCGTAACTATAACGGTCCTAAGGTAGCGAAATTCCTTGTCGGGTAAGTTCCGACCTGCACGAATGGCGTAACGACTTCCCCGCTGTCTCCAACATCGACTCAGCGAAATTGAATTGCCTGTCAAGATGCAGGCTTCCCGCGGTTAGACGGAAAGACCCCGTGCACCTTTACTACAGCTTCGCACTGGCATCAGGATTGTGATGTGCAGGATAGGTGGTGGGCTTTGAAGCCGTGACGCAAGTCGCGGTGGAGCCTCCCTTGAGATACCACCCTTCGCACTCTTGATGTCTAACCGCGGTCCGTTATCCGGATCCGGGACCCTGCGTGGCGGGTAGTTTGACTGGGGCGGTCGCCTCCTAAAGCGTAACGGAGGCGCGCGAAGGTTGGCTCAGAGCGGTCGGAAATCGCTCGTTGAGTGCAATGGCAGAAGCCAGCCTGACTGCGAGACTGACAAGTCGAGCAGAGTCGAAAGACGGCCATAGTGATCCGGTGGTCCCGAGTGGAAGGGCCATCGCTCAACGGATAAAAGGTACGCCGGGGATAACAGGCTGATACTGCCCAAGAGTCCATATCGACGGCAGTGTTTGGCACCTCGATGTCGGCTCATCTCATCCTGGGGCTGGAGCAGGTCCCAAGGGTACGGCTGTTCGCCGTTTAAAGAGGTACGTGAGCTGGGTTTAGAACGTCGTGAGACAGTTCGGTCCCTATCTGCCGTGGGTGTAGGAGACTTGAGAGGAGTTGCCCCTAGTACGAGAGGACCGGGGTGAACGATCCACTGGTGGACCTGTTGTTGCGCCAGCAGCAGTGCAGGGTAGCTATGATCGGACAGGATAACCGCTGAAGGCATCTAAGCGGGAAGCCCCCCTCAAAACAAGGTCTCCCTGAGGGCCGTGGAAGACCACCACGTCAATAGGCCGGAGATGTAAGCGCAGTAATGCGTTCAGTTGACCGGTACTAATCGCCCGATAGGCTTGATTTGATCCAGTAATGGAAAGACAAATCAAAAACATACACCTCATTAAACATGGATAACTTCGCAGCAAAACGCTGCGGTGTTGATTGACATAACTACCGAGTGGCAACGCGCATTTGCATGCAAATACGCTGCCTGCCACTCGTCGCGCTTTGCAAAGCAAAGTCGCGACGGGGATTTTCCTCGGTTTGGTGGTCATAGCGCAAGCAAAACACCCGGTCCCATCCCGAACCCGGAAGTTAAGTGCTGCCGCGCCAATGGTACTTGGGCTTAAGCCCCGGGAGAGTAGGTCACCGCCAAACCTAGAAAAATCCCCCTCTCTCAAAACGATCAATAAACACCTGGCGCGGGGTGGAGCAGTCCGGTAGCTCGTCAGGCTCATAACCTGAAGGTCAGAGGTTCAAATCCTCTCCCCGCAACCAAAATCCAAACAGCCCGTTCGATCTACAAACAGTCCACTGGACTGTTTGCTTCACGATCAAACCTCGTCAGGCTCATAACCTGAAGGTCAGAGGTTCAAATCCTACTCCCGCAAACCAAAATAAAACACATCAT
>NZ_FWFP01000014.1 GCF_900172215.1 Ruegeria meonggei
CATCCTTGGGGAAATGACAGCCCTTTAACGAGATCATGCTCAAATAACCTGTTCGGAATTTTTCGACCTGTACAAACCTCAGATCACGCAGGCTCGTCAACTAGACCCCAGAGTTTGCGACACATCCTGCACGTTTCCATCCACATCAACAGAGATCTGACCGGAGATATAGAGATAGTCTCCGTCGATCAGATAGGGGGCAAAATTTCCGAGCGGACTTGGGGTGTCCGGAATGACAATGTCAAGTTCGCTTAGTTTTTCTTCAATGCTGCTCACGGCTTCATCTTCTCTTGGTTTTTACTTGTTCTCTAAACACTTAGCACCAGCTTAGTAAATCGTTGAATGTCTGCTGATCTGACAGGTCGATGCTGAACAATGACGTGCCAGTAGAGCGGTGCGATAAACATATCCAGGATCATTTGCCGGTCCGTGTCTTCTGTCAGTTCACCACGCTCAATAGCTCTGTCCAACATAACCATTGCCTGGGCTCGGCGATCCCGCGTCACACTCTCCAGCAATTCTGCTAATTCATCAGAGCGAGCGTGCTCAGCATATAGGTCCGGCAGGATCCGCCTCACAAGCGGATGACGCAGGGTTGCAGCCATTCTGCGCATAAGCCTGGCAACGTCCTTCTCAAAAGATCCTGTATCCGGAATGGGGGTAAGACCAGTGGCTGCTGACTTCACCGCTTCTGTCACCAGTTCAAACTTGGACTTGCTTCGACGATAAAGCGCAGCCTTACCAACACCAGCTCGCGCCGCAATCCGCTCCATGCGAAGCGCTGAATACCCGGTTTCCGCCCATTCTTCGAACAAGGCGCGTTGAATTGCATCCGTCACGGTGTCTTGCAATACGGCAGCCCCGGCAGGCTTCCGACGCGGCCGTTCAGATTTTTTTTCGCCGGAACCCTTGCGTTCCATCGTGATTCTCCTTTATATAGGACGAAACGGTATCGTTCCAATGCAGTTTGAAGCAAACTTATCGATACTGCAACCTGTTTTTGGCGACTTATGAAAGGGCGCGAAGATGGATCCGAAAATCGCACTTCTGTGGTTTGCACCTCTGCTTTGCGGAGCCTTGATACCCATCCACGCCGGAATGAACGCAGAGCTCAGCCGTGCGGCTGGGCACCCCCTCTGGGCAACCCTGTTGTCGTTTGGAATTTCATTTGTTTGCCTGGTGGGCGGGATCACTTGGCTCCGTCCAACATTGCCAACCTTGTCATCACTTTATGCGGCTCCTTCCTGGGCGTGGGTAGGAGGTGTGATCGGTGTCATTTACGTGATGGCGACCATGGTTCTGATCCCACGCTTTGGGGCCGCTGCTTTTATTGCAGCTGTTGTCGCAGGACAAATGACGATGGCACTCATCCTGGACCAGAACGGGCTTCTTGGGAACGCTCCTCGACCAGCAGACTTCTATCGCATCACTGGTGCTGTGCTGTCGATTGCAGGTGTTCTGATCATGCAGTTTGGAAAAGCATCATGACCCAAGCTGCAACTCATATCGAAACCCTCCCAACAAGGGATAAACACGAAGTTAGGAGATATCATGTCTGACACTAACACCATACCAAGCTTTGGCGCGATGCTACGCGGCGCCCTCGGGGATGCAATCATCGCAGATGCGGGTGAGAACTTCCTGGATATGTGTGACGAGGACATTGTGTTCGAGTTTCCATTTAAGCCGGAAGGTTCTGTGCGAGAGTTACGCGGTCGCGCCGCGATGGAAGCCTATCTACCGAAAGTGGGAGCACTCATTACCTTTGAATCGATGAGCCCCGCAATCACACACCCGTCCAAAGACGGCGAGACCTTTGTTTTGGAATTCTCCTGTAAGGGCAAAGGCGAAGCCGGGCGCTATGACCAAAACTACATCTCGGTTGTCCAAGTCAGGAACGGACGCATCGTGCAGTACCGCGACTACTGGAACCCTCTGGTTCTGCTGAATGCGGTCGGAGGCGTCGAAGTTCTGAAATCTAAACTGGGAGACTTTATCGATGACTAATACCATTCTTGTTACCGGCGGTACCGGAAAAACCGGCAGCCGCGTTGTCGAGCAGTTGAAAGCAAAAGGCGTCTCTCCGCACGTAGGCACACGTAGCCCAAAGGGTGAAAACGATGCACGCTTTGACTGGAAGGACCCATCGACATTTGATGCCGCGTTCGAAGGCGTCAGAGCTGTTTACCTCGTAGCACCCACAGACACCGTGGATTCACTGGGAGCAATGCAGTCCGGCCTTGAGGCGGCGCTTGCCGCAGGCGTCCAGCGTTTCGTTCTGCTCAGTGGTTCTTCACTGGAAGAAGGCGGTCCAATGATGGGCGCAGTTCATGCCTGGCTGCGCTCCAACGCTCCGGAATGGTCGGTGCTGCGCCCGGCATGGTTCATGCAGAACTTCTCGGAACTACATCATCGTAATCCGATCCGCGATGAGGCTGCAATCTACACGGCGACTGATGACGGCCGGATTGGCTTTATCGATGCTGGCGACATCGCTGCCTGTGCCGCCGCTTTGCTGGTTGCAGGTACGGTCGAAAATACCGACTACATCCTCACCGGTCCCGAAGCTATTTCCTATGATGTGGTTGCTGAGACACTGACCTACCAACTCGGGCGCCAGATCAGCCACGACAGATTGACCGTCGATGAACTGGCAGAGCGTCATCAAAGCCTCGGATTGCCGGAAGAGTATGCAAGGGCACTGGCCGCAATGGACGGTGCTATTGCAGCAGGCGCAGAAGACCGTGTCACTGATAACGTCCAGAAGCTGACCGGAAAGGTTCCGGCTTCAATCGTCGAGTTCGTTCAACAGAACATTGAAGCCTGGAAATAACAATCGAGCAGGTAAGTAGCCACCTACTAGCCAAAAGTCCTCAGGCCTGAAAATAGGCCGGCTTGCGTGGCCAAAACGACATCCAAAATTGTCACAGAATATTGCTCCGTTTGTCGGGTTGGTGATCTGGAATAAAGTCGTCGCATTTGCACTTCGCTTATTCTTCGAACGGTTCTGTCAGAGCAAAGTCGCTTGAGCCGGGCAGGGCGTTTTCGTAGCCTCACCGGATGACCAAACCTAACCCATTTCGCTATTTCAAAACGAGCCGAGAGATAATCCGTCTGGCGGTTATGCTGTATGTTCGTTTCCCGCTGTCGCTTCGCAATGTCGAAGGCTTGCTGCACGAACGCGGCATCGATGTCAGCCATGAAGCGGTGAGATACCGGTGGCACCGGTTCGGCCCGATGTTTGCGTCCGAGATCCCAAAGCGACGGATTGAAGGGATGAAATCCAGCCGGTGGCGGTGGCATCTGGACGAGATGTTCGTGAAGATCAACGGTGAGCAACGTTACCTTTGGCGGGCCGTCGATCATGAAGGCGAAGTCTTGGAAAGCTTCGTCACGAAGACCCGTGATAAGAAGGCCGCATTGAAATTCTTAAAGAAGGCAATGCGTAAGCATTGTTGCGCGGAGGTGTTCGTCACGGATCTGCTGCGGTCCTATGGCGCCGCGCTGAAGGAGATCGGCACCGCGCGAAGGCAAGAATCAGGCCGCTGGTTGAACAATAGAGCGGAGAACTCACACCTGCCGTTTCGACGACGAGAACGGGAGATGCTTCGCTTCCGGCGAATGCGAAGTTTGCAGAAATTCGCCGCCGTCCACGCATCCGTTTACAACCACTTTAATCAGGAACGCAGGCTTTCAACTCGAACGAATTTCAAACTCAACCGCGCCGCCGCTCTCGCTGAGTGGCGCGGTTTCGGTGCGGCATAAAGGGCAGTCATATTGTCCTTGCAGAGACGAGTTCGAATTGGTCTGACAGCACCAAAGGCCAGGCTGCCCAGACTTCGGCACTTATGCGCCCTGCTGATCAACGCAATCTGGCATTTGTGGTATGTCCGTTTCGTCAATTCACCGAGCTTGCTATCTGAGCCGGGCAGCGATCGAAATACACAGGCCTGACCCAAATCTTTGCAACGGAACCACTGGCAAAACCACAATGCCACCTTGACACCGCAGGTCTTTCATCACTAAATTTGTCAATAGTTACCGCGCGACATGTTAAAACTTGGTGTGAGGAAAGTTTGCAACGTAAAATCCGAAATATGGAAGAATTTGCGGCTATCAGTGGGATTTCTCGCCCCACCGTCTCGAAGTACTTCAACGACCCCGAGAGCGTGCGCGTTTCCACGAGAAAAAAGATTGAAGCAGCGCTGGAAGAATACGACTACCATCCGAACGTTTTTGCGATGAACCAGAACCGGCGCACCACAAAGAATATCGGCGTTGTGGTACCCAATTTGGCTGACCCTTTCTTTTCCGAGATCGGCAGGCGCGTGGAGCTTGCGTGTATTAAGGCCGGTTACAGTCCGATTTTGCTCAGTTCTCACGGTAATCCGGACATGGAGCGAGACAACCTTAATTCGCTGAAGTCCCTGAAACCTGCCGGTGTCTTGCTGGCACCGTTTGGCAGGCTGTCTGACAAAGACGCCGTTAAGGCATTTGACGCGGATATTCCGGTCGTCTTGTTTGATGCCAACATGCACGATGTTGGAAGGGCATTTGTTGGCACCGATCATTTTCAGAGCGTGGATCTGATGGTTGAGTACCTCTGCCGTAGCGGCGAGCCGCCTTGTTTCTTCGAAATGAAAAATCCTCTGAATCCGAACGCCAACAAGCACAGACAAGCTTACATCGAAAGCATGGAGCGGCACGGCCAAACGCCGAACATTTATCAGGTCAGCGGAAACGGCTGGGATTTCGAAGAAATTGGAAAAGCCGAAGGTGACCGGCTTTTGTCTGAAGGAGCATTCAAAACCAACACGATCCTGTGTAGCAATGATCGTTTTGCCATTGGTCTTCTGTCAGCCGCCTACGGCCTTGGCTTCAACGTAGGTCATGGTCCGGAGTGCAATCTCCGGATTGCGGGTCACGACGATCACCCGTTTTCCCGTTTCACATGCCCTCCTCTGACAACAATCGCGCAGGATTATGAAGCAATCGCGAATCGGTCAGTCTCTACGTTGTTTGCATTGTTCGAAAAGAGAGAAAGCCCTCCAGAAAGGCAAGAAACGCTGTTTGAAGGCCGTCTGATCATGCGGGAATCAGCCTAAGCTCCTAATAATATAACAGAATGACCTTAACTTTACGCGCGTAAATTTATAATTGACTTCGCGTTGAGAATACGACTAGGATCAATGTCACTATCCAACGAGGAGGAGAATTCGGATGTCTTTCAAAAAGGCTCTATGTGCAGCGACGGCAATGACTCTCGTCACTGCGAGTGGTGCATTAGCAGAGAATCTTGTCATTGCCACAGTGAACAATGGCGACATGATCCGCATGCAAGGTCTGACCCAAGACTTTACTGACAAGACGGGTCATACGGTCGAATGGGTCACGCTCGAAGAAAACGTTCTGCGTCAGCGCGTTACCACGGATATCGCCGCGAAGGGCGGTTCTTTCGACATTATGACCATCGGCATGTATGAAACTCCGATCTGGGGCGCCAATGGCTGGCTTGTCCCGCTGGACGATCTGTCTGCCGAATACAACGCAGATGACATCTTGCCAGCCATGCGTGCTGGTCTGAGTCACGACGGCACAATGTATGCAGCACCGTTCTACGGTGAAAGCTCTATGATCATGTATCGCACCGACCTGATGGAAAAGGCCGGTCTGGAAATGCCCGACGCGCCTACTTGGCAGTTCATCCGTGAAGCCGCTGCAGCCATGACCGACCGCGACAACGACATCAACGGAATTTGCCTACGCGGCAAGGCAGGTTGGGGTGAAGGTGGTGCATTTATCACGGTTACTGCAAACTCCTTCGGTGCACGCTGGTTCGATGAAGACTGGAATGCTCAATTCGATCAGCCTGAATGGGCTGACGCGCTAAACTTCTTCGTCGGCATGATGGAAGAATCCGGCCCGACAGGTTATGCGACCAACGGTTTCAACGAGAACCTGAACCTGTTTCAGCAGGGCAAATGCGGCATGTGGATCGATGCGACTGTAGCTGCGTCCTTCGTGACCAATCCAGACGACTCGACTGTTGCTGACAAGGTAGGTTTCGCGCTTGCCCCAAATAGCGAGGGTGTCGATAGGAAAGCAAACTGGCTCTGGGCCTGGGCACTGGCGGTACCAGCCGGTACGCAAAAAGAAGATGCCGCGAAGCAATTCATCGAGTGGGCCACATCGACCGACTATATCGAACTGGTTGCAGAAAACGAAGGTTGGGCCAACGTGCCTCCGGGTGCGCGTACATCGCTGTACGAAAACCCCAACTATCAGGCGGTTCCCTTCGCACAGAAGACGCTGGACTCGATCCTTGCAGCAGATCCAACGAACCCGACCGTCAAGCCCGTACCTTATGTTGGTGTTCAGTTCGTCGCAATCCCGGAATTCGCAGGTATTGCAACCGAAGTGAGCCAGGAATTCTCGGCCGTATATGCGGGTCAGCAGACTGTGGATGAAGCGCTTGCCAAAGCCCAGGCGCTGACAAACGACGCTATGGAAGCAGCTGGCTACCGCTAAGTTTCCATCTTTCTCGGGGAGTGCACCTCTCCCATGTGCTTCCCGAGACTCTGACATTCTTCTACGATCGTAGCACTGTTCCAGATGGCCTTATGGCGATCAACAGAGGAGGTATGCCCGATGGCAACCAAACATTCCCGATCAGCGGCACGGCTTATGATGGCCCCAGCGGTCATCTTGCTCCTCGGCTGGATGCTCGTCCCCCTGATCATGACACTAATGTTTTCATTCAAGAAATACCTGCCATTGCGTGGTGGCGATCTTGGATGGGTCGGCTTCGAAAACTACGTACGCTTCGTGAGTTCAAGCGCTTTTTGGCCTTCGGTTGGAGCTACTCTAACTATCGTCGGCGGCGTCCTGTTGATCACAATTTTCTTTGGTGTTCTCTTGGCAATTCTGTTGAACCAGCCTATGTGGGGACAAGGCGTCGTACGCATTCTGGTCATCGCTCCCTTCTTTGTCATGCCAACCGTGTCAGCGCTGGTATGGAAGAACATGTTCATGGATCCGGTGAATGGCCTGTTCGCCCATCTTTGGCGCTTTTTCGGGGCCGAGCCGATCTCATGGCTGTCTCAGGCATCTTTGCCTTCGATTGTCATGATCGTATCCTGGCAGTGGCTTCCCTTCGCCACACTGATCCTACTAACAGCAATCCAGTCCCTGGATGGAGAACAGCTTGAGGCCGCTGAAATGGATGGGGCGCCCCCGCTGAAGCGGTTCGGATACATCACACTGCCGCACCTCAGCCGGGCGATTACGATCGTGCTTCTTATTCAGACGATTTTCCTTCTTGCAATCTTTGCCGAGATTTTCGTCACCACCGGAGGCGCCTTTGGAACTCGCACACTTACCTACCTGATCTTCCAACGTGTTCTTGAAAGTCAGAACGTCGGCCTCGGCTCCGCCGGTGGTGTCTATGCAATCATTCTCGCCAATATCGTTGCGATCTTCCTGATGCGCATCGTTGGCAAGAATCTGGACGCGTGAGGAGGAAAAAATGGCCCGCGCAGTTACTCAACAACGCAAGATCATCAATACCACCGCAGCATGGGGTATTGGGTTGCTGATCTTTTTTCCAATCCTTTGGACCATCCTTACCAGCTTCAAGACCGAAGCGACGGCAATTGCTGACCCTCCGGTTTTCCTCGCATTCGACTGGACGTTGGAGAACTATTCTGCGGTGATGGAACGGTCGAACTATGCCCGGTTCCTCTGGAACTCGATTATCATCGCGGGCGGCTCGACTATACTGGGTATCATCGTAGCAGTACCCGCAGCATGGTCGATGGCATTCGTGCCCTCCAAGCGCACTAAGGACATTCTACTTTGGATGCTGTCCACCAAGATGCTTCCGGCAGTGGGTGTTCTGTACCCCATCTATCTGATCTGTATCAAACTCGGAGTTTTGGACAGCCGTGGCGCATTGGTCATTATCCTCATGCTGATGAACCTGCCGATTATCGTCTGGATGTTGTACACATACTTCAAGGAAATCCCCGGCGAGATCCTGGAAGCAGCACGTATGGACGGGGCAACACTGAAAGAAGAAATTCTTTACATTCTGACTCCGATGGCCATCCCCGGAATTGCTTCAACTTTGCTACTTAACTTCATCCTGGCGTGGAACGAGGCGTTCTGGACACTGAACCTGACGGCGGCAAAAGCAGCTCCGCTGACAGCTTTCATTGCCAGTTATTCAAGCCCGGAGGGCCTGTTCTTTGCCAAACTCAGTGCGGCATCCACCATGGCCATCGCGCCAATCCTCATTCTTGGCTGGTTCAGCCAGAAACAACTTGTCAGCGGCCTGACCTTCGGCGCAGTCAAATAAGGAACTTGACCAATGGGACAAATCAAACTCAACCAGGTGACCAAAAGCTTCGGCGACGTTCAAGTCATTCCACCACTGGACCTCACGATTGAAGACGGCGAGTTTACGGTATTTGTCGGGCCGTCGGGCTGCGGCAAGTCCACACTGTTGCGCCTGATAGCCGGACTTGAGGACATCACGTCCGGTCACATCGAAATCGACGGAGCCGATGCAACCTATGTGCCTCCAGCCAAGCGTGGTCTGGCGATGGTCTTCCAGTCCTACGCGCTTTATCCACATATGTCGGTACGCAAGAACATCGCGTTTCCGATGAAGATGGCCGGGATCGACGAGGCCGAGCAAAACCGCCGTATCGAAGGGGCGGCCAAGGCGCTCAACCTTACGGACTATCTGGATCGGAAGCCGGGTCAGCTGTCGGGTGGTCAGCGCCAGCGGGTCGCCATCGGACGATCAATCGTGCGAGAGCCGGCAGCATTCCTGTTCGACGAACCACTTTCGAACCTTGACGCCGCCCTGCGTGTCGGCATGCGCTTGGAAATCAGCGAGCTTCACGAGCGTCTCAAAACGACCATGATCTATGTAACCCACGATCAGGTCGAAGCCATGACAATGGCCGACAAAATCGTCGTCCTTCGCGCTGGCTTCATTGAACAGGTCGGCTCGCCGCTCGAGCTGTATCACAAACCGCGCAATGAGTTCGTGGCTGGCTTTATAGGCTCGCCCAAGATGAACCTGATCAAAGGTGCTGAGGCGGAAAAGCACGACGCAGCAACAATCGGCATCCGCCCGGAGCATACAGCTGTCAGCAAGACCGAAGGCATGTGGAAGGGTGTGGTTGGCGTGGCCGAGCATTTGGGCTCCGACACCTTCATCCATGTACATGACACCGGTCTTGCCGACATGGTCACAGTACGGATCACCGGCGACATCCAGGCCAAGCACGGCGACACCATCTACCTGACGCCACAGCTGGATCAGCTGCATAAATTCGACGCCCAGGGTCTGAGGGTCGACTAATGCGTCTGGCTGGAAAAACAGCCCTGATTACTGGTGCTGCCCGAGGGATCGGGCGGGTCTTTGCCGAGGCCTATGTTAACGAGGGCGCGCGGGTTGCAATCGCCGATATCAATGGCGAGGGCGCCCGCGAATGCGCTGCTGCATTGAGCCGCCATGCGATCGGAGTGTCTATGGACGTGACCGACCAGGTCAGTATCGACCGCGCCGTTGCACATACTGCGAAAGAACTCGGTCAGATTGACATTCTCGTTAACAACGCCGCTCTTTTCACCGCCGCTCCAATTGTTGAAATCGAGCGCGACGACTACGAGCGCGCCTTTGACGTCAATGTTGCGGGTACGCTTTTTACGTTGCAGGCCGTGGCCCGGCACATGATTGAGCACGGAAAAGGTGGCAAGATCATCAACATGGCTAGTCAGGCCGGGCGGCGCGGCGAACCGCTCGTCGCGGTCTATTGCGCAACGAAGGCGGCCATTATCAGCCTAACGCAGTCAGCCGGATTGAACCTGATCAAACAAGGTATCAACGTTAACGCCATCTCACCTGGTGTCGTAGACGGTGAACACTGGGACGGCGTAGATGCGTTTTTTGCCAAATACGAAGGCAAAGCACCAGGCCAAAAAAAAGCAGAAGTCGGCACGGCTGTTCCCTTTGGGCGCATGGGCAGAGCAGAGGATTTGACCGGTATGGCAGTGTTTCTGGCGAGCGATGAGGCCAACTACGTCGTTTCACAATGCTTCAATGTGGATGGCGGACAATGGATGAGCTAATTCCACTCTCTAATGCAACGCTGGATCAGCTTCCGATCGAGCATCCGCAGTATGACAGAACCCGTCTGACACCGGGCATTGTGCACATCGGTGTTGGAAACTTTCACCGCGCGCATCAAGCCTGGTACCTTCATCGGCTTATGCAGGCCGGTGAAGCACATGACTGGGCCATTATCGGCGCGGGCGTACGCGCCTATGACGCGGTCATGCGCGAAAAGCTTCTCGCTCAGGACTGCCTGACAACTTTGGTTCAAATTGAGCGGGACAGCACGTTTGCAGAAGTCATTGGTCCGATGATCGACTATCTCCCTATCGAAGAAAGCAATGGCCCATTGATTGCCGCTATGGCGGACCCTGCCATTCGGATCGTGGCCATGACCGTGACAGAAGGTGGGTATTTTATTGACCCTGCAACCAAACAGTTCAGCTCCAACCACCCAGATATCGTGCATGACGTCGAGTATCCTGCCAAGCCACGTACCGCGTTTGGTGCCATGGTTGCGGCATTGCGACTGCGCCGGGAAGCGGGCCATACACCCTTTACGGGGTTAAGCTGCGACAACCTCCAAGGTAACGGAACGGTTCTGAAGCAGACGGTTGTTTCACTTGCGCGACTGACAGACCCAGATCTGGCGGATTGGATACAGAACTACGTTTCCTTTCCAAATTCGATGGTCGATTGCATTGCACCGGCTGTAGGACCAAATGAGCTAAATCTCGTCCACGAGCTGGGAGTGAGCGACGCCGCACCGGTTACGCATGAAGCCTTCCGTCAATGGGTTATCGAAGACGATTTTTGCAATGGCCGTCCTGATTGGGACCATGCCGGGGCGACATTTTCAAACAACGTTCATGCGTACGAGAACATGAAAATCCGAATGCTCAATGCAGGCCATCAGGTCATTGCCAATGCCGGTGAACTGCTGGGCATTTCAACCATCGCGGAATGCATGGCCCAACCCTTGATTGCGGGTTTTTTCAGAAACATTCAGATTACTGAAATCGCACCGACAGTTGCTCCGGTTCCGGAATTGACGGCGCTGGAATACTATGAACTGATCGAGAAACGGTTTTCCAACCCGCGGATTGTCGACACCACACGTCGTGTCGCCTTTGACGGGTCTTCGCGTCATAGCGGTTTTGTGTTGCCAATTGTTTGGGACCAACTGGCTGAGGGCAGATCCGTAAGGGGTCTGGCACTGGTCGAAGCACTATGGGCCAGAATGTGCCTGGGTACCCGGGAAGACGGCTCGGAAATCCTGCCCAACGATCCCTTCTGGGACAAACTGAACGCAACCGCACACAAAGCAACGACACGTCCTGCCGCGTGGCTAGAACAGACAACGTTTTATGGCGGGCTTTGCAGCGAACGAAAATTCGTTGAAGAGTTTGAGTTTTGGATGAACTTCATCCGCGAACAAGGGTGCATTGCAGCACTGACAGAATACCAGAATAATTAGCTCGGTGTCGGCGACCCGCAATTGACCCCCAGTGCGACCGGATGTGAATGCTCGAATAAGGAGGAGTTGGTGAAACCTGAACAGTTAAGAATGGCGCGCCACGTTTTAGGTCATGTTGACAAATGGCGGACCCAGAGGCGGATCGAAGTAATATCTACGAAGCCGAGGAAGCTTTCGGCTGTCTTATCATAGCGGGTAGCCACCCGCCGAGCATTCTTAAGTTTGTTGAAACATCTCTCGACCAGGTTTCTTAGCCGGTAGAGAGGCCAATCCAACCCAACGCGCCTCTTTCGGGACTTTCGCATTGGGATCACCGGTCGAATGCTTCGGCTGTGCAGTTCGGTGCGAATACGGTCGGCATCGTAACCTTTGTCGGCCAGCAGCACGACTGGCTCCGGCAGGTTGTCGTCCATAACCCGATCAAAGCCGAGATAGTCCGATGTCTGGCCGGGTGTGATGTTAGTTCTCATCGGCAGCCCAGCGGCATTTACCCGGAGGTGGATCTTGGTCGTGAAGCCGCCTTTTGAGCGGCCAAAACCCTGTTGCGGTGTCCCCCTTTTGCGCCCGCTGCCTGATGATGGGCACGAACCACGGTACTGTCGACCATTTGAAGAGCGTCAGGAACGATCCTGCTCTCGGTCAAGACTTCCAGAATCTGTTCCCAGAGCCCCGCGAGTGTCCAGCGCCGGAACTGTCGGTAAACACTCGACCACTTCCCAAACTCCTCAGGCAAGTCTCGCCACGGGGCACCTGTACGCGCAATCCAGAAAACACCATCAAGAACAAGGCGATGGTTGGTAGGTTTGCGCCCGTTCGGGGCACGGACCGAAAGGATGAACCGCTCAAAGAACGCCCACTCCTCGTCCGACATTAGGTTTCGTGCCAAGCTGGTCTCCATCGCAGATACCGGCTTGAATCACGATCAGAGGTCGCTGTGAATCCCTTTTGTCAACACGACCTAAGACGAGAGTGCGGCATCACAAAAGCTATTGTTGCCTTCCTTCTTACCTTCCAGATACGCTTTAGTTTCTTGCTTTGTGCTACCATTATGCTCGTCCGTAACATCCAAACAGAGCGCTATTCCGACGCTGATCTCCGCAATATCTTCGAAAAATGCAGCCAATTCATCCACAGGCGGCGGATGGTAAATTCGGGTCAGAATTATGATTCTTGGATCAAGGGGATAGCGAGCTGTTAACCCACAATATTCGAAGGTTTTAGAGTCCCTTTCTGCACTACAACCCAAAGCAAACTGCTTATTGGAAGTTTTAGGGGTCAAGTATAGAAGCCTGAGGCTGTTTTCACTAGACGAGTTCACAGTGTAGCCTGGTAACCTGAGATGCTCAGGTACGGGCTCTGGATGGATATAGGCATCACTTGGGCCTGTCGGTGACCACAGAAATTCCGAGGTTCGATTAAGAAGATCGATATGAATAACAGTGTTTTTAAGTGTGGGCTTGGTGCCCAGAATCTCATTTAGCCAGTCAATCCTATTTAACGGAATAAAATTTGGCTCAACTCCAACCGATGGTATTTCCTCCCCCGTATAAAATACCCTTGACCCAAGTCGGATGACATGCTGCTCATTATCCGCTTGCGACGCACTCGACGCAAACAAGCAAAAAATAAAACACAGTAGAAGCATTGATTTAGAGGTCAAGCTATGATCCTTCTGATTGTATAGAAGTAAGGTTAATCAATCCAAGGGATATTTTCAATGTATTACCTGTCTGAACAGCAAGTCGAACAACTCCGTGCTGCAATCAGCAACGAAGATGCCGCAAATCCTTATGCGGACATGTATGATTTGATATCAGGATTTCTGCAATCTCCCGACGATTTTGAGACAGCGGCAGAGGGTAACGTACAGGCATGGTTCGGCGCGGCAGGGCAAGCAAACAGGGGCACGGGTGGTGCGTCAGATCTCATAAGAACTTACACTCAAACCCAGCTTGAGATACGGACAGGTCAAAGCATCAGTAACGTTGAAGGTGTTCTTCAACAGGCTTCCGACGAAATTGCGCAAGCAGTTCTTCGAGATATTGAACTTTCGGAAACTCCGATCAACGGAAAAAACTACTATGCAATCCCCAGTGTCCAGCGCATAGGCGAACAGGATGCCCTCGCATCGCTGGATGCGCTCTCCTCTTATTCTAACGATCTTGCGGTTTGGTCTGGCAATATCCTGTTTCTAGGATTGGGCGTAGGTGAGTTTTGGTACGATAATATCCTCGAGACTAAAGGCGATACCTACGATCTTTTGGCTGCCATCAAGTCATCGGTAGCGGGTGGACTTGACTCTTTGCTTAGCGGCACAGCAGGCAACTTAATCAGCTTGCAGTGGAAGCAAGGTGTAGATGGAATAGTGGAAGCTGCGCAAGTTACGAATGCGGGTATCTCTGCGGCCAATGATTTTTGGCGCGAGGCGTACGGTGGGCTCGCGGGATCGAGCCTTACAACTCTGGGGAGGCTCACTGCTGAGCTTTTGGTTGGATCCACAGTGGCTGATCTTGACCTAATAGAAAGCACCGAGGGAGACACCATTGTACATGCAGGGGCTGGTAACGATCTAATTTACGGATGGACTGGAAACGATCTCATAGATGGTGGTGTCGGTGACGACGAAGTCTCCTTTGTCCCGCTCACCCACACTGATATTGAGCTCGTCGCAACGATCCAACATGTTAACTCCGAAGCAGATTTCTCTGCGGTTGTTGATACCGGGGACGGTGATCAGACCATCGTATTCAACGTCGAGAGCCTGACGCTTGGACAAAACGACGATACACTGGTCATATCTGATTTAAGTGATGTCGCAACCTCTCTGGACTCAGTTCACGGGTCAGAAGAAGACACACTTGGGGATACCATTGACTTGTCGCCGGCCATAGCAACCGGTGCAGATGTATCCTTAGCGGATGAAACGGTTTCGCTGAAGAATGACGCAAAAGTTCTTGAAGTCATTGATTTCGAGAATGTCATTGGAACCAACCAAGACGATACGATAACCGGTGACGGTCAAAACAACATTCTGAAAGGCAATGGCGGCGCTGACGAGCTTCGCGGAGGCGGGGGCAACGATACCCTGCACATAGACGCCGAAGATACTGTTGTCGATGGCGGTGAAGGTCGGGATATCGCTATCGTTGAGGGAGAAGACGGTGTCACTCTGAACCTCGATGATACTGACATTGAAATCGCGGTCGGTGGTGACGGCGATGACACGTTCTACCTTTCGGATGGTCAAATGGCTGCCGGTGGCAAAGGTATTGATACATTTTATGTTCAAGAGGGCGGTACAGGACCTGCCATTATTTTTGGTGGTGACGAGAAGGATATCATTACTGGCGCCAGCCGTATCGCAACGGTCGAAGTAGAAGGGCTCACTGAAGAGAACTTCTCGACGTTCAATCTTGACCTGATTGACGCTGATATTGATTGGTCACAATTTGATGCAGTCATACTGAACCCCGGCTCAGAAGACAGGTATTTCTGGGGTCAAGGAGATACCGATCCGATAAAAATTCGCGATGAGCAACTTGAGATCGAGGCACGTCAGTACTTCCTGCAGGATGCCTACGATGAAGCCTTATATTTCCTGATTCCGGATAAAATCTTTGATTATTACGACTACAATAGCATAACGCAGACGAACACATCCAACGTGCCGACGAGGCCAGCCAAGGAAGTGTCAACTGTGTCAGCCACATTCTTGGGGACTTCGGTTGAAGAAATCCAGACGTCCCATTCGGTGAATTACAGCTATAGACATTTTGCTCTCGACGACAATGGAGATCCCATAATTCCAGACTTTATTGATCCAAGCGACTTGAATGACGCCGACCTTGTTGCGTCATATGAGTATCGGTTTGGGGATGCAACGCCGGACGAAAGCGTCCCTGCAATAATCTATTTTTGGCTTCCCGGCTCAAGTGCGCGTGAGATCTTCAGCAGCTCGCAAGTGGATTGGTTTGTTGCTGGAGGCGAGTTCATAGGCGAGACTCTCGAATCCAATGGGTCAATCACTGCAATTATGCCAGATGTAGTCCCCCCCGAGCCACCCGAGCAGATCGCCGAGAATACCGAACTTAACATCGAGCCTGGAAGCGGCAGCAAATCCTTTACAGGATTTCAGCCCACATCAAGTGTAATCGTAGTCTCTGGTGTTGTAGTCGATCCAGGCTCTCCGCCTTCAGGGGTGACCATATCACAGCAAAACAGCAGCGTTGTCATCGCCTATGGCAATAACGAGACGATCACCCTTCAGGACGTATCACTTGCCGATTGGCAGACCGCGGCATCAACTCAGGTTTTGGGCACGGATGCAGCCGACACACTCTCTGGAACCGTCGAGGGTGAGATTCTTGCGGGTGGGTCCGGAGACGATGAGATTGAGGCTGGTGGCGGTAACGACACAGTTCTAGGTGGTTCTGGCAACGACGTGATCAGGGCCGAAAGTGGTAACGACACGATTGTCTATAATTCGGGCGACGATGTTGTGCATGGGCATCAGTCCAACCGTGGTCAAGACACGCTAGATCTGAGCAAGTATTCGTCTGATCAGGTCAGCTTGTCTAGCAGCGGCGACTCTGTAATCATCGAGACCCCTGACGGGACGATCACCCTGACGTACCAACACTATCATGACATCGGTTCGGACAAGACGAACGTTGAAACCATCGTGTTCTCAGACGGTACGTTGGATGAAGTCGGCATCCGGGATCGCGCATTGTCGGATCAGTCGACAGATGGTGATGACACGATTGTCGGAACAAAGTACGGCGAGACGATCATCGACGGCTCAGGAAGCGACACGTTCTATGCCAGCCATGGCGATGACACGATCATCTACCATTCAGGTGATGACCGGATCACAAACCGAAATGACGGTTTCGACACTCTGGATCTAAGCAAGTACCAAGCTGATGAAATCCAGTTTGCGTCAGATGGCAGCAACTTGATCATCACCACGCCTGATGGCCAGATCAAAGTGGACAGCCAGTTCTCACGCGAACTGGGCAGTGTGCACCTCAACATTGACAAGGTCGTATTCTCCGACGGGGAGCTGGACGAAGCCGCCATTCTGAACAAGGCGATGACTGACCAATCCACTTCTGGTGATGATACTATCAATGGCACCCGCTTCGATGATGTTTTGACTGACGGAGCGGGCAATGATACCTTTATTCTTAGCTACGGCGATGACACAATTATCTACCATTCGGGCGATGATTTGATCGCAGGCCAGCACAACAGAGGAAACGACACACTCGATCTTTCCAAATACAGCGCGGATCAGGTGACCTTTTCCAAGGACAGCAGATATACACTGATTGATACGCCAGATGGCCAGATTAAGCTGGACTATCAAAACCTCTATGATGTTGGCGACATCAAAACGAACATCGAGAACATTCTGTTTTCAGATGGTTTTCTAGACGAGTTGGGTATCCGCTACCGCGCGATTAATGATACCGCCAGCAGCGGAGGCGAAGTGCTTGTCGGGACGAAATTCGCTGACACGCTTGTTGGTGGGTTTGGTGATGATGTATTGACCGGTGGACACGGGCACGATCAATTTGTGTTCAAAACAGGCGAGGGCGATGACCGAGTTACCGATTTTGAAGACGGCGTTGATTTGCTGAGGCTGGAAGGCACCGGCCTGACCTATGAAGATCTTGTGATAACCGACAGCGCGGACGGAGCGGTCGTGGACATGGCAGGTCAGGGCACAATTACTCTGACAGGTCTAAATCCCGCGCTGCTGTCGGAAAACGATTTCCAATTCGTTTGAAGCGAACACCAAGGCAGCCCGCAATACTTTGCGGGCTGCTCTTTATTATGGAATATTCAACTTCCCACCAATCCGGACATAGAAACCTGTGCAGCGAAAGCCCGTTTTGTCCGCCTCGCCGCCATCTGCGTGCCACTCAGAGAATGTCTGGTTTACGTGCTTCGCGACCTGCTGCATGAGCGAAAGACCGAGGTGTGATCAAGGTCTGGTAAGGGCTCTAAGTTCCGCTTCGGCCCCAAAGGAAAATCCTGCTGCCAAAAAGGAAGAACTATGCGTGGCGGATCACTGTTAGGTTTTGGTGGAGCCTAGGGGAGTCGAACCCCTGACCTCTTGCATGCCATGCAAGCGCTCTCCCAACTGAGCTAAGGCCCCATACAGGTACTGCCGCAGCAGTGGGCGGACGTTTATGAGACGGTGGCTGCAAGTGCAAGTCCAAATAAATGGAAATCGCCAAAAAATCTTCCGCCCCGCGCCCGGGGTGGGCATGAGGCGACGCGAGGGTCGCCTCTGACCGGTCTTAGGTTTCTTCTTCCGACGGCATGTCGGCGATTTCCTCCAGCGAGACGTTGTCTTCACTGTCATCATCATCGTCCAGAAGATCGTCGTCCAGTTCAACGTCAACAGTGTCGTCGTCATCCAGAACGGCTTCGCTATCCGACGCGTTTTCACGCGCTTTGGCCGATGCGGCGTCTTCGGCGTCCGCAGCGATCATCCGGCTTTTGCCGGTTTCAAGCTCCACGATCTCGCCGGTATAGGGGCTAACGATCGGGTTCTTATTCAGGTCATAAAACCGTTTGCCAGTCGTCGGGCAAACGCGCTTTACACCCCATTCTTCCTTGGGCATCTCAAATCCCCTTGATATCAGGTGAGTCGTATCAACGATTCAGGTCACGTGCCACAAGCAGCGGGCACTGTCAAAGCCTTTGCGCAGGAGAAACAGGTATATGGGAGATCATGCACTGCCCGGGAGGCCGCCGGTGCCGTTGACGCTGCGCAGATCGGCGCGGGCACGGCGTATCAGTCTGCGAATATCTCAGCTGGACGGCCGGGTTACGCTGACCTATCCGCATGGTTTGCCCGAGGTCGATGCGTTGAATTTCGCCCGCACCAAGGAAGAGTGGATTCGCAAGCACCTTCAGGACCGCCCCGAGCCTGCAACCGTTCAATTTGGTCAGATCATTCCGGTTGAAGGCGTCGACCGGCGAATCGTCCGCGCGCAGGGCCGTCGCATCCAGTTGCAAGACGATGAGGTCGCGGTTCCCCAAGGGGCCGAAGCGCGACGTCTGGCTCGGTTCCTGAAAGAGCTGGCGCGGGATCGCCTGACCGGGGCCTGCGATGATTATGCGGCGATGCTGGGCCGCCCCTATTCCAGTCTGACGATCCGGGACACTCGGTCGCGCTGGGGATCGTGCAGTTCGGCGGGGGGGCTGATGTTTTCCTGGCGGTTGATCCTGGCCCCCTCCGAGATCCTGCATTACGTGGCCGCGCATGAGGTGGCGCACCTGGCCGAGATGAACCACTCTGCTGCGTTCTGGGCCCAGGTCGAGAGGATATTCGGCGACTACAAAACCCAGCGGCGCTGGTTGCGCGACAACGGGGCGCAGCTGCATCAGTATCGATTTGACGCACCGGTGAGTTGACCCTCGGGCAGTTTGTGATCACATGGGCGGTATGTTAAACGCACGCCCCTCCGACTCTCAGACCGCAACACATGATCGGGTCTATCGCGCCCTGCGATCCCGGATCATGCACGGAGAAATCGCGCCGGGTCAGGCGCTGACCCTGCGCGGGATCGGCAAGGAGTTTGGCGTCTCGATGACACCAGCGCGTGAGGCCGTGCGGCGGCTGGTGGCTGAAGGGGCATTGTTCCTGTCGACTTCAGGGCGGGTATCAACGCCGGAACTGACCAATGACCGGATCGAGGAATTGGCCGCCTTGCGGGCCTTGCTTGAGGTAGAGCTGGCCAGTCGAGCCTTGCCGCGTGCACATATCGCGCTGATTGACCGGTTGCAAAGCATCAACATGACCGTGGCCGAGATGGTCACCAAGCGTGACGCCGTAGGATACATCCGCACTAACCTGGAATTTCACCGCACGCTGTATCTGCGGGCGCAAGCCCCGGCGATGCTGGCGATTGCGGAAACCGTCTGGTTGCAGATGGGGCCGACGATGCGGGCACTTTATGGGCGGCTGCGACGCACTGAGCCGCCCCATTACCACAAGCTGATCATCGCGGCGCTGCAGGCCGGGGATGAACCGGGGTTGCGTCTGGCTGTTCGTTCAGATGTCACGCAGGGTCTGCGGATGCTTGTCAGTTAAGCGGCTTGTTGCCGAACATGCTGGTATGTTCCGGTAGGCTATGGTGGTTCTGGTCTGCGCATTGGGTCTGTTGTATTCTGCACCAAATCACAACAAGAGCAGATTTCAGACATGATCAATCGACGGAATTTTTCACTCGGGCTCGGGTCAACTTTGCTGGCCGCCTGTTCAGGTGGCGCGCCAACGCGTGCGCCTGCGTCGCGGATGCAGGCGGTACCAAATGCGGGCTGGGACGCCTGGGTTTCTGGCTTTAAGGCGCGCGCGGCGGGACAAGGGATATCCCAGACTACGATCAACCGCGCCTTTCAAGGGGCCGGGTATTTGCCCGGAGTGATTGAGCGTGATCGTAATCAGGTGGAATTCAAACGCTCACTCGAGGATTATCTGGCCATTGCGGCCTCGGACGAGCGGATCAGCACCGGAAAACAGATGCTGGTGCGCCACGCCGGAACGCTGTCGCAGATCGAGGCGCAATATGGCGTCGACAAAGAGGTTGTCGTCGCCGTCTGGGGCCTGGAAAGCCGCTATGGGGCCCGCCGGGGTGATGTGCCGGTGGTGTCCGCGCTGTCGACGCTGGCCTATGACGGGCGGCGCGGGCAGTTTTTTGAAAGCCAGCTGATCGCAGCGATGAAAATCCTTCAGAACGGCGACACCACGCCTGCCAATATGACCGGCAGCTGGGCCGGGGCGATGGGGCATACGCAGTTCATTCCGACCTCTTACCTTGCCTATGCGGTAGATTTCACCGGGGACGGGCGGCGTGATATCTGGTCCGAGGACCCGACGGATTCGCTGGCCTCAACTGCGGCCTACCTGTCGCGCGCGGGTTGGGTCCGGGGGCAGACCTGGGGCGGTGAAGTCGGCACCGTATCCGGCACACCCACGGCTGTGTTGCAACCTCAGGTGCCAGGCCCGCGTATTGCCGTGTTCCGCAATTTTCAGGTGATCAAGCGCTATAACAACTCGGACAGCTACGCGATTGGTGTCGGGCACCTGTCTGACCGGATTGCAGGTGGGGCACCGTTTCAGGCCTCGTTCGGGCCAGACGAAACTGGCCTAACACTGGAGGATCGCACAGAGCTACAGCGTCGCCTGACCTCGGCGGGCTATGACACACAAGGTGCGGATGGGGTGATTGGCAACAACTCCAAATCCGCCATCAGCGCCTATCAACGCGCCAACGGGCTGTCTGTGACTGGAGAGCCCTCGGTTGCGTTGTTGCGCCAGTTGGGCGGCTGACGGATTAAGCCGCCAGACCTTTTTGACCGATATCCAGGAATTTCTGACGGCGGTCCTTGATCAGGGCCGCCGCATCTTTGCCGTCCATCTCTGTCAGCATGGCAGCAATTGCGGCACGCACGGAATCGACCGTGGCCCCGCGATCCCGGTGGGCACCACCCTTGGGTTCGGTAATGATCCGGTCGCAGACACCCAGCTTGTACAGGTCTTGCGCAGTCAGACGCAGCGCTTCGGCGGCCTCGCGCATCTTTTCCGCATCCTTCCACAGGATCGAGGCACAGCCTTCGGGTGAGATCACCGAATAGACAGAATGCTCCAGCATCGCGACGCGGTTGGCCGTCGCAAAAGCCACCGCTCCGCCGGATCCGCCTTCGCCGATAATGACCGAGACCAACGGCACGCCGATCTTCAGGCACATCTCAGTTGAGCGTGCGATTGCCTCGGACTGGCCGCGTTCCTCGGCCCCTTTGCCGGGATAGGCGCCTGCGGTGTCGATCAAGGTAATCACCGGCAAGCCGAACCGGCTGGCCATTTCCATCAGGCGCACGGCTTTGCGGTAGCCTTCGGGACGCGCCATGCCAAAGTTCCGTTCAATCCGGGATTTGGTATCCGACCCTTTTTCGTGCCCGATCACCATCACCGGCCGGTCGTCGAACCGCGCCAGACCACCAATCACGGCCAGATCGTCAGCAAAGTTCCGATCCCCGGCAAGTGGGGTGAATTCGGTGAACAGCGCCTCGACATAATCCTTGCAATGGGGGCGTTCGGGATGCCGTGCGACCTGGCATTTGCGCCAGGGGGTCAGATCGGCATAAAGCTCGTCAAGCATCTTGGCGGCTTTGGCGTCCAACGCGGCGGCCTCTTGGGCGATATCCATTTCCTCGTTCGCGCGGGCCAGCGCGCGCAATTCCTCGGCCTTGCCTTCAATCTCGGCCAGTGGTTTTTCGAAATCCAGATACTGGGTCATGACGCCTCTCAACGCAGATGTTCCCCGCTATATGACCTGACGTCGCTCCGGATGCAACTCAGCAAGATTTGCGGATCAGGAATATGCAACCACAGATGGGCAGAGAGAAGGAAGGATGCCGATGGCCAACAGCTATGAAGATCGCGTTTTGCGCGTGCTGGCCTATATCCACGACCATCCCGCAGGGGACCTGTCATTGGATGCATTGGCTGACGTGGCGGCGATGTCGCGGTTCCACTGGCACCGCGTGTTTCGTGCCATTACCGGCGAGACCTGCGCACAGGCCGTGCGCCGGATCAGATTGCACCGCGCCGCCTGTTGGCTGGTGCAAACCGACCGCCCGGTTGCTGGGATCGCTACGGCTGTCGGCTACCCAAATCTGAATTCCTTTGCGCGGGCCTTTTCGCAGGCCTATGGCATCAGCCCCGGCACTTATCGCAGGTCCGGGCGCTGGTTGCTGGTCAATCCACACCTCAAAATCGGAGACTATCCCATGCATCCCGTTACAACCCGCACCGAACCCGCCCGCCGCATTGTGGCCCTGCCACACAAGGGCAACTATGCCGAGATCGGCAAGAGCTTTGAAACCTTTACCGCGATATGCGAATCCCGTGATCTGTGGCCACAACTTGGTCCGGTTGTCGGTGTGTATCTGGACAGTCCGGATGATGTGGCCGTGGACAAGCTGCGCAGCTTTGCCGGCGCGCAATTCCGGGGTGACAACACGCCCGAGGGGATGGAAGACCTGAACATCACGGGCGGCAAAACGGCCGTCCTGACTTACAAGGGGCCATACTCGGGCATCCATGCGGCCTATCACAGCCTGTTTGGCAATTGGTTGCCTGAATCCGGTGAGGAACCAGCGGATCAGCCCTGCTATGAGATCTACCTCAATGATCCGCGCGACACCGCGCCAGATGAGTTGCTGACCGAAATCTGCCTGCCGCTGAAATAGCTCAGCTCGGCCACAAAACCGGGTAAAGCGAGGCCACCAGCAACGCAGCCATGGTCCAGTTAAAGAAGAACAATCGGCGCGGGTTCGTCAGAATCCGTGCCATCTGTTGTCCTAGAATGGTCCAGACGCTGACCGAGGGCAGATTAACCGCCCCAAAGATCAGAGCGACGATCATTATGGCCGTCAGCGTATGGTCCGGCGTATAGGCGGTAGTGGCCGTCAGGGCCATAGCCCAGGCCTTTGGGTTGACCCATTGAAACGCAGCGGCCTGCAAGAAGGTCATGGGGGTGCCAGTCGTCGCATCTTCTTTTGCCGGGGCGGCGTGGGCAATCTTCCAGGCGAGATACAGCAAATAGACGACCGATGCGATTTTCAGCCCTAAATAGCTGACCGGGTAAGTCTCAAAAACCTGTACCAATCCCGCACCCACCAGCAGCACCATGAATGTAAACCCCAGGCCGATCCCCAGCATGTGCGGGATCGTGCGGCGAAATCCGAAATTCGCCCCGGATGCCATCAGCATCAGATTATTCGGCCCCGGCGTGATCGACGAGACGAAAGCAAAAGTGATCAAGGCCAGCAGGATATCGTAGGTCATGGCACGTATAATTGCATTGCAAAGGCCAAATGAAATTGCGTTTTGATGCAAGACTTTCTAGTAACCACAATTAATGACGAAAATTGATCAAATAAACAGCCTAATATTGCGTGAGCTGTCGCGCGATGGCCGTATCAGCAATCTGGATCTGGCGGACCGCGTCGGTCTTTCGCCGTCCGCCTGTCTGCGCCGGGTGCAGGAGTTGGAGCGTACGGGCGTGATCTCGGGCTACCGGGCGGTGCTGAACCCGACCGCGCTGGGCGTCGGGTTTGTCGCCTATGTCGGCGTTGGGCTGGGTGAGCACACAAAAGCTGCGCAGGAAGGGTTCGAACGCGCCCTGCAACACGCGCCAGAGGTGGTCGAGTGTCACAACATCACCGGCACTCTGGAATACCTGCTGCGTGTGGAATGCACCGACCTGCCGTCCTACAAGACCTTTCACACCGAGGTGCTGGGAACGCTGCGACATGTGACGTCGATCACGTCGTATGTGGTGATGGGCTCGCCCAAGGATATGCGGGCCTGAAGGTGGAAATGTGATCTTTAACTGTCTTGCAGGGTGAAAATTCACGTCCTACTGTCACCTGAATGGCCTGACCAAAATGGAGAATAACTCCAAAGGGGCCAAACTCAGGGAGAAGACCATGACATTTGTTCGGACCGGAGCGCTTGCCGCAGCCATGGCGTTGATCGCCGGGGTGGCTATGTCCGCACCGCTAAAACTGCAACCCGCCAGCCCGCAACCTAGCCCCAAGGCGGGTCTGGATGTGAAATATGTTGGAAACGGAACGCAGCGCAAGATCCGGGACCTCGGCCAAGCCAAACAGATGCTGTCCAAGGCAAAGCCCGGGCAACCCTTGCGTGGATTGGACTACAGGGACACGAACAAAGGTGAAAAAGTGCTGACGTTCAGCGACCCCTATAATGTAGCGGCTGAGATTACAGGCTACATGCGGTTCGATTCGCCGGGTGTCTACGAGCTTGAGACTTGGTCGAATGACGGCATCGAAGCATGGGTCGGCGGACAGCAAATCGGCTATGTAAGGGGTATTCAGGGGTGCGAAGCTAATCAACTGACCGAAGTCGAAGTGCCGAAGGCCGGATGGTATCCGCTAAAGATCATCTATTTCCAGAAACTCGGAACGTCCTGCCTGATGATGAAGTCGGGCAAGCAGGGTGAAAGGATCACCTGGACACCAAACGAAGTGTTCGGCCGGTAGCAAAAGGCGCTCTATCGAGCGCCTTTTTCAATGTTCACCCGCGGGCAATCAGCTCGGCTTGCGCCACAATCACTTCGGCCTGTTTGATCGACGCGATATCGACTAGGCGGCCTTTGTAGACAGTTGCGCCTTCGCCATTGGCTTTTGCCTGTTCCATCGCGGCAAGTATCTCGCGCGCTTCGGTCACGGCCTCATCCGATGGCGTAAAGACCTGATTGGCCAGCGCGATCTGCTTGGGGTGGATTGCCCATTTGCCGACCATGCCCAGCGTCGCCGAGCGTTTGGCCTGTGCGATGTACCCGTCATCATCCGAGAAATCGCCAAATGGTCCGTCCACTGGCAATACGCCATGGGTGCGGCAGGCGGCAACGATGGCGGCTTGCGCCCAGTGCCACGGATCGGACCAGTGCTTTTCGCCTTCGCGCAGCATGTAATAGTTTTCCTGCGTACCGCCGATCCCGGTCGTCTGCATCCCCATCGAGGCGGCGAAATCCGCAGCCCCCAGGCTCATGGCCTGCATACGGGGCGACGAGGCCGCGATCGCTTCGACATGGGCGATGCCGGCTGCGGATTCGATGATGACCTCAAACGAAACCGGTTTGGTACGGCCCTTGGCGCGTTCGATAGCGGTGACCAGCGCATCCACGGCATAAACATCCTCGGCGCAGCCCACCTTGGGGATCATGATCTGATCCAGGCGGTCGCCCGCCTGTTCCAGCAGGTCAACAACGTCGCGGTACCAATAGGGCGTATCCAGCCCGTTGATGCGGACCGACATGTATTTGCTGCCCCAATCGACGGTGTTCAGGGCTTCGATCACGTTGGCGCGGGCGGCGTCCTTGTCCGACGGCGCCACCGAATCCTCAAGATCAAGATTGATCACATCGGCGGCGGATGCGGCCATTTTGGGGAACAGCTTGGTGTTTGATCCTGGCCCGAACAGCTGACAACGGTTGGGGCGCGCGGGGGCGGCGGGTTGAATGCGAAAGCTCATCTGGACCTCGTGCGAGAAAGGAAATTGCGATTTTCTTGCCTCATGGGGTATTAAATTGCGCGGGGCTTCGCAAGCACCTTTGTGCAGTCGCGGCAATGCAATCGCAGCATTTGCGACGGCACCCTGTGTGCCCGGTGATTAAAGTTTGGACGGTTTAAAAACTTGGAAGATAATTGCGCCCATCTGCAGGTTGACGCGAAATTTTCCCACAGGTCAGTTTGCCGCCGGGTGAAAACGCGAAACACTCGTCAGGCACGTCCCATAGCCTGCATCAGAATCAAAGGAGTGCACCGCAATGATCGAGACACCATATCTGCTGTTTTTGGGTGATGCGCCCGACCAATTGGCGGCCAAGGTTGCCATCGGTATCCGCGACTGGCGTCCGGAGAATGCCGTGGGTCAATACCGGATGGATGGCTGCAAGGCCGATCTCGGCCTGAAGGACCTGTCGCTTGCCGAGGCAAAAGCTGCCGGGGCAAAGACGCTGGTCATTGGTGTTGCCAACCGTGGCGGCGTCATCAGCGCTGCGTGGAAAGAGGTTCTGATCGAGGCGCTTGAGATGGGCTATGATCTGGCCTCGGGTTTGCACAATCTGCTGCGGGACGAAGGCGATCTGGTCGCTGCCGCGCAAACCCATGGTGGCACCTTGCATGACGTTCGGGTGCCAACCGATGGCTACCCCATCGCCAACGGCAAAAAACGCAGCGGCAAGCGGTGCCTGGCGGTTGGGACCGATTGCTCGGCCGGCAAAATGTATACCGCGATGTCAATGGATGCCGAAATGCGCAAGCGCGGGATGAAATCAACCTTCCGCGCCACAGGCCAGACCGGCATTCTGATCACCGGGCAGGGCGTGCCGCTGGATGCGGTTGTGGCGGATTTCATGGCCGGTTCGGTTGAGTATCTGACACCCGATAACGACGCAGATCACTGGGATCACATCGAAGGGCAGGGCTCGCTGTTTCACATCTCGTATTCCGGTGTGACCATGGCACTGGTCCATGGCGGCCAGCCCGATGCCCTGATCTTGTGTCACGAACCCACCCGCACCCATATGCGCGGCCTGCCAGAATACGCGCTGCCCACGTTGGAACGGTTGCGGGATACGGCGCTGCCGCTGGCGCGGGTTGCGAACCCCGATTGTCAGGTTGCCGGTGTGTCGATCAACACACAGCACCTAAGCGAGGACGAGGCGCGTGCCTATATCGCCAAGGTCGAGGCGGATATGGGCATTCCGGCAACCGACCCCTACCGTTTTGGAGCGGGCAAACTGGTGGAAGGGCTGGCTGCTCTGTGATCTAAGCGGGCTGCTGTTGGCAAACCGAATGTGGCAAATGAAAGGGTGTGCGCGTGCAGATTGAGGTCTCTCGTGATGTGTTCCGGCTGGCTCAGGTCTTTACGATCTCGCGCGGGTCAAGAACCGAGGCAAAGGTTCTGACTGTTCGGATTTCGGACGGGGCGCATCAGGGCTGGGGTGAATGCGTGCCTTACGCCAGATATGATGAAACGCTGGAATCGGTTGAGGCTGAGATTGCCGGTTTGCCCGCCAGTTTTGGCCGCGCTGAGTTGATGACCCTGTTGCCTGCCGGGGCCGCGCGGAACGCAGTCGATTGTGCGTTGTGGGATCTGGAGTGCAAGCGCACTGGCAAGCGGGCCTGGGAGCTGGCCGGGCTACCGACGCCGGGGCCGGAAATCACCGCCTACACCCTGTCATTGGACACGCCTGAGGCGATGCAGACACAGGCAGCTACAAACGCGCACCGCCCGTTGTTGAAGATCAAATTGGGCACACCAGATGATATGCCCCGGCTTGAGGCCGTGCGTGCAGGCGCGCCCAATGCCACGATCATCGTGGACGCAAATGAGGGCTGGTCAGCCGACGTATACGCCGATCTGGCCCCGCATCTGGTGCGGCTGGGTGTGGCGCTGGTCGAACAGCCTTTGCCTGCCGGGGACGATGACGCGCTGATCGGAATGGACCGTCCGGTGCCGGTTTGCGCGGACGAATCCTGCCACGACCGCACCAGCCTGCCCGCGATAAAGGACAAGTATGATGTGGTCAACATCAAGCTCGACAAGACCGGCGGTTTGACCGAAGCGCTGGCGCTGCGCGAACAGGCGCTGACTGACGGCTACAGGGTGATGGTCGGTTGCATGCTCGGCAGCTCTCTGGCAATGGCGCCTGCGACACTGCTGGCGCAGGGTGTAATGGTAACGGACCTTGACGGCCCGCTTCTGTTGGCCGAAGACCGCGACACCCCGCTGATATTTGATGACGCCGGAGTGCACCCGCCTGTGGCGGCACTTTGGGGCTGAGGAGACAAGACATGACCCGCACCGTTTATGTGAATGGCGATTACCTGCCTGAAACCGAGGCCAAGGTTTCGATCTTTGATCGCGGCTTCCTGATGGCGGACGCCGTTTACGAGGTCACCAGTGTTCTGGACGGCAAGCTGATTGATTTCGAAGGCCATGCCGTGCGCCTGAAACGCTCGCTGTCCGAATTGCAGATGGCCGAGCCCTGCAGCAAGGATGAGCTGCTGGAAATTCACCGCAAATTGGTCGAGCTGAACGGAATCGAAGAAGGTCTGATTTATCTACAGGTCTCGCGCGGCAGTGATGGCGACCGGGATTTCGCCTTTCCGTCTGAAGACACCAAGCCGACCATCGTTTTGTTTACCCAGAACAAGCCGGGTCTGGCCGATAGCCCTGCGTCTAAGAAAGGTGCCAAGATCATCTCGATCGACGATATCCGATGGGGGCGTCGCGATATCAAGACAACCCAGTTGCTGTACCCGTCGTTGGGCAAGATGATGGCCAAGGCCGCCGGGTGTGATGACGCCTGGATGGTTGAGGATGGCTATGTCACCGAAGGCACCAGCAATAATGCCTATTTCGTCAAAGGCGGCAAGATCGTCACGCGCCCGCTGTCCACCGACATCCTGCACGGGATCACCCGCAAGGCAGTTCTGCGCATGGCAGCCGAGGCGCAGATGGTGGTGGAAGAACGCCTGTTCACAGTTGATGAGGCCAAGGAAGCGGACGAAGCCTTTACCACCTCGGCCAGTGCTTTCGTGATGCCCGTGGTTGAGATTGACGGGGTCACTCTGGGTGATGGCACGCCGGGCCCGATCGCCAAGCGCCTGCGCGAGATTTATCTGGACGAAAGCCGCAAAGCCGCGGTCTGAACCAAAAGGCCCGCCGAATGAGCGGGCCTTTTTACTGTCCGGGCTTCAGCCTTTTTTGCCGACGTTTTCTTCGAAGGCGACCTCGAACGCGGCTTGTTTGGCAGGGCTGGCCTCTGTCTGGTAGTTGGCTTTCCACTCATCCATGGTCATGCCGTAAAACACCTGACGGGCCTCATCCTTGCCCATCTCGATTCCCTTTTCACTGGCCGCTTCCTGATACCAGCGCGACAGGCAGTTGCGGCAGAATCCGGCCAGATTCATCATGTCGATGTTCTGAACGTCCGTCCGATCCTCCATCAGGTGCTTTTGCAACCGACGGAACGCGGCGGCCTGAAGTTCGATTTCGGTGTGTTTGTCCATGATCGGGCTCCGGATGGGTTTGTGGCGTGCTGTGTCTGACCTAGCAAGCCAACGCCCGCGTTACAATAAACTGGTCATGGTCGAAGCCCGCAATTACATCAGTTTCAGCGCCAACCAAGGTATGATGCAGAATATGAGCGTCAGGATTTTGTAGTTGGCAAGATAGCGAAAATACGCGCGCCTCACTTCGGGCGGCTCCATCTGAAACATCCGCCCGTGAACAGTTACGGCCCACTCCTGTAACAGGACAATCATCAATGTGCTGAACAGTAAAACCGCGATGTTCAGCACGGCCATCCAGCCAAAAAGGGTTGTCAGAAGCTCTTGTGTCATGGTCGCCTCCTTACCCCTTAAATATGGGTATCAAAGCGTGGCCTCACAATGACGTGAGGTCGAAATGTCGCGCGGCATTCTGGCGGTTACGTTACAGCGCGCTGTTGGACAGGGCATCGCGCAGGATAACCGCCAAACGTTCCGCCCAGTCACGCTGTCCTGCGTGATCCGCGATCAGGTCGTTGCGCAATTCGATCAGTGCATTGGGGCGGCCATGCGCGGTACAGTGCCGGTCAATCGCATCGCCGGGCAGGACGCCCGTGTAAGGCTGGTTCACGCCAACGCAGAGATCCTCCTCTGCCTGTAGGCGGTCAATCAGCGGGTCTGAGAAGCGTTCATCCGGGGTGTGCAGAACGCCCACATGCCACGGGCGCGGCTCCCGGCCGCGCAATTGGCGGGTGAAGGAGTGCATCGACACGATCACCGCGTGGGGCAGGCCGGCCATACGCTCCAGCGCCTGATGATAGGGCCGATAGCACATGTTCAGACGCCGTTCGCGTTCAACCGCGTCAGCGTGGCGATTGCCGGGAATGATCGAGCCGTCATAGAGTTTCATCAGCAGGGTCGGGTCGTCCTCGCCCCGGTTCGGGTCGATCACAAGCCGCGAGAAATTGGCAGCGATCACAGGCGCATCCAGAATCTCACCCAGATGCTTGGAGACTTCATAGGCCCCAACATCATAGGCGATGTGACGTTCCATATCCTCACGCGGCAGACCAAGATCGCCCCCATTGATATCCGGTGGCACCGTATTGGTCGCGTGGTCACATGTGATCAGCCAGCGGGACGGGCGATCCGCGCCGTGGATAAAAAACGGAGAATACGTCATGAGCCTGTCATCTTGTTTGTCGCAGGTGTAGGGCAGTTGCTTCGGAAAGGGAATTGCGCAATAAGCGGCCTAACGCAGTGTTTGCGGTAACATCTGGGACGTTAGGAGAGTAAAACCAATGCGGCGCCTGAGAAATGTAAAAATCGTGGCGACGCTGGGACCGGCGTCCAATGACTATGACACCATCCGCGCGCTGCATGAGGCCGGGGCCGACGTGTTTCGCCTGAACATGAGCCATGGCAGCCATGAGGAAATTCGTGAACGACACCGGATCATCCGGCAGGTGGAAAAGGACCTGGACAGCCCGATTGCGATTCTGGCCGACCTTCAGGGCCCGAAGTTGCGCGTTGGTGTATTCGCCAATGACGCGGAAGAGCTGGAAGAGGGCGCTGTGTTTCGGCTGGACCTTGATCCCGCACCGGGGGATGCGGGTCGCGTGTGCCTGCCGCACCCTGAGATTTTTGCAGCGCTGGAACCCGGTGCACGCCTGTTGGTCAACGACGGCAAGATCCGCCTGACCGTTCAGGATTGCGGACAGAATTATGCCAATTGCACCGTCGAAGTGGGCGGTGTGATATCGAACCGCAAAGGCGTGAACGTTCCGGACGTGCTGCTGCCGCTGGCTGCGCTGTCAGAAAAGGATCGGAACGATCTGGAATTTGTGTGTCAATTGGGCGTCGATTGGCTGGCGCTCAGCTTTGTGCAGCGGGCCAAGGACGTGTATGAGGCCCGCGCGCTGGCTGACGGCCGTGCCTCGATCCTGTCCAAGATCGAAAAACCGGCTGCAGTTGAGGCATTTGACGATATCCTTGATGCGTCTGACGGGGTCATGGTCGCCCGCGGTGATCTGGGTGTTGAATTGCCTGTTTCAGCTGTGCCGCCGATCCAGAAACGACTGGTCCGCAAATGCCGTGGGGCCGCCAAACCGGTGATCGTGGCGACGCAGATGCTGGAAAGCATGATCGAAAGCCCGATGCCCACGCGGGCCGAAGTCTCGGACGTGGCCACCGCGATCTATGAGGGAACGGACGCCATCATGCTCAGCGCCGAGTCGGCGGCCGGTTCGTATCCGATCGAAGCGGTGCAGACCATGAACAAGGTCGCCATCGAGGTTGAAGCCGACCCGACGTATACGCAAATCATTGCCGCGTCTCGCAGCGCCAAAGGTACAACCGTGGCTGACGGCATCGTGGCCGCCGCCCGCGAAATTGCCGAAAAAACCGAGATCAAGGCGATTTGTTGTTTCACGCAAAGCGGCACAACAGCCGCTTTGACGGCTCGTGAACGGCCCGGCGTGCCAATCATCGCGATGACGTCTCAGATGGGCACCGCGCGCCGCTTGTGTCTGAGCTGGGGATGCAACTGCGTCATGACACCCGAACTGGAGCGGTTCAAAAGCGCCGTTGTCAACGCCGCCCGCGCTGCACGGGCAGGGGGTTTTGCCACCGAAGTCGACCAGATTGTCGTGACCGCAGGTGTGCCTTTCAACGTTCCCGGGACAACGAATATTCTGCGTGTCGCGCCCTGTGACGAACGGCTGATCTACAGCACTGATCCCGAATAATCAGTCGCGCCTTGTTTTCATTCCGACCGGTTCCTTCACGGTTTCCATCACGGTAAAGGAACTGGTCTGGTGGATCCCGGGCAGTCTGTTGATCTTTTCGCCCAGTACCATCCTGAAATGCGCTATGTCCCGGGTGCGGACCGTCAGCAGATAATCAAACGATCCGGCCACCATCAAACAGTTTTCGATTTCAGGGACGTCTCGCACGGCCTCGTTGAATCTGTCCAACGATTGTTCCGCCGTTGCGGTCAGTGACACCTGTACAACCGTCAAATGACCCAGACCCAACCGCTCTTTGTTCAGAACCGCGCTATAGCCGATGATATGTCCGCTTTTTTCAAGGCGTTTTACACGCTCGGAACAGGGTGTGTTGGTCAGGTTTACGCGCGCGGCAAGCTCTACAATGGGCAGGCGGCCATTGGCCTCAAGCTCTTGCAGGATGCGTTGATCGATCTTGTCCAAATCTCTGCCCATTAGGTAATTTACCTGCATTTCTGGTGTAGAACGAGATATTTAACTGAATATAGACCAAAAAAATCCCCATTTCCTAGTGATTATTCCTAATACTGACTTTGGGGCAGTCTTTAATTCAAGTTCCAGGTTCCGGCTGCCCTGCCGGGGGCACGGGCCCCGGTCAAATGTAAAAAAAATGGAGGAACGAGATGACAACGAAAATTGTCATAGGACTGGACGGGACAGCAACCGGAGAACGCGCAATCGCCTTTGCCAAAGACCTGGCAGAGCGGATCGGAACTTGCGAGTTGTTGGTGGCTTACGTCATTGAATGGTCCCCTTATACTTTTCAAACGCCAGAAGAAAATGCGGCGCGGCACAAGCGGCGCGAAGAAGAGATCGAGCTTGCGACAACGCGGGTCGTTTCTCCTGCGGTTGATGCGCTTAAGGCGGCTGGGTTCAACGCAACTGGCATAGTGCGGCATGGTGATGTGGCTGAAACGCTGAACTCGGTCACGGTTGAAAACGGCGGCGCGCAGATTGTGGTTGGCCGCTCATCCGCGGACGGCCTGAAAAAGCGTATTTTCGGCAGCGCAACGCAGAACCTTGTGATGCACGCCGATGTGCCGGTCACGGTTGTGAATTGATGGGAGGCAGTAGAATGAAATCACTATCTAAACTGGGCCTGGCTGGCACAGCCGCAGCCCTGCTTGCCAACCCTGTCGCAGCACAAGAGGCGCCCGGGCTGGACGAAAAAATCAATCAGGCCTTTGCCGATCTGACCGGGCCGTTTGTCAGCTTTATCTTTGCGCCGCTTCCGGGAACGAGTTTTCCCTGGATCGTGATGTGGCTGGTGATCGCCGCGTCGGTCTTTACCCTGTATTTCGCCTTTGTGCAGATGCGGTTTTTCAGCCATGCGATCAGCCTGGTCAAAGGCGATTATTCTGACCCCAATGACGCGGGTGAGGTTAGCCACTTTCAGGCGTTGGCCACGGCGCTTTCGGGCACCGTTGGTCTGGGCAACATTGCTGGTGTGGCGGTGGCCGTCGGTATCGGTGGGCCGGGCGCGACATTCTGGATGATCCTTGCCGGGTTACTTGGGATGGCGTCGAAATTCACCGAATGTACGTTGGGTGTTAAGTATCGAAACGAATACGAAGACGGCACGGTTTCGGGCGGTCCGATGTATTACATGTCCAAGGGGTTCAGCGAACTGGGCTTGCCGGGCGGCAAGATCCTGGCGGTCCTGTTCTCGATCTTTTGTATTCTGGGTGCGCTGGGCGGGGGCAATATGTTCCAGGCCAATCAGGCGCATCAGCAGATTGCGGGCATCGTTGGCGACTTTCCGGGCTGGATCACCGGGCTGGTGTTTGCGGTTGTGGTGTTCATGGTCATTGTCGGTGGCCTGAAATCCATCGCACGTGTGACGGAAAAGGTCGTGCCTTTCATGGGTATCCTTTATGTTCTGGCGGCGCTGGTCATCATCATCATGAACGCGGACATGATCGGCTGGGCCTTTGGTCAGATCTTTGCCGGTGCCTTCACCGGTCTGGGTGTCGCAGGCGGCATGGTCGGAGCCCTGATCCAGGGCTTCAAACGGGCGGCGTTCTCGAATGAGGCCGGCGTTGGTTCTGCGGCAATTGCCCACTCGGCAGTGCGCACCAAAGAGCCGATCACAGAAGGGTTTGTATCCCTGCTGGAACCGTTCATCGACACGGTGGTGATCTGTACCATGACCGCACTGGTCATTATTATCACCCAGCAGCTGATCATCGACCCGGATACCGGAAACTACATGCTGAACGAGGCTGGCAGTGCCATCGCCACCGTTGATGGCAACTCGGGCGTCAGCCTGACTTCTGCGGCCTTTGGCAGCGCCTTCAGCTGGTTCCCGTATGTTCTTGCGATCGCGGTGATCCTGTTTGCCTTCTCAACCATGATCAGCTGGTCCTACTATGGCCTCAAGGCCTGGACCTATCTGTTTGGGGAAGGTCACACCAAGGAACTGGTGTTCAAGATCATCTTCTGCATTTTCGTGGTTATCGGTGCTGCGGCCAATCTTGGTCCGGTCATCGACTTCTCGGATGCGGCGATCTTTGCGATGGCGGTTGTGAACGTCTTTGCGCTCTACTTCCTGATGAAGGTGGTTCGGCAAGAGCTTGCATCTTATAGCGAGCGTCTGAAAAGCGGTGAAATCCGCAAATTCGGCCACTAAATGACATCACCGGGGCGGCGCAGGTCGCCCCGGTGCCTGACCATCCTGCGAAATGCGCAGATTCTGGTCAAAACCCCCTTGCCAGCATGACCGAACTTGCGTAAACGGCGCTTCTAATCGCGTGACCGGCCAATGTGGCATGCCGAGTCGCGTTTAGTACCGAACCCCGAAAGGAGACGGAAATGCCTAAGATGAAGACAAAGTCGAGCGCCAAAAAGCGCTTTAAGGTGACTGCGACCGGTAAGGTCCTTGCTGGTCAGGCCGGCAAACGTCACGGCATGATCAAGCGGACCAAAAAGTTCATCCGCGACGCCCGTGGCAACACCACCCTGTCCGCCCCCGACGCCAAGATCGTCAAGGGCTATATGCCCTACGACCGATAAGAGGAGATTAAGATATGTCCCGCGTTAAAGGTGGAACCGTAACTCACGCCCGTCACAAGAAGGTCATCAAGGCCGCCAAAGGTTACTATGGCCGCCGCAAGAGCACCTTCAAGGTTGCCCGTCAGGCCGTCGATAAGGCCAACCAATACGCAACCCGCGACCGCAAGAACCGCAAGCGCAACTTCCGCGCGCTGTGGATCCAGCGGATCAATGCGGCTGTGCGTTCGCATGACGAGGCTCTGACATATTCTCGCTTCATCAACGGCCTGACATTGGCTGGTATCGAAGTGGACCGCAAAGTTCTGGCCGATCTGGCCGTGCACGAACCGGAAGCGTTCGGCGCGATCGTCGCCCAGGCTCAGGCTGCTCTGACTGCCTGATCCTCTGCAAAGAGACAGTGAATGAAGGGCCGTTCCGGAAGGAGCGGCCTTTTTCGTTGCTGACGTTCTTTCTAGGGGGTGGGAACAGTCTTGGTGCTTTGGACTGCTTTTGCCAATGCACGTGAAAACATGTCCTCGACCAGCGCGGACTGTCGCAGGTGGACATCCCCGCCACCCACACAATACTCGGGTTTCGAGAGGCCGGGATTGTCCTCTGATCCCGTCACATCGCGCAGATCAAAATAGGGCAACCCAAGCGCCCGTGATTTTTCTTTCAGACCAGAGGAGAGTTCGGCATTGATATCCCAATGCCTCTGGATCGTGATGCCCAGTTCATCTGCTCTGCGCGTGAACTGGCCGCGGGGTGCCTGCAGACGCGTGCGTATCCGACGGTGCAGCATTTTTCGCAAGTCTTTGGGGTCTTGTATCGTGGCGGTGTTCAGCCCCTTGATCACGATGGCCCGGTTTCCCG
Organism: Ruegeria meonggei; assembly: GCF_900172215.1. Classification (GTDB taxonomy): domain Bacteria; phylum Pseudomonadota; class Alphaproteobacteria; order Rhodobacterales; family Rhodobacteraceae; genus Ruegeria; species Ruegeria meonggei. The sequence continues at coordinate 35,867 of NZ_FWFP01000014.1, forward strand.
CAACTTCTTTGCACGCCTCAAGATATCGCTTTTGCGCTTCCAACTTTGCTGTGATGGCGTCCGCAAGCCGGATGTTGTCCCGAAACGCCACGAAATAGCAGCTGAGTTCTGCATCAACCTGTCCAAATCCGAAACAGATCGCGGCCGGGTCAAGACGCTTGATCGCCCGTGCCGCGCGGGAATAAGAGGATTTCCGGTCGTTCTTGGGATAAAACCCGGCGGCGGTAGCGCCTTTGATGCTAATGACATTTGCCGTGTCGAACCCGTTCACTGCAGTGACGCTAACCCGCGCATACCGGAAATCCCCCCCATCCGGTTTCTGGCCGATCAGTCGGGCATGCGAGTCACCAACACACAGAAGCGTTTTCATTTCTTGTCCCGTTACGAATGCTTGAACACGGTTATATTTCTTCGTTCGCCCGTCAAGTTCGAAGGGTGCAACTTCAGTTGTTGCCCATCAAAATGACAACCCAGTTTATAATGATCTTCCCGGCTGTGTCAGAAAACAACACCGTTTGCCTGCGACGACGAACGGGGATGGTATCGCAGGGCTTTCTTGCTAATAGTCACGTCACCAAAACCGGGTACAAAAAGGTCTTATGGTGTCTTGGCAACTTTATCTGCCCAAGCATCTGAGCTGGGCGAAGAAGTCTGAACACGTTTGAGCAGGTGAAACATGGTTGCCATCAGCAACAAGTACAAATTTGTTTTTCTAAAGTCCCGGAAGACCGCTGGAACAAGTATCGAGCGCGCCTTGTTTCCGTTTTGCACGAAACTGGATGACGATCTTCCCCTTGAGCTTTCAGACAGCCATTACGGGGAAGGGGTCGCTCGGGGTCCGGCCCCTGAAGGTTGGAGGCCACACATCCCCGCCGCACGTGTCCGCCGGCGGTTAGGGCAGGAAAAATGGGATTCGTATTTTCGGTTCACAGCGGTTCGAAACCCGTTTGATCGTGTTGTGTCACATTTTTTCTGGCTGCGCCGAGAGGATGAGATCATCCAATCGGACAGTTTTGACGACGTCCGGACCGCGTTCCGGCGATTTTGTGTGCGGCCCCGTTATGCAACTGACGCGGACATTGTCATGATTGACGATAAATTCGTTGCGCAGGATGCCATCAGGTATGAATGCCTTGCCGACGACCTTGCGCGAATGGCCCAGAAACTAGGCTTTGAAAAAGCTATGGATCCCTTGCCTGAATTCAACAAGGGCATACGCAAATGGGGTGATATCCCGGTCGCTGAATTCTATGACGACGCGTCCATTGAGGCGGTAAAACGCGCGATGGGTTGGGTGTTCGACAATTTTGACTATTCCGAAGATCCCCGAGACACACGTATTCCGGAGTTAAAAACCTAAAGCCGACCTGTGTTTGCACCACGATCCGTTTGCGAGAAACCGTAAAGGAAGGGCATTCGAAAAGAGCGGTCTTAATTGTCATTGGTCGCCAGACGTGGATTTGGAAAGCAATGATCACAAATCGACGGCTTCTGCGATGCGGGTAAATGATGGGTTCCGATTTCATCACAAAGTCAGCAGCCGCTGACTTTGACTTCACCCCGGAAATACGCATCATCACGAAATGATGCCAACTAACCTTTCTACGCGCTCGCGCGACGAACATCCCGTACACTACCTGGTTGTGGCACTTCATAAGCTCGGGGTATCGGAGGGTGATATTTGCGAGCGGCTGCAGCTCGACAAGACGCGGCTGTTTGATCCTGATGCGGTGTCTTCTGCAGAAAACTATCTGAATTTGTTTGAATGGGCGGCGCGGCAGCTCGGCGATGCGTCACTCGGCCTGCATATAACAGAAGTTGCCGAGCCGCGGCAGTTCGGGCTCTTGGGCTATCTGGTCGACAATGCGGCGACAGTGCGGGACATGTGTTTGTTTCTGGATCACTATTACCAAACATTCACTGGCTATTTTGACCTCACATTCTCGATGAATGGCGGGATGTGTTCATTTCGGTATTTGGCCGATTCCTTTCCCGGCAATGAAACCCGCCAGGACGTGGACTTGACGCTTGGCACGCTCGTTCGGGCTTTCCGCAAGAAATTGGGGCCAGACTGGCGACCAAAGTCCTGCAGCTTCACCTTTCCAAAGCCCCAAGATCTGACGGCATATAGACGGATTTTCGGTGCCGATATCAGGTTCGATCAGACAGAGAACCGATTGACCTTTGCTGCAAGCACTCTCAGGCAAGAAATTCATGGATCGGACCCCGGACTTCTCGTTATTTTGCGCAATCAGGCGGATGCTATCTTGGCGCAGCCTTGGTGCGACCAGAGTTTGGCGCGCAAAGTGCGTTTGATCCTGTCATCACGGATTGGCCAGGCCGAAATGCGCGCGGAGCTGATGGCGGAACATTTAAATATGTCCGCCACAAACCTCCGGCGGCGGTTGAACGACGAAGAAACCTCTTTCCGACGCCTGCGCCTGGACGTTCTTCAAGCGGCGGCACGCGAGGCGCTGGAACTAACGGATAAATCCGTGTCAGAAATTTCCGAGGACCTTGGGTATGCGGAAATCAGTGCCTTCAACCGTGCCTTCAAGCGAGAGGAAGGGATCAGTCCGCTCCAGTTCCGAAAACGTGCGATAAGCTGATATTTTCACTTTCGGTCCTGGAAGCTAAGCTTTTTATGCAGGCACACTGATCGAAAATGTCAAAAACGCGAACGCAACTGGCAAGGCGGGTGCCTCCGTTGCGTGTCATTGTCCAGCCATAGATGAGCTGGTGGGAAACGCGCTGTCTGCCCCAGCAAACATCACAATCAGGATCGCGCCCAAGGTGGGAGGCACTTCACGCGCTGTGCGCGTAGGTGAAGCCGTGGGCGCGCATCGAAGCGGTGCAGAGATTGCGGCAGATCAGTTCAAACCGATGGTGCGACACGAAACGTGGAGGAATTCTAATGACTGACAAGAGAAACGCAGCGGCTGAAATGTCCGGTGATAACACCAGGTCACATGTTCTTGACCTCAACTACAAACATCTCATTCCGCATCGTCTCGATACGTTCCGCAAGGCTGGCGTAGATATCCTGATCGGTGAGCGAGAGGGCTATGGATTCAAGGACGTCAACGGCAAGGAATACCTCGATTTTCACCTAAATGGCGGCACCTATAACTTCGGCCACCGCCATCCGGAATTCATCGCCGCGCTGCAGCAGGGTCTGGAAAAATATGACCTGGGGAATCACCATTTCCCCAGCGGTCCCCGTGCCGAGCTTGCCGAGGCACTAGTCGCCGCGGCACCAGGCGACATGCCGTACGTATCCTACGCTTCGGGCGGATCTGAGGCTGTGGACCTTGCCATCAAAGTGGCGCGGCAGACGACCGGTCGACGCGCCATCGTGGCCTTTGACTGCGCTTATCATGGGCGCTCGGGCCTGTCCGGTGCCGCTGGTGATGCAAGCACTGCAGAATACTTCCTTAGCGATAATCCGGAAGTTTTCCTAAAGGTTCCGTTCAACGATCTCGACGCGTTAGAGCGGGTGCAATCCACCGGCCAAGTCGCGGCGGCACTGATTGAAACCATCCCCGCCACTGCCGGTTTCATGCCGCCCGATCCCGGCTATCTGCCAGGCGTGGCCGAGCTGTGCCGGAAATACGGTACACTTTACATTGCCGACGAAGTGCAGACCGGCTTGATGCGCACAGGTAAGCTGTGGGGCAGCCAGACCTTTGGGATCGAACCGGATCTGCTGGTCACTGGCAAAGGTCTGAGCGGCGGCATTTACCCCTCGGCTGCGCTGCTGATGGCGGATCGCTGCAGCACCTACCTTAAGGAATTTGGTTGGGGCCATCTTTCGACCTTTGGCGGGTCCGAACTGGGCTGTTTGGTCGGCCAAAAGGTTATCGAGATGGCCCAACGCCCCGAGGTGTCCGAAAACGTGGCTAATTTGTCGGCCTATTTCGAAACCTCTCTGGCCGAGTTGCAGTCGCGCCATCCGCATCTGGAAACTGTGCATCAGACCGGGTTGGTGATCGGGCTCAAGACCTCTTATGCCGATGGCGGCGTCATTTTGATGAAAGAGCTTGTTGAACGCGGCGTTTGGGCGATTTTTGCAGGTTTCGACATGTCGGCGCTGCAGTTCAAACCCGGTGTGCTGCTGGATATGGAGACCGCGAAGAAGGGCATGGAACGTCTGGACGATGCCCTTTCCGCTATGAAGGACCTGCCGGTGCCAAAAGCCGAAGCGCGTCCCAAAACGGCAATTGCAGCTTCGGTTCCCAAGATCGACGTCTCGGATGAAGTGACCAAAGACATGGAGCGGGCAGTTGACGCCCATCTGCGCGACCAGGAGTTTCATCCGCTCAAAACCCTTGGTCAGGGCGAAATCTGCGTCACGGTGGCGTTCCCCGATGATAACCCCGTTGCGGCATTCAAACGCCTACCGCCGTTTCCGAGCCGCGCGCATGCCGAAGCGTACCTAGAAACGGTCAACGACTATATCTCTAAACTGAGAGAGGCAGGGTGTCCGGTCGTGCCCACCGAGGGCCGCATCACCGAGACCGCTCAGGGCGGCGTCGCGCTCTACCTTTGCCAGCCGATGGCAAAAAAGGAGCAATTGGTTTCGAATGTCCTGCACGCGGCCACGCCGGACGCCGACCACCCGGTGCTGAATGCCGTTCTGGAAACCACAAAGAACGCGATCAATCCACAGCTTGGTATTGATGCTCAGGTGTCGAATTGGGTCTGGCTCGACGGGAAAGTCATGCAAATTGATGTTTCAACACCGATGATGCGCACGGCGGCTGGGAAGGAATTGTTGGACCTTGATATCGTTTTGCAACCCTATCCGGCAATAATGCGCCCCTTTTTACGCCGGTTCGTGGCCCCCGAGTTGTTGAAATCTTACTACGATCTGCGTGAAAACTGCATCGATTTGCTCGGCAATTTGAACCGTGAGGGCATGCCACAGTGGATTGAACCTGCGCTGATTGCGTCGAACCGTTTGCTGCCGGCCGACGCACAGATCACCCGGGAAGAGGTGGACGAGGCCTATAAAAAGGACGCGGGGTCCTATGAGTTCATCTATCGGCTGAAACTGGTCAACGCGTGGTGGATGCGGAATGTCCGCAGAACGGTCTATCCGTTCATCCTGTCAAAGCCTGAAAAGCGTTGACCTAGCCTTGAGAACACCCGTCGCCAGTTCAGCCCCAACAGAAGGGCTGCTTCGGCGGTGTTGAGGAAAATGCAGCAATGCTGCCGTTCACCCTGTTACCATGAACGGCAGTTATTGCCCGCCGACCGGACGTAAGACAAAGTATCTTAATCAATCACCAGAGAAAACCCGGGTGCGCTTGGTGTCGGCCCTCGTTACGCGCGAAACGCGCTTGCTGGCCTATTTGTTCTTGTCCTTTTTTACCAACTGCGCCGCAAAGGCAACGCCGGTGCCTGGACCGGCATAGGTGACCATAAGCACGTCATCCACATAGACCCCGTTGAATATCCCCGAAGAGACGTCGTCACCGGATATCCCAGCCTCGGCCAGAACAAAACGGGTTGGGTCGTCCAGTGAGAATGTGCCCATTGCCTCTTCGACGATCCAGTCCTTGTCGCCAATCCGACGCCAGCGGTTGGTGGCGGTGATCAGGTTGCCGTCCAGCTTGGTGATCTCCAGCTCCATTTCGGTCTGCAGCAGGCCCTTGTCGTGGTTTGGGTTCGATTTCGCGAAAGCCACCAGATAGGTGCCGGTCCAGGTGCCGACGATCTGAGGGAAACCGCTGCCGTCCTCGGCGCTGACGGGGGTCGCAAAGGCAATAACAATTGCAGCGGCGAGGCTGCGCGCAAATTTGAATAGCATGAACCAATCTCCTGCGTGGGGTAATTGCAGGCTATCCGAGTTCACAGATTTGGCAAACCGATGTGTGACCGAAAAAAACCGGCGCAGGACGCGCCGGTTTTTGATGTCTCGATTGGCATAAGGCGTCGTGCGGTGTCAGCCGAACACACGTCCCAGCGCGCCGTCGACCGCATCGGTGATCTGGTCGATATCGTCTGCGGTAGCGATCAATGCAGGCGAGAAACACAGCGTGTTGTTCCGACCAGGGACCGAGCGGTTGGTGACGCCGATGATCACGCCCTGCGCCATACAGTCGGCCACAACAGCCTGCGCCAGCTTCTCGTCAACGGGCTCGCGAGAGGATCGATCCGCGACCAGTTCCGCCCCCAGGAAAAGACCCTTGCCGCGGACATCGCCGACGACTTTGTGCTTTTCCATCAGCGCCTGAAGGTTGCCGGTCATCCGTTCGCCCATGTCGACGCAATTACCCAGCAGGTTTTCGTCCTCGATGATGCGCATATTCTCGATCGCCGCCGCCGGACCAGCCGTGCAGCCACCAAAGGTCGAGATATCGCGGAAATAGCTCATCGGATCCGCCGCATCATCCTTGAAGTTGTCAAAGATTTCCTCGGTGGTGACTAGGCAGGCAATTGCCGCATAGCCCGAAGCCACACCTTTGGCCATAGTGACGAAATCAGGTTTTACGCCGTATTGCTGATAACCAAACCAGGTGCCTGTACGACCAACGCCGCAGACAACCTCATCGATATGCAGCAGGATGTCGTAATTCTTGCAGATCTCTTGTACGCGCTGCCAATACCCCTCAGGGGCTTCGATCACGCCACCTCCCGCCGTCACCGGCTCAAGGCACAGGGCACCGACGGTGTCAGGGCCTTCGCGCAGAATGACCTCTTCAATCTGATCTGCAGCCCATTCGCCAAAGTTCTCTTCTGGCGCGCCATCCAACTCGTGCTTGCGGTATTCCATGCAATGGGGAACGCGCACGAAATCGGGGGCGAAGGGACCATATTGGGCGTTGCGTTCATCCTGGCCGCCAGCCGACATCGCCGCCAGGGTGGATCCATGATAGTCGCGGTCGCGGTACAGGATCTTGGTTTTCTTGCCGCCGTATTTCTTATGGGCGATCTGGCGGACCATCTTGAACGCCTTCTCGTTCGCCTCAGACCCCGAATTGGTGTAATAGACCCGGCTCATCCCCGGCATTTTGCTGATCAGCTTTTCAGCAAAAATGGACCCGGGGATCGAACCCGCAGAGTTGGCGAAGTAGCACAGTTTCATCAGCTGATCGTAGACCGCCTTGCAGATCGATTCGCGGCCATAGCCCACGTTCACCGTCCAGACACCGCCAGAAACGGCGTCCAGATGCTCTTTGCCGTTCTGGTCCCAGACACGCATGCCCTTGCCTTCGACAATGATCCGCGGATCGTTTGTTTCAAAGGGTTTATGCTGGATCAGGTGGTGCCAGATATGAGCGCGGTCGGCTTCGACCACACGGGAAAGATCGTTTTCATTGAACGTGCCGTCCATGACATGTCCTTTCAGAAGAAATGGGTGCGCAAATTACGGGAACGAAGCTGCCCCGGCTTTGTATTTCGATGGTTCAGATCACCGCGAAAGGCCATCGGTGGATAGGGCCAGACTGCACTATCGCGTAACGCCAGTCCATGCCCGCCGTATTTCTACGGGTTTGTCAGACGCGCATCTTTGTGGTCAAGTCGCGCAACAAGCGAACTGGAAGGGTCAACCGATGACAGAGGCCAACATCTATGAAAGGCATTTGGACAAATGCCGGGCAAACTACACACCGCTGTCACCGCTGAGTTTTATCGAGCGCACCGCACTGATCTATCCGGACTACCCCTCGGTGGTTTATGGCGCGCGTCGTTATGAATGGGCCGAAACCTACGCCCGGTGCCGCCGTCTGGCCGGTGCATTGACCGCGCGGGGCATCGGCGCAGGCGATACGGTGTCGATCATTGCCGCAAACATTCCCGAGATGTACGAGGCGCATTTTGGTGTGCCCATGGCTGGCGCGGTTCTGAACGCAATCAACACACGTCTGGACGCGCCGATCATCGCCTTCATCCTGAACCACGCGGAATCCAAGGTTCTGCTGGTCGATCCCGAGTTTTCAGGCACGGTGAAAGAGGCGCTGAGTCAGGTTGATCACGACATTCTGGTCATTGATATCGAAGACCCCAGTTTTGACGGCGGCGAAAGGCTGGGCAGCCTGACTTATGACGCGCTGTTGGGGGAAGGTGATCCAGAGTTTGAATGGGTACTGCCCAAGGATGAGTGGGATGCGATCACGCTGAATTATACCTCGGGCACCACGGGCAACCCCAAAGGTGTTGTGTATCACCACCGTGGGGCCGCGCTGAACGCGCAATCGGATTTGCTGGATTGGGATATGCCGAAACACTCGGTCTATCTGTGGACCCTGCCGATGTTCCACTGCAACGGCTGGTGTTTTCCCTGGGCGATGGCCGCGAACGCAGGGGTTTCAGTCTGTTTGCGCGCCGTGCGAGACGAGCCTATCTATGCCGCCTTCCGGGAAGAAAAGGTCACACATTTCTGCGGCGCGCCGATTGTTCTGAACATGCTGGCCAATGCGCCTGATCACCTCAAGGATTTCGATCACGAGATCAAAGTGATGACAGCAGGGGCGCCACCGCCGGCGGCTGTCATCGAGAATATGGAAGGTATGGGCATCGAAGTGACCCATGTTTACGGTCTGACCGAAACCTACGGACCTTCGGTGGTCTGTGCCTGGAAAGACGAATGGAACAGCAAAAGCGCCGAGGAACGTGCCGCGCTCAAAGTGCGCCAGGGCGTGCGCTATACCGCCTTGTCGGGGTTGATGGTTGCCGATCCAGAAACGCTGGAACCTGTTCCGGCGGACGGTGAGACCATGGGTGAGATCTTCATGCAGGGCAATGTTGTCATGAAAGGCTATCTGAAGAACGCTGAGGCCACGGACCAGGCCTTTAACGGTGGCTGGTTCGCTTCGGGCGATCTTGGGGTGATGCACACAGACGGCTATATCGCGCTGAAAGACCGGTCCAAAGATATCATCATCTCGGGGGGTGAGAATATCTCATCGGTTGAGGTCGAAGATGTCCTCTACAAACACCCGGCCGTGATGGAGGCCGCCGTTGTTGCGCGCCCGGATGTCAAATGGGGTGAGACACCTTGCGCCTTTGTCGAGCTTAAGCCGGATGTGCAGGTGTCTGACGCGGATATAATCACCTTTTGCCGGGATAACATGGCCCATTTCAAAGCGCCCAGAACGGTTGTGTTCGGACCGCTGCCCAAAACATCGACCGGAAAAATCCAGAAGTTCAAGCTGCGGGATCAAGCAAGGGCGCTGGATTAAGCGCCCATTTTGTCAAAGATCGACAGATCCAACGCAAGCATCTCGCCCATCCAGATGGCTCGGTCCCGGTGATCGGTCAGATGATCGCCGGTTTCGGGATGGGTAAAAATCGTCAGGCCTTGCCGGTTCAGCATCAGCCATGGAATGACCTGTTCAAATACCTTGGGGGCAAAGGCCAACTGGCAGCTCCAACGTGGATGCGGACCGACATTCCGGGCGTGCATCCGGCCGACCTGAACCGGGAACAACCGCGCAGCCTCATCGCATAGCTGTTGCGCCGTCCCTTGTGTGGTGGCATCGAAATAGATGTGCGCGTGGTAACCAGTAATTTCGGGCATTGCGGTCTCCTTCAGACGTTTCAGGGAAGGTAAGACCGATGGCAGGCTGATCCTATCCCCACCCGTACACAGACCCTGTGCGGCGGCTCAGGTCGGCGCGTGTGCGTCCGGGTGGGCCGCAATGAACGCCGGGTGATCGGCGCAGTTAGCCTCGATCTGAAGAATGCGGGGCAGGTTGGTCAGATCCACATCCCACCGGCGGGCGTTATACATCTGCGGGATCAGGCACAGATCCGCCAGACCAGGGCGAATACCGGTGCAAAAGGGGGTCTGTTCAAAACCGCGCAGCAGCGCCTCGAATGCCAGCAGACCGGGGCGGATGAAATGGCGCATCCAGTCGCCGGGCATCCCTTCGGCCCCACCGCTGAGCGAGGTGGCGTGCTGCGCGACGGACAGGTTGCACACCGGATGCACGTCCACGGCGATGGAGTGCGCCAGCGCCGTCGCGCGCGCGCGTTCTACCGGGTCAGAGGGCAATAGCCCCACGCCGCGTGTCTGATCCAAATAGTCGATGATCGCCAAAGACTGAGTCAGCCGAAAGCCATCAATTTCTAGCACCGGCACAAAGCCTTGCGGATTGCGCTCCAGATGAGCGTCCGAGCTGTGCTCGCCGGCCCTCAGATCGACCGTGACGGCCCGATACGCGATCCCTGCCAGATTCAGCCCGATGCGCACCCGGTAGCTGGCGGATGAGCGCCAGTAATCGTAGAGGACCACGTCACCCATGTCGTCAGCGGCCTTTGAGCGCGGCGGCATCCAGCGCTTGCGCCAGGACTTCGGAATTGCCGATATGGTTCGCCAGCACCAGCACCAGGCGCGCGTTCAGCGCATCGCTTTGTGCAGGGTCCAGCCCCTCATGCACCGACAGCAACCCGGCATAGAAATCATCGGCATTGTCGATATTCGGGGTGAGTATCAGATCGGTCATCGTTTCTACTCCTTACCGGTTGCGCGTCGGATCGCCTGCCGGAACGCGTTTTCTTCGTAATTGTCCCGCCGCGCAGCGACGTGCTGATCCGGGCGGATCAAATAGACCGCACTGGTCGCACCCCCCAGATAGCGGCGTTTCAGTTCCAGCGTCAGGTCATCCTTGACCGACAGCGCCAGACGGGTGGCTTCAATCCCGCCTTCTTCAATTCGGTCAGGCGCGTCCGCGTCGATGGTCAACAAAGTGAACTTGCCTGCCAGTTTCGGCAATAGAAATTCATCCCCCAAAGGCGCGTCCGGACATGCCGCGCCCGGCCGGGTCACTTCCGGCCCGTTCAGCGCGTCTGCCGAGTTCAAAGAACTGCCCGTATAGGTGCAGGGTGTGCTGAGCCGTCCGGAGTTAACCAGCGGGCGGGCAAAGTCGTAATGTTCGCTGAGGTCCAGAACCGCATCGCGCAACAGACGCGACATCTCGGATTTCGGGGTGATGAAATCGGTTGAGCGGGTTGAGTTTGTGATGTTCTCATCGGCTGCCTGCACACGTTCGTGGCTATAGCTGTCCAGCAGCAACTCAGGTGCCTGGCCGTCAATGACCAGCTTCAACTTCCAGCACAGGTTATCTGTATCCTGGACGCCGGAATTGGCCCCGCGAGCCCCAAACGGGCTGACCTGATGGGCGCTGTCGCCCGCAAACAACACCCGACCATGGCGGAAACGATCCATCCGGCGGCACTGGAACGTGTAAATTGAAACCCATTCCAGATCGAACTCGACATCTTCGCCCAGCATGGCCTTGAGGCGTGGTATGACGTTTTCGGGCCGCTTTTCGTGTTCCTTGTCGATATCCCAGCCCAGCTGCAGGTCGATGCGCCAGACATTGTCCGGCTGTTTGTGCAGTAGGGCGGATTGGCCGCGGTTGAACGGCGGGTCAAACCAGAACCAACGTTCCGAAGGGAAGTCGGCCTCCATCACCACATCTGCGATCAGGAAATTGTCTTCGAACACGCGACCTTCGAAATCCAATCCCAGCATCCGCCGGGTGGGTGAGCTGGCCCCGTCGCAGGCGATCAGCCATTCGGCTTCGACGTTATAAGGCCCTTCAGGGGTGTCGACCTCAAGCGCGACATGGGTGTCATGAGTGCCGATGGCGTCGACCTTGTTGTGCCCGCGAATCTCGATCGGTGCGCCCGCGGCCTGCAATTCCCGAACTCGGGCCACCAGCGCATCTTCGAAATAGTATTGCTGAAGGTTGATGAAGGCAGGGTTGGCGTAACCGGTGTCGGGTTGCAGGTTAAATTCGTACACTTGGCGATCATCAAAATAGACCTTGCCAGCATCCCAAAGCACGCCCTTGTCCACCATCTGTCGCCCCGTACCCAGACGGTCGGCAATCTCGAGCGTTCGCTGCGAAAAGCATATGGCGCGGCTGCCAAAGCTGACCTTGTCGTTTTCGTCCAGCACAACAACTGCGATCCCCTGTTGGGCAAGGTCGATCGCGGCGGCCAATCCAACCGGCCCCGCCCCTACAACGATTGCTTTGTGCCGCACCGGCGTCGCTGCATCCTGATCCGGGCTGCGCTGATAAGCATAGAGCGGAGTTTCAAAAATCTTGTTCATGGGTTCTCCCCTGATACTCTGGCGCCGGTGGCGCAAAAGATTTCGTTCCCCGGCAGGCATATGCCACGGGCCTTACAGCGATGGTTTCACCAATTCCCCACGGGTAAAACGATCTGGATCAAATGCGACGGAATGTCCTTAACCTTGCAAAGCCTCCCACATGTCCAGGTCGCGTTGCGCGGTCCAGATGCGTGGCGTGTCGATACCGCGCGCTTCGTCATAGGCGCGGGCAACATTGAAGGGCAGGCAATGTTCGTAGATCGCATAGTCAGCGAACTTCGGATCACATTCGGCGCGTACCGCATCCCAGGCTTCTTTAAGTGATCCACCACGGGCTGCCACTTTGGCCGCCGGGCGATAGGTGCTTTCGACAAAATCACGGGTATTCTCAATTGCAGCGTTCACCATATCCTTGCCGATCAGAGCGTTCCCCCGTCCTGGCGCGATGGCGTCCACATCGAACCATTTGATTTGGTCCAGAGTATCACCCCAATCGCTGAAATGACCGTCGCCGCAATAACAAGCCGAGTGGTATTCGACGATATCGCCGGTGAACATCACGTTCTGATCGGGTACATGGATGACAATGTCACCTGCCGTGTGCGCGCGGCCCAGATGCATCAGGTCGATCCGGCGATTGCCCAGATACACAGTCATCGTATCGCTGAACGTCGTGGTGGGCCAGGTCAGGCCGGGGATGCTTTCATGCCCTTCGAACAGTCGGGGAAAACGTTGAAACTCGCTGTCCCAGTCTTCTTGACCGCGCTCAACCACCATGGCGCGGGCCATATCGGACATAAGGATTTGCTGCGCACCAAATGCACTGGCCCCCAGAACGCGCACCGCGTGGTAATGCGTCAGCGCCACGTGGGTGATTGGTTTGTCGGTCACGGATCGCACACATTCGATCACCTTGCCCGCCAGGCGCGGAGTTGCCTGAGCCTCGACAATCATCACGCTGTCGTCGCCAATGATAACGCCCGAATTTGGGTCGCCCTCGGCAGTGAAGGCATAGAGACCTTCACCCACTTCGGTGAAGGTGATTTTCTTTTCCGACATATCCCCTTGGGACGCGAATGCCTTGGCCATGCTGGATTCCTTATCGTGCGTATGGGTTTTCAAGAGCAGGCAACACGGAGCCAACACAATCGCCGAACCCGATTGTGTAGCCCTTGCCTTTGGCTGCGCCCGTCAGGGTCAGGACGTCGCCGTCTTCGATGAAACTGCGTGTTTCACCGCTGTCCAGCGTCAGGGGCTCTTTGCCGCCCCAGCTGAGTTCCAGCAGTGAGCCCCGTTCGGGTTTGGTCGGGCCTGAAATCGTGCCTGATCCCAGCAGGTCGCCTGTGTTCATCGGACAACCCGATGTGGAATGATGCGCCAGTTGCTGGGCGGCAGAGTAATACATCTGGTTGTAGTTGGTGCGCGCGATGGTGGTGGCGTCTTTTCCCTCAGGTGCCATCGTCACGGACAGGTTGATGTCATACAGCATCGGGCCGCAGTCTTTCAGATGGTCCAACAGCTCGAATTCGCGCGCGGGCGTGTCACAGCGAAACGGCTCAAGCGCCGCCTTAGTGACGATCCACGGGCTGATTGAGGTCGCCGTCGCTTTGGCCTGAAACGGGCCAAGCGGCTGGTATTCCCAGGCCTGAATGTCACGGGCCGACCAGTCGTTCAGCAGCACATAGCCAAAGATGTTGTCGTCGGCCTCTTGTACCGTGACTGGCCCGTCCGACGGGGTGCCGACAATTGCGCCCATCTCAAGCTCGATATCAAAGCGGCGACTGGGCAGGAACGCAGGATGATCCTGATCCGGGGCCTTCAACTGCCCCCAGGGGCGGCGGATATTCGTGCCCGAGACCACGACCGAAGATGCCCGGCCATTATACCCGATCGGAATGTGCAGCCAGTTAGGCGGCAGCGCGTTTTCCGCGCCGCGAAACATGGTGCCCACGTTCTGGGCATGGTTCCGACCGGCGTAGAAATCGGTGTATTCGCTGACGGCAAACGGCATGTGCATTTCCGCGTCGTCTTGAGCGACCAGCATAGGTTCAATGTCACCACGTGCCTCGCTGCTTTCAGCCAGCAGGTCGGTCAACCGGTTGCGCAAGGCGGCCCAGACGGCTGGGCCTTCCTCCATCAGCGGGTTCCAGAAGGGCAGGTCGAACAGGGGCTCGTCTGACAGCGTAATCAGACCTTCAACCTCAGCTGAGGTGACGTCCAGGATCATGTCACCGATCGCTACACCACAGCGCGGGTCAGAACCTTCGGTTGAAAACACGCCATAGGGCAGGTTGTTCAGAGGGAACGGGTGATCGGCATCATTGGCCGAGACCACCCAGGATTTCTTCAATGGCATTGTGTCTCCAAACCTTTACTAGGTGTCATTTCTTGCCCGGTGTGCCGTCAAACTTTTTCTCAAGTGACGTCCAGCAGTCAATGTAATCATCCTGAAGCGGCGCCTTGTCGGCGGCAAACCCGGTCAAATGTTGTGGGAAGCGGGTTTCGATCATGAAGGACATTGTATTGTCCAACTTGTCCGGCCCGAGGTTGGAATTTGACGCTTTCTCAAAGGCCTCCTTGTCAGGCCCATGCGGCAGCATCATGTTATGCAGGCTCATGCCACCGGGAACAAAGCCCTGCGGCTTGGCATCATACTGGCCGTAAATGTTGCCCATCAGTTCAGACATGATGTTCTTGTGATACCAGGGCGGGCGGAACGTGTCCTCGGCCACCATCCAGCGCTCGCGGAACAGGACAAAGTCGATATTGGCCGTGCCGGGTTGGCCTGAGGGCGCAGTCAGGACGGTAAAGATCGACGGATCCGGGTGGTCAAACAGAATGGCACCGACCGGGCAATAAGTGCGCAAGTCATATTTGTAGGGCGCGTAATTGCCATGCCAGGCCACCACGTCCAGTGGGCTTTGGCCAATCTTGGTGCTGTGGAACTGCCCGCACCATTTCACGGTTACGGTTGAGGGCACTTCGCGATCCTCGAAAGCGGCTACAGGCGCCTTGAAATCCCGTGGGTTGGCCATGCAGTTGGCACCAATGGGCCCTCGTCCCGGCAATTCGAATTTCTGGCCATAATTCTCGCAGACAAACCCGCGTGCGGGACCTTCCAGTACCTCAACTCGGTACACCAAACCGCGCGGAAGGATGGCGATCTCCTTGGGCTCCAGATCGATGACACCCAGCTCGGTTGCAAAACGCAGGCGGCCTTCTTGTGGTACCACCAGCAATTCGGAATCGGCCGAAAAGAAATACTCATCCACCATGGATTCGGTGACCAGATAGATATGGCTGGCCATACCGACCTGCGTGTTCACGTCACCCGCGGTGGTCATCGTGCGCATGCCGGTCAACCAGGTCAGTCCCTCGTCGGTATGCGGCACTGCATCCCAGCGGTATTGACCCAGGCTAATTACATCAGGATCAACGCATGGTGCGGATTTCCAATTGGGCAGGTCGATCTTTTCATAACGGTGCGAATGCTTGACCGACGGCCGGATGCGATAGCACCATGTCCGTTCCGGAGGGTTTGCGGTAAAGGCGGTCCCGCTAAGCTGTTCGCCGTACAGGCCGTAATTGCATTTCTGAGGGCTGTTCATCCCCTGTGGCAACGCGCCGGGCAGGGCCTCGGATTCAAAGTCATTTCCAAACCCGGGCATATAGCCGGCATGGGTGCCAACTGGGGTGCTGGCCTGGGTCAGTGTGTGCGGATCAGTCGGATGGTTCATCCTGTGTTCCTCCATTTGCTGCTTGTCGGATAATAGTTGATTTTGTAACTAACAAGCATGTCACAGCACGATACCGCAAAAAATGATGACTTTGATCTGCAGGATTTCCTGCCCTACCTGCTGAATCGCGCGGCCGAGGAAAGCTCTTTAGAGTTTCAGCAGGTTTACAAGAACCGTTATGGCATGCTGCGCACGGAATGGCGGGTGCTGTTCCATTTGGGCAATTACGGCAAATTGACAGCAAAAGAGATCGGCACCAGAGCCCGGATACACAAGACCAAGATCAGTCGCGCCGTGCATCGACTGGAAACACGCCGCTATCTAAAGCGCTCGCGCAGCGAGGCAGATCGCAGGGTCGAGGAATTGACCCTGACGCCTGCCGGGCAAGCCGCCTACCGCGATTTATGTAGTATTGCCGCGCAATACGATGCGAAGCTGGCCGGGCTGTTTAGTGCCGAGGAAACCGACCTGTTGCGCAAAATGCTGCGCCGTCTGGGACATATTGGCTAAGCACTGGTAATCACGAACCAGCGTCACCAGATCGGGGGCATAATGATAACAGGATTAACACATGATCGCCTTGGACAGTGAGACAACAAAATCCAGTGACCTGATCAATTGGCTGGTCACGCGCGGTCTGGAAGGCGCCGACAAGAACGAGCTGCTGGACGGGTATTGTGAAAAACTGGTGGAGCTGGGCGTTCCACTGATGCGCTTTCACGCCGCGCAATCGGCGCTGCACCCGGTATATGGCGGCACCGGCTTTAGCTGGTATCAAGGCCAGGGTGGGGATTTTGAGACTTTTGAGTATTCAGAAGAACCCAGCGAAATGTGGAAGCAAAGCCCGCTTTTTGCCATCCTGAATGATGAGGTCGAGGTGATTCACGAACGCCTTGTCGATCAAAATGAAGCCAGTCGCTTTCCCTTGCTGAACGACCTGCGTGAAATTGGCGCCACCGATTACTATGCGACCGGTGTGACCTTTGATGTTCCGACCCATAATGGGCCAAAAGATGCCAAAAAGGCTGTGGACGGTGTGCTGATGTCTTGGACGTCTGACGCGCCCGAAGGGTTTCGTGACGGCGATTTGTCGTTGATCAATACCGCTTTGCCGCATCTGGGGTTGGCGTTGAAATCAGCTTCCAACGCGCGGGTATCCAAAGACCTGATGCGAGTTTACCTGGGACGAGACGCGGGACGGCGTGTGTTGTCAGGCGAGATCCGGCGCGGGTCGTTGCAGCAGATTGATGCGGTGATCTGGAACTTTGATCTTGAAGGCTTCACCAGCCTGTCCGAAGAACTGCCGGGTGCCGAAATCATTGACATGCTGAACGACTATTTGGCGGTGGCTGTGGGCGTCGTGCATGACAACCGCGGCAATATCCTCAAGTTCATGGGCGACGGGCTGATGGCTATGTTCGATGTCGGCGAGATTGACGAAGACGCCCGCGCCGCGCTGAAGGCAGTGCCGGTGGTGCAGGAACGGATCGCAAAGCTGAACGCCAGTCGTGTGGCCGCTGGCCTGCCCGTCGCCAATTTCACTCTGGCGCTCCATGCGGGTGAGATTCTGTATGGCAATATCGGATCAGAAACCCGGCTGGACTTCACGGTCATCGGCCCGGCTGTGAATCAGACTGCCCGGATAGCCGGGATGCATCGGTCTTTGGGGCAGAGGATATTGATCTCGGATGACGTCGCACGCGCGGCACAACCCTGCGGTCAGGACCTGATTTCCGTCGGGCGCTACATGCTGCGCGGAGTAGCCGAGCCGAAGGAGCTGTTTACCGTGTACAATGCGAAGGGATCGTAGCGATAGGTTTCACTTGCTGGCTGAACCCAATGGGTTTGTTGCGATGGCTTGCGACCAAATCGCTATGACAGGGCTTACAAAAAATGAATGAATTTGGATTGGTTCCAGTTCTCGAAACAGAGCGATTGCTTCTCCGTGGCCACCAAACAAGCGACTTTCCCGAAAGCGCGTCGATGTGGGCTGATCCTAAGGTGGTCGCCCACATCTCTGGAGTACCTTCAAGTTATGAGCAGTCGTGGTCACGGTTGCTTCGATACACTGGGCATTGGCACCATCTTGGGTTTGGCTATTGGGCCGTAATCTCTAAAGAGGATGGTTCGTTCTTGGGCGAAGTCGGTTTTGCCGACTATCACCGCGATACCGAGCCTTCTTTGAAAGGCAAGCCCGAGGCTGGATGGGCATTGAATGTTCGTTCACAGGGAAAAGGTGTTGCGACCGAAGCGGTTGCTGCAATGTTGGTTTGGGCTGATGCAAATCTCAAACAAACTCACACGTCTTCAATGTTTGATCCCTCACACGTCGCGTCAATCAACGTTGCCAAGAAGGTCGGATACAAAAAAAAGGTGCTGGGTCGATACGGGGATCAGGAAACTCTTTTCATGGAAAGAGAACGGCAGACGCCGGGTTCTTGAAAACAGGTTTCAAAACTGATGTTTAATAGGTCCGCGTAGTCGATGTCCGAGGCCTCTTAGAAATCGATCTCGACGCCCGGCAGGTTCAGCTCTTTCATCATGTCGCGCAGTTCCTGCCGCGCGGCAATGTTTGAAATGTTCAGCTGTTTGACGCCGATATCCTTGAGGTCTAGCAGGGTCAGCCCCCGGGGGAACAGCTCACGAAACACGACGCGTTCGGAAAAGCCCGCAGCGACCCGAAATCCGATGCGCTGCGACAGCATCTCGATCGCGCGCTGCATTTTTTCCTTGTTGACCATGCGCTGCGTGCCCACACGGTTGCGTACAACGACCCAGTCGATCGGTTTCAACCCCGCCTGTGCCCGCAATTGTCGCGCGTTCCACACCATCTCGGAGTAAACGGACGGCCCGAGGATTTTTTCACCTTTCGAGTCGATCCGTGCCAGCAGGTCAAAGTCGATGAAACTGTCGTTCAGCGGCGTGACCAGCGTATCGGCCAGTGAATGCGCCACCTGGCTGAGACGGGTATGCGATCCGGGGCAGTCGATCAGGATAAAGTCGCTGTCACTTTCCAGCTCGGCCACAGCAGCCGACAGGCGGTGATCATAGATGTTTTCGCCGGGCTTCAGTTTGCTCGCGTCGATCTCGGGTAGATCATGGTGGCGGGGGCTGGGCAGGCTCAGATCTGCGTTATTCAGAAAGTTGATGCGGTTTTCGAAATAGCGCCCCAGGCTGCGCTGCCGCAAGTCCAGATCAAGCGTGCTGACCTTGTGCCCCAATCGCGCCAGCGCGGTCGCCACATGCATCGACACGGTCGATTTGCCTGCGCCGCCCTTCTCATTCCCCACTACGATGATATGTGCCATGCCTGTATTCCCGTGTCCCGCCGTGCTTACCCACACGTTGTTGTAGGTCACTATATGTTGTGGAAGGCTGGAAGGGAAGAACCCCAAGCATTGTTGCGTTGCGATATCAGGTGCAAAATTGGAAAACCAAGCCACCTGTGTGGGTTATCCTGCGTGCTTGTCAAACTCAGAGCCCTGATTCACTGTCCAGATCAGGGATTTGCATTAGAGGCCGCCGTTGGATCATCTGTTTCTAAACGTTCTGAATGTGGTGTTGCCGGTGCTAATTTGTGCTGGAATCGGCTATTGTCTGGCTCTGATCAAGGCGCCTTTTGACAACGCGGTGATTGGGGGGATCGTGTCGCGGGTGGGCTATCCGACCTTGATCATTTCGCACCTGTCCACCACTCAGATCGCCGTGGGTACGTTTCTGGACGTGATGGCCGCCGCCGTCCTTGCGATTGCGGGGTTCGGGGTGCTTGGTTTCGTGGCGCTCAAAGCCATGCGTCTGCCGGTGCGTGCGTTTCTGACACCCTTGATGCACGGCAATGTCGGCAATATCGGCCTTCCGATCACTCTGTTGGCGCTGGGCGATGCGGGGATGGCCTATACAATGGGGTTTGTCGTCGTAGTGCTGATCAGCATTTTTACTGTGGGCATGTGGATCCCTGCCGGAGAGTTCTCGCCCAAAAAACTGGCGACCTCGCCTATCATCTATGCGGTGGCGCTTTCGCTGATCCTGATGGCCACCGGATATAGCCTACCACAACCGGTGGCAAAATCCTTCGATATCCTTGGCGGTCTTTCGATCCCGCTGATGCTGCTGACGCTGGGCCATACGTTGGCGAGCCTTCGGGTCAAGAGCCTGGGTCGGGCCGTCGCGTTGACAGGCCTGCATCTGGTGATGGCTGTTGTAATTGCGTCAACGCTCGTATGGGCGTTTGGATTCACCGGGGCCGAGCGTGGCGCGGTGATCCTGTGCTGCCTGATGCCGTCTTCAGTGGCGACATACCTGTTCATTGATCAGCATATGCCGGAATACGGGCCCGATGTTGCTGGGTTCATCCTGGTTTCGACGCTGACCACAATAGCCGTGTTGCCCGTGACCTTGTCCTACTGGATTTGATCCGCGCCCTATGCGGTGCGCTAAAAATCGTTAGACTGCTGATAAATTGCATTAAAGAACAACGATTTCAGGACACGTTCATGAGCGATAAGACCTCATCGGAACCCACCCCCGAGGCGCGGGCCCGCGTTGTTCTGACGATGACCGCGATTTGCATGATGGTCGTCGGCTTTAACACCACCGCTGTCGCTACCATCCTGCCTAATCTGAAAGCTGACTTCGATCTGACCCCTTCGGGCCTGCAATGGGTGATGGCGATCTATACAGTGGCCAGCGCCACCCTTGTCACAATTGTCAGCCGTCTGGGCGATATCACCGGCAAGATGGGCGTGTTTTTCTTTGGCATGATCGTGTTTGCCATCGGGTCGGCCTCGGTCCTGTTTGCGCAGGATTCTACGATGCTGCTGATCGGACGTGGTGCGCAGGGTGCGGGGGCGGCGGCACTATTTGGCACCTCCTTATCCTTGCTGACCGCCGCCACGCCCGAGGATCAACGCGCCAGCGTTACCGGCGCATGGGGTGCAATTGTTGGCCTTGCTATCGGTGTCGGGCCGATTCTGGGCGGTGCTTTCGCCCATTACCTGAGCTGGCGCGGCGTCTTTGCGACTGACCTTGCGCTGCTGGCAATCGCGTTTGCAATCGGCCTGCATGTCAACAAGAAGAAGTACATCCCCGATACCCGCCTTGCCGATGCGCGGTTCGATTATCCGGGCGCGATTGCCATCCTGCTGTTTTTGGGGCCGCTGTCCTTTGCGCTCAGCAATGGCGAAAGCAATGGATGGGTCACGCTGCTGACGCTGATGCCGCTCGGGCTGGCGGCGGTTGCAACCGTTGCTTTGGTGATTGTCTCGCGCCGCAGCGATGACCCGCTGATTGAACTTCGTTACTTTCGCCATCCGCGCTACCTCATGGCAGCTACGGGGATGTTCGTCACGGGCTTTACACTGTTCTGCTTTTTTGTGTACTTCAACACCTTCGTCCAATCGCCTGATGCCTTCGGATACAGCTCGGTCGGGGCCGGGCTGGCGATCATGCCCCTTAGCCTCAGTATGTTTGTGATTTCGGTCACCGCCCCCCGGTTTCTTGCCCCCTTCAGCTTTCAGTGGCCGATTGCATTGGGGCTGGGTGCGATGGCCGTTGGGTTTCTATTGCTGACGACGACCACTAACACCACGCAATATGCCGAGATTTGGTGGAAGCTGATGATCGTTGGGATCGGGCTGGGTATCTGTTTCTCGTTGCTGCCCCGTCTGGGCCTACGCCTGCTACCGGAAGAGCACGTGGGACAGGGGTCTGGGGTCATCAACGCGTGCCTTTACTTCGGTGCAACCCTTGGAGCCGTGGTTGGTGGTTTGGCCGAGGCCATCACAACCCGCCGGGGCCTGTCTAAGGTGATCGACGCACTGCCCACCGATTCAACCCAGGGCGCGGACCTGGCCCATGCGCTGGCCCATGGAACGCCCGGCCAGATCCAGCAATTGCTGTCCGGCTTGGACCCTGACACCAGTACAGCGCTGGCCAAGGCGCTGCGGGATGTGCAGGACAACGCTTTTGACAGTGCCATGGTGATCGCTGCAATCGCTGCGCTGACCGGAATGGCCCTGGCGCTGTTGCTGCTGCGCGGACCGGTGCCTGCAGTACACAGCGCAGCGGAATTGACGCGCGTACCCCGTTAAATGTGCAAGCCAAATGGCGACGCCTGCTGCAGTTCAAGCGAACTTACCCTCCAAGGTACACGCCATCTTTGGGGCGAAAAAAAACTTTCTGATCGTGCAGTTTGCCGAGAAGATCTTGGACGCTGCGAAGGGTGCTTTCGCGAAACACTTTGCTGGCAGCGGTTTCCTCTGGTCTTTCCTGCGACTGAGAGGCAGCCAAGCCGCGCAACGCCGTTTCGATCAGATCCATATCCTCTACCGAAAGCTCGAACATATCATTGTACTTGGGCATCTTCGGGGTCTCCGTCGTGTTTGGGCGGTTTTGATACCAAGTGTAACACCTTTTCGGCACAACTCGGCTATCGCTCGATGTGGTGATCAGGGCTTGTGCCAAGAGAGTTCGGTGACGGTGTTATCAAACGCTTTGCTGACAGCCATGTTTCGTTCGTACTTTCAAACCGATGTGCTGAAAAGCAAAAGGCCGCCCCAAGGGGCGGCCTTTCGCATTCGAAAAGGGGAGGGTTTAGAAGCCCAGACCTTCGTATTTCTTTTTGAACTTCGACACACGGCCGCCGGCGTCCATCAGGCGCGACGAGCCACCGGTCCATGCAGGGTGCACGGAGGGGTCGATTTCCAGAGCCAGCTGGTCGCCCTCGGCGCCCCAGGTGGATTTCATCTGAACAACGGTGCCATCGGTCATTTTGACGTCGATGACGTGATAATCGGGATGGATGTCTTTTTTCATCTTTCCGTTCCTTACGCTTCGGCGCCAGCTTTTGGCTTGTAGTTGGTGACCTCTGCGATACGTGCGGATTTACCACGACGGGTGCGCAGATAGTACAGTTTGGCGCGACGAACGCGGCCACGGCGGACAACGGTGATGCTGTCGATGTTTGTCGAAAACAGCGGGAACACACGCTCCACGCCTTCGCCAAACGAAATCTTGCGAACGGTGAACGAACCGGCAATGCCATTGCCGTTGTTGCGCGCGATGCAGACGCCTTCGTAGTTCTGCACACGGGTGCGCGACCCTTCGGTCACCTTATAGCCGACACGGATGGTGTCTCCGGCTTTGAAATCGGGGATGTCTTTCCCCAGGGCGGCAATCTGTTCCGCCTCAAGCTGTGCGATCAGGTCCATCGCAGGTACTCCTATATGCTCGCGGTTGGTCCACGAAGTTTGGGCACGGCCTGAGAGCTCTTGGTCTTCACCGGGTCCTGCGTACAGCCCGCCAGAGGTCAGATCGAATGTTCCTTATGCCTAGTCCGCCCTGACACGCCGCAGCCGAAGAAAGCCGGGTGTTGCGCCATGAGGCAAACCAAAACACCGGAGTCGCGACAGGCGCGGCACCGGATTGCGCTGCTTTACGGGCATTGCGGGCAGGGATCAAGTCTAAATCGCTTTGATTGGCAGGCCGGATGGTAGGTTTTCGCCGCCCTAAAAATCCATCGTTGCCTTGTGGCGTCGATCAGGCATTCTGGGTGGCATAACACGAGCAGAAATTTGAAACAGGAATAGATCATGCGCGCAGCATTGATGTTGGCCGTTCTGGCCTTTGCAACCCTGTCCTGCGGGCGCAGCACCCCGCCGCCCCAAAAGCTGGAGGCGAACGCGTTTCTGGATACCACTGCGCCTTCAGTGATTTTTCCAGCCTTCGGCGACGCCGACCCACATGACTGGGAGGAACGGCATCCCGGTCACTATCCGGTTCATGGCCTGGACGTGTCGCGATGGCAGGGGCCGATTGATTGGCGCACCGCCAAGGCATCCGGTGTCAGCTTCGTGTTCATCAAGGCGACCGAGGGAGGCGATGTGGCCGATCCGATGTTTGACGACCACCGGCGCGGAGCTCAGGCTGCAGGGGTGCCGTGGGGGGCGTATCACTATTACTATTTCTGCCGTCCTGCCCGGGAGCAGGCGCAGTGGTTCATCGAGAATGTCCCAAAAGGTGCAGACTTGCCGCATGTGCTGGATATGGAATGGACGCCGCATTCCAGGACCTGCACCTTACGCCCCGATGGCCGCACGGTTCGTGCCGAGGCGCAGCGGTTCCTTGATATTCTTGAACGCCATTACGGTCGCAGACCCATCGTCTACACCACGGTGGACTTCTACGCCGATACCGATATCGCACGCCTACCCAAGACCGAGTTTTGGCTGCGGTCTGTGGCCGGTCATCCCCGGCAGGTCTATCCCGGGTCTATATGGCGGTTCTGGCAATATACCGGGACCGGGCTGGTGCCGGGTGTTCAGGGACGCGTGGATATCAACACGTTCAACGGTCAGCCCGATATCTGGGCGCGCTGGAAGGCAAACGCCTACTGAACTGCGGCCAGACCGTAGGTTTCGATAACGCCACCGCCGATAAGATGGTCCAGCCTGCGGACCCGCTCTTGTTCTGTCGCGCCCCGCAACCAACTGGTTTCATTGGTAGTTAGATCTCGGCGCTCGAACCCGCGTTCTGTCAGGCAACGGTCGACCTGATCAATTTCACCTTGGGTGCGGGATGCGCCCTGAGTGTTATAACCAATAATGGTACCGATTAATGGAGACGTCAGAAGAATGGCTGTTGCGTAGCCGCCAATCACGGCACTGTTGCCGCCAATATCCGCTTCGGCGGAGCAGGCATTCACAGCGATCCGGGCAGAATGCAGATTGTGACCCGCCTGAGTTGGCACTGACATTTCAAGAGGTTTGGTTGTGCAAGCGGACACAGCCACCAGCACGAATGCTAATTTCTTAATCATTATTGTTGCCTGTATTGGTGCAATTTACATTGCAAGGTAGAGGTTTATTTAGATTGAATATTGATCTGAAAAATCCACCACAAGTAGATCACGGTTAAGTTTAAAAACCGTGCCAAGTAAGCCACAGCCCTTGGATCACCCTTTTTGGTTCTCATTCGATTTCAGGAAGCTATCCCACAGATCGGGCCGTCGTTTGCGTGTGATCTGCTCAGACATTTCGTGACGCCATTCTGCGATTTTCCCGTGATGGCCTGACATCAGTACATCGGGAATCGGGCGGCCGTTCCATTCCGCCGGGCGGGTGTATTGTGGATGCTCCAACAGGCCCGAGGAAAAGCTCTCTTCCTCGGCCGAAGCCTGATTGCCCAGCACGCCGGGGATCAACCGCACCGTTGCATCGATCAAAGCCTGAGCGGCTATCTCGCCACCAGTCATGACGAAATCCCCCAAGGAGACTTCCTGAATTCCGTAATGTTCCAACACCCGTTCATCGACGCCTTCGAACCGGCCACACAGCAGAGTCATGCCGTCACAGCGCGCAAGGTTCTGCATCATCTGCTGGTCCATCCGGCGACCGCGCGGGCTGAGGTAGATCAGTGGCCAGTTGCCCTGAATGCCTGCCATCGTGTGTTCAATCGCGTCGCCCAACACATCTGCGCGCAGCACCATGCCGGCGCCACCACCGGCGGGCGTGTCATCCACATTGCGATGCTTGCCGACACCGAATTGGCGCAGATCGACGGTTTCCATCTGCCACAGCCCCTCTTGCAGGGCCTTGCCGGTCAGGCTTTCGCCCAGAACGCCGGGGAAGGCGGACGGAAACAAGGTGATGATCTTTGCTTTCCATACCCCGTGCAGATCGGGCGTGGGCGACATCAATTCGCGCGGTTTGAGCGTCGGGCGGATCGCCTTGCGACCATGGGATTTACCAGGTGTGTCAGTCATGTCGTGCCGATCAGTACGTCTTTGGCGCGGTCAATAACCGCGGCTTTTTGTTCCACCAGAGCGGCCTCATCCAAGCGCGAGCGGTTGAGGTCCAGCAACAGGGTCAGAACATCTTCGGGCAGTCTGTTATTGACCTTGGTCGGCGGCACCAGACCTTTGGCTTTGTCCCGGGGCAGGTCGAGAAACTCGGCAAACGGAGTGCCGGGCCCATAGCGGCGCAGCTGTAACTCTTCCAGCCATTCCGAGGTCACGGTGACCGAGGGCAGCCTGTCCCTGATCTGGTTCAGCGTGTCTTCCAGCGCGGGCAGGTGATCCATGTTTGACCGGAACGTCTCAAAGTCCTGAACCTGACGTATGCGTTCCAAATCGTGGGCCCACAGGCTGCGCAACCAGCCGCCGCGCTGGCGCAGAGAGAGATAGATGGTGATCTCGACGTCCTGCCCGGTAAACCGATGGCGGATTGCGTCGACCATACAGGCCGCAAGCTCTGGTGCGGCCGCATAACCCTGTTCGATGTTGCGGCTGGGGCGCAGGCCCGCAAAGTTCTCTTCGCTAATGATCAGCCCACGTTTGTCGCCAAAATCGAGCGTGTCCAGAAAAGCGTGCATCTGGGTGCCGAATTCGGACAGTGTCCCTACTGTGCCATAGACGGAATGGCTGGTGGCGGCCCGTGACAGGCCGGAATTGCGGGTGCGATAGGGCAGCACCAATGCAAAATGTGGCCAGATTAGCTCGCGGTTTTCGTACAGAAAAGACTGCGCCGCAGTGGTGCCTGTTTTGTGCAGGCCCAGATGCAGCAGGACGCGGCGCATCAGATCAGCCCTTCGGGTGGATCGGCGATGACGCGGCCCTTGTCCAGATCGACGGTTGGCACGGCCTCTTGCGTGAAAGGCAGCAAAACCGTTGCTTTCAGGCCCGGACCATGAAGTTCCAGCAAATCTGCTGCGCCGTGATTTTGCACCGATTTGACCCGGCCCAGCAGCGTACCGCCGGTGTCATAAACCTCAAGCCCGATCAGGTCAGTGTGATAAAACTCGTCATCAGGCAGCGACGGCAACTGGTCGCGCCGCGCAAACAGGCGCAACCCGTTGATGGCGTCGGCCTGCTCTTTGGTTTCAACCCCACCCAGACGCGCGGCAAAGCCATTTTTGATCGGACGGGTCAGAACCAACGGATAACGTTCTTTGCCGGCCTCGTCTGTCAGGGGCGAGTAGGTCTCGATATCCTCTGGGATCGCGCAAAAGCTTTTGAGCCGCACTTCACCACGCACTCCGTAAGAGCCCGCAATGCTGCCTACGCAAATCAGATCAGTCATTTGGCCCTTCCGTCGTTACACATAGCCCGTCCTGCCAGTCGCCACGCGTGGCGCAGGCCTCGCGCTGGTTGCTGCGTTCAAAGAACACGCCCACAATAAAGGCGATCAGCAGCAGGATGGGAAGTCGTATCAATCCAAACACGGGTTATCGCACCTCAATGGGCAAAGCTGTGTCGCGGTTTTCCCAGCCGACACGCTCCAATTCGGGCGTGTCTGACAGCTCTTCTGGCCAGCCGACGCAGAAATAGCCAATCAGGCGCCAATCGTCCGGAACATCCAGGTCGCGTGCCATCTGGTCGGGGTCCAGAATGGACACCCAGCCCATCCCCAGCCCTTCGGTCCGCAAGGCCAGCCAAAAAAGGGTAATGGCCGAAACCACCGAATAGCGTCGCATCTCGGGCATTGTGCCGGCACCCAGACCTTGCCCCTTTTCGGTGGCATCGTCGCAGAACACCGCCAGTTGCACTGGGGCTTCCTGCATGCCTGTCAGCTTGAGATTGCTATACAGCGCGGCTTTCTCACCGGAATAGCCGGTCAGTGCTTCTGAATTGGCAATCTGAAAATTCTCGAGTGCGGCAGCACGGGCCGCCTCACTTTCGACGCGGATCACGCGCCAGGGTTCGCTCAGCCCCACGGAAGGGGCCAGTCGAAACGCGTCGAGGCAGCGCGTCAGCACTGCCTCGTCCACAGGATCGGTGCGAAACCGGCGCACATCGCGCCGGAGCCGCATCAACAGATCGAACTGCGTGCGAAAATCGTCGGAGAAAGCCTGATCTCGCACGCGCCCGCCTGCTTACTCTTCTGCGGCCGCTTCTTCAGCTGGAGCAGCAGCCGCTTCGGCCGCAGCAGCAGCTTTGGCCGCTTTCTCTTCCACGCGCTCTTGGGCTTTCTTGCCCGGCGCACCCTTGTTGGGGTTGTTGCGCTCGGCTTTGTCACGGGTGCCTGCAGCCTCGAGCATGCGTGCGATCCGGTCGGTGGGCTGTGCGCCCTGATCCAGCCAGTACTGAACGCGCTCAACATTCATTTTCACGCGCTCTTCGCTGTCTTTCGGCAGCAGAGGGTTATAGGTACCCAGCTTTTCGATGAAACGGCCGTCGCGCGGCATACGGCTGTCAGCCGCAACAATGCGATAGAAGGGACGTTTTTTCGAGCCGCCGCGGGCGAGACGAATTTTCATAGCCATGGTGGTATCTCCTTTGAATGGCATCACGCCAGAGGCGTGTCTTTTGGTTGAGCCGGCATGCGCCCGGCTATTTCTGGTGTTTCTTGTGGTGTCGGATGACTTCCTGAATGATGAAATTCAGAAAAGCCTTGGCAAAGTCGGGGTCCAAATCGGCCTCTTTCGCCAGGTCTTCAAGCCGTTCAATCTGTGCGGCTTCGCGCGACGGATCGGACGGGGGAAGGTCGTGTGTGGCCTTAAGCTTGCCAACGGCCTGCGTATGCTTGAACCGCTCACCCAGCGTATAGACAAGGATCGCGTCCAGCCGGTCGATGCTTTCGCGATGGTTTTTCAACAACGTCGCAGCCTGCGTCACGGGGTTGGTCATTGGCCAGTCCTTTCGGTGGTCAAAGCAGGGGTCTTTACGTCGATCCGCGGGTGCCGCCAGATCTGGCAGGGCGTGCCCATCACCTCACCGTCACGCTCGTATGTGGCGCCCAGACGTTCGGCCAACGCGCGCGAGCGGGTGTTGTTGTGCGCGACATAAGATATCGGGCTATTCACGCCCAGTTTCCGGGCCGAATAGGCGCGCGCAGCATCCGCCGCCTCAAAAGCGATGCCTTTGCCCTCAAACGCGTCCAGAATGGTCCAACCCAACTCGGGCTCGTCCCATCCGGGTGCGTTGATGATGCCGGTCCAGCCAGCGAATGCACCGCTGGCCTTCTCGACTATATGCCAGCCGCCATAGCCCAGGGTGGCCCAGTGACCGAACCGTCCCATCAGGGACCGCCAGCATTCCATCGCCGTTTTGGGGCCGCCGACCAAATGGCTGCGCTCGGTTTCGAAAAACGCAGTCATCGCGGGCAGATCGTCCAGGTGCGGAGCTCGCAGGATCAGGCGTTCGGTTTCAACTGTGGGGATGGTGTAAGAGGTCATGCCGCACCCGCCCGTGGCAGCTCGAACACATCGCGCGCAACCCCATCAGGGAAAGTCTCGCGGTCGATCTTGCGCCCGCCCAACCGTTCCGCAAGGCGGCGCGCCGGCAGATTTTCGTCCCGCATGTGGGTTTCGACCGATGACCAGCCAAGCGTGTCATAAGCCCATTCAATAATCGCCCGGCTTGCCTCGGTCGCAAGTCCTTGGCCGCGCGCGTCAGGCATCAGCCACCAGGTCAGCTCATGACGGGGCCAATGATCAGGATGGGCCAATCCGCATCCGCCGATCACCTCGGTCTCACCGGTCCGGCGCAGCAACCGCATTCCGAACGCCTTGGTTTGCCAGTGCTCGATATTGGCTTGCAGGATCGCCCTGACCTCATCGTCGCTGCGCCCGCCACGATACCCGCCAACGGCGACATCTGACACGGCATAAAACGCCTGATACGCGCCGAAATCATCGGGCGTCGGCGCAGTCAGCGTCAGCCGAGCTGTGGTTATGATGGGGGCGCTGGTCACGTTACTTCTTCTTGCCAAATCCGCTGAGCCCCGGGGGCAGGGCCATGCCGCCGCCCATGCCGGGCATGCCACCGCGACCACCCATTGCCTTGGCCGCAGCCTCCAGCGCCTTGGGGTCCATACCGCCGGCCATATCCTCGGGCGAGGGACCGCCCTTGCCGAGCATGCCCTTCATGGCCTGTTTCAGCATCTTGCCTTTGCCCATCTTGCCCATCTTCTTCATCATGTCCGACATCTGCCGGTGCATTTTCAGCAGCTTGTTGAGGTCGCTGACCTCCATCCCGGACCCCGCGGCAATCCTTTTCTTGCGGCTGGCCTGCAGCAGTTGCGGGTTGGCGCGTTCGCGTTTGGTCATCGACTGGATCAATGCGATCTGGCGCTTGAGCACCTTGTCGTCCATGCCGGCCTCTTCGACCTGCTTGGCCATCTTGCCCATGCCCGGCATCATGCCCATCATGCCCTGCATGCCGCCCATCTGGATCATCTGTTCCAGCTGCATCTTCAGGTCATTCATGTTGAACTGACCTTTGACCATGCGCTTCATCATGCGCTCGGTCTGTTCCATCTCCATCGTTTCCTGGGCCTTTTCGACCAGGGCCACGATGTCGCCCATGCCCAGAATACGACCGGCGATCCGGTCCGGCTCAAAGGTCTCAAGCGCGTCCATTTTTTCGCCCAAGCCCACAAAGCGGATGGGCTTGCCGGTAACTGCGCGCATCGATAGCGCCGCACCGCCGCGCCCGTCCCCGTCCATCCGGGTCAGGACCACGCCTGAGATACCGACCTTGGCCTCGAATTCCTCGGCCACTTCAACAGCGACCTGGCCGGTCAGGCCATCGACCACCAGCAGGGTTTCACGCGGGTCAACCGCGTTGCGGACCTGCTCGACTTCACCCATCAGCACTTCGTCGATGTGCAAACGGCCTGCGGTATCCAGCATGTAGACGTCATAGCCGCCCAATGTGGCCTGCTGTTTGGCACGTTTGGCGATATCGACGGGTTTCTGGCCCGGTACGATCGGCAGAGTGTCGACACCAACCTGCGTACCCAGAACCGCCAGCTGGTCCATCGCCGCCGGGCGATAGACGTCCAGCGAGGCCATCAGGACCTTTTTGCCTTCTTTTTCTTTCAGACGTTTGGCCAGTTTCCCGGTTGTGGTCGTCTTACCTGACCCCTGCAGGCCGACCATCAGGATCGGAGCAGGCGGGTTGTCGATCTTCAGAACGCCGGGGTCTTCCTCGCCGCGCAGCACCTCGACCAGCGTGTCATGCACGATCTTGACGACCTGCTGGCCGGGTGTGATCGACTTGGTGACAGCCTGACCGGTGGCCTGATCCTGAACCTTTTTGACGAATTCACGGGCAACCGGCAGCGAGACGTCAGCCTCAAGCAGGGCCACGCGCACTTCGCGCAGGGCGGTCTTGACGTCTTCCTCTGAAAGCGCGCCCTGTTTGGTCAGTCGGTCAAAGACGCCAGAGAGGCGTTCGGATAGATTTTCAAACATGCCTGCGGCCTCCTTAGCCGGTTTTGATGTGGCGCTTCTCAGATAAGAAACACCGGTTAAATACGCAATTGCCCCCACGGGCGAAACTCGCTGGTGGGGGGCGATCCCTGAACGACTCAAGGGACCGGAAGATCAGATGCTTCCGGATGTTGCGGTGGGATTTAGGCTGATTGACTGTCCGAGTCAACCTTATCTGCGGTCAACCAGTCATTGATGACATCAACCAGCCGCGCGGTGTCCGATCCTTTGGTATATCGGGTCACGATGGGATGGCGTCCGGCGCTCATCCCCTGGTCCAACACCAGAACCGGCCGGTGCTGATTAGGGGCAAGAAAAGACCCTTTGGGCAATGTGCTTTCAACTTCTGCGTGGGACAGCTCGGTCAGGGGATGTTCGATGGCCTCATATCCGAAAATGGACTTTTCGCGGATTTCGAGGGTTTGCGTTGCGCGATCGAAAATGACCAGAACGCGCCTGACAAACTTGTGGAACGTCCAAAACCCGAAAGCGCCACCGCCGATGATCAAGACCAGCCCGTAGATCATGAACCTGCCTCCGGCCAGCGTCAGTATCAGGCCCAACGCGATGAAAATCACGGTGTTGAAGGCAAACAGAACTCCGTAAAACCAAGGTATATCAGTGAGGATCAACTGGGTCGGAGTATTGCGTGCGATTTTCATGGGCACACTCTAGCAGTGCAGCCTGGACATGTCTCGCGCTTGAAATCCCGCGCCCGTTGCGCGATGAGCGCGTCAGACAGGAGGACCCCATGGACGCATCATCCGCTTTTCAGGACACGTTGCCGCTCAGTTCCGACGCGCTGCTGGCGCAGTTGGATGACTGGGGGCTGGCCTATCGCCTACACAGCCATGTGCCGCTGCGCACGGTCGAGGAGGCAAAGGCGGTCGAAGATCAGTTCATGGTGCCCGGCGAGAATGCATTGCGGCTGAAGAACCTGTACCTGCGCGACAAGAAAAAGCGGAACTATCTGGTGACGCTGGAACAAAGCCGCGAGATCGACCTCAAGGCGTTGGCAACCGATCTGGGGGCGGGAAACCTGTCTTTTGGGTCGGCGGACCGGCTGCTGCAGAACCTCGGCATCCGCCCCGGCGCGGTCAGCCCGCTGGCGATGATCAACGGCGTCCCGAACAACGTCCGGTTCTTCATGGACAGCGCGGCGCAACAGGCGGATGTGATCTATATGCACCCGCTGGTGAATGATCGGACAGTCGCGATTGAGCGGCCGGACATGATGGCGTTTTTCGCTCGGATCGGGTGCGATGTGACGTGGCTGCCCTGATCAGCCCTCCAACGCCTCATTCAACGCGGCGGCGACATGCGCGGCGGAGGGGTTGATGAACAGATGTCCGTCGGCCTCGAACACCGGGTCATCCAGATGATCGGGGAAGGCCAGTGGTAGCTCGGTGCAGGCCAGCAGGATTGCAGTGCCGGGCGCTGCATGTTTGGCGCAGAAAGCCAGCAACCGGGCGCGGGCAGTGTCCGAAGCCCCTCCATAGAAATCACTGTCGATCATTGCCTGCATTTCGGAGATCTCAGTGTCAGGCAATCGGTCATTCGCCCGGATATCGATTTCCGCCAGCCGATCCGCGTAGTTGGTGGCCTGCATCGTGACGGTTGTGCCCAACACCAGCGCCGTGGCGGCACCGGTTGAGGCGGTGGCCTCAGCGGTTGCGTCGAAGATACTGAGAATGGGCATTGTGACCCCTTGTCGGATCGCGTGCAGCCGCGCATGAGGGGTATTCGACGCGATTATGGCGAAATCGCAATCTGCGCGTTGCAGCGTCATCAGCGCCTCGCGAAACACAGTATCGAAATCGGTCCAGCTGGCCTCATCTCCGGCTACGCCGCGCAAGGCGCGGGTTTTGGCCTGGGTGACGGATTCAATGGTCATGGGTGGGATCGGCAAAGGGGATCCATGCCCGCGTTCAGCAAAATACTTGCCAGCACCTTCGGCAATCGCCCGATAATAATCCACGGTCGAGGCCCAGCCCACGCCGCCCAGAATGCCGATCTTTTTCATCGTAAACGCCCAGTCTAACAAACCCTGTTCGGGCTCAGACTGGACGTTTCGCGCCTTAAAGGCCAGAGACGATCAGGCCGCCAGTTCCGAGACCGCCTTGTGGGCGTTGCTCAGCGCGGCCTCGGCATCCAGCGCCATCTGGTCGGCGGCGACGATGTCGACATCCTGAATGCCGATAAAGCCCAGCACGTGCTTTGCATAACTGGTGGTAAAGTCGACCTCGGACCCGACTGCAGTGCCGCCCGACGCGATGGCCAGCACGGCGCGCTTGCCCTCCAGCAGGCCTTTGGGGCCATCTTCGTTGTGGGAAAAGGTCAGGCCAACCCGGGCGACCAGATCGATCCAGGCCTTAAAGGCGGCGGGCACCGAAAAATTGTAGATTGGCAGGCCAATCACAATGGTGTCGGCCTTCTGCAACTCGGCCACCAGTTCATCCGACAAGGCCAGCTGATCGCGCTGAACCGCGTCGCGTTGATCGGCGGGGGTGAAGTTGGCGTTGATCCAGTCTTCGGTCAGCAAAGGCAGCGGGACCGCAAGATCCCGACGGATGATGCGCCCCGCCTCCAGATGTTTGACGATCCGGTCCGAGAGGTCGCGGCTTGTGGATCCTTCGCGGCGGGCAGAGGCGTCGATATGCAGTATGGTTCTGGTCATGTCAGGGGCTCCTTTGGCTGTGGAATTCGTGTCTGGTACCAATATGAATGTTGCGTGAGCGAACAAAACTCTGTTAAGTCAACATCCATTGTTAGAATTTGCACAGTGGAACAGATGCGATGGACAATTGGGACGAGGTAAAGACCGCCTATCAGGTGGCACGTATGGGAACCGTCAGCGGTGCGGCCGAGGTTCTGGGCGTTCACCACGCCACCGTTATCCGCCACATTGACGCCATCGAGGCACGGCTGGCTGTCAAGCTGTTCCAGCGCCACGCGCGCGGCTACACGCCCACCGAAGCAGGTGAGGATCTGCTGCGTGTGGCGCAGGCCACCGAGGATCAGTTCAATCAGTTGGTGGGCAGGATGAAAGGGCGCGGAGACGATGTCTCGGGCGAATTGGTTGTCACTTCTCTGGGCTCTTTGGCGCCGCTGGTCGTGCCTACGCTCAGCGCGTTTCAAAAGTCGCATCCAGACCTGATTGTGCGCTATCTGACCGGTGATCGTCTGTTCCGCCTTGAATATGGCGAAGCGCATGTGGCCATTCGCGCGGGCTCGGCCCCCGACCAGCCGGA
Organism: Ruegeria meonggei; assembly: GCF_900172215.1. GTDB lineage: Bacteria > Pseudomonadota > Alphaproteobacteria > Rhodobacterales > Rhodobacteraceae > Ruegeria > Ruegeria meonggei. The sequence goes on from NZ_FWFP01000014.1 coordinate 70,135, forward strand.
CAATGTGGTTCAGCCCTTTATCACACAAGAGGTCGGTCTTTACGCCAGCAAGGATTACATCGACCGCCACGGTAAACCGTCGGGGATTGATGATTTCGCCGGCCACTATTTTGTAGGCACTGATGATGAAAACAGCCGTGCGCCGTTTTCGCGCTGGTTGCGCGGGGCCGTTCCGTCTGAGCAGATCACTTTTCGCTGCACCAACAACTTCTGCATTCGCGAAGCCGTCCTTTCGGGCGCCGGGATCGGCTTTATGGCTCGGTGGGAGGCCGCCCGCGATCCCAACCTGATTGAAGTGATCGAGCCCTTGCCGGAATGGTTCGGCAACCTGTGGCTGGTTACTCATGTGGATCTGCACCGCACCACCAAGGTTCAGGCGTTTCTGAGCTTTCTCAAGGAACAGTCCAGGGGCTGGCTGCCGTGAGCCCTCAGGCCCGTGGCCATCTGGCCATGCTTGCCTTTTCGGCGCTGGTTGCAGGCAGCTTTTCACTGGGGGCGCAAATCGCCAACCAAATCACACCCGAGGCGATCACGGCGGCGCGTTTTGCCATTGCGTCGGTGGTGATCGGGGGTGCGGCATTGATGACAACCGGTTTGCCGCGCAGCGCGGCGCAGGCGCCGTGGCGTTATGTGGTTTTGGGCGGTCTGTTTGCTACCTATTTCGTGCTGATGTTCCACGGGCTCAAGACTGCGCCACCGGTCAGTGCCGCCGCCGTTTTCACTCTGACGCCGATCATGTCTGCCATCGCGGGGTGGGTGTTGCTGCGGCAGATCACGACGCCGCGTATGGCTTTTGCCCTGACCGTTGGCGCGGCAGGCGCGTTGTGGGTGATTTTCCGCGCCGACTGGCAGGCGCTCACGGCCTTTGAGATCGGTGGCGGTGAGATCATCTATTTCTGGGGCTGTGTGGCCCATGCGATCTATACGCCGATGGTGCGCAAACTGAACCGGGGTGAACCAGCTGTGGTGTTTACCTTTGGAACGTTGGTGGCAGGGTGTATTCTGCTGACCCTGTACGGGTGGTCCGACATCCGCGCGACGGATTGGGCCAACCTGCCGCTGATCGTTTGGGTCGGGTTGCTGTATGTCTCGATCTTTGCCACGGCGATCAGTTTCGTGCTGGTGCAATTCGCAACCTTGCGGCTGCCCTCAGCCAAGGTCATGGCCTATACCTATCTGACGCCCAGTTGGGTGATCCTGTGGGAGGTTGCGCTGGGCCAACCAACTCCCGCGCTACTGGTCGGGTTTGGCGCAGTTTTGACTGTTGTGGCCCTGGTTCTGCTGCTGAAGACCGAAGATCAGCCGCGCAGTGCACCGAACCCTCTGGCCGAATGACGCTTGCTTTCAGCGCAAAGTGTGCCAGCTTCTGCCCAAGGCAACGCAGGAAAAAGACGATGAGATCAGCACTATTCCTTACTGTTGCAGTGGCCCTGTCAGCCTGCAATCAGCCTAGCCCCGCCAACACGGTTACCGAGGCCGAATTGCAGGGCAGTTGTGAGGCGTTGGTCTCGGCAGAGACGGGTGTCCGTCCCGATGATGTTTCGGCGATTTCGACTCAGACCCAACCATCGGGATCGGTAACAACCCTGTCTGTCGCCGGGGCACAGGCACCTTGGTTGTGCCGAGCGGATCCGTTCGGCGTGATCACCGGTGTTGAATACAGCCAAGAAGGTTAAGCTCTGCGCGGCCGGCGCGCTATGTACCCTTGAGGCAGATCAAGGCACGCAGGCTCTCTTTCTTTTACCTTTAGGCAAGGGAAAAGGAGGAACCCATGTTCAGCCACATCATGTTTCCAGTCGATCTGCATTTACCACCCGAGGTGCGTCGGGCCGCCGAGGTCGTCGCAGAGGTTGCCAAATGGCAGAGCGCCAAGATTACGGTGGTCAGCGTAACCGGAAGCCAGCCCGGGGATCCCGTGCAAACACATGCGGCGATAAACAAAGAACTCAGCGCCATTACCGAACAGCTGGCCAAAGACAGTGGGGTCGAGGTTGATTGCCGCAATATCCACTCGGTCGATGTTGCGGCTGAAGTCGACAACGCTCTCAACCAAGCCGCCGAAGAAATCGGAGCTGATCTGATTGTCGTCGGGACACATGCACCACGGATCACCGATTACATCTTTTCCAGCCACGCGGGATACCTGGTCAAACACTCGAAGGTTTCGGTGTTCGCAGTTCGGTGACACCAGGCCCTAGTCGTCTGCTGCTGGCAGCTCAACTTCCAAAAACCGCTCGAACGCATCCAGATTGACCGGTTCGAACTGCCCAAAGCCCTGCATCCAGACCGATGCCGCGCGCAGGGCGTCGGGTTCCAGCTTGCACCATTTCACCCGCCCGCGTTTTTCCTGACTGATCAGGCCTGCTTTGGTCAGGATGACCAGATGCTTTGAGATCGCCGCCAGCGACATCTCGAACGGGTCCGCAACATCCGTCACGGCCATGTCATCCTCAAGCAGCATTGCCAGAATGGCGCGGCGGGTGGGGTCGGCAAGGGCCGCGAATACGATGTCCAGCTGGTCAGTCATGGCCAAGACATAATCGTTTGCGACCGGCGCGGAAAGAGTGTCAGAGCATCGGGTGGCGCATGTTTTGCGACGGCAGCCGCAGGTAAAGGCGCGCACGGTCGCTCTCTGACAGACCGATGTCCCGGGCCATTCGGTCGGTCGGGGGCAGGGGGGTCGGCTGCGGGCCGCGCTTTGGCGCGATTATGAAGTCGAAGATATGTTTTAAAAACAGACGTAAAAATTGCGTCTTCTGTCTCTGAGCTTGTTCCATGACTTATACGCCTTTGCTTATTTCAAAAGCATTTTGTCAAAAAGCCAGAGGCGTATCAAAATCAATTACTTGACGATATATGTCTAAAAATTGCACATATTGAACATGGCGCGCCTGTTACCCCCTTTAAATGCCCTGAAAGCTTTTGAGGCGGCGGGGCGGCACGAAAGCTTCAGCCGCGCGGCTGAGGAACTGAACGTCAGCCACTCTGCGATCAGCCGCCATGTGCGCGGGCTTGAGGATAATCTGGGGGCCTCGCTGTTTCGCGATCTGCCGCGCGGGGTCGAACTGACCCTTGAGGGGCATGCCTTGCTGACCCGCATCACCGCCGCATTGGACGAAGTGGCGGCGGCGACGGAAATGGCCCGCCAACAGCCCCAAGGCGTGATCACTGTCAGTTGCGAGCCGTTGTTCGCCCAGAAGTTCCTGATCCCCCGCCTGTCCGGTTTCTATGCCGCATTCCCTCAAATCGAGTTGCGGATCGAAGCAAGCCGCGCCTTGGTCGATGTCGCGCGCCATGAGGCTGATCTTGCCATTCGCTTTGCCCATCAGGGCAGTCTCAGCGTGCCGTCCGATCTGCTTAGCGATGCCCCCCTGTATCCCTATGCTGCGCCAACGTTGTGTCCCGGCGGTTGGAGCGATCCGGCACAGCTGCTGGGCCACCGTCTTTACCGGGACCGATCTGGTGATCTCTGGCCACAATGGGCGGGATTGGCGGGAATTGCGCTTCCCGACGGCCACTCCGGGGCGTGGCGCATGGAAACCGGTTTGGCGCTTGAGGCGACGCTGCACGGGCAGGGTGTGTTCCTCGGGTCGCAGGATTGTGTGCTCGACGATTTGCGCGCTGGGCGTCTGATCCGATGCTTCCCAATCGGCTTTCGGGATGGGTGCTTCAGGCTCGTTCTGGGCGCTGGGTCTGCGCGCCGTAAATCGATCAACGCCTTTCGCGGATGGCTTCTGGATGAGACCGCGCTGCTGCGGGGGATGCCGATTGACGGGAATGATCAACCATTTGGTTGAATATGCGGATTCTGCTGGTTTCCATCAACCTGTCGGGATGGGGCGAATTTCAGACAATACGAAGATTGATAAATTTACAGCAAATACAGCTACTTATCCTGCGTCAATTCAGGCGCCCAACGCCGTTGACTCTGTGCCCTGCGCGCCTTAGCACCATGCCCAAGACTGTACGAGGGAAACGCCCGTGACCGATGATGACCAAAAGCAGCGTATGGCGCAGCTGGAGGCCAAGATCGCGGCGACAAAAAAGGCTCAAAAGCCCGAGGCCCGTGCGGACGCCGACTTTTCCGGGGGCGAGCTTGCCTGGCGGATGGTCATCGAAATGGTTTCCGGTCTTGGGATCGGATTTGGCATCGGATACGGGCTGGACAGTCTGTTCGGGACGATCCCGATCTTTCTGGTGCTGTTTACATTGCTGGGCCTGGTCGCCGGAGTGAAGGTTATGCTCCGCAGCGCACAACAGGCTCAAGAGAAACAAACGGCGGCCGAGGCCACCGATAAGGACGAGAGGGACTGAACGTGGCAAGCGAGACCACCGCAGCAGAAGGCAGCAGCCTGGTTTTCCATCCGATGGATCAATTCATCGTCAAGCCACTTTTTGGCGACGGTGCAATTGCCTGGTATACGCCGACCAACGTGACCCTGTGGCTGTTTCTGGCGATTGCCGCGGTCTTTGCCCTGCTGGTGCTCAGCACCTCCAAGCGCGCTATCGTGCCGACCCGGATGCAATCGGTGGCTGAACTGGCTTACGGCTTTGTCTACAAGATGCTCGAAGACATCTGCGGCAAGGATGGGGTCAAATACTTCCCCTATGTCATGACCCTGTTCATGTTCATCGTCTGCGCCAACTTCCTGGGCCTGATCCCGACGTCCTTCACCACAACATCGCATTTCGCCGTGACCATTCCGCTGGCGCTGGCCGTGTTCCTGACCGTCACCATTCTGGGTTTCGTCAAGAATGGTGCTGCGTTCCTGGGTCTGTTCTGGGTGTCCAGCGCGCCTTTGGCACTGCGCCCCGTTCTGGCGATCATCGAGCTGATCTCGTACTTCGTACGCCCGGTCAGCCACTCTATTCGTCTTGCCGGTAACGTTATGGCCGGTCACGCCGTGATCAAGGTTTTCGCAGGTTTTGCCGCGATCGCCGTGATCTCGCCCGTGTCCGTTCTGGCGATTACCGCAATGTACGGCCTCGAGGTCCTGGTGGCCTTCATTCAGGCCTACGTCTTCACCATTCTGACCTGCGTTTACCTGAAAGATGCACTGCATCCTTCGCACTAAGGTCTGATAACCCAACATCGAAACTTCCAATTCGTAAGGAGAAACATCATGGAAGGCGATCTCGCACACATCGGCGCAGGCCTGGCAGCAATCGGTTCCGGCGCAGCCGCAATCGGGGTGGGCAACGTAGCAGGCAACTTCCTGGCCGGCGCCCTTCGCAACCCTTCAGCGGCTGCATCGCAGACCGCGACCCTGTTCATCGGTATCGCATTTGCAGAAGCCCTGGGGATCTTTGCATTCCTGGTCTCGCTGCTGCTGATGTTCGCCGTCTAATCTGCGGAACCTGATCCTTACGCACGGGTGGGCCCAAGCCATAGCGGCCCACCTGTTGTAAAGACAACGTTCCGACGGAGGACATCATGGCGACTGAACCCATTTCAGAAGAAGTAGTTGGCACATGCGTCGACTCCCATGGCTCTGCCATTGGGATGCCGCAGCTCTGCTTCGATTGGTTCCCCAACCAGGTTTTCTGGCTGGTTATCACGCTGGTCGTCATCTTTCTGGTCCTGTCCCGCGTGGCTCTGCCGCGTATCGCGGCAATCCTGGCGGAACGTCAGGGGACCATTACAAATGACCTGGCTGCGGCCGAAGATCTGAAGGCCAAAGCGGTCGAGGCCGAAGAGGCCTATAACAAGGCGCTGGCTGATGCCCGTGCCGAGGCACAGCGTATTGCGGCCGAAGCCCGTGCCGAAATCCAGTCTGGTCTGGATGACGCGATTGCTCTGGCAGACGCGGAAATCGCGGCCAAAGCGGCTGAATCGGAAAAGGCAATTGCCGACATCCGTGCCAGTGCGCTGGACAGCATTCAGGTGGTTGCCAAGGATACGGCGGCTGAACTGGTCACTGCGTTGGGGGGCGAGGCGGATGCCGATGCCGTTTCCGGTGCCGTAGACGCTCAGATGAAGGGATAAGTGACATGCGGAATACTCTTGCTCTTATCCTGACCCTGGGCGCGGCCAGCCCTGCATTCGCCGCAAGCGGGCCGTTCTTTTCGCTGGGCAACACCGACTTTGTGGTGCTGCTGGGCTTCATCGTTTTCATCGCGGTCCTGTTCTATTTCAAGGTTCCGGGCATGATCGGTGGTGCGCTGGACACCCGTGCCGAAGGCATCAAGTCCGAACTGGACGAAGCCCGCGCCTTGCATGAAGAAGCGCGCAGTCTGCTGGCCTCGTACGAGCGCAAGCAGCGCGAAGTTCAGACTCAGGCAGACGCTATTGTCGCGGCGGCCAAAGACGACGCCGCACTGGCGGCGGAACAGGCCAAAGCTGATCTGGAACAATCCATCGCACGCCGTCTGGCGGCCGCAAAGGATCAGATCGCGTCGGCCGAGGCATCGGCGGTCAAGGAAGTCCGTGATCAGGCCATCACCGTTGCCGTTTCGGCAGCGAATGCGGTTCTGGCCAAGCAGATGACTGCTGCGCATGCGAACAAGCTGATCGACTCAGCGATTGCCGACGTAGGTGAAAAACTGCACTAAGCATTTGGTGTGAGCCAAGTATTAAGCAACCCGGCAGAACCCTGCCGGGTTTGCTGTTTTTAGTGGCTGATCTGCACAACGTTAACCGTGACGCTTTTGCCCCCTGTTGCCTGATCGGGCAAATAAGATAAGCTCGACCGATACTTGCTTGCCGCCGACCAATTTACGGCCAGGGTGATTTTATGATGGGACTGCCATGACTGACCTGCCAATGATCAGTGTCGTGATTCCGAATTTGAATTGCGCCGACTTTCTGGAACGCACAATCAAATCCGTGCTGGAACAAGAGTATCCTAACCTGGACCTGATCCTTGCGGATGGAGGCAGCACTGACAGTTCAATGGACATCGTGGCGCGGTACCGCGATGCGTTTTCTCACGTGATCTCGGAGCCGGATACCGGGCAGGCCAATGCTTTGAACAAAGGGTTTGCCCTTTCGCGCGGCGAGGTGATGGGTTGGATCAATTCCGATGACAAATTGATGCCTGGCGGGTTGTCGGTTGTTGGGTCCTTGTTTGCGCTTAACAAGGATATTGAATGGCTGACTGGCCGGATGACCTGTATCGACGAGCAGGATAACCTGCTCAGCATCCGTCGCCCCAAAGTTGTCTCGCGTGCCCGCTTTTTGGCTGGCGACTATCAGTGGGTTCAGCAGGAATCGACCTATTGGCGCCGTAGCCTGTGGGAATGCGCAGGTGCCAAGTTTGACGAGTCACTCAAACTGGCAGTTGATGGCGAGCTATGGCTGCGCTTTTCGCGTCATGCCGAGCTGTTGCCGGTACATGCGCAGATTGGTGCATTCCGTTTTCGCGAAGGTCAGCGATCCGAAGCAATGGAGGAGTATAATGCCGAGATGCTCGAGGCGATCCGGTGCGAACGGCGCCTGGAAAGCAACGCGGATGAGCTGATGCGGTCCATTCTCGATATGCCGGTGGCTTTGCGCAATCGCTCAGAGGCTGAAGGCAGTTTCCCGGATCTCAGCGCCGTGGACCCCCAACCGTTGAAACGTCTGGACATGTGGAAGCATGGCGTAATGCGGATTTTCCACGGTATCTAAAGCGCAAGCCCCCGGCGGTGTCACTCTGGATGCAGTATTGGGCGTCGACCCCTACGCCAGACTATTAGCGCCAGTACGGTGATTGCGATCTCAACAGCAAAGGTCCAGTGGTTGAGAAACGATAATATCCAGTGCGAATGGGTAGCCTGAACCGTGACAAGGGGATGTGAAGCGTCCAACAGCGGCCAGCCCCAGGCAATCTCTCCGACGATTGAATCCAGCGCCATATGCACCACCCCGCCGGCGCCAAAGAATATAAGAACAATTCCAGCTCGCGGCATTCGAAGTCTAAGCATCAATCCTGCCAGTACTATGCCGACCCACAGAATTGGCCGATGCGTCAGGTAAGCATGGTGATGATGTGCGCGGCTATCGACCAAATAAAACCAAAGCATATCGAGGTCAGGCGCAACTGCGCCGATCATGGCCGCTGTAAAGGCCAATTTGTCGACACCTGGTGCCGCAGCCCGAAAGAACAGATATGCGCCGGGCAAATGGCCAATGAACATCAGGTCTGCCCGGTCTCGTGTTGCAGCCGCTGCTGGGCAATCGCTTCGTTGCGGGCGGCTTTCTGGTGGTCTTCCATGCTGCGTCGGACAAAGCTCAGATGTTGTTGCACGGCGTCGCGCGCCCTTTCTGGGTCGCGGGCCTGCAAGGCGGTGTTGATGGTGCGGTGCTGGTCCAGAATGGCCTCGCGCGTTGCGCGCTGCTGAAACATCATCTGGCGGTTGTAAAACACGCCTTGCTGCAGCAGATCATACATGGATCGCATCATATGCAGCATCACCACATTATGGCTGGCTTCGATGATGGCCATGTGGAACTGTGCGTCCAGATGCGCCTCTTCCTCGGTGGCGTTGCGGGTATGGGCGGTCTCCATCTTGTCAAAGATCGCCTGAATGACTTTCAGATCGCTGTCCGAGCCTAGCCGGGCCGTACGCTCCGCTGCCAGACCTTCCATGTCGCGCCGGAACGAGAGGTAGTCGAATACCGCCTCGTCATGGCTACTGAACAGCCGGATCAGGGCCGGGGAAAAGGCCGAGCCCAGAACTTCGGCCACATAGATGCCTGAACCCGCCTTGGCACTTAGCAAGCCCTGCTCCTGCAACTCGGCAATCGCCTCGCGCAGCGACGGGCGCGAAACGCCCAGCCGGTCGGCCAGATCACGTTCCGGCGGCAGTCTTTCCCCGGGGCGCAGGATACCGCGCAGGATCAGCAATTCGATTTGTTTGACCACCGCAATGGACAGCTTGTCGGTCTGGACTTTTTGAAAGGGCATACAGCTATCGGTCCGGGATTGGTCAAATCATATGACCACGGTTTTGCAGCCGGTTCAAGAAGGGCCAATCACCTGTTTGAAACATTAGGTCAGCATTATTGACATTAATCGCGCGATGTCTAATCTGCCGAACGTGAGAAGGAGGAGACTCATGTCTACGAAAGACCTGTTCGCCACGCGAACATCGCGCATGAAAGCGTCAGAAATACGCGAATTGCTTAAACTGCTGGACCAGCCGGGGATCATATCCTTTGCGGGAGGCATTCCGGACCCGGCCCTGTTTCCCGCCGAAGGATTTTCGGCCGCTTTCCAAAGCGCGTTAGGGCCGGAAAGTCAGGCGCAGGCGCTGCAGTATTCGGTAAGCGAAGGCTATGCGCCGCTGCGTGAATGGCTGGTCGACCACATGCGCGAGATCGGCATTGAATGCGGGCTGGACAACATCCTGATCACTTCGGGATCGCAGCAGGCGCTTGACTACCTGGGCAAGCTTTACCTGTCGCCTGGTGATACTGCGCTGGTTGGATGGCCGACCTATCTGGGCGCGCTGGCCGCCTTCAACGCCTATGAGCCGCGTTTTGATCGGCTGAGCATCAATGGCAATAGCAGGGCTGCAGAGTACAATGCCGCAGCGGGTGAGGGTGCGGTAAAATTCGCCTATCTGTCGCCGGATTTCGCCAACCCGACCGGTGAAACCGTTGATCTGCGCGGCCGAGAAGCCCTGCTGGATCTGGCGGATGAGTTGAACTGTGCGGTGATCGAAGACGGCGCGTATCAGGCGCTCCGCTATGACGGGGAGGCGATCCCCCCGGTTCTGGCGTTGGAACTTGCGCGCAAAGGCGCGATCGAATCTTGTCGGACGGTCTATTGCGGCAGCTTTTCAAAGACCCTGTCGCCAGGTTTGCGGGTCGGTTGGGTCGTGGCAGCCAAGCCGGTGATCTCGCAATTGGTGCTGATGAAACAGGCGGCAGACCTACATTCGGCAACGATCAACCAGATGGCCATTGATCAGGTGGCGCGGGCCAGCTTTGACACACATATCCCCATGCTGCGCCGGGTCTATGGCGCTCGCCGCGATGCCATGCTGGACGCGCTGGCAACCTATATGCCTGACGGTGTGGAATGGACCAAGCCCGAGGGCGGCATGTTCATCTGGGTGACCTTGCCAAAAGGCACAGACGGTGCCGACCTTCTGGCGCGTGCGCTGGACAGCGTGAAGGTTGCTTTTGTGCCCGGTCAGGCCTTTTTCCCGGATGGATCCGGCGCCAACACGATCCGGCTGAGTTTCTCGAACTCGGACGAGGCCACGATTCGTGAGGGTATCCGCCGCTTGGGGGACGTGCTGCGCGCATAAGACCGGAAAGGTTCTGTTAACCATATTGCGCCAAAGTTGGGCGCATGATCCGGTATCTGTCTCTTCTGGTGCTGGCCGCATGTTCGGCCGGCACCCCCTATTTTCGCGACCTGCCTGCAACCCGTGTGGCGGTGAACGGCAGCGTGTTTGACGTGCGCGTGCGCGGTGATCTTGCCGAGGCGGTGCGGATCAACACGCAATACGCCCCGCGCCTGGGCCCGATCCGAGATCGGGCCGGGCTGGCTATGGCGCAGGTCTCGGGCTGTGCCATTCTAGATGTGCTAGGCGACGCGGCGGTGACGGTTGGCGTTTTGGGATGTGACCGCGCCGCCGGAGAGAGGTTGCTGTTGACCGCTGTCTCAACCCCGAATTACGAATGTGTCGATTTCGGCCTTTTTGAAGATATCGGCAAGGATTGCGGCTATCAGGTGTTTGAATGCACGCCGTACTGAGATACGCGTTTTCTTGCGCATTTCGGCAAGATGTTGTGGATAAGTCGGGGTGATCTCCCACATCCTGCGTAACTGCGTTGACTCACCCCCAATCAGTTGCGCAAACTTCCAGATATAGGAATCATGGGACCAAGCGGCCATTGCGCTTTAGCAAACTCAAACTGACCGGCTTTAAAAGCTTTGTTGATCCGACCGATCTGATCATCGCGGACGGTTTGACCGGTGTGGTGGGTCCGAATGGGTGCGGGAAGTCCAACCTTCTGGAAGCGTTGCGCTGGGTGATGGGGGAAAACCGCCCCAAATCCATGCGCGGTGGCGCGATGGAGGATGTGATTTTTGCCGGTGCCGCCACACGCTCGGCCCGCAACTTTGCCGAAGTTGTTCTGACCATGGACAACTCGGAACGTCTGGCGCCCTCGGGGTTCAACGACAACGACCAGCTTGAAATCATCCGTCGCATCACTCGCGATGTGGGCAGCGCTTATAAAACCAACGGTAAGGATGTGCGGGCGCGCGATGTGCAGATGCTGTTTGCCGACGCCTCGACCGGGGCGCATTCGCCAGCGCTGGTGGGGCAGAACCGTATTGCCGAGCTGATAAACGCCAAGCCCCGCGCCCGTCGCCGCATTCTGGAAGAGGCCGCTGGGATCTCGGGCCTGTATCAGCGCCGCCACGAGGCCGAGCTGAAGCTGAAAGGCACCGAATCCAATCTGACCCGCGTTGATGATGTGTTGGAGCAGTTGGGCACGCAACTGGCCCAGCTGGCCCGTCAGGCCCGTCAGGCCGCGCGCTATCGCGAGATTGGTGAACAGCTGCGTCAGGCCGAAGGCATGTTGCTGTATCGGCGCTGGAAAGAGGCTGATATGGCCCGCCAGCAAGCCGAAGAAAAGCTGCGCGAACGGATTACCGAAGCGTCCCGCGCCGAGGCTGACGCCCGCGCCGCCGCTGCCAAGCGGGCTGAGATCGAAGAGACTTTGCCGCCCTTGCGCGAAGAAGAGGCCATTGCTGCCGCAGTGTTGCAACGCCAGCAAGTACAACGCGATGCACTGACCGATCAGGAAACCCGCGCCCGCCAAACCATTGAGACATTGACCAACCGTATTCAGCAGTTGGGCAATGATATCGAACGCGAAACCGGTCTGAATCGCGACGCGGGCCAGATGATCGAACGTCTGGAATGGGAAGCGCGCGAGCTGACCAAAGCTGCCGAAGGGCATGAGGACAAAGTGGCCGAGGCCGCCGAAATCGCGCGCGAGGCCGCGTCAGTCCTGCAGGACCGCGAAGATCACCTCTCCCAAGAGACCGAGGATATGGCGCGTCTGGTGGCGCGTCACCAATCGGGGCAGCGTTTGGTCGAAGACAGCCGCAAGACATTGGCCCGATCTGAAGGCGAGGAAGAAAAAGCCCGTGCCGCAGTGGCAGAGGCCAAATCGGCCCTGACCCGCGCCAGTGAGGCATTTGAAGCGGCGCAAGAGGGTGAAGAAGAAGCCCGAGAGGCGGCTGAGGCCGCCGAAGAGGCCTTGGCCGCCGCAGATGAGCTGCGCAACGAAACACAAGGCCGCGAGGCCGAGGCCCGCGCGCAACGTTCCGAGGCCGAAGGAGAGCTGGGCGCCATTCGCGCCGAGACGACAGCGCTGGCCAAGCTGGTTGAACGCGACACTGCCGAAGGTGGTCAGGTTCTGGACCTGCTGCGTGTGGCCCCGGGCTATGAAAAGGCTTTGGGAGCCGCGCTGGCCGACGATCTGCGCGCACCTTTGGTCGAGGGCGATGGCCCCTCTGGCTGGGTGCAGATGGCGGGTTACGACAGTGACCAGCCATTGCCCGAAGGGACAGAACCGCTGGCCTTGCACGTGTCGGGTCCTGATCGCCTTAGCCGTCGGATCGCACAGATCGGATTGGTCGATGCAGATCAGGGCGCGCGCCTGCAGGCATCATTGAAGCCTGGGCAGCGTTTGGTATCACGCTCAGGCGACCTGTGGCGTTGGGATGGCTTCCGGGCTTGGGCCGAGGATGCGCCCAGTGCGGCGGCATTGCGTTTGGAACAGTTGAACAAGCTGGAAGCGCTGAAACAGGAGCTGACTCGCACCGAGGCGCAAGCCGATGGGGCCCGCGCGGCACATGAGGCCCTGTCGCAGCAACTGGCCGATGTGACCGAGGCCGACCGCCGCGCGCGCGAGGCGCGTCGCGCGGCGGATCAGCGTATGGCCGAGACCGCGCGTCAGCTCAGCCGGGCCGAAGCCGACCGCAATCTGGCCCAGGGCAAGCTTGAGACCCTGACCCTCGCTGTAGATCGCCACAAAGAGGACGCCATGTCGGCCCGTGCTCAGCTGCGCGAGGCAGAAAGCGTGTTGGTGGGGCTGGGCAATCTCGACAGCGCCCGCGCCCAGGTCGAAGACATCAAACAAACGGTCGAGGCCGCGCGGATCACCATGCTGACCCACCGGTCGTCGCATGATGAACTGCGCCGCGAGGGTGAGGCCCGGACGCGCCGGACGCAAGAAGTGACCAAGGACCTCAGCGGCTGGAGGCACCGCCTGGAAACGGCTGAAAAACGGATTTCCGAACTGGCCGAGCGCAAGGAAGGTTCCGAAGAGGAACTGTCAGAAGCAATGGCTGCCCCGGCCGAAATTGCCGAAGCGCGCGAAGAGCTGAATGAGCTGATCGAAACGGCCGAGGCCCGTCGCGCTGAATCGGCAGACAAACTTGCCGAGGCTGAGCGCCAACAGCGCGAGGTCGTAATTGCTGAGCGGGATTCGGAGCGTTTGGCCTCAGAAGCTCGCGAGGCCCGTGCGGCGGCCGAGGCGCGGTGTGATGCCGCCAAGGAAAGCGTGGCTGCTACGTCAGAGCGGATTGCCGAGGATCAGCAATTGACGCCCAATCAATTGTTGAACCAGCTGGACGTGAACCCGGACCAGATGCCTGCCGCTGATGCTTTGGAAGCAGAAGTGAACCGCCACAAGCGTCAGCGTGACGCCATGGGGGCGGTGAACCTGCGTGCCGAGGAGGACGCCAAAGAGGTTCAGGAGGAGTTTGACACCCTGAACACTGAAAAGGCTGATTTGGAAGAGGCGATCAAGGCGCTGCGCAGCGGCATTGCCAGCCTGAACCGCGAAGGCCGCGAACGTCTGCTGACCGCGTTTGAGCAGGTGAACTCGAACTTTGCCATGCTGTTCAAACATTTGTTCGGCGGTGGTGAGGCCAATCTGGTCATGGTTGAAAGCGACGATCCGCTGGATGCGGGACTTGAGATCATGTGTCAGCCACCGGGTAAAAAACTCTCGACCCTAAGCCTGTTGTCGGGGGGGGAACAGACCCTGACAGCTACGGCGTTGATCTTTGGCGTCTTCCTCGCCAACCCGGCGCCCATCTGTGTGCTGGACGAGGTCGACGCGCCGCTGGATGATGCCAATGTCACCCGGTTCTGCGACCTGCTGGACGAGATGTGCCGCCAGACCGACACCCGCTTTTTGATTATCACCCACCACGCGGTGACCATGGCGCGGATGGACCGGTTGTTTGGTGTGACCATGCAGGAACAAGGCGTCAGCCAGCTTGTTTCGGTTGATCTGAAAAAAGCCGAACAGATGGTTGCCTGACCGATCACTGCAACGTTATGACCATCTGCCGGCCCTGCAGGGTAAGCTGGCCGCATGACACGTTTTCTGATCCTCGCGCTTTTGGCCGCCGGACCGCTCTGGGCAGCCGAGTGGCCCACCAAACCCGGCGATGTCCCCCTGTCGTCCGTGGAATTGGATGGGCTCGCAGGCCGCACCCTGACTTTTTATGATGACGGTCAGTCCAAGTTTTCGGCAGGCGGGGCCTATTCGTTTACCTACGCCAGCGGCGACTCGGCCTTTGGCACCTATTCCATCGCCGAAGACGGCAGCGTCTGCATTGCCTATCGCAACGGGTTCACCCGGTGCGATCTGTATGTCCGCAGCGGTGAACGGCTGATCCTGATTGACGAAAAAGGCGATCGGTATCCGGTTCGGAATGAGTAAATGATCTGAACTCTGCGCCAAATGCCAATCAAATGATAGCAAATATCAAAAAACTTAGTGATCTTTGGGAGAATAGCTGCTCGTCCAGATGATATCGTCGTGCGAAATCATCAAAGACGACGGAGAGTGGTGTATGTGCCGGTTTTTGGCTTGGGTAGGCGAGCAGCGATATCTGGACGAGTTGATCCAGGAGCAGGAGCAATCTCTTGTTATTCAAAGCCGAAATGCGCTGATCGGAAAAACGCCGATAAATGCCGATGGTTTCGGACTGGCCTGGTATTCTGATCGTGGAACGCCGTGCTTCTACAAGGACACCCATCCGGCCTGGTCCGATGCCAATCTCAAGCAGTTGGCACATCACACCCGATCACGGCTTTTCCTGGCGCATGTGCGGGCCTCAACAGGAACCGCAACTTCGCGAAACAACTGTCACCCTTTTGGCTTCGACAAATGGAGCTTCATGCACAACGGACAGGCTGGGGGTCATGACAGAATTCGGCAGGCGCTAGATGCCATGATCCCAGCGCAGTTATACGGATACCGCATGGGGGCAACAGAGAGCGAGGCAATCTTCCTGATCGCCCATGGCGAGGGTCTGAACACCGACCCAATCGGGGCTATGGAGCGCGCAATTGGGCGGGTGGAGACACTGTCCAGACAAAGTGGTGCGCTCCCATACCTACGATTTGCGGCATGCTGGTCAGATGGCAAACGTGTTTTTGCAGCACGCTATGCTTCTGACCGTTACGCACCCAGCCTACACTACCGCGTCTGCAAGGACGGTATCATCATTTCTTCCGAGCCGCTGGATGTGGATAATGACGATTGGGTCGAGATCAAGCCCAACACGGCGATTGAAACTGAGGGTTCGTCAGTGCTGGTCCATGCATTCGACCCGTCAATGGCGCGCAATCAGGAAAAGGTCGCGTAAACGAACCAGCCCTTACAACCGTCCCAACAAATCCGCCGTTGGCCAGGCATCCGCAGGCAGCCCCAGCCGCGCTTGTTCGGCCTGAACCGCTGCGCGGGTTCCGGCCCCCAAGATGCCGTCAATCTTGCCAACGTCATAGCCGCGCGCCTGCAGCTTGCTTTGCAACTGCTTCATTTGTGCGCCGGACAGACCGGGCGCCGGGTTGCCAGCATCATAGATTTGTCCGCCTTCCAGACGGGTGCCGAAATAGGCGGCGGTCAGCACATAGACAAAGCTTTGGTTCCACTCGAAATAGACGTCGAAATTGGGGTAGGCCAGAAAGGCGGGCCCCTTGTGCCCCTGTGGCAGGATCAGCGAGGCAGGCAGGTTGGCCAAGGACCCGCTGCGCACCTGCACGCCCATTGCCTGCCAGTCGGAAACCGAACGTGGCTTGCCGGGGCCGGACAAGGACCAGTCCATCTGTGCAGGGAGCGTCACTTCTTGCAACCAGGGCTGGCCCGGTTGCCATCCCAGATGTGACAGCATCTTGCCCCCCGACATCAACGCATCAGGGGCTGAGGTCTTGAGCGAGACTGTGCCGTCGCCATCCCCGTCCACGCCGTTTTCAAGAATGTCGCGGGGCAACATCTGCACCATGCCGATTTCGCCCGCCCATGCACCGGTTGTGCGAGCTGGATCAAAATTGCCTTGTTGGTACAGTTCGATTGCGGCGAAAACCTGGGGTCGGAACAACTCTGGCCGGCGGCAATCATGGGCGAGTGTGACCAGCGCATTGCGGGTGTTGAAATCGCCCTGAAACGCGCCGTAGTCGGTCTCGAACGCCCAGAAGGCCAGCAACACGCCGCGCGAGATACCGTACTCGGCTTCGATTCTATCAAACACCGCGTCGTATTTGCGCGACATCGCCTGCCCGCGGTCAATCCGGTTTTGCGAGATCAGATGGCGTGAGAAATCGATGAACGGTTTCTGGAACACGCCCTGCGCCCGGTCGGCCTTCAACACCGCGTTGTCCTGTTGCACGCCTTTGAAAAACGCGTTGACGGTGGACTTGTCAAAACCCTGCTGAACGGCCTCGGATTTCAGCCCTTTGACAAAGGAATTGAACCCACCACCGCATTGGGCAAGGGCAGGTGTGGTGAGTAGGGCGGCGGCAACAAAGGCAGAGAGAAAGCGCATGAACGGATCCGTCAGAGAATAAAGTTGAACCCAACCCACACCGACACGAGGCCAAGCGCAAGCCCCCAAACCCTCCAAAGCATGTCACATGCGCGGAAAACCTCTGGTGCTCCGATCTCGTGCGGGGCCTCGCCATTGACCCAAGCCAGGTCACGGAGTTGGCCGTCATAGCTGCGCGGGCCTGCGAGGGCGACATCGAGTGCACGCGCCATGGCGGCCTCGGGCCAGCCCGCATTGGGCGAGATATGGCGTCGGGCGTCCGCCACCATATCAGACCAGCGCGCCCATTGACCGGACAGCGCCACGATCATCACATAAGTCAGGCGGGCAGGGATCAGGTTCAGCAGATCGTCCAGACGGGCAGCGGCCCATCCGAAGGCGTGGTATTTTTCGGTTCGATACCCGATCATGCTGTCGGCGGTATTGATCGCCTTATAAACCAACAGGCCCGGCAGCCCTGCGATCAGGAACCAGAACGCAGGCGCAATCACCCCGTCGCTGAGGTTTTCTGCGGCACTTTCGATGGCTGACCGCGCCACCTGCGCTTCGGTCATATCGGTTGTGTCGCGTGAGACGATCATAGCCACTTTTGCGCGGCCGTCCTCCAGCGAGGCACGCAGCCCGTCGCCGACCGCGCGAACATGAGAGACCAGCGATTTTTGCGCCAACAGGATTGCGCAGAGGACAAGTTCAACCACCGGCCCCAGCATTGCCAGCCCGCGCCCGAGGACCACCGCTCCGCAGACCATCAGCAACACAACGGCGATCCCCTTCAGCCGTCGCTGGCTTCTCTGGTTCAGACGTGTGTCCAGCCAGCCGATGATATTGCCCATCAGAACCGCCGGATGCCGGACCCGCGACCACAGCCAGTTCGGCTCGCCCAGGGCTGCGTCCAGACACATGGCGCAGACCAGCAGAAAGGCGGTGCTCACAGCGCGGCCTCCAGCCGATCCCACCCATGGGCAGGGGGCAGGCCCAGTCGCAGATAGGTCTGTGAATAGGGAAAGATGCGACTCCAGATTTGGCCGCGTGCCAATTGGTCCTGCCATTCGGTGGCGTTGTTAACTTCGAAGAGGCGGAACAAGGGTGTGCCTCCGATCAACGTGGCCCCCTTGGCGGTGACAAGCCTGTCCAGACGGGCGGCATCCTCGGTCAGGCGCTGTCGGGTCTCGTCAGCCCAGCCGGTGTCTCGCAGCGCGCGTTCCCCGATCCGAAGGGCAGGGCCGGACACCGCCCAAGGGCCTGTTAGATCGTTCAACTGCGCGATCAGGTCGGGTTGCCCAATTGCAAAGCCCAAGCGCATCCCTGCCAATCCCCAGAATTTGCCAAAGCTCTTTAGCACGATGACACCGGGTCGCTGCGACAGACGGATCAACGAGACATCGGGGCTGATATCACAAAAGCTTTCGTCGATCACAGTCAGGGGCGCGCACGCATCCACCTCGCTCCATGTCCGCCCATCCGGGTTGTTTGGATGCACGATGACGCGGGCCTCTGCCGGGCCACCTGGCTGCACGGTCCAGCCTTGGGCGGCAAAAGCGGCGGCATGTTCGTTATACGTAGGCATTGTGATCTGCACACGGGCCTGCGGGGCAAGCGCCGGAATGCGGGCGATAATCGCTGAGGCCCCGGGTACAGGCAGGATCGCCGCGCCGTCCGGCACAGACCAAAACGAGCGCGCCGCATTTGTCAGACACTCAAACGCGCCATGATCGGGCAGATCGCTCCAATCCGATGGGGTAAGGCCCGATACTCCATAGGGCTGCGGGTTGATGCCGGTGGACAGGTCTATCCAGTCGGCACGCACGCCGCCATACGCGGTGATGGCACCGTCAAGCCCGCCGCCGTGGTCACGCGCCGCCCGAGGGTTCAAATCTTGGTCATGGCTTGCCATAGGGGTTCCACCGGATTCGCCTGCTTTGGCCCGGTTCAAGCGGATTTCTGCCGCTCATACAAGCAATTCCGCGTGATCACGGGGCTCTGCCGGCGCTGTTAACACTTTGTTAAGGAAATAGCGTGATCACAAACAACAAGGGTCGGCACCAATCACCACATCAAGTGCCGAGGTTGTTGCATATGAATGTTTTGATTGTTGAGAGTAACCCCGATCTGGGTCGGGTCTGGAAAAGGCATCTTGAACGGCAGGGTGCCGAGGTCACGCTTGTGACTGGTCAAGAGGCCGCGATCCTTGCGCTGTATGGCGCGGATTTCGATATCATCGTGTTGGATCTGGTGCTGGAAGCCGGCAGCGCGCTGGCTGTCGCCGATTTTGCCAGCTATCGCCGCCCAGAGGCACGGGTGATCTTTGTCACCAACACCACCTTTTTCTCAGACGGGTCGATCTTTGCCCACAGCCCCAATGCCTGTGCCTATGTGCAAAGCGGAACGCCGCCAGAGGATCTGGCGGCGATGGTCGAACATTACGCGGCGGGTCGCTGATCGCGCCCGTGTGGCTCCATGTAATCCAGCACCGGGTTTGTCGGGATGATCCGATGCGGATTGATGCTGTCGTGGCTGTAATGATAGTGGCGCACGATGTGGTTCATATTCACCGTCTGCGCGACGCCCGGCCATTGGTACAGTTCGCGTGTGAAGGCCCACAGATTGGGGTAGTCGATCAGCCGCCGCCGATTGCATTTGAAATGCAGGTGATAGACCGGATCAAACCGGATCAACGTGGTGAACAGCCGCCAATCGGCCTCGGTCACGCGGTCGCCCATCACATAGCGGTGGGACGCCAGACGGTCCTCAAGCCAATCGAGAGAGTCGAACAGGGGGTCGACGGCTGCATCATAGGCCGCCTGGCTGGTCGCAAAACCGGATTTGTAGACACCGTTGTTGACGTCGGAATAGATGCGGGCGTTGACCTCTTCAATCTCATCCCGCATCGCGGCGGGCCAGTAATCATCGGTATTGCCGGTGATCCCGTTGAACGCCGTGTTGAACATGCGGATGATTTCAGAGCTTTCGTTTGAGACGATCGTTGCCTGTTTTTTGTCCCACAGGATCGGCACTGTGACGCGACCCGAGTAGCTCGGATCGGCCTTCGTATAGACCTGATGCGCATAGTCGAACCCAAAAAGGGTGTCGCCAGTTGCCCCGTGCGCGCCCGTCTCAAAGGTCCAGCCTTTTTCCAGCATGTCAGGATGCACGACCGAGACCGATATCAAGTCCCTCAGACCTTTCAACTCCCGGAAGATCAGCGTTCGGTGCGCCCAGGGGCAGGCGTGGCTAACGTAGAGGTGATAGCGCCCCGGTTCAGCCTTGAACCCGGCCTTGCCGGATGGACCGGCGCTGCCATCAGCGGTCAGCCAATTGCGAAATTGCGCAGCGCTGCGTTTGAACGCACCGCCAGTGGATTTGGTGTCATACCAGGTGTCGTGCCATTTGCCGTCAACCAACAGGCCCATATCGAGTTCTCCGCTTTGCGATTTTGGCAAAGATAAGAGGGTGTCTGGGCCGTTCCTATGCGAGGGCGCGCGCACAATCCCTGCGTTTGCGCACAGGTTCTGCTGGGATTTTCGCGCAACAGGTTGATTTCGTGCATGTCTGTGTGACCAGCTTCACTGGATTTTTACATTCAGGGCCCCACAATAGAGTCCAGCGCGGGGGAAGAATTGGTATGAGTACTTATGTTTCAAAGGAAATCACGGCCGAACTGGATGCGGCGCGAATCGCGGGGCTGAAGAAAACCAGCCGTTTGCGTGTCGAGTTTGGCGACAATACATTTAAAATTCTAAGATTGTGGAAAGATAGCTTCACGGTTGAGGCGGAAACCACGCCTCAGCTGCGCGGTTTGGTCGATATCTTCGATGGTGCGAAGCACCTGTATCAATGCCTGATCATCGCCGACGACGATGAAGCAGGTGAAATGCGCTATGAATTCAAGCGCAGTACGGCTGCGGCCGACAAGGCTCCGCTGGATTTCTATCGTGCGCCGGATGCGCCGATTGCGCTGTTGGGGCACGAGGACTAAGGGCGGATTTCAACCACAGTCCCGTTGGAAGTCAGACTCCATAGCTTTGCCATCTCAGCATTTGACAGGGCGATGCAGCCTGCGGTCCAGTCTCCGGGCAGGGTCATGCCAACCACGCCGTTGGGTTGACCGTGGATGAAGATGTCACCGCCCGGATCGATCCCCTGCGCATGGGCGTTTTCGATGTCTTTGGGTTGGGGATAGTTGATCCCCAGTGAAAGGTGAAACGCGCTTTGGGGATTGCGGCGGTCGATTTCGAAGACACCAATCGGGGTCTTTCCGTCGCCTTCTTGTTGTTTGTCCCCTTCAGGAGCGAACCCAAGCGCCACGTCCGCTTGCAGGACAACCGCCCCGTCCAGCGAGGCGGTCAGGAGGCGGGCGGATTTCTCAATCAATATATGGTCGACCCGCACCGCATCCGGGGCCATGGGCGGGGCCGATGGCCCCGGCCCAAAACGATGCCACCCTAGCCACGCGGCCCCTGCCAGCACGAACACCAAGGATATCAGTGCAAGCCGCCGCACGGCTATTGCAGGTCGGAAAAGGCGTGTTTCAGCCGGGTGCAAGCCTCTTCTATGCGGGCGCGCTGCGTGGCGAGGTTGAACCGCTCGAAGGTTTCGCCGCCCGCGCCAAACCCGGGCCCGGATGAGGTGGCGATCTTGGCATCCTCGCGCAGGCGTCGGACAAACTCATCGTGGCTCATCCCGGTGCCCGAGAAATCTACCCAGGCCAGATAGGTGGCCTGCAGCGGCATGGACCACATGCCGGGGATGTCAGCGATGGCGGCGTCGAACAGTTTGCGGTTGCCGTCCAGATGCGCGACCTGGGCATCAACCCAAGCGGCACCCTGCGAAGTATAGGCGGCGGTGATCATGGCCACCCCCAATGCGCTGGGATCATAATCCAGCGTTTGAATGCGGTGGCGCATGGTCGCGCGCAGTTTGGGGTTGGGGATGATCATGTTACCCGTCCGCTGCCCTGCGATGTTGAATGTCTTGGACGCGGCCGTCAGCGTCACGGTCCAGGGTCGTGCATCCGGTGCCGCCACATCCATTGGAACAAAGGTGTTGCCGGGATAGACCAGATCGTGATGGATCTCGTCCGTAACCAGGATCAACCCATTCCGCTCGGCAAACGCGGCCACGGCGCGCAGCTCTTCGGCAGTCCAGACACGGCCCGAGGGGTTTTGCGGCGAACACCACAGCAACAGCTTTTCTGAACCATCCAGCCGAGATTGCGCGTCATCCAGATCAAGGGAATAGGTTTCGCCCTGCCTTACCAGTGGGCATTCAACCACCCGGCGGCCGGACTTGTTCACCTTGTGCGCGAACTCATGGTAAACGGGCGTGAAAATCACCACGCCGTCGCCCGGTTCGCTCCAGACATCGAGGCACAGCGCGATTGCATTGCCCAACCCTTGTGAGGTCAGAACCCAATCGGTATCGACATCCCAACCGTGGCGGTTTTTCATCCACCACTGGACCGAATTCAAGTAATCCGGGTGCATCCAGGAATAGCCAAAGACACCGTGATCCGCAGCCTCACGAACCGCTTCGATCACGCAAGGTGCGGTGGGATAATCGGAATCCGCGGTCCACATGGCCAGCCCGTCCTGTGGCGGCACGCCATAGAGCTTCTCCATCTTGTCCCATTTTGAACTGTTGGTTCCCCGGCGGTCGATCAGGTCGCTGAAAGTCATGTCTTCTCCATCTGTCTTGACGAAAGCTAGCCACAATTCCCGCAGGTGCAAGGGGGGCGTTGCGGCGGGGGCCGTGATGGCCTAAATCAGCCCCATGAAACGCAATATCCTGATCCATCCCGATCCCCGCCTGAAAAAGGTTTGCGCGCCGATTGCCGACCTGTCGGATGAGCTGCGCCAGCTGGCTGATGACATGTTGGAAACGATGTATGACGCGCCTGGCATCGGCCTTGCCGCGCCACAGATCGGCGTGTTGGATCGGTTGATCGTACTGGATTGCATCAAAGAAGAGGGCGAAGCTCCGCGACCGTTGATAATGTTCAACCCCGAAGTGATCGCGTCTTCGGATGAGACCAATGTCTATGAGGAAGGCTGCTTGTCGATCCCCGAGCAATTCGCCGAAGTGACGCGACCCAAGGTCGTAGACGTGGCGTGGATCGACCGTGACGGCAAAGCACAGCGGGAAACCTTTGATGGACTTTGGGCCACCTGCGTTCAGCACGAGATCGACCATCTGAACGGCAAGTTGTTCATTGATTACCTCAAGCCGCTCAAGCGCCAGATGATCACCCGCAAGATGCAAAAGCTCAAGCGCGAGCAGGCGCGCTCATGACGGTGCGTACCTGTCTGCCCTGGCCGGACAAGCGCCTGCGCACCGCGGCCAGTGACGTGACCGAGATCACCGACGATATCCGCGCCATCTGGGCTGACATGATCGACACCATGGAGGCAATGCCCGGCGTTGGCCTTGCTGCGCCTCAGATCGGGGTCATGTTGCGACTGGCGGTTGTGGATGGTTCAACCGAACGCGGTCGGGCGGTGCGACTGGCCAACCCGGAAATCCTGCACAGCTCGGTCGAGCTGCGCGAGCATGACGAAGCCAGCCCCAATCTGCCCGGTGTATCCGCCAAGGTGAAACGCCCGCGCGCGGTGACGGTGCGGTTTCTGAACGAGCAGGGCATCATCGACCGCCGCGACTTTGTCGGGATCGAGGCCACCAGTGTGCAGCACCAGATCGATCACCTGAACGGCAGGATGTATTTCGACCGGCTTAGCAAGGTCAAACGCGACATGCTGCTGCGCAAAGCCAAAAAGCAGGGATAGATATGCGCGTCATTTTCATGGGCACGCCCGATTTCTCTGTTCCGGTGTTGGATGCGCTGGTCGCGGCCGGACATGAGATCGCTGCCGTTTACTGCCAGCCACCCCGCCCAGCAGGTCGAGGCAAGAAAGACCGACCCACACCTGTGCATGCGCGGGCCGAGGCATTGGGACTGACCGTTCGCCATCCGGCCTCTTTGAAATCAGCACAAGAGCAAGATGCTTTTGCTGCGCTCAAGGCTGATGTGGCTGTGGTAGTCGCATATGGCTTGCTGTTGCCACAGCCCATTCTGGATGCGCCTTTGCAGGGGTGTCTGAACATCCACGCCAGCCTGCTGCCCCGCTGGCGCGGCGCTGCACCAATTCACCGTGCAATCATGGCTGGTGATGCTCAGACTGGCATCTGTATCATGCAGATGGAGGCTGGTTTGGACACCGGCCCCGTCCTGCTGCAGCAGGCGACCGACATTGGGCTGCAGGAAACGACTGCGCAGCTGCATGATCGTCTCTCGCAGATGGGTTCTGACCTCATTGTCGCGGCTCTAACTCGCTTGCCGCACCTGAGCCCTGAACTTCAGCCCCGAGATGGAGTGACCTACGCCTCCAAGATCGACAAATCCGAGGCCCGCATCGACTGGACCCGCACTGCAACTGAGGTTGATCGCCAGATCCGCGGCTTGTCCCCGTTTCCCGGCGCGTGGACAGAAATCGACGGTCAGCGCGTCAAGCTGTTGGCCTCATGCCTAGCCGAAGGGCAGGGTACGACTGGTGAGGTCCTGGACGATAATCTCACCGTAGCGTGCGGCGAAGGCGCGGTGCGTTTGCTGAGATTGCAGCGCGCAGGCAAAGGTGCGCAGGATGCAGAAGAGTTTCTGCGCGGATGGAACGTGGCGACGGGCAGTCGCTTATAAAAACAAGGGTAAGAAACCACATGTATATGACGTTGCTTGGGACAGTTATGATTGCGGCCATTGTTGGGGCGGTTTCCGAGAAATCGGGTTTTACCCGCAACGGCTATCTTCAATCGATCATCATCTGCATTGGCGGGGCGTTTTTGTTGTATTTTGCACAGTTCATGCTCGGCCGCATGTTTGGCTTTCGGCTGTGGTCCTTGGGCACGAACGCCGTTCTCGCCTCGGTCGGTGCTCTGATCATCGTCCCGACCCATTGGAGGAAGTAATATGCCCGTCATCGCCCTGATCATCATCGGAGCCGCCGCAGGCTTCCTGGCCACAAGGCTGATGCGGATTGAGTCGGATATCCCCACCACCATGCTGATTGGTATCGTCGGCGCGCTGGTCGGTGGTTTCCTGTTGCGCGCTTTGGTGACGATGATGGGCTGGTTGTCGGGATTTGTGGGCGCTGTTCTGGGCGCCCTGCTGGTGATCTGGATCTGGCAAACCTACCTGCGCCGCTGAACCTGGCTGTACTCAGGAACGCGGCGGGCGGCTTTTGTAGACGGGAAGTTTCCAGCCAAACAGCAGCGATCCTGCCCGTAAAACCCAGCAGATCATCGCGCAGGCTGCCAATGTTGCCAATTCGTCAAAGCCCAGACGCGCAGCCAGCACTGCGGTCATCGCACCCGCAAGCGCGCAAGAGACATACAGTTCGCCTTGTTTCAGGACCAACGGCACCTCGTTACAAACCACATCGCGCATCAGCCCGCCCAGGCATCCGGTGGTGACCCCCATCAGCACCACGATTGTTCCGGATTGGTCCAGCGACAACGCTGCGGCGCTGCCAGCTGCCACCGCGATGGAAAGCGCGAAACTGTCCAGCCAAACCAGCCAGTTATAGCGGCTTTCAACCAAATGGGCGGTAAAGAAAACCAGCACCGCAGCGCCGACAGCGATCAGGATATACGCAGGCTGGCCAACCCAAAACACCGGGTGCCGGTCCAGCAGCAGATCGCGTACCGTGCCGCCGCCCACAGCCGTCAAACAGGCAATGAAAGCAAAACCGACCAGATCCAGTTGCGCGCGGCTGGCCACCAACGCGCCCGTCAGCGCAAAAACCAGAACCGAGGCATAGTCCAGCAGCGCAAGCCCGCTCACGCTTGCGCCTTTTTTGGCTTAAAGGGGGCCATGCCCGCGCGGGCCAGCTCATCCGCCTTTTCATTTTCTGGATGCCCGGCATGGCCTTTGACCCATTCCCAGGTCACGTCGTGGCGAGTTTGTGCCTCGTCCAGGCGCTGCCACAGATCGACATTCTTGACGGGTTTTTTGTTCGAGGTTTTCCAGCCGTTCCTCTTCCACCCGAAAATCCATCCGGTGACGCCGTTCTTTACATAGGCGCTGTCCGTGACGACGATAACCTTCGACGCCCGCTCTAGTGTTTCAAGTGCGTTGATGGCGGCCAGCAGTTCCATCCGGTTGTTTGTGGTTTCAGCCTCACCACCGCAAAGTTCACGCTCTTTCAGGACGGTGTCGCCCTCGATCGCGCGCAGAAGAACGCCCCAGCCACCGGGGCCGGGATTACCAGAACAGGCACCATCGGTATAAGCAAACAACTCAGGCATGGGCCAGCACCAGAATGAAGCCGTCATACGACCCGGCCAACCCTCTGCCCATGCCAGTGGTTATGCGGTCGATCGTGAACCCCGTCGCAGCCAACGCCTCTTCGATCTCGGTCTGTGAGAAATAAGTGTAGTATCGATCTAGATCGTCGCGGTGTTCGCCTGTGCCCAGTTTCAGGCCAAGGAAAAAGACGCCCCCGGGTTTCAGGGCCTGGTGGATGGCTGCCAGATGGCGCGGAAAATCTTTGCGAGGGGCATGTAGCAGCGAAAAACTGGCATACACGCCGTCATATTCGGCCATTTCTGTGACATCATCGAACGTGCCCAGATGGGCGTCGACGCCATTCTCGCGTGCGTGTTGGACAAAAGCCGGGGTTGCGTCCAGCGCCCGCACGGTCAGACCTTCACGCAGGAAAAACGCGCTGTCCGAGCCGGGGCCGGACCCCAGATCTAAAACATGACCCTCACCCACAGCTTCTGCAAAAGCCATACGCGACTCGATCTGTTCTGGGGGCAGGGGGATGCTTAGATAGGCGGCGACGCGGCTGGAATAGGCGTCGATCGTTTTCTGGTCAGTCACAGGTATACTCCGACAGCAAGGCATATCAGGACAATAGCGGTCAGTAATAATCGCAGTCTGAGCCACCATACCGGAGTTAGCCGCCAATATGAAAAGACAGCGTCCAATATCAGCAAACCGGCAAAGCCATACATCAGATTGATGCCGGTGCTGACTGGCCCGCCACCGGTCTTGAAGAAAACCCAAAGCGCAGGAAGCACTGACAGCGCATAGCAGGTTGCCGCCTTGCTGCCTGACGTTTTGGTGGCAAAGCCCCACAAGACACCGGACATAAAGCTCAGGATCACCGAGCCGTAGAATAGCTGGACGTAAGGCCCCACAAATCGCGACCCAAGCGTCTGTCTGCCCCAGTCGTTCAAATCGCCGTTCAGATAGGTCAGCGCGCCCCAAACAAATGGGATGAGCCCCGCCAGCCCAAGGTATAGCGGGGCTTTCGGGATACCGCTCATGCGGGTTGCCTCAGCACACGCGGCACCTTGAATTCAACATTTTCAACTGCGGTTTCGACCAGTTCGACAGTGACATCGTAATGGTCGCGAAAGGCGTCGATCACCTCAGTGACCAGCACTTCGGGGGCCGAAGCGCCCGCAGTGACTGCGACAGAGGAGATGCCTTCAAGCGCCCGCCAGTCAATCTCGGTGGCGCGTTGTACCAGCTGCGCATAGTTGCACCCGGCGCGCGATGCGACCTCGACCAGACGGCGGGAGTTTGATGAGTTGGGCGCGCCGACCACCAGCAAAGCGTCGGACTTCGGTGCAACCTCTTTCACGGCTTCCTGCCGGTTGGTGGTAGCATAGCAGATATCTTCTTTATGCGGGCCGACAATGGCCGGAAAACGGGCCTCAAGCGCTGCAATGATGTCCTTGGTGTCGTCCACCGACAGTGTGGTCTGGGTGACAAAGGCCAGCATTTCCGGGTTGCGGACCCGCACGTTGGCCACGTCTTCAACGGTCTCGACCAAAAGGACCTCACCATCGGGCAGCTGGCCCATGGTGCCAACGGTTTCGGGGTGTCCCTTGTGACCGATCATGATCATCTGCAACCCGGCCTCGGCGTGGCGCTGGGCCTCGACATGGACTTTGGACACCAGCGGGCAAGTTGCGTCGACGTAGATCATCTCGCGCTGGGCGGCGCTGGCCGGCACGGATTTCGGCACGCCATGGGCCGAGAAAATCACCGGGCGGTCATCGGGGCATTCGTCCAGCTCCTCGACAAATACGGCACCTTTGGAGCGCAGCCCGTCAACCACAAATTTGTTGTGCACAATCTCATGGCGCACAAACACCGGCGCACCCCATTTCTGCAGCGCCATCTCGACGATCTTGATCGCCCGGTCAACACCGGCGCAGAATCCACGAGGGGCGGCAAGGTACAAGGTCAGCGGGGGCTTGGTCATGTCAGGGTCTCCATAAGGCCACAGGTAAGTCTTTTCCCGGCCTTGGTCCAGACAGGAGCGCGTCATTTACCTGACATGAATCGATGTTAGCCAATGGGTGTTTCAGCACCTAATCATTAATTAAAGAAGCGCGGCCAGGGTGGTGCATCCTGACCGCGCTAGTTCTTCCCCCGGCAGTGAGTGGCCGGGTCTTATTGTACGCCAGCTGCGACGCTGCGCGGTTCCATGGGCATTTCGCGCGGAGGCCGGCCAATCACGTCGCGCAGGTCCTCCAGTTCGATGAAGTTGTCGGCCTGGCGGCGCAGCTCGTCGGAAATCATCGGGGGCTGGCTGCGAATGGTCGACACGACCGAAACGCGCACGCCCTGACGCTGCAGGCTTGCGATCAGCGGGCGGAAATCCCCATCGCCCGAAAACAGCACGATATGATCGACCCGCGGTGCCAGTTCCATGGCATCGACAGTCAATTCGATATCCATGTTCCCTTTGACTTTCCGACGCCCCATGCTGTCGGTGTATTCCTTGGCCGGTTTCGTCACCATGGTGAAGCCGTTGTAGTGCAGCCAGTCAACCAAGGGACGGATCGGCGAATATTCGTCGTTTTCCAATAGCGCTGTATAGTAAAAAGCCCTGAGCATCTTGCCGCGACGCATGAATTCCTGACGCAGCAATTTGTAGTCTATATCAAACCCCAGTGCTTTTGCGGCTGCATAAAGATTCGAGCCGTCGATGAACAGCGCTAGCCGTTCGTCTTTGTAAAACATAAATAGATCCTTCCGGTACAAACCAGCGCGCCGGGTGTTAGGTGAGTGGCTAAGAAATAAGCAGAGCGCTGATAAGCCCATAATTAGGGCATTTATTATGTATCGCAAGTATGCAATTCGCCGAATATTGGGAGCAGAATGAGCAATTTTTCGTCAGAAGCGGTCATCGCCTTGGGTGCAAATCTCAGTTTGAGAGGTGTTGAACCCGAGGTGACACTTCAAAACGCCATTGACGCGATTTCGCGTCAGGGGGTGGTGATTCGCGCAGTCAGCCGCTTTTTTGAAACCCCCTGTTTTCCTGCTGGGGCCGGGCCAGATTACATCAATGCGGCAGCTTTAATCGACACCCATAAATCCCCGGCGGAGTTGCTGCAGGTCCTGCATGCAGTTGAACATGAGTTTGGCCGCGAACGGGTTCAGCGCTGGGGGATGCGCACGCTGGATCTGGATTTGGTGGGCTTTGGCGACCAAGTTCTGCCGGACCTCACCGAATTTAACCGATGGCTCGTTCTGTCGCCCGAAGCGCAACGGCAAGAGGTTCCGGGCCAGTTGATCCTGCCACATCCCCGCCTACAGGACCGCGCCTTTGTCCTGGTTCCGATGGCGGATGTGGCGCCGGACTGGCGCCATCCTGTGCTGGGCCGGACGGTTACGGAAATGCTCTCTGACCTGTCTGCCGAAGACATTGCGGCAGTCACCCCTATGTGAAGGGTGCGTTTGCGGCATTTCTTGCTTGTCAAGGCGGGGATTCGCGCTTAGATAAACCTCTTCCTGACATGGATTCAGTAACGGAGAGCGCCCAATGGCCCGCGTGACGGTAGAAGATTGCGTTGACAAGGTTCCGAACCGGTTTGAACTGGTGATGCTGGCCGCCCACCGGGCGCGCGAGATTTCCGCCGGTGGTCCGATCACAGTCGACCGCGACAACGACAAGAACCCTGTCGTATCGCTGCGCGAGATTGCTGATGAAACGCAAAGCGCCGATGACCTGCGCGAGCGTCTGATCGAGGCGAACCAGACCCAGATCGAGGTCGACGAGCCCGAAGAAGATCAGATGGCTCTGCTGATGGGTGCCGAGTCGGACAAGCCTGCCGATGACGATATGTCCGAAGAGAAGCTGTTGCGCGCTCTGATGGAGGCTCAAGGCCAGGGGTAATTCCCAAACACGAAGGTGCGGACCGGATGATTTCTGCTGACGATCTGATTGCGCTGGTCCGCAACTACAATCCTAAGACAAATGCTGATCGCATTGCCCGGGCTTATGAGTTCGGCAAACAAATGCATGAGGGTCAGTTCCGCCATTCCGGCGAGCCCTACTTTACCCATCCCGTTGCCGTTGCTGCCATCCTGACCGAACAGCGTCTGGATGATGCGACCATTATTACCGCGCTGTTGCACGACACGATCGAAGACACCAAAGCCAATTACGGCAAAGTGTCTGAATTGTTCGGGGAAGAAGTCGCCAAGCTGGTCGATGGCGTCACCAAGCTGACCAATCTGCAGCTGTCCAGCCGTGAAACCAAACAGGCCGAGAACTTTCGCAAGCTGTTCATGGCGATGTCCAAGGATCTGCGGGTGATCCTGGTGAAATTGGCCGACCGACTGCACAACATGCGCACGATCAAGGCAATGCGACCCGAGAAACAGGTCGTCAAAGCGCGTGAAACGATGGATATCTATGCGCCGCTTGCAGGCCGCATGGGGATGCAATGGATGCGGGAAGAGCTGGAAGACCTTGCCTTCCGTGTTCTGAACCCCGAAGGCCGCCAGTCAATCATCCGCCGCTTTATCACTTTGCAGCGCGAAACCGGTGACGTGATCCACCGCATTACCGGTGATATGCGGCACGAGCTGGAAAAGGCCGGGATTGAGGCCGAGGTATTCGGCCGTGCCAAAAAACCTTACTCGATCTGGCGCAAGATGCAGGAAAAGGACCAGGGCTTTTCGCGCCTGTCCGACATTTACGGTTTCCGCATCATTACCCGATCCGAGGAAGATTGTTATCGCACCCTGGGCGCTATCCACCAGCGCTGGCGCGCAGTGCCGGGTCGGTTCAAGGATTATATCAGCCAGCCCAAATCGAACGGTTACCGCTCGATCCATACCACGGTGTCTGGGCGTGACGGTAAACGGGTCGAGGTGCAGATCCGCACACGCCAGATGCACGATGTCGCCGAAACCGGGGTTGCGGCGCACTGGTCGTATCGCGACGGTGTACGTTCGGAAAACCCGTTTGCGGTGGACCCGGCCAAGTGGATCGCCAACCTGACCGAACAGTTCGACAGCGAGGAGGATCACGAAGACTTCCTCGAGGCAGTCAAGCTCGAGATGTATTCCGACCAGGTGTTCTGTTTTACGCCCAAGGGCGATGTGGTCAAACTGCCCCGTGGAGCAACGCCGATTGATTTTGCCTATGCGATCCATACTCGGATCGGACATGCCTGCGTTGGTGCCAAGGTGGACGGCATCCGCGTGCCGCTGTGGACTCGGATCAAGAACGGGCAATCGGTGGATATCATCACCGCCGACGGCCAGACGCCGCAGGTCACATGGCTGGAAATTGCGGTGACTGGTAAGGCCCGCACCGCCATTCGCCGGGCGTTGCGCGAAGTCGACCGCGAGCGGTTCATCAAGCTGGGCAAGGAACTGGCCCGTTCCGGCTTTGAAAACGTGGGTCGCAAGTCGACAGACAAAGCGCTGGACACGGCTGCAAAGCACCTGCGCCTGAAGGATCGTCACGAATTGCTGGCTCGCCTTGGCAGCGCTGAACTGACAGCCCATGACGTGATCAGCGCTGTTTATCCCGAACTGACCCAGGACGAAGGTGACGCGATCCCCCTGCGCCGCGCGGTGATTGGCCTTGAACCGGGGCAGAAATTCGAACGCGCGCCGTGTTGTCAGCCGTTGCCGGGGGAACGCATCGTCGGCATCACCTATCGCGGCAAAGGTGTGGTTGTGCACGCCATCGATTGCGACCGCCTGTCCGATCACGAAAGCGAACCCGACCGCTGGGTCGACCTGCACTGGCATTCTGGCACCCACCCCGCTGTCTATGGTATGACGCTTGATCTGACCATCGGTAATGATGCCGGGGTGCTGGGGCGCATTTGCACATTGATTGGCGAGAAAAAGGCCAATATCTCGAACCTGGAATTCGTCGATCGCAAACCGGATTTTTACCGCCTTATGATCAGTGTCGAGCTGCGCGACCTGGAACAGCTGCATTCGCTGATGCTGATGCTTGAGGCTGAAAGTGACGTGGCTGCGGTTGAACGCTACAGGGACAGGTCCAAAACCGCTGTCGCGGCTGGCTGATAAAGGGGTGATCAGGAGTGGTATTTAAGCGCCGAGATCGACGCTCGCCTGTCCAGATTGCTTCGGAATTCGTTTACCCCCGTGGCGGATGGACCCGGGCCTTTCATTACGTCAAACACCGTGTTCGCCGCCTGCCGGATTCACCGGAACGCATTGCGCGCGGGATCGGGGCAGGGGTGTTTGCGGCTTTTACCCCGTTCTATGGGCTGCATTTTGTGGTGGCTGCCCTGTGCGCGCGGCTGATCAATGGCAATATTCTGGCGGCGCTCAGTGGGACGTTTTTTGGCAATCCGCTGACCTATGTGCCCATCGGCGTTGTTTGCCTGCAAACCGGGCATTTCCTGTTGGGAACCGATTTTGAAGAAGGCGAATCGCATAGGCTGATGCGCACCTTCGCCAACGCCATTTATGATCTCAAAGACAACTTGGTCGCCCTGTTTACCGATCGGGTTGCGGACTGGCACGGGTTGGGCATCTTCTACCACGAGGTGTTCTATCCCTATCTTATCGGCAGCATTTTTCCCGGTCTTCTTGCCGCGGTGATCTGTCATTACCTCAGCCTGCCTCTGATCCGCACGTACCAGCAGCGACGCCGCGCCCGGATCAAGGCGAAGTTCGAAGAAATCAAACGCTTGGCGGAATCCAAGACTGCCGTTTCTGTGACAAACCCACTAGGCTCGGGCCAGAAATCGGGAAAGGAATCGGGTGATGTCTGACAATCAACTGCGTCTGGGTGTAAACATCGACCATGTGGCAACCATTCGCAATGCCAGGGGCGGGGCTTACCCGGATCCGATGCGCGCGGCAAAACTGGCCGAAGAAGCCGGAGCCGACGGTATCACTGCGCATTTGCGCGAAGACCGCCGCCATATCGTAGACGAAGATATCGAAGCGCTGATGGACGCTCTGACTGTGCCGCTGAACTTTGAAATGGCAGCCACGCCCGAGATGCAGAAGATCGCGCTGCGCCACAAGCCGCATGCCGTCTGCATCGTTCCCGAAAAGCGCGAGGAACGCACCACCGAAGGCGGGCTGGAAGTCGCGCGTGAAGAAAACAAGCTGGCCCATTACATCGCCCCGCTGCGCGAGGCTGGCTGTCGCGTGTCAATCTTTATCGCCGCCGACCAGCGTCAGATTGAGGCCGCCCACCGTATCGGCGCCGAGGTGATCGAACTTCATACCGGCGCTTATTGCGACGCGCATGCAGACGGTCATATGGATGAGGCCGCGCGTGAATTGGACGCCCTGCGCGACATGTCCGCTTTTGCTCATTCGCTGGGTCTCGAAGTGCACGCGGGCCATGGCCTGACCTACGACACGGTCAAACCCGTGGCGGTCTTTCCTGAAGTGCGTGAACTAAATA
The DNA here is from genome assembly GCF_900172215.1 of Ruegeria meonggei. Lineage (GTDB taxonomy): Bacteria > Pseudomonadota > Alphaproteobacteria > Rhodobacterales > Rhodobacteraceae > Ruegeria > Ruegeria meonggei. The sequence continues at coordinate 103,643 of NZ_FWFP01000014.1, forward strand.
TCGGCCACTTTCTAATTGGCGAAGCCATCTTCCGCGGTCTTACCCCAGCAATTTCTGAGATGCGCCGCCTTATGGATGAGGCGCGGGCGTGATCACCACAGGGTTTGTCGCCATCTGGTTGGCCTGGCTGATGGCCGGAGGGTCTCCGGGCCCTGCGACCATGGGTATCGCCGGAACCGCCATGAATGAGGGGCGCACCGCAGGTCTGGCCTTTGCGCTAGGCATCTGCGCGGGGTCGGCCATGTGGGGTGTTGCTGCTGCATTGGGACTGTCTGCGATTATGCTGGCCAATGTCTGGGTGTTTGAGGTGATCCGCTATTTCGGTGTGGCCTATCTGGGCTGGCTGGCGCTGAAAGCCCTGCGTCGCGCCATGAGCTCGGATGAGGTTGCGCTAGGCAACCCGGTCACCGGTTCACTGAGGGCGATCTTTGCCAAAGGCGCGGCTATTCACCTGACCAACCCCAAGGCGATCCTCAGCTGGGGATCGATCTATGCCATCGTGGCCCCAAATGACGCCAGCTTGTCGATGTTGTTGGGCTATTTCGGCCTGCTTTATGCCGGGTCGCTTTTTATCTTCATCGGCTACGCGTTCCTGTTCTCATCCGAACGCATGGTCCGCGCCTACCGCCGCGCCCGCCGCTGGTTCGACTTTGCGTTTGCAGGGTTCTTTGGAGTGGCGAGCTATAAGATCCTGACGGTGCGGTTGTCGTGAGTGAAAAGGTAGCCTACCGCAGGTGACAGACCACTGAAACAGGGCAGCTTTCCAGGTCGCTTTTAAAAACCTCCTAATCAACAAACAGAGTTAGACATGAGTTCGAGCATTCTCAGATTTTCACTTGTTTTCACTTTGGTCAGCATTGCTATCCCGTTGTTCGTTTTTGCGGCTAGCGCCGTGTTTGATGTCGATTTGTCTGGCAGCTTTGTTCACATGGTTCCGTTTATAGCTGGGGCAATATTCGAGGGTCAGCGATATGCGCAGCAGTTTGACGAAATGCCAGCCAAGTCTGAAATGTGGAATGCGGCTCTTTTTATGGCTTGCGTGGGAATGGTAATTTCTCTTGTTTGGGCGGCCTTGCTGTTTTTCGCGCTGCCTTCGTTGTCGGCCCCGCTTCGTGACATCCCTATTCTGTTTTTGGCTATCGGCTTTTGCATGATTCTGCTTATTGCTTTTTTGATGTGTCGTGTGTTTGTCGCATTAGGGGCGCGCACGTACCTTAAAAACAGCAGGCGATCGACCTGATAGTCGCGTAGTTGTTGCCGCTGTCGGAGCCACCCCAAAGAATTCTGAACGTTTTATGGACACGTTCTAATCGTGCGATCAAATACCCAAATACCGGCACTGCCAAAACAGCGCACTAAGGTGAGACTATGCTATGAAAACACCAAGCCTTTGGCTCTTTGCCCTGTGGCTACTGCTAATCAGATTTTCGCTGACATTGATGTTCGCGACAATTGAAATTCTGTTCAGGTATGATCTCACTCCACCGGGCATTCCGGTCATCTCAGCGGTATTGGCAGCTATGATCACAGCGCAGAGTTTTGCCCGCACGGCGCGCCGCACATTAAAGCTGCGGGAAATCGTGTGGTTTGCGGTTTTGGGCGCTTTGGTTTTTTACGTCGTAAACTGGACAGCGCTCCTTTTGATCGGGCAGGTGTTTCAATTCTACAGCAGCGCCTCGGAACTCAAAATGTCCCTTCTCGTTGAGGCGTATATGGCTTTTTATGCGCCTCCCCTACTGTATCGCACTCTGGCAATTGATATAATTTTGGTTTCTGCAGCGTTTATCGTGAATGCAGCGCTGGTGCCGCTTGCGGTGAAAACCGAACTGAAGGCCATGCAACGGGTTAAACGTAAAGAACAACCACAATGATCCTCAAGGCGGTGCAGTGGTGAAGCCAATGAAGACCATATTGGCGACGAACGCAGAGGCCAAGCTGGATCGTTTGACCTTTGTTGCGTTCCTTTTTTCGGGACTGTCGTTTTTGTCGCTGATCAAATGGTGGTTAGATGTGACATGGCCCCTCGCAACGCTGCCTTTGGGGTTGGCCCTGGCGACGGCAGCGTTTTTTTATGGAGGCAAAGCGGGAGCAAGGGGAAGGCAATGCGGACCATCGGTCAAAAGCTGGGTTCTTGCCTGGAAAATGATCTGGACCACCTTGGTTTGTGTGATCTGCGTTTTTGCGATTGCGTTGGTATTTGGGGATGCAGTTGCATCTAATTTTCGCTACCGGGCTTGGCTGTCTATTGGGCTAGAGCTTGTACTTTGCCTCGCCGTGTCGTTTGTCTTTTGCCGGTATGCATTTGTTGCCGGCGTAAATCGTGGGTACGCTGCCTTTTTGAAACAGGGAAATCGCAACCAATGATCCTCGGCATCGGCACAGACCTTGCGAATATCGATCGCATTCAGGGCACGCTTGATCGCTTTGGCGATCGCTTTCGCAACCGTGTCTTCACCGACATCGAACAGCACAAAGCGGAACGTCGCGCGGATACGGCGGGCACCTATGCCAAACGATGGGCCGCGAAAGAGGCGTGTTCCAAGGCGTTGGGCACAGGTCTGCGGATGGGTATCGCCTGGCGGGATATGGCCGTCTCAAACCTTGATACCGGTCAGCCGGTGATGCAGGTGACCGGCTGGGCCGCGGAACGGTTGGCAACGATGACGCCAGACGGGCACGAGGCGATCATTCACGTCACCCTGACCGATGATCACCCTTGGGCGCAGGCCTTTGTGGTGATCGAGGCGCGGCCACGCCAAGAAGGTGCTGCACAGCCTTGACTTGCCCCTGACCGACCCGCATGTAGCACCCAACAACGCAAGGACTGGAGAGCAGAATGGCCGAAGAAGCCAAAACCGGAAGTGGCATCTGGGAGACGATCAAAACCATCGTCTACGCACTGCTGATTGCGGGCATTTTCCGAACCCTGTTCTTTCAGCCTTTTTGGATTCCGTCAGGTTCGATGAAAGAGACCCTGCTGATCGGGGATTTCCTATTCGTCAACAAGATGGCTTATGGCTATTCGTATGCGTCGTGCCCCAGCCTGATCATTTCCAGAGTTGGTCTGAATATCGATGCCGAGGATGTTTGTGGCTGGATGAAGAGCGAAGACAATTCCCGGATCTGGGGCGGTGAGCCTGCACGCGGCGACGTCATCGTTTTCCGCCATCCGGTAAGCGGGCGCGACTATATCAAACGGCTCATGGGCCTGCCGGGAGACCGCATTCAGGTCCGTAACGGCCAGGTCATCCTAAACGGTACGCCGGTTCCGCAACAGCCCGATGGTGTCTTTACCGAATTGTCAGAACCGCAGGGCCCGCAACGCCTGCGCCCGCGCTGTGAAAATGGACCAGTTGGTCTGGGCGGTCTTTGCGAAAAGTCCCGTTTGATCGAAACCCTGCCCAACGGCGTATCCTACGACGTGCTGAATATTGGCAAGCAGGGCTCCGACAATACCGGCATCTACACCGTGCCCGAAGGCCATTATTTCTTTATGGGGGACAACCGCGACAATTCCAGCGACAGCCGTGTACCGCAATCTGCGGGTGGGGTCGGTTATGTGCCCTATGAAAACCTGATCGGTCGGGCCGACCGGATCATGTTCTCGTCCGCTGGCCGGTCGATGCTGTTCTTCTGGACTTGGCGCGGGGATCGCTTCTTTAAGGCGGTCAATTGAAGCTATCGGCTGAGATAAAAGCGTTCCAGAAACGTTTGGGGTATGAATTCAAAGACCCTGAACTGCTGGTGCGCGCACTGACCCATGGCTCGGTGTCCTCAGCAACGCGACCTGATAACCAACGGCTGGAGTTTCTGGGCGATCGTGTCTTGGGCCTTGTTATGGCCACTGCGTTGCTTGAGGCAGACAAGAAAGCGTCAGAAGGGCAGTTGGCGCCCCGCTTCAACGCATTGGTTCGTAAAGAAGCCTGTGCCGACGTTGCCCGCCAGATTGATCTGGGTGAGGTCCTGAAACTCGGCCGGTCCGAGATGCTGTCGGGTGGCCGTCGAAAGCAGGCCCTGTTGGGCGACGCGATGGAGGCTGTGATCGCTGCCATCTACCGCGATACCGGATTTGAGGCCGCGGGTGATGTAATCCTGGCGCTGTGGGGCGACCGCATCCACAATGTTGAGGCCGACGCACGCGACGCAAAAACCGCGCTGCAGGAATGGGCGCAGGCGCGGGGGCAGAAGCCGCCCTCCTATGTCGAAGTAAGGCGCAGCGGCCCGGATCACGCCCCGGTTTTCACCATTGCAGCCCGACTGCAGGACGGTACCGAAGCCCAAGCCACTGCTGGATCAAAGCGGCAGGCAGAACAAGCAGCAGCCAAGGCCCTGTTAGAGCGTTTGGGGTAATGTGTCGCTGCCTGGAAACACTGATCGTTGTGGCCTGAACGGGCAGCACAATATGAAAATCAGACCTGCAATCCCTTCTGATGCTTCCAGCCTTGCAGCGCTGTCGATTGAGGTCTGGCTGGCCACTTATCAGCGTGATGGCATCGGCGCATTCTTTGCTAATTATGCCTTGAACGAATTCACCACCCAACGCGCCAAGGCGCGCATCGCCGATCCAACAGAATTTCTGTCTGTACTTGAGGCGGGATCAGGGTTGATTGGGTATGTCGCCGTCGCGACTGATAGAACGCCTCCGCTGCCCGGTGTAGGTGGCCCGGAAATCTCAACCCTCTATGTTCAGCCGAGACACCAGGGCAAAGGCGTTGGCAAGGCGCTGCTGAACACCGCGCTACAACACTGCCGTGAACTTGGTGGTGAAAGAACCTGGCTCACCACCAATTCCGAGAACACACCCGCGATTGATTTTTACCTGTCACAGGGGTTCGAACATATCGGAACCACAAGCTTTCGGATCCAGGATCAGGCCTATCCCAATCATGTGCTTGAACTTGATTTGCGCCAGGATCGGGCAACAGGAGCCTTTAGATCACCCGAATAAACCCTGTCAGCCCGGTTTTCTGGTGCTCGATAACATGGCAATGAAAGGCCCAGTCGCCGGGATTGTCCGCAACCAGCGCGATCTCTACCACCTCATCCTTTAGCAGCAGCATGGTATCCGTCATCAAAGGCGGCAGTTTTCGCTGGTTCGAGCGGATCGGCTTGAAGGCCAAACCATGCAGGTGGATCGGATGTGTGTTGGGGGATTCGTTGCGCAGGCGCAGCACATAGGTCTTGCCCATTTTCAAAGTCGCCAAAGGACCTACATCCTGCGCCGCATCCCCTGGCCAAGGTTTGCGATTTATTGACCAGAAGTTATACCCGAGCGTGCCACAAAAACCGTTATCCGGGATGCCGCCTTCTGGCGTCCAGCCAAAAACAAACTCATGCAGTTCAGCATTGGCCAAATCGGGTTTGGCAACCGGATTGGTGGGCAGGGGGCGCAACTCTCGCAGATTCCGGGCCTGCGATTGCCCTATGGCCCGCAGCCGTACCATCGCCCTGTGGGGTTGCCCCGGCAGTTTGACAATCAGATCGAAGGTCTGACCTTCGTCTGTGGGCATCGCCACGGCAATATCGACGCGCTGCCCGGGTCCGACCATCAATGGCGTTTCTTGGGCGGGCAGTGGCACCTCACCTTCGATCGGATGACCGTCCCAGGCGATGATCCGTGCGTCCGAGGCCGACAGATGCAGCTTGTAAGTCCGGGTTGTGTCCGTATTGACCACCCGCAAACGCACCAATCCCCCGGCCGCATGATCATAGGTTGGGTTTTGCAGCCAATTCACAGTATGGACATTTCCGAAGGTTCCGGACCGCGCTGCGCCACGTTGGGTAAAGGCTGGTAAAAAGCTGCCGTCGTCATCCAGCCGGAAATCGCGTAGGTTTATGACCTGTTCGCTGTCGAAGCCGGGGTTTTCAGGTTCGGCAATCACCATCACACCAGTCAAGCCATGCGCCATCTGCTCCATGGTCATGCAATGGGGGTGGTACCAGTAGGTGCCCGCATCCGGCGGTGTGAACTCATAGGTGAACAGCTCATTTTCGCCCATTGGCATCTGGGTCAGATAGGGCACTCCGTCCATCGCGTTGGGTATGCGCAGCCCATGCCAGTGCATGGCTGTGTAGTCGGGCAGCGTATTGCGAACCGGCAGCCGCATCACCTTGCCCTGCTGTCCGTACAGCACCGGCGGAGGTGCGTCCGGAGACAGGCTGACCATGCCATTGGTGATCTGGCCGCCGCGCAGCGCAAAACTGGCAGGCTGCAGGATCAGCTCTTTCACATGGCTCGCTGCCACACCATAGCCCCCCATACCCAGCGCCCCTGCAGCGGTTGCGCTGCTCAAAAGAAACTCACGACGGTTCATGTCTACCTCGCGTAAAGGATCATCGCCTGGCTGGGTTTGGCGTGGCGCAGTCATAGTCCTGCCACCCTCTGCGCATGGCGGCAATGCGACAAATCCCTCTGGCCCGCCGCGCCTTTCTGCTATAGGGGTGCGCACTTGCAAACAGGATCGCATTGACCATGACCACACGCGCCGGATTTATCGCCCTGATCGGAGAGCCCAACGCTGGCAAATCCACCCTGCTGAACCGCATGGTCGGGGCCAAGGTCTCGATCGTGACGCATAAGGTGCAGACCACTCGTGCCCGTATTCGCGGCGTGGCGATGGAAGGTGACGCGCAGCTAGTCTTTGTCGACACGCCGGGCCTGTTCAAACCCCGTCGCCGTCTGGACCGCGCCATGGTCGCGGCGGCCTGGGGTGGTGCGGCAGATGCCGACGTTGTCGTTCTGATGGTCGAGGCGCATCGTGGCATCACCGAAGGCGTCGAGCGTATCCTGGAAGGTCTGGAAGAGATTGGCCAGGGTCGCAAAATCGCGTTGGCCATCAACAAGATCGACCGGGTTCAGTCCGAGGTCCTGTTGGCCCTGACCAGCGATCTGAACGCGCGCTATCCCTTCTCTGAGACCTTCATGATTTCGGCAGAAAAGGGTCACGGCGTTGGTGACCTGCGGACATGGCTGGCCGGTGAGGTGCCCGAGGGTCCGTGGCTGTACCCCGAAGATCAGATCGCGGACTTGCCGATGCGCATGATCGCCGCCGAAATGACCCGCGAGAAACTGACCCTGCGCCTGCACCAGGAATTGCCCTATCAGCTTACGGTCGAGACTGAAAATTGGGAAGAACGCAAGGACGGCTCGGCCAAGGTCGATCAGATTATCTATGTCATGCGCGACGGCCACAAGGGCATCGTGCTGGGTAAAAAAGGTGAGACGATCAAGGCCGTGAGCCAGGCCGCACGGGCCGAGTTGGAAGAATTCCTGGATCGCAAAATCCACTTGTTTCTGCAGGTCAAAGTCCGGCCCAATTGGCTGGAGGAATCCGAACGCTACTCGGAAATGGGGCTGGATTTTAAAGACGGAAACGCATGACGCGCCTGACGGCAGATTTCTGGGTCCACGCCTATCTCGCGCGGCTGCGGTTTCAGGAAATCCCGGCCTTTGTGGTTGCACACGGAGACGACACCGCAGGCGCGGTTCTGGTTAAACTGAACACGTTGGACGGCCAGGCGGTGGCGTTCCAGCGCAGCTTTGATCTAATGAGCGGTGATCGAAAATGGGTTGAGTTGTCCTCAGGCCCTGAGGGCGACGTGGATCAGGCGATCCAACGCCAACGCAGCTTTGACCCTGATCTCTGGGTCGTCGAGGTCGAGGATCGGGAGGGGCGGCATTTGTTGGGGGAAGAAGGGCTGGAGTAGCGACTCCATTAATGGCTGCTTCGAGCCCAACCCGGTCATCGCCTTTTCTCGCTGCATGTGCACGCAGCATGAAAATCGCCGCAGTTGCTCAGTCCAGTACGCCGCGCGGCAGCAGAGATCGCTGCCATTCGTTCATGGTGCAGCGAAAATTTAGACGGCAATTCACAAATCGCGGACTAAGCTCGCCTAGGAGCTAGCAATAGTGGAATAACGGATGTATTGGATAACTTGTATTCGTACCACATCTTCATAAGTGAATTTTCGGTGCTAAGAGCTTTAACTCAAATACAATCCTACATTCGGAGTTCCCGGATTTGGAAGCTTGCTACCAAGACGGTTTTACGTTTGGTTATCAGCGGCATCGTAGTCTTTTCGGTTGCGATGGTCTTGATGGTTGTTTCCGCATTGCTCTTTGCCCACGTTCCGGCACTAGGCATTCTCACCTTTGCCCTGTTCGGTGCGCTTATGTTTCTAATCCGCATGCTTGCCAGTGAGGCAAGGCATCGAGAAAGCGGTAGATAAGGGCTCATACCTGCCCAATGCCTGCGCAGCATGGCTTTTGCAAAGGACGGAATCGAACCTGTTATCGATGCGTTAGCCCAAATCTTTGATCTTGTGTTGCTTTGTTCGATGCTCGGCCGTTCACTCTTCAGGAGCCGATGTTTCCACCGCAAGCGGCGAAGGTGTCAGAAGAGCCCGCTTTATCGATGCTGCGCGATGCCCCAACGATGGCAATGCGCAGAAAGTGAACTTTGCAAAACTTTCCGATCTTCACGGCTCAAAGAGGACATTGAACAAGTGTTAAAGACGGCACCGTGGACCAAGAATATTTTGGCGCCGGCTGCACAGTCGTTGTTTCTCAGTCGGATTACCCGAGCCAAGTTTGCTCGACACATCTCGCTTGAGTTGAATTGCTTCGTCCTCATGATAGCGAGACGGCAAAATCCGGTTGCGTTGAGAATCTCAAATTCGAGATCCTATTTATTTCAGGGCAAGGCTGCCGTTCGCAATCTAATTGCACCTTGAGTAACGTGCATAAGATCAATGACCAAATTCAGTGGAAATAGTCGAAACCACATGCTTCCCGAACCGGCTCAAAACGCGATTGATCATGTACGCCTGCGTTCGCACGGCGCGCCGGTCCCACACAGTTTTCGAGTCACGATCAACTTTCATCCGGACGCGCTTCAGGGAACAGGTTGGATGATTGAGGCGCTCGCCAAAGATGGCATCTATTACTCACAGTTCGAAAAAGGGAGCAGCAATGGCGGCTTGACGGCTCATCAAGGAGGAGACCGCTGGATTTGGGAAAGCCGCATGTTTGGCGCCGCGTACGACAATGCAGAGCCAGATCAACGTCCCAAATACGGAGCATTGAACCACCTTAATTGGGCAACTGGGGGCTCGCCGCGTTTTGGCTCCTGTCATCTTCGCATGAGGTTCGAAGTCCTACAGCGTTCAACTTTTTGCTATCCTGACAGCTACTTCGATCCTGTGAATTTCGGTGTGGCAGACCGAATGAATCTTCCTTCACTAGCGGCTGAAAACATCTCAGCTCTAGATGAACTCGATAACTACATCGAAGCTCACGTCCATGGGCCGTTGATTGTTAAGGAGGACGTAGAGGCCGCCGCTTTCGATGCCTGTTACAAGGGAACGGAGATCGAAGTAGTGGCGAAAAGGCTGGGTTGCCCAATCCGGTGGCATTCGGGCTTTAGGATGGACGCAAGCCGGATTTTGGATTGTGCGACTTATCGAGACGAAGAAGCGGCGAGTTTGGCGTATTCTCTTCTTGAAAACGGAGTTTTAACGCCTCGACAAATTGGGCTGGCCCGAAAATACGAAAGAGCCGATGAACAAACGCTAAAACGGGTTTGGCATTGTGTGGCCAAATTTGGTAACCCTAATGGCTTGTGAGAGCAAGAAACCGACGTCTCAATAGAGCTTGGTGCGGTCGTTCGCCGAATTGTAGTGAAAACCGCGCTGCGGACATTGCCCCAGCCCACGCAATGTCTGCTTTGTAGAAACACGAGCGGTTTAGGTCACCGGAAAGAGCTTGTTAAATTTCTCTGCTCCATTCCGCGTGAACGTCACTACCCGCGTTTTCTGATCTCGTTTGGCCCAGGACAGTTCCTCGAAGCGACCGAGAAACGCGCGGCCTAAGCTCCCTGCCAGATGGGACCTGCGCTCACTCCAATCCAGGCATTCTCGACAAACCGGCGCACGTGCCTTGCGTAAGCTTTCGATGTCAATTTCGAAGCCTGTTGCAAAGGCAACACCTGCTTCGGTCAGTTCAAGTTCCTCGCCATCCAGAACCAAATGCCCGCGTTCTACGAGGCTATCAAACATCTGAGTACCCATGTCCCCTGCCAGATGATTGTAGCAAACGCGGGCCAGCCGCAATTCCGCGTCTCTCGGGCCTGTCCGTTTGCGTAAATATCCCGACCCCGCCGCAAGTCCCATCAGGCCCTCCAGGACATGCGCTACTTCGTCGCTCGCGAGTGCGAAATATTTGTGCCGCCCCTGCTTTCGAGGACGCAAAAGCCCACCATCGTCCAGTTTCGAAAGATGCGAGCTGGCGGTCTGGATCGTCACTCCAGCTTCCTCCGCCAGTTCACTGACAGTCAGGGCTTTGCCACTCATCAGCGCGGTTAGCATGTTGGCGCGGGCGGGGTCGCCGATCAAAGCGGCAATATGAGCGATATCTGGACCTTCTTTCATAGTTCGATCTTAGTCGAAGCATTGGCGGAAAGCAATCAGCTAGGATTGGCAAAACACACTGGAAGGAGTCCGTCATGTTGACTTGCGTTATCCGTTACCAAATAGACCCGACCAAGAAGGTCCAGTTCGAAGAGTATTGCCGCAACTGGGGTCAGGCGATCCCGCGCTGTGGCGCTGATCTGATCGGCTACTACGCGCCTCATGAAGGGTCGTCGACGCTCGCTTATGGCATTTACAATGTAGCGAGCCTTGCAGACTACGAGGCCTACCGAGTGCGCTTGGCCACCGATCCTCTCGGGCGGAAAAACTACGAGTTTGCCCAAAAGGAGAAGTTTTTGCTCCGCGAAGATCGTACCTGGCTCAAGCTCGCTTCTTCACCGTACGGAGAGGGCACATGATCGCTGTAATCTTTGAGGTCGAACCGGCAAAGGGTTGCAAGGACGAGTATCTCGACATCGCAGCAGAAATGCGCCCGATGCTCAATGATGTCGAGGGATTCATCTCGGTCGAGCGGTTCCAAAGCCTAACGGATCCGCATAAAATCCTGTCTCTGTCGTTCTTCGAAGATGAAGACGCAGTAGCACGCTGGCGCAACCTCACCGCACATCGAGGCGCGCAAGCGAAAGGGCGCTCCGGGGTCTTTGATAACTACCGCCTGCGGATCGCCAACGTGATCCGGGATTATGGCATGTTTGATCGAGAGCAGGCGCCGGCTGACAGCCAGAAGGTGCACGCGACATGAGTTCGAGACTTTCTTACCAACAAGACAACGAGTTCAGCATCATCAACGCTTCGACCCGCATCGAAACAATAGAGCCGTTTTACTGATAGGTATCACCCGAAGAATCAAACTAGATGGACAACACACATGATTGTTATGGTATTTGAGTTCGACGTTGAAGCGCATGAAATGGACGACTACATGCAAACGTCAACGGAGTTGCGCGAACACCTGAATGGTATTGAAGGCTTCATTTCAATCGAACGTTTTGAAAGCTCAGCCAAACCCGGCAGATTTGTCGCCATCGGCTACTTCGAGGACGAAGATGCTGTAACCAAATGGCGAAATCTTCCTGCGCATCGTCGCGCGCAAGCGCTTGGCCGGTCCCGCTTCTTTAACAGCTACCGTTTGGTGATGGCTGACGTTACCCGAGACTACACCCACGACCTAAGACGAGAGTCCGCCCCAGATGACAGCAACAAAGCACATCGAGGCCAAGTATCCTGAAAGCCAAAAATGCAAAGTCTTGTAACGAATGTCCGGATTGGGCTGCACTGCAGCCATTGCCGCCAATAAGACGAATGCCCGTTCTGTCCGCAGAGCATCCTTTAGTCCACACCATTGAACTTGTCCTTTAGTATAGCTCTTGAAACCTAACATCCTTAACGCTTGCAGAATTCGGCTCATCACGGTCTTGTGCCCTCATACTGACGCAATCACGAACAGGACCCGCACTTGGACTGGCGCGATCACGGCATTCTTCTGACTTCTCGCCGCCATGGCGAGACATCGGCGATCATCGAGGTCTTCACCGAAGGCCACGGGCGACATGCCGGAGTTGTACGCGGTGGAACCAGCCGCAAGATTGCGCCGATCCTGCAGCCCGGTGCACAGCTGGACGTGCTTTGGCGGGCGCGGCTTGAGGAACATCTCGGTAGCTTTCAGGTCGAACCTCTCAGGTCGCGCGCAGCGGCAGCGTTTTCGGGGCGGCTGGCGCTGGCCGGGTTGAACGCCAGCGTGGCGCTTTTGTCCTTTTGCCTGCCCGAGAGGGAACCACATCCGGCGATCTATAAGCAGACCGAACAGTTGATGGACCTGCTGGGGCAGGATGAGATCTGGCCGCTGGCCTATCTGCGCTGGGAACTGGCACTGCTCGAGGAATTGGGCTTTGGCCTTGATCTATCGGCCTGTGCCGTGACCGGTGCGACGGACGGGCTGATCTATGTTTCACCCAAAACCGGTCGGGCAGTCAGCACCCAAGGGGCAGGGGAATGGGCGGACAAGCTGTTGCCTCTGCCGCCCTGCCTGCGTGGCGAAGGCGCTGCGCCCGATACCGAGATTGCAGACGGCCTGCAGACCACCGGCTATTTTCTGGAACACCGTTTGGCCCCATCTCTGGGCCATACCCCGCTGCCCGAGGCACGGGCGCGATTTGTGGATCAGGTCATTCGGCGGCTTTGAACATCATCTCGTGCCCGTCCTCATTGCGCAGGATCAGTACGTCACCTGAGACTTCGGACTGGGTCATCGCCATCAAGGCAGCAAAATAGAACCCTTCATCCTCGAGCCCGGCGCAGGCGGCGCGGGTGGAAATCAGGTCCTGCACCTCGAACCACGGGTAGGGCGCGCTGAGGGTGCCGTTATAGCTGTTGCAGGGGGCGTTGCCGGTGATCTTGCCTTCTTCAGGAAAGCGCAGCAGGGCGCTGGCCTCGAACGGGCGTCCATCAATTTCCTGCAGCACCCATGTTTGATCTGCAGCGCCGTAGGCGGCAACGGTTTCACCCCTGTCGCACTGGAAGAGGGCCATCAGGGGCAGCATCAGTATCAAGCGGATCATAAGGGGTCTTAGCCTATCGCGTGTGTCAAAGGAACGGGTTGCTGTGCCCTCAATAGGGCAGCGCACCGCTGAGCAGTTGTTCGCGCACTTCCGAACGGGGACGCCAGTTGTATCGCGTGTCCTCGCGGACCGGTGCCCAGAACAGGGCGCCGCTGTTGCGCCAGGGGTCGAGGATGAGGCCGTCATACATCGAATCTTCCTTGGCACTGATCAAAGCCGAGTGGTGGATGATACGGAATGGTGTCGGCGGAGATGTGGCCCAATGCATGTCCAGCGTACGAAAATTTTCCTGCCGCAAGCGCCCGGTCATCGCCTGAGCCCAGTCGTTGCACAGCCCCTTTTCACGGAACCCGTTGATGATCTTGGCGTTGTGGATGATGGCGGGATCGGTGACGTCCCAATCCAATGCCAGCTGCTGCGAGTAGGTGTAAGCGATAGTGGCGGCCTGCCGCGCTTCGACCGGGTCGACATTTGGCCCGAGGTTTTGGATCGCCTGTGCCAGATTGGTGATGTCGTTCTGGCTGGCAGTCGGTTGCGTGGTCGCGCAGCCAGCCAAAGCGATTGCAGCGAAACTCGCCCATAGTGCAAATATCAATCGGATCATGTCGTGTTCAGCAATTCCGGGCTGTGGGCGTTCCGATGGTTGCTGTATCGGGGTTCTGGCGGAAATCAAAGGGGGAAGATTTGGTGCTGGCTGGTCAGGACTGATCCCGTGCTGTTTGAGTAAATCGGCTTCGGCTTGTACAGGGGATCCTGGAAACCACCTGTGAAAGAAAAAGACCCGGCACAAAGGCCGGGTCAGTTGGGGAAACAGGAGTGCCGAAAAGGGTCACCCGAGCAAACGTCGTGCGATGACCTGTGCCTGAATTTCGGCGGCTCCCTCAAAAATATTTAGAATGCGTGCGTCGCATAGAACGCGACTGATCTTGTATTCCAGTGCAAAGCCGTTGCCGCCGTGGATTTGCAGGCCGTTATCGGCAGCAGCCCAGGCCACGCGGGCACCCAGCAGCTTGGCCATCCCGGCCTCAAGATCGCAGCGATGACCGTTGTCTTTTTCCCAAGCCGAGAAATAGGTCAGCTGTCGTGCGATCATGATCTCGACCGCCATCATCGCCAGCTTGCCGGACACGCGGGGGAAGTTGATCAGCGACTTGCCGAACTGTTTGCGGTCCTGCGCATATTGCATGGCGATGTCCAGCGCGCTTTGGGCCACACCGATGGCGCGGGCCGCGGTCTGAATACGGGCGGATTCGAAGGTTTCCATGAGCTGTTTGAAACCCTTGCCTTCTTCGCCACCCAAAAGGTTCTCACCCTTGACTTTGAAGCCATCAAAGCCCAGCTCGTATTCCTTCATGCCGCGGTAACCCAGCACTTCAATCTCACCGCCAGTCATGCCGGGGGTGGGGAAGGGGTTCTCGTCCGTTCCAGGTGTTTTTTCCGCCAGGAACATCGACAGGCCGCGGTGATCGGTACTGTCGGGGTTGGTGCGGGCTAGCAGCGTCATCACATGGGTCCGCGCCGCGTGGGTGATCCAGGTTTTATTGCCGGTGATCTGGTAATCGCCATTCTCATCCTTGACGGCGCGGGCGCGCAGACTGCCAAGGTCCGAACCTGTGTTGGGTTCAGTGAATACGGCGGTCGGCAAAATCTCGGCGCTGGCGATTTTAGGCAGCCAATTGGCTTTTTGCTCGTCTGTGCCGCCTGCGATGATCAGCTCGGCCGCAATTTCGGACCGGGTACCCAATGAGCCAACGCCGATATAGCCGCGCGACAGCTCTTCCGAGACCACACACATAGAGGCTTTGGACAGGCCAAATCCGCCGAACTCTTCGGGGATGGTCAGACCGAAAACACCCATTTCGGCCAGTTCCTCAATGATTTCCATCGGGATCAGCTCGTCTTTGAGGTGCCAATCGTGGGCGTTGGGTTCGACTTTTTCCTGCGCATAGCGGCGGAACTGGTCGCGGATCATCTCAAGTTCTTCGTCCAAACCGGAAGCGCCAAACATTGTAGCACCGGCCTGATCTTCCATCAGCTGAACAAGACGCGTACGGGCGGCCTGAGAGTTGGCCTGCGCCATTAGTGTCTGCACTTCTGCGCATTGAAAACCGGACAGGGCGTCCCAGCCCAATCCCATATCCTGAAGGCGCAGAACCTCACCCTGGTTCATCGGGATGCCGCCCGCGACCTGATGCAGGTATTCACCAAAGGCGATCTGGAGCAGCAACTGTTCGATCTCACCGAACTTTCCGTCTGCCTCCAAGGCTTCGGCCCAGCGTTGCATTTGTTGCAGTGACTGATTGTACGTCGCCAGCCAGGCCAGGCCATGAGCCGCCGTTTGGTTGACTTCGATCAGCGCACCGGACACCCGGCCATCCGCCGAGACCAGAGCCCGAACCGACTCGCGCGCGCGTTCGAACACTGTTTCAACGGCAGGCACGGCTGCGCGTGTCAGAGTCAGCAGCTCGGGCAAAATCGCGGATGTGTTCATCTGGGTCATATCCTGTCCGTCATGGGCCATGAATCAGGTCTCTCCTTGGGTCGTCTGGTCATATCATGCTGCACGTGCAGCGCAACAAAAATACGAATTACGTTGCGAAAAAGTTCGAAAATTGCTTTGCAAATTTTGCAGTGCAGCGCCCGTCAGGAGTGATATCAGGAGGTCATGACGTTTTTCCCGATGTTGACACCACAGGACTTGTTGCTGGCTTTGGCTGTCGCTGTTTTGGCCGGATGGGTCAAGGGCATGGTGGGGTTTGCCATGCCTATGGTTCTGGTGTCCGGGCTGAGTATGTTTCTACCGCCTGACGTGGCCCTCGCCGGATTGATCCTGCCTACGCTGGTTACCAATGGCGTTCAGGCGTTGCGCGAAGGTGTGTCAGCGGCTGTGTCGTCGATCCGCAAGTTTCGCATCTTCCTGCTTGTTGGGTTGGTATTCCTTCTGGCCGGGGCTCAGCTCGTCAGCCTTGTGCCAGCTCGCACCTTTTTGTTGATGATCGGCGCTCCGGTTACATTCTTTGCGTTGATTCAAATCCTGGGTGTCCGCCTGACCCTTAACAAACCCTCGGTACGTATTGAGGTCGGAATTGGTGCGATCGCCGGGTTCGTGGGTGGCATGTCAGGCGTTTGGGGGCCGCCGACGGTGGCCTATTTGACAGCGTTAAACACGCCCAAGGCCGAACAAATGCGCGTTCAGGGGGTGATTTATGGGCTGGGTGCGTTTGCGCTGCTGCTGGCGCATCTGGGATCGGGTGTCTTGCGGGCTGAGACTGCGCCTTTATCGGCCGTTTTGATCGCGCCCGCGCTGGCTGGAATGTGGATTGGTATGCAACTGCAGTCTCGCATCGATCAGGTGTTGTTTCGAAAGGTAACGCTGATTGTGCTGCTGGTCGCGGGGGTGAATTTGCTGCGACGTGCGGTGTTTGGCTAGCTCCGGCTGTCTATTAGGCGGAGTGTGAAATACAACCCGAGCATCAGGAAAAACAGACCCGAGATATCGCCTATCAGAAAAGCGACATATTCCGCGCGAGCACTGCCAAACGCCATGTTGGTCAGGCCGGACACAAGGAATGAGGTGATGATCCCCACCCCCATGACACAGGACCAGCAGGGATTTCGGTCTGCCCGTGGAAACAAATCCCAGCCAACCCATTTGAACAGGTAAAATACAGCGGGAACGGTTGTGACGGCAATCGCGATGGCCAACAATCGGCTTGGCAGGAAGACGTCGGCACCACCGAGAAATGCAAATACCAGGAAAACTCCTGGCAACAACGCAAAGATCGACCGCCATCCTAGCAGCCAGGCCGACAAAACCCGCACGCCGTGTGGCAGAAACAGCAGGCTTGCCCTGCTGGGGTATTCAGGAAAGAACACGTTCTGTAGCGGCATCAGAACCTCGAACGTGAGGAACGATGCAACCACATAGGCCATAGAGGCATAGAACGTGTCAGAGGCCCACCTGCGCACGGGTTTCAGCAACCACAGCGCAGGTTAGGGGCGTCATCTGGGGGCATGTACGATATACCGTCCCCGATTGGCCATGCCGCTTTGCGACAGGTAACCCTTTTGCACCAACGATTTAAGTGCCCGGAAAAATGTCGGACGCGAAACGCTTTGGACAAGGGTGTGTTCGATCAAGCCAAATGTGCGCACTTCCTGGTCCGCTTTGGACAATTCCTCGGCTGCATAATAGATGTCGCGTTCAACCGGAGAGAGTTGCTCCAGCCCAAGTGTCCGCTCCATGCTCTGCATCAATTTGCGCAGTTCGGTCAGTTTTGAGATTTCGGTCATATTCTACCCATCGTTTTTCGTGCCGTGTGCCGCCTTTGCGCGACAATTAGTGACATGCTGGTTTGAGTGTTTTAGCATATCTCAACTTGACACTTATCCCCTTTGGAATACACTAGTTATCTGATTAGGTTGCTCAATTTGCTGATGTGAAGGTCTGCTCGAGCTGCCCCTAGGTCTTTTTCTTTCGGTTCGGTGCAGAAATGCGCCGGACCTATTTTCCTTATGACGTCATGAAATACCTCACGCAGGGCGTTCGGGCAACGAATTTGTATGCGCTTACATCACAATGCAACTTAAAGAAGATTACTTTTAAGCATGTGACCCAAAAACTGGGGGGCGCGCATGCACCCCCCCCCGTAATTTTGTCAGCCAATGGCGACGGCTTTGATGTCTTCGTCGATGAACGGCAGATACTGTTCAAAGTTTTCGGCGAACATCTGCACCAGTTTCTCGGCCTGTTTGTCGAACGCTGCCTGATCATCCCAAGTGCGTCGCGGGTCCAGCAGCACTTCGGCCACTCCGGGTACTGACACAGGCACGTCAAAGCCAAAATTGGCATCCTTACGGAATTCGGCATCGCGCAGCGAACCTTCCAGGGCGGCGGTCAGCAGGGCGCGGGTGGCCCGGATCGGCATCCGGCTTCCAACGCCATAGGCGCCGCCGGTCCAGCCGGTGTTAACCAGCCAGCAGGTCGCGCCGTGCTGGGCGATTTTGTCGCGCAGCAGGTTGCCGTATTCTTCGGGACGGCGCGGCATGAACGGCGCACCAAAGCAGGTTGAGAAAGTCGGCTGCGGTTCGGTCACGCCACGCTCGGTCCCGGCCACTTTCGAGGTAAAGCCCGACAGGAAGTGGTACATCGCCTGCGCCGGCGTCAGCCGCGCGATCGGAGGCAGCACACCAAAGGCATCACAGGTCAGCATGATGATATTCTTGGGATGCCCGCCCAACGCGCTTTTGGACGCGTTCGAAATATACTCCAGCGGATAAGCACAGCGCATATTCGCGGTCAGCGAGTCATCTTCGAAATCCAGCTCTTTGGTTTCGGGATCGAACACCATGTTTTCGATTACCGTGCCGAATTTGGTGGTGGTCGCGTAGATTTCCGGCTCGGCCTCGGCGTTCAGGTTGATTGTCTTGGCGTAACAGCCGCCCTCAAAGTTGAAGGTGCCGCGATCCGACCAGCCATGTTCATCATCACCGATCAAAGTGCGGGCTGGGTCGGCGGACAATGTGGTCTTGCCGGTGCCGGACAGGCCAAAGAACACTGCGGTGTCGACCGGATTGCCAACCGCGTGGTTGGCCGAGCAATGCATCGGCATCACGCCTTTTTCCGGCAGCATGTAGTTCAACAGGGTAAAGACGGACTTTTTGTTCTCGCCCGCATATTCGGTGCCGCCAATCAGGATCAGCTTGCGATCAAAGTTCATCGCAATCACGGTCTCGCTGCGGCAACCGTGCTTGGCCGGGTCGGCCTGAAAGCTGGGGCAGTTGATGACGGTGAAATCTGATGTGAACTCGTCCAGGTCTTCGCGATCCGGGCGGCGCAGCAGGTGGCGGATGAACAGGTTGTGCCAGGCCAGCTCGGTAACCATGCGCACTTTGATCGAATAGGCCGGGTCGGCCCCGCCAACCAGGTCCTGCACGAAATAGTCGCGGCCCTTCATATGCGCCAGCATATCGTCATAAAGGGCATCGAACCCCTCAGAGGTCATCGCGGCGTTGTTTTCCCACCAGATGCTGTCTTTGACGGTGTCGGTCTTGACGACGTGCTTGTCCTTGGGGGACCGGCCGGTGAACTTGCCGGTGGTGACCAGAAAGGCTCCGCCATTGCCAAGCGTGCCTTCACCCCGCTTGAGGGCTTCTTCGATCAGCGCCGGTTCCATGAAGTTGTAATAGACATTGCCCAGACCCTCGATGCCCTGATCCTCGAGGCGGAATTGCGGGTTAACCCGTCCAGATGTCATGTGTGTCTTCTCCTGTGGCGGCGCTGCGGTGGTTGGGTCGCGTGCGCTCTTGGGGCAGTATGCCGGGAAAAACCCGGCGGCTGGGCGGGTCTTACCATGGTCATTTGGGGCATGAACAGGACGGTTTGGCGCAGTTAGCGCAACCAAGTCCAGGTTTAGCGCCATCACGAATTTCCTGTCGGAAATCCGGGCAGTAATTTGCGGGCGGCAAGGCATTTTTGCCGCATAGCTGCCGCAAGAAAGGCATGATTCGCAGTTACGGATTGATTCGGCGCATCAAAAACGCCAACAATGACTTACAAAAAAGCGCATTATTGCGCAGGTGAGCAGGAATAGGGGTGAACCCGATGTCAAAGATTGCACTGGTGGATGACGATAGAAACATTCTGACGTCCGTGTCCATGACGCTCGAAGCTGAAGGTTTCGAGGTTGAAACGTATAACGATGGTCAGGCGGCACTGGACGCTTTCAACAAGAAGCTGCCCGACATGGCCGTTCTGGATATAAAGATGCCTCGGATGGATGGCATGGACCTGCTGCAACGGTTGCGACAAAAAACCCAGATGCCAGTGATCTTTCTGACGTCCAAGGACGATGAGATTGACGAAGTTCTGGGGCTGCGGATGGGCGCGGATGACTATGTTAAAAAGCCTTTCTCGCAACGTTTGCTGGTTGAACGCATTCGCGCGCTTCTGCGCCGGCAAGAGGCAACCACGGGTGACGTGACCAACGCCACAACCGGCGACACCAAAGTGATGGAGCGGGGCGAGCTGCGGATGGATCCATTGCGCCACGCAGTCAGCTGGAAAGGGTCGGATGTCTCTTTGACTGTGACCGAGTTTCTGTTGCTGCAGGCCCTGGCGCAGCGTCCGGGTTTTGTCAAAAGCCGGGATCAACTGATGGACGTCGCATATGACGACCAAGTCTATGTGGACGACCGGACCATCGATAGCCATATCAAGCGTCTGCGCAAAAAGATGCGCGCCGCAGATCATGAGTTTTCGGCTATCGAAACGTTGTATGGTATCGGATACAGGTACAACGAAGAATAAGCGTGGCCGCTTTAAAGAGGTAACCGGGTCTCGTGCGCGATACGGAACAAGCCAGCGAATTGCGGGACGGTGATGTCGTTCTGGGGGATGATTGGGTCATCCCGCAGGATTCTGATTCTGCCGAGCTGCGTGCATCGCGCCGCCGTCGCAATCTGTTTTCCTTGCGTGGATCGCCCCTTGCCCGAAAGATCATAACCTTCAACCTGATTGCTTTGGTTATCCTTGTTACCGGGTTGTTGTATCTCGACTCTTCCCGGGAAGAGCAGGTGCAGCAGACCGCGCGCAACCTGATCGGCGACGCGCAACTTGTCAGCAACGTGTTCGAGGCACAGCTGCGTCAGAACGCGTCCGGCCCGCCTCAGGATGCTTCGGTTCTGGACGTCAAAGACACGCTTGCAGGCCTCAGCCTTCCTGTCGGGGGCGAGGTTTTTGTCTATGACGCAGGCGGGACGCTTATTGGCTGGACGCGGGGCGCACCTGCTTCAGCACAGATGCCGGTATTACTCAGATCCAAGGCCGAGGTTCAGACCGGCAGTACATTGATCAGCGATGCGCTGAACGCGGTCTGGACGGGTTTGTCCAGGATCTTTACTCGATCTGCCCCGGATGAGGCCCCAACCCTTGCACAACGTGTGCAAGAGATTATTCCGAAGGCTCTGATGGGTCAGATGCAGGTTCAGGCCGTTAAGGATGATGTCGGCCAGACTGTTATCGTGGCCGCCGCACCGATTCTGCAGGCGGATCTTCCCGTGGGTGCCGTGGCGATGGCCGGGCCTGCGGGCCAAATCGATGCACTGGCGCGGCAAGAACAAGAGCGGATTCTGCAGATGTTCGTCGTAGCCCTGTTGGTGTCGATCGGCCTGAGCCTTGTTCTGGCCTCGACCATCGCGAACCCCTTGGCTGATCTGGCCGCCGCCGCCGAGATGGGCAAGGATCGGGGCGCGGGTGTCAATCCGGGCCGGATACGTATCCCCGACCTCAGCGCGCGTCCGGATGAAATCGGGCGTCTCAGCCGCGCTTTGCGCGGGATGGTAACCGCGCTCTACAATCGCATCGACGCCAACGAACAGTTTGCCGCTGATGTGGCCCATGAGATCAAGAACCCGCTGGCCAGCCTGCAATCCGCCGTCGGCACCTTGCGTATGGTCAAGCGCGATGATCAGCGGAACAAGCTTTTGGGTGTGATCGAGCATGATGTGCGGCGACTGGACCGTCTGGTCAGCGATATCTCGAACGCGTCCCGTCTGGACGCGGAACTGGTCAAGGAAGAAGAACAGCCCTTTGATCTGCTGAAATTGCTGGGCAATCTTGGTGAATACCTGGGCGAGGAGGCCCGGACCAAGGGGATTGACTATATTACCGATCTGCCATCCAAAAGCATCGTCGTGAACGGGCTCGAGGCCCGTCTTGCGCAGGTTTTCGTCAACCTGATTACCAATGCGATTTCCTTCTGCGAGGAAAGCGATGCGATCCGTGTCTGGGTGCGCCGCCGGGAAAATCGGGTTCTGATCGTGGTCGAAGACACCGGCCCTGGCATCCCCGAACAGGCGTTGACCAAGGTGTTCACGCGATTCTATTCCGAACGGCCGGCCGAGCATTTCGGCAACAATTCGGGTCTCGGGCTGGCCATTTCCAAACAGATCGTCGAAGCCCATGGCGGCGTAATCTGGGCCGAGAACATCCGCCCGACCGAAGCGGACATCACATCGGATCCACTGGGCGCACGCTTTGTCGTGGGGTTGCCAGTGTAAGCGCATGAGTGGCCAGACGCTCTTAGACTTTCAGGATAAAGACCACGCCATCGTTCACGCCACCTGCGTCGCTGTAGGTGGGTGCGGCGCCCTGATCGTTGGGCGTTCTGGCGTTGGCAAATCGGGTCTTGCGCTGCAGATGATCGCGGCAGGGGCCATTTTGGTGGCTGATGACCGGGTGGAGTTGCGCATGGTCGATGGGCAGGTATTGGCGGATGCCCCCGAAAGTATCCGCGGATTGATCGAAGCCCGCGGCATCGGCTTGGTACGCGCACAGCCAGCGGGGGCGACGGAAGTAACCTATGTTGTGGATCTGGACCAAACGGAACAGGCGCGACTGCCCGATCCCGTCACGATCCAACTCCTGAGGCAAACTGTTCCCTTGCTTCGGGCGGCGGCTATCCCCAACTTGCCAGCAGCACTTTTGCAATTGTTGAAAATGGGGCGCGTGGACCCGGATTGGCTCGGCACATGACAACACAACGGCGCATTGTTCTGGTGACCGGACCCTCGGGGGCCGGGCGATCAACGGCGATCCGTGTTCTTGAAGATCTGGGGTTTGAAGCCATCGACAACCTGCCGATGGGCCTGTTGCTGCGCCTACTTGATGGGCCGCAAAGCGATCAGCCGATGGCGTTGGGCATTGATGCGCGCAACCGGGATTTCTCGACAATCGGGTTCATTGAACTGGCGGTCAAGCTCAGGCGCATGGAGAATGTCGACCTGACAACACTTTACCTCGATTGCAGTGATGAAGTTCTTGTACGCCGTTTCTCGGAAACCCGCAGGCGTCACCCGGTTGCTGCCGAAGCAGGCCCAGAAACCGGCGTGCGGCAGGAAAAGGAACTGCTGGCCCCCATCCGAGAGATCGCCGACACTTTGATCGACACCTCTACTTTGAACGTCCATCAGTTGCGGGAAGAGGTCGACCGCTGGTTTGCGCCCAAGGACGGGAGACATCTGGCGGTCTCTATCGAATCCTTTTCCTATAAGCGCGGCCTTCCGCGCGGTTTGGATATGGTTTTTGACTGCAGGTTTCTGGCCAACCCGTACTGGCGACCGGACCTGAGGGCAGAAGACGGTCGAAACCCGGACGTGGCGCGCTATGTTCAGGCCGACATGAACTATGCGCCGTTTTTTGACCGCGTTGTTGATCTGCTGAAACTGCTGCTGCCGGCCTTTCGGGCCGAAGGCAAAGCGCACCTGTCCGTGGCCTTTGGCTGCACCGGAGGGCAACACAGATCTGTGGCCATTGCAGAAGCGGTTGCAAAGGCTCTTGCAGAAGAGGTGCAGCAAGTGGCAGTTAGGCATCGCGAAATGGAACGTCGATCGTTGAATGTGAGGTCGGATTGATCGGGATCGTACTCGTAGCACATGGCGGGCTGGCCAGAGAATATCTGGCCGCGATGCAGCATGTGGTTGGAAAGCAACCCGGCCTGGCCGCGATCTCGATCGAGGCCGACCATGACCGCACGCAAAAGCAAGGCGAGATCTGCGCGGCTGCCGACAGTGTCGATGTTGGCGACGGCGTAGTTGTTGTTACGGATTTGTTCGGAGGCAGCCCATCGAATCTGAGCTTGCGGGCTTGCGCACCGCAGGATCGGCGTATCCTTTACGGAGCGAATCTGCCTATGTTGATCAAACTGGCCAAATCCCGCCACCTTCCTATTGGCGATGCCGTAAGGCAGGCGATGGAGGCTGGACGCAAATACATCAATGCGCAAAATGTGACATTGGAAGAAGACCGGACAGAAACAGAATGACCCTCCGAAGCTTGAAAATCGTTAATGAAAAAGGCCTGCACGCCCGGGCCTCGGCAAAACTGGTCGAGGTGGTCGAGGGCTTTGACGCACAGGCCGAGGTGTCCAGGGACGGTCTTTCTGCCGCGGGTGACAGCATCATGGGCCTTTTGATGTTGGCAGCATCACGCGGAACGACTATTGACGTCGAGACGTCCGGACCTGATGCTGAGGCGTTGGCCGATGCTGTGGAAACCCTGGTGAATGACAAATTCGGGGAAGGGTTCTGACGACGTCAGCCGCGATAGAAAAACGGGAAGATCAGGAATTGGCGGAAACGACGCACGAGACCAAGACAAGCCCGGTGGTAGATGGGACCGAGGATCAGGGTGAAATCTACGACCGTAGAACCCTGACCTACGCAAACTCCTTCGACGATGTCTGGACTTCCACGGCCATCCGCGCCATCGAATGGTGCACGGGCAAACTGACCATTCTGCGCATGGTGAACAAGTTCGAGAAACAGAACGAGTATTATCGTGGCCAGAGGTTCTGGGGCGGTGCGCTCAAGGTGATGGGCATCGATCTGACCACGCCAGCAGAACAGATCGCGCGCATTCCAAAAACAGGTGCTGTGGTTGTAGTAGCCAACCACCCACATGGCATGGTCGACGGCATGATCCTGGCCGAGCTGATCGGACAGGTGCGCAGTGATTACCGCATTCTCACCCGTTCGGTTCTGACAGGGCTGGATGAGGCCGCGACCTCCTTCATGATCCCTGTTCCGTTTCAGCATGACCCCGAAGCGCAGATGAAAATGCTGGAGATGCGAGGCAAAGCGATGGACCACCTCAAGGAAGGTGGGGTCGTGGCCTTGTTCCCGTCGGGCGTTGTGATGTCGTCGGATGACTGGTTCGGCCCGGCGCAGGAACGGGAATGGAACGTATTCACCGCCAAAATGATCCGCCGCTCTGGCGCTCAGGTGGTGCCTATTTTCTTCCCAGGCCGCAACTCGCGCGCTTATCAGATCGCCAACAGGGTATCGGCTATCCTGCGGCAGGGTCTCTTGCTGCACGAGATTGTCCGGTCCTGCAACAAGCCGCAATCCCCGGTGATTGGCGCACCGATTTCGGATGAGGACATGCAACTTCTGGAACGCGACCCGCGCGGCTTTATGGCCTGGCTCAGAAAGTACACGCTGGCCTTGGGTCAATCGCTCAAACCCTGATCCGATTCTTCATCTGGCAATAAATATCCCGGGGGTGAGCCCGAATAAAATCCGGGCGAGGGGACTGGCCCCCCGACGACCCTACCGGGTCGGAACCGGGGCCTCGCCTCTGTAATCATAGAAACCACGCTCGGTCTTGCGTCCAAGCCATCCGGCTTCAACATATTTGGTCAACAGCGGGCAGGGGCGATATTTGGTATCTGCCAGACCTTCATGCAATACGTTCATGATCGCAAGACAGGTGTCCAAACCGATAAAATCGGCCAGCTCCAGCGGCCCCATAGGGTGGTTTGCCCCCAGCTTCATAGACTGGTCGATGGACTGCACATTCCCGACCCCTTCATACAGGGTGTAAACGGCCTCATTGATCATCGGCATCAGGATACGGTTCACGATGAAGGCAGGGAAATCCTCGGCGCTGGCGGCGGTTTTTCCGAGCCGGTCCACGACTGTCTTGCAGGCACTGAACGTCTCTTCATCCGTAGCAATACCGCGGATTAGTTCCACCAGTTGCATCACCGGTACCGGGTTCATGAAATGAAACCCCATGAAACGTTCGGGGCGGTCCGTGCGGCTGGCCAGACGTGTGATCGAGATGGACGACGTGTTCGATGTAAGAATCGTATGCGGCAGCAAATGTGGTTGCAGATCCTCAAAAATCGCCTGTTTGATTGCCTCACGTTCGGTGGCAGCTTCGATGACCAGATCGGTTTGGCCCAGCTGCGGCAGGTCCATCGTGGTCTTGATCCGCGACAACGCTGCCTGCATCGCCTCGTCGGTGATCTTCCCGCGCGAGGCCTGGCGCGCCAGGTTACCCTCGATCGTCGCCACGGCGCTGTTCAGGGCATCCTGATTTACGTCGTTTATCAGAACGTCATACTCGGCCAGGGCCAGGACGTGGGCAATACCATTGCCCATCTGGCCTGCGCCAATCACTCCGACTGATTTTACATCCATCTTCAGGTGCCTCTGTGTCACGGGTTAGGGCGACAGTATCGGCAGATCGGTGCGGGCGGCAAGAGGATCAAGCCCTTCGAATTTGCTTCAAATGCGCACATTAGGAGATTCTCAAGACTTGCGGCTGCAAGATGGCACCGGGTGAAAAATGGGTGAGTGTTATGAGCTATCATCAAACAGGCTCGGGGGGACCCGAGGATGCCGTATGCCAATACGCCGGATCACGTCTCTGGTTTCGTGGGCCGGAACGGTCGCTGGACACGCCTTACATGGCATGTGTCGGCGCGGATGAAACCTTTGGGCGGTTTGTCGACCGTCCCTTTGCAGCGATTCTAGAGGAAAAGCTGGACAGGCGGTGCCTGAATTTGGGCAGTCTGTTTTGCGGGCTTGATACGCTGTGCGGGGATACGGGTCTGTTCAAGCTCATAACCGAGGCTGAGCTGTGTATTCTGCAGGCGCCAAGCGTTCTGGGGCAGACGAATCACTTCTACCGTGTCCATTCCCGGCGCAATGACCGGGTACTGGCGCCGACACAGGATTTGATTGCGCTCTACCCCGAAGTCGATTTTGCGGATGTTCATTACGTGTGCCATCTGATGTCCCTATTGCAGGACCAACACGACGCCCGGTTTGAAATCGTGGCAGAAGAGCTGCGCCGAAACTGGGTGCTCAAAATCCGCGATCTATTGGGAAAGCTGAAAACACCTGTCCTTCTGCTGAACCTTCAGGTTCTACGCCATCAGGACAGTGCCCTTCAGGGCGGAAAAATGGTGGTTTCAATCACCGATCAGATGCTTGAACAGGTGCGATCGGTCAGCGCGGGTTATGCGCAGGTTTCGGCATTTGTTTCGGGCCATTCGGATGAGCTGGAGGACATGCTGTTCGGAACCCTTCAGCAGCCGATGGCCGAACACATGATCGGCCCGGCGGCGCATAAATCCGTCGCCGAGGCGCTGATTGCACCGGTCCGGAACCTGAACTGAAAAAGGCCCGCCGATTGGCGGGCCTTCTGCAATCTTGAAAGTTCTGTTCCGAAAATCAGCCGAGTTTCTCGGTCAGTTCCGGTACGGCCTGGAACAGGTCGGCGACCAGACCGAAATCGGCAACCTGGAAGATCGGCGCTTCTTCGTCTTTGTTGATCGCAACAATGACTTTCGAGTCTTTCATACCCGCCAAGTGCTGGATCGCACCCGAGATGCCGACAGCGACATACAGGTCCGGGGCAACAACCTTACCGGTCTGACCCACCTGCCAGTCGTTCGGGGCATAGCCCGAGTCAACAGCCGCGCGCGATGCGCCAACGGCGGCGCCCAGCTTGTCGGCCAGACCTTCGATCAGTTTGAAGTCTTCTTCCGAGCCGACACCACGGCCGCCCGAGACAACAACGCCAGCCGAAGTCAGTTCCGGACGATCGCTCTCGGCGACCTTGTCCTCGACCCATTCAGACAGGCCAGGGTTGTCGCCAACCGCGATGGTCTCAACTGCTGCCGAGCCACCTTCGCCGGCCGCATCAAAGCTGGCGGTCCGGATGGTGATGACTTTTTTAGCGTCGTTCGATTTCACGGTCTGGATTGCGTTACCCGCGTAGATCGGGCGCTCGAAAGTCGACCCATCAACCACACCGGACGCATCCGAAACGATCATTACATCCAACAGCGCGGCAACACGCGGCATGACGTTTTTGGCGTCGGTGGTGGCGGGTGCCACGATGTGTTCGTAGCTGTCAGACAGCCCCACGATCAGTGCTGCGGTCGATTCCGCCAGGCGGTGACCCAGCGACGCGTCTTCGGCAACCAGAACCTTGGAAACGCCGTCGATCTTGGCAGCGGCCTCACCCGCCGCAGCGGCAGAACCGCCTGCGGCCAGAACGGTCACATCGCCCAGCGCCTTTGCGGCGTTGACGGCCTTGGCGGTGGCGTCCATCGCCAGCTCACCATTGTTGACTTCGGCAAGAAGAAGTACAGCCATTACACAGCCCCCGCTTCTTTGAGTTTCGTGACCAGCTCATCCACTGAGCCGACGATGATACCTGCGGCGCGCGCTGCGGGCTCTTCGGTTTTGACGACTTCCAGACGCGGTGAGACGTCGACGCCGTAATCGGCGGCGGTCTTCTCATCCAGAGGCTTTTTCTTCGCCTTCATGATGTTGGGCAGCGACGCATAACGCGGCTCGTTCAGACGCAGATCAACGGTAACGATGGTTGGCATCTTGACGCTGATGGTCTGCAGGCCGCCGTCCACCTCACGGGTGATCTTGGCGTTGTCGCCTTCGATGTCGACCTCAGAGGCAAAAGTGCCCTGCGACCAGCCAAGCAGAGCTGACAGCATCTGACCGGTGGCGTTCATGTCGTTGTCGATGGCTTGTTTACCAGCCAGAACCAGACCGGGCTGCTCTTCCTCGACCACTTTGGCCAGGATTTTGGCAACGGCCAGAGGCTCAATGTCCTGATGCACGTCATCAGCGGCAATGACCAGAATTGCGCGGTCCGCGCCCATGGCCAGCGCAGTGCGCAGCGTTTCCTGCGATTGCTTGACGCCAATTGAAACCGCGATGACCTCATCGGCCTTGCCCGCTTCTTTCAGGCGGATGGCTTCTTCCACCGCAATCTCGTCGAATGGATTCATCGACATTTTGACATTGGCGAGATCGACACCGCTACCGTCCGCTTTCACGCGAACCTTCACATTGTAGTCAATCACGCGTTTGACAGGCACGAGTACCTTCATTTTGCGCTTGCTCCTCACAAAAACGGTGAGCCGCGACGCGACTCCACCAATGCTCTCGGACGCCTGAATAGCGTCTCAGTTCACGCGGTAACAGGGCAAAATCGTCACGTCATGGGTTTGGGACGTCGCGTTTTGTGTTTTTTGACGCAACGGCCAGTAATTTTATTGCTTTGCTGGCGGCTTTTAACGGTTCGCGCCCGGAACCCACAGGACATCCTTGGTGCCGTTTTCATTGGCGCAGCGGGCGGCAACAAAAAACCAGTCGCTCAGGCGATTGAGGTATTTTACCGCCACTTCGTTCACCGGCTCCATATTGGTCAGCTCAACGGCAAGTCTCTCGGCCCGACGCGACACGGTTCGGCAGACATGTAGATTGGCCGCCAGACGCGAACCGCCAGGCAGAATGAAACTGCGCAGCGGCTCAAGCGTTTCGTTCATTGCGTCGATCTCGGCCTCGAGCCGGTCAATCTGAGCAGGGACAATGCGCAGCGGAGGGTAATCGGCCTCGGTGTCCTTTTCCATGTCGGGGCGGCAAAAATCCGCACCCAGATCGAACAGGTCGTTCTGAATACGCGACAGCGCGGCTTCGACTTCACTGTCAGCCTCGGTGCGGGCAACGCCGACAAATGCGTTCAACTCATCCACTGTGCCATAGGCTGCCACGCGGCCCGCGTATTTGGCGACGCGTTCGCCATTGCCCAACGCAGTTTTTCCGTCATCGCCTGTGCGCGTGTAAATCTTGTTGAGAACGACCATTTACTGACCTCCTTGTCCGCGCAGATAGACGTAGAGCACGATCAGCACCACGGCAATGAATTGGAATAGGATGCGCAACTGCATCATCTTGTTGCTTTTCAAAGCAGCGCTTTTCCCGCTTTTGCCGAAATTGGCGATGCCAATCGCCAGCACAACAACAACCGCTGCCATGGCCAACAGGAGAACGACCATCAAAAGGTCCATGAGTACACCGTCCGGGTTTCTTGTTTCGTTGGCCTATCATCTAACGTCGGAGGCGTGAAAAGCGAACGGGAATTTTTGCCTCAGACGTCTGACAGGATGCGGTCGATGGTGCGGGTGGGCAGGATGCGGCGCAGGTATCCAGCAATATAGGTTGGCGTCGTCACATAGTACCGGGCACGGGGTCGTTTCGATTCAACCGCATGGGCCAGCTTGTCGGTCACCGCCGAGGCGGGCAGTTCGAACCGGTCGGGTCCCGAGGATTCGTATAATCTTTTCAACAAGGATGCTTCATACCGGTCACGCAGGGCCGAACCTTGCCAGTTGATAAAGCGTTCGAACACCGGGATCGAATTCTCGCGGATTTTCGAGGTGATCGGACCAGGTTCAATCAGAACCACCTTGATATCGGTATCGGCCAGTTCTAGCCGCAGCGTATCGGTCAACCCTTCGACCGCGTATTTTGTTGCGACGTAAGCACCGCGCCACGGGTAAGCGACCAAACCCAGAACCGACGAATTCTGAACGATTCGCCCATGCCCCTGGGTCCTCATGACCGGAATCACCTGTCGGGTTAGTTCATGCCAGCCGAAAAAATTGGTCTCGAAGATATGGCGCAGACCGTCCGTTGGTAAATCTTCGACTGCGCCGGGCAGGCCATGTGCGCCATTGTTGAACAAAGCATCCAGCGTGCCTTGGGTGGCCTCCAAAACCTCGGCCAGTCCTGCGGCGATGCTGTCGGCGTCGGTGTAGTCGATGCGCGGGCTTTCAAACCCCTGCGCGCGCAGCCGGTCGCAGTCCCGTTGCTGACGGCAGGACGCAAACACCCGCCACCCGCGAGCACGCATTCCATGCGCCGCATCAAGACCGATCCCGGATGAGCAGCCGGTGATGAGAATAGTTTTCTGCATGATCTTCCTGAAGTTGAACCTGAACTAAAGCTATTGTGAGGTTCGGGTCAGGACAATGACAGCAGAACGTCAGTTTGATGTTTTTCGAACAAGAGACCCTGAAATCCATCCAACCTGTTGCTGGGGCAACACGCGCAGGCGCAACCAGCCGGTTCCAGAGTCGCTTAGAACTTCGACCTTCTGACCAATGGTTGCCTTGCCGACTATAGGATAGATCGTGCCGGGGCCGTCGCGCATGTTCACACGCGTGCCCGAGATCTCGCGAATGTCTTTCACGGGTTCCGGAACCGTAGGAGTTTCTGCGATGTCTTCCTGTACGTCTTCGGTAACCTGCTGCAATCCGGCCACACCATCCTCTAGCGAGGCGAGCGTGATGCTGGCGCCTTGATCATCAAAAACCGAAAAGCCTGAGAAGGACCCGAGATCGGCGGTTTCGGCCACGATCTCAGCGATGTCTTCGCTGGCGGGCGCCGGTTGAGCGCGGACCTGAGGCGCACGTGCGGCCACTTGGGTCACAAGTTCTTCAACGCGTGCCGGTGCGACAGGTGACGGTTTTGGAACGGAAGCAATACGTTCGGGTTGGTCGCTGCGCAGGCCGCGGGGTTCGAATTCCGCGCCTCCGCTAATTACATAAAAGCACCAACCTAGCGCTGCGAAAGTAATAACAATAAGGCGCGTCATGGCGCATCCCCCGGGTCAATCGTAAGAAACAAGAAATAGGCAGCAGTCTAATCCAGTCAGCCTAGCATATTTGGTGACCCGAGTCGAAAAACGGGGGAAATCGGGGGGTTGTCTCCCCCTGTTGCAAAAAGCGCGACTTGTCCCCAGCAAAATATGCGCTGCTTGCTTTACCCGCGCGCACTTGCGGCGTATCACATCATATATGAACGATACGATCGACGACCCCAATATGGAGGCCCCTGACAACGGGGGCGAGATAGCCGAGCCGCTGCGCCGCGCAATCGGTGAACGCTATCTGACCTATGCGCTGTCCACCATCATGCACCGGGCTTTGCCTGACGCGCGCGATGGCCTGAAGCCGGTACACCGGCGAATCCTCTATGCCATGCGCGAGCTGCGACTCAGTGCCAGCGGCGGTTTCAGAAAATCGGCCAAAATCTCGGGCGACGTGATGGGTAACTATCACCCACATGGTGATGCCGCGATCTATGATGCGATGGCGCGTCTGGCGCAGGACTTCAACGTCCGCTACCCGCTGGTCGACGGACAAGGGAATTTCGGCAATATCGACGGCGATAACCCGGCGGCCTCGCGATACACCGAGGCACGGATGACCATTGTCGCCGAGTCGCTGTTAGAAGGTCTGAACGAAGACGCCGTTGATTTCCGCGATAACTATGACGGCACGCTGACCGAGCCTGTTGTGCTGCCCGCGCAGTTCCCGAATCTGCTGGCCAATGGCTCCAGCGGGATTGCGGTGGGTATGGCCACCAACATCCCCCCGCACAACATTGCGGAACTGTGCGATGCCTGCCTGCATCTGATCAAAGTGCCCGATGCCCGCGACGACACCTTGCTGAATTACGTGCCCGGGCCTGATTTCCCGACCGGCGGCGTGATTGTCGAGCCACCCGAGAATATTGCGCAGGCCTATCGCACCGGGCGCGGGTCGTTCCGCCTGCGCTGTAGGTATGAGGTTGAGGATTTGGGCCGCGGCCAGTGGCAGATCGTGGTCACCGAGATTCCTTATCAAGTTCAGAAATCCAAGCTGATCGAAAAGATCGCCGAGGTGATCCAGACCAAGAAAATCCCGATCCTCGGTGATGTGCGCGACGAATCCGCCGATGACATCCGCCTGATCCTGGAGCCGCGCTCTAAGAACGTGGATCCTGAGGTGCTTATGGGCATGCTCTATCGCAACTCGGATCTTGAGGTTCGGTTCAGCCTGAACATGAACGTTCTGATTGACGGGGTGACACCCAAGGTCTGCTCGATGAAGGAAGTGCTGCGGGCCTTCCTTGATCACCGGCAAGAGGTTCTGCTGCGCCGCTCAAAGCATCGGCTTGCCAAGATCGACCACCGGCTGGAAGTACTTGAAGGCTTTATTGTTGCCTTCCTGAACCTCGACCGGGTGATCGACATCATTCGCTACGACGACGACCCCAAGGCTGCGTTAATGCGCGAGGATTGGGGCATCGACCACGTCCGCGCCACCAACGAGGCGGATTACGTATCGCCCAAGCCGGGTGAGGGTGAGTTGTCCGAGGTGCAGGTCGATGCGATCCTCAACATGCGCCTGCGCAGCCTGCGCCGTCTGGAAGAGATGGAGCTGGTTCGCGAGCGTGATGCCCTGATGGAAGAGCGCGCCAACCTCGAAGATCTGCTGGCCGACCCAGACCTGCAATGGGCCAAAATCGCTGAACAGCTGAAGGAAACCAAAAAGACATTCGGCAAGGACTACGAAGGCGGCGCTCGTCGCACCCAGTTTGCTTTGGCTGGTGAGGTCGAAGAGGTCCCGCTTGAGGCGATGATCGACCGTGAGCCGATCACTGTTGTCTGTTCTCAGATGGGCTGGATCCGCGCCATGACCGGCCATATCGATCTGACCCGTGAGTTGAAGTTCAAGGATGGCGATGGCGCCCGTTTCATCTTTCACGCTGAAACGACCGACCGTCTGCTGGTGTTTGCCTCTAACGGGCGGTTCTACACCGTCAGTGCCGCGAGCCTGCCCGGCGGGCGCGGTATGGGTGAACCTCTGCGCCTGATGGTGGATCTGCCGAACGAGGCGCAGATCATCGACATCCTGATCCACAAGCCGGGGCGCAAGCTGCTGGTGGCCTCTGGGTCAGGCAACGGGTTTGTGGTGCCCGAGGATGACGTGCTGGCCCAGACCCGCAACGGCAAACAAGTGCTGAACGTAAAAGCACCGGAAACTGCGATGATCTGCAAACCCATTGACGGGGACCACGTGGCTGTTGTGTCCCAGAACGGGAAGTTCCTGGTCTTCCCGACCGAGGAACTGCCCGAGATGACTCGCGGCAAAGGGGTGCGTCTACAAAAGTACAATATGGCGCGGGGTCGTCAGGGCACGTTGGAGTTGGATGGCGGGCTATCCGATCTGACAACGTTCAACTGGGAAGAAGGTTTAAAATGGTCGATGGGTGGCGACAAAACCCGGCATGAGGCTGACTTGTCACAATGGCTGGCCAAACGTGCCAGCGTTGGGAAAAAGTCACCTTATGGCTTTCCGCGCGACTATAAATTTTCGTGATCACCCGCCCGGGCGAGTGGTTTTATGCCGATACGGCTTGGCACAGGCTGTATCGGTGCGCTAGATCAAAGAAAAACGGGCTTATCGAGGTGAATTCATGCTGCGCATTCTGACACTGATTACCGGGTTGGCCCTGTTGGGTGCCTGCACCCAGACGCAGGTTTTTGAAGAGCCAGAAAGCCTGGGCGAATTCAAGTTGCGGGTAAACTATGCCTTTGCTGGCAAGGCAGTGAAAGGGCCGGTGTCGCGGGATGCAACGCCTGACGAATGGACTGCGGCCATTCAAAACGCAGTCGACATCAGAATGGGCCGCTATCAGGGCGCGCAGGAATACGATGTAGGCATCAGCCTCGAAGGTTACATGCTGGCGCCTCCGGGAATTCCGGTTATCTACAACCCGAAAAGTACGGCCATCGTGCTGGTGAATGTGTATGACGTGAACAAGAAGGAATTTCTGGCTAAGGGTAAGAAATTCCAGGTTCTGGAAGATACGACAGGCGGCAGCGCCTTCAAAGGGTCCGGGCACGAACGAACCAAAGAAGAGCAGATGAGCGGTCTTGCCCTGAAAGTTGCCGACCGGGTCGAGGAATGGCTAGCCGAAGAGCACAAAGAAAATGGTTGGTTCGACAAGCGGCCGAACCTGATCCAACCGCTTGATTCAGCCGTGGTTCCACAAAATCCGGCATGATATCCCCGTTTCCCTCAGGATGTGCTTGATTTTCCCCTTTGAACCCAATATCTCGCGCGCGCAGATGTAACTTACGGGACCAAGGGTCCCCCAAATCGCAAAAGGGCGCCTGAGGATATGGCAAAGGAAAAGTTTGAGCGTAACAAGCCGCACGTGAACATTGGCACGATTGGCCACGTTGACCACGGCAAGACGACGCTGACCGCAGCGATCACCAAGTATTTTGGTGACTTCCAAGCGTATG
>NZ_FWFP01000010.1 GCF_900172215.1 Ruegeria meonggei
CATCCTTGGGGAAATGACAGCCCTTTAACGAGATCATGCTCAAATAACCTGTTCGGAATTTTTCGACCTGTACAAACCTCAGATCACGCAGGCTCGTCAACTAGACCCCAGAGTTTGCGACACATCCAGTTGGCGCTTCTTTTTTTTCGAGCGTCTGGTTTTCATAGTCCTCCCTGTTCACTAGGGCGCGTCAGAAATAGGCGCGCCCTTTTAGTTGCCTCCTGATGGCGTTTCTGGCTTCCTGTGTGACACCCTTGGCGCGGGAAATGGCCTGCTGTACCCTACGTTTAGGGATAGCAATTGCGTCGCTAGTTGCCCCGACAAACCCCTTATTGCCCCGGCCCTCTAAACTACGCGAACTTTGCGCAGTTTCTCGCGCCTTCCACAATTCTTTACGCATGGCGAGGTGCTCGGCCATCTGTGTCGGGGTTAACTCCGACCGCATCAGCGCACTTGAATTAACTGTTAGAGCCTACCAATTTAAAAGCATGGTATATCTTGTTGCTATTTCCATCATCTGCGGGCTCATCTGTAGGTACGTCGCTCAGCGCCGATCCATGCGTGTCGGACTCCATACGGTTTTAGGAGTTGTGTTTGGTCCCGTTGGGCTTGTTGTTACCTTGTTGTGCGCCACGCAGTCGCCTACGCGGGTTTGATCCAAGGGCCATTTTCAGGTGGGCCAAGTTGACCCACCAGTAACCCTTTGAACCCTAATAGTTTTCAGAAATCCAAATTCTCATCTAAGAAATTAAGCACGTCCCGCTGAGCCCGTTCGAATTCCAGCAGTCCGTGTTTGCCAGCTAAATCACCATCGCTGTACACAATGGATCTACTGCCATTTTGGGAATTCAAAAACTTTGAGCAGTCCCCTTCAGTCCACTTGTTTTGATACCAAGGGTCTTGCGCGCCGACGAGGGTTAGAACAGGTTCACTTTGTGGTGCATTAACCCCTCGGGCTTCCGAAAATGGTGTATGACACGTCCAGCCTTCCGCGACCCTGGCCTTCACTCGCTGCTGTTCGTTTTGGGCCTCAAAGCTAACGGTTGCCACGGCACCTTCGCTAAATCCCATCAGGACAATGTTGTTTCCATCGACAATGGGGAGCTTACGTGCCATTTCAATTGCGTATCCTGCATCATTTCGACGTAGCACCAAAGTGCCACGGAACAGGTCGCCCTCGCGTGTTTCCACATTGCAGGACCGGGGGTACGTTTCTCGCGCTAGACTGGCTGGTGCAATTACAAGGTAACCGTTTTCGGAGAGAAACTTAATTCGTCTATGAGTACCCGGCCAAATGCCGCTACAACCGTGCAAGTAGACAATTGTTGGTAGCTTTCGTTCGACGCCGGATTTCTGCTCCCGCAGGTCATCGGTTGTCACCTGTTTGGATTGGCCGTTTTCGACAGGAACTCGAACGATGGCGGCTCGCCATGTTCGTTCCAATTCGTCCGGATCATCCCAATCCATCCAAGAGAGATCCGCAGGGGCTGAGAATACTTTCGTACTGTTGTGTAGGCCTTGATCCTGCGAAAAGACAGGTGATGACGGCAGCAATGCCACAAGAAACGCAACCAGACTTCCAATGATTTTGATCCTGTTGCAGTGAACTGACGGCAATTGCGCATCCTCCTTTGGAGACTTGCAGGCGATTATATCAGGTCAGGGGCAATGCTCCCAGATTTCCCTTCCCATCTGAGTCATCAGGTCCGGAGTCCGTTGTGCAGAATTGCATATCGGCCCCGACCCCCTGCTACATCAGCTACTTTTGCTACATGGGTTATGCGCTGTGGTGGTGCAAACCATGCATATCAGCACAGATTGAGCGCTATCTATTGTTGACCTTCGGATGTCTGCTGTGAGCCCAAATTGACCAAATCGTGTGACTGCACCATCATGCCGCTCATAGCTGCAGAAATAAGGAGTCGCCGGAATTTGTTGAATTCAAACTCTATCAAGAAATGGCTCACGCAAGCATTCGAGGTTATCTATTATTTATCCGGTGAAGGCAGCTGGAAACTCCTTGCTCATGAAAAGCTAATATTGATGGCGGCAATTGAGAACCTTGTTCCGGATGAACGAGAATTGTTGCGTCAGCAGCTTCACCAGGACTTTTTTGTCGAGAGAACTAACAATAGGATCAGCGTTTTGCGGTTCTACGAAGCACATGAAGACCTGCGGGTTCAAGGAATCGATTTCGAAGACAGATGGATTCGGGTTCATATGCTGGTCAACGGTAAGAAACAGATTTGCAACGTCAACGTCTATCGCGGGCTAGTGTTCAGCGTGGAAACACGTTCACCAAGAAAGACCTACAAAGGCACAGAGATCCGTGTCGTCAAAGTTGTCGATGGCAATGGAGCAGACTCGTTTACAAGAGCGATTGACCGGCAAGAACACGGAACTGGCTGAACCTATTGTTGCATATACCTTTGGTAACAAAGTCCGCACTGCCAACCTCTGGTTCGCCGGGAGGTCTTTGATGGCTGACAGAAGTTGTCAGATGACCGCTTTGAGCCCTCACCGGCCTTTAGTCGTGCATCGGGATTTTGCACGTGCGGCAAGCCGCGAACCGTGAGAACCGGACATTCAGCGCCGGTAAACAACTAGCGGCGGTCCAGACAAAGCGGGTCTTCATTCGCCTAGGGGTCTAGAAGTGCGTATACGACTAATTCAGTTCAGGTCTGCGGTGCTTCATGCCATTCTCTGACCTTTCGGGTGATTTCGGACAATGCAAGCCCACGTCGCAGCCCTGAATCAAGAACCCCAATCTCTTCCGCGAACTTGACGTCTGATTGTCCGTCCAAGATAAATTCGTACCTTCCACCAGGGTTGTCTTCCTCAAGGTCATAATCGACGACGCGCCACTTCCCCAGGAATTCTCCGTCACGTGAAATGACGTCGCCACCGGCAAGCTCATGCGTGTATCCACTCGCAACCCACTCGTCGTAACCCACAAAATTTATTGGATATCTCAGGTCCATGACAGCCATGTAGGAAGTGGCATGGTCTACTACAAGGCCGATGCGAGCAGCCCAAAGCCGACCTTCGTTTTAAGCAGGGGCGACAGCCTCGAAGAAAAAATGTTGTCTTGGCGTCATTGATTTTGAGGTGGGGGTCTGTGACGGTTCTACAATGGAAAATCCCAAAGAAACTGCTGAAAAACTCTTCCGAAAAGCAGATAGTATTGTCGGACCTGAACATGCAAAGAAAAAGCTAAATATTCTTTCTGCGGCTTTGTTATATGATCCAAACCATAGCGCAGCCTTGGAGGCTACTGCATGGGGGTTTCATGAGGTTGGTCTTCCAGAGGCCTCGCTAGGTTACTTAAACCTTGCTTTGGTTCATGGCCCTCACAGCAACATGGCTTGGACGCTCGCTGAAACTATTGTTCGTCAAATTCATGAACGTCTTCCTACCCCACAAGCAAAAAACAACTTAGTCCTGCGAATGAGAGAGTTCTTGGAGCAAGACTATGTTGGTGAACGCTTAAAACACTACCCGCTCTCTGGTGATGCGGTTCTGATAAGGAAAGTAAATAAAGAATGCTATGCGAAAAACATGATTGAACGGGGTCAGCTCATGTTTGCACAAACTGAATTCCATCGGCAAAGTGAAGGCAAAGATGGTCATGATCCAAACGAGAATAAGCCCAAAACGGTTGACTTGTTGCCAAACGGGCCGCTTCACATCGGTAGTGATGACGCACCATTTCACAAAAAACTTGGATATGGAGCCAGCATTTCTGGTGATGGTGATGTAACAATCGCCTCGTCAACACTCCAAATAGGAGGTCAGTACTCAATCAGCTGCTTTTCTGCGCTTTGCAAAGAGAACCGAGACTCGTTTTTTGAAAAATATGAATGGAGTAAGTTCGGTCAGTACGCTGTTGTGATCCGTCGGCCGCATGAATTTATCGAACAAGTCAGAAAGGCAATGATCCAACAACAAAAACCATATCTTTCGTCAGGTTTAGTCACATACTTGCCGAAAGCGGCTTTAGCTGCCTTTTTTCCGGCAATCTATCAACCATTCTTAAAGAGCGTCGAGCGATTTGAGAGCGAATTTGAGTATCGTTTTGCACTAAACAATCGCGAGATTGGGCTTGTTGAAGTGGGGAGCATTAGTGAGATAGCTGAAATCGTTCCTACGGAAAATTTGAAAGTCCGGTTGTCGGAGCTCTTCCCAGCAGAGGATTAGGCCACAAGGAAATGTACAAAGTTTGCCCAGCGAGACTTTGCAAAGTCCGCTTTCTGCGCATCGCGGTCATTGGCCAGATTGGACGCCGCACGACGGCGAAAGGCAACAAAGTCCCGCTTACCGGAAATTGCCTGCCTTGAAGTAGAGGTTATCACCACATTCAGCCAACCGGCGTAAAATTGCGCCGGTCGCCGTCCAGTTGAGGATCACCTACCAGAATCGCAAAAACTCAGGTATGGAGTCTCACATTGATTTCTGCATTGAGGCTTTGCCATGACCACTGTTTGCACCCCGACCGAATACCGTGCTGCACTCCGGGAAATTGAATATCTGTGGGGATCTGAACCGGATTCAGATGAGGGTAAACGGCTGGAAGAATACCTGTCAGCGGTCGATCAATACGAGCAAGTTTCCAACGCGGCACCTGACAGCAGGCCATCGCCTAAGTCAGTTACCCAGTCTGTTCAAGGAGAACGGATATGAACCGAAACTATATCGTTATCGCTGCGGTGCTGGTTGTTCTGGCATTTGGCCTCACTATGATGAGGTCAGTT
Source organism: Ruegeria meonggei (assembly GCF_900172215.1). GTDB lineage: Bacteria > Pseudomonadota > Alphaproteobacteria > Rhodobacterales > Rhodobacteraceae > Ruegeria > Ruegeria meonggei. The sequence continues at coordinate 4,752 of NZ_FWFP01000010.1, forward strand.
GAAGAGGACGCCGTAAGTGAAGAGGAAGCGCCAGCCGCAACTACGGAATAGCAGTGGTGAAACGTCCGATGGTTTCGTACGGCAAGTAATCACCCTTAGGGTAGCCCCAGGGCTGCTGCTAAAGAAGAGACAGCTATTAAAATCAAGACTGATACAAAACCAGAGGCCCGTTCGAATGAAGCATAGAGTATTGGCGGCAATCAGCCTTGGTGTTTTCACGTTGGCAGGCTCTGCATGGGCGGATGAAGACGATTGGTCGGGGTTGTACAAGGGACTCGACATATTAGACGGTTCAATCGACTATTTATCAATTTCTCGCACTGATGCTGAGACTTATGAACTACGAATAATCCCGTCTGTAATTTCGTTGTGCCAAACCGGGCGCGGCTGGATTGTCGCAGATGGAGTTTTGAACGACGAAGGCAATATGCTTCGCCAAAACGGTCGGGTTTTCTGTGAAGGCGAGCAACCAAATGATGTGCCGGACAGGGTCCTCAGCCGGGAGAAGGAAACCGGGATAATTAGATATGGGGCTACTGATGACAAACGACCATTGGTCTATCATAAAGTATCCTCGGATTGAGCGCCTATTTCTCCGAATGACAAGTGCGTGCTGCCTTTCACGGTCTTTACAGTTGGCCTGTCGGTGTCCATCTTATCTGTATGACCGTCGCCGACCTTTCCATTCTCCAACTCTATTGCGTGATTGCTGCGTCTGGGTCGCTGTTTGCCTTCATAGGATTTTCGCTTTGGAGTGTGGCAACTGATCCTGAGCATCACTTCTCTTGGCTAGGGTACGCGTTCCTAGGATTTGTTGCCCTTGGAGGCGTGGTAGGCCCCGCCGGATACGGGGCCTGGATACTTTATTCGGCGTTTAACTGAGGCCCTACGCCGTTCAGCATCAACGCCCGTGCAATCATTTCTCTGGCCTTGCTTGGGGCTTTGGTCGCGGCCTGTTGCAGATAAGTAGACAACCCAGCATCGGTCAGCATCTTGGCAATCTCCGGGGCAACCCGCGCCTCTCGGCCTGCCGTCATATGCCTTAGAGCCGCTGCACCACCGCGCCTCGCCAGAAGCGCAGCAGCCACACCACCGCCCGCACCTGCCATATCTCCGGTTGCTGCGAGACCTGCGCCACCACCTACACCACCAATCAAGCCCTGTTCTATAAGTTGTCGGGTTGTCGAGGAATTGCCGGTCAACGCTCTGTGCGTTTCGCCAAAGGTGCGTTCGTTCGCAATCTGACTGCGCACGGTGTTTGCACCCTCTGAACCCAGAGCGGCGCTCATAGCGTCCTGCTGACGGCGTGGACCGAATAGGCCGTCCACAGCGCCGGGTGTATCCCTGCGGTTCTGTAGCGCGTCTATCTTGCCGCTGGCATAACCTTGTGCAACTTCGTCGGGGTGCGCCACCGCAGCTTTCTCTGCGCGGCGGGCGTAGTCTGCTGAGACACGAGGCCTCGCGCCCTCTGCGCCAAGGTTTACGGCATTCACTCGGTTATGAGCGCTTGCGGCCAGCTCTCTTGCCCCGCCATATTCCGGCATCAGGTTATCGATACGTTGGCGGACCTGCTTAGATAACATACCCGCGATTGCCTGCTCATTGTTCGGACCCTGGCCCAAAGCAGGCCGCGCCATGTCGTCTAGGGCCTTCTTGGCTTCATCAAGAATTGCTAACGCAGATGGTTCATCTGAATCACCCTCTGCAATCATCCGGTCACGGGCCAAACGTTGGCCCTGCTGTAAAGCCTTCTGCCCCATTCCTGTTTGAAACAGGTCATCGAATGCCGACATATCGATATCATGGCCCAAAGAGCGCGCCTCATCATAGGCAGCGTTGATGCTTGGGCGGGTGCGCTTGCGAATGGCGCTCACCAAATCGTCAACCGATTGTGGTGTGTCCTGCCGTGAAGCTTTCAGCAAGCTATCGGTCAATCTATCGCTCTGACCCGCCATACGGGCCTGTGAGGCGCTTTCCAGCATTTCGCGGGCCTCTGGGCTGGCATTGGACGCAGCGCGCCCCAGAGCCCGCCCACGTTCGCCCATGGCGTCGATCAACATGCCGTCCGGGCCGAGGTCATCCAGCTTAGCCGCTGTGTCTGGTGACAAGGCCTGTACAATCCGCGCCTGCGCCTGAGAGGCGGGCTGCCCAACTCGACGCTTAATGTAGTTCGTGATTGCAGGTGCGCCAGTCAGGATGCCAGAGGCGAGGCCACCGACCGCAGCGCCCGTGCCCATACCTTGCGCGGTTCCAATCGCACGGTCTTCAATCCCACCATCAGTATGACCAAGTCCAGCGAGCCCTCCGTAGCCAGCTCCATCAATAGTCGATCCACGTACCGCCTTACCCGGTGTCTTTGCCTTCGCGGCCAGACTGAGCCCCGCTTTGCTGATCCCGGCAACACCAGTCGCAAGACCTGCCACGTCGCCGACAGTTGACGCCGTTGGGTTTTGAACCCGTGCCGATTTGGAACGTGCCTGTTCTTCGGCAAGATTTTCGCTGAAACTGTCTGTCTCGTGCGGGAATAAGCCTGGGGGCATTCCGTAGGCCACCGGACCCAAGGTTTCGGACAGTGCGCGGGCCTCGTCCCCGAACCCGAACAAGCTTGTATCTACAGCACTCCGAACACCGGCCCCGATGCTCTCGAAATCCCGGATATTGGCGCGGGGCACAAGCCCGCTCTGACGCAGGCCAGTCATTGCCCGTTCGAAGAAAGACGGGTCATAGGGGGCGACTGTTGAGCCGTCACCTTGTGGGCCGCCCTTTGCCGCTGCCTGTCGCGCTTTCAGTTGGCGCAGTCTGAGGTCTGAAATCGGATCGTTACTCAATATCCCAACTCCTGAAAGCGACGCGACAAGGCCTCTTGCTGGGCAGGCGTCAGGGTGTCTAGGTCAAGGTTGATGAGGTCGTTAAGACCCATCGTGGAATAGTCAGTGGCACCACCTTGGGAATCGGATGCACCGGGCGTCAGGCCACCAACCTCAATTTGGCGGTACATCTCTCGCGCTTCTTCTTCCGGAATGCCCTCGTGAATGATGCGGGTGTAGAGTTGTTCCAGTCGGTCAAGATTATAAAGGATATCCTCTTCACTCTGGGCCTGTTCCAAGCTACCGAATACCGACTGTAGCAAACGATTTTCGAACTCGGACACCTGACCCAGCGCCCCACCAGTGGGGGAGGCATCACGCATGCTTTGAAGTTTATCAAAGCCGATGTTGGCCTTGATGGTTGTCAGCCTGTTTTTTAATGCGCCTGCGCGGGTGCTATCGATGGTAGATGCAATACTGCCCGTCAGCCCCGTTGCTGGGGAAAAGGTTGATTGCCCTGCAATCAGTTCCTTGGCTATACCGATTTCATCCATGACGATGTTGGCCGATGTGGTCTTTGCTTCCGCCGCTTTGGCGTCCGCCGCACTGGTGTCCTCAGGCCCACCCGGAACCGGCTCATATGACAATAATCTGCCCTGTTCGTCCCTGATTGCACGGAAGCCCTTTGGGATTGCGGCTTCGGTCGAAACACTGACATTCGTCCCGCCGCCGCCAATTTGAGAAACCTTGCCATTCGGTCCAATCTGATAGTTGCCTGCCGGATCTAAGCCCATCTGGGTTTCCTGCTCATCGGTCAGAACTGAGAACCCCGGCTGAGGGTTGCGCATATTTGCGACCTCTAGCTGCGCCTTCTCTAACGCCAGTTGACGCATGGGGTCGTTTTGCTGCTGTGCCTGTTGAAGCATTCCCATCAGCATGGAACGCTGCCCTTGATCCAGCCAAGGATTTGCCAGAGCCTCATAAACGGCGCTGTAGTCGGGGCTTTGGGGCGCGGCTGAGTGACCTGAGTTTTTGTTTCCCCGTGCACCTGCCAATTCCACCTGCCACGGCTCCCAACCCATCGGGACAGCAAGCCCGTACTTGGCTGCATTCGCCTTGATCCACTGGGCCTCTCGGCTGTTTGCATCACGAAGCAACCCACCGTCCGCACCGGCGAAGTCAATTGCCGTGCCTGAATTGTGTTGCGACTTACCCGGAGGTGCGACCCATTTGCGCGCTGCCTCTGGTGATCCGTATTTCTTTAGAGCGGCATCCCAAAGCTGGGCCTGTAATTCCGGTGACCGATACGCAGAGGTGACTTTCAAAGCACCGGGTCCAAGCTCTTTATCTGCGGCTTGCAGGAAGGGGATCATAGCCGTTTGCATTTCAGGCTTGAGGCCGGTGAAGCTATCGGCACGAGCCGCCGCCCCGCCAACGGCGTAGGGGGTAAAATCAAATCCTTTCACCACCATGTCGGGCCGATCCAACGCAATCATAGCCTCATCACCGATTTCTTGCTCCGGTGTGGTGGGCTTCATGCCAAGGATGCTCATCGGCCCGGCGGATGACGCGTAGGGCTTGGGTTTTCCCCCAGCCATGGCCGCTCGAATGGCCTCAACAGCTTTGTCGCTGCTGCCTTGCGCACTGGCGCGGCCTGTTGCTTCTGCCTTGTCGGCACGGTCCATCATACGACGTGCGGCCCAGGCATTCCCTAAATGCGTGAGGCCTTCTCCAAAGTTGCGGGGTGCCCGCATTTGTGTCGCGAACTGAGCGGCTAAATCGCGCTTTCGCTGTGCGCCGTCAGGCGTAAGTGTAGGGGTCTGCCCCCAGAAAAAAGAACTCATATCCTTGCCCCGTTATTGTCCTGACCCATGGATCGCGCCATCGCCAGTGCCTGTTTGATTTCCACCCAGCGGGCCTTTGCGCCTTCTGATTGTCTCTTGCGGCCCTCGGCAGTTTTCGCGCCTGTGGAGGCTCCGCCGTGCTTGTAACAACGCAACTTGCCCACCATGGGCTTTGCCGTGCACGGGGTGCCGTCTGGCGTTTTGGCTCCGCAATACATCAGGGTTTCCATGGCTTTGCCATTATCCCTGCGCCCGCCAGTCCGAACAATCCGCCAACCGTCGAGGCAGCGTTCTGTTGCTCTTGCTGCCAGATTCCGAGCCGCTGGTTGTAATTGGAGTTAATGTTCCCGGCCACGTCAGTTGTTGGGATCTGCGCCGAGTTCGCGTTTACAAAGTTCGGGTGTGATACCTGAGACCCGCTCAGCAACGCCGTAATCTCGTTAATCGGCTGGTTGCGCTCTGCCATTGCCATGTTCATGCCGGTGTTGTGGGAATCCAGCATAAAGCGGCTGCGGTCATGCATCTGACTTTCGCGCAGGTTGGCAATCTCGCGGTCATAGGCTTCCGAACCTGAGACAATGCCCCGGTTTGCAAGTTGTGACGTCAGCCCATCAAGGGCTTGGGAATTGCCGTCGTTGTTCAGGGTGTCATACAGGCCACCGGCCCATTCTTCATGCTCGCCAACTCCGTATTGGAATGGTTCGGCCATGTAGTCGTTCAGGAACCCGGATTGATTGTTTGCCAGCTTCGCAAGGTTAAATTGCGCCGCATCGCCCTGGTTCTTGATTTTCTGCTGACCCTCAGAAAGCGTCTGCGTAGCCGTGTAGGTCGGGACATCATAAGTCTTGCCCGTAAAAGGGTCGCGGAAGGTGTGACTGCCGGTTTGGTCATAGGTCAGAGTGCCGTCAGGAGTGACCTGATTGACGTTGCCAATCGCGTTGTTTGCAATGGCCGTCGCAACACTGGTCCCCGTCTGCGCGGCAGATGTTTCCTTTGGATCTGGTGGCTCTGGTGCGTCTGGCTTTCCCATGCCTTAAATCCTCCGTCTTTGTACATTGTCGCCCAGTACGGGCTTGCTTTGGTTCAGTGACATTGCCGCCACCCCCAGACGATTACCGGGACAACTGTGAGTGGGAGATACCCAATTTTGTGAAACCCGAGTGATTGCATCAGGTCGGCATGGGCCTGTTGAGGGATGGTGTGTGTTGTCACATACGCAGGCTTTTGCGCGCCCCAGAAACCATTCAGGATTGCGCCCATATCTTTCGCAAGGATATCCCAATCCAACTCGGTGATGTGCATGTCCAGGTGCCAGACGTTTTGCGGCGCACTCGCAGTAAACTGACCTACGGTGTCGCCTACGCGCCAGAATTGCACGTGCCCGCTGTGGATCAGGGGCGCGTCTTCTCCGGCCAATCCTTCAAACTCGTCTTGCCCCATTTCTTCGGTGGGCAAAATGCGTTCCGCCTTTACCTTTAAGCCTTGCCCTTTGTCTTCTGTCGCCTGCATTTTTTACCCTTACCTGCTCAAACTGACGGTATCATAATACCCCAAGTGCGGCAAGGATTTGTGAGAACAAAAGTGAACACGTGTTGCGTTGGGGGGACATGCTGTTGGCGTACTGGGACGAGCTTGTTAGACAGAAGAAGAAGCTGAGCAAAAACCCAGAGTTTGGACGCTGGGTTCACAATAGCGACTATGCGCAAGTCCTGTGCAATCGGGTTGCTCGCCAGAGTTCAGCGGACTACTCAAAAGACAAATCGAACCAAGCAATCTATCACTCGGTTTTTTAGTCAGGAGTTGTACCACTTATGAGTAGGTGGAAAATCGGAAAGGCTCAATCCTCGCTCATCTCCGTGAAAATCGCACTTCTTTCTACTTTTATTGGGGCAATCGTTGGGGCAGCGAGGTCTTCTGGTGATGCTTTCGTTGCGGATTCAGTGTTCGGTGCACTCATTGGACTGGTTGTCTCAACCTGCTGCTTGGTGGCTGAATTTCAGTTGTTTTCGAATCCGAGACGCCGTTTTGCACGTCGCCTAAAGCCTTATTACCTGATGGCTTTGCGCGGCGCAGCTTATAGTTTCTTTATCGTTTTCGGACTGGCTCTTCCTGGCTGGCTTTCGGACGCACCTCCGCTGTGGCAGGACCCTGCATTCTTCGAGGTATTCGTAATATCCGCACTTATTGCCTACTCGTTTTCGATAGGCGTTGAAATCACCAGACTGCTTGGTCCCGAGGCAACCGTAGCCCTGGTTTCGGGGAGGTACAGTCAGGCGCGATTGGAAAACCGGGTCATTCTAATAGCTGATGTTATCGGGTCCACGGCTTTGGCAGAAAAAATCGGACAATTGCGGTTTCATGACTTTTTGCGCGACGTAGCGCTAGACCTAGCAGGCCCGGTCGAAGCGTTACGTGGCAGTATCCACAGATATATCGGCGATGCTGTCATCGTTACGTGGCCGCTTACCTCAGGTATCGCAAACGACGCCTGCTTGGTCTGCGCGCAAGAAATGCATCGTGCTTTGAACAAACGCGCCCAGTTTTATTATTATACCTACGGTACCGAAGCTCGAATCCGGATCGGCATTCATTGCGGAGAAGTTGCTGCTGGGGAGATAGGTGATTGGAAGAAAGAGATTGCACTCTTGGGTGACCCGATGAACACGGCTGCGCGGATTGAGGGAGCGGCCAAGTCTTTCGACTCGGGAATTGTGATTTCAAACAGTGTGGCACCACTGCTTAGTCCCGCCGCTAGAGCGGGACTGTCGCGGCTTCCAGACTTTTCCGCTTCTGGCAAACGGGAGAGCTTGGTGTTGTGGTCTGCGCCCACAAACAGCATCTAAGTCAGCAACGTGGACAAAGCCGACATTCATACTGCATTCGATCAGTTGCTTGCAAAAAAGTTGCATGCGACTGAAGAACATTAGTGAGCGGTGCGAATTACTTTTCAACTAAACCAGCAAAATAAGCCACGACTGGCGGTGCCTTCGAGTTCAGTTTTATTCGATACATGCCCAACTTTATCTTGCCCGGCTTCGGCTCAGACAAAGTCGCTCCTTTCCAATCGTAGACAAGTTTTCCGTCAACCCTAACTTGGAAAATTCCGTCAGGCTTTAATGACCATTTTGCGTCGACCTCAATTCTGTGCCAACGCCCTCGAAGATGTGAGTTTGGAACTATGGTTTTAACCAAGCTTTCATAGTTCCAGTCTGCGCTCTCAACCCTTTTGCGAACCATCAAGCCCCCATTTTTGACGTAGAACTGAAAGGGGTGATACTTACCACCCATCATGGAGAATTGAGTCACAACAATTTGTTCGGACCCCGCCGTCGAAAACGACTTTGGGAAGTACATGGACCAAGCATACTTCTTTGTCTGACCAGCTTTGAAAGCGTTTTCCTTAGTTAGTTCGACTCGTTGGTTTCTTTGTTTGCAGTCGTCCCAGTCTTTTACCTGACCGCAGTCGCCGTACCGTAATTCCATACGAACTGCCTTGTTATACCCACCCCCGGGAGGGTCTTTAACAATTTGCATCCCGTAGGTTTTTTCGTTCGTCCATTTTTCTCGTTCCAGTCCTCGAAAACCGCTGACAATAACATCTCTGGGCGACTGTTTTCCTTTGACGGATTTGACGACTGTTTCTGAAGCAACCGGCAGTGCAAGCAAGGACACAATGGCAATCGTGGTTGACGCGGCTATCAACCTAGGCAACACCGACATTTTCGCAACCATTTTCCAACTCTCAATAGCTCTGACTTTAGCCTACGGCCAATACAATTTTGAATTGGGTCGTTCTGAAATGCAAACACAGAAATATTGGGCACCAGAGCAAACTGGCGTTTCTTGAGTGCATTACTGACAGCAAGGGTCGTTTTGGGCTCGAACCGGTCATAGCCTTTTGAGTGCGACAGCGCTGCTTTACGCAATGCAATGTTGTGCAAATGCACGGAATGGGTGACGGTAAAGGAAAGTCATCAAGGGGCGAAAAAATGGGAATTCGAACAACAGAAGGTCAAGGGAAATTATACTCTTCTATCCTTGATACAATTGGGAATACGCCAACTGTGCGTGTTAACAACATCGCGCCAGACCATGTCGATGTTTATGTGAAATTCGAAGCTTTCAACCCTGGTGGGTCGGTAAAAGACCGCTTGGCTGTCAACATTATTGAATCTGCTGAACGCGATGGAAGGCTAAAACCCGGGCAAACGGTCGTAGAGGCAACATCCGGAAACACCGGAATTGGTCTCGCAATGGTTTGTGCGGCCAAGGGATATCCACTGGTTGTGACCATGGCGGACAGTTTTTCCGTTGAGCGGCGTCGGTTGATGCGTTTCTTGGGTGCAAAGGTCGTTCTTACACCACGTGCCCTAAAAGGCTTTGGAATGTATGTTAAAGCCAAGGAGCTAGCCGCGACAAACGGTTGGTTCCTTGCAAGTCAGTTTGAAACGCCAGACAACGCGGACATCCATCAGAACACCACTGCGAACGAGATACTTGCAGACTTTGAGGGCGAACGGCTGGATTACTTGGTGACTGGCTATGGTACTGGCGGCACCGTTTCCGGGATCGGTCGCGTTTTAAGAACAAGCAGGCCGGAAACTAAAATCATCCTCACGGAACCCGCCAATTCGGCCATTGTAGCGTCAGGTTACGTCAATACGAGAAACGAGGAAAACCAACCAACAGAAAGCCATCCATCGTTCGAACCTCACCCGATCCAAGGCTGGACACCGGATTTTATCCCATACGTGCTTCAAGAGGCTCTGGACGGCTCCTACTATGACGAGCTCTTACCGGTCGCCGGACCCGATGGTATTTCATGGTCTAGGCGATTGGCAGCAGAGGAAGGTATCTTCACTGGCATTTCAGGAGGATCAACTTTTGCGATTGCAATGCAAATTGCTGAAACCGCGCCAGAGGGATCGGCAATTCTTGTTATGTTGCCGGATACCGGAGAACGGTATCTTTCCACTCCCCTGTTTGAAGGTATCGCGGAAGATATGACGGATGAGGAAGCAACAATTTCGCTGTCGACGCCGAGTGCTCAGATGGGTAGCGAATAGGCTACCGGCTACCCAACAGCGTCGGACTTCTCGCCCTCACCGGATAGCACGATTTGCATTTTGTCGGCGTCGAAAGGCTGCAGTAGTTCAAACGCTTCCTCAGCGCTGCCGTTCATCCACTGCTCATAGTCTTCCGGCTCCAGGATCACGGGCATTCTCTGCGGATGTATCGGTTTCACGATTTCATTGGCTGAGGTGGTGATGACAGTATAGGTCTCAGTCTCTTCCGGCCCTTTGTGCGAGTTGTTTGGTGCGGGCACAGACTAACGATGGGAACAAAAACCCTAATCACGCAGATCAAGTCTGCATTTCAAGGCCTCGATCCGCCTGCGGATGATGAACTTCTACATCCCGATTGCATGGATGATGTGGATATTCTTGAGTTCTACGGAGGCGTCAGATGGCAAGACTTAACCGACCAGATTATTGAAAGTGGATATGCTGCCCCCAACGCTTTTAGCGCGAAGGCATTCCAATACTATTTGCCCGCTTATTTGATATGGACTCTGCGCAATCCGGACAGCCCTTTGTATGTTGGTGAGAGCGTTCTTCTAGCGCTCAACCCCGGAACATCAAAGGAAATGCTCCGCCACTTCAGGAAGTCCAAGTTCAGCCTACTAACGTTTGGACAACAGGAAACCGTTCAGAAGTTCTTGTACCATCTTGCCGACAATCCAAATCACAGTGAGCTGGCGGAAGCAGCACTGTTGACTTACTGGATGGATTTTCCTCAAGACTGAAGGTTAGGATTTCTGGAGTTCACCTAGCTAGTGCACCGACCTTGTCGTCTAGGCCAAGATTGTGCCAACCAACAATCCAATGACGACCCACGTTGAAACTGCGGAAAGAGACAGCACGTAGTTTGACATCTGAACTTCCAATCTCACTACTTGGGAGGTTGTCGACTTTTCATCGCTAATAACGACTGATGGCCAATATGCAAGAAGGCCAATGAACCCGTCAGAAACGCATTGTTAATGTCTCGTTAACAATCACCTCGCCAACATCCCCAGAAATAGCGAGTAGCCTAAAGAGAAAGGATGCGTCGAACTGAAGATCCTGCCCGACCCAAATACCAATACGTGCACCATCAGGAGTATATTGGTTGAAGGAAGGGTGGTTGAGGGGCTGGACGAGGGGGTAAGCGCCAGCCCCTCACTCAAGGGGGTATACGGAGTGGTAGTCTTTATCCGTTAACCAATACGTACCTGTAGACTCATCTGACCGATATTGGGGAAACCCCGTAGCCCGCTTTTTTCTGCCTTAAGCTTTTTCTTTCCTCGGACAGGACTGACTGCCGCCTTTGGCATTTCTGGGCATGTGAGAGCAAAGCTCGTCCAGCCAACCGGCATCTGCTGCAACATTGTACGCTGTTTTGTCGCCTCGTGCGAAATCGGACCTCGTATTATAACCGAGAGCAACTGAATGGCAGCGCTCTTTGTTCCAGTATCCTTTGGGCCTTTTTTGTCTGGGCATAGGCAATCCTCCTGCACGACACGTAATGGGGCAGTGTGGCTGCGAATTGTGAATTTTGGCCAAATATTTTGTTATTTTGTAAATCAATGTCTGCTTTGTCAAAATCGATGAAATTGCACTGAAAGCCGCTCCTTCAATTCGTCAATCAAGCGCTCAAGCTGACAAGCCGCGCGTACATGGTCATTGATGGCTTTTCTCGTCAGTTGTGCCTCACGACTTCGCATTCCTAGCTTCCAAGAAGGATTGGCTGTGCCTGGGCCGTGGCAGCCACGTGCACCATGCATACCGTCTAACAGGCTAGCACTTAATGATGGTAGCTTCACAAGGCTGCAGGGTGGCGTCGTTCGAAAAAGTTGCCGTGATTGTTTTGTCGTTCGCGCAGGACGATGTGATGGCGAAGCACTGTTGTGCGTTTTGTGCGTGTGTAGCCACGAAGTACCGGCCACTGACTACCGCTAGGCACCTCGTCAAGAAACCACACTGAGCCGATTGGTTATCATTTGGTGTGTTGGTTTTTGGATTTCCGTCCGCAAAGACCAAGGAAGCGGACAGCAAGAAAATACTTGCGCCGATGAGTTTCATCTTAAAGTTCCTCAAAAAATATCAGAATCGAAATAATGGGAAACTGTAGCACGAAAACCCCAAAAACACGAATTGGTGACAGGTAGGTGGCCCTTGAAAAGTGGGGTCTTGTTACCTTTCGGGCAGGGTGCGCCATTCTGGCAGGACATTTGCTTAATAAATGAGGAGAAACGCACCGTGGGGATCCCCTTTAGTGTGGTTCAAGTTCTTCCCTCTACAGCCTTAATCTTGACCAAGTTCTATTTGATTGAAGTTTTTGCCTGAATTTCGAAATCGAAGGATTCAAAATGAAGTGGTTTCTGATGTCCGTTGCAGCATTTACACTGATTGCTTGCGCCCCTCCACCTGCATCGTCTCCGGCAGAGAGAGCTGCAAGAAGCGCGGCAGCGTTCGAAGTCACCGCGACGAGGTGCGCGCAACACGCGGGTGGCTACGGCGATGCCATTGCGATGCAAAAAGAAGCTCAATCAAGATATGCGACTGCTAGGAAACTGGGCGCAACAGAGCAGCAGATAGCAGAACAAAAGAAAATCGTTCTCAATGCGGTAACTAGTGCAGAATTTTTGGCCGGATCGAATGACGCATGCAAGTCGTTGGTGTCTCACGCAGCAAAGGCTGCGTCACAAACATAATTGGGACACCGCGCGGGGTGCCGTTTTGAACGCCCCGCGCATCCGTGAGAAGAACCCCTTCCTAAGAATCGAACTCCTCCAACAGGTGGGGATCAGCTTCTGAAATCATGAGTTTCAAAGCTGCCAAACATTGCTCAAGCGTTTCCGCCGTCAACATTCGATAGACTTGCTCGGAGTCTCCTTTGACGTACTGAATTGTCTCAAGGTGAACGCGCGTTCGGAACTCTTCCGCCGTTTCCGTGCTCAATCTAGCTGTTTTAGCCAACCCAATCTCAGGGAACTCTGCCGAAATGGGATCCCCTGAGGCGTCAGTCTCGAATGAGGGCGACCAAGTGCCCCCAACGCCAACAGCCGCCTTTTCCAGCTTTCCTAGGGGTGATCACATGTGGCACCACAACTGCAGTGTGACGCACTGATCTTCATAGGCTCAACTCCAAACCGCGTGGTATCATGCTTTACCTGCCATATCTGGCAACTATTTCGAAAAAATCATCATTTTACATGACGGATTAACCAATGCGATCATGCCTCCTGTCGGATGGGGAGGATCAGATGCGCACACAGGTCGTAGTGATCGGCGGCGGGCCGTCAGGATTGCTGTTGTCGCAGCTGCTGCATGTCCACGGAATCGACAGCATCGTCCTGGAACGGAAGACCAAAGACTATGTTCTGGGGCGCATTCGTGCAGGTGTTCTGGAACAGGGGTTTGTCAACCTGATGGAAAAAGCAGGCGTTGCTGATCGCCTGCACGCCGAAGGGTTTGAACATGACGGGACCCTGATTGCCTTTGACGATGATTGCTTTCGGATCGATTTCAACGCTCAGACTGGTACACCAGTAGTCATTTACGGTCAGACAGAAGTGACCCGCGATCTGTACGAGGCGCGGGAGGCCGCAGGCGGCACGCTGATTTTCAACACCGAAGATGTCACAATTCATGATGCGGATACCGACCACCCCTTTGTCACCTACAGCGTGGACGGGCGGGAACAGCGCATTGATGCTGATTTTGTTGCTGGCTGCGACGGGTTTCACGGGGTCAGTCGACAGGCCATCCCGCTCAGCGTTCGGCGTGAGTACGAGAAAGTGTATCCGTTTGGCTGGCTTGGGATTCTGTCCGAAACCCCGCCGGTGCATGACGAACTGATCTATTCCTCATCCCGTCGCGGCTTTGCCTTGTGTTCCATGCGCAATGAGAACCTCAGCCGCTATTACATTCAGTGTTCCCTGTCGGACAGCCCCGATGACTGGACCGACAGCGCGTTTTGGGCCGAGCTTAAACGCCGCATCCCAAAGACTTTCGCCGACCACCTTGTGACCGGGCCCTCGATCGAAAAATCGATTGCTCCGCTCAGGTCTTTTGTGACCGAGCCGATGCAATGGGGACGGTTGTTTCTATGCGGCGACGCAGCCCATATCGTGCCGCCCACTGGTGCAAAGGGACTGAACACGGCGTCCTCGGATGTGTATTACCTGCACAATGCGCTGCGCGATTACTACGATCACGGATCGCGCGATGGCATTGACGCCTATTCCCAAAATGCGCTGGCCCGGATCTGGAAAGCCGAGCGGTTCAGTTGGTGGTTTTCATCCCTGATGCATCGCTTTCCGGATCAGTCGGAATTTGACCTCAAGATACAGCGCGCAGAGATTGATTTTCTACGCACCAACACGGCCGCGCAAAAGGCGATGGCTGAAAACTATGTCGGATTGCCGTATTGATGGGCGCACAAAAGGAGATTTCGATGATGGATCGTCATGCCACAGGAATGTCTGTTCGGCGCCGGGTTCTGGGGGACGCGCATGTTAATCGCGCCGAAGCTGGGAAATCCGCGTTTGATGCCCCGTTTCAGAACATGATTACAGAAACAGCCTGGGGCACGGTGTGGGCCGACGACACGATCTCGCCCCGTGAAAGGTCCATGATCACTTTGGCCTTGCTGGCGGCTACCCGGAACTTTGACGAGATTCCAATGCATGTCAGGGCTTGCGCCAACACGGGAACATCCCAAGAGGATGTGATGCAAGCGTTCATGCACGCGGCCGTTTATGCGGGTGTGCCCTGCGCGAACCAGGCAGTGAAGCTGGCCAAACAAACATTTTCCGAAATGGAAAGCGAGGCCGAATGACCCAGTTCCCGGATCTGTACCAGAGGGATCGCGAGTGGCATCCGCCAGCCTATGCACAAAACTACAAGACCAGCGTGACCCGTTCCCCGCGTAAAGCCCTGCTGTCGCTCGAAACCACCCCAAGCGAGGCGGCAGGACCGACGTTCGGGCATAATGACATAGATCCATTGGATAAGGATCTGTTGCGGAACTACGCAAAGACCGGTGATCCGATTGGCGAGCGCATAATCCTGCATGGCCGGGTTTTGGATGAAAACACGCGGCCCGTTCCGAACACTCTGGTGGAAATCTGGCAAGCCAATGCTGGTGGACGTTACCGGCACAAGAAAGACACCTATCTGGCAGCTATAGACCCAAATTTTGGCGGCTGCGGGCGCACGCTTACGGATGAAAACGGCTGTTATTCGTTCAGAACAGTCAAGCCGGGGGCCTATCCTTGGCGCAATTGGGTGAACAGCTGGCGTCCGGCGCATATTCACGTCTCGGTCTTTGGCACCAGCTTTGCGCAAAGGCTGATCACGCAGCTTTATTTCGAAGGCGATCCGTTGATCGCCAAATGCCCCATCGTGAACACCATCCCGGATCAGCGCGCGATCAATCAACTGGTGGCGGCGCTGGATCTGAATGCAACCGTGCCGCTGGACAGTCTGGCGTACAAGTTCGACATTGTGCTGCGCGGGTATCGCTCGACCTACTTCGAAAACCGACCCGAGGGGAACTGATCATGGCTCAGAAGCTCGATTATCTGAAAGAGACCCCTTCGCAAACATCCGGGCCGTACGTCCATATCGGTTTGGCCCCCGGGGATGCAGGGTTTGACATCTACCGCCAGGAATTGGGTCGGGATATCGCGGGCGCGCAGGCCAAAGGCGACCGGATCAGCGTGCGGGGCAAGGTGTTGGATGGCACAGGCACGCCAGTCAAAGACGTGTTGATTGAGGCCTGGCAGGCTGATGCGGCGGGCACCTATCCCGGTTGCGGCGAAGTCGCACCCGACTTTCGCGGTTGGGGGCGCGTCATTCCGGATTTCGAGACCGGAGAATGGTCCTTCGACACGGTAAAACCCGGGCCGGTCGCCGGGCGGTCGGGCATCATGATGGCGCCTCACATCACCCTCTGGCTGGTTGCGCGTGGGATCAATGTCGGGCTGACTACCCGGCTTTACTTTGCCGATGAACAGGCCACCAACCTAAACGATCCGGTGCTGAACCTGATTGAGCAGGACAGCCGGCGAAAAACCCTTATCGCCCAGAAGAATGGTGACAGTTACAGATTCGACATTCACCTTCAGGGCGATAACGAGACAGTGTTCTTCGATGTCTGACACAGTCGTAAAAACCCCCTGCATCATCTGCGTGGCCATCACCGGGTCCGTGCCCACCAAGGCGGATAATCCTGCCGTTCCGGTCAGTCTGTCCGAGCAGGTCGAAAGCACGCATGAGGCCTTTGAGGCCGGTGCCACAATCGCGCACTGCCATGTGCGGGACGACGCAGGCAATCCAACCTCTGACCCGACTCGTTTCGCTAACCTCAAACAGGGGATTGAGACGCATTGTCCGGGCATGATCGTACAGTTGTCGACCGGCGGACGGTCGGGTGCGGGGCACGCACGCGGCGGCATGCTGCCGTTGGCCCCGGACATGGCGTCTCTCTCTGTTGGGTCAAACAACTTCCCGACCCGTGTTTACGAAAACCCGCCCGACCTGATCGACTGGCTGGCCAGCGAAATGGCCAAGCACGATGTTAAACCCGAGATCGAGGCTTTTGATCTGTCCCATATCTTCCGCGCCGCGGTGATGTACCAAAACGGGCAAATCAAGGATGTGCCTTACGTTCAGTTCGTGATGGGGGTGAAAAACGCTATGCCGGTGGATCGTGAGGTGTTCGATTTCTACGTGCACACGGTCCGCAGGCTGTTGGGGGATGCCCCCTGGTGCGCCGCCGGAATAGGCGCGAACCAGATCGTTGTGAACGAATGGTCCATTGCCGCAGGAGGGCATGTACGCACTGGTCTGGAAGATAACGTGCGCCTGAACCGCGATACCCTGGCCCCGTCGAATGCGGCTTTGGTCGCACGAGCCGTCGAGCTTTGCGACGCTTATAAGCGCCCCATCGCTACTACGGCTGAGGCACGGTCAATCCTCGGATTGCGAAAGGGAGTTGCCTGATGTCACGGACGCATTGCCTCACCCTCCTATCCGAAGCTGTTGGCAAATCTCCTATCCTGCACCAATGCACGGACGCTCAGGACCCAAACATCCGATCCTGGCAGGGATCCATGTCATGAGCGATCTATTCGAACACCCCTGGTTCTCGGGCCTGTTCGGTGATGCCGATGCCGACGCGATCTGGTCGCCGGACCGGTCGCTAACCCATATGCTCGCGTTTGAAGCCGCCTATTCGCGTGGGCTGGGGGCCGTTGGCCTTGTGCCCCCAGATCAGGCGCAGGCCGCAGCGGAGTGGATCGAAGAGGCCACTCTCGATCCGGTCGTTTTGCATGCGGGCACGGTGCAGGACGGGCTGCCAATCCCGGCGCTGGTTCGCAGCCTCAAAGCTGAGGCGGGATTCCTCGCCGGCGCGATCCATACCGGGACAACTTCGCAAGATGTCATGGATACCGCGCTGGCCATAACATTGCGCGAAACTTCTGACCTGCTGTCAGATCGGTTGACTCGATTGGTAGATCAACTAGAGCAGCTCAAGGCGATACATGGATCGAACACGATCATGGGACGAACGCGTATGCAGGCCGCTCTGCCAATCACTGTCGACCACCGGTTAGAGACCTGGATCGCGCCACTGTCAGACCACCTGACCCGACTGACCCAGATACGCCCCCGCGTGGAATGCGTGCAGATGGGCGGCCCCGTTGGCGACGGCCAGACCCTTGGAGCACAGAACCGCGAAATGGCGGCTTTTCTGGCAAAGTCTTTGAATCTGCCTCTGCCGGATCGATGCTGGCATGTCACCCGAGACGGGCTTGCAGACTACGCGGGGCTTCTATCCCTGATCTCAAGTTCCATTGGGAAAATCGGTCAGGATATCAGCCTGATGGCGCAACAGGGTGTGGACGAGATTAAGCTGAAAGCCGGTGGCGGATCATCGGCAATGCCCCACAAACAGAACCCCATTTTGGCAGAGCTTCTGGTCACACTCGCCCGCTACAACGCAACGCAGCTGCCGGGGATGCACCATGCCCTTTTGCATGAACAGGAAAGGTCGGGCAGCGCTTGGGCTTTGGAATGGATGATCCTGCCCAATATGGCAAAGACGACAGCACGGTCGTTATCCGCAGCCGTCACAGTTTGCACGCAGATAACCTCAATTGGCGAGGGGCGGAAATGATCGCGCCGCTCTTGCTGGACCTATACGCTGAAACCTGAACAGCGACTTTGCGATACACTGGAGGAGGAAAACCAATGTCTATGAAGAGATCCCTGCTGAGTTCGCTGGCCGCGCTGGCCCTTTCAGCGACCGCTGGCCTGGCACAGGAAGTGACGCTGACGATGCATCATTTCCTGCCCCCTGTCGCCGCGGCGCATAAAGGTATGCTGCAGCCATGGGCGGACAAAGTTATCGAAGACAGCGATGGCCGAATTGCCATCGAAATCTTCCCGTCCATGTCGATGGGGGGCAAACCGCCCGAGCTGTATAGCCAGGTGCGTGACGGCTCAGCCGATATTGTCTGGACGGTTTTGGGATATACGCCGGGTGTGTTCCCGCGCTCTGAGGTGTTTGAACTGCCTCTGGTTCATGCCGGGTCGGCCACTGACACGACAGTCGCGATGAACGCCTCGATGGATATGCTAGCCGAGGATTTCGACGATGTGCATGTCATCTTTTTGCACACCCACGATGGCAATGTGATCCATTCCGCGTCAGACCCGATCACCAGCCTTGAGGACGCAAAAGGTGTCAAGCTGCGCACCCCCAGCCGCACGGGTGCCTGGATCATCGAAGGTATTGGGGCAGAGCCTGTCGGAATGCCGGTTCCTGCCCTGCCCGAAGCGATGTCCAAAGGCGTGGTTGACGGGGCCCTGATCCCGCTGGAAATCGTTCCGCCGCTCAAACTGCAGGAACTGGACAAGTCCATAACCGAGCTTCCGAACGGCGACCGCTTTGGCACCGCCACGTTCATGGTCGCCATGAACAAGGACGCCTATGATGCCCTGCCCGACGATCTGAAGGCCGTCATCGACGCCAATTCCGGTGCCAATGTCGCAGGCAATGTCGGTGCCATGTGGGAAGGCTTTGAGGCTGGAGGTGAAAAAGCGCTTGAGGCCGCCGGGGTCGAGCGGATCGTATTGTCCGACGAAGAGGCCGCCAAATTCAACGCTGTCAGCGAACAGATCGTCCAGCGCTGGATTGATGAGGTGGGCGAAAAGGGCATTGATGGCGCGGCTCTGGTTGAAAACGCGCGCGCCGCAATTGCCGCCGCCAATTCCGGCAAGTGATCTGACAAAGCCGGGGGGTTCCGATCCCCCGGCATTCAAAAGACTTTCAGGGAAAACAGCATGAGCGTGGTTCTCAGACGTCTGGCAGATGCGTTTGCACTGCTCGGGGGCGGTATCCTTCTTGCGATTGTGGCCGTCACGACAACAAATGCCTTTGCCTTTATCCTCGATCGGATCGCGGGGCTGTTCGGTACCGACGTGGCCGGGTTGCCCGGTTATGAGGATTTCGTTCAGCTGGCAATCAGCTGCGCTGCTTTGATGTTTTTCCCCTATTGTCAGGCCAATCGCGGGCATGTTTCGGTCGAGCTGTTGACCAACCGGATGCCGCAAGCCCTGCAGCGGGCAATCGACCTGCTGTGGCTAGGCGTCACCATAGCTGTTGCGCTGTTTCTGGCCTATTGGATGATCTTTGGCATGCGCGAGGTGCGTTCGGATCAGGTGGTGACCAGCGTTCTGGGCTGGCCGAGCTGGCCGTTTTACATCCCCGGTCTGTTGTCCATGATCCTGTGGGCGCTGATCGCGGCGGATCAGGTTTTTGGGGATGCGGCCAATGCTTGACCCAATTTCCATCGGCGTGATCGGACTGGTTGTTCTGTTTGTCTTGCTGCTGCTTCGGATGCCCGTCGGCATTGCGATGATCGCAGTGGGCATTGGTGGGACATGGGTTCTTAGCCAATCGGTCAGCTACATCCGGTTTGTTCCCTACCTGAAACAGTTCAAAACCCTGCTTTGGGAGAACGTCGCCAACTATGATCTGTCCGTAGTGCCGTTGTTTGTTCTAATGGGCTATGTCGCGGCCGAAGCGCGGCTGTCCACAGACTTGTTCAAAGGGCTCGAGGCGCTGATGTCCCGGTTGCGCGGCGGCGTTGCCATGGCTGCGGTCGCTGCCTGCGGCGGGTTTGGGGCGGTGTGCGGATCATCATTAGCCACAGCCGCCACCATGGGGCGCGTTTCCCTGCCCGAACTGAAAAAGCTGGGATATGCGCCCAGCCTCGCGTCAGGGTCACTGGCGGCGGGGGGAACGCTGGGTATTCTTATTCCACCATCGGTTGCTCTGGTGATCTATGCAATCATCGTCGAAGGCTCGATCCTGAGGATGTTTCAGGCCGCAATCGTGCCGGGCATTCTGGCCGTCTTTGGCTTTATCGCTGTCATCGCCATTCAGGTGCGTATCAACCCATCTTTGGCACCAGAACCCACGCAGATGGACCAGGATGAAAAACGCAGAGCGATCCGCCGCTTGTGGCCGGTTGTCGCGATTTTTGGCGCCATCATCCTGGGGTTGGGATTTGGCCTTTTCACACCCACGCCCGCCGCAAGCATCGGTGTGTTCACA
The DNA here is from genome assembly GCF_900172215.1 of Ruegeria meonggei. GTDB lineage: Bacteria > Pseudomonadota > Alphaproteobacteria > Rhodobacterales > Rhodobacteraceae > Ruegeria > Ruegeria meonggei. The sequence goes on from NZ_FWFP01000010.1 coordinate 25,078, forward strand.
ATCACAGCCTACGGGTTTGTACTGCGGGCCGTGACGGGCGAAGGTCTGGCATTCTCGGGCCTGTTAACAGCAATTCGCGCAACGGCGATCACCAGCGGTATGATCTATCTGATCCTGTTCGGGGCCGAAGTTCTGAAAGGGTTTTTTGCCCGAACCCAGCTGCCGCAGGCCCTGTCTGAATGGGCCGCAACCAGTGGCATGGAACCGATGATGATCCTTGTCATCATGCTGTGTATTTTTGTGGTCCTGGGGTGCTTCATGGAAAGCCTGGCAATGATCCTTGTGGTCGTTCCGTTTTTCTGGCCAACCCTGATTGCCCTGAACGGAGGTGAATACGTCACCGCCGAAACAGCGGCTTTCGGCATGGATCCCGACAGCCTGAAAATCTGGTTTGGGATATTGGCGCTGATTGTTGTGGAACTGGGGCTTATCACACCTCCTGTTGGCCTGAACGTGTTCATCATCTCATCCCTCGCCCGGGATACGTCGATGGGTACTGTTTTTAAGGGCGTCGTCCCGTTTCTAGGCGCCGAGGTCGTTCGCGTTGGTCTGATCTTGCTGATCCCAGCCTTGACACTGGCCGTGCCCAGGTTGATTGGCGGATAGTGCTGAACCTGCACTTTAACCGACCCGCTTAAGCCCTGCTCAATCCTTTGCGCGCAAAAGCCTAGAACGCCAAATTGCGCTGGTCGGACGTGACTTCCTGCGACCGGGCATCTCCGGACCGGGATACCTGTATCTTCAACCGTTTGGCCTTTGGAAAGCGGTCGAAATAGGCAAACTCAATACCGTCCAGCGCGTCGATATCCTGGCACTGTATCTGATAGTCAGCCTGAAACTCGGTATGGTTGACTTCCTGCGCTGCGTCGACGTCCTGGCCCAGCGTTTCGCCGGACAGGGTGACGTTGGCAGATGCAGCAAAACAGCCCGCAGCTTCGGGCAAGACAAACAGTTCCAGCGGGTTTGACAGGTCGGAAATCGCCACCGCAACACGGGCGCGGTCATCATCGGTTTCCGCCGGGCCTTCGAACCCGACGATATCAACCCCCGGAACGACGAGCGAAAGCGAGAACTCGGCCCCTGCCATAGCAATGACCACATGCCCGGTTCCGTGCTCATGCACCGTCGTGGCTTGTGATTGCGAGAATGCAATCGAAGGGATCAGGGTCAGGGCAAGGACTGAGAGTTTCATAACCGGGCACCACCTAACTGGGAATCACGCCTGTCATTCTAATGTGATTCAACCCCTACGCAATTGCCCCACTTCTTCCAAAACTACAGCAAAATGATGGAAAACAGAGCGAATAGTGCATTTTATCCATTACCTGACAATAAAACTCAGGTTGACATAGTCGACTAATTCACTCAGTTATCGAGCCGTACGCGTCGCTCAGACGACGCCTGAGACTTTGTTTCTGACAAGAAAGTGCCGTCCCCATGACCAGATTATTTGCCGCTACCAGCGTTCTCGCCCTTGGAATTGCCTCTGCTGCCATAGCAGCTGATTCGCCTTCTAAGGCTGATGTTCTGAGTACCTACTCTAATATTGCCGAAGCCAATTACGATGACAGCCTGATTGCGGCCAAGTCGCTGCAAGCGGCCGTAAACGCCCTGATCACCGATCCGTCGGACGCAACCCTGAATGCAGCCCGTGCCGCCTGGATCGCGGCGCGTGTGCCCTATCAGCAGACCGAGGTCTACCGTTTCGGAAACGCTATCGTCGATGATTGGGAAGGCAAAGTGAACGCCTGGCCTTTGGATGAAGGCCTGATCGATTACGTGGACTCTTCTTATAGCGGTCCCACTGATGAGAACGAATTTGCCGCGCTGAACGTCATTGCCAATCCCAGTTTTGAGCTGTCGGGCGAAACCATTGACGCCGCCGAGATCACCCCGGAATTGCTGGGCGAGACCCTGCACGAAGCCGACGGAATCGAAGCCAATGTGGCCACCGGCTATCACGCGATTGAATTTCTGCTGTGGGGTCAGGACCTGAACGGTCACGGCACGGGCGCTGGCAACCGCCCCTGGAGCGATTATGCACAGGGCGACGCCTGCACTGGCGGCAATTGCGACCGCCGCGCGCAGTACTTGAGCGCTGCGACCGATCTGCTGGTCAGCGATCTGGAATGGATGGCCGCTCAGTGGGCCGAGGGTGGCGCGGCTCGCGTCGCATTGACCGCTGATGAAGCTGCTGGTGTCAGCGCTATCCTGACCGGCATGGGGTCGCTGTCCTACGGCGAAACCGCAGGTGAGCGTATGCGCCTGGGCCTGATGCTGAACGACCCCGAAGAAGAGCATTCCTGCTTTGCCGACAACACCCATAACGACCACTACTACAATGGCGTTGGCGTTCAGAATGTGTATCTGGGCACCTATACGCGCATTGACGGCACCCCTGTCGACGGTGCCTCTCTGTCCGATCTGGTGATCGCCAGCGACCCGTCTCTGGATGCCGAGATGAAAGTCAAACTGGCAAACACAATGCAGGCTTTGGGCGTTATGAAATCCACTGCCGAAGCGGGATTTGCCTATGACCAGATGTTGGAGCGGGGCAACGAAGGTGGCGAGCTGCTGATCATGGGCGGCGTTAACGGCTTTATCGATCAGACCAAAACCATCGAGCGGATCGTGACCACGCTGCAGCTGGATCAGATCGATTTCGAAGGCTCTGATAGCCTCGACAATCCCGACGCAGTTTTCCAGTAAACCGCCCCCTTCGAGACGCGGCGCTTTCATGCCGCGTCTCGTCAGCGTGGATGCCCGCCGACAGTTTGTCGCGGGACATCTCCAAAATAACCTACTATTATAGTAGGAATTAAAAACCAAAGCACCTCAGCCATGATCGTATGCCACTGCACCAATATCTCAGACACTGACATTCACGCCGCCATCGACTGGATGCGTGCCTCGGATCCCTATACGGTGATTACACCCGGAAAGATCTATCATGCGCTTGGAAAATCGGCGGATTGCGGCGGGTGTATGCCGCTTTTCCTAGACTCCATGCGCTCCAACGATAGGCTGGAAGTCCCCATGCAGCTTCGTGCGCTTCGCAGCGAAGCAACACAGGAGAGTGAATATGAAGGGCGATCCCAAAGTCATCGAATACCTCAACAAATCCCTGCGGCATGAGCTGACCGCGGTCAGCCAGTACTGGCTGCACTATAGGCTTCAGGAGGACTGGGGCCTGGGTCACATGGCCAAGAAAAGTCGCGAGGAAAGCATCGAAGAGATGGGCCACGCGGACAAGTTGGTCGAACGGATCATCTTTCTGGAAGGCCATCCAAATCTGCAAAAGCTCGACCCGCTCAGGATTGGGCAAACCCCGAAGGAAACGCTGGAATGTGACCTTGCAGCGGAACAGGATGCGCGTGCGCTTTATGTAGAGGCACGGGATTACTGCAGAGAAGCGGCGGACTATGCGTCAATGTCCCTGTTCGAGCAATTGATCCGCGATGAGGAAAGCCATATCGACTTTTTGGAAACGCAGCTCGACTTGTATGAAAGGATTGGCGAAGCCAATTATGCGCACCTCAATGCATCGAAAATGGACGAGGAAGAGTAGCCTTTTCGCCGTTTCGGTGGCCGCTCTGGCGGCCACCCCTTGCCTGTCAGCCGAACTGCAAGACCTTCATCTGAATTTTCAGCCGAGAACCTTGGATGAACAGTCCCGGATAGACCGGGCCATTGCCCCGCCGCAGGACTTCACCACCCTTCAACGGTTCGAAGACCTGCCCGCCGGGGCCGCTACCGTCCGTGCGCGTTCGGATGAAGACGCGTTTTCGCAGCCCTCGGCCAACCTCGCCTTTGAGCAGGAGCTGGATTTCAAAGTCGGCAACGGGCTGTTCAAGAAAATCTGGGTTTCTGCGCCATCATCAACACTGGCCTCTGACGGATTGGGTCCGCTTTACAACGCGCGGTCCTGCCAGCGATGCCACATCAAGGATGGGCGCGGCCATACGCCCAACGGCCCCGACGACAACGCGATTTCAATGTTCCTGCGAATCTCGACCCCCGGCGACGCGAAAGACGGGTTTGCTGAGATCGAGGACTATATCGCCACCAGACCCGAGCCGAATTATGGCAGTCAGATGCAGGACCTGGCCCTGCCCGGCCACCCGGCTGAATACAGGCTGGACATTACATACCAAGAGACCTCCGTAACACTGTCGGACGGTGAGACCGTCAATTTGCGCCACCCAACCTACAGGGCAGCTGATCTGGGATACGGTCCGCTGCATCCCGATGCCATGCTCAGCCCACGAGTAGCGCCTCAGATGATCGGGCTGGGCCTGCTTGAGGCGATCCCGGTCCAAGATCTGCTGGCCAATGTCGACCCGGATGATGCGGATGGGGACGGGATTTCCGGACGGCCCAATATCGTCTGGTCGGTCGAATATAACCAACCGATGTTGGGTCGCTTCGGCCACAAGGCCGGCATGCCAACGATCATGGACCAATCGGCAGCGGCCTTCGCCGGGGATATCGGCATCTCTAGCCCTCTCTATCCGGCCGGGCACGGGGACTGCACCCCGGCACAAGTGGATTGCGTGGAAGCGCCTCATGGCGACGGGGACACGCGTGAGTTTGAGGTCGATCAGATCGGCATGGATCTCGTCGCCTTCTACAGCCGCAATCTGGCGGTACCGGCCCGACGGGGCGCAAATGATCCACAGGTATTGCGCGGCAAGCAGGTTTTTCATGAAACCGGATGTGCCTCGTGCCATGCGCCTGCCTTTGTCACCCATCGCATGCAGGATCGGCCCGAGCATAGTTTCCAGTTGATCTGGCCGTACACCGATCTGCTATTGCACGATATGGGCGAGGGTCTGTCGGACAACCGCCCCGAAGCACGCGCGACGGGCCGCGAATGGCGCACACCTCCGCTGTGGGGGATCGGTCTGACGCAGCAGGTTTCGGGCCATACTCAGTTCCTGCACGATGCGCGCGCGCGATCATTGCTCGAAGCCGTTTTGTGGCACGGGGGTGAAGCACAGGCGGCGCGCGATACCGTCGTTTCGATGCCCAAACCCGACCGCGACGCCCTTATCCGCTTTTTGGAGAGCCTCTGACCCATGCGCACCCTTGCCTTAGCCCTTGCTCTGATATTGCCCTTGCACGCACATGCGCAAAATCACGGGCCGATTTTGACCAGCACGGTCGAAACCCATGTGCTGCCGGGATTTGCCGTGCTTTCACAGGCAACCGAGGCACTGACTCAGGCAGCGCAGACAGATTGCTCGCCGGGCTCAGCGAGATTGCAGGCGGCCTATCACACCGCTTTTGACAGCTGGATTTCGGTCAGTCACTTGCGGTTTGGCCCCACTGAAGTGCAGGACCGTGCCTTTTCACTGGCGTTTTGGCCTGACACCAAGGGCTTTACTCCCAAAGCACTGTCCGGTCTGATTGCATCCGAGGACGCGTCCGTTGAAACCCCGGCAGAGTTTGCCGAAACCTCGGTCGCTGGGCGCGGCTTTTTTGCGTTGGAACAGATGCTGTTTGATCCAAAATTCACGGATCAGGGGGCGGCACCGTACCGTTGTGCGTTGATCCAGGCTATCGCCACGGATATCGACAACAACGCCCATGCGATTGATGCCGATTGGGCTATATACGCGATAACCCTGACCCGACCAGGCGAAAGCGGCCCTTACCGGTCCGAAGACGAGGCCATGCAAGAGCTGTATCGAGCCCTGACGACCGGTCTGGAATTCACCGGTGACACTAGACTTGGTCGCCCCATGGGCACATTCGACCGCCCCCGCCCCAACCGCGCTGAAGCGCGACGGTCGGACCGGTCTCTGCGCCATGTGGAGCTGTCGCTGATCGCTCTGCGTGATCTGGCCGCGCATTTGTCGGCGGACTACCCCGGAATCGCAGCCGATCTGGACGCAGCCTTTGCCAAGGCCATCGCCAGTGCGCAATCGCTGGACGATCCCGCCTTGGCCGGGGTTGCCACCCCACAAGGCCGATTCCGGGTTGAGGCATTGCAGCAATCCATCAACGACATCCGCGCTATTGCCTCGGCCGAGCTTGGGCCGACACTGGGCATTAACGCAGGCTTCAACTCGTTGGACGGGGACTGAGCCTTGACCAACCGCCGCCACTTTCTGGCCGGATTGGCCGCTGCAAGCCTTGCGCCGGTACGCGGCTGGGCGTCGGTCGGCGCACCGGACTATCTGGCGGCTGCGCTGTTTCCGGACGGGTCCTATCGGCTCGCCGGGTTGGATATTAACGGAGAAATCCTGTTCACGTTGCCTCTGCCCGCTCGTGGACACGCGGCTGCGGCCCATCCCTATCGGGCGCAAGCGGTGGCCTTTGCCCGCCGCCCCGGTACATTCGCGGTGGTCATTGATTGCACCACTGGCAGGGAAACCGCCCGGCTGGAGGCGCCCAAAAACCGCCATTTCTACGGCCACGGCGTATTTTCCGCAAACGGGAACAAGTTGTTCACCACCGAGAACAACTTTGAGGCCGGTGAGGGTGTAATCGGCATCTGGGACAGTCAAAGCTACACCCGCTTGGGTGAGTTCCCCTCGGGCGGGGTCGGTCCGCATGACATGCGCCTGATGCCGGACGGCCAGACTTTGGTCGTCGCAAACGGCGGCATTGAAACCCACCCCGACACCGGGCGCAGCAAACTGAACCTACCGGTTATGCGGTCCCGGCTAAGCTATCTGAACCTGTCCGGAAGGGTGCTGGAACAGGTGGAACTGCCTCGTGCGATGCATAAGAACTCGATCCGCCATCTCTGCGTACGGCGGGACGGGCTGGTGGGGTTCGCGATGCAATGGCAGGGGGAGACTTCCCAACATCCACCCTTGCTGGGCCTGCACCGGCAGGGTGACGCACCGCACCTGCTGTCTGCGCCCGTGGCCGATCACTCAACGCTGCAGGGCTATGCCGGCAGTATCGCCTTTGCCGGGGACGGCCAAACCGTCGCGATCACCTGCCCGCGTGGCAATGCCTTGCACCGGTTCACTGTCGACGATGGTCAACTTTCAGGTGTTTTTCCGCTTGAGGATGTCTGCGGTCTCGGACCCGGAACCGGCGGATTTGTCTATACGACCGGCACTGGGCTTGTTGGGCGTCTGCGCAACGGCAAGGCCAAGACCTTTGCCCAGCCGCGATGCCAATGGGACAATCACCTGATACCCATTCGCGGACCCGCTTAATCTCGGTTTTCCCCGCCACATAGTTTAGGCTTGGACGAATCAAATTGCTGCCGTATTGGCGGGCGCGAAGCTGACCCTCTGACCGACAAGGATTGACGTGATTGAAACAGACGCCCGACGCACCGCATTCCATTTACGGAGTTGAGAAATGGGGCAAGGGCCTCATCGAGGTGACGGAGCAGGGCGAGATTGGTCTGCGCAACCCCATGGCACCCAAGGCGGCGGCGATCAGCCTGCCGGGTATCCTGAACGATCTGGATCAGCGCGGCATCAAGGCGCCAATGATCCTGCGCATAAGTTCTTATCTGGAACATGAAATCGCCCATATCAATGATAGTTTTGCCGATGCGATTGCCCGCACCGGATACAAGGGCAGCTATCGCGGTGTGTTCCCGATCAAGGTGAACCAGCAGGCGCAGGTCATCGATCGGATCGTCGAGTTCGGCAAGAAATACAGCTACGGGCTTGAGGCGGGGTCGAAACCCGAGCTGGTGATTGCCCTGGCTCATCGACTGGCACATGAAGCGCTGATCGTCTGCAATGGCGTCAAGGATGCGGAATTCATTCAACTGGCCATCCTCAGCCGCAAGATCGGGTTCAATACGGTTATCGTTTTGGAAAGCCCGAAAGAAGCTGACACAGTCATCGAGGTCTATAACGAGCTGGGCATTGAGCCTTTGATCGGCGTGCGCGTAAAACTGACCAACCAGATCAGCGGCAAGTGGGAAGAAAGCTCGGGCGATCGTTCCGCCTTTGGCATGAATACGGATCAACTGGTTGCCGTGGTGGACAAACTGAAAGCAGCCGGCCTGTTGCATTGCCTGAAATTGCAGCATTCGCACCTTGGATCGCAGGTACAGGACGTCAACGATGTGCGCCGCGCAGTGGGTGAGGCCTGCCGCTATTACACCGAGCTGACACGCGAAGGAGTTCCACTGACCCATCTGGATCTTGGTGGTGGCATGGGCGTTGACTATACCGGAGAGAAAAAGGCGGCAGAAAACTCGATCAACTACACGGTCGAGGAATACTGTGCCAACGTCGTGGAAACCGTGGCTTACGCAATGGATGAGGCCAGCGTGGCCCATCCGACGCTGGTCACTGAAAGCGGCCGCGCGGTGGTGGCGACTTCTTCGATGCTGGTGTTCAACGTGCTCGAAAGCACGCTCTATGACGCGCCAAACGGCCCCGAGGTGGAACCAGAGGACCATCACATGGTGTCGGACCTTGCCGCCGTGCACGGATACCTCAGCAGCGACCGCCTGCAGGAATGTTGGAACGACGCCAGTTTTTATCGCAACGAGCTGCGCGCCCTTTTCCGGCGCGGCTATGTCGACCTGCGTCAGATGGCCCGGGCCGAACGCATCTACCTGTCTCTGATGGCGCGGCTCAAGGCGCTGGCCGCCAGCGATGATCTGGACACGGATGTGGACGAACAGCTTGAGAAAGTAGCGGATATCTATCACTGCAACTTCTCGCTGTTCCAATCGCTGCCCGACGTCTGGGCCATCGACCAACTTCACCCAATCGTACCGCTGCAGGGCTTGAACCAAACCCCGGATCGTCGTGCGGTGCTGTCCGACATCACCTGCGACAGCGACGGCAAGATTGACCGGTTCATTCTGGCTGATGGCGTCTCACCCAGCCTGCCGGTGCACTCCCTGCCTGAAGCGGGCGAGTATTTCATGGGCGTCTTCTTTGTCGGCGCCTATCAGGAAACACTGGGCGATCTGCACAATCTGTTCGGTGACACCAATGTGGTCACCATTGACCTGCGTGCTGATGGTGGCTTTGACTTGCTGCATGAACAAGAGGGCGACACGATCAGTCAGGTTCTGTCTTATGTCGAGTTCGATCCAACCGATTGCGTTGCTGCCTTCCGTAAAATGGTGGACGAGGCGATCTCAACCGGTACCCTGAAGGCCAGTGAACGAAAAACCTTGATGAGCGCCTATCGCGATTCAATCAACGGCTACACCTATTACGAATAACCCCCTGAGAGGAGATGACCCCATGGGCACTTTGAGTGGCAAAACACTGGTTGTCGGTGCGGGCGGCGTTTCACACGCGGCCGTGCACAAGATGGCGATGAATTCGGACATCTTCACCGAGATTACGCTGGCTAGCCGCACCAAGTCGAAATGCGACTCCATTGCCACGGCAGTGAAACAACGTGTCGGTGTTGACATCGCCACCGCGGAGCTGGACGCCTATAAGGTCGCGGACACAGTCAAGCTGATCCGTGAAACCGGCGCTGAACTTCTTGTGAACCTTGCCCTGCCCTATCAGGATCTGGTGCTGATGGACGCTTGCCTTGAGGCCGGCATCCACTATCTGGACACCGCGAACTATGAACCCGAGGATGAGGCCAAGTTCGAATACCACTGGCAATGGGCCTATCAGGAGCGGTTCAAACAGGCTGGTCTGACCGCCATTCTCGGCTCGGGCTTCGATCCGGGCGTCACGTCCGTCTTCGCCACATGGCTGAAGAAACACAAGCTGGACACGATCCGCCAGATCGACGTGCTGGATGCCAATGGCGGCACCAACGATCAGGAATTCGCCACCAACTTCAACCCGGAAATCAACCTACGCGAAGTGCTGGCCGAAGTCCGCCACTGGGAAAACGGCACATGGCACCACAGCCCGGCGATGACCCATAAGGTCGAATATGATTTCCCCGCCATCGGGCCAAAGAACATGTACCTGATGTACCATGAGGAATTGGAAAGCCTCAGCACTCACTTCCCCGAGATCGAGCGCGCCCGGTTCTGGATGACCTTTGGCGACGCCTATATCACCCATGCCAAAGTGCTGGAAAACGTCGGCATGACCCGCATTGATCCGGTGATGCATGACGGCAAAGAAATCATCCCGATCCAGTTCCTGAAAACTCTACTGCCCGATCCCGGCGATCTGGGTCAAGAGACCAAGGGCAAAGCCTGTATCGGCGATATCGCCACGGGCCAGGCCAAGGATGGCTCGGGCGAAAAGACCTACTACATCTACAACATCTGCGACCACGAAGAATGCTTTGCCGAGGTCGGATCACAAGCCGTCAGCTACACCACCGGCGTTCCTGCCATGATCGGGGCGGCGCAGGTGCTGAAAGGCAACTGGACCCAACCCGGTGTGTGGAACATGGAGCAGCTTGATCCGGATGACTTCATGGACATGCTGAACGAACACGGACTTCCCTGGCAGGTCCACGAGCTAGACGGCCCGCTCGACTTCTGATCCCTCGGCGCGGTCAGCGCGACCGCCCTGCTTCATCTGGCTAAAAATATCCCGGGGGTCCGGGGGCAGAGCCCCCCGGCCTCTCCATTCAACGGAGATGCTGGTTATGTCCGACATGATGACCACTCAAGCGGGCGATGCCGGTGCTTTCCGCGATTTCGACCTCAACCGCGTGCCAACACCCTGTTTTGTGGTCGACGAAAAAGCCGTCGAGCGCAACCTGAGCATCCTCGCCGAGATCGGCAAGCAGTCCGGGGCACATGTCCTCAGCGCGCTCAAAGCGTTTTCGATGTTCTCGTTGGCGCCGCTGATCCGCCGGCACCTTGGTGGCACCTGCGCCAGCGGTATTTACGAGGCGCGACTGGGTCGTGAAGAATATGGCGGTGAGGTCGCCACCTTCTGCGCCGGGTACAAAGACGCTGACATCGACGAGATCCTGTCATTGTCCGACCACATCATCTTTAATTCTATAGCTCAAAAGGATCGATTCCTGGCCAAAGCCCAAGCAGCAGGTGTGCAGGTCGGTTTGCGCATCAACCCGGAGCATTCCGAGGGCGAGATTGCAAAATACGACCCCTGCGCGCCCTGCTCTCGATTGGGAACCCCGGTCAGGCAATTGACCGAAGAGGTTCTAACCGGAGTCGATGGCCTGCATATGCATACCTTATGTGAGCAGGGGTTCGAACCGTTGCAACGCACATGGCAGGCCGTCGCGCCCAAACTGGCACCTTTCATGGGGCAGCTCAGATGGTTGAATTTCGGCGGCGGGCATCACATCACCCGCGACGACTATGACCGCGAGGGGCTGATCGCCTTCATCAAGACAATCCGCGAGGAACACGCGGTCGAAGTCTATCTTGAACCCGGTGAGGCCGTCGCTTTGGACGCGGGGATTCTGGTCGGTGAAATCCTCGACCTGCCGACCAATGGAATGAACCTCGCGATCACCGATATCTCGGCCACATGCCACATGCCCGACGTGATCGAAGCCCCCTATCGCCCCGCCCTGATGGATGAGGTCGAACCCGGCCATACCTACCGACTGGGCGGGCCGTCTTGTCTGGCAGGCGATGTCATCGGGGACTACACCTGGGACCAACCGTTGCAGATCGGCCAACGCTTTGCCTTTCTTGATCAGGCGCATTACTCGATGGTGAAAACCAACACATTCAACGGCGTCCCCCTGCCCACCATCGCCCTGTGGAACAGCAAAACCGACGAGCTCAACATCATCAGAACCTTCGGCTATGACGACTTCAAGGACCGACTTTCATGAGCATTTTCCTCGACAGTGAACTGACCGCATCTGAACGCTCAGAAGACGCCCGGTTTCGCGTGATCCCAGTGCCACTGGAACGCACCGTTTCTTATGGGTCCGGTACCGCCAAAGGCCCCGAGGCAATCATTGAAGCCAGCAACGAGTTGGAACGCATCACCGGCCACGCCGAGCCATGCGTCGAAGGGATTTTCACCGAAACGCCCGTGGATTGCGACGCCGCCCTGTCCGAGATCATGGAACGCCTCGCCCAACGCACCGAGGCGGCGGTGCGGGCGGGCAAGGTTCCGGTGACATTGGGTGGAGAGCATTCGCTCAGCTATGGCGCGGTCATGGGCGTAGCCCGCGCATTGGGGCAACCGCTCGGCATCGTCCAGATCGACGCCCACGCAGACCTGCGCAATGCCTATCAGGGTGAGAAACACAGCCATGCCTCGGTCATGCATCTGCTGGCTGGAGAAGGCGTCCGACTGGCCCAGTTCGGCGTGCGTGCCTTTTCAAGCGAAGAGGCACAAAGCCGCGCGAAAAACCACGTCTTCCACGTCGACGCCGAGGACTTGGTCACCGGCAACATCCACGCAGTCGACCTGCCCGAGGATTTCCCCAAGCTGGTCTATGTCAGTTTTGATGTCGATGGGCTGGACCCGGCTCTGATGCCCGCCACCGGCACTCCGGTCCCCGGAGGCTTGGGGTATTATCAGGCGCTGCGCCTTGTCGAACACGCTTTGAAAGACCGCAAATGCGTGGGCTTCGATGTGGTCGAGCTGGCCCCCAACGGCAACGCCGCCTGGGATTTTACCGCCGCGCAGATCGTCTATCGCCTGATGGCCGCCTGCTAACCCTCAGCTTTTTCGTTCAGCTCCATATGCCCGTCGCCCTTGTTCAACACACGGCGCAGCATCGGCTCAAAGAACTCCAACGGTTTGGTCGGGTACTCAGGGTCAAACGCTTTCTGATCGTATTCGTGACAGAAGTATCGGCAATCCTCCCAATAGGGGCTATCGCGATACCTGTCGCGGGCGTTGCGGTCGCCGCCGAGGTGATGATTATAGTAATAACCCTGAAACACGCAGTGATGCTTGAGGATCCAATGGGTTTTTTCGCTGACATAGGGCTTCATCATCGCCGCTGACAACTCACCATGATTGTAGGGGGACAGAATATCACCGGTGTCGTGGATCAGCGCGGCGACCACAAGTTCTTCGTCGGCACCATCCTCATAAGCCCGGGTCGCGGCTTGCAGGCTGTGTTCGTAGCGGTTGATTGGATACGGCGTCCAATCCTCATCCAGAGAGCGGATCGCATCCAAAATGCGATCCGGCAGGGCGGCGTTATACGCCTCTTCATACTCCATCACGGCGTCCCAGTCGGCTTTGGTCGCCTGTTCGAAACTGGTCCAGGTGGGTTTATGGCTTTTGTCCAGCATGGCGCGGTCCTTTGGCTGATCTGCTGGCCCGAACGTATCGCTGTTTCGGTATTGAAAAAAATGAATTGATTTTATCAACTTGATCAAAAAATACTGTCACAATGCAGATCAAAGCCATCGAGACTTTTCTATGCGTCGCCGATACCGGTGGCTTCCATGCGGCAGCTCGCAAACTGAACGTGACCCAAACCGCGGTCAGCGCCCGCATCCGGCTGATCGAAGAGGAAACCGGAAAACCCCTGTTCACCCGAGGGGCCGGGGGCACCAGTCTGACTGAGTTCGGTCAACAGTTCCGCCCCTATGCCGAGCAGATGATATCGCTTTGGTCCTTTGCATCCCGGGATTTGCCTACACAGACGCAAAACCGCACCGCACTGCGTCTTGGCGCACAGCTTAGCATCTGGGACCCCCTGCTGGTCGATTTGGCTGTGCAGTTCGAGCTACACTTTGGTCAACTGTTGCTGACGCTCAATTACGACCATGATCTGAACATGGTCGAAGCCGTCGCCACCCATGTTCTGGACGCGGCATTGACCCATGAACGCCCGCTGGACCCGAGGGTTCAATCCCATGACCTGGGCCCGGAACGCCTGATACTGGTGACAACGCCTGTCCCGGTCGACCCTGTTTTCGTCAATCTGGAACTGGGCGAGATCTATCAGGATCACGTCCGCTCGGCTGCGCGGCGTGCCACGGGACAGACGGTTTTTCTGGGCAATTGCATGATGGCTCTGCGCTATGTCTTGCGCCGGGGTGGAACTGGGTATTTCCCGGAATATGTCATCCGCGATCAGATATTGGCAGGTGATCTTGCCCCCGTCGCCGGGGCAATGGAACTGTTGCTACCGCATTACCTGGTAACTCGCAAAGGCAGCACTACGGCGGCCGACATTTTGACCTGCCTGACCGATTTGCGCAAAGACGATCAGGCCTGAGGCACCGCCCCGTTTGCCCCTCGCGATCTGGCCGGCACCAGAGGGCGCCCCGCGATCAGCAGAAAAAAGCACGAAATCAGAATGCCCATAATCGCAGGCAAGTATAACAATATCCAGAGCTTTGGGTCATCGATTACCACCGGCGAGACAAAGCCGCGCACACCTTCCAGCAAGATCAGGATCGTGAAAGCGCCCAGTATCTGAGGCCACAGCCCAAAACGGGAAAAACTACCCAGCATCAGCGTTGCATAGCCCGCCATAGCCACCGCGATACAGATGGCAATCCAGGAAAACCGCTGATGTAACTCGTCGATCAGCTCACCCTCGGTAAACCCTTCGGCGGCACTGATGGTGTCGCGGTACTGCAAAAGCTCAAACGTGGGAACTGCCTCGAGACTGCGTTCAGCCGTGCTGCTGGTATTGGTCAGCGCGGAAATATCGTAGGACGCATCCTCGAACAGGGTCGAGGACAATACCCTGCCCTGCTGGTCCAGGCGCAGGGCGATGCCATCCACCATTACCAGGTGAATACCGGCACCGTTGTTGACCAGATAGGCCGTTTTGCTGGAGTAGCTGACCGGATTTTGCCCGACACGACGGTCGGAAACGAACACCTCATGCAACGTGCCGTCAAGGTCAATCCTACCGATATAGACGGTCACACCTTGTGTCGGGTGCAGAAATTCGCCCTCATTCAGCAGCTGAGCTGTCACGTCGCCGGCAACTTCGGCTTGGCGCTGTTCCAGCTGTTCAACAGAAGCTGGGCGCAGAAACACACTGATGACAGCCATCATCAACCCCGCCACAAGGCCGAACAGAAACACCGCGCGCGCCAAGCGCCACGGGCTGGAACCGGTGGCCAGCATCACAGTCAGCTCGCTTTCGCGGCTCAACCGGTTGGTGGCATAGACCGCAGCAGCAAACACCGCCATGGGCATGACAGTCCGGATCAGTGTCGGCAGGGTCAGCGCGGTGAACTCCAGAAACACCATGGCCGATTGGCCGCCGCTGATCACACGATCAAACAGGCTAACGGATCGCGTGATCCAAAACACGCCCACCAGAACCAGGGTGAAAAAGCCGAACAGAATCAGCAGTTGCCGCAGGAAATAACCATCAAAGCGCGACATGTAACTCCATCCGTCTGTTCACGTTCCAGCGGACAGTATTCCATTCGCAGGATCGAGGAAACCGCCATTGAAAGGCACGCGAGAATTTGCGTTGCGAAAGCGCCTGCTTGTTTTGTGATTTCCGGGATATGGCAGGGGCAGCAGGGTTCGAACCCGCGACCTACGGTTTTGGAGACCGTCGCTCTACCAACTGAGCTATACCCCTATGGTGCGCATCAGATATGCCAGCCGTGCGGCGGACTCAAGAGGCTTTTTCATTTTCCACCACCCTTGTGCAATCGACAAACAAGTTGCGCGCGGCGATGAGTTCTATAAGACACGTTTTGGCCAGACCAGGGGACACCATCCGTGAGTATCCGCAAAAAGATCGCCGACAGCGAAGCCGTTCTGAACTGGGCGGCGCGGCGTATTGCGGGTTATATCCGGATGGTCAATCGCAACACAAACTGGCAACGCATCGGGTACGAGGAGCTGGATCAGCTTGCCGAACAGGGCGAGCCAGTCATCGTGGTGCTGTGGCATCAACGGCTGGCGCAATCGCCTTATTTCTTTCCGTTGGACAAGGGGCGCATTTGCTCGATCACCTCAGCCGCGCGGGCGGGCAGCATGGTGGGTCGGGTGCAGCAGCTTTTCGGCATGGATACGATTGCCATGTCCAGCCACAAACGCCATGTCGCCCTGTCGCGCGAAGTGCTGGGCAAGATAAAACAAGGCGTCTCGATTGGGATCGCCGCCGACGGACCACGCGGCCCGGAACGCATATCGTCAACCGTGCCGCTGATCTGGGCACGAACATCTGGCAAGCGGATATTTGGCATCACCTATTCGGCCAAACACGGGCGTGAGGCCGGGACATGGGATCGCCTGTTGATGCCGCGACCCTGGCGGAATGAGGGCGTCTTTATATGTCGTGAATGGACTGATCCGGTGCCGCGCAAGGCTGACGAGGAACAGATCGAGGTTTTGCGCCAAAGCCTGGAGCAGCATATGAACGACATCACCGCCGAAGCTGACCGCATGGTCGGGCGCGAACCCTGGGCGCCGGAAGTCTAGCCGCCTCTTAATCGTTGCATCAGGTAGACTTCGCTGCCTTCGGGGATCGGTTCAGTCAATCCTGTGGCAATGACGCGCCCATCGATGGCGATGGACACGCCTGCATCAATCGGCCCCTGCAGCTGTGGATGCGCACGAACCAGTTCCTTCAGCAGATCACCGGTGGTCTTGGCCTGAACTTCAATCACCTGCTGACCCCCGGTCAAAGACCGGAGGCCGGACCATAGGTGGACCTCAACCATTGTCCTTCAACGCCGCCAGAATACGCGGCGGTGACATCGGCAGCTGCCGCATGCGCACACCGGCCGCATGCGACACCGCATTGGCGATGGCCGCCAGTGGCGGTACGATGCCGGTTTCGCCGACACCGCGTACACCAAACGGGTGGCCGGGGTTGGGCACTTCGACAATCACCGTGTCGATCATTGGCAAGTCGCTGGCAACTGGGATGCGGTAATCGAGGAAGATCGAGTTCTGCAAGCGGCCATCGTCACCATATATATATTCCTCGTTCAGCGCCCAGCCGATGCCTTGTGCGGCGCCGCCCTGATACTGACCTTCGACATAGGTCGGGTGGATGGCCTTGCCGGCGTCCTGAATGACCGTGTAACGCGTGACCGAAGTTTTACCGGTCTCCGGGTCGACCTCTGCATCGACGATATGGGTGCCAAAGGACACGCCTGCGCCTTCGGGCGTGGCCTCGAAATGGCCTGATATCGGACCGCCGGTCGATCCCATGTCCGCTGTGATATCGGCCAGCGGCATCGGATCGAAATCGCCTGCATTGGGCCCAGAGGGCACCGCGCAGCCATCTTCCCATTTCACCGCATCCACCGGGATACCCCATTTGGCCGCAGCCCGTTCACTGAGCTTTTCAACCGCATGTTTCGCAGCCTTGATGGTTGCCAGGCCGCTGGCATAGGTCACGCGTGAGCCGTGGCTGACGTCATTGTATCCCAGCGTCGCCGTGTCCGCGATGGTGACCCGGATATTCTCGTAGGGAATGCCCAGAACCTCAGCCGCCATCAGTGCCATCGAGGCGCGCGACCCGCCAATATCGGGCGTGCCGACCATCAGTTGGGCCGAGCCGTCCTCGGACAAGGCCAGAGACACCGATGTCTCGCCACCGTGGTTGAACCAGAAGCCACAGGAAATCCCCCGCCCCTGCCCCGGCTTCAGCGGGGCCGAGTAGTGCGGATGCGCCTTGGCGGCCACAAGCGTTTCGACCAGACCGATGCGTTCGTAGCGCGGGCCATAGCTGGCCTTGGTGCCCTCATGCGCTGCGTTTTTCAGGCGCACGTCGACCGGATCGAGATCCAGTTTCTTGCACAGCTCGTCAATCACCGACTCGACCGCGAAGGCTCCCATTGGCGCACCCGGCGCGCGGTAGGCTGCCTGTTTCGGGCGGTTGGCCATCACATCATAACCGATCTGCTTGACGTTGGTCAGGTTATAGGGCGCGAATGCGCACATGGCAGTCATGTCCCCCGGCGCACCCGGGAAGGCGCCGCCCTGCAGGCGGAACACGCCTTGCGCGGCCGTGATCGTCCCATCCTTCTTCATCCCGATCTTGATATCCATCGACGCAGAGGAGGTCGGACCAGTCGCCCGGAACACTTCGGAACGCGTCATCACCAGTTTAACCGGGCGGTTGGCCTTGCGGCTCAGCGCCAGAGCGACAGGTTCGATGAACACGGTGGTCTTGCCACCAAAACCACCGCCAATCTCGGACGCGGTCACGCGCAGTTGCGAGGTCTCGATGCCCAACAACGCGGCACAGGTCTTTTGCGCAATCCAGTGACCTTGGGTGGTGCACCAAAGCTCGCCTTTGCCGTCATTGCCCAGCATGGCCAGACAGGCGTGCGGCTCAATATAACCTTGATGAGTCGCCTCGGTGACAAAGCTGTCTTCGATCACCAGATCGGCTTCGGCAAACCCTGCCTCGACATCGCCGTGGCCGCTATCGTGATAGCGTACGACGTTCGGGTGCATCCCTTCAGGTACGGAATAGTCCGCAGCGCCTTCGCGAATGACCGGTGCATCAGTGGCCATCGCCTTGTCCACGTCGGTGACGTGGGGCAGCACCTCATACTCAACCTCGATCAGCTTAAGTGCATCGCGTGCCGCCAGCGCCGAGGTTGCAGCGATAGCCGCCACAGCATGCCCATCATAAAGGGCCTTTTCACCCGCCATGACGTTTTCCAGCACGTTCCAGAACTCGCCTTCCAGACCGGGTTTGAACAGTACATCGGCAAAGTCCGCGCGTGTGACGACAGCTTTGACGTCCTTATGCGCCTCAGCCTTCGACGCGTCGATCTTCACGATCCGCGCGTGAGCATGGGGTGAGCGCAAAACCGCACCAAACAGCATGCCCGGCGCTGAGATATCCGCCCCGAACTTGGCGCGGCCAGTGACCTTGTCCAAACCATCCGGACGGTTCGGGCGGGTGCCCACAAATGTGAAACCTGATTTACGATCGTCGAGTGCCATTACGAAGCCTCCCGCAGCTCTGCCGCCGTTTCCATCACGGCACGAATGATCTTGTCATATCCGGTGCAGCGGCAGAGGTTGCCTGCCAGCCAATACCGGGTTTCTTCCTCGGTCGGGTTGGGGTTTTTCTCCAACAGCGACTTGGCCGCGACCAGAATGCCCGGCGTGCAGATGCCGCATTGAAGGGCTGCATGTTCGATGAACTTCTGCTGTAGCGGGTGCAGGACGTCGCCCTCGGCGATGCCTTCGACGGTTTCGATCTGCTTGCCGTCAGCCTCGACCCCCAGCATCAGGCAGGAACAGACCAGACGGCCATCGACCGTGACCGAACACGCGCCGCAATCGCCGGTGCCGCAGCCTTCTTTGGCGCCGGTCAGGTTCAGCTTGTCGCGCAGACAGTCCAGCAGAGTTTCGCGCGGGTCGCAGAGATACTCAACCGTGTCCCCGTTCACGGTGGTGGATACGTGGAATTTGCTCATGCTTGTTCTCCCTTGGCACGGGCATAGGCGATTTTCGCAGCGCGTGTTGCCAGAACACCGGATACCTCAGTGCGGAATGCGATGGTTCCGCGCTTGTCATCGATTGGGTTGCAGGCAGCAGACGCAGCCGCGGCCAAGGCATCCAGCGCAGCCTCATCCAGCGTGCTGCCGATGATGGCCTTGGCACAGTCTTCAACCAGCAAAACGGTCGGGGCCACGGCCCCCAGCGAGACGCGCGCCTCGGTGATTGTGTCACCCTCCAGACGCAGGTTCACGCCGACGCCAACCACGGCGATGTCCATCTCAGTCCGTGGGATAAAACGCAGATAGGCGTCACCGCCGTTTGCCCCGCGTGCGGGGATGTTCACAGCCGATATCAGCTCACCCTTGTTCAGCGCGGTTCTACCGGGGCCGGTGGGGATGTCTTCAACGGCAACCTCGCGACTACCATCCGGGCCGGTCACCGTGACGGTCACGCCGGCGGCAACCATTGCCGGTACGGAATCTGCGGCAGGCGATCCGTTGCACAGGTTGCCGGTCAGCGTCGCGCGGCCCTGCACCTGGGTGGACCCGATCAGGTCCATCGCCTCAACCACGCCGGGCCAGTCGCGGACCAGTTCGGCGTGTTCGCTCATCTCGGCACCGGTGGCGGCGACGCCAATTGTCCAACTGCCGTCGGCATTGCGGGTGATGTCTTGCACGCCGTTGATTTTCTTGATGTCGATCAGCGTATTAGGCGTCACCAAGTCTGAGCGCAGCTGCACCAAAACATCGGTGCCGCCTGCCAAAAACCGTGTGGTGCCCGTCGCGTTCGCGGCAAGTGCCGACGCCTCGGCAAAGCTGGCGGGGCTGTGATAGTCCATGAAAATACCTCGCACCTGTTGATCAGGATTCACTGGGGTTCGCAGGGGACGTTAGTGCAGCAACCCAACGGCGTCCATGGCTGGAACGACCAAATTTTGCGTTTCAGAATGTCGTTTCCTGACCTCAGGTCACAGATCGATCTCGATCACTCCGCCTGGTTGGGCCGCGCGGCTCTGGCACAGGATGATCGCACCCTCGCGTTGCTTGTTGGACAGGACAAAATCGCGGTGCTCGATCTCACCTGAAATCACGCCGCATTTGCAGACCCCGCAAATCCCGTCCGAGCATTTCACATCGACGTGAATACCCGCCTCATTCAACACCTGCGCGGCGTCCTTGGTTTCTGGCACAGTCAGTTCCTGACCGGATTGCCGCAGTTTCAGGGTGAACGGGTGGTTCTCATACTCCGGCTGTTCGGGAACCGAGAAATACTCAAGATGACGTGCCTCGTCCGGGAAACCCTCACGCTGTGCCGCTTGGATGACCCCGTCCATATAGCGGTCGGGCCCGCAGGTATAAACGTGCCAACCGTCCTGATAGCCCGACAGGATCGCATCCAGATTGGCGCGGGTGCCTTCATCCGAGAAATGGAAATGCACATGATCCGCCCAGGGCATCGCCGCCAGATCGTCCAGATACCCGGCCACTGCCCGTGTGCTGGCGGAATAGTGCAGAGCGAAAGGTTTGCCCAGGGCATGCAAACGCTGAGCGAAAGCGATCATCGGGGTGATCCCGATACCGCCCCCCATCAGGAATGATTTGGTCGCTGTTTCGTCCAGTTCGAAATGGTTGATGGGTTTTGAGATAAAGACCTTGCGCCCCTCGTTAAAGATACGGTGCAACAAGGCTGACCCGCCACGTCCCTCATCCTCACGCAAGACGCCGATCTGATAAGTAGACCGATCAGAAGGGTCGCCAGACATCGAATACTGACGCAGGAATTCCGGCGCGACCAGCACATCCAAATGCGCCCCGGCGGTCCAGCCGGGCAGGTCTGTGCCATCAAGGGTTGCGAACTCGTATTTCGTCACATCCGCCGTCATCCGGTCAACCTTGGACAATTCAACCCGCATCACCGGCGCGTCACCGGCAATGGTATAGCGGTGGACAACAGATTGATCTCCGGCAGTTTTGCGGGCCTTGTAATCGTCGGCGGTCACCAGTGCCTCATAGGCGGCAATCCCTGCCTCGCGGTCCATCGCAAAGGGATAGGGCCAGGGATGAGGGGCCAGATAGGCGGGATAGACGGCCAGGGTCTGATCTTCGTATTTCAGGTCCAGATCGGTTTGCAGCCCCCGCCGGTTCAGCGGGTGTGCCGTCGGGCGGTAAGACCCGTCAGCCTGCAGTTCGATATCCCACCACCATTTCTTGGTGTCGTTCAACCCGCCATTGCCCACCATATCGTCCAGTTTCGCCAATGCAGGCGCGGCGGACGGGAGGTTCATCGCGGCCCATCGGAACGGGCGTTCCTTGAAAATCCCTTCAAGGTTCCACGGGCAGGTCTTCATACACCGCCCGCACATCGCGCCACCTGGGGTGGTGATCCGGTAGGTGGCGCATTTCTGGCTGTCGGATTTCCAGATCTCATAGCCGTTGAACATCAGCTTTGGACCCGCAGTGATGGCCCCGGACGGACATTCCCGCGCGCATTTGTTGCACGATTCGCAAAAGCTCTGCAGGCCGAAATCAATCGGCTTGTCATGCGCCATTGGCATGTCCGTGGTCACCGCCCCTGATTTCAGACGCGGTCCCAGATAGGGGTTCAGAATGACCTCCCCAATGCGGCTGACCTCACCCAGGCCCGATAACAGCAGCAGCGGCGGTTGCAGCACCTCGCCATCCATTACCGTATGCGCCCTGGCCTTGTAACCGAGGTTGCGGATCTGTTGCGCAATCACCCCGCCCAGCAAAGAAAAACGCAGATAGGCGCGCATGGATTGGGCAACGCTGATCCAATCGTCGCCGCTGGCCCCCTCCATCGTTTCATAGCCCTGATCGATGATCATGCTGATGGCTTGATCATGGGGCGGCGTGATTTCCTCGCCGGTTGCGTCGTGGGAATACCAAGCCCAGTCTGGGCATCGGCTTAGCCCCACCGCATCCACACCCAGGAAATAGGTTGCGGCCTTGATATTGGCCGCATTGCGCTGGGCATCGGTTGGCGGAGCAACATCCGCTGTTTCTCCATCCTGCAGCAGCACAAAGGCGCCCAGAGCCCGCCGTTGGGCAAAACTGGGGGCGGCCTTGCGTACGTAATGCCCGCCCTTTGCTGCGTCCTGCAGCGCCTTGCCCATATCCCCGAATTGCGCCCGCGCGAACATGTCCGCCCGTTTGGGGACACGGGCGACGTTTTCCTCGTCGATATAGGTGGTTGGAGTATCCACGCGTTTCAGTTTTTCGAACGGATGTGCCCCGTCCATGTAACGCCGCTTGGCATAAGGATCGCGGTTCAGCGCGTTCTTGGCAAATCCTGTCCCCAGCCACCACGCAGGCCCCTGCGTGCGAAACCACGGCTGCTGGTCCATCGGCACCAAGGGCTGATCATGGGTAATCTCTATCTCGGTTGTTACGGCGGCCAAACCGAACCGTTTGCCCAGCCACGGCACCACGACCTCTCCGTCTTCAACCGAGGCCAAGCCTGCGGCAACGGCCAGCTTGCCCAGGTCAACCTCGGACGACATCGCCGTGTGCAGACGCGCGTCAAACCCCAGCAGACGGATGTAATTGGCAAGAACCACCGCATTCTCGGTCGCCAGCAAACAGGCACGATGATCCTGCGCATCGGCGATCCAGTCTGCCCCCGGCTCATCCGGATCAGGGTCGCGGTTATGTTCGTACAGAAACACGATGGCGTGGCGGTGTGTGGCCATCGGTTTGGGTGCGGCCTCCATGCTCTCCTTGAGATCCGCCATGATCAGATCGATCCCCGAGGCCAGCGTCTTGGTCTGCCGCGTCTTCAACGCGTGGGCTAGACGGTCGATATCAGGGTTGCGGCGGGGCTCATTCAACATCGCTTCGGGCGGTAGGGGGCCGCAGCCCATCATCGAGGCATCGTTGAAATACCCAAACGCCTTTAGGTGGTTGGCGCGTTCGGTCGGGTCAGACGGCACATCCGACGGCACCGGGTTCACGAACCCGTCGCGGATGGTATCCATCATCGCCTGGAACTCCCCCATCGCATTGACGATATTGTCCGGCTGATCGGGGCGATGAAAGCTTAGCACCGGCATTGGCTGCACCAAACTCAGATCCGGCATCTGACCTTGCCGTTCCAGCCGTTCCAGCGGATAGGAGCCCATATGGACCGGCCGGTTCTTGTCTGAGAAAAAGCGGGTCCCCATCGCGTGCCTCCAGTTGCTGACTGTCTCCTATCCTGCGGTGGACAGCAAATCTATTCATGAATAGTCATAGACGGTATGAGCAAAACTGATTTCACCGATCTGGACGGCAAGGTGCTGCGCGTCTTCCTCACCATACTCGAGGAAAGCTCGGTTTCGAAAGCGGCGGACCGGCTAGGGGTCACGCAATCGGCCATTAGCCACACGTTGGGCAAACTGCGACAGGTCCTGGGTGACCCGCTTTTCGTTCGATCCGGTCAGGGGCTGACACCCACCGAGCGCGCCTTGTCGTTGAAGGACCCGGTCCAGCGTGTCCTGGACGGCATGCGCGCCCTGACCGAGGATCGCCCGTTTGACCCATTGTCAGAAGAGATCAGCCTGCAGATCGCCACCAATGATATGCCGCGAGAACTGATTTTTCCCCCGCTGGTGCGCGCGGCCCGGGCCGAAGGCGTGCGGCTGCAACTTGGCTTTATCCCCTCGGGTGTGCCGGATCCTGATCTGCTGCGCAGTGACCGCTGCCAGCTGATGCTGACCCCGCTGCCACCGGATGGACCGGATATCTTTCAGAAACGCCTATTAAGCAGCCCGTTGATGATCTTCTATGACGCGGAGCGGCGCACGCCCCCAAAAAGTTGGCAAGCCTATTGCGACACAGATCACGTCGCGGTCCGGTTTGCGGACGGGCGCAGCTCTCGTGTGGTGATGCGGGGCGTGGATCAGACCCGGATCAAACCAGCCACTGTCACCCTGCCGCATTTCAACGCCATTCCACCGTTCGTGAAAGGCAGTGACCTGATATCAACTGACACGGCGCTAATGAAACGCGGTCCGCTTGCAGCACTTGACTGCGCGCCGCTGCCCTTTGCCTGTGACCCGGTTTCAATCTACATGGTCTGGCACCAACGGTCAGCCAACGACCCAGCGCACCGTTGGCTGCGCCATCGGATCGAAGCGCTTGCCGCGGCGCTTCAGGACTGAGTCAGCAGCCAGTCCTTCATCGCCGTGACAAGCGCAGGCTGGCGCGGATGTTTCGGCGTGACCACGTAAAAGCCGAGGTCTTCGATCAGCACTTCGGGTAGAGGTTGAACCAACTGACCGGATACAAGCTCTGCCGATACAAGGGCTTCATTGGCCAGCGCGACACCCTGGCCCGACAAAGCGGCATCGATTGCCAGACTGGTTTGGCTAAAGTTCATGACACGGGCTTTGCCCTCAACGGCGGCGCGTTCCAAAAACAAAGGCCACAAACCATGCGTGTCATTCAGCAAAACGTGGCGCAACAGATCCTTGGGTTGCTTGATCTCACGCGCCAGCACCTGGCTGCAGACTGGAATGAAATTGGTGGAAAACAATGGCTCGGCCGTCAGGCCCTGGCCAAATGGCGCGCGGCCCTGCCTGACAGCAAGGTCCACGCCATCGCCCCGGAAATCGGCCAATTGTTCGCGCGCATCGATCCGAACTTCGATCTCGGGGTGTTGTGCGGTGAAGTCCGGCAAACGTGGGACCAGCCATTTCGACGCAAAGCTAGGCGTGACGGACAATGTGATCTGACGGTCCCCCGACAGCTCGTGTACCGCGTCTTCAATCAGGCGAAAGGCTCGGCGAAGTGGTGCATGAAACCGTCGCCCCGCATCGGTCAGCGCAAGACCCCGTGGCAAACGGTCGAACAGGGTTTCCGCCAAACGCGCCTCAAGACCGCGCACCTGCTGGGCGACCGCACCCTGCGTCACACCCAGTTCTTCAGCCGCAAGGCGAAAGTTCAGGTGCCGAGCCGAGGCTTCAAAAGCCCGCAGTGCATTTAAGGGGGGCAGTGCTGTCATCAATTCATCCAGTAGATTTCCTACAGCATAGAGACAGAAGAACTGATTGGTCAAACCCGGTTTCAGCGCCCATCTTGAAGGCAACCACAAAACGGAGACATCACATGACAAAAGTGGCGCTAATTACGGCAGGAGGCAGCGGCATGGGCGCAGATTCCGCCCGTCGGCTGGCCGCAGACGGGTTCAAGGTCGGCATCCTGTCCTCGTCCGGCAAGGGCGAAGCACTTGCCCATGAACTGGGTGGGGTAGGCATCACCGGTTCGAACCAATCGCCCGACGATCTGCAAAAACTGGTAGATTCTGCGATGACCCATTGGGGGCGTATCGATGTGTTGGTCAACTCGGCCGGGCACGGACCCCGCGCACCGGTGCTGGAACTGACGGACGAAGATTGGCACACTGGGATGGATGTCTATTTCCTGAACGCGGTCCGCCCAACCCGCCTGGTCACTCCGATCATGCAGGAACAAGGCGGCGGATCGATCATCAACATTTCGACCTTTGCTGCGTTTGAACCGGACCCTGTGTTTCCGACCTCTGGCGTGTTCCGCGCCGGG
Source organism: Ruegeria meonggei (assembly GCF_900172215.1). Lineage (GTDB taxonomy): Bacteria > Pseudomonadota > Alphaproteobacteria > Rhodobacterales > Rhodobacteraceae > Ruegeria > Ruegeria meonggei. Next base: position 50,864 of record NZ_FWFP01000010.1, read on the forward strand.
TTGGCGGCGTTTACCAAACTGTTTTCGGACAAATACGCCGCTGAGAATATCAGAATGAATAATGTCCTGCCCGGTTTCATCGACAGCCTGCCCGAAAAGGAAGAGTTCCGCGCCCGCATCCCAATGGGCCGCTATGGACGCAGTTATGATGAAATCGCCTCGGTCGTGGCCATGCTGGCCTCTGAGGGTGGCGGGTACATCACCGGCCAGAACATCCGCGTTGACGGTGGCATTACACGAGCCGTTTAAGGTCAGAACCGCGCCTTGATCAAATGCGTCAGCGCTGCGCCGGTTTCGAAATAGGCGCGGCGCAGGCCTGCCCAGCTTTCGCGATGACTGGAAACGATCGGAACTGGCAACAAAGCAGGATCATTGGCCAGCAAGCTTTCCGCCATCATCCGCCCAAAAACCGTTCCCGGACCGATACCGCGCCCGGAAAATCCGTGAACAGACAGGGCATTGGGACCGATCCGTGTGATCTTGGGAAGATGATCAGAGGTCATCGCAATGCGTCCGTGCCACCCCTCAACCAACGCCTGATCGGCCAGTTGCGGGTAAAGCGCGGTCATCATTCGCCTGATCCATGCACTGTGTGACCCGCTGCCGACATGGCCAAGGTCTCCCATCGCGCCGATGATCAGGCGGCCCTGAGAATCCATCCGGAACGAGGTCATGATCAGCCCGGTATCCCAAGCACCTTCGCCACCGGGCAGTAGGCTGGCACGCAGATTGTCGGACAAAGGCCCAGTGGAATACTGGAAATAATAGACCGGAACATAGGCCGGGGCCGAGGCCTGCAGATGCTGGTGATAGGCATTTGTCGCCTGCATCACCGATTTCGCCCGTATAGTGCCGCTGCTGGTCTTCAGCTCCCAGACACCTGCCGTGTGCTTTAGGGATTGGACCGGGCTGTTGGTAAACACCTGTGCCCCAACTTCGGTGGCGCAACGGGCCAGGCCCCGGACATAAGCCAGCGGCTGGATCGTACCCGCGCGCGGATCAAAAAGAGCCTCGTGAAACGCAGCACTACCAGTGCGCTGGCGGGCCTGCTCAGCAGACAGCAACTTAACCGGTGCGCCGCTGGCAGTCAGTTGCGCATATCGGGTCTGCAAGTTCCGGGACCCTGCCGTCGAATGTGCGCAGTGCAGGGTTCCTTTGCGCACCGGATCGCACGCGATACCATGCTGGTTGATCAGATCAAACACCGCAGACGGGGCAGCGGCCAGAAGGTCGATCAAACGATCACCGGCATTCGCACCCAGATATCCACGGATGTCCTCTGGTGGCAGCCACAGCCCTGCATTTACCAGCCCGACGTTTCGACCCGACCCTCCGTGGCCAATCTCCTGCGCCTCAAGCAGGCACACGGACGCCCCTGCACGCGCCGCTGTCAGTGCGGCAGCACAACCGGTATAGCCACCGCCAATTACAGCTAGGTCAACGGTCAGATCCGCGCTTAACGATGTGCTTTCGACGTGCTCCTGGCAGGTTTTCCGCCAGAGGGACTGGTCGTGATCACTCATGTAAGGCTCCTGAAATGTGCGCGGATCATCTGGGGAGTTTCAACCGGTTGCAAGCGCCCTTTGGTCCGCACGGCCCATTGCGATCAGGGCAGGCTGTGTATCCTGTTGGACCTGGAACGCTGCCTTGTCCGACATGCCGCGCCAATCCGCCAGCACCAGCGATTGCGCGACCGCGCCGCCAAAGGTTGCTCCGGGGCCGGTGACGATGAACAGATCGGGGGCAAACTCTTGGGCTGCGGTCTGGATCGCGCGGGTGAAGTCATAGGGTTCAGTCACCTGGTGCCCCAGCGTGTAATCCCACAGCGCCTGCGTATCCGTCGCACCCGGCCACCAGATCTTGCCACGCCCATCGATCAGCGGATGGTTTGGTTGACCAAACAGATCCGCGCTCAGCCGCGCTCGGCCTTCGGCCGCAACGGGAGCCTGCAAATGGGTGTGAAAGGCTGCATGGTTAGCCAGCCGCATCGGAAACCGATCCTGCGCCATGGGCTGAGAGGCCTCGAACGCGGTCAGGCCTGCCTTATTCCCTGCCAGAACCAGCATCCCACCCAGATCAATGGACAATCCCAGATAATGACCCTCTTGCCCGTTGATCCGCGCGACATCCAACAACAGTTCGGCCTTGCGCGCTGGGTCATTTACCCAGTTGTCACCGGTGAAGGGATAGACCAGTTGTCCGCCGATCAGATGGTCCTGCATCAACGTGCCCATCGTGTTGACGATGGTGAATCCTGCCTCGGCCGACACTGCACCGCCTGCAGCCAACGCGATGTACCAGCCCATGGAATTGCCGGTAACCGCGACAACCTCGATATCCTCGGCCAAGTCCTGCGCATCCGCCAGCGACGCCGCATAAATCAAAGGCGAGGCCACGTCGCCGCGCGAATAAGTGCTGACCGTGTATCGGTCGGCGGCGTCCAATGCGGTTACGGTCTTCTGCCCGGCCTGGGACCGGACGGCGTCAAAACCCTGAAACATTGCCATCTTGTCCGGGTGGTGACGGTGCAGATATCCTAGCTCGGGCTTGTTATAGGTGCCGCGACCGGGGCAGATGACAACGGCTGTGCGGGTCATGATTGGACTCCCGTAAGGGTCAAGGCGGCGGCGATGATTCCGTCTTTGGACGGCAAGGGCGCGGCATAGGCCGGGCCGGTTGCGATAAAACTGTCTTCAGCCACAACGCGCGCGGTTGGAATGTTGGTGTTTTCTTCTGCAAAGAAGGTCATCAGCGCCTCGGACTGGCTGCCGGTGCGGCGGCATTCGTCGACAATCAGGATGTGTTTGCACCCTTCTGTGGCCTCGCACAGTGCTTCAGTTGGCAAGGGCGCCAACCAGCGCATATCGATAACGCGGGTCCGCAGCCCGGCAGCTTCCAGCGCGGGCAGTGCCTGTTTCGAAAGGTAATGCCCGTTGCCATAGGTAACGATGGCCAGATCTGTACCGCCTCCATACACGCCGACATCACCCAGCGCGATACGTTTGTCCGGCGCAGGATAAGTGTCCATCCATCCCGCATCCTGCGGCTCGTGAAGATCGCGCATCGGATACAGCGCGATAGGCTCAAGGAAGACGACCACCCGCTGTTCCTCACGGGCAAGGCGAACGCATTCGCGCAACATCTGCACCGCGTCCGCCCCGGCTGAAGGGCAGGCAATGATGATCCCGGGGATGTCCCGCAGCACCGCCAGCGAGTTGTCGTTGTGGAAATGGCCGCCGAACCCTTTCTGGTACCCCAACCCGGCAATCCGCAGCACCATCGGATTGGTAAACTGCCCGTTCGAGAAGAAGGGTAACGTCGCCGCCTCGCCGCGGATCTGGTCTTCGGCATTGTGGAGATAGGCAAGGAACTGGATTTCCGGGATCGGAATGAACCCGTTATGCCCCATGCCAATGGCCAGCCCCAGAATGGATTGTTCATCCAGCAACGTGTCGATGACCCGGTCGGGGCCAAAGCGCTGCTGCAACTTTTGCGTCACGCCATAAACGCCGCCCTTGCGGCCCACATCTTCGCCCATGCAGACGATCTCGGAATGGTCCAGCATCAGATCGGTCAGTGCCCAGTTGATCAGGCGGCTCATGGGCTGAGGATCAGCCATCGCGCGCATATCGCCGCCAAAGGCCTTGGCGCGGGCCTCGACACTTGGGCCGTTGGTGGGCTTGCAGGCACGTTTGGGAGGGATCAGGCTGGCCATGACTTCGGCCGCGCTGGACAGATGCGAGCGCGTAGCGACTTCGGCTGCTATCCGGTCAGTGCGGGCGCAGGTGTCGGTGTAAATTGCCAACGCCCGATCCGGCGGTAAGGCCCCGGCCTGATCCAGCAGCCGCACCGAATGCAATAGGGGATCCTGGGCCTCGTCCGCCTCAACCTCGGATTTCGACAGATAGGTGGTTGGCACATCCGCCCCTGCATGGCCATAGAGGCGCACAGTTTTCAGGTGCAGGAAGGCAGGTTTGCGGCGGGTCCGCACATAGGTGGCGGCCTCTTGTGCCACTGCGTAGGTTTCATAGATGTCCAACCCGTTGGCCTCAAAATACCTGATCCCGGGCCGATGTTCCATTGAGGTTTGAATCCACCCTTTCGGTGTTTTGACCGAAATGCCGATCCCGTTATCCTCACACACGAACAGCAGGGGTAAAGGTGTTGACTGCACGCTGGTCCAGCCCGCCGTGTTGATAGCGCCCTGCGCCGTGGAATGGTTGGCTGAGGCATCCCCAAAAGAACACATGGCAATCCCATCCAGCGGCAATTCCCGATGTTCAGGCGGGTACCGCCGCGCTGCGCCCAGCGCGTAAGCCGCGCCAACGGCTTTGGGCAGGTGGCTGGCAATGGTCGAAGTCTGCGGCGGGATCGTCAGCGCCTTGGACCCCAGCACCTTATGACGCCCGCCCGAGATCGGGTCCTCGCTCGAACAAGCAAAGCTTAGCAACATGTCCCACGCGATCTGCTGGCCTGGCACTTGCTCAGCCCGTGCGATTTGAAAAGCCGCATCGCGATAGTGCAGAAATGCGATATCCGTTGGGCGCAAAGCATGGGCCACGGCAGCCATGCCTTCGTGGCCAGAGGACCCGATTGTATAGAACCCCTGCCCCGCCTTCTGCATCGCGCGGCTGGTCCGGTCCAGTGCTCGGCTGAGGACCTGCGACCGGAACAGCGACACGGCGTCGGTATCGCCCAGCTCATCGCGCGGAGCCGCGCCCTTAGGATAGTCGCGTTTGGCGACCCGTTTCAGGAAATTCTCATGAACGATCTGCGCGCGATCCATTGCGTGTTCCCCGGTCTTCTCTCATTACAGTCTGGCATATTCTTCGGTGGCACTATGCGGGCTTACAGACGGCCACACAAAAGAAATACCTAAATTTGTATCGTTCTGGCGCATCGCAATTGCCAGTGATATTCCTTCCGAAAGGTATGAGGATTAGTCATATGATCGCCCCCCGCCGCTTTCTGCCCTCGATCCCCTCTTTATTGGCGCTTGAAGCCGTAGACCGCCTCGGCAGTGCCTCGGCCGCAGCCGAAGAGCTGTCGCTGACGCAAAGCGCGATCAGCCGGCAGCTAAAATCGATGGAGCAGCAGCTGGGCGTCGACCTGATCCAGCGCAGTCAAATGCGGCTGCACCTGACCCCTGCGGCACAGGAATACGTCCAGGTTGCCCGTGCGGCGCTGACCCAGCTGGCGCAGGCCTCACTGAAGCTCAAGGCCAATCCAACGGGTGGGTCGCTGAATCTGTCGATCCTGCCCGCGTTCGGGATGCACTGGCTGGCCCCGCGCCTTCAGGATTTTGCCCGGCGCCACCCGGAAGTGACGGTCAACCTGAACACGCGCCTGCGGCCCTTCGATTTCGAGACCCAGCATTTCGACGCCGCCATCCATTTTGGTCAACGTGACTGGGCCGGGGTGAACTACCTGCCGATCATGCGTGAAACTGTCCTGCCCGTATGCGCACCGGACATATTGCCAGACAATCCCGATGACATCGAATGGCTGGCAGAGGCGCCGCTGCTGCACCTGGAAACCCGACCCGATGCCTGGGAAAGGTGGTTTGCGGGTCAGGGCCGAGATGTTACGGGCGTACGCGGAATGCTGTTCGATCAGTTTTCGACAATGGGCCAGGCCACGGTTCACGGGCTGGGCGTGGCTCTTCTGCCCAGCTATCTGGTCGAAGAGGACTTGCGGACCGGGCGACTGGTCCGGGCCTGGCAGGGGCCGGGGGTTAGCTTGGGTGATTTTTATCTGGTGTGGCCGCAATCGCGTGCAGAATCCGAACCTCTGAAGTCTTTTCGACTGTGGCTGGAGGGCCAGATAAACCCAGCTGGCAAGAGCAGGAAATAGCCCAACCGCTGACCACGCCTTTCGCCTGATGGCACTTCAATACCTGCGCGGCCATCGGCCTTGCGTCCTGCGGACGGCAAGAGGCCAGGCAGGCGCGGGCTGCGCCCGCGCCTGCCTGGCTCAACGGGAGGAGATGTTTCGACAGAAACCTCGACGACGGGCGGGAGGTCCCGCAGCGTCCTTATTTGTCCAGTGAGCGAGCGATAAGCTCTTTCATGATCTCGTTCGTACCGCCGTAAATCATCTGCACCCGCGCGTCGGCATACAGCCGGGCTATCGGGTATTCCATCATGAACCCGTATCCGCCGAACAACTGCAGGCATTCGTGCATGATTTCGTTCTGCACTTCGGATCCCCAGTATTTTGCCATAGACGCGGTCGCCGCATCCAAAGTACCCGCTTCAAGCCGCGCGATGCAGTCGCTGAGGAAGCTGCGCAGAACTTCTGCCTTGGTCTTGCATTCGGCCAGCTTGAACCGCGTGTTCTGGAAATCCATCACCCGCTGGCCAAAGGCTTTGCGTTCCTGTGTGTATTTGATCGTCTCGGCAATTGCGAAATCAATCGCGCCCAGCGCACCGATGCCAATCGTCATTCGCTCCCAGGGCAATTGCTTCATCATCTGATAAAAGCCTTGCCCTTCTTCCGACCCGATCAGGTTGGTCATGGGCACTTTGACATCCTCAAAAAACAGCTCGGCCGTGTCGTTGGCCTTCATGCCCAGCTTCTTGAGGTTACGCCCCTTGCGGAATCCTTCGGCGCCTTCGGTCTCAACAGCGATCAGCGACACGCCCTTTGAGCCCATTGTCTTGTCAGTTTTGCCCGCCACCAGGATCAGGTCTGCCGAGGCCCCGTTGGTGATAAAGATCTTGGACCCGTTCAGACGGTAGGAGTTTCCATCCTTTTCGGCCGTCGTACGAATGGCCTGCACGTCCGAGCCGGTTCCGGGTTCGGTCATTGCCAGCGCACCGACCATCTCACCCGAGGCAAGCTTGGGCAGCCATTTGCGCTTTTGATCTTCGGTGCCGTAGGCGGTGATATAATGAATAACAATCGACTGGATGGCATACCCCCAGCCCGAATCCCCATGCGAGGTCTGCGCGTACATCGTGACGGCATCAAAACCGAGCCCGCCGCCGACGCCCTCGTATTCTTCGGGGATCGCCCCGGCCATCAGCCCCATATCGCCAGCTTTGCGCCAGAAATCGCGGTCTACGACGCCGTTGTCGTTCCACTTTTCGATATTGGGCTCCAACTCATCGGCCATGAAACGGTCTGCCATTTCGGCAAACATCTGGTGTTCTTCAGTGGCCCAGCTGGAAGTGGCGGTAAAAAGCGACATGGGTGTCCTCCGTTGCAGATTTTCGTCAAGGTATCTTCGGACTTATCGCAATCCAATCCATCGACAGCGCCGCTACGCAACGTCTTTTCGCCGTTTGCGCCTTGGTTCAGGCCAACGCGGCGTCCAGCAGGACCCGCGCCGCGGCTTTCGCATCGCGCGCCGGATCGCAGGACTTCAGAAGAACCGCCGTCACAATCGCTCCTTCTTTCAGCAACAGGATCTGGCAACCCAGCGCCTCTGGATTTCGGGCACCGGCCTTGCGCGCCAGATCTGTGAAATACTCCAGTAGTGCACGCTTGTGTTCGGCGGCTTGAACGTGAATCGGGTGTTCTTTTTCCTGAAACTCGGCCCCGGCTTTGATGAACATACAACCGCGAAAGCCGTCTTCATTGAACCATTCGCCCAGCGCATCAAAACTCGCAAGCAATTGCTCTGCCGGGGTATCCGCCAACTCTTGGACACGACGCAGAAACCAGTTCCGGAAATTCTCGTCCCGCAATCGCAATGCGGCCAGGATCAGTTCTTCCTTGGTGCGGAAGTGCTTGTACATCGAGGTCTTGGAAACACCCGTTTCCACCACCAGCTTGTCCATGCCCGTGGCGTGAAAACCGCTTTTGTAAAAGACCTGCAAGGCCTTTCGGACCAGCTCGTCACGTTTGTTTGGGCGCATGATTCGGCTCCATAGTGTACAGATCAGTACATAATGCGCATCTTCCCGGGCGACAACCCGGATGGTCCAAGCCGTTGATTTACATCGAAATCACCAGGTGAGCGATCGAGATCCCGCAGTCGTAAGGAAATCTCGCTTGCAAAACTTTACCGATCAGTACACATTAACTCAAAGATGTACCGATCTGTAAACTCTGGAGCGATCAGATGCGCCGCCGACCCAACCCTTTCTCAGCCCAGTACGTCCCGCTTCTTTTGGCCATCGCACTGATTGCCGTCTCTCTGACCTGAAAGATACCGACATGAGCCGCCCCCATTTGCCCCCTTTCACCCTGGACACCGCCACGCAGAAGGTGCGTATGGCGGAAAACGCATGGAACAGCCGCGATGCTGATGTCGTGACCCCCGCCTATACAGACGACAGCCAATGGCGGAACCGGGCCGAGTTCCTGAGCGGGCACAAAGACATCCATGCTTTTCTGACCCGCAAATGGCGCAAAGAACTGGAGTATCGCCTGATCAAAGAGCTATGGGCTTATTCGGGCAACCGCATCGCCGTACGCTATGCCTATGAATGGTGCGACGGCGACGGCCAGTGGTTTCGGTCTTATGGCAACGAGAATTGGGAGTTTGCCGAAGATGGCCGGATGGCCAACCGTCACGCCTCGCTCAACGATCTACCGATAACCGAGGCCGACCGCCTGTTCCATTGGCCACTGGGGCCCCGCCCTGATGACCATGCAGGCCTGTCCGACCTCGGCCTTTAAGAAGGACACAGCATGCCCCGCGCCTTTTCGGAACTGACCTTCACACCCGCAGTTCGCGCCCATCAAGAACGCAACGGATCAGCAAAGACCTATGCCAAATTCCTTGAGGGCGGACCACAACAAGGGCATGAGATCGGCCCCGAAGAAAAGGCGTTTATCGAAGCGCGGGACGGATTTTACCAATCCACTGTTTCGGAAACCGGCTGGCCGTATGTCCAGTATCGTGGCGGCCCGGCAGGGTTTTTGAGGGTTCTTGGCCCGCGCACAATCGGATACGCCGATTTCTCGGGGAACAAACAATATATCTCGCGCGGGAACTTGGACGGGAATGACCGGATTGCAATTATCCTTATGGATTACGTCAATCAGCGGCGGCTCAAGATCCTGGGCCGCGTGGGCTTCACCGAAGGTGAGGTCGCTGCCGCCAGCCTGTATCCCGAAGGCGCTGACGCGCTGGCCGAGCGTGCCGTCATTATTAGCGTCGAAGCGCTGGACTGGAATTGCCCCCGCCATATCACGCCACGCTTTACCGAGGCCGAGCTGCAACCTCACCTAAGCTCTTTCGGGCAGCAGCTGGGACAATAGCAGGCGGAAAATGAGAGATTGAAACAGGAATTGGCAAAACGGTCCTGATCCTGGTCAGCCAAACAAGGAGCGTTCACCGATGTTAAGACTAAGGCTGGATTTTGCCCTCACCTGCCTGATTGGCGTGATTTTATGTGTCGCAGCTCTGGCCCTGGCGTTCTTCGCTTCACCTGAGGCGGTCCGCAGCGCGCCGCCGGCCTCCTACAACGTGTTGCTGCTGGAGCGGCTGTTGGACAGGTCGTCCGATTGATTCCCCGAGAATTTCTTTCAAATCCTGTTTATACCCCTTGACCTTCCCGTGACTGGAACCCCCATCTGGAAGGAGAAAGACAGTACAGGATGAGTCGGATGGCCGCGCCACAGACAACGCAGTTGAAAATCACCGGCATGGGGTGTGCGTCCTGTGTCGGGCGTGTCGAGGCCGCATTGCGAAATGTGCCGGGCGTAACCAATGCTGCCGTCAATTTCGCAACCGAAACCGCGCAGGTCACCCATGACACGCCCCTGCGTGCGCTGACTCAGGCCCTGACGGATGCCGGATATCCTGCCCAAGCGGCGAACAATCAGACTGATATGGCCAAGTCTGAAGAGGCCCACGCCCTGACCCGCGCAACACTGTTTGCCGCACTTCTGGCGCTGCCCGTGTTTGTTCTGGAAATGGGCGGGCATATGATCCCGGCTTTTCATCACTGGGTGCACGGGACAATTGGCGCGCAAACCAGCCACCTGATCCAATTCGCGCTGACCTCTGTTCTGCTGATCGGCCCCGGGCGGGTGTTCTATGCCAAAGGCATCCCGTCATTGCTGCGTGGATCGCCTGACATGAATGCACTGGTCGCGTTGGGCACTGGGGCAGCTTATCTGTTTTCGGTCACAGCCACCTTTGCTCCGCAGATCCTGCCGCGGGGCAGCGCTAATGTGTATTTCGAGGCCGCCTCGGTCATCGTTGTCCTGATCCTGTTGGGCCGCATGATGGAGACCCGTGCCAAGGGTCGGACCGGGGCCGCGATCCGCAAGCTGGTGGGCCTGCAACCCAAGACCGCACGGGTTGAGGTAGACGGCATCTTTATCGACCGTCCCATCGCCGACATCACGGTCGGCGATATCCTGCAAATCCGCCCAGGAGAGCGCGTGCCGGTCGATGCGGAGGTATTGGAAGGCACCTCTTACGTTGATGAAAGTATGATCACAGGGGAGCCTGTTCCGGTCGGAAAATCACCAAGCGATCAAGTCGTAGGCGGCACTGTCAACGGCACCGGTGCGTTGCGGGTACGCGCCACGCGGGTCGGGGCCGATACCGTGCTGGCACAGGTCATTCAGATGGTGGAACAGGCGCAAGGGGCCAAGCTGCCAATTCAGGGGCTGGTCGACCGGATTACCGCCTGGTTCGTGCCTGCGGTGATCGGTGCCGCACTGCTGACGATTGTGGTCTGGCTAATTTTTGGCCCCGTACCTGCGCTGCCGATGGCGTTGGTCACAGGGGTGTCGGTTCTGATCATCGCCTGCCCCTGTGCGATGGGGCTGGCCACGCCGACCTCGATCATAGTGGGCACCGGACGGGCGGCGGAACTGGGTATTCTGTTTCGCAAGGGCGATGCGCTGCAACAATTGCAGCAGGCCAAGGTAGTGGCGCTGGACAAGACCGGCACCTTGACCCTGGGCCGGCCCGAGCTGGAGCATGTGACCACGATCAATGGCTTTGAACGCGCTGACCTCCTGCGACTTGCCGCAGCGGTCGAGGCGCACTCGGAACATCCAATCGCCACAGCGATTACGCGGGCCGGGCCGGCGGAACTGCCACCTGTGACCCAGTTTGCCTCGCTGACCGGGCTGGGCGTGCAGGCTGTGGCTGACAGCCACGACATTCTGATCGGCTCACCCCGCCTGATGCTGCAGAACGGGATCGACCTGACAGACCTGAAGCCCGAGGCCGATCAATTTGCCAGCGAAGGGGCAACCCCCTTGTATGTGGCCATTGACGGCCAAGCGGCTGCTCTGCTTGCCGTGTCAGACCCGATCAAACCCGGCACTGTGCAGGCGCTGGACCGTTTACATGCAATGGGCCTGACCCTGGCAATGGTGACCGGAGATAACGCCCGCACCGCGCAGGCCCTGGCCGACACGCTGGGTATCGACCATGTCACGGCCGAGGTTCTGCCCGATGGCAAACTTGCCGCAATTACGGCTCTGCGCGACCAGTTCGGCGCGCTTGCTTTTGTCGGCGACGGCATCAACGACGCCCCTGCCCTGGCCGCAGCGGATATCGGCGTGGCCATCGGCACGGGCACCGATGTGGCGATTGAGACGGCAGATGTGGTGCTGATGTCCGGTGACCTGCGCGGTGTGGCCAACGCGGTCGAGATCAGCCGCCGCACCATGCGCAACATCCGACAGAATCTGGGCTGGGCATTTGGTTACAACATCGTGCTGATCCCTGTGGCCGCCGGGGCGTTGTATCCGTTCAGCGGGCATCTTCTGTCCCCCGCCCTTGCGGCCGGGGCCATGGCATTGTCGAGCGTCTTTGTCGTCGCAAACGCGCTGCGTCTACGTCGGGTGCGGGCCAGCCTGCCAGAACCAAAACAAGATCACACAACCCAAACGGTGACAACATGAATATCGGCGACGTGGCAACCCGAACCGGGCTGCCCGCTAAGACAATCCGGTATTACGAGGATATCGGTCTGATCAAACCCCTACGCGATGACAACGGCTATCGTCGGTTCCGAGACCAGGACCTGCACAAGCTGAACTTTCTGGGTCGCGCTCGCGCGCTGGGATTCACGATCGAGGATTGCCGAACCCTGATGGCGCTGTATGAGGATGAAACACGGGCCAGCGCCGATGTCAAAAAAGTCGCACGCTCGCATATGGGACAGATTGAGGCAAAGATTGCCGATCTGAACGCGATGCGCGACACGCTGAGCCATCTGATCGATGCCTGCGCGGGCGATGACCGGCCCGATTGCCCGATCCTGCAAGATTTGGGCGGCAAGCCCTGACGCGGGGTTGCCCTTTGGGCGCAGCTTTGCTTTGTCTCTGCTAGACATTCCGGCCTTCTGATCGAGATGGCTACCGAACAGCTGAGAGGATCACAAAATGGCAAAAGTCGCGTTTCTGGGCCTGGGCGTTATGGGCTATCCCATGGCTGGTCACCTGCAGGCCGCAGGTCACGACGTGACCGTTTACAACCGCACCACTGCCAAGGCCGAAGCCTGGGTTGCACAGCATGGCGGCGCGATGGCGACCACGCCGAAAGACGCGGCTGAGGGCGCTGAGTTTGTCATGGCTTGCGTCGGCAACGACAACGATTTGCGCGCGGTCTGTACCGGCGATAACGGAGCGTTTGACGGCATGGCCGCGGGATCGGTTTTTGTCGATCACACCACCGTCTCAGCCAAGGTAACGCGCGAACTTTATGAGGCAGGCCTGGGCCAGGAGATCGCGTTTGTGGACGCCCCGATTTCGGGCGGGCAGGCAGGTGCAGAAAACGCTGTCTTGTCGATCATGTGTGGCGGGGATCAGGTGGCCTATGATGCGGCTGAGCCGGTCATGCAGGTCTACTCAAAAATCTGCCGGCGTATTGGCGACAGCGGCGCAGGGCAGATGACCAAGATGTGCAACCAGATCGCCATCGCAGGCCTAGTGCAAGGCCTCAGCGAAGCGCTGCATTTCGCCGAAAAGGCCGGTCTGGACGGCCGCGCGGTGGTTGAGGTAATCAGCCAGGGTGCTGCAGGCAGTTGGCAGATGGCCAACCGCTATGAAACCATGCTGGACGATCATTTCGAGCATGGGTTTGCGGTAGACTGGATGCGCAAGGATCTGGGCATTTGCCTGAACACCGCCAATGAAACCGGCGCATCGCTTCCGGTGACTGCGCTTGTCGATCAGTTTTATAAGGATGTGCAGAAACTGGGCGGTGGACGGTGGGATACGTCGTCTCTGATCAAACGCCTGCGCGCGCTGGACTGAGGGTAAGGGGGCTGTCTGCCCCCTCTTGACCCTGAGGGCCAATTCACCCCCGAGGATATTTGTGGCCAGATGAAGAGGATCATCGTGACGTTTTCGCAGGAGGTCGCATGAGCGACATGAGTGCATTCTGGACAGAAGCTATGCGCCGAAACTGGGGATTGGAAGCCCGGTTGGAGCGGTTGGATGGCGAGTATGATCTGAACTTTCGGGCCTGCGCCACAAATGGCCAGGATTACGTTCTGAAAGTCATGCGCGCGGGATGCGAGGCCGAGCTTGTGGACCTGCAAGTTCAGGCACTGGCGCACCTTGCGGCTGAGGCTCCGGGGCTGCCTTTTCCCAAAGTGTTCCCTGATCTGAGCGGTGTTTTGTTACCCGAAATCGCGGACGCGGACGGGCAAATGAGGTTGGTTTGGCTCCTCGAGTGTCTGCCGGGGGAATGCTATGCGCGGGTAGCGCCGAAATCGGAGGATTTGATCCTGAAACTGGGACGCGTTTTGGGTGCAACGGACCGCGCGTTAGAGCGGTTCTCACATGCCGGATTACAGCGCGCCGGGTTCAAGTGGGACCTGATGCAAGCGGGCTGGGTTGCGGATCAGTTGGGCGCGATTGCGGATCCCTCACGCCAAGCCTTGTTAGCCGAAATCTGCGACGGGTTCGCGGCAATTTCAGGCCAATTGGTGGGATTGCCCAAACAGGCCCTCCACAATGATGCCAATGATTACAACATACTGGTGGAAGGCGCGCTGGATAAACGCCCGAGTGTTTCCGGCCTGATCGATCTGGGCGACATGTGTGCTGCGCCGCGCATCTGTGATCTGGCGATTGCGGGGGCCTATGTGGTGTTGGATCACCCTAAACCCGAGCATGCGCTGGCGGCCTTGGTGCGTGGCTATCACGCCGCTAACCGGTTGCGTCCGGATGAGGTCGACCTGATCTGGCCGTTGCTGTGCATGCGGCTGGCGGTCTCGGTTGTGAATTCCACCTTGATGGCAGGTGAGAACCCCGATGATCCGTACGTGACCATCAGTCAAGCCCCGGCCTGGCGGTTCCTTGAAAACACAGAGATCAATGGCGGCTTGATGCCCGCCCGATTGCGGGCAGCTTGCAGTTTGCCGGTGACCGAAGGTGCAGAGCGTATCCACGCCTATCTGTCTGAGCATCGCGGCCAGTTCGCGCAGCTGTTCGAACAGGACCTGAGCGATGTGCCGATGGGCTCGCTTTCGGTCGAAAACTGCACATGGCCGCAGAACCCGTTCCAAATGCCACTGGCCGAGGCCGCGCGGGTGGGTGAGGAATACGGCGAAGGCGTGTGGCTGGGCTATTACAATGAACCCCGCCTGATTTACGCGGAACCGGGATTCCGCAAGGGGCCGTGGAAAGCCTCGGACCGGCGCACCGTGCACCTGGCTGTGGATGTGTTTGCCCCCGCCGGCACCGTTCTACATGCGCCGATGAGCGGCCGGGTCGAAGCGGTAGAGAACAGGAACGCACATCTGGATTACGGCGGTGTTGTGATCTTGCATCACGAAACACCCGAGGGGGATGCTTTCTATACCCTTTATGGCCATCTGGACCCCGAGGTTTGCGACCGGCTGAAACCTGGCGATCCGGTGGCGCAGGGGGCTGCTTTTGCGCAGTTGGGGGATGCGGCGCAGAACGGAGGTTGGGCTCCTCATGTGCACTTCCAACTGGCCCTGGCTACGGATGGAATGCAGACAAACTGGCCCGGTGTCGGTGATCCTGATGAGATGGAGCTGTGGCATGCGCTCTGCCCCAACCCCGCTGCTCTGCTGAACCTGCCAGACGACAAAGTGTTCTATCGCCCAACCGACAAACAGGCGATCCTGAAGGGGCGGCACGATCATTTTGGCGGCAACCTCAGTCTGACCTACGACGATCCGGTTATGCTGGTGCGTGGCTGGAAACATCACATGTTCGACGAATGGGGTCGCCCGTATCTGGACGCCTATAACAATGTGCCACATGTGGGGCATGCCCATCCACGCATTCAGGCGGTGGCGGCGGATCAACTGAGGCGGATGAACTCGAACACCAGGTACCTGCATCCGGCGCAGACGGCCTTTGCCGACAAACTGCTGTCCAAACTGCCAGATCACCTCAGCGTGTGTTTCTTCGTCAACTCGGGCACCGAAGCAAATGAACTGGCCCTGCGGCTGGCCCGCGCCCATACCAGCGCCAAGGGCATTGTGACACCGGATCATGGCTATCATGGCAACACCAACGCTGCTGTGGCGATCTCGGCCTATAAGTTCAACAAATCAGGCGGGATTGGCCAGGCCGATTGGGTTGAACTGGTTGAGGTCGCGGACGAGTACCGTGGGTCGTTCAGACGTAACGATCCTGACCGCGCCCGCAAATATGCCGATCTGGTCGACCCGGCGATTGCAGCGCTGCAGGACAGGGGACAGGGCGTGGCCGGTTTTATCGCCGAGACCTTCCCTTCGGTCGGGGGGCAGATCATCCCTCCCATAGGCTATCTGCCTGCCGTGTACGAGAAAATCCGAGCCGCCGGAGGTGTCTGCATCGCCGATGAAGTCCAAACCGGCCTGGGGCGTCTGGGCGCGTATTATTTTGGCTTTGAACATCAGGGCGCGCTGCCGGATATCGTTGTGATGGGAAAGCCCATCGGCAACGGCCACCCGCTGGGCGTTTTGGTCACCACCAAAGAGATCGCTCAAAACTTTGACAACGGAATCGAATTCTTCTCGACCTTTGGCGGATCAACCCTGTCCTGCCGGATCGGAAAAGAGGTGCTGGACATCGTTGATGACGAAGGGCTGCAGGACAACGCACACGCAATGGGCGTGCGGTTGATGGACGGGCTGCGTCAGATCGAAGGTGATTTCGCCTGTGTCGGCGATGTACGCGGCATGGGGCTGTTTCTCGGTGTTGAACTGATCAATCCTGATGGCTCGGAAGGCACGGAGATTTGCAAATACGTCAAGAACCGGATGCGCGATCATCGCATTCTGATCGGCAGCGAAGGGCCAAAGGACAATATCCTGAAAATCCGCCCGCCTCTGACGATTGAGGCTGATGATGTCGACATGATATTGTGGGCCTTGCGGGATGTTCTGGCCGAAGTCGGCGACTATGCCCCTGCCCCAGCCTGTGATCATGATCATCACCACGCAGGTTGCGGTTGCTGCTGAAACGACAAAACCCCGGCGCAACAAGCCGGGGTTTTGACGGAGGCCTGGTGCTTAATGCAGCACGGCCTCAGGGGGTTTATGCCCGGTTGTTGGCAACGGCACCGAAGCGGTCATCCGGCGCAGCAGCATACCCATTTCTTCGGACAATGCGGCCAGAGCGGGCGCGAAATCCGGACGTACGATCAACGACGCCATCATCATAGCGTCTTCGCGCGCGCCTTCCGAGGCGGACGCGATCATCTGGGCAAAACAGTTTTCGTCCGCGCCAAGGCAGGAACATCCCAGCCCGTGCCGAATTAGCGGACGCCGCCCGTAATTGGCGCAAAGGGAACAGAGCCGGTCCAAAGTCAGCATTGCAGCCCGCCCACAATCGGCACCCAGGACTATTTCGAAATCGCTTGCGGCATCGGCACGACCATTTGTGCCATCCCCCCACAACCGCAGATACGTAACGGCGCCTGCCTCTAGCGGGCTCAGGTCGGACAGGCGGCCCACGGCCGCCCCGCCTCGCGTCGAAGAGTTGCTCATTTCGTCAGGATCAGTTTGCCAGCACGGGTGATGCGCAACGTGTACAGTTGGTCGCCCAGCTCGATATGGGCGAGGTTCCCGCCCTTGGTCAGTTCTTCCGCCTTATGGGCCGGAAGCATGGACACCGCATAGGACTGGCTGGGATTCGGGTTCTGCATATTCATCAGGACAACTCCAGAGGTTCTCGGGCGAAAGGCCGTGTTTCTGTTCGCTTTTCAGTTAACGTGGCTGACCCGAACAAGGGTTGGCTGATTGACTTCACCTTAATCTGATTAATTTACTCAGGTATGTCAATCCCCGTTCTGGTTGAATATGTAACAGCAGCGTCGTTGCACTGTTTTACCCAGCAAGCTACCTGTTATGCGGACACTCAAACAGGCAGGAAACACAATGAGCGCGACCATCATGTTCGATCTGGACGGGACATTGGTAGACAGCCTTCCAGACATTGCGGCGGCTGCCAACAGGATGCTGCAGGATGTCAGAGTTGCCGCCCTGCCGCAGGATATTATCAAGACGTTTGTCGGCAACGGCCTGCCAAAACTGGTCGAGCGTGTGATCCATCATTGTGATTTACCGATGTCGGATCATGCAGACCTGACCGCAAGAACGCTGGCCCACTACAACGCCGCCTCATGCGATCAGACCGTTGTCTATCCCGGCGTGCCACAGGCACTAGGTCGATTGCGTGGGATGGGGTGCGTTCTGGGCGTCTGCACCAACAAGCCCGAAACTCCGGCACGCCACGTTCTTGAGGCGCTGAATCTAGCGCATTACTTCGATTGCGTCCTCGGCGGAGACAGCCTGAACACCCGCAAACCGGATCCGGGCCATCTTGAGGCAAGTTTTGCGGCCGTTTCCCCTGCCGGTCCGCGTCTGTTTGTCGGCGACAGCGAAGTTGACGCCGAAACCGCCCGGCGCGCGCAGGTTCCGTTCCTGCTGTTTACCAGGGGCTACCGAAAAACGCCGATCGACCAGATACCGCACACAACCCGCTATGACGACTGGGATAGCTTGCCCACCCTGGTCACTGAGCTGTTGCACCTAAAGGGCGAAGCCGTCTGATACTGACGCTAATGGGCGACGGATTCGGGCCTGGGAAGATCGCGGGATTTCGGTGACTGAGGGGCCGGCCGAGGGGGTAAGTAGCCAGCCCCTCACAGGGGAAAAGTGGTATGGTCCGAAATGACCCTTTCGATGGATTATGATTAACGAATCAGCTCGCGCGACGGTATTGGGGGATTCCCGTAGACCCCGAGAAAGCCTTGAGATTACTGCACCTTTTTTTCAAATTTATGTGAATAAATGCACACAGAGCACAAAAGAACGTAAACGAGCGCAATGCAATGAACGCAGAACACGCGCCCTGAAGGGGTGCGTTTACAACTTTTGGCATCCCGTCGCAGGGCACGGTGTGCAGGTGCTTAGACGGTGACACCTTGCAAGACCTGATCCCGCGACAGCTCTGATTTGGTGCCGGACATCAAAATCTCGCCCCGTCTAAGAACTACGAACTGGTCCGCCAGGTCGTAGGCAAAATCGAAATACTGTTCAACCAACACAATCGCCATCTCACCTTTGGTTCTGAGGTGGCGAATGACCTCGCCGATTTGCTGGATGATATTGGGCTGAATGCCTTCGGTCGGCTCATCCAATAGCAACAGCTTGGGTTTCGTGATCAGTGCCCTTGCAATGGCCAGTTGTTGTTGCTGGCCACCCGACAGATCTCCCCCGCGGCGGTTTTGCATCTGTTTGAGCACCGGAAACAGATCGAAAACCTCATCTGGAATGAAATGCTCACTGGTGGGCAAACAGGCAAAACCGGTTTCTAAATTCTCACGCACAGTGAGCAGGGGAAAAATTTCGCGGCCCTGTGCAACATAGCCCACACCTTTCCACGCCATGCGATGTGCGGGCAAAATGCCCAACGCTTCGCCGTTCAACTCCATCGCACCGCCCGAGCGCGGATGCGTGCCCGAGATTGCCTTGATCAGGCTGGTTTTACCAACACCATTGGTACCCATGACGCAGGTTACTTCGCCAAGTGCGGCCTCCATCGAGACGCCGTTCAGGATTTGCGAGTGCCCGTAATGCAGGGTCAGATCGTTCAGCTTCAGCATCGCTCAGCGCCCCAGATAGACGTCGATGACGTCCTGATTTGATGTGACGTGGTCCAGACTGCCCTCAGCCAGAACAGACCCCTCGTGCAAGACTGTGACCTTGCAGTTTAGGCGGCGGACAAATTCCATGTCGTGTTCCACCACCACAACTGCGCGGGTTTTGGCGGCTTGTACCAAAATTTCGGTAGTATGTTCGCGTTCCTGCGGGGTCATGCCCGCGGCAGGCTCGTCGACCAACAGCAGACGCGGTTCCTGCGCCAGCAGCATCCCAATCTCCAGCCATTGCTTCTGGCCGTGGCTCAGCTCGCCTGATTTGCGGCCCAGCTCATACTTCAGGCCGATTTCAGCAGCCAGATCCTCGACCTTTCGGAAATCGTCACCGGAGGGGCGGTAGAACAGAACACGAAGCCAACCGCGCATGTTCTTCAGCGCCATCAGCAGGTTTTCCTGTACGGTCTGATCTTCGAACACCGTGGGTTTCTGGAACTTCCGGCCAATGCCAGCTTGCGCGATCTTGGCCTCGCTCATCTTCAGCAGGGATACAGACTTTTCACCCCAGATTACGCGACCCTCGTCTGGCCGAGTTTTGCCGGTGACGATGTCCATGAATGTGGTCTTGCCCGCGCCGTTCGGACCAATGACGGCGCGCAATTCGGCATTGCCGATCTGGAACGACAGGTTGTTGATGGCGCGAAACCCGTCAAAGGTGACCGAGACGCCGCTGACCTCTAACAAAGCGCTCATTCCGTGGCCTCCTTTTCGCGAAGGGCCCCGTCATCCGGGCCAAGGTTAGCGCCATGACGATCCAACGGGCGACGATTGGCCCACAGATCGAACAACCCGCCGATACCTTGCGGGGCGAAAAGCGTGACCAGAACGAAGGACACTCCCAGCAGAACCTGCCACCAATCGACCCATTTGATCGCGTAGAAACCCAAGGGAATATCCGGAGCCTGCCCGCCGGTGAACCACGAGCTGAGCAAGCTGACAAACGCCGCGCCGATCACAGCACCGTACAATCGACCACGCCCGCCAATGGCAACCCAAACGGCTAGATAGATCGAGGCGATGGGGGCCATCTCTTCGGGGTTGATGATGCCCGCCTGCGGGTAATAGAGCGCACCGGCGATGGCGGCGATGCAGGCGGTCAGTGAAAAGACGGCCAGCTTGTATACTTCGACCGAGTATCCAAGGAACCGCACCCGCGCCTCGTTATCCCGGATGCCGCGGATGACTGACCCGAACTTGCCCGACACGATCCACGCGGCAAGCAAATATCCCAGACCCAGCGCCAGTGCTGACGCCCAGAGGAACCAGATCGACACCATGTCTTGCCCTGCGGTAACACCGGGTAGGTTCTGCAATCCTGACAAGCCATTATTGCCCCGCAACCCGCTGTCATTCTGGAACAGATACAGCGCCAGCGCCAAGGTCATCGCCTGCGTCAGAATCGATAGGTAGACGCCTGTTACCCGGCTGCGGAAGGCGAGCCAGCCAAATATCAGCGCCAGCAGTCCGGGGACCAGAACGACCAATGCCAGTTGCAGAAAAAGACTGTCCGAGAACGCCCAGATCAGCGGAAAATCCGATGACCCCACCACGCCGAAGATCTGGTTGCCGATGGCATCCACGACTTCAGCCGGGGTGGGAGGGATTTCGGCCTGCGCCAGTGACTCGACCACGATCAGGCGCGTGCGCTCATACATCAGCCACATGCCGATCATGTAGCCGCCCAGCCCGAAAAAGGCGAAGTGACCCAGTGAGAGGATGCCCGTGAAACCCCAGACCAGATCCATTGCAACCGCGATCAGGCACAGACACAGGGTTTTGCCCAGCGTCTTGACGAAACTGGTCGAGATCACGCCGATCCCGAACCCTTCGGACAAGACCGTGACCATCAGAGTGAACAGCGACAGGATGGTCAGAAAGACCAGAACCGACGGATTTTTGGCTATAAAGCTGTGGTCCATGGCTCAATCCCCTGCCGCGCGACCTTTGAGGGCGATGATGCCCCTTGGTCGGAACTGGATGAAGATGATGATGAAGATAATCATATAGGTTTGGGCTGCGAGGGTGTTTGAGGGGTTCATCCACTCGATCCCCTTTTGCAGGAAACCGATCATCCCCGCCCCGGCCAGTGCTCCCCAGATATTGCCGACCCCACCGACAACCACAGTCATAAAGCTCTGGACGATGTAATCATTGCCCAGGTCCGACGTGACCTTGGCAAACAGACCAATGGCGACACCTGCGATCCCGGCAATGCCCGAGCCCAGTCCAAAGGTCAGCATGTTCACACGCCCTGGATTGATCCCCATCGAGCCCGCCATGCGCGGGTTTTGGGTCACGGCACGCATCTCAAGCCCCAACCTTGTGCGGTTCGTGATGTTGAGGAACAGCAACAGAAAGATCAGTGCCAGCACAAAAATCGCAATCCGAATGTAACTGATCGAAACCACATCATTCAGGACCCAGGCCCCGTCCAGCCATCCTGGCGCGGTCAGCGGACGGGCCTGCGTACCAAAGATATTCTTGGCCAGTTGTTGCAGCGCAATCGAGATGCCAAACGTGGCCAGCAACGTTTCAAGCGGGCGGGCATAAAGCCAGCGGATCACCAACCGTTCCATCGCAACCCCCATCGCAAAGGTGACGGCAAAGGCCATTGGGACAGCGATGATGATCGACAGCGTGTGATCAGGGATGAACTGCTGCACCACATAACCGGTATAGGCGCCCATCATGATAAACTCGCCATGGGCCATGTTGATCACGCCCATCACGCCAAAGGTGATGGCAAGCCCGATGGCGGCCAGAAAATAGATCGACGCCAGCGAGATCGCGTCCAGCGTCAGGTCGAGCGTCTGGTTCAGGCCGACCTTCAGTTCAATCCGCTCAAGCGCCTGTTGCGCGGCAGTTGTCACTTCGGGTGAGGGCTCGGCATAGGTTTCAAAGAACACGTGCGGATCCAGTGCGGCGTCAATGTCGGCTTGCGTGATCAACGCGGGAACCGTTCCGGCCTCTGCCAGAGCGGCATACGCCCGAGTACGGGCAGCGGCGTTGTCAAGTTGCGCAACCGGAACGCCACCGACGCGGCCCCCGTTGATGTTTCCAGCCAGAGCGTTGCGGATGTCGTTGGATGTTACGCGGGGCGTGGCGAGGTTGTTTGCGACCAGCAGATCGTATGCGTCGTCCCGCGAGAGCGCAGTTGAACCGGGTATCAGCATTTTGGCGACATTCAGATCCACGGGCTGTTCCACTGCCGCTTGCCGTTTGGTTACAACAAGGGGGTTCAGCGCCGCGCGGACATCAACACCCAGGTCGTCGGTCATTTCCTCAATCGCGGCAACGCGCGCTGCGCTGTCTTCGTCATACCCAATGGTCAGCAACCGCTCGAGCCGGTGTTTCTGCACTTTCAGATCAGCGTCAGGCTCGCCATCGATCGAAGCGCGCAAAGGTTCTAACAACGCACCCTCGGGGTCGCGTTGAATGGATTGCAGCGCAGCCAGACGTTTTGCGCGGTCCGGGTCCGATAACTGGAACTGTACAAGCGCCGTGGCAATCATCGCGCGGACACCACTGTTGGGTTTCAACTGCTTGAGATTTGATTTCTCGTACGCTCCGACCGATTCACCGGTATCGAAATCGGTCAGGATGTACGACCGCCCCTCGGCCTTTTCCGCGGCAAAGAACTGACCATCCGTCTTGCGCATCCACATGTTCTTGGCGGCCCATGTCTCAAGCATTGCTTGCGCCTGAGGCAAGCCGCTGGTCGCAATCGCATCAATCGCCGGTTTGATCGTCTTGCGAGAGCTTTTGGCAATGATCTCTTGATGATTTTGCAGGATCGGTTGCAGACCGCCCTCTTGTGCGTTGGCGGTCAGGCAGGCGCACAGGATTGCGAAGCCCGCTAGAAATAGTCGTAACATGTAGTTAAAACCCGAGTGTCTTTTTGGGGCAAGGCGGATGATCACACCCGCCTTGCAGAAATGTTCAGTAGTTCGACAGGGTCTGAACGCAGGTCTTGGTCTCGGTGTTGTACATACCGCAGCCCAGATCTTTCCAATCCGATTTCAGCACCGCCGATTCCGGCAGGAAATCAGTCCAGGCATCACCTGCCACAACGTCGGTTTCGCTGATGATGTCGAACTGGCCGTCGTCCTGAATCTCTCCGATCAGAACCGGCTTGGCCAGATGGTGGTTCGGCAACATGACAGCGATGCCGCCGGTCAGGTTCGGGAATTCCTGCCCGTACATGGCGCCGCGCACGGCGTCGACTTCGGTCGAGCCTGCCTGGGTTGCGGCATTCACCCACATGTTGAAGCCGATGTAATGGGCCTCCATCGGGTCGTTGGTCACGCGGTCGTCGCCCATGGTGGCTTTCCATGTCTCAACAAATTCGGCGTTGGCGTCAGTGTCTGCAGACTGAAAGTAGTTCCAGGCCGCCAGATGACCCACAAGGTTGGTGGTATCCAGACCTGAAAGTTCCTCTTCCCCGACCGAGAAAGCCACAACCGGAATATCATCCGCCGAAACGCCAGCCGCGGCCAGTTCCTTGTAGAACCCGATATTGGCATCCCCGTTGATGGTCGAGATCACCCCGACCTTCTTGCCATCCGCGCCCAGCGCCACGACGTCGGACACGATCTTGGACCAGTCGGAATGACCGAAGGGCGTATAGTTCACAAAGATATCGTCATCCGAGATGCCCTTTTGTTTCAGATAGCTTTCCAGAATGTTGTTGGTGGTGCGGGGATAGACATAGTCCGTGCCCAGCAGGGCAAATTTCTCAACGCCCAGCTCGTCCAGGAAATAGTCTGTGGCCGGGATCGCCTGCTGATTGGGTGCGGCACCAGTGTAGAACACGTTCTTCGACGATTCTTCACCCTCGTACTGAACCGGATAGAACAACAGGCCGTCCAGTTCCTCGATCACCGGCAGCACCGATTTGCGGCTGACGGAAGTCCAGTTGCCAAAGATCACATCCACCTCGTGCACCGTCAGCAGCTCACGCGCCTTTTCGGCAAACAGCGGCCAGTCGGATGCGGGATCCACCACCACGGCCTCAAGCTGTTTGCCCAGCAGACCACCTTTGGCGTTTTGCTGGTCGATCAGCATCAGCATCGTGTCTTTCAGTGTGGTTTCCGAGATCGCCATGGTGCCCGACAGCGAATGCAGCACGCCGACCTTGATGGTGTCTTCGGCGGACAATGCTGCCGTCGCCATGGCCGCGAAGACCGCCGATCCGGCGAGCGTGGATTTGAGAAATGTCATGTAGTCCTCCTGGCGGGTTCCGCGGCAGAGGACTTGCGTAACGGCGCAATCTTCTTCTACCTGATCCCCGCAACTGTTGTTGCGTTCCGTGTGGCGGTTGTGTCCGAGGTCCAATTCGCGCAGCCGTCACACACCCCCAAGGTCAAATCCGCGGCGGGCACCCATACGGTTTCTGCATTGCAGAGAACTTGGCAAATTGGTTGACCCATCATTTCCAGAGATCGGTCGCAGTTGATTAAATTTTAATCCTCAGCTTCATCAGGTGGTCAAAAATTAGTCATGTGCTTGGGTAAAAGGCCCGTATCCGCCGCCCAGCAATAGAGTTCCAACACCAGAGCAGTGAAACAAGCGGCACATGTCTTTGATCAGCAGGTGCGCTATTACTCATCATGCCTCCATAACGCTCAGGCCGGACGCATCCCCACCGCGTGCCAAAGGCGCGGTTCGTCTGAATGCAAAGCCATTGGGCAACAAGTCGGTATTAGGTGGGTTTCGCCAATCCGGGTCATTTAGGTGCCTGTTCCCTCGGTCTACAGAACCCGGGTTGGAGGCCGTGCTTTTGAACACGGCAGGCGGGATCACTGGCGGCGACGTCTTCCGGTTCAACGGACACGCTGCCCAGGGTACCACCCTGTCCCTGACCACGCAGGCCTGCGAGCGGGCGTACAAGGCTCAACCCGGCCCCTCTGGCCATGTAACCAACGATCTGAGCGTCGAGACAGGTTCGCGCCTGAACTGGTTGCCGCAGGAGACGATTCTGTTCAATGGCAGCGCTCTGGACCGTCAGCTGCGGATCGATATGGCCCCCGGCGCAACTTTGCTGTTGGTCGAACCGCTGGTTTTTGGGCGCGCAGCCATGGGCGAGACACTGACAAGTATCCGCCTGCGCGACCGGATCGAAATCCGGCGCGAAGGCGCACCGGTCTTTCTGGATGCGACGCAGTATTCCGGCGACCTGCACACGCATTTGGCCAAGCCGCATATTGCGGACGGCGCAGGTGCAATGGCGCTGGTCGTCTTTGTATCACAAACAGCCGAGGCCCATCTGGACCCAATCCGCCTGTTACTGCCCGACACCGCCGGGGCCACTCTGATCCATGACGACATGCTGGCAATCCGGCTGTTGGCCGAAAACAGCTTTGCCCTGCGCAAAACGCTGTTGCCGGTCCTGCGGCGGCTTAACAACGAAACGCTTCCCCGATGCTGGACGATTTAAGATGAACCTGACCCCAAGAGAAAAAGACAAATTGCTGGTCGCCGTCGCCGCCGAAGTCGCCCGCAAGCGGCTGGCCCGTGGCGTGCAGTTGAACCACCCCGAAGTCATCGCGCTGATCACCGATGCGGTGGTCGAAGGTGCGCGCGACGGCCGCTCGGTCGCCGACATGATGCAGGCTGGGGCCGAGGTTATCACCCGCGATCAATGCATGCAGGGCGTGCCCGAAATGATCCACGAGGTTCAGGTCGAAGCCACCTTTCCCGACGGCACCAAGCTTGTCACCGTTCACAACCCCATTCGATAACCCGCAAAGGATAATTCCATGACCCGTATACTGTTCCCTACCCTGATCGTTGCTGGCCCCGCCGCCGCCCATACCGAACCCCATTTCCACGCCCACACCTCTGACTATGCGGCCCTGGGCTTGGGTCTGGCCGTACTTGCTGTGATCGCGACCGTTCTGATTTCAAAGCTGCCGAAATGATCCCCGGCGAACTTTTCGCGGCCGAAGGTGAGATCACCCTGAACGCGGGTGCCAATGCAATTACGTTGATGGTTGCCAATACGGGCGACCGCCCCGTGCAGGTCGGCTCGCATTACCATTTCGCCGAAACCAACCCGGCATTGGCGTTCGACCGCATCACCGCCAGGGGTTTGCGCCTTAACATTGCACCGGGCACCGCCGTGCGCTTTGAACCGGGCCAAAAGCGTGAAGTTTCGCTTATCCCGATCGGTGGCGCGCGCAGTGTCTATGGGTTCAATCAAAAGGTCATGGGGGCGCTCTGATGGCGACGACTATTGCCCGAGCAGAATACGCCGCCATGTTTGGCCCGACCACGGGCGACAAGCTGCGGCTGGCCGATACCGATCTGATTATCGAGGTTGAACGTGACCTGACCACCTATGGCGAAGAGGTCAAATTCGGTGGCGGCAAGGTGATCCGCGACGGGATGGGGCAATCCCAGGTCACCCGCGCAGAGGGTGCTGTAGACACCGTCATCACCAATGCGTTGATCCTCGACCACTCGGGCATCTACAAAGCGGATGTCGGCCTGAAGGATGGGCGTATCGCCAGGATCGGCAAGGCCGGCAACCCTGACACGCAGCCCGGCGTCGACATCATCATCGGCCCGGGCACCGAAGCCATCGCGGGCGAAGGCCGCATCCTGACTGCGGGCGGGTTCGACAGCCATATCCATTTCATCTGCCCGCAACAGATCGAAGACGCATTGCATTCCGGTCTGACCACCATGCTGGGCGGCGGCACTGGCCCGGCCCACGGCACGCTGGCCACCACCTGCACGCCGGGCCCCTGGCATATTGGGCGGATGCTGCAGGCGGCCGACGCGTTCCCGATGAATCTGGCTTTTGCGGGCAAGGGCAATGCGTCACTACCCGCCGCGCTTGAGGAACAGGTCAAAGCCGGGGCCTGCGCCCTGAAACTACACGAGGATTGGGGGACAACCCCTGCTGCAATCGATTGCTGTCTTGGTGTGGCTGATGCGTGGGACGTGCAGGTTATGATCCACACGGACACGTTGAACGAATCCGGGTTTGTAGAGGACACCGTCGGGGCCATGAAAGGCCGCACGATCCACGCCTTCCACACCGAGGGCGCAGGCGGCGGGCACGCGCCGGATATCATCAAAATCTGCGGCGAAAACCATGTTCTTCCCTCGTCAACCAACCCGACGCGTCCCTTCACCGTAAACACGGTTGAAGAACATCTCGACATGCTGATGGTCTGCCATCATCTGGACAAATCCATCCCCGAAGACGTGGCCTTTGCCGAAAGCCGCATCCGGCGTGAAACTATTGCTGCCGAAGACATCCTCCACGATATGGGCGCGTTCAGCATCATCGCGTCCGACAGTCAGGCCATGGGCCGCGTGGGCGAAGTTCTGATCCGCACTTGGCAAACCGCCGACAAGATGAAGAAACAGCGCGGGCGTCTGCCCGAAGAGACCGGTGAGAACGACAATCTGCGCGTCCGCCGCTATGTCGCAAAATACACAATCAACCCGGCCATCGCTCATGGCCTCAGCCATCAAATCGGCAGTATCGAAGAAGGCAAACGCGCTGATCTGGTGCTGTGGAACCCGGCATTTTTTGGTGTGAAGCCCGAGATGGTTCTGCTGGGCGGCACCATCGCCTGTGCCCAGATGGGTGATCCCAATGCCTCGATCCCCACACCGCAGCCGGTATATAGCCGCCCGATGTTCGGGGCCTATGGCCGCTCGGTCGAACATTCGGCGGTTACCTTTGTCTCGGGCGCAGCCCAGTCCGAAAGGATTGGCGACACTCTGGGTTTGGCCAAGCAGACGGTCGCGGTTCAGAACACGCGAAACATCGGCAAACAGGATCTGGTTCTGAACAACGCCACGCCGCAGATTGAGGTCGACCCCGAAACCTATGAAGTCCGCGCCGATGGCGAGTTGTTGATCTGCCAACCCGCCGAAGTTCTGCCAATGGCACAGCGGTACTTTTTGTTTTGACCAGAAATTACGCCGCGTTGCAGCATACGCAAGCCGGCCATGACAAAACGCACACTACTCAGCAGGGTGAAGATGACACATTATGAAACCCAAGGGAGGACCAACGTTTCGTACGTTTACGAGGGTCCAAATGGCACATACCACAACAGGCGCACGCGCAGGTTTTTCGATTTCCGGCCTGTTCCGCGCAATTGGCACATCGCTTTACACAGCACTGATCCGCATGGCCGAGGCACGGTCCCGCACCCAGCGATTTCAGCACCTTCAATCGCTCAGCGACGAAGAATTGCATCAGCGCGGCCTGACGCGCGAGCGCATCGCATATCACGTCTTTGCGGATTCCATCTGGCGCTGACCACTTTTTTGGTTGAGGGGGCGTGCGCATGAACGCCCTGCTTTGCACCGCGCGGCGGTACTCTGACCACACACACAGCGACGCAGACGACCAACTGACGCTGACCTACGAAGACCGGTTCTTGCGTCGCAAGGTTTTGACCTGCGAAAGCGGCGCGCAGATTCTGGTCGATCTGTCTCAGACCACGTCGCTGGATCACGGCGGTGCGCTGATCCTTGAAGACGGGCGCGAGGTTGAAATCCTGGCCGCGCCCGAACCTCTGCTTGAGGTCACCGCCCCAGATTTGACCCGCATCGCTTGGCATATCGGCAATCGCCACACCCCCTGCCAGATCGAGAGCGAACGCCTGTTGATTCAGGTGGATCACGTCATCCGCGACATGCTGATGAAAATTGGTGCCACCCTGCGCGAAGTGCGCGAGCCGTTTACGCCCGAAGGTGGCGCTTATGGCCACGGCAGGACCCACGGCCATGCCCACTGACATCGACATCCTGACCCTGACGCAATG
Source organism: Ruegeria meonggei (assembly GCF_900172215.1). Lineage (GTDB taxonomy): Bacteria > Pseudomonadota > Alphaproteobacteria > Rhodobacterales > Rhodobacteraceae > Ruegeria > Ruegeria meonggei. The sequence goes on from NZ_FWFP01000010.1 coordinate 79,712, forward strand.
GCTGTCACCCGCTTATCCGGTAGGCGGGTTCGCCTATTCGCACGGGTTAGAATGGGCGGTTGAATGCGGCAGCGTCGCAAATGCGCCCGACACGGGTGACTGGATCACCGAGGTGATCGACCATGGCACGGGCCGCAATGATTGCGTGTTTCTAGCCGCAGCTTTCAGGGCCGACACCCCCATAGATCTGGCACAGGTCGACCACGCAGCCCGCGCCTTTTGCCCATCGTCCGAAAGGTTGCTGGAAACGCGACTGCTGGGAGAGGCTTTTTGCGGCGTGACAGCCAGTGTCTGGGCGCTGAAGATCAAGACGCTGACCTATCCGGTGGCCGTTGGCCACGCGGCCCGACAACAGGTTTTGCCGCTGCATCTGACCGCCCAGATGTTCCTGCAGTCCTTCATGTCCAATCTGGTCGCTTGCGCGACCCGGCTGGTACCCTTGGGCCAGACCGATGCGCAACGGTTGATCCGCGATCTGACGCCACTGTGTCAACGCGTTGCCGCGGACGCGATCAAGGCCAGTCTGGAGGATCTGGGATCAACCGCGTTCCTGTCCGATATCGGGTCGATGAAACATGAAACTCAGTATTCAAGGATGTTCCGAACATGACCAGTATGAATGGCCCTCTGCGCGTTGGCATCGGTGGCCCGGTGGGCGCTGGTAAAACCACCCTGACCGCCGCCTTGTCCGAGGCGTTGCGTGACACGGTTTCACTGGGAGTGATCACCAACGACATCTACACACGAGAAGACGCCGAGGCGCTGATGCGCATGCAAATCCTGCCGCAGGACCGGATTATTGGCGTGGAAACCGGTGGATGCCCGCATACGGCCATCCGCGAGGACGCCTCGATCAACCTTGCCGCTGTGGCTGAAATGCAGGCCCGTCATCCGGATGTCGAAGTCGTGTTTATCGAAAGTGGCGGCGACAACCTGTCGGCAACCTTCAGCCCCGAACTGGCCGACGTTACGCTGTATGTTATTGATGTCGCAGCCGGTGAAGAGATCCCCCGCAAGGGCGGTCCTGCAATCACCAAGTCCGATGTGCTGATTATCAACAAGACCGATCTGGCCCCGCATGTGGGCGCCTCGCTGGAGGTGATGGATCGCGACGCCAGTAGAATGCGCAATGGTCGCCCGTTTGTGTTCTCATCCCTGCGTGAGCGTGAAGGTGTCGCCGAGATCGTGACTCTGCTGGCGCAAATCGGTGGGCTGGACGTTTCGGGCATAGCCAGGGCGGGGGCCGCGTAGCCCCCCGCCCCTGCTGTCATTCCGCAGGGGCCTGTTTGGCTGGGAAAGTAGCCTTTCGCCCCGGCTTAGCCCCGGTAATCACCCACAGCATTGGGGCAAGGTCGGGATGCCGGAACACAAACCCGAGCTGTAACAGCCGCGCTGGCAGAACCCGCTGACCGCCCAGCATCGTCTCGCGCCCCATATCACCCAGCGCACCAGCTAGAAGCCATTCGGGAAACCGCAAGATCGCCGGTCGGTTCAAAGCGCCAGCCAGCGCCCGCGTGAAATCGGTGTTGCGCACCGGGTTGGGTGCTGTCGCGTTCACAGGTCCCTTTAGATCGGGTTGAGCCAGACCAAACGCAATCACGCGGATCAGATCATCCAGTTCAATCCAAGACATCCACTGCCGTCCATCGCCCATAACCCCACCGCCGCCGAATTCAAACGGGGTCAGCAGCTTGGCAAGCATTCCGCCGTCCACACCGAAAACAAGCCCAATGCGCAGCAGGACGACACGCACTCCTTGCAGTTCAATCTTGCGGGCCGACTGCTCCCACGCGTCGCAAATATCATGGGTAAACGCAGGTGCGGGCGCATCGGCTTCGGTCAGAGGGTCGTCACCGCGCAGACCGTACCAACCGATAGCTGAGCCGTTGATCAGGCAGTCCGGCTTGTGCGTCAGCCTTTTGACCAACCCCTCTAGCGCGCGCGTCGTCTGAACGCGGGATTGTACGATATTGGCGCGCCGCTTTGTGGTCCAAAGCCCCCCTGCCACGGGCTCACCCGCCAGATTGATAAGGGCATCAAACCGGTCTTCGCTGTGCACCTGATCAAGACTGCTGAGAACGCGGACAGGCTTGCACAGTGTATCGGCTTTCCGGGGATCACGCGTCACAACTGTGACAGAGTGGCCCGCCGACACCAGTGCCTGCACCAGTCGCTGCCCGATGAACCCTGTTCCGCCCGTGATTAGGATGCTCTGCCGTGTCTTCAGTGCATCAACCAGTGCCGCCGGATTTCCCCGGGTCAGGCGATCGCTGCGGGCGGCGGCCAGCAGGTCACGAAGGCTGAACAGACCAACGCCGATGGCCGAAAGTGTCGCCATGACGCTCCACCAGCCATAGCTGACTGGGACCATCGCTGCAGGCTGAAACGACCACGTCCAAAGGTATGATCCCGCCATGGCAAGGATCGCCCCATAATTCACCGCCAGCAAGGTGTGGTTGATCCGTTCACTGCCGGGCAGTTTGCGGGTCAGGTCCTCTTCGACGAAATCCCACAGGGTGATGACCACTTCGATCAGAAGAACCGCACCAAGCGCCATGGCAAAGACACCATGGGGCTCAAACCAGGCGATGCACAGAAAGATCGCCGCATATATCGCGTTGCGTACGCCGTGCAGGCGCAGCTCGGTCTTTTGGGATGGGCGCCAGGCAAGCCGCTCGGTCCCTTCGTGATGAAACAGCGTGTCGAATGCGCCCATGAAAACTTGCAGGGCAATCAGGCTCCAAAGGAATGAACTGTCCATAAGACTTCCTATCTGTCTTGGAAAATGGCGTCCTGACGGATCAACTCTCCGAACAGGCGACTGTGCAGGGTAAGCGAGAACAAAAACCGCGCGCGCCCCAGATCTTTATGCGCAATGGTCAGCGCACCGGGGCGCAGCCAGGGCGGAAGTCGCAGCTTCCAACGCCCAAGCTGCAAAAAATAGTGATCGCTGTGAAAATAGAGGCCCGAGACATCCGCGCTGACGCGCAGAGCCATGCCGATGCCGGATCCAACATATTCCTCAATCCCTGTGGGGCCCGCAAACCGTTTTGAGCTGTGAATGACCTGCGGAAACCCGCAGGCCCGCCCATATTGCCGCACCCAGAACTGACCACGCCCGACGCAGTCTTCGGTCACGGCCACCACTGCAGGCTGGTTCAGGCAGGTTCCGTCATAAGGCAACGGTCCGCCAACCAAACGCGCCAGTTGCGCCAGGGCCCACCCAACCCGGCTGAAGCGCATTTCCACTACCTTGCCCTGGTAAACCACGCTTGCCCCGTCGGACAGCCGGTGCCCAAACCTTTGTCGAACGGCCATGGGCAAAGCAGCCCAGGATTTTGGTCCCAAGAGCGACGAAAACCTGCTGTCTGCAAGGGCTGTTTGGTGGTCCGTCGTTGGAAGCTGTCTCATGCGGCACTCTTACTGTTACAACGGTTATTTCTGTATGAAGAGAATTAGTGGGGCAAAAAAAGCTCTACTTGCTGCCAATTTTGAGCAATGACAGCACCTTGTCCCCCATTTTCATCAACATTGAGAGTTTCGATTTTGGCACGTTGAGCATCTGATCAGACCAGCGATCAGCCGTTGTCAGAAACTCGTGCATGTTTTTCATCCGGGTCAGGACCACCGGGCTGAGGTCGGATTCGGTGCTCGCCTGTCGCACACAGATGTCGATGGCCCGGATCGCCGGGTCAATCTCGCGCTCTTTGCGCCCTTTTGCGATCAGCAAGGCCATTTCCCACACGTCTGTTTCAGCGACGAAATGCTCCCGACGATCCCCCGGCACAGGAACGCGCTGAATCAACCGCCAACCCGCCAGTTCCTTTAGGGAATTCGAGACATTCGACCGTGCGATCCCAAGCTCTTCGGATATCTGTTCGGCATTCATCGGTGCGGCGCTGAGGTACAACAACGCATGGATCTGCGCGACCGAGCGATTTACACCCCACTGGCTGCCCATATCTCCCCAATACAAGATAAACTGAGATTTAGAGGACGAATCCGAAATATCTGATATTTCTGTCATGACAGAAATATCAGATAATCATTCATCAAAGTCAAGTCGCTTAACTGCCAAAGCCTTTCGGCACCAAGCCCTCACCCCGATGCAAATCTTCTGCTATCCGGAAAAACTGGCCACTGCTGCGGTCTGCCGCATGGCTGCCAAACATGTCAGAAAGTGTCCTGCGACAAGGTTTTTATCCTTCACAGGCACAAAGCGAATTCCGGGCTCGCGCGCGCATTCCTGTTCAAAGGCCACGCCTATGCCAACATCGGAATTGACCAGCGTGCAGATTGGCCCCCACGACCCAAGACCCAAGATCATTGTCAGCCTCACCCGCCACAGCTGGGCCGCAGAATCGAACATCTGCCGGGTTGCAGAGGTCGGCTCTTGTTGATTCAGCTTGAGGTTTTCCAAGACCTGCCAAGTGGCGGTGCTTGCACCGGCAACAGGTCATGGGTGGCCAAGGTACGCGCGGTCACATCAACGGCGGGAAAGGCGCGGACAAATTCCGAGATCAGAGGGATCACGATCCATTTCAATTTGCTGTCTTGTCCTGCCTGGTTCGACGAAAATCCTTAACCTGAATGCGGCGGCAGAGGGTTAACTTATCGACGGGCTAAACTATAGTCAGGGAATTAGGAAAGGGCATCGCCTTGCGTAACCGGTTTCGAATTCTAAGCTTGGCCACCGTGGTTCTTGCATTCTGCGGCACTCCACTTGCTGCTGGGATTGTGGTGGAATGGGCAGAGCTTCCCGATCCCTCAGTTCAAGTCTTCGAGGATCCCTATCGCGACCTCAGCCCTGAACAATTCGACGACGTTGTCTTTGCCCTGCGCCTGCGAAGCCGCCTGCAAGGCACAGGTGGCACGGCACAAGAACGGCAGAAATGGCAGGTGCTTCTGGTCGAAACCGAAGACGCGCTGGCCACTGACGACATAGATGTCGACTGGCTGCTGTCACAGCGAGAAGCCGTCACCGAACGGCGAAAATTGGCGGGCGCGTCGGGCAATCCACTGTTTGACGGCCGCGTTGTCACCCTTGTGGGCTTCGCGATCCCGGCGCCACCTGACCCAGATGGGCATGCCGTTGCCTATCTGGTGCCAAAGCTGGGGATGTGCAGTCACATGCCACCTCCACCGCCAAACCAAATGATCCGGGTGCGGTTGAACGACGACTGGACCCCGTCCTATTTGCACGAACAGGTTCAGCTAACCGGAACACTGACAATTGCCCCGTCGAGCCGCCACATGGTTGTTGTTGATGGCCTTATGCCAATGCGTGCGACCTTTCTGCTTGATGCAGACAGCATCAAAACCCAGGATACGGTGCAAGGGCAAACGTACAATAACAAAAGCCTAGTCGACAGATTGCGTGCCGCAGCCCACCGGAAGACCGGCGGGCTGACGGCGTCTGACTAACCGGGCAGAGGCAATTATCTGCGCCCCTTCTTCTTGTTCATCCAAAATGGCGGCACATCACCGGCCATGATACAGCCATAGGGATCGATGTAATCCTCGATCTCGGCCAGATCGTAGGACTTGATCTGCGCCACAACGCTGTCAGCGCTTTTATAGCTGGACGGCAGCTCGGATGCGTCAACACCACCAGCGTGGAACCGGATATCCAGCCCCTCTGTCTCGGCCTGCAGCATCTGGTCAGGCGTCACCGATCCCATGCGGCGCTTGTGTTCCGAGCGTGAATAGTTCCGCCCCGCCCCGTGCGGGCTGAAGCCCAGACCATGATCGGCATCCTTGCCGCGCACCACCAGAACCGGTTCGGACATGTTCAGCGGAATCAGCGTCAGACCCGTGGCATCCGCTGCGTAATCACTCCAGGCAGGGGTCGCCCCCTTGCCGTGGTAATACAGATCATCCCGTTTGAAGACGAAGTTATGCTCGTTCCAGAACCGCGCGCCCACGTCGCCCACGCGCGCGGCTTCGACCGTCGCCTGATGGATCGCATTGTGGTTGGCCTTGGTCCATTTGCGGATCAGTTGCAGAGCATCCCAATAGTCGCGGCCTTCCTCGGTATCGGTCGGAATCCACGCGTTCTGTTTGGCGGTCTCAGGCGACAGCTCTTTGCGGAACTTTTCCGCCACCTGCATCCCGTGTTTATACAGAACAGCCCCCGGACCGCGCGATCCATGATGGGTCACAATCGCCGTGCGCCCGGACTTGCGCGAGCGGCCCACAAACAGGAAGTGATTGCCGTCACCCTGCGTGCCCATATGTTCCTGTGCCATGCGAATGGACTTGGGGGTGTTCAGAAACGAGTTCTCGCGGAACGCATCCAGCAGTTTCAGCGACGTGGTAAACCGCTTGCCCTGCGGGCGCCCGCCCGGACCGAAATGCGTCACCGACTGCGCCGCGTCCAGCACCGCCTTGGGGTCGGCATCGCCCAGATCGGTGATCATCACCGAGCAACAGATATCGGCCGAGTGCATACCGGGGTGAATCGCGTTGCGCGCGGCAGCGATACCGCCAACCGGGATCGTGCCGACAGGCCCTGCCGGGCAGGCATCCGGCATGATGGCCCCGGCCTCAAGAGTCGGAGTTTGCATCAGCGCAGTCATCGTCTCGCGCACTTTTGCGACGTTGTCTTCTTCATCGGGATGCACGGCGTCGATGTTTTCGTGAAACGTGATCTCACCGGGTGTGTGCGGTGCCATCATGACCGGGGCCAGAGGGATTTCGCCCTCAAGCTCCTGCCGGATGCGCACCAAACCAAACCCTTCGGCCCGCATCTCATTCGCGCGCGCCAACAGGGCCGGGAAGTGTTGCCCCGGGCGATGCCCCCAATCCTTCAGGTGGCCGCCGGTTACCGCGTCATATGTGTTGTCTTCCGTCATCATCTTTTACTCATTCAAATTCAGGCCCCGGCGACAAGGGGAGAAGAAACAGGTGGGAGGCCCGCCCCGCATCTGAATGGGCAGATGCGTTTGCCATCCGGGCGCCGGCAGGGAGGGGAGTTGAACCCGCTCGACCTGTCCCCGTGGTGCCAATGTAGTTCCTTCAGCATTCGCCGGGGTGTTCCTTACTGTTCCGGTCAGAAGGACAACGAGTTACGAGACAGTTTCCGCCACCAGAGCAAGACCCTGGGCTGGACTTGAACCAACACGGAGGTTTTGCACCTCCAACCCCGAAGGGTCGCGTCTACATGTAGTCCCGCAGGCATTCCTTCTGCTGTTGTTCATAGGCCTCGACGACAAGAATTGGTGAAACGCCTGCTCTACCTGACTGAGCTACCATCCCTCCCCCAAGGGGCTGGGACGAGCGGGATTCGAACCCGCGACACGGAGATTAACATTCTGTAGTTCCACCGGCATTCGCCGAGACAGCTCCTTTTTATTCGGGTCAGGCAGACAAGTGGGGGTGAGACCTACGGCCCTTATAGGGCGCGTATCGGTTCAAGCGATGTAGTCCCAACGGCATTCTGCCTGATGTTGTGTTGTGGACCGGGCGAAACATCGCCCGGAACCTGTTCATACGTCGATCTTGTCGATCTCACCGACCCAGTGATCCGGGCCGGTCTGACCGGCGGCAAAGCGCGCGATCTGGTCAAAGACCGCATCCGAGAAGCCACCGACATTCAGCACGTCTGCACGTGTCTGGGCCTGCGTGGTCCCGTAAGGCGCGATGTCGATGCAGACCAGTTTGGCCTTGGGATTGCGACGTTTGATCACCTCCCATTCCTTCAACATCGCGGTGCCCTGCCCGCCGCCCCCGGCATCGACCCAGGATTGGTTATCGGACACGAACACCACCAGATCAGGCGCGCGACCTCGTTGGTTCAGCCAGGCCAGAGGGGCGGAACAGCTTGTCCCACCTCCCGCCAACGCGGCCAGACGCTCGGCGTTGGTCAGGATCGGGTCGCGCGGCTGCAGACGCACTTTGCGCACGTCAAAATCAAACGGCAGCACCTGACACCCGCGATTCACGCGCTGGAAAGACGCCGCCACCAGCGCCGCCACATCCACATGACGCACGACCGAGGTTGCCCCCGGGCGATACCCGGTCACGGACCCGGCCATCGAGCCGGAAACATCCGGGCACACAACCACCTGCCCCGCAACCTTCGGCACGTTCTGCACCGCGATTTCCATCGCATCATGCAGGGCGTCCACGATCGGGTGCGGGATATCCCCTCTCACGTGCTGCGCGGCCACCACCAGTTGGTAGGGAAACGCACGTGCCTTGGCGATCGCCTGCGGGTCCCGCAGCAGGGCTGCCACGTGATCCACATTCCGGGCCACGTTGAAAACGCCGTGGCGCTGAAACGTGTTCAGGTTCTGCCGCACCATTTGCCACGAGCCTTTGCGCGCAATCTGGGCCCATTGCACGGGAGACAGCTCCAGTTGCGTCAGCATCTGGAACGGCACATCCGGCACCGGACCCTTGCCGGTTTCGCGAAACGCAATCCAGTCCTGCAGGGCCTGTGGCAGCCGTGCCAGATTGCACGGCCGCCCGACGATCCAGGCAAACAGCGCCTCCCGCTCGGCCGTGGCCGGTTTCGGGTGCACCATCTTGATCATATCCGCCAAAGACGGGTCATTGCCGATATTGGCGTTCAACAGCGCCCGGTCGGACGCGGTGTTCAACCAACTCTGGACCATCGCTTTTGGCGCCGAACCCAGAGATTTACGCCCCGTCTGACCCGACCGGATGACCTGCACGAAGGTGCGCAGCATCTTGCCGTTATCAACCACACGGCCAAAGGCCGCGCGAAACAGAACCGGGTCGCGCCGGGCCAGAATGGCCAGCAGCACAGCAGGCATATCCTTCATGTATCCCGACTGACGGGCATAGATCGCCGTCTGTGCCAGACACTTGGGCGTGACCGCCTCGGCGACGTCCAGAACGTATTCCAGCTCATCCTGCGGCGATTGATAGATCATGCCCCCGAAGGTGCCGGTCACGGCGACCTGTGCCAGAGCATGGGCATCGGAATACACGTAGGCCGGCGCCCCGTGGGCGTTCTGTGCGGTTGCTTTTGGCAGCAACCGGCCTTTGATCGATGCAAACACGGATTTGTTCGCCATGTCCTTTTCCTCATTTGTTGTGAGGATGTTTTTGCATGGCGGATCCAATAGGCGGAGGGAAATCGTATCCTCACTTAATGTATTGTTTTTAATTGATAAAAATCACCGTTGAAAATCAGAGTGATTGAACTTACGATAGATTTGTATCGCTAATTATACAAATGTATACATCATGAAGAATGTGGTCATCGGATTCCTCGGAACGCAGCTGGATATGGGCAAGAAGCGACGCTGGAAGCCGACGCCCAGCCTGTTTCTGCACGACCATTTCGACGTCGATCGCCTTGAACTGCTGCACGACCATAAGTTCAATCGCCTCGCCCATCAGCTCAAACGCGAGATCGAAGAGCTTTCGCCTGGAACCGAAGTACTGTTGCAGCGCATGGATCTGACCGATCCGTGGGACTTTCAGGAGGTCTACGGCAAGCTGTTCGACTTTGCCCGCGGCTATGGCTTTGACGAAGACCGCGAACAATATCATGTCCACCTGACCACCGGGACCCATGTGGCACAGATCTGCTGGTTCTTGTTGACCGAAAGCCGCCATGTCCCGGCGCGTTTGATTCAAACCGGCCCGCCCGGACCAGAGGAAAAGACACCGAAATTTGACATCATTGATCTGGACCTCAGCCGGTATAACGCGCTGCAACAGCGCTTTGATCAGCTGTCGCGCGAATACAGTGATCAGTTGAAAGGCGGGATCGAAACCCGCAATCCGCAATACAACGCCCTGATCGACCGGATTGAACTGATCGCTGGCAACTCTGACGAACCGATCCTTCTGCTGGGCGAAACAGGCACTGGCAAGACAGAGCTGGCGGAACGGATATACAACCTCAAACTGGACCGGCGTCGCATCAAAGGACGGCTGGTACACGTCAATTGCGCCACATTGAATGGACCAGACGCAATGGCCACCCTGTTCGGCCAACGGCGCAGCTATTTGGGTCAGGCAGGAACGGAACGCGGCGGGCTGCTGCGCGAGGCTGATGGTGGCGTGCTGTTCCTTGATGAGGTCGACGAATTGGGTTGGAACGAGCAATCCATCCTGCTGCATGCGATCGAGACCGGGCGGTTCTATCCGTTAGGCTCGGATCACGAGGTCTCAAGCCGGTTCCACATCATTGCAGGCGCCAACCGCGACCTGCGAGTTTTAGCCGCCGAAGGCCAGTTTCGTCAGGACCTGCTGGCCCGCCTGAACATGTGGCACTTTCACCTGCCAGCCCTGCGGGAACGTCGCGAGGATATCGAAGCCAACCTGACGTTCGAGCTGACGCGCTCTGAACGCAAACTGGGCACACAGGTCGGGTTCAATGCGGACGCGCGCGAGGCTTATCTGCGCTTTGCAACCAACCCGGCAACGTTTTGGCCCGGAAATTTTCGGGATTTTAGCGGATCGGTCAAACGGCTCTGTACCCTGGCCCCGCGCGGACGGATCACGCGCGCCATGGTAGAAGACGAGGTTCAAAGCCTGCAAACGGGCTGGCGGACGTCCACGTCTGATACGGATTTCACCCTGGTCAAAGACGTGCTGGGTAGCGCTGCCAGTGATGTTGACCCGTTCGATATGGTGCAATTGGCCAAAGTCATCCACACTTGCCAACACGCACCCAGTATCAGCGCGGCGGGGCGCATGCTGTTTGCCGTTTCAAGACAAAAACGGAAGACACAGAATGATGCGGACAGATTGCGGAAATACCTGCAGAAATTTGGACTGGACTGGGACGCGGTGTCAGCCAGGCATCGGTGAGTGCACATCGCGCTTTCAGAGGATCGCGATCTGCGCGCAGGGCTTCAGCCGTACGGTCCGCAATAACCCGGCAGTTAAGGTCGGCCCATCGAACGGTAAGATCATGGCCCTGTAGATACGCCTGTGAAGAATAGAGTTTGGTGATGGTGCCGCCGCCAATATCAGCGCGCAGACCATCGCCCAAGACAGATTTGCCCATGGAACAGATTCCAATTGGTTAGTGCGAATATTCGACAGAGCTGCCGGAACACATGATCAGGCCTGGCCGGGAATTGCACCGTTAGTTCAGCAGCTCTTCTTCAAACGGGAAATCCGCGATGATCTCGCAGCCCTTGTCAGTGACACGCACCATTTGCTCGAGCTTCACACCGTGGGATCGCCCGACCTCACCGATATAGCTTTCGATAGACAGGGTCATGTTCTCTTCAAACACACCGTTATAACCGGTGCGCTCCCAGAAGGCGAGCGGCGGGACTTGCGGGTATTCGTTACACATCCCTGTCCCGTGCACCAAAACACGGCAGTCAAGATCCTGATACCTTTCCGGCATCTTCCAGGCCTTTTCGGCAAATTCACGCAGTGAGACGCCCGCCTTGATCAGTCCCATATTGGTGTGAACCTGATCATAAGATGTCTGGTACAGCGTCTTTTGCTCGGGCGTTGGTTGTGCGGGTTGGCACAGCCAGGTGCGCGAGATGTCGGTGTTATAGCCGAACGGGCCGATCATGTCGGTGTCGATGGCCAGAAACTCTCCGGGTTGCAGGACTTTGTTGCTGGCCTCGGTGTACCAGGGGTTGGTGTTGCTGCCGGCGACAACCAGTTTTGTTTCGATATAGTCGCCCCCCAGGGTCGAGTTCATCGAGGCCAGGACCGCCCAAAGGTCATTCTCGGTCGCGCCGGGGACGGTCATGTCGCGCATCGCGCGCAGCGCCGTCATGCACACCAGCGCTGAATGCTGCTGAGCCTTCAGCTCTTCGAGGGTTTTGATGCAACGGGCCCGTTCGATGATGTCCTGACCAAAGACAGTAGTGATCTGCCGCTCGGTCAGTGCCGAGCGTCCACCTGGTTCAAGTTTGTCGATGGCGATGCGCGTGTTGCCGCAACGCTCGGCAATGACGTCAGCCAGCTCATCGGCCCAGGCGTCGATCAAACCCGGGCGTTTATCACCTGACGTGTGGTGATACCACAAGGTCCCGGGGCGTGATTCCGCGATCGTATCCAGACCTTTCGACAGATGGCCGCAATTGACAAAGTCAAACATGATGGCTTTGCCCTCGGTCGGAACAAGACAATACCGGGCGGCGTTGTGCATCGTCCAGATTTGCATGTTCCGGCAATCGGTCGCATAGCGGATGTTGATCGGATCATAGAGCAGGATGCCACCCAGGTCATTCTCTGCCAGTTGGCTCTGCAACCGGTTCAGCCGCTCAATGCGCATCTTGGCTTCATCCACCTGCGGCAACTCAATCAAGCCACGGCGTGCATCGTTGATGTAACTTTTCAGATCCATGAGGTTTCCTTTGATGGCCCATTGCGATCAACGGGATGAGCGGTTCAGGCCTTGCAAAATAAGGAAACCCCCAGGCTGAAAACACGGTGAAAATTGTCTGGAAAACTCATAACTACAGGTAATGATACCGCGCTTGCTGTTGCCGTCCTTTTAGGGAGGCAAATCGCAGTGAGCGAACGCTTTTTCGATCTGAAAACTCCGCCGCTTCACCGTCAAATCTGGGCCAGGCAAGCCCGTCACCAACCCCAAGACCAAGGGGTTCGGGTTTTTTTGCCACACAAGGGGTTGAGGATAAGCCAAAGGTTGAATGCCCTGGTTGACCCGACCTATCAACTCGATATTTCTGACCTCGATTTAGTGCTCTAGGACGTTGATTTTACATGGACGACTTTTCAAGTTCACTGGGCTCACACCTGTTGGCTGATTTGTTTGATGCAAACGCTTTGTTTGATCCGATACCCGCAAAAGATGTGCTGAGACGCGCGGCACTGGCCGCCGGCGCCCATGTTCTTGAGGTCAAAACACACGATTTTGGCGCGCGTGACGGGTTCACCGGCGTGGCGCTTTTGGCCGAATCCCATATCTCGATTCACACGTGGCCAGAACATGGCTATGCCGCGGTAGATATCTTCATGTGTGGCGACGCCAATCCACGCGTCAGTCTGAACGTTCTGAAAGCCTATTTCACACCTGCACGGGCCGAAGTGCAGATGATATCGCGCGGGTTTATCGGCAAAACGCAGCGCGGGCTTGCCGCGGCAAGTTTCTGAAGGGCGGATGAAGGAACTTTCCAGATGTCCTGTCACCATATCACTCATCCTACTTGGGGCAGCGGGTTACGCGATCTGGGGGCCCGTTCGGTATTCAGGCAATCTGATATCCTTTCCCGACCACCTGATCGGGGCCTTTCGACATGGCGATCTAAGTCATCTGGCGCTCAATTTCTTGCTGATCCTGATCGGCGGCACTTTGACGGAACCGCGTGTCGGGTCGTGGCAGACAGCCGCGATTGCGATGATGTGTCTTTTGTTCGGAACCGGCGCAGAGCTGGCCGTCGCTGGGCCGGGCTTTGTCGGGCTGTCTGCGGCTGCCTATGGTCTGGTCGCGCATGGTGTGCTGATCACGGCCCCGCCGGAACGGCGCATCGTCACGATTGCCCTGATCGCTTTGGCACTGAGCGCCGAATACCTCTTTCTTCGGCCTCAGATTGCCGTGTTCACCCATATTACAGCCGCTGTTATCGGCGCAGGATTTGCCATGTTTAATTCTCTGTTTGGCTCCAAGGGTCCCGTGCTCAAACCCATGGAATTACACCACGTCTCGCCTGTGATTGCGATCATTGCGCAGACCGATGAAGACGACGCGCATGAGGCCGAAAGCACATTTCTGGATGATGGCGTCGAAAACATGTTTGTCCTGCAGGACCGAGGCAGAGTTTTGGGAGTGATTGGCTTTGACCTGGATGAACAGGTGCCGGATCTTGCCTGGCTGTCCTGGACCTATCTGGATCAGGCGCAGACCGGCAAGGGTTTGGGCAGCCAAATGCTCAACGATCTGTTGGGTAAGCTGGCGCAACAGGGTGTCAGAAAGATCTTTGTCGAAACCAGTGACTACGAAGAGTTTGGCAAAAAGATATACGCTTCGGCCCATCGACTGTACGAAGAATTTGGCGCGGCGGTCGAACTGACCGTTCCTGCCTATCACAGCCCGACCGAGGCCAAGATCATCTATGGGCTGGAAAACCCCGAAGCGCCAGAAATGGCCACACCCGAGCCCACTGCATCAACTGGCCTTGCCATCGCCGAAATCCACAAGGCCGCTGAAACCGATGACGTGGCTGGGCTGCGTTGGACCGAAACCGCTGAGGGTCTCAGCGGTCTGGACCAGCAACTGGCTCTGGCGCAGCAACAACACTACCGCATGGCGGTTCTGGCCATACCCTCGGATTTATCGGACGCCAATACCGCAGCCCTGAAAGATCACGGCCTGCATCTGTGCGGTGCGCTCAAGGACTTTTACGGCGCAGGTCTTCACCAATGTTGGTGGACCCGCGACCTGACAGAAGCATGACATCAAGCCAAAGAAATAGGAGTAAAAGATGTTTGGAAAACTAAAGGGGATCGTCATTATCGGCGTGTTGGGATTTGTGGCCTACTCGGTCTTTCTGTCCCCTAAATCAGAGCAGACGGCCGATCTGGGTCAGGTTTTGGATCGGACAGAGTTCACGATTGCCAAATATCAGGAATACCTGGATGCAAACAGCATCACCGAAGCCTCGAACGAGCAAGTAGACGAGTTTGCCGGATACCTAGCGCAAGTGATGAATTCCGACCCGAAATTCTATGACAAGCCGCTGGGGATCGAAATCGAAAGCGACGCCAAGTTCCTGGGCTTTGCAGATGCCAATGCCAACAACGTCCGGGACACGGATGAAGGCGAAGTTTTCACGATCGAGATTGATGAGGCCAACAACCGCCTGATCGCAACCGACACAACCGGCGAATCTGCGGGCCTGCGTTTTTCCGGTGCTGGTTTTTTGGCGGGTGCCTTGTTGGGCAATTTGCTTAGCCGTCAACGCTCAGCCGGTATCAAGGCTTCCAGCTTTAACAACCGCTCGGTCACGCCGCGCACCAGCTATGCAGCCCCGCGCAGCTCACGTTCCGGCGGTCTGCGTGCAGGCAAGTAACCAGCAACCCTGTCAAATCCAATCAAAACCCGGTGCGCTGGCCGTGCCGGGTTTTCCTGTCATTCGGACCTTAGAATGAGCGACACAACTACACTTCGTTACACCGACTTGCCGCGCCGCCAGGCGATGGTCCTGCTGGGCGCTATCCTTGTGGTCGCCCTGTGCGGCATCGTTTACGAGCTGATCATCGGCACAGTATCCAGCTATTTGTTGGGAAATTCTGTCTATCAGTTTTCACTGACCATCGGCTTTTTCATGTTCGCCATGGGCGTCGGATCTTATGTTTCGCGCTTTTTCCACGGGAACCTGATCCAGATCTTTGTCTGGGTTGAGCTGATCCTGGCACTGGTCGGCGGCCTGTGCAGTGTGTCGCTGTTCATGCTGTTTCCCTTTGCCCCCTGGTTCTACACCGTCGGCATGTTCTCTTTTATCTCGGCCATCGGATTTCTGGTCGGGTTGGAGATTCCCCTGTTGATGCGGGTGTTGTCCGAGCGCAGCACCACTCGGGAATCCATCGCTGATGTGTTGTCTCTGGACTACATCGGCGCGCTTGTTGGCTCGGTCATGTTTCCGATCCTGCTGCTGCCATCGCTGGGTTTGATTTCATCGTCCTTTGCCATAGGGCTGACCAACGCCGCCGTCGCCTTCCTGAGCGTTCTGTACCTGCGCGACTACCTGGATGCACCTAAGCGGATGCTGGCCTGTTCCATTGCCACGATCGTGCTGCTGTTTGCCCTGACCTTGCTGGCAGGTCGCATTACCGCTTTTGCACAGGATCACCTGTATTTCGACCGGATCGTCTGGCGCAAACAATCGCAATATCAGTCGCTGGTCGTCACCAATACCTGGCAGAAAAACGAGGTGCGCCTGTTTATCGACGGCCACCTTCAATTCGCCGAGGCAGATGAATACCGCTATCACGAAGCACTGGTTCACCCAGCCCTGTCCTGGGGCGATGCCGCACCGGAATCTGTGCTGGTTCTGGGCGGGGGTGATGGGTTGGCAGTGCGCGAAATCCTCAGACACCCAAGCGTTACGCAGATCGATCTGGTGGACCTCGACCCCGAGATGACAAAGCTGGGGCGCGATTTTGCCCCTGTGGTTCGCCTCAACGGCAACAGTATGGCGGCGTCGGCGCTGACGGTGCACAACACCGACGCGTTCAACTTTGTCAAATCGGCAGATCAATCTTATGACCGGATTATCGTCGATTTTCCCGATCCGCATAACGAGGCGCTGTCCAAACTTTACGCGATTGAATTCTACGCCATGCTTCAGGCCATTCTGGCTGAGGATGGAGTGATCGTGACGCAAAGCAGCTCACCCTTTTTTACGCCGCACACCTATTGGACGATATCGGACACGATGTCCGAGATTTTTCCGCAAGTGGTGAACTATCAGATGTCGATCCCGTCCTTCGGCGTCTGGGGGTTCAACCTGGCCAGCAATCAACCAGACGCCCGGTTGGGTGACTTGCCGGCCGATCTGAGGTTTCTGACACCAGATGTGTTCACCGCAGGGCGGGTTTTTCCAGCCGATCTTTTGCCCAGCCGGGAGTTGGCGACGAACTCGATCTTTGATCCCAACATCTACCATCAATATTCGCGCGACATCTCTGGGTATTGAGGGGTTGGCACCTAGAGGCGCCGAAAACCGAAGGGTTGGATTATATGGGTTTAGGAACCAACAAGGCGTATCAGTTCCCCGCGATCCACTTTGGACCGATGGCGTTGATCCATCGGAATGGTGTTTACGTGGACTACGTCTGAGACGCCGAACCCATGCGTATGTATGCGCCACGTCGACAAGTGACCGACGTCCCCCTGAACACAAAGCACAGCGCGTCCACCAATGCTCACCAGAGCGCTGCACGTCACGCCGGGCCATTGCCGAGCAGCGACTTCGATGGCAAACGGGAATATGCGCCCCATTGGAGTTTTCACGTCACTGCCTAATCGGCCCCACAGCCACAGGCGCCCCTGCTCATCCAACCTGCCCGCATCACCTGTGCGGTGCCAGATGATCGCGCCCTCGTGGATCTTGTTTTCTTTCGAGTGCGCCGGATCAAGGTATCCCTCATTCACATGGGCACCCGCGACCTGAATCTCGTCATCGCGAACACGCAGTTTGATCCGTTCGACCGGATACCCGACAAGAAGCCCCTGGCCTTCAGTCATCAGCTGCTGGTCGCTGTCAGAGATGTCCCTTGCATCAAGATGTGCGATCGGCTCGGCCTCGGTTGATCCATAAACGCAGGTTACGTTCAGATTAGCAGTATCGCGCAGCCGTTGGATCAGGTCTGGAAACACAGGGCCACCGCCTGTGAACACCGTGTGCAACGCCCCGACCTCTGTGCACTGCGCGAGTTTTTCGCACAAAGACGGAGGAAGCAGAGCCCGCGTGACCTGTTGATCACATATCCAGACTGACAATTGCTTTGGGTCCAGGCGATCCAGCTTGCTCATTTTCCAGTTGGGCAAAACAGTCGTGCGCCCGGCCGCAAGGTTGATCAATGTGAACACAGGAAACGCCACCAGATCCCGCTCGACTGCGTCGCTGTCCAGAAGCGGTGCGATGGCATCATGCTGAGCCATCAGAAACGCATGGCTGCGCGGGATTGCCTTAGGTTGGCCCGTCGTCCCGGACGTAAAGGAAATGAGGGCCACGTCACTGTCTTGAACAGCCGCTGCTGGCAGATCGCCCCGCCCGTCGCCCGGCACCAAAAGACGTAGCCCCCAAAGCTCTGGCACCATGACGCTGAGCAAGGCGAAGTAACCCGATGCGCAAAAGGCTTTGGGCCGCGTCGACCGGGCAGCATGACGCAACCCGGCTAGACCCATGGCAGGTTCTGGCAAGACCACAGTTGCGCCTAACGACCACAGGGCAGCAAGGCTGGCATAAAGATCAGCATTGACCGGCATCGCAAGCAGGACACGGTCCCCTTGACCAATTCCCTTGTGGTGCCATTTCCGGGCCAGCTGGTGGGCACGGGTTTGCAGCTGCTGAAAGGTGATCGTGCGATCGGTGCCTTCGATGATGGCCATCCTGTCAGGGTGTCGGTCGACCGCCGCTGCAAAGTGATCCAGCAGGTTAGCCATCCAACCGCAGCCCCATCAAGCTGTAGCGCCGGAAGACAGTGGCCCCTTCAGCGACGCTGCGATCGGCGGATTGGTTGTCATCGTGGATCAGCGCGTGGATAGCCGTGTCACATCCAAGTTTCAGGGCCGATTTGTGGAAACGACTGGCCAAATGCCGCCCCGCACCACGTTCCAGGCTTGCATAGGTCTTTAGGATAGCAGCCTTTGGGTTGGAGCCTTCAGCATAGTTCGGAATACCAAACAGAAAACCCGCCAACGAGCCATCGGGACGGCGGGCAAAAAAGATCAACTCGGGTTTCAGCATCGGAACCACGGGCATGTACATGGCAAGAAAATCAGGTTCGGAAATGGGTTTGTAAAAGGCATTCTGGGAAAAGGCTTCAACCGACAGTTCATACACTTTTCGGAAAAACTCTTCCGGGTTGGTTCCATCCCAAGGTACGACCTCAAACGCATCGGTTGCAGTTGGCGACGATGTGGCCGCATGGGCCAGCGGCACGCGCGCCGAGAAATACTTGCTGATCGTGGCAAACCCCGCCGACCGGAACACGTCGGGGTCATGTGATTTATTTGTCGGCTCCATCAAAAATGGTGCAGAGCCGTCACTTTCGGACACAAACCGATAGCTGTGCCAGGTATCACCGGACATCGGCCCAACGACCCGGTTGATCCCGGCCTTTTGGATCAACGCAATACCTGCGCGCAGGGCCTGCAATCCGGAATCAGGCGTCTTGCAC
This sequence comes from Ruegeria meonggei, assembly GCF_900172215.1. GTDB lineage: Bacteria > Pseudomonadota > Alphaproteobacteria > Rhodobacterales > Rhodobacteraceae > Ruegeria > Ruegeria meonggei. Next base: position 98,537 of record NZ_FWFP01000010.1, read on the forward strand.
GAGAAATCGCCGATAGCCGCGGTTGGGGCGCCATCCCAATCAGGCCCCTGCAGATAAACAGACAGCTTGGCGCCATCAGTTTGAATGGTTTCTTTCATCATGATGACACTCCGACAGAAATTCCTTCACCCAAAGGCCCGACGATGGACCAGATGAAATACAAGAGCGGTGGCAACAGCGCCAATACAGCCAATCTGGACACACGGTTCTTTTGAGGAAAAAGTGGCAACACAAAGGGCATAACCGCCGTAACGGTTAGGGACAAAAGCGATAACCAGGTCAGTGGTTCCGCCCAGTTCGACTGGTCCGAATTCTGTGAAACAGACCAGATCCGGGTCAAGAACAGGAACGCGGCAACAAAGGGTATCGCTATTGGAATAGTCCGCAGAGCCACAGCGCTGAGCCCCATCACCAAGCCCATTGCGGTCAGCCCGAAAAAGGAAATCGCATCCCATCCCGTTGCGGTTCCCAATGCAAGCCATCCAAAACCTACAAGTCCCAGGGCGGCGACGATATCCAGATCGGGATATTTACTGTCGCATGGGCTTACGGTTCGGGCCCAGCCGTGCGCGACAAGAACCAAAATGGGCAGAACAGTATTCTGGAGCTCTGCAGCCGCCAGAATCAAGAAAACCGCGACGACATAGACACGGGTCGCATGTTTGGTCAGGCCCAGCTTTGCACCGACCATGCCGAAACTGACGAGGGCTGCAAAGAACATTGCAGCCAACAGGGCCAGCTCAGCCAAAGAACTGTGATAGTGACCGTTCAGAAAAACCAGCAAGCCCAGCGGCAGGAACAAGTTGTCGAAGCCCCGCCAGCTTTGCGCCTCGACCAGGGTGCCAAAAGCCGCAACCATCACGCACAGCATCAGGATGTTTGAGGGCGGCAATTTCGACAGAAACAAAAAGCAGATGATGGCGACCAGCAGCGTAACAACAAAAAACACCACCGACCCTTCGATGCTTTTTTCGCCGTCTTCGACCACGTAACGCTTTGTTCCATAGGTGGTTCCGGCCAGGGCGGCGGCGGCATCGGCTAATGTCAGAACGGCAATCGGCAGCACGTAGAACAAGGTGTTTTCACGGGCCAGCAAAAAGCAAAATCCAACGGATAGCGCCAACAGGAAATCCCCGTACGAGGTGCGTTCGACACTGTGCAAAGCTGCGCCCAGACCGTTTGAGAACCGTGGCAGGCGCAAGACCAACATGACAATCATCGTCGCCCCGATCAGCAGGTAAACCGGCCAGCGATCCGGGAACAGCCACGGCAAAACCAGTGCAAAAAGTCCGGTCCCGACATGCATCAGTTTCCGTTGCACTTCTGGGTTCAAATCAACCCTTTTCGCCACCCGCCGGACGATCATCATCAACCCTAGCAGGGTCAAAACCGAGGCGATGGCCAGCACGATCTGAAACAGAATGCTCACTCCAGCACCTCTTCCACAACAAAGTCCGAGTAGAAAAAGGCCATGTCGCACGCTTTCAGGTGTTCCTCAGTGGTGTGCCGCGTCTCAACAGCCGTGCGGAACTGTGGGGGCACGCGACGGGGTGCCATCATGTTCCAATACACAAGCCGGGCCTTGGGTGCGGCGGCTGACAGAATCGATCCATAGACCTGGGTAAATACGTCCGGCGACATGTATTCAAAAATATCCGACAGATTGAATCCATTGGCTTTTTCACCGGTCGAGACAAAGGCCTCCAACGATCCCGGGCGGATATCCAGGCGGTCCAGACGGGCGCGGATCGTATCATAATGCTCGGGGCGCCAGGTCATGGGCAGCGAGTCGCCATGCGTGCCTTTTAGTATCCAATGCAAGTAGGGATTTTGCGACGGGTCGGTATCAACACCCGCGTGGCGAATGCGGCGGGCTACATGCTGGGCAGGGCTGCCCTCGACGTGATCAAAGAACGCTTTGTCGCGGCCCATACGCCCCATGACAAAGCGGGAAAAGAACACATTCAGCAACAGCCGCCATCGGAAAGTATCAAAACGCGCGTCAAAGAATGCCTTGCGCGCGTCGGGGGTTCGGGGGGTAAAGACGTCATCAATCGTGCGCCGGGAATGCACAAACGGCAAAAGCCGGGTGCGAAAGATACGGAAATACCGCTCGAACTTTCCGACCCCACCGATCCCGTAACGATCCACGTCAGGCGCAAGCGCGGTCCAGAAGGCGTGTGTTTCAGGGTCGGTGTTCTGTAATGCCCGCGCCAGCAACGCAGACCGCCTTGTGCTGGCACGCGATCCGGTCAGTTCAAGGAATTCGGAATGTGTCAGCGACCGGAAGGCACCGATCCTTAGCTTTAGGCAGGCGATTTGCGCCGGCGACAGATCAACAACCACAACTTTGGCCGGATCGAGTGTCAGCATAGCCAGTGCATTATCCCCGGCAGAGCAGATGGAAACCAGGGTGCCCCCTGCGCAATCGCCCAGCGCGTCGGTCAGAACGTCCGCATCCTCCCACAACTGCGCGTATCGGATGTGATCGAAATCGGCTTTGCCTTCGATTTCACTATGCCCCATCGCATCGTTCCACTTTGCCGCTTGCCCCGTCGACGGACAGTGTTTCACCATCTTTAATCCATTGCGTGGCCCCTTTCAGGCCCACGACACATGGAATACCCAACTCGCGCGCCACGATCGCGGAATGCGACAGTAGAGACCCCCGTTCCACAACAATGGCTGCAGCATTCGAAAACACCGCGATCCAACCGGGATCGGTGTGACGCGCCACAAGGATGTCGCCGGGTTGCAGTGCCTCGGTTCGCGGGTCGCGGATGACGCGGGCCTGTGCGGTCACATGCCCAGCCGAACAGCCGGTGCCGGTTTTTACGCGCTCCGGATCATTGTCGACCTCAGCGTTTTGTGCCCAGATCGGGGCGATGGCAGGCCCTCGGATTTCGATGCGTTCCGGTGGATCGAGGCGCCGGGATGCGGCTTCGTCTTCGCTTTGGCGCTGCGCCACAATGGCTTTCAGGTTCGGCGACAGGCTGAACCCTTCGACTGCGCCCAAGACCTCATGCGTGGTCAGGTGAAACACGTCGCGGGGTTCAGACAGCAGCCCCCGGGCTGAAAACTCTCGACCGATCCCCAGAAAGACACGCCGGGCATGGCCAAAGATCCGCGTGCGTTCAAAGCGCAGGTTTTCGCGGTCGCGCACGCGGGCCTTTGCCCAGCCCACAATCCATTTGGACAACTGCCGTTTCAGGGGATTGGCGGGAAACTGGGTTTTCCAGTCCGGTTCATTTCCGATGTGTCGCTTACCCTCTGGACGGGCGGCACTGGCTGCGACGGCCATCAACAGGCTTGAGGGGTCGTCGCGCAGCGGAATACTCTCCAGCTTTAACTCCTCAGTGCATCGATCCCCGAATTTGTCCAGATAGGATTGAACCTCGGCCGCGATACTTGGAAAGGCAGCAAGGGTTTCGATCCGGCATTCCGCGCCAAGCTGGTCAGCGATCCCGGCGTCGCGAACCAAGCCGCCCATGCGGGCAATACGCTGTGCCGGTTCCGCCGAGACGATATCACCCTGCCCGATCATGACATCGTTATGCAGCAACAAACCATCTTCACCCAACCACTTGTGCAGCAGGTTACGTGATGCACCAAACGCGATCATGCACAGGAAATCGTTGATAAGCGGGGCGTCCCAGCGATCCAGCAATGTGCTTTCTATATGACGATACTCTGCCGCTAGATCGGTCGCATTCGCGGCGTTGATATCCAGGTTCCGGCCCAGCACATCGTTCAGCCGTGCATAGAAATTCCGCCGGGTACGTGGCAGACGCACGGCTTGCCAGACAAGCCCACCCGCAACTGTGGCCAGTTTGGCGTATTCCACCACCTTGCGCGCACCTTTGGCCGGGGCAGGACCAATCGCATCCGTGATCTCGCGCGGCATGGGTTCGGAAACACCCATCATCGTTTCCATGTAATCGCGGTTCAGCGAGAACCCCGGCAGCAGGGCCAACGCATTGTACCAGTTGACCAGGTTGTAATAGACGCGCCCATCAATGCGCCCAAGCAGGTTATCGAATATGGTCGCGTTCTGCGCGACGGCGCTGTCAGACACTCCCAAAAGCTGCACAAAGGCGCGGTAAACGCGAGAATAGACATGCAGGGCAAAGGAATAGGTCAATGGGCTGACCATGCCCGGATAGCTTTCGACGATGTTTGAGTTGTCAAAGATGGTCAGCCTGTCATCCTTCAGCGCCGCTGGCCGCAATTCGGTTGTGATCGGCCGCGCCTGCAGAATGTGCAACCCATCCGCATCAAACGCCCATTCGATGTCCTGCGGGACGCCAAAGGCCTGTTCCGCTTTGCGCGCCAGTGCTGCGATCTTGTGGGCCTGATCGGGTGTCAAAACCTCGGGCGATGCTTGCGCGCACTCCGCCTGCCCGGCCGGATCAATGGTCCAATCCTCGCCATCCACCTCGCCTGACACCAGCGCATCGCCCAAGCCTTTGACGGCAGACACAACAACCGTGTTTCGTTGCCCGGTGACGGGATCGGCCGAGAATGCAACACCAGCAGCTGTCGCATCAATCATGCGCTGTACGATGATCGAGGGGGCCTCGGCCCCGCCCCCGGACTTAACAGCGCGATAGGTGGCAACCGTTTCCGAAAACCCCGATTGCCAAACCTGTTTTGCGGCCTGCAGCACCCTGCCGCCACTGACATTCAAGACCGTATCGAACTGACCTGCGTGGCTGTGTTCGGCACCATCTTCGGCCCGACCGGAACTGCGCACCGCATATGGCCCAGGACCCAGCGCATCCAATGCAGCGCCCAGCGAAACGTTCAGCCCGCGCACCGCGACGGGCCCGGTTTTGCCCGGGCGAAATGCGCTCTCGGTGATGACAAAGAACGCCGGTGGATTGAAACCGAAACGGGCAAGATTTGACAGCGCAGCCGCCTTACCACCAACCACTGTCGGATCAGTTGCATCGGATTGATGGACGATAAGGGTCATGTGAGGCCTCCGATCAGGAACGGCAGAAAGCCCGCTGTGGCATAGCAGAAAAACACCCACAGCCCAGCGATAGTGTCCATTCTGTCCTGTGCCTTTGGTGTTGGCGCGTGCACATAGCTGCGCACCGCAAAGCCACAAGGCACAAACGCGGCTGCCCCGACCAGAACGGTGACCCAACCGACGCCTGTTGCAAATCCCGTGCCCACCAGAAACCCAAAGGACAGAACAACACAGCACAACCAGACATAGGCGGCGCGGCGATGCCCCCAAAGGGCAGAATAGGTATCTACCCCGTCAATTTCATTCTCTGGTGACCAAAGCTTGCGCCCGATCTCCAGAACGCACCCATTGATGAAGGACAGGGCCAGAAACAACCACAGCTTCGACGCGGCACCGCCGGCTGGAAGCCATTCGATACTGGTCAGCAGCAGGTCGATCAGCGGCATGATCGCCATGTGGCTGACCAGATAAAACACCGGTCGCGCCTTTAGCCATGTCGGCACCCCAAACTCGGCAGTCATTGCCGCGAGCCACACCCAGACCGCAAGAAGACCCCACAAAACGGGTGTGTACCAAAGCCATGCAGCGGTGGCCGCCATAGGCAAGGTCAGCAGACCCAGCACCAGAACCTCAGCCGGGGATACCAGCCCGCGTGGAATAGGCCGTTCTGGCCGATAGCGGCGGTCTTCTTCGGCATCCTTGAATTCGTCGCAAACCCGCATCTGGAAGAACAACGCCATGGCCAGCACAAACCCCACTAGAAAGGCAGGCCATTCGGGCAATGGGCGATCCGCAAGTCGGGCCGAGACGCAAATACTTGCAGCCGAAAAAACCAGCAAAAGCGGTATGGTCTTCTTGAGCGGGAAGCGTTCGGACTGATAGGTCCACAATCGGGCGGGCAAAGTCATCTTTGGCGGGCCAGACTTTCATGAGCCCGCGTGAAATGCCCCGCGGCGATTGCAGCGACGATCGAAATCTCTCCGCACAAGCAAATGGCAGCTGCAACTTCTGCCAGGGCGGTGCCATGACCTACGCCCTTCAGCCCCAATATGTTCAGCGCCGCCGTCTGGCTGGGCAATCCGGTGCCGCCTCCCACAGAACCAACCAGGATATTCGGCAACGTCACCGAGCAGAAAAGATCCCCTCCTCTGGGCTCCATCCGCGTCACCCCCATCGCGCTTTCGGCGACACAGGCCGCATCCTGTCCGGTGGCTATATAAAAGGCCGCAAGCCCGTTGGCATAATGGGCCTGCGCCCCCAGCTGGCCCGACAAATGCGAGCCAAGATTGGCGACACGGCCATACTCCAACATGGCATCTACAGTGGTGCCAAGCGTCTTTTCTACGATATCCCCAGGCAAGGTGACCGACGCACTGACTTTGCGCCCGCGACCAGTCACCAAACCCAGCGCCGAAGCCTTTTTGTCGCCCGAAAAATTCCCTTCGATATACCAATTCTCAATAGGAACTGTGCAATCGCTGTTAATGGCGCGACACAAGGCATCCGTGGCAATGGTAACCATGTTCTGACCGGCTGCGTCCCCCGTGGTGTATCGGCAGATTAGAAAGACAATATTCGTGTCGATAAAAGGCTCCAGTGAGACAAGCCTGCCGTGCCGGGTTGTGGCTTCTGCTGCTGCTTTGAGAGCATCGATGTTCTCGACCACCCAGTCGACGAACTGCCCTGCTTGCAACAGGCTTTCGAACACAAACGCAGGCGTGCGCAGAACACCTTCGTACAGAACAGCCGTACTTACGCCGCCAGAACGACCAGCCGCAAAAGCCCCGCGCGCGTATGAAGCGACAAGCGCGGCCTCGGTCGTGGCCAGAGGCACATAGAAATCCCCGTTTGCATTCATGCCATTCAGGCGCAACGGCCCAACAATGCCAACCGGCATCTTAACGGTGCCAATGAAATTCTCGATATTGGCGCCGTAAGTTTCAGAGGCTTCGACCGTTGCGGGATCCGCTATCTGAGCCTGATCCGCGTCGCTGGCCTGGGGCTTCAGCTGATCCCAGAACCGCGCAACCGTCTTTGGATCTGCCTTGCGAGAGGGGCGCAAGGGTGAAAACTCTTCATCGCTTGGGGCCATTTGTTTCGGCGTGCTGTCCACATCATATCGTGCTTTGATACGTCGCAGCATTTCCCGCACATGAAATGGAATGATCAAAAGGCAGCTCCGATACATGCTCTGCATAACGATTGCAGATGGTCCTCAATATGGCTGCACATTAGCAAAAAGATAAGTAGTTTCCAGAGAATACCTCTGCTGCTGGGTCGAGGTCATTCCTGTTGGTGTTGCGTAGCGGCGCTAGGGTTTTGCTTGTGGGCTGCCTTAACATTGCGGAACCGAGACCCACGTCTCCGACATGGTCCATGCAAGCGCCGGTGCTGCAGGCAGACCCAGCGATGACTGAGGCAAAACCCGCGTTAAGTTTGGGCAGCATCAGAACCGATCCCGACGAAAGCACAAGCTGGGACAGGGTACTCCGGTCAGCCCGATTGAACGCCCGCGATGTAGCCAAACAGCAGATCCATGGGTTTGCTTTTCGATGGCAAGCCGGATGTTGCCCTTGAGAATGCGAAGACTATAATCAATAAAGTTGACTATATGAGCATTGCTCCAGTTAGTCAATATAATTGACTTTATTGTTTTGGGAACAAATGACACAAAACACACTCGACCAGCGACGCTCTAACTCCTTTGGGCGTGTTATCACGCGCATTGTTATGGGCCTTGAGGCCGACATGGCAAATCAAACCTCAACAGGCATCAGCACAACACGGGCGCAAAAGGCGGTGCTTGTTCAACTGGAATCGCAGGGCAACCGGATTACGACCTTGGCGCTGCGGCTTGGAATTTCAAAACAGGCAACCAGCAAACTGGTGCAGGACCTTGAGGGAAAGAAGCTTGTTACACGTGTCCCCGACCCTGATGACAGCCGCGCATCCCTTATCCAGTTCACCGACGCGGGCAAAGCTGTGGTCGAGACAACGGTGCTGTATTTTGAGGGCTTGGAACTGAAACTGGGCGCGCAGATTGGCCGCGAAGACCTTAATCTTGTGAAAGCCAAGCTGAAACAGGTGGCAAACATCATGGATCCCCACGGGTTTTAGGTCGAAAGGCGGGGGGCTTTACCTCGCGCGAACCTGCTCAGGTCAATCAACACAGCCTGTAAGTTTTCAGTCAATTTAGTTGACTATTTTTCTGTACACTGATAGTCAACTTAACTGACCATATACAGCGATGAGTGGCCAGTCGAATGTCCTTGATCGAAACACGTAACGCTTATGATGTAACTGCGGACACCTATTCGGTGTCTCATGCGCGGTGGCTTCGCTTCGCCGGGGGCGAGGCCCAATGCGCGTTTGAGGGCGCAGTGAGCGCCCTGCTCCGCCCTGGCATGCGCATGCTGGACGCCGCCTGCGGTACGGGCGCGGTTGCCAGGCGCCTGCTCGCGGGGGTGAACGGCCAGGTCGATCTTGTGCTGTTGGATACCTCGCAAAGGATGCTGAACAGGTGTAGTGGAATCCCTGCCGAGCGTGTGCTGGGCTGTATGAAATGCCTTCCTTTTGACGATGATCAGTTCGATTTGCTCACCTGCGCATGGGGCATTGAGACCCTGGCAGACCCTAGGCCCGCATTGACAGAATTTGTTCGAGTGACGCGGCCGGGCGGCCATGTTTGTCTGGTTTTTTGCGCCGACCGTCCGACGCCATCTTTGGTGGGGCGAGTGTTGCGACACTCAATTATAAACTCAGGGCGTGGCACATTCTTGAACTGTCAGAACCTGCGCCAATTGGCAGAAACGGCGGGCGCAGAGCGTGTTCAAATGCTGCATTGCACCGGCCCGGCCGCGGCAATGATACTTCACATCTAGCCTGGGAATAAGGGCAAGACGCGCTGTAGCCTGCGAACTTTGGTTGCCTCAACAAACCCAAGAACGCCCGACGTTTCGCCACCCGCTAAAGCAATACGGTACCAGATTCCTTGGCTTCGTTGGTATCACCCCAATTCGGTTTAGGCTGCGCCGTTTTTCACCATGATCTGATCCAAGACCGGTCAAAAGCAAAATGAATGCATGAGATCAACAAAAACAGCCCCGTTAGGGGCCGAACAACAACCAGCGCAATCGAAAAAAGTTGGGTGATGGCGGAGACGAAGTCAGTATAACAAATCCTGCAGGTCTATGTTAAATATAAAATAAATTGATCAATGTCGAATATATACCACGATAGATACCACACAACGATCGATTTCAAGCGAAGCACAGCGCAAGGTGTCATATGACAGAACGTTGGAAAAAATAGTTTAGCAGACACTCACACAGATTGCACCAAACGACTGCTTTGAGCCCTTTTTGCAAAGTTTACCGCAGCGTGGCGAAGGTCCGCTTCACCAAGTCAGGCTTCAGTATCTGATCCATGTTCGCGACCAGACTGCCGAACGAACAGTGCTTCTGGTTTGTCCAGCGCCATCTCCCAAGCGTCGGCACTCGAAGTGATGACCTCCTTGAACCCTTGCATGTTCTCAGGCTCGTCCGAGATCAAAACCCAACCACCGTCTGACACGCGACCAATCAATCGCTCCAGCACGATCAATCGATCTTTCTCAGAGAGCATGTGCAACGTACGGTCCAGAAGAAGCACATCGAATTCCCCATCGGGAACGAAAGTCCTGATGTCAGAAACGACGCCCTCAATGCTGAGGTTTTCGCGGTGTGCTGCTTCGTTCAAATCACGAATGCCATTAGGCGAGAGATCGACTCCGACAATTCGGTGCCCAAGTCGCCCGATAAATATTGCGTCGCGACCCTGGCCGCAGCCAATGTCCAATACACGCAGAGGATTCCCTGCATGTTGCTTGAAGAAATCGACAAAGAGTTGTGTTGGCTCCCCAAGTGCCTGAGGTGTCGATCCATAGAGTTTGTCGAAGTCGTAGGGGATATACAGACCAAACATCTCTGTCGTCGCGTCTGACAAGTCTTCCACCAACTCAAATCCGTTTTTTTGCAAAACCCTGGAGGACGCAGTATTGCCGTTTTCCACACCGCCAAATAATTGCACCGATTGGCCTTCGCCCTTGCACCAAGTGACCAGGCCCGCGATCAGCTCGGTCGCGTACCCCTTTCCCCAAGCCCCTTCAGAAAACAGATACCCTAAATGAACCGTTGTAAGGAATTCGGAGTCGACAAACTCGGCCAGGATCAAGAGGCCAAGCAATCTATCGCTGGCGCGATCACGAACCAGCATCACGTTGCTTTCAGCGGCGCGTGATGTGATCCATTCGTCAATCGCTGGATGTGTCTCTGACATCTGCAATGGTTCAGGCAGGTGTCGTAAAACAAGGGGGGTTAAGACGTCCTTGAGCTCCTCAACCAGGGCACTCCGTTGGTCGTTGCTGTTTATGGTCTCAGACCAACTCTCGGCCTGCATCCTTACAGTTTCAAATCTTTTGGCTTGTGTCATAGCATCTGCCCCGGTGTCTTGGATCGCAAAGTCTCGGAAAGTGTCTTGACAATGCGCACGCATATGTTAGTTAGTTTAACTGACTATATAGGGTGCTTCTATGAAACTGGCAAGACTGATCGAACTGGCGCACAGACAAGGCCACAGACAATGGGCAAAAGCGGGCGGGCATCTGGGGATGACCCACAGCGAGTATGAGTATCTTCGCGCCATAAAAGATCAGGAAGCCAGGAAGACCGACAAGGATGATCACGGGCAACATCTTCAGGATGTTGTTGATGAGATGGGTGTCAGAAAAGCATCCGCCAGCGCAATGGTCTTGAAGCTTGAAGAACGCGGGTTGGTCGTGCGGTTCCCGTGTCAGTACGACGCTCGCGCCCAACACATTATGTTGACCGAACAGGGGCAGACGCTGTTGTATTCTGGTGAAGAAATCTACGAGGCCGCAGCGCAGGCACTGCTTGCAGAGTTATCGGAATATGACTTCAAAGCTCTAAAAGTCGCGATTGAACAGCAACGAAACTCGGCCTGACAGCCATTTGACCAGTAACGTAAGTCAGACTTACTAATTAAAATGATGGAAACACAATATGACATTCGAACTCGTACTCATGGCAACCGCTATCCACATTCTGATCTGGGAAAAGCTTCCGGAATGGGGAACATGGTTTAACACTTTCATAGCCGCATTACCGCGCCTTTTGAGTTCTCTCTATGAGCAATGGCACTGCCCATATTGTGCCGGATTCTGGATTGCGCTGGTGCTGCACGGTTTGACTGGGTTTTGGACAATCCCCGACCTCGCCTCACTGCCAGGTTACCTGGGTGTCACTGCAACGCCGGTCGGCTGGATCCTCGATGCACTTGCAACTGCGACCTTGGTATATGCTGCGATCATCGGCTTGAAGGCGATTGGCTTGCCCGCGATGAAAGCCCACATGATGAAAGAGGATTTCATGAAATCCGCCTTCAAGGGAGAGGATGTTTAAACGGACATTGGCGTAACCGCAGCGAATTAGTTCTTTGTCCGCAATTCGGACATCGATCGATTTTCCCCAAATAACCGCTGTGCGGACAAACCGGTATTTTGCTGCGTGTCCACCAATGGCTGGATCGATCGGCTGACGGACATTGCGCGAACTTGCGTTAGCGCGAGCCAAATTTAGGTGGTGCTTTCTTGAAGACGTAGCATGTTGTGTTCCGAGGTTTCAACATCCGCATACAAATGTGGCTTTGTAGAACTGTCTCATTTGGTACCGAATGAGACAGTTTCCAGCGAGCAAATGCAAAAAACACTTCAGAGGTTTCGCGCTTCTCGGCGCCCGGCAATACTTGTTTACAAAGATAGGGACAAGAGCGAGGCGCGATCGTATGCAGCGTTCATTTGCATCGTGCGTCTCCTAAAGTTTGATGGAGAACTCTGAAATTGACGGCGACTTATAAAGACAACGCAACATCAATCGACAAACGTGTGGGAGCTCTTTTCAAGGCCGCTCCGTCAGTCATGACGCCCTACAGCCAGCTCGTTAAGGCTGCTTCCGCTGACAGCGTATTGGACAGCAAAACCAAAGAACTAATGGCGTTTTCAATATCGATTGCAATCAGATGTGAAGACTGCATCGTGTTCCACCTGCGCGCAGCATTGAACCATGGCGCCAGCCAGGATGAGGTGATTGAAGCGATCTCGGTTGCGATTGAGATGGGCGGCGGCCCTTCTGTTGTCTATGGCGGCCGTGCGCTGAAAGCGCTTGAGGATTTGGCGTAGTTCCCCGCCGAAGAAGCGCCAAATTGGACAGGGCGCCCATTTTGAACAACAATTGCCCGTGGAGATGAAGCATTTTGAATGGCTGACAATCGAAAGGGTTTCGCCGTGTCAGGGTATATGGACAGGTCGTCGGTAGACAGTCTGCTCCGATCCTCAAAGGACCGGAGCCGGTCACAACATAACCTGTCTTCAAACGCCAAATCTCCTATCTTGCGATTGCAGGCTGACGAAATTGCCTATCGCAACGAGAAGTTTCTTGATCAAATTGGCGGGGCTGTGTCTGAGGTCGACAATTCCGCCCTGCTGCCAAGTCGTTCGAGATATTGCCTACTGATCACCGACTCCGATGGAATTGTGATCGAATCCTATGCGCCGGAGGGTCTGGAAGCCGAGTTTCAAAGAAGTGGGCTTGTCCGGGGTGGGGTCTGGGATGAGCGTGTCGCCGGAACAAACGGTATCGCGATGTCGTTGCAGAGCGGGCGTGTTCTGACGGTGCTGGGTGATGAACATTTCTACAACTGCTTTCATGATTTCAGCTGCAGTTCGGCACCGCTGACCGATGCGGAAAACAACCTGATCGGCACGATAACCCTGGTCGGGTCCGCGCACCGTCGGCAGGAAGAGCATGCACTTTGCGAACAGGTGGTCAGGCGCGCGTCGCGGCAATTTCAGACGCGGCTTTTCCGAAATTTTCATGCCGACAAGCTAACGGGTCGGGTGTTGTCGCGCGATCTTAAAACACGGAGAAGTTTCGAGACTCTGGTGGCATGTGACGAAGACGGGACCGTGATCTCGCATTTGCCGCTATGGCGCGATAGCGCACGCCCTTCCGAGCATCAGAACCTGGCAGGGCAACACATATCCGATCTTAAAGATCTGGAAATCACGCTCCGAGGGCCCGCCACAGTGCCACCCCGACGCCGGGTAACGCAACCCAATATGCCACGCATCTCAGCCCGGGTGGAAAAAGAAACAACATTGGGTCGTCTGATTTCAGAGGGCGGCGGTCTTGCAATTGTTGCTGATCGCGCCCGCAAACTGCTTGCTCATCGTGTGCCGCTGCTTATCTGTGGTGAGCCGGGTGTTGGTGTGGATGGGTTTGCAAGAGCCTTGCTGGAAGAACAATCCCTGATCTCGCCGATGGGGCTTACACTCGATGCGGCCAATAGTGGTGCGGAGGCTGACTTTAAAGAAGCCTTGAACAGTCTGGATTTTCTCAGTGAATATCCCGTCGACAACGTGGTTCCAACATTAATCTTGCGAAGTATTGAGAGCCTACCGCCGCAAGCGCAGATCACCCTTGAACGCTTCCTTGATGTTGACCCGATGGTGGCACAAACGAAGGCGGAACCTCCTGCGGTGCTATTCACGACAGACAAAACCTGGACTGATCTGGACGGCAAAAGCACGATTCCCAAAAGCCTTCTGTACCTGTTGGGTCAATCGGTGGTGGAACTTCCTCCGATCGCGGCACGGGACCTTGAAACTGTCTTGGAAAACGTTGTCGCAGAGGGTTTTACAGACACGGTTGAGATTGCCGACAACGCCCGGGATGTATTGGTCGGATATCATTGGCCGGGCAACCGGCGCGAAATGCACAGCGTATTACGAGAGGCGGTGATCTGCGGCAATGGAAAGCGGATCAATGTGACAGATTTGCCAGCACGCTTGCTTGCGCGGCGTGAAGAGAACGCCAGAACACTGACCCGGTCCGCACTCAGGGATGCTTTGGACAGCACAAACTGGAACGTCTCAAGGGCCGCGCGTCTGTTGGGCAAGAGCCGAGCAACTGTTAATCGCTGGATCGCGTCCGAAGGGTTGCAACGGCCAGAATAGCCCTCATCAAACAAATACGGCCGGGCACGAAAGCCCGACCGCATTCAGGGAGGTGATCTGCGACGCTCAGATGTTCTGAGCGTTCATCTCCTGCGCGATGTATTCCGCCTGCCGAATGGCCAAAGCCACGATAGTCAGCGTCGGATTGCAGGCCGCCGAGGAAGTGAATTGGCTACCGTCCGAGACAAACAGGTTGTCGATATCATGCGCCTGTCCGTAGGCATTGACCACGCCCTTGGATGGGTCGGCATGCATCCGGTTGGTGCCCATGTTGTGGGTCGCCGGATAGGCGGGCAACTCATACACATCCGTGGCACCAACGGCCTCGTAGATCTGGGCCGAGGTCTCGTACATATGAGCCGTCATCTCGTAGTCGTTGTTATGCGGTGTCTTTGAGATGATCGGCACCGAAAGCCCGTATTGATCCACCTCGCTGTCGTGAAGCGTGATCGCGTTACGCTCCTGCGCAAGATCCTCGCCCAGCACCCAGACGCCCGACATCCGGTCGTAGTTTTCCAGCGCACCTGCCACGCTGCGGCCCCAGCCGGTATTGCCAGGCTCCAGGAAGGCCGCCATGAATGGCAGGCCGAGCGACAGGAATTCGAGATAATATCCGCCACTGAACCCGCGTCCGGCGTCGTGATAGACCTCGTCACCGACGATGCCAGCGACCGAGGTGCCGCGATACATGTGCACCTTTTCGGGCAGCACCGCGTAAACTCCACCGGTGGTGTGGTTCATGTAGTTCTTGCCGACCTGACCTGAGGAATTGGCAAGCCCGTCGGGGAACATGTTCGACGCTGAATTCAGCAGCATCCGTGGGCTTTCGATAGAATTGCCCGCTACGCAGACCACCCGTGCCTTCTGGCGGTGTTGATTGCCGTCCTTGTCAGCATAGACAACCGCGTTGGCCTTGCCCTGATCGTCATGTTCGATCTTCAGCACCATGGCATCGGTGCGAACCTCGCAATTGCCGGTGTCTTCGGCGCGCGGCAGTTCGGTATACATGGTGGACCATTTTGCACCAATGGCGCAGCCCTGCATGCAGAACCCAATCTGCTGGCAGGCGGGGCGGTCATCGCGCTCGACCGAGTTAATCGCCATTGGCCCCGACCGGTAATCGCTGCGTCCGGTCCGGCGGCAGCCTTCGGCTAGCACGCGAAACCCGTTGTTCCAGGGGAGATGTGGCATGCCGGTGGTCTTACCGGTGACGCCCATCTTCAGTTCGGCTTTTTCGTACCAGGGGGTCATTTCCTCCAGATCAACTGGCCAGTCTTCGACATTTGCGCCGTCGATTTCACCGTAGGTGCTGCGGGTCTTGAACTCGAAATCCTTGAACCGCAGGGCCACGCCCGCCCAGTGGATTGTCGAACCGCCATAACCTTTGACCAGCCATGTGGGCAATGTGGGGTGGTTCACCGCGCCGTGCCAGCCGCCGCCGGAATAGCGTTTGTCCAGCCACGAGATCTTCTGGAACATTGCCCATTCGTCGTTTTCGATATCGCCCAGATCAAAGCGTTTGCCCGCTTCCAGAACGACCGACTTGACGCCCTTCTGGGCCAGTTCGTTAGCCAGTGTGCCACCGCCTGCGCCCGAGCCTATAATGACGACAACGCTGTCATCGTTGAGATCAAATTGTGCCATTCTACCTCTCCCTTAGCTCTGAACGTCGGCCATGCGCTCTTCAAGGGTCGGGCCCTCGGGAACGAATGTGATGTCGGAAAAGCCGCGGTCGATGTAACCGCCGTGCTCGGCCGAGGACCCCTCATAGCCGAGCAGGGGCCAGACATCCTTGTTGTCGTAAATGCCGAAATAGGCGGTCCAGCGGACACCCTGGAAGAAGCCCTCATGCTGGAAGTGTCTTAACAGACCCTCACGCGCGTCCGGATCTTCAATTTTGGCATAGGGAACCCCAAAAAGTTCCTGCGCTTTCGCATCAATCTGATCCAGACCATCAGTGAGGCCCTTGGCCATGTCTGCATCAGCCTCGGCATTGGTCATGACGGTCATTGCAATGGCTTCGTAATGTGACAGATGCAAAAAATCGGGGTGCGGGTAGATATCCTGCACCATGCGCAGCAGGCTGGTGCTTTGCGCCTCAGTCAGAACTTCCGACGCCGCAAAGGCTGCGCTACTCAGCATGGCGTTAGTTGTGATGCCGGCCATGGTTGTCGTCATCAGGAACATGCGGCGGCTCATAGCCATGCGGTCCTCGTCCGATTTGCCTAGCCGGTGGAAACGAATACTCATTTTCTTCCTCCCAGTGGGTTTGTTTGCGCGGTCAGGCCGCTTTTTCTTCACGGGGTATTAACACAGACAGCCGATCCTCTGCGGCTCTGATCAATGCTCCGGGAAAGCTCTTTTGTTGAAGGGGTGCCCCCGACATGAGGGTGGTGATCGTGGTGTGGGCATCCGGTCGTAGAAGCGGCTCAGATGGGAAAGCCGCCTGATGTATCAGGCAAAGCTCGGCCCAGTGACCTGGATCAGGGAGGCGCAACAGGATCGCGGCATGCAGCAGCGCGACGCGACCGTCTTGAGTGGTCCGTACCCTTTGCGCCGTTCCGGCAAGTTTGCACCCCTTTACCAGCACATTCCAGGCACCGTCACAGAACGATCCGGGGCAGGCGCCTGTCTGTGCATCGATGTCAAAGCGGGTGAGCGCCTCGGCCAACGTGCCACAGATCAGAGCGTATCCATCCTCCACGGTAAAGTTCGGCCCGCAGGGCAGAACTATCGCAATGTTCAGCGTACATGGCCCCTGCGGAACGATGCCGCCACCACTTCCGCGGGTCACCACCTGGCGCCCAGCGGCCCGGGTGTCGTGTAAATGCGCCTTCATCGCCGCACGTCGCGCCAATGCTGCGGGAAGTACAAGCGCTTGATCTTCGGCCTGCCACAGCAGCATGGCGGGTTTGCCCGCCTGAAACATGGCCGTCTCACGTGCGATCCCATCTTCAGCAGTGGCAAATGGGGCAATAATCATGGCACGAATTCCTCGATCATTGTGCAAAGATCGGTCAGGAACGCGGCGGCAGGTGCACCGTCGATGGCTCTGTGGTCGAATGTCAGTGATAGGCCCGCATAGGGCTTCCAAACCACATTTTCCCCATCCCGTACTGGTGTGTCCACGGTGCGCCCGATACCCAGAATGGCGATTTGGGGCGTGTTGATGATCGGGGTGAATTGCTCCACCCGGCTAAGCCCAAGGTTGGAGATCGTGAAGGTGCCGCCAGTCATTTCAGGCACGGTCAGCTTGTTTGATTGTGCCCGCTGCACCAGATCTCGCCGCGCCGCACGCAGCTCCGGCAGGCTCATGCGGTCCGCTCCAAAGATCGCGGGCGCGGCAAGCAGGTTGCCCGGCAGCGCAATGGCAACACCAAGATCGACAGCATCAGTGAGATGCACTTCACGCCCTTCGACCCTGCCATTGATGTCGGGATGATTTTTGAGGGTCCGGATGACCGCCCCCATCAGCAAATCCTCGACCGATAGAGAATTCCCTTCACCCTTGAACTGCGCCTTGGCCGCCAGAAGGGCCGTCATGTCGGCACGGGCATGGTGGGTTAGCTGGGCGGCATCCCGCAGCGAAGCGCTCATCTTGTCGGCTATCATGCCGCGCGCGCCGCGCAGAGGCACCACCGTTGACTCTGTGACGGTTTGCACGGTCACGAGACCGCTCCGATCACATCGCCCTTGGCCGCAACCTCATCCTGCGCCTTGGCTATGCTTAGCGTGCCGGTGGCAGGGGCGGTGATCTCGTATTGGACCTTGGCTGTCATGATCTCGGCGATCAGCGCACCCTCGGTGACCTGTGCCCCGTCACTGGCCAGCCAGGCGGTGATGACGCATTCTTCATCGCCGTCCCAAAGGTCGGATGGAATGATGATATCGGTAGCCAATTGGCAGTCTCCTCTTGCGGCCACCCCATCATTCCAGGGTGGCATCTGCTTGTAATGGGTTTGTCTGAGGTTAGGCCGGAACCGGCGCTCCACAGATCTCACGCGCGGCGGCGACGATCTTGTCCGCATTAGGCAGGCAATGCTGTTCCAGAACGCGGGCAAACGGGATCGGCACATCCGGATAGGCGATGCGTTTGGGGGGGGCCTTAAGATCCGCCATATTGCTTTCGGTCACGGTCGCGATGATTTCGCCCGACACTCCGTAGCTGTGGTAATCCTCGTCCACCACGATCAACCGCCCGGTCTTTGCGACGCTGGCGCGGATCGTGTCGCGATCCAGCGGCACCAGAGACCGCAGATCTACCACCTCGGCTCTGATACCCTGATCGGCCAACCTTTCCGCCGCTTTCAGCCCGTGATGAACGCCTTGCGCAATCGATACGATGGTCACGTCGTGCCCTTCGCGAGCAATCGCGGCCTTGCCGATTTCGACCTCATAGCTTTCTTCCGGCACATGCACGATGGCGCCCGCTTCGGTGCCGAGCCAGCCCATACCCTGCAATCCCTTGTGATACATGTAAATCACCGGATTCGGGTCGCGCAGCGCCGCTGTCATCAGCCCCTTGGCATCATAGGCATTGGACGGACTGACCACTTTCATGCCGGGTAGATGGGCAAAGCTGCCATAGAGACATTGCGAATGCTGCCCTGCATCGGAATAGCCACCCCCGGTCGAGGTCATCAGCACCATGGGTACGTTGAAATTCCCGCCCGAGAAATAGGTGTTCTTGGCCATCAGATTGTAAATCGCATCAAAGCAGACGCCGAAGAAGTCAACGAACATCAGTTCGACAACCGGCTTCATGCCATCCTGTGCCGCCCCCACGGCGGCACCGATAAACCCAGTCTCCGAAATTGGCGTGTCGCGGACCCGTTCCTTGCCAAACTCCTCCAGCAATCCACGGGTGTTGCCAAAGACACCGCCCAGTTCCGCGATGTCTTCGCCCATGACGAACACGCTCGGATCATCGCGCATTTCCTGTGCGGTGGCCTCGGCCATTGCCCGGGCAATTGTAAGTTTACGTTCATTTTCCATTATCATTTCTCCCTTGGCCTATCAGGCGAACACAGCTGTCAGCGCGTCTTCAGGTTTCGGATCGGCGCTTTCGCGCGCAAAACCGATTGCTTCGTCCACAGCGGCCTGTGCCTTGTCTTCCAATGCATCCAGTTCCGCTTCGGTAAAGTTGCCGTCAGCCAGGAGCTTGGCGCGCATTGCCGGGATCGGGTCCTTCTCGAACAGCCCGTCCTTTTCACCGTCTGGGCGGTAGCCTTCGGCATCGCCCATAAAGTGTCCGGCCAGACGATAGGTTTCGACCTCGATCAGTGTCGGACCTTCGCCGCGACGCGCCCGCGCGATCGCTTCACCGGCAACCTCGTAGATCTTCATTGGATCGTTGCCTGGAATGTAATGGCCAGGAATACCGTATGCCGCCGCCCGGTCCGAGTTGCGCTGTATCGCGGTCGAGGCCTCTTTCGACACGGAAATGCCCCAGGCATTGTCCTCGACCACAACGACCATCGGCAATTTCCAGACCGCCGCCAGGTTCATGGCCTCGTGAAAGGCCCCCTGATTAGCAGCACCTTCACCGATAAACGATACCGCGACACCCGGCTTACCCTGTATCTGACGCGACAGCGCCGCCCCGGCCGCAGGCCCCATGCCTTGAGCGATAATCCCCGAACAGGCAAAGTTCACATCGGCGTCGAAGATATGCATATGGCCACCGCGCCCGCCCGACAGGCCCGTCGCCTTGCCGAAAATTTCGGCGGCCATCTTCTTCAGATCCACACCCTTAGCGATGGCCTGATGATGCGGGCGATGCGTCGCCGTCACGACATCTTCGGGATTCAGATGGGCACAGACACCAACCGCCACCGGTTCCTGTCCGTCTGACAAATGCATCTCACCTGGGATCGGTCCGTCCGCCATGTTGAAAACCGGCGACTTGCCTTCCATGTAGATTTTCTCGATGGCGTTTTCGAACCGACGGCTGGTCACCATCTTTTCATACATCCACGCCAAGGTGTCTTTTGCTGGCTGCATTGTTCCTCTCCTCCTTGTCGAAGAAAAGGCTGATGCAATCTTTATAGGTTGTGTAGCGTTTTCCCTCAGCGAAGTGAGACAACGGAAAAACTGTCTCATCTGGTTCGAGTTGGGACACTCAATTGGACAGACATGCGCCAAACAGCATTGAATTATAGAGCGTTCGTCGGTGAAATTGGTCGACTGTTTCGTGGGTCGAGACCTTCCGCTATTCAGCTACAACCACACCACTGACGAGGTTTGTTCCCGCATTTACAACCGCGTCCGCTTGGCGATGTATCGTTCCCATTGATGCACTGCGCAGCATCCGTTGCTAAGGGCTCACTGCCGACATTCTCTGCAGTATGGGTAGACGGGTAGTATGAGCCCATTGCTGCCGCTGGACAAGCTTTCGCCTTTCGCCTGTGCAGCACGTCGCAATCCCCGCATTCCGGACGTTCCCAGGCGCTTCACAGATGGCAGGGCTGCGGACTTTTCCGGCGTTGCCACTCTGGGTGTTCGCTGACGCAGCATCCACTCGCAGTTGCGACACACTCATTGCTGCGCTGCAGCCGATGCCGCCAGACCGGGCATTAAATGCCAGCCTGAGGGACGAAATTCGAACTCTCTTTTCACCGCAACCGAGACCGGCAAACGAGGAACGGTCAAATCCACCATTCACTTGCACAACGCAAATGTCCGGTTTCTAACGGTTCCAACATTTTTCAGATTATGTTTTGACCCCCGAAGCTGCAATCATAGTACACGGGCCAATGAAACCGGTGTCGGTTTCAAAGGCTTCCAGCGCGGTCTCTACTTCCTCCCAAGCAGCCTGTTTGGCCTCATCGTCCAGCCCTCCAAGCATTTGGTGTAGGGCCCCAAAGCTTTCCTGTTCAAAGCGCAGGCATTCCTGCGCCGTTTCAAGGACAACGGGCGCTTCGATTTTTTGCGTTTGAATATCACCGAGTCCGGCCGCTTCAAAAAGGTCTTCGATTACACCAGGTGCACCGAGGCTGAACGGGCCGGGCAATCCCGGAGCCGGTGCGGGAAGATTAGCGTGTTTGCGAATGATACCGACTGGGTCGGAAAAGAAACGGCATTCCTGCGGCGTCGCATAAACCAGAGCGCCTACCGATCCACCTTTGTGCAAGGCGGAGATCTGACTTTTCATCGAGCGTTTCTGATCCGGGAAGAAAATGAGGCCGACCCGTGAAATCACGGCATCAAACCGTTGATCCCCGGTCTTAAGGTTTTCGCCGTCCATAACTGTGGCACGCGCCTGTGTCAGTCCGGCC
This sequence comes from Ruegeria meonggei, assembly GCF_900172215.1. Classification (GTDB taxonomy): domain Bacteria; phylum Pseudomonadota; class Alphaproteobacteria; order Rhodobacterales; family Rhodobacteraceae; genus Ruegeria; species Ruegeria meonggei. The sequence goes on from NZ_FWFP01000010.1 coordinate 119,859, forward strand.
CGTTCAAACTGATCATTGGCAAGTCGGGTAAGGTTCTCAGAAAAATCGGTGGACAAGACAAAGCCGTCTGATTCGACGCGCCTCGCGCTCTGCAGCGCATCCTGACCAGAGCCACCTGCGATATGCAACACTATGGACCCTGACTGGACACCGCACATGTCCAGGAGCGTTTCGGTCGCTGGTCCGAGCCATCGATCCAGCAACGGCCCCCAGGCATTCCAGTGTTCAGCGACATTATCCCACTGACTTCGAGTGGAGTTCTTAAAGGCAACGGGATCAAAATTTGTCATATATCAATATCCTTATAGCAATTCGTGAAGCATGGCCGCAGCGCGCGATGCCCCGTCGGCGGCGACGGTATTCGGGATGCGTGGAGCGCCCAATTCCTCGAGCATGGCCGTCGCAATCCTTTCGGGATCGCTTTCGGCAAAAATCATCTTGCGTCCGGCGTTGTAGCGTTCCAGACGGCTGGCCACGTGGAAGTTTTGTTCGAAATGGTTGCGCAACGGAAAGTAAAGGAAGGGAGTGCCTGCTGCCGCAAGTTCCATGCAAGTGGTCAATCCGCCTTGCACCAAAGCCAGATCACAAGCCGCTAAGTGCCGGTCAAGATCTGGCACGAATGCACGCATCTCAACTCCATCGGGCAGATCAAACATTGCCGGATCAAGCCGCGGACCAGCAACCACAATGATCCGCAACTCCGGAATACGGGTGCGCGCCAATGGTACCGCCTTGAGAATTCGTTGGATCAGCGCCGCGCCGACACCGGACCCGCCGACAGCCACGATGCAGGTCGTGCGCCCGTCATCATAGCCGAATTCAACGCGTAGGTCGTCTCGGCTGCCAAATTCTGACGGATGCTGCCCGATGATGTAGTCGGAAAACTCGAAATGTTTCGGTATCCAGTCGCGCATTTGCGGTAACCCGTCACCGAAGTCCCGATTAACGATGTCGTCGCTCGTGCCCACGAAAATTGAGCGATCCCGGACATCTGGATGTCCTTCTACATGTTTGATCATCTCAGCATTGTAATCGGTAGTCAGGAACGCCTCACGCGGGCCGTTTTCCGCAAATGGCAGCCAACCTACGAAATCTGTAAACCACGCCATCGGCGCTTTTTTCAGGTCTGGGTGTTCGTGCCAGTAGTGGTCCACATCCCAAGCTTCGTCAGCGATCACCAGATCATAGGATTCTTCTTCCAGTACCTCTTGGAACACCATGAAATTCTTGATCAGGATCTCGTCCATGTTGCGGATCGCCTGAAAGGCGTGGAGATCATGTTCTCCACATTCGGCCTCAATATGCGCGCTTTCGTTGGCCAGCAATTTGCTGGCCGGATGGACGCGTTCGGTGTTGGCATCCAGAAACCGGATTACCGGGTCCTGCGCCAGCCAATCCACTTGCAGATCAGGGTGCAGCTTGCGTAGCTCACGTGTTACCGCCAGATCTCGACGTGCGTGGCCCAAGCCAATAGGAGAGGACAGATACAGCACCCGTTTCGGTGCACTCGTCACCTTGCGACTTTCGGGCTTCCACGTCCCCAGATGACGTGCGAGAAAATCGCGCATCAAGGTGTTGAACCGGGCGGGGAAACGCGCGTGGATTGCATGCCCGCCGTCCTCAAAGACCTGCAATTCACCACCCGTCAGCTCCGCGATGGCAAAAGATGTTTCCGGGGGAGTGACGTCGTCATTGTCGCCGACACAAATCAGGCTTGGGCATTGCACTTTGCGATACATGTCCTCGTCAATTGCGATCTCCGGTGTGTCTCGAGCCTCTTGCGTCATGATCAGCATTTCAGCATCACCTTCCAACGCCCAGGCGACGGCATCTTCGTGCTGTTTGGTGGAATGTGGTTCGTTATGAACCCGATCCAGAAAGAAGCGCACAAAATCTGGGTAATCCTTGCGCCAGTAGTCGGGATTGTATTTCTGCCAGAGCTGCGGATGGTCGACCAGATCGTTGGCATAGGCATCTGCCCGTTCTTTTTTGGGGGGAACAATCGGGCTCCACGCGCCGGTTGAGATAACAGCGCTGACGCGATCAGGGTGATAGGCCGCCACGGCAAAGGCGATGGCACTGCTGAAAGAAAGCCCGACAAGTGCAGCCTTTTCAACGCCGATTTCATCCATGACCGCAATCACATCGGCGACAATCTTGTCGATTGTGTAAGCGTCTGGATTATCGGGACGGTCTGATTTCCCATTGCCGCGTGGATCAAACGTAATGACCCGAAACCGCTCACTCAGATATGGCACTTGCGCTTTCCAGACGCGGGAATGGATAAGCGCCCAGGTCGGCACGAACAGGATCGTCTCGGCCCCATCTCCGTAGATTTCATAGTGCAGGTTTACGCCGTCACGATCGGTCGTACCTTCAGTATGGGGAAGTTTAGCGCGCATGATTGGGTTCCTCCTTTTGAAGATTCTCCAAATTCGCGATAACCTCGCCAACCTGGCGCAATGTTTTTCGGACGGGGTGAATCTGTTCCTCGTAGCCAAGCAGGATAAGCGCTTCGGCACCAATAAAGGCGCAGGCGATCAAGGACGCCATCGCCTCTACCGAGAGCGGACCAATATCTCCGTGTTCCTCAGTGGCCTCCTTCGCCAATGCAATCAGCAGTTCGTTCCATTGAGTAAGAGCTGCACGAACCGCGTCCCCGATTTTTGGGTTTGACCAGCCTGCGGCGATAAGTTCCTGCAAAACCCGAACATAACCAGACTGAATATCTTCATCGAGGAAGTCGCAGGCCAGAAACCACTTTTCGGAAATCCGAAGCGACGGGTTTGTGAACGTTTGTTTTTGCCGCTCTATCAATCCCGCGTTCATATATTCAAACAACGCAAGGATCATTCCTTCCTTCGACCCAAAATGGTACCGAATTTGGCTCATCTGCGTATTTGCAATCTCTGATACCCTACGCGTCGAAAGCCTTGCAAACCCTTCTTCGGTAAGTACCTGGCGGGCTGCCTCCAGTAGCTCTAGTTTGGTCTGTTCGACGCGTTCTGCTGTCACTCGGGCCATAGCGAATCCTTTCAAATTACTATTAATTCATTCGAACGAATTAATCAATATTGAGAAGTTTTCACTATCTGCATGAGGCAAGAGACTCTTTACAGGTTCAACGTATTTGGCTGCTTTGGCCAGGATTTCAGCCGTTGAAGTGGGCTCTTTAATTAGAGCTTCAAGAGACTAAGTCGCGCTATAACAGAACAATTCCTGCCTCAGCGCAACACTCGCGTCGCGCGCCATTTCATGAAGCGAATTAGTGTTTGAATCCACTTTGTCGAACGCTGCGCATTCAACGAAGGACACCTAAAATCGCAGGTTCGTTAGCGCAGATCACTTACGCCGCAGCCAACAAGGCTCTCCCGATTTTCTCGACATGGATATAATCGGTACCGCAACACCCGCCAAAAACATTCATCGTTGGATGAGCGGCCCTGATATCAACGTATTGATTTGCCAATTCATCTGGGTTTCCTTCTTCAAGATGCCCCAACTGGCACAACGTGCCGTGATCCAAAGAGGATGCGTTGGCCCGCAGTCCACGGATGCGGTTCGCCCAGAGCTCATTGCCCAGTGCAGGGCCAAAATCGACCGGATGCGAGCAGTTGATCATATAATACGCCGGAGCGTTTGACGTTGCCGCATCGACCATTTCAATTGCTTGTTTCAGCGTTTCACCGCTGCGAAGTCTGCAGTCTTTCTCAATCGTAAAGGAAATCACCGACGGGATGCCTGCCTGGGCTGACGCCTTTGCGATACCAATCGCCTCGTCTGTTGTGTTCAGGGTCAGTGCTGTGACGATATCGGCCCCGGCGGCTTTGAACGTCTCAATCTGTTCACTATGGTAGGCTTCGGCACTTTCTGGAGTGAGGTTTTGGTTTGTTCGATAGGCATCACCCTTCGGCCCGATGCAGCCACTGATAACGGTGTTTTCCGCTGTCAAACCAGCCTCAGCGGCGCACTCCCGGTAAAGCTCGAAGCACTTGTGGTTCATCTCAGCCAGGGCATTAGCAGAGTATCCAAGCAACGCACCCCAATCGCGACTTGCGCGATAAGTCAGGCTGTCGAAGATGAAGGGCGTTCCAAGTTTCTCGGCGATATTGGCGAAGGCTAGGTAGTATTCCCGCAACGCTACGGCTGATCGTTGGTCGTTCAGCAGATGAAATGCGCTAAATTCAGGTATCTCAAAGCCACGTTTATACATAAGCCATGTCTCGGTTCCGCCATCGGTTAAGAAAATGTCGTCCGTCTGATGTGGCAATCGGGGTGTAGGTTTGGTCATATCGTGCTCCTATCAATATGCTGCGCTGGCCTTATGCCTCAGGTGCGATGTTTTGATTGAAGCGGAACCGGTTTTGCGGGTCGAATTTGGTTTTTATCTCGACAAGCCGCTTATAGTTCGGGCCGAAACTTGTCTGCGTCAGCTCCGCGTTGTCCTCGCCATGGCCCGCAAAGTTCAGGTAGGCACGCCCATGATGGCCAAAACGTTCGGAATTTGACCAGCCGACCCGTGACCAGGCAATATTAGCGGCATCATCTGCCGGGTCTGACCAAATTCCATCAAGCGAATACATCCAGCCAAAAGAACGATCGCCGAATGCGGTGGCGTCGGCGGCGACCTTTGCTGTTGTACCGCCAAAATTCCAAAGCGATGAAATCGAATTGTCTGACGGGGCCGCCAATGCATTAGAAATCGCCAGATCGATCATTTCGTCTGACAAGTCGCTGAGATATCGCGCCTTCCAATAACACCGGAAATCTCCGGCGGGGACCAGAGTATCAAATAACTGTTGCACATCGCAGTAGTTCATCCGCCCGGAAAAATCCGTCGACAGTTCGCCAAGTTCACGAAGAGGCTGGGTCAGCACTTCGCCCTCGGCGGCGTCTCCGTTGTAAATGCATGCAAGGGTAAAGACCCGCTTGCCCCAGTATTCTTCAGGAAAATCTTCGCCGCCTGCCGTTGAAAACTCGCACAGTGAACCAACCTTGTCCCCGTGTTTTGTCAAAAAATCTCGCCATGCCCGGATTGGTTCTGGACCGTTTTCCACCAGGTATATTGGCGCGGTAAACATGACTTCCGGGCCCAAAGGGTGTAGGGAAAATTCAAAATTAACAACGACGCCAAAATTGCCACCACCACCTTGGAGTGCCCACAATAGATCTGGGTTTTCGTCAGTACTGGCGCGCACCAATGACCCGTCAGCCGTCACCACATCAGCCGCGACCAGGTTATCGATGGAAAGCCCGTGTTTGGCACGCAGCCAGCCAATGCCGCCCGACAGCGTGAGCCCAGCGACACCGGTGTCAGAAATCAAACCACCCGGCGTAGCGAGCCCATGTTTTTGTGTCGCCGTATCTACATCACGCCACAATGCGCCGCCCTGAACTTTGGCCAAACGAGCGGTTGGATCGACTTCAACACCGCGCATCCCAGAGAGATCGATCATCACGCCGCCGTCACACACCGCGTGCCCAGCAACATTGTGACCGCCGCCCTTAATCGAAATCGGCAAGTCCTGGGCAACGGCGAGCTTCACAGCCGCTTGGACATCCGATGCAGATTTGCACTGTGCAATGACGGCAGGGCGGCGATCTATCATCGCATTCCAGACCGCACGTGCGCCATTAAACCGGTTATCATCCGGGTCAATCAGATTACCACTAAACTCAAGTGAGAGCGTCTCTAACATGTTGGATAAGTCGTTCATCGTAGTTACCCCTTTTGATTTCTTTTCAGGCTAACCCAACTCCTCATATCGCAAGAAGTGGCAATATGGACGCCGCCAAGGCATACTGGACAAATGACCACGGCAAACGTGTCAAAACCGTGCTGAAATAGACAGGAGACCCTGATGAGCCACGGAAAGAACCCCCTGATTGTGTTGCTCGCAGCACCAGAAACCTCGGCCTCAGTATTATACGGGTTGTACGATGTGCTGGCCTCGGTTGGGGCTGTCTATTCAGACATGTTGGCCGGAACGCCGGGAAATGAAGTTTTGGATATCAAGATTGCCTCTGCGGACGGGAAACCATTTCACTGTCTGGGCAATATTCCAGTTGAGCCGCATATTGCGACCGACGACGAGGCCTCTCCTGACGCTGTCGTGGTTTGCGATATGTATACCTCGATTTATGACGTCCCAAAGGGGCGCTATCCGCGCGAAATTGCGTGGCTGCGGAAAGTTCATGACAAGGGAGCGCTTGTAACTTCTGTTTGTTCAGGTTCGCTTTTGCTTGCCGAAGGCGGGATGTTGGATGGCAAAGAGGCAACCGCCCATTGGGCATATCGTGACATGTTTCAGCGCCACTATCCCCAAGTTTCCTTTCGCAACGAAAGCATCTTGTGCTTAACGGAAGAGGCTGACGGGATTGTGACAGCAGGCGGCGTAAGCGCGTGGCATGATCTTACCGTTTATCTGATTGCCAAGCTTTGCGGATACCAGCATGCGATTGAAACCGCGAAAGTGTTCCTGATCAGCGGGCATTCTGAAGGACAATCCCCCTATGCTGTGATGACCCGGCCGATGGAGACATCCGATGCACAAATATCCGACTGCCAGACATGGATTGCCGAAAACTACGAGGTTGCCAAGCCGGTTGAACAAATGGTGGCGCGTTCTGGCCTGAATGCCCGAACATTTTCCCGCCGGTTCAAGGCGGCCACAGGATTTGCGCCGATAGAATATGTGCAGGCCCTTCGGATTGAAGAGGCCAAACAGATGCTGGAGACCGACGAACAGCTTGTCGATGAAGTTGGCGTATTGGTTGGCTATGAAGATCCAGCATCGTTCAGACGGGTGTTCAAGCGCGGCGTTGGCCTGTCTCCCGCCGCCTATAGGAAAAAGTTCCAACGTATCTCACAAATCGCAAAACCTATGGCTGCGAAAGCTTAGACAAATTCTGGGGTAATCTTAAAGCATCTTGAAACCAGCACATGAAAAGCTCGTTCACTGGAGCGGACATTCACGTAACTGCAGCGAAAGCTCAATTTGTCCCGCGATCTGTGAATTTGCCGTTTCAAAATTTCTGCACAATCGACGAATGGCCGATTTCGCCGCCGCACTGCATCACGGATTTTTACGCCTGTGCAGAAAATTCGGTGCTGCGAGCGCGCGCAGCGTAAAATCGAGAGTTCCGGTTAGGGCTCGTCGCGGACATTCTCTGCAGTGGGTTCAGACAGGTGGTTTGAGCCCCCACCAGTCATTGTTGAAGGGTTTGGTTGCTTCAGTGGCATTGGTCCGCTCCCAAACTGAAGCAGACGTAGCTAATAGTGGATAGGAGCGCAAACGCAGGTCTCAATGTAATCTTAGTTAATTCTAAAGTTTTGTTTTCTCGAGCCGTTTCTGCGTTTGGATAAAATGGTCAGCCAGTTTCTTTGCCAGCTCGCTTTGAAGATAAATACCGAGGTTCATTTCCTCATCCACCTCAGAAAACACTGCACCAGGGTAGTCTTGCGTGTGCTTGTCTACAAAGTTGTAAATATTCTGAACACGTCCGTTTCTTGTGGCCAAGACAAGGTTGCTCATAATCTCGCTGTTAAAGCTCACTGTCCTAAGGTCAATGTTGATTGGTTTAGGAGCACCAGTATTGACATTGACCTGCGCCCCGAGGCTCCCTCATTCATAACGAGAGTCTGCGGGTCTGGTTTTCATATTCTTGGTCGTCGGTTTGGGCAAGCGCTCTCTCGTTGTTTACTTCACAAACAACTGTCTGGCAGTGGTCGTGCGCGGAGCCTTCAAATTGCTCAAGCGCTCGACGCGCTTCTGCGGGTGTTTTGTTCGCCAGCGATGAATGGGGTCTGACGTGGTTGTAGTCGTATCGCCATAGGGCCAGCTTACGGCGGGCGTCATCCAGACTATCGAACAACTCCTCATTCAGCAGTTCATCACGCAGGCTGCCGTTGAACGACTCGATGAAGGCGTTCTGCTGGGGCTTACCTGGGTCGATGTAATACCAGTCCACGCCATTATCGTTCGCCCATTTTAGGATCGCTCGGCTGGTGAACTCCGTTCCATTGTCGCTGACAATGCTGGCGGGCTTGCCGTAAATGCGAACAAGCGCATCCAGTTCGCGTACGACACGTGCACCGGATATGGAAGTGTCGGCCATCAGGCATAGGTTCTCCCGACAGCAATCGTCATTCACTGCCAGAATGCGGAATTTACGAGACGCGCCAAAGGTATCTGACAGAAAGTCCAGCGACCAGCGTTCGCCGGGTCTCAGGGCCTCGGGCATCGGTGTCCGTGAGCCACGGGCCCGTTTCCGGCCCTTTCGCCCGCCCTTCTAATGAGAAGAGCTAGGGTACTTCGTCCCCACGCGCCTGCAACACAATTAGACAGGGCCGTGTCCTCGGCTGAAGCCTGCGGGCCGCACCAGCCCCATCGAATTGATTTGCACTTGCTACCCCCAACCCTCGCCGGGAGCAGGTTTTAGAGACGAGCGCCCAGAAAGGCTTCGCTCAAAAACAGTTATTAAAGGGAAACATGCGCAACGTAACCACTTGGCAGAAGGCAAAGCTATGCGGCGCAAAGGAAAGGATTTGTCGCAAAAGGCAAAACTATTTGTCGCCACATAGGAAATGTCGGGCGACACATAGTTTTGCCATTCAACGACAGCTAAACCGTTGATTTTGAATCAACTGGATTTTCTCAAGCACACAAGTTTTATCATTTGCGACTCAAAGTTTTGCCATCAGATCAGAGTAGTCGGAATGCATCCACCAGCCTTCAGTGCGACTTCTATAGGTGAGGCAACTATCTTTGTTCGACTCCGACCAAATCGGAATAGGAACGCTCCCCGCGAGTGATTTGCCGTTTGAGGGTGTTCTTTGCAGCTTTTACTTTACCCACGCTCAGGAGCGCCGTGATCGTTTGATGCTCCTGAAACGACTTCTTTGTTCGATCAGAACGCTTGGACAGATGAGTCCGCATGGTTTGGACGATGTCACCGACTTTTTGGTAACCATCTCTCAAATAGCTGTTTTCGCAGTACTTGAAAAAGGCGTGGTGAAATTCTGCATCTAGTTCCAAGTACTGCTCGAATTCATCCGCTTCCTGCGCTTCTGACATCTTCGAAACAATCGTAGCCAGTTCATTGATCAGAACGGTGGGGTTCTTTTCAAGCGCCTGCTCCAAAGCTGCAGATTCGAGGATGAGCCGATACTGGCAAAGCTGCACCACATCCTCTTGAGAAAGAGAGAATACGAAGGCTCCTCGATGAGGGAAGATCTGAACGAGTCCCTGAAGATTCAGAGCCGATAGCGCTTCGCGAATCGGAGTTTTGCTGATGCCCATGGCATTTGACAGCTTCACTTCCGGCAACGATTCACCCAGTTGAAACGTGCCATTGATAATGCCATTGCGAATGTGTTCTTCGGCAGTTTTACTCAATGAATCCGGGCGCTTGATCTGCAAAATCTCAGTCATTTTCACTTCGTCCCATTTCGCCTTTACAACACAATAACACATGTACGCTTGATTTCTATATTATATCTGATATCTCAGATGGTAGATTGAAAAATCAAATCCTAGGGAGGATACCTTGTTCAAGAAATCAACACTCGCGCTTGGCGTCGCCATGTCTGCCGGGCTTGCCTTCGCAGCGTCAGCTGAAACAGTCATAAAGATCGGGCACGGCGCTGCAGAAGCGTTTCACATGCATCGCGCACTACTGAAGTTTGAGGAGCTGGTCGAAGCAGGCTCAAACGGTGAGATCGACGTTCAGATCTTCCCTTCGTCGCAGATGGGGCCTGATCGTGAGTTGATCGAGGGCGTTCAAACTGGCGTTCTTGAAATGGCCATTCCGCCGTCTTCTTTCTTCGCAGGCTGGGATCCGGCTTTTGCGGTGATCGAGCTTCCCTACATGTATGCCTCCAAGGACATCGCCTTTGATGTTCTTGATGGTGAGGCCGGTGACGGAATGCTCGGGCGGGTCGAAAATCAGGGGCTCGTCGGTCTTGGTTGGCTAGAATTGGGCGTGCGCAACGTGACCAACAATGTCCGCCCGGTTGAAACACCCGAAGACCTCGAGGGCGTTAAGCTGCGCACCATGAAGGTTCCGGCGCATGTGGCAACCTTCGAAACACTCGGCGCCAACCCAACGCCGATGAACTTCGGCGAGGTTTACTCTGCCCTTCAGCAAGGCGTGATCGACGGGCAGGAAAACCCGCTGGCGATTATTACCTCACAACGTTTCTACGAGGTGCAGAAATACCTTTCGACCACGGGCCATGTCTTCGCGGTCTACATGCCGGTCGTCTCCAAGCCATTCTTTGACTCGCTGCCTGCGGAGCATCAGCAACTAATCCGGGACTCGATGGCTGCCGCACGTGACTATCAGGCTGAACTGGTCGCCAGCGAAGATGCGGAGCAGCTGGAACAGATCCGTGCCGCAGGTGTCGAGGTTCTGGAACTGACTGCAGAGCAGAGACAGGCCTTCGCTGACAAAACCGAAAGCGTTCGCCTGCAATATCGCGACGAAGTTGGCGCCGAAGCCTACGACGCTTGGGTCGCGGCGGTGTCCGCAGCAGGCGGAAGCTGACCCACGGTTTACTCAGCCAATCCGGGCACCCGCGCCGAGCAGGTTCGGGCGTCCCTTTCGTTCAAGGGGAGGTGAACGATGTCGGTTATCAAATGGATCGATATGAATGCCGAAAAGGTCCTAGCCAGTGCGCTACTAGCCGCGATTGTCGTGTTGATCTTTGGCAACGTGTTCATGCGCTACATCATGAATGCCTCTCTTTCATGGGGAGAAGAGCTAACGCTTTGGCTATTTGTCTGGTTCGTCTGGCTTGGCGTCAGTTATGCCTTCCATACCGGCGATCATGTGCGCATTACGGTCCTGCGCGATGTCCTGAGCGAGCGGGCAAGGCTTTACGCGGATGTTGTGATCGCGCTTCTTGTCCTTGGATTCCTGATCGTTCTTACAATTGAATGCATCAAGCTGATCCGGCAGCCCTTTGTGGCCAGCCAGACCTCAGTTGTTTTGGGGCTGCCAATCCCGATCCTGTATGCCTCAGCGCCGGTTGGTGCAGGCCTGTCCGCAATCCGCGTTACTCAGCATCTGATCCGAACCCTGCGCCTGATCGCAGAGACCAAAGCGTGAGGAACCCGGCATGCTTGCAACAACGCTTTTCCTGACTCTCTTCGCACTTCTGCTCTTCAGCGTGCCAATTGGCATCTGCCTGGGTCTAGCGACGATGATCGTGATTGTCTTCGTGGATGGCACTCCGCCGATGGTGCTTTTGGCGCGCTCGGTGGTGACAGGCGCAGACTCGTTTCCGCTGATCGCTGTTCCTTTATTCATCCTCGCGGGCGACCTGATGCAGCACGGTGGAATGTCGCGCCGTCTGGTTGGGTTCGCCAATGCACTGATAGGTCATATCCGGGGCGGGCTGGCTTATGTGAACGTGCTTGCCTGCGTGTTCTTTGCCGCCATATCCGGGTCGTCCCCTGCAACCGTCGCCGCCATCGGATCAAACATGATCCCCGAGATGGAAAAGGTTGGCTATACGCGCAAATTCAGCGGCGCTTTGACGGCGTCTTCAGGGATGATCGGCGTGATGATCCCGCCAAGTATCCCCTTTATCATCTACGGTGTTACTGCCGAGGTTTCGATCGGAAAGCTGTTCCTGGCGGGTGTTGTTCCCGGCATCCTCTTTGCCCTCATGTTCATGTTGGTCGCCCGTGTCCTGCTGCGAAAGGATGAGGTTGTTCAGCAATCGACAACCACGTTCTCAGGCCCGGGTGTTTGGCAGAGCTTCCGGTCTTCGATCTGGGCACTTCTGGTGCCTGTAATCATCCTTGGGGGCATCTACAGCGGCATCTTCACCCCAACCGAAGCAGGCGCCGTCGCTGTGGTTTACGCCGCCTTCACCGGCATCTTTGTCTATGGCGATATCACCGTCAGGGACCTGCCAGAGGTCTTAGCAGGCAGTGCAAAGACCAGTGGAACCATTCTGATATTGGTGATCATGGCGACCGCCTTTGGCAGACTGATCACGCTTGCAAGAATCCCGACGGAACTCGCCACAACAATCACCAGCCTGTCCGACAATCCGATCATCATCCTGTTGTTGATCAACCTGCTTTTGTTGGTGATCGGCATGTTCATGGAGACGATTTCGTCGATCATCATCATGACACCGATTCTGCTGCCGGTTGCAACTGCACTGGGTGTCGATCCGATCGTCTTTGGTGTCATTCTGACGGTCAATCTGGCCATCGGATTCTGTACACCGCCATTGGGTGTAAACCTGTTCGTGGCCAGCAGTATTTCGAAGGTCTCCATCGAAAGCCTCAGCCGGGCGATCCTGCCATTCTTTGCCGGCATGCTGATCCTGCTGATGTTCATCACCTATGTGCCCGCAATTTCTTTGGCCTTACCGTCCCTTTGGTGACCGGCTGAGGCGCTTCAAGCGTTAGACAACGAAACCAGAGGACTCTGATGGATCTGGACCTATCCCACCCGTCGATAGAAGATCTTCGGAAAACTGCGCAAAAGCGCATCCCGAAGTTTGCCTTCGAGTATCTCGACAGCGCAACAGGCCGGGAACTAGGGTTGAAGGTGAACCGTGACGCACTTGATTCCATCAGGTTCATGCCGCGTGTTCTATGCGGCCGAACAAAGGCCGATCTGCAGACTACACTAATGGGCAAAACATATGATCTGCCTTTCGGAATAGCACCTGTGGGCATGTCCGGCCTGATGTGGGCAGGTGCAGAGCGGATGCTTGCAAAGGCGGCGGTCGCGCACAACATTCCGTTTTCGTTGTCCAGCGTTGCGGTAGCGTCGCCGGAAGATGTGGCGCCCCACATTGGCAACAACGGGTGGTTTCAGCATTACCCGGTGAACTCTGGCGAGTTGCGCCGCGCAATGCTGCCGCGGATCAAGGCATCAGGGTTTCACACGCTGATCATCACAGTGGACGTACCAGAGGAGAGCCGGCGCGAACGACAACGCCGCGCCAACCTGACCGTGCCTCCAAAAGCTGACCTACGCACTCTGTTAGAAATGGCTTCACGACCCACCTGGTGCCTTGCGCATCTGCGCGAAGGCGTCATGCCACGCATGCGGTTCTTTGACGATTATGTCCCCACACGCGGGCGCGAAAGCTTTACCCACGCGGGCGCCTTGATCCGTGGGATTCCGGATTGGGAGTACCTGCGCGAGTTACGACAGGAGTGGGAAGGCAATTTGATCGTCAAGGGTGTCCTGCGGCCTGAAGATGCTCAAAAAATGGTAACCGAGGGCGTGGACTGCATTTGGGTATCCAACCACTCTGGGCGGCAATTCGAAGCCGGGCCCGCCGTGATTGATCAATTGCCGGGTATTCGCGATGCGGTCGGTACAGACATGCCACTGATCTACGATTCCGGCATTGCCTGGGGATTGGACATAATGCGCGCCCTGGCGAAAGGTGCAAATTTCGTCATGGTCGGACGCGCCTTTCAATATGCTGTCGCAGCGTTTGGAGCGCGAGGGGTCGACCATCTCGTTCACATCCTGAAAGCAGACATTGAGGCCAATATGAGTCAACTGGGTTCTGAAAAACTCTATAGCTTGTCCGAGCATCTTCTCAGGACTGGCTGATCAACCATGCCTGCACGCTGCGTATCACGCTCGCGTGCTCGCATCTTCGTCAAGCAGTCCATTTACGATCAAATCAGCGGTTGAACGCGAACACGCCATCGGAAGGTTATAGACCGTCGCTAGACGAGTCAGAGCCTTAACATCAACATCGTGCGGCATGGGTGACAGAGGGTCGACAAAGAAAATCAGCGCATCCAGTTTCTCTTCGCAGATCATAGCGCCGATCTGTTGATCACCCCCGAGCGGTCCACTTTTCAGGCAAGTCACATTCAGCTCTGGAAAGGCCTTTATTATTCGGCTGCCGGTTGTTCCTGTCGAAAAGATTTGCACGCCGGACAGGCGGGACTGTTGTAGACCCACCCATTCAACGATTTCGTCCTTTCGCGCATCATGAGCTACTAGCGCGAAACGCGACGCGTCAACGGATGAATTGTTCAACGTAGCTTTCTCCAAGTCCAACTTCCGCGAAGTGTTTTCGGCACAGATCAATCTTGGTAAAGACATCTTCGTAGCCAGTGACCTTGCCCCACGGATCAACATAGCACATCACGCCATTGACCTGAAAATATGTGACCATCTCTTCGACATCGTCCGGGACGACCAAAGTATGTGTCTCGCCAGGCGGCTCAAAGACATAACCCCCTTCTTCCGCCACCCAATCATGTTCCAGATAATGCCAACGTCCTTTCAGGACAAAGCCGTGGACAGGTTGCGGATGGCGGTGCCGCGAAAGAACTCCAGCTTTGCGCACTTTGAGAAGGTTCATCCAATAGCCTTGCGAGCGGTTCAGACAGAGCGGCCGGAACCAGACGTTTTCGGCCTGCGGAACCCATAGCCTGTCGTCCTCACTCATCGCTTTCGGGATCACGATCTCTTCTTGCGCATCCTTGGGGAACGGCAATTGATAAGGCATTCGGGCGGTGTCGTCGTCATTCATTGATTTTCCTCACATAGCGAGATAGCCGCCATCGACCGGATAGATCGATCCGGTCACAAAGCCGGCGTTTTCACTCAAAAGCCATTGCACAAGCGCGCCGACCTCTTCGGGTTTTCCCCAGCGTTTCATAGGCGTGCGCGCCATGATTCCTGCCGTTCGCGCCGGGTCTTCCCGTAGGCCTTGGGTCATCTCTGTTTCGATCCACCCTGGCGCGATGGCATTGACCCGGACGCCGTGTTCGGCCCAGCGACCTGCAAGCGCCTTGGTCAATTGTGCAACGCCGCCCTTGGAAGCGGAATAGGCTGGAACCAAAGGCCCACCAAAGGTGCTGAGCATGGAGGCGGTATTGACGATGGCCCCAGCAGTTTCCGTCAGCAACGGATGTGCGGCGAGGCAGCAGCGCATTGTACCGGTCAGGTTCACATCAAGCACCTTGGCAAATACGTCGATGTTGTATTCTTCTTCACGCATAAGAATACCTGCGCAGTTCACCAAAGCATCAAGACGCGTAAGATCGCTAAACACTGTATCGACAGAGACCTGATCAGTCACATCCAGGGTCTGTACCTTGATCCCGTCCTGGAGCACGAACGCATCCAACTCGGATTGTGACGCAGATGCAGCGATGACGGACCAGCCTGCCTCAGCCAGCGATCGCGCAACACCCGCACCGATCCCTCGCGTACCACCCGTAACAAGGGCCTGCTTCATCCAAGTTCCTCCAATACACTGGTGAAGGCGCGCGCGCGCCTGTCGATATCATCCAATGTATAGCTCGGTTTGAACAGTGCGGAGCCCAGCCCATATCCATCTACACCCGCAGCATGATACGACGCCATCGTATCCGGCGTTATGCCACCTACCGCAGCGACGACTGCGTCTGCAGGCAATACGGCGCGCATAGCCGCTATGGCAGCGGGGGGCACCATTTCCGCCGGAAAGAATTTGAGCACCGAAGCTCCGATATCCAATGCCGTAAAGGCCTCGGAGGGGGTCATGACGCCCGGACACCAATACAGACCCCGTGCGACAGCCGCGCGCCCGACGTCCGGGTTCATATTAGGCGACACGATGATCCGCCCGCCTGCATCTGCGACCGCCCCGACCTGATCCGTAGTCAACACTGTGCCAGCGCCGACTATGGCTTGAGCGCCATGTTTCGCAACGATCTGCGCAATCGATTCCAGCGGGTCCGGTGAGTTGAGCGGCACTTCAATAATCCGAAACCCGGCATCGAAGAGCACATCAGACACCGGGCGCGCATTTTCTGGTGCCAGCCCCCGCAAAATCGCAATCAGCGGGTTCTCAGCAAGAGCTGCGGTGAGGTCAATCATCCGACCAACCCCGCAGCGCGAGCAATCAGAAAATGCCCTTTCGCAACGATATCATCTGGCGCGCGACGGCTGTCGAAACCTGCAGTTCGAAGCGCTATTTCGTATCGGTCGGACAAATCGCTCCGTCCAACAACAGTGATCGTGCCGACGTCTTTTAATTCGCCGGTCGCGGCCGCAACCTCGGTCCCGATCAACAAGCCCGACAAGTAGTCGGCCGTAGCAACTTTTGGGATTTTGCCCATGAGAGGAAGCGTCCGAACATGAAACAGGCTGTGCAGCAGGTTCGACTCACCACTGAGGCCGGCCTTGACGCCCATCACGAATGCGTCTTCGCTGAAGGCGTCCTCCTTCATCAAGGTTCCAAGGATCGTGTGTTCTTTCAGCGCCGAAAAGATCTCACCTGTCATGTAGGTCGAAAAGTCCACGATCTTCCCATCCGCAACCTGAACCCATTTGCTGTGCGTTCCCGGCATCACGAACATACCTTCGCTCAAACCGAGCGAAGATGCCCCAATGATCTGGGTCTCCTCGCCGCGCATTACGTCGGGTCCTCCAGCATGTTCTGTCGAAGCACCTGTCACAAAATGAATTCGCGCTCCGTTGGCCGCTTCGTGGGGGACTAACGCCCGCGCAAGACCGCCAGCACCCAGCGGCATTTCGGCATACTGCGTTTCTACCCAGCCATTGCGGCTGGTGATCATGCCAGATGCCAGGATCGGCAGGTTTTCTTTAGTGACCCAAGGGCCGATGAGACGATCAAGAACCGACTCAAACGTTTGTCCTGCAACCTGCATTATGCCTTCAGGCGACGAGACTCCATCGATCACTTCGCCTTCTGTACCAATGAGAAATGCACGGAACGATGAAGTGCCCCAATCTACGCCGATCAGCGCGGGCTCAGATGCGACCGAATTCATTCAGCAGATCCTCGACGGTTTTGCCTTGGGCCACCCATTTACGGGTTTCCTCCTCTCGGTCAGCTTGCTCTTGAGCAAGGCGCACGGTTTCTTCGGCGATTTCCTGTGGAACCACAACGACGCCCATGAGATCAGCTACAATGAAATCTCCGGGGTTTATGACGACGCCCCCACAGGCGATTGGCACATTGATCGAAAGCTCTTCTTTACGTTCTGAGAACATTGTGTGCGTACCACGTGGCGTGATCGCGCGCGTCCAGATTGGCCAGTTGATGTCTTCCAGTTCATCTGTGTCGCGCCCGGTGCCATCAACGATCATGCCGCGGATACCACGGTTCTTAGCCAGGCCACCCATGAGGCCGCCACAGACCGAAGTTTGGCGATCACCACCCGCGTCCACGACGATCACGTCCCCGGGTTGTCCCATTTCAAGCGCTCTCAAAGGGTCGACCAGATCGCCTTTTGAAAGCTGAACCGTCACGGCCTGGCCTGTCACCTTGGCGCGGAAAGCAGGCTTGATGGCGCTGTCCATCACACCTGTTCGGTACTGCACATCCGCAAAAATGGCAGCGGCAGAGTACGCCTCCAACACCTTGTCGAATTTTTTGAGAAGTTCCGGGTTTCTTTCAAAATCATTGAAAACCCTAAGGTCCGTGCTGACGTCTGGCATTCTTGTCTCCTGTTATGCGGTAGATACGGCCAATGCGTCGGCATTGACTGTGTAGTCGGGTTTTTGTCCTGTCAGGACCTTGGCCACCTGAGTGGCCGCGGTGACCCGTGCTGCGTGTATGGATTCCTCGGAATAGTAGGCGGCATGTGGCGTTACGAGGACGTTGGGCAGTGTGAACAACGGGTTGTTATCAGGCGTCCAGTTGGCGCGCTTGGCCGGCTCTTCTTCGGGGTCGTCGAGCCCTGCAGCAGCCAGATGGCCTTCGGTCAGTGCCCGGAACAGCGCCTTGTTGTCGACCGTTGGACCGCGTCCAGTGTTCACGAGTATCGCACCGGGTTTCATGACGGAAAATTCGGCATCAGACAGAAAGTGATGCGTGTTCGGCGTCATCGGAGCCTGCATCAGAATATAGTCGGACCTAGCCAGCAATTCGGGCTTGCTCACCAGCTCGACCCCAAGCTTTGCGGCAGCTTCTCTTGGCAAATACGGATCATAAGCGATGACCGCAACTCCGAAAGATTGCGCCCGAGCTACGATGGCTTGCCCGATTTTACCCAGCGAGACGACACCCATCGTCCTCCCACGTAACCGGTAGACCGGCTGTCCGCTTTGCCACTGCCAGACCCCTGCATGAGTTGCCCGATCATAGTCGGGCAACTTGCGAGCCAGGGTCAGCCAAAGGGCAATCGCGTGATCGGCAACTTCCTCGGTACAATAGTTTTGCACGTTAGTGACGAGGATGCCTTTTTCCGTGGCCGTGCCAACATCCACGATATCCACGCCGACGCCATATCGTGCGATGACCTCACAGTTGCGCATCCGCGTGATCGTTTCCTTCCCGATCCGGGCATATTGATTCATCATCGCAGCGCAATGCGGCGCGACATCGAACAGGTCTTCCTGACGCTTGGCCTGAAGCGCGATCACTTCGGCACCCGCGGCTTCCAGGATTTCCGTTTCAACGGCGACGTCGCCAAAATCGTAGTCGGTTATCACGACCTTGGGCCTGTCCGTTCTGGGGGGAAAGTTGGCGCGATCAGTCATAGGCACCCGCCGAATAGGTCAATTCATACGAGTGACTGTAAAGCTCGAAGATGTTGCCAAACGGGTCCTCCATATAGACCATGCGATAGGGCTTTTCGCCGGGGTAATATTTACGCACCTGTTGCATGCGCTGGCGGCCACCCAAATCTTCGATGACCTTGATGCGACCTTCCAGATCCTCGTCCTGCACGCAGAAATGGAACAAACCGCGCCGCCAGTATTCAAACGGACGTTCCTCTTCGACGGTTCTCGGGAATTCGAATAACTCGATGCCGACGCCATCTCCCATCGACAAATGCGCGATGCGGAAGCTTCCCCAACCTTCCCCAAACACATCGTCGCACATCTGACCAATGGCGCTTTCGTCATGCAGGATTTCGGTTGGTTCCATCAGCACATAGAGACCGAATGCTTGGGAATAAAACTCCACGGCTTTTTCCAGGTCCGGAACCGTGATGCCGATATGTGAGAAAGTAAGAGCAGCCATGGGAGGCTCCTTTTGTTAGCAGTTAAAGAATGTTACGAACGATGCCGCCTTCGATCCGGTGCGCAGAACCGTTGGAGGCTGAGCTGGCCGAGATCGTGACGATCATGCGGGCGACCTCGTCTGGTTGGACAAAGCGCTGTATGAGCGATGTGGGTTCATCTGATTTGAAGTAATTGTCCACGATCGTGTCGAGCGGCTCACCCTTTTGATCGGCGAGGCCGTCAAAATAGGCCTCGACACCTTCTGTCCAGGTTGGACCTGGCAGGATCGAGTTAACCCGGACTTTCGTACCTTTTGTGAGCTCTGCCATACCACGTGTCAGACCTAACATGGCAGTTTTGGTGACAGAATAGTGCACCATCTGAGGCAGTGGTTTGACCGCTGCTTCACTGGCCATATTGATGATGGACCCTTCCCCCCGGCGTAGCATCTCGGGCAGGAAAATCCGGCTCATCCGAACGGCGGACAGGACGTTGATGTTGAAGTAATGCATCCAGTCGTCATCGGTCAGATCCTCAAACGGTTTGACCGAAAAGATGCCGACATTGTTGACCAGCACATCAACTGTACCGCGCGCTTGCGCGAAATCCGCCAGAGTTTCCGCATCAGCGGTTTTTGTTAGGTCGGCCGCAATGCCTTCAACCTCGCCCAGAGATGACAGGTCATCGACGCAGGCGGACACTTCCGCCTCGGTCAGGCCATGCACGATGACCCGCGCGCCTTCTTCCAGATAGACCCGGGCAGTGGCTTTGCCGATGCCGGAACCTGAACCGGTCACCAGAACCTGCTTATCTTTAAGTCCCAGATCCATCTCAGGCTTCCTTTTTAATGCTTGATGATTGCTGTGACGACGAGCGGCCGAATATACGCCCCATGAGGGCAGAGATTTCCGCGCGCCACATGTCTATGCCAACGGCCAACAGGATGATCAGGCCCAGCACGATGTTCTGAACGGACGACGGCGCCGCGTTCAGGTTAAGGCCATTCTGGACAATAACGATCGTCATCGCTCCCATCAGTGTGGCGAGGATGTTGCCACGCCCGCCTGCAAGACTGGCGCCCCCAACTACAGCAGCAGCAATGGCCTGCAGTTCCAGCGTCTGGCCATAGTTGGGCGAACCCGAGTTGAGGCGTGCTGACATCAGGATGGCCCCGACAGCCGTCATGAAACCCGCGATGACAAATGTCGTGGTCTGAACCTTACGGACGTTGATGCCCGTCAGAACGGCAGCGGCTGGGTTGCCACCCACGGCATAGATCTCTCGGCCGAGTTTTGTGAAGTTCATCGTGAACGCGGCAAGGGCATAGAAGAACACGAGGTAGAAGAACGGCAATGGAACGCCGAACAGCTTACCGTAAAAGATCGGCTCCAACGCTGGATCCAGCGAAAAGATCGGCGAGCCGTTGTTGAAGGTCAGCGCAAGGCCTCGAAAGGCAATCAATGCCGCCAGTGTGGTGATGAACGACGGGATGCGCCCGTAGGCGGTTATCAATCCGATAAAAAGACCGAGCAACCCGCCAAAAAAGAGAATGAGTGGCAGCGCCAAAACCAGCGGAATACCGATGAATTTCAACAACTGCGCAAGGATCATGGTTAGCAAGGCCACCATCGACCCTGAACTCAGATCAATGCCCGCCGCGAAAATCACGATGGTAGATCCAATTGCGATCAACGCCACAATGCTCACCTGCAAGGACAGGTTCGACAGGTTGCCTGGGTTCAGAAAGCGCTCTGTCGTAAGGGCGACAATCAGGGCGACGATCACCATGGCTGCAAATGGCCCAATCAATTGAGTGTCAAAGATCCGCTTCATGCGAAAGCCTCCTCAGGCTTGGAATGGGGAATGTCGGCGGAAGCGCGCACTAGATCGTCATGAGTAAGCTCAGATGCATCGACCGTGCGCGCGATTGTGCCATGTTGTACAACGGCAATCCGGTCACTCATCGCCAGCAACTCGTCATGGTCCGAACTGATCAGGATGATCGATTTTCCCGCACGGGTGAGCCTGTTGATCAGCTTGTAGACGGCGATCTTGGCGCCAATATCGATCCCCTGTGTCGGCTCATCGAGGATCAGGATGTCCGAGGCAGAGAACAGCCAGCGCGCGATCACGATCTTCTGCTGATTGCCACCAGACAGGAAATTGACCGTTTTTTCTTCGGCCTGGGTCGAGATTTCCAGATCGCGGATCAGATTATGGGTGGCTTGATCTTCCACCTTAAGGTTCAAGATCCCGAACCGGCTTAGCTCGCCTAAAGACGCTGCAGTGACGTTCCCGCTTGCGCGAAAGTTGAAGAACAACCCGTCAAACTTGCGGTTTTCCGGAACGAGGGCCAATCCAGCACGGATCGCATCGATTTCCCGGCGGAAGTGAACCGGTTTGCCGTTCAGCGTTACTTGCCCGGCAATCAATTCGTCGGTCCCGAACAGCGCGCGCGCAATTTCTGTGCGGCCACTGCCCAGGACGCCGCCCAAGCCCAATACCTCGCCCCGGCACAGTGAAAACGAAACATCTTTCACACCTGATTTTGTGGCCAGACCGGACGCCTCCAGCACAATACCATCGGTGGCGTTCCGCTCTTTGGGATAATGCTCACCAATGTCCTCACCAACCATGGCGCTGACAATCTCAGAGACGTTGATCTTGGTCTCACCACTTGCGCGCACAACGCATCCGTTGCGTAAGATCGTCACTTCATCGACGATCCGCTCAACCTCATCCAGCCTGTGAGAAACATAGAGGATGGCGGTGCCGCGTTCGCGCATATTTCGCAAAAGCTGGTGCAGGCGCTCAATCTCATCTTCGCCCAATGCCGCAGTTGGCTCATCAAGGATGATCATGCGGGCATCCATCGCGATGGCTTTCGCGATCTCGACCAACTGTTGCTCGCCTACCGACAGCGTACCGGTGATAGTTTCGGGTGAAACATCGACATCCATTTCCGCCAACACGCGGGCGGCTTCATCGTAGACCCTGGCCCAATCGATCACACCAAAGCGAGACCGAGGCATATTGCCAAGGAAGATGTTTTCGCCAACCGATAAGGTCGGCACGATCGAGAATTCCTGAAAAACTGTCGCGATGCCCAAATCGCGCGCCGCCTGCGGGTCGCTGATTGTGACAGACTTTCCATTGTACAGGATTTGGCCGCTATCTGGTTGCTGTACGCCGGACAAGGTTTTGATCATCGTGGACTTGCCACAGCCGTTTTCGCCCAGCAGCCCATGAATGGAACCGGGCATAAGCCGGATGCAGACCTTGTCGTTCGCCAAGACACCGGGATAGGCCTTGGTAATATCGACAAACTCCCAAAGGGGCGTTGCGGGTGTCATTGCGATTGCCTCGACAAAAATGAAATTCGGCTGGTTTGCAACCCGGCAGCACGCACGCGCGCCACCGGGATGCGGGGAGATGGCTCAGTATTCTTTGGACGGTTGTGGGAAGAGCTTTTCAGGCTCTTGCAGCACACTGATCGCGCCATCCTTGTCCTCAATCGATGTGGGCGTTTCGATCCAGCCACCGGGATAAGACCCGTTAAGCGCATCAATAGTGGCGTGCATTGCTGCTTTACCCATCAGGAATGGTGAAGTGTTGACGGTTGCCGTGATGTTGCCCGCCGCGATCTCTTCAAGGCCGGACGTGTCGCCATCATTGCCCAATAGAACGATGTCATTTCGGCCGAGTGCTTTCGCAGCAAAGGATGCTCCAATGATCATGTAGTCATTCGCAGCAAAGATCATGTCGAGATCGGGGTTCGACTGCAGGATATCCATGCCAGCTGTGTTGCCGCCTTCGACGTTCCATTTGCCATCGATGGATACAACGACTTCAAAGTTGTCGTTGCCCTCAATGCCGTCAAGAAAGCCACCGACCCGCTCGGTTGAGTGATACCCTGGCTGCCCTTCGATGATGCCGACCTTCAATGGTTGATCGCCATAGGTCTCGATGGCCCAATCAGCGATGGCCTGAGTACCATTGCGCTGAGAATACCCGACCACACCGTGGATCGGAGTCGGAAAGTTCGGGATGTCCGAGTTGATCATCAAAACAGCCATGCCCTTGTCAACGGCCTGCTTAAGTAGCGGCGCCGCAGCAAATTCATCATGCGTTCCAAAGATGATCGCATCCACATCCTGTGTCAGTACATCCTGGATCATACCCATCTGACCGTTGATATCCGCGCCAGACTGAGGCGCGAGCATGAAGACTTCGACCCCGGCCTCCGCAGCGACCGCTTTGATGCCCTCACCAATGGCGATGTAGTAGTTGAACTCGGTAGCCGGTGGCATATACGCGATCCGGAACGTGTCATTCTTGGGTTCAATCGCATCAATCGCAGCCTGTGCCCCGTCCTGCAACGGCACCGGTGTCGGATAGTTCTCGGCCATTGCGACCGTTGCCAGCGTGACGAATCCTGCGGCAAGCGTAGTGCTCATAAGCGTTTTCAACATTGTTTTCTCCTCCAGAAATTCGTTGGTTATCCGTTGAACGGCGTGTCGATCACGCCACGAATGCCGGGTTTCACGGCGAAGAGACCGCCGGATTCCGGTTCTTTTGATAAAGCGGCTTCGTCACTCATCAGCCGCGATGTCGTTATGAAAAGCGTGTCGAGGTCTGGACCGCCGAATGCGCAACAGGTGGGCTTCCAGACCGGCACCTCGATCACGCGATTGATCGTGCCGTTGGGTGCAACACGCACAACGCGATGGCCTTCCCATTCGGCATTCCAGACACCGCCTCCTGCATCCACGCAGGACCCATCGGGCAGGCCGGGTTCATCCTCGAAAGAAACATGCATCCGACGGTTCGAAACAGATCCACTATCAGTGTCGTAGTCGAACGCCACGATTTCCCGATCCGGGGTATCGGCAAAGAACATTGTAGTTCCATCCGCCGTGAAGCAGGTCGAATTGGCGCAAGACACCCCTTCGATGATTGTGCGCACGTTCAGATCCGTGTCGACGCAAATAACCGACGAATCGGCATTACCCGAGACTTCGTTCATCCCCCCGACAATCAACCGCCCCTGGCGATCAGTCCGCCCGTCATTCAACCGCGTCTCCGCGTTATTCGACTCGAATCGGGTGACGAGGGATTCTTCTTTCATGGCCTGATCGAGCAAAACGACACGATCTGCATAAGCAACGATCAGCCCTCCAGAGATCCGCGGAGCAAAGCAACATACGCGCTCTGGCATCTTATGAGACGTGCTTTTCGAAGTTACCGGATCAAATGAGAAAAGCGCGCTGCCTTCGATGTCGGTCCACCAGACAAGCCCATCGGCGGGATTCCAGAAAATCCCTTCCCCGTGCTGGTTCTTGCAGTCAACCACCAACTCTGCGCGCAATTTTTTGACCTCCATTATCGCATTCTGATATCTGATATACCAGCTTGCCTAATCTGGTGTATCAGATATCTTGCATCTAGCAACACCTTTTTTGGAGATATCCCCAGATGGCCCTTGAGAGACCCAAATCATTGCGTGAACTCGCACTGGAGCATTTGCGGAACAGCATTATCGATGGCTCCCTGAAGATGGGTCAGGTTTTGTCGGAGCGAAAAATCTCCGAAGAGCTGGGCGTGTCTAAGTCACCGGTCCGCGAGGCGCTCGCTCAATTGCGTGACGAAGGGTTGGTCAGTATCGAACCGCAAAAAGGCGCACGCGTGTTTTCCTTGTCTGAACCGGAAGTCACCCAAATCTGCGACTTCAGACAAGCGATTGAAACAGCCGCCTTCGAACTGGCATTGTCGCGTGACCCTGAAGGACTAGCGAATGAAATGCAACGCGTCGTGACGGAAATGGAGCGAGAACGGAGGCGCGGCAACGAGAAAGGCTACCTTTCACTAGATACCACGTTTCATCAGTTGATCTTCGAACATGCCGGGAACGATTATTTGACGGCTAGCTATACCCGATACATCGGTAAGATTGCAGCACTACGAACCCACCTGGCGAAGCTGCCGCAGCACACCGAACTCTCTTTTGATGAGCATGCGAAGATTGCGATTGCAGTGCGCGAAGGGGACATGGCCAAGATCAAGTCTCTTCTTACGGCACATATTGATCGCACGCGGCAGGCCTACAAGAGCGCTGCAATTGTTCTCGAAGGAGCCGCTGCGCCCTGACGCATAGAACAGCTGAGTTTTTGAAGGGGGGCGGGCCATATCGGCACCGCCCCTTTCTTGTTCCGCTTCACCGCTATCTCTTTTTGATTGACATCTGAGATATCAGATGCCAATCAAAAAGCGGGAGGAGCTTTGTATGACACCTGCAATGGAACATGGCGCACTGAGGTCACAGCCACTGATTCAACTGGAAGCGGCTGGCAAAAGCTTCGGAACGAACATTGTTTTGGACGGTGTCGACTTCGAGTTGAGACCCGGTGAAGTTCACGCGCTTTGTGGTGAAAACGGTGCTGGGAAATCCACCTGCCTCGGTCTTCTTTATGGACTTCACCAGCCTTCAGCCGGGCGAATCCTGTGCGATGGCAACCAGCAGCTGATTGAAAGCCCGTCACATGCGCAATCACTCGGTATTGGCTGTGTCTTTCAGGAACTCAGCCTCGCCGGTGCCCTCTCCGTAGCGGAAAACATCTTCGCAGGCCGCGTGCCCACCCGGTTGGGTGTCGTCGACTGGCCTGAATTGCGTCGTCGGGCGGAAGCGTTGTTGGCGGAGTTCGGTCTGGATATTGATGTTTCCATGCCGGTTGACGGCCTTCCGATTAGCTCCCGCCAGATCGTAGAAATTGCCAAGGCGTTGTCACTGAACTCCCGCGTCCTGCTTTTGGATGAGCCAACTTCAGCATTGGCACCCGATGAAGTGGACGCACTATTCGACGTCTTAAAGTCCCTTACAAACAAGGGGATTGGCATCGTGTATGTCAGTCACCACATGGCCGAGATCTTCCAGATTTCAGACCGCATCACTGTTCTGCGCGACGGACGCCGCATCAGCACATTGCCCGTGTCAGAAACCTCACAGGAAAAGGTCGTTGCCGAGATGATCGGCGGCGCACATCCCGGTGATGTCACCCGTTCGGATCAAGGCGGCGGCAACGAGGTTTTGAATGTAAAGAACCTGACGCACCCCGGCGAGTTTGAAGACATTTCGTTTTCCATAAAAGCCGGAGAGATCGTTGGTATTGCCGGTCTAATGGGCGCCCGCCGCAGCGAGATTGTCCGGTCCATCGCTGGACTGATGCATGGCGCGACAGGCGAAATCAGATTGCATGGCAAGCCAGTCAGCTTTGCGTCCTTGCGGCAAGCGATGCGCGCTGGTGTCGGGTTTGTCCCCGAGGAACGCAAGACCGAAGGTCTATTTCTGGAACAATCGCTCAGCGACAACCTGATTGCAGCCAGTCTTTCCGAACACACGTCTGTCGGTTTCATACGTGCCAGAACAATCAAAGCTGCGAGCCAGGCCGCCATTGACGCCTTCAGTGTCAAAACCAGCGGGATTACCGAACTTGTTGGCGATCTGTCAGGGGGCAACCAGCAAAAGATCATGCTGGCAAAATGGCTCAAACGTGCTCCAGCTCTTCTGATCATCGAGGAGCCCACAAAAGGTGTTGATGTCGGGGCCAAATTTCAGATTCACACAGAGCTTTTACGTCGAGCCGCCGAAGGGATGGCCATCCTCGTGGTGTCATCCGATTTCCCTGAACTTGTCTCTCTCTCTTCGCGCATCCTTGTGGTTCACGACGGTCGCCTCATGGGCGATGTCGCGGCAGCTGAGGCAACCGAGACTACGCTTCTTCAATTGGCCGCCGGAAACTCTGTTCCATCGGTGGATGCAACTCAACCCAATCAATCAGGAGTCGCGACGTGACCATGACAGCTCAAGCCAATTTGCCCATGAAACCACCCCTGTTGCGCCGTGTCCTGCAAGCCTTTGTTGATATTCGTGAGTTAACGCTGATCGTCCTGATCGCCGCCATCATCATCGTAATGTCCAACATCAACCCCTACTTCCTGAGCTTCTCGAACTTTCGAGCAGTAGCTGTGGGCATGGCACCGACCGCAATCATCGTGATCGGCATGGCGATCCTGCTTGCATCCGGTGGTTTCGATCTGTCGGTTGGTTCGGTAATGGCCCTGTCTTCCACCGTCGTCGCCATGCTGCTTTTGTCCGGTATGGCAATCCCGCTCGCCGTAGCCTGCGGGCTCATTCTAGGTGGCATCGTGGGCGTGGTGAACGGTGTGCTGGTGACCGGCCTCGGGATCAATCCGCTGATCGCAACGCTCGGTACGATGTCGATCGCACGCGGTATCGCCCTCGTATTAACCGAGGGGTTTTCAGTTTCCAGCCTGCCGGCGTCTTTCGCCTGGATCGGTAAAGCTGACATCGGCGGCTTTCCAGTGATAGTTTTGTTCACCATTCTGCTGGTGATCCTGTTTGATCTGGCCGTCCGCCATACGCCATTCTTTCGTCAGGTCTATTTCATTGGCGCCAATGAAAAAGCCGCGATGCTATCGGGCATCCACGTCACACGCGTGCGCATCATTCTGTACGCACTGACCGGTGTTCTGGCTGCTCTGGCGGGTGTCTTACTGGCCTCCCGCCTGATGAGCGGTACGCCCACGGCAGGCAATGGCATCGAACTGCAAGTTCTGGCGGCGGCCGTCATCGGCGGCGCATCTTTACGAGGAGGAGAAGGCACTATCCTCGGAGCTTTCCTTGGCGTCGTTTTCGTCGCGTTAATCAACAACACAATGACGATGCTTGCCGTATCGATCTACTGGCAAATGATCGTCATCGGCGGTGTACTCGTTACAGCAGTCGCCTTGGACATGCTGATCCGAAGCAAACGAGGCTAAGCCCGAAGCTTTCCAAATCTCAACAACAACCAAAGATCCTAAACAGGGAGACTATGATGACTGAATTGAATGTAAATCGACGCAGGTTGCTGACAGCGGGCACCACTGCTGGATTGGCTGCAGCGTTCGGACTGCCCATGCTGTCCAAAGAAGCCATGGCGCAGGCCGCTGGCAAGGAATACGTTTTCCTGTCCATCGTCACGCAAGTGCCGTTCTGGGTAGATTATCGCAACGCGATGGAAGATCTTGAGGAGTTGATGGGCATCAAAGCCACGTTCACTGGCCCTCTGGATTTCGACACTGCAGCACAGGCGCGCCAATTGGACGAACTGATCGCCAGACGCCCCGCAGGTATCCTCATCTTCCCCGGTGATCCGGCTACTTTGGCCCCAGGCGTAGAACGCGCGGTCGAGGCCGGGATTCCAGTCACGTGCTGTATCGGTGACATTCCTGACAGCCCCAGGTCCACTTTCCTTGGGATCAACGGCGTTCAGGCAGGACGTGTCGGCGGCGAGATGCTGGCACAAGCGATTGGCGGCAAGGGGAAGGTCATTCTCGGCACGTTCCCTGCTCCTTCCACGCTGGAACGGGTCGAGGGTTACAAACAAGTCTTCGCTGAGAAATACCCGGATATCGAAGTCGTCGATGTTGTGAACGACAAAGCCGACCCGTCCTATGCTCCGACAGCCTATCTTCAGGCCATTCAGGCAAATCCCGATATTGTTGGCATCGGCGGTACAGACGGTGACAGTGGCAAAGGTGCTGCGATAGCGGTCAACGAGGCGGGTCGCAAGGACATCAAGATCGTCGCGATGGACCGAAATGATGATATGCTTCCCTATATCGAAGACGGCACAATTCACGGCGCAGTGGCTCAGAAATCCTATCTGGAGATCTTTCTCGCCTTCCACATGATGCATTGGCAAAATACCGATGCGTTGAAGGTTTTGCCGGATTGGAAGGCCGCCGGGATCAACCCGCTGCCTGAGCGCGTCGAAACCGGGGTGATGCCGATCACATCCGAGAATGTTGCACAGTTTAAGCACGTCTAAATTGTCATCCCGGCGCGGCTTGTCGCGCTGGGACATAGTCAGGGAGCAAACATGCCAGACAGATGGAGTGTTCTGCAGCTACAGCAGGGCGATTTATGGCTGACACTCCTGCCAGACATCGGAGGCCGTCTGTGGGACGTGAGTATTCAAGGGCGCTCACTCCTCTTTCAAAACCCAGATCTTGACGGAGTGGAGGTGGACGACACCCGGATCGCCGATTTGCCTACACGCTCTCCACAATTTGGCTTTCCACTTTGGGGAGGCGAGAAGACATGGATCGCCCCGGACTCGTCTTGGGAAAACGGCGCTCCGTTTCCCGTGCTAGACAGCGGCTCCTATCAGATCACTTCTAGAACCAGCACTCGCATCGACATGACCAGCGCCGTCTGTCCCATATCTCATTTATCTGTTTCGCGTCGCATCACACTGACTTCTGAAAACAGCTGGGACATTGAACATATCGTTGCCAATCGCGGCACTTCCTCTCGCCTGACCGGCATTTGGTCAGTCATGATGCTTAACACTCCAGCCAAGATCGGCGTCGAAATGGATCATCCTGCGTTTTATCCTGTTTTCGGCTCTGCCGAACAGATGGTTGCAACGCAAAGCAGAAGCACTGTCGTGGATTGTAGCAGACTGCAGGAATTCAAGATCGGGCTACAGAACCCCAACAACCGAACGCTGATACGGTGCGGAACCGATGGCCCCTTGCTGATATGCTCAGTACCAGAACCTCAACAGGGTGACCGATTTGCGCATCACCGTCCGTTCGAGGTTTTCAATTCGGGCGATTACGCCTACTGCGAAGCAGAATGGCACTCACCCGTGCACGACCTCGAACCAAATGAAACAATGAGTTTTCGGCAGACGTTCCGATTATTGACAGACGATACACAGCAAATGCCAGCGAGTCTCACAAGCAACAAGGAATTCATGTCATGCATGTCCTGATCACAGGCGCTGGTGGGCATCTCGGCCGCGAACTTTTCGACACGCTAGAAAGCGACCCCGGTTATATCGTTTCCGGCATCGATATCCGTCCCGTTGACCATCCCGACATTCACACCGCAGACCTCTCCGACAACAGCAGTTGGGTCAGTTTGCTAAAGGGTGTGGATGTTATCGTGCATCTTGCTGGAGATAGAGAGCCAGCCGCCACCTGGGCATCCGCGATCAAACACAATATGGATGCAACTCTTTCTCTCTATCACCATGCGGCAGCCATGGGCGTCAGCCGAGTAGTTCTTGCCAGCTCCAACTGGGTTCACGGCGACAAGAGATTCACGCATGACGCGCTTAATAGCAAGACGCCTCCTGGCCCGGTGAATGCCTACGGAATGTCAAAACTGTTCTGTGAACAGACAGGGGCTTACTTCACCGAGCATCACGGACTGTCTGTCATTTGCCTGCGCATTGGCTGGACGCAATGGACTCATGACAACCAGCCCGGCACGCATATGGCGATGGGCCAATGGGGCCAAGAAATGTGGTTGAGCGATCGGGATTTCCTAAGCGGCATGCGCGCCGCAATTGATGCTAAGGATGTTTCCTTTGCAGCACTGAACCTAATGTCGGATAACCCGGGTATGCGTTGGGATATCACCGAAACGCAGCAAGTGATCGGCTATTCTCCGCAAGATGGGAGCCCGGCAAAAATTACCGCAAGTATTGCCTTTAGGTCTGCGCTGAAGCGCCTGTTTTCAGTCCGGCTCCCCAATTATTTCACGACACGTTTTCCAGATTGGTAGAGTACAAGGTCCGGGCATTGTTGTTGCGTTGCGCAATCAGTTTCCGAAACATATCCTTAAGGTAAGCGCTGAAAAGGTCAGCGTTGTTCGCATTGCGGTTGTAGGCGACCGACGTCTCGAGCGGCAGATTTCGCAACCATTGGATGTTTGATGGTGCGATAACAATCCGCGAACATCGCTAAGCGGTTTTATGTGAACCGATCTCTGGTTGAGTGATGGCCGTTCGGTGGAACGAGTACAAGAGGCTGCCTCGCGGGACAGAATTAGCTTTAGCTGCAAATTTACAAATTACCGCTTTCATCCGAATTTGATCCTTTGGATGCACGTCTGAAGCAAAGTATTTGAGACTGTTGAGCAGTACCAAGGTACGTGTTGTTGTTTGGGTTGCGGCAGAAATTGGATCTGCGTGATGTTACGAGGTCAAAACTCGTGTCGGTTAGTCAACGATTGTATCGCCCAATTTCTTTACCTCAGCACGCGTCCAACTTCGATATGTGCCATTCGAAAGTTGTTTGGCGACACCCCTGTTTTGGATTTGAAAAACCGCGTGAAATGGCCTTGTGCCGAAAACCCTAGAAGCTCCGATATCTCGGCGATCGTCACGCTCGGGTCACTGAGAAGATGTGATGCGCGTTCGCAGCACAGGGTATCGAGATAGGTGCGCGGCGAAAGGCCAGTACATTGGCGAAAGCGGGCATAAAATTGGGACCGGGACAACCCGACACCTTGTGCAACCACATTCAGATCCAGTTCTTTAGAAGGTTCTTGTCGAAAGGCCTTAATGGCCTTACGAATACGGTGATCGCTTACAAACGAGCGATCCGAGCTTTGCTCTGACATGACGTCGGTTCTTGAACATTGAAGGACCACCCAAACCAGATCGCGCAACAAAGTATCGAACTCCTCCTCATCACTATGTAAATCGGCCAGTTGATCCGCGAGCTGGGCAGCCTTCTCTTGCAATAGAGAACTTGTCGTTGCCGTTGCCCTGGCAAATGGTAGGTCTTTTGATCCCGTCAAGATTTGGTTTCCGTGCTCACCAAACCAAAGTGGATCAATATAGAGCGCCAAGAGGAGCGTTGGGTCATTTCCTGACGGGCGCTGATTTGAGTGCACGATCCAAGGGTTGACCAGCACCATTTGCGCGCCTGTCAGCTTCGCCCTTTTCCCGTCTACCTGATAAATCGTATCCGGGCCTGACAGTTTGATCAGCGCGTGGACTTGAGAATGCGCATGATCCAGCACCGGTTCCGTCGCGGACAACAAGGCGACGCGCCCAAACGCCCCCACGGCAATTCCCAATGCGTCAGCCATTTCCACCCCCACAGGCGCCGTAAATAATCGGACAAAAAGGTAAATACCACGAAGCAGAGGCAAAGACCACTCTGACTCAATGTGCGACCCTGGTGACAACGAATTGCTAAATCCACCTGTTGATATCCGGAGACGATAAGGAAAATGACTTTGGCCAAATTGCCTGAATTCTTGAAGACAGACTGTTATGTCGGCGGCGGCTGGGTAAGCGCCGGTTCAGACGCAAGATTCGATGTTTTGGACCCGGCAAATGGCGAGGTTTTGGCATCGGTCCCTCGTATGGGCGAGGCGGATACCGACAACGCCATCGCGGCAGCTCAGGATGCCTATGAAGGCTGGAGCAACCGCACAGCTGCCGACCGGGCAAGAGTGCTAAATGCTTGGGCTGCAGCAATGCGTGAGAATGCCGAAGAACTCGCCCGCCTCATGACACTTGAGCAGGGAAAACCATTGTCCGAGGCGCGGGTCGAAGTCGAATATGCCGCCAGTTTCTTTAGCTGGTTCGCCGAAGAAGGTCGCAGGCTATATGGCGATATTATTCCACCACATCGCACTGATGCGCGCATTCTTGTCACCCGCAATTCGCTTGGCGTTGTAGGGGGCATCACGCCGTGGAACTTCCCTTCGGCGATGGTGACACGCAAAGCCGCACCCGCTTTGGCCGCTGGCAATTGCATGGTTTTGAAACCGGCAGAGGCCACGCCGTTGTCCGCGTTGGCGATTGCTGCCTTGGGCGAGCAAGTTGGCGTTCCGGCGGGGGTATTCAACGTTGTCACCGGTGATCGTGAAGATGCGCCGTTGATCGGCAAGGCGTTGATCGACAACCCGGCAGTGCGCAAAATTGGGTTCACGGGCTCGACCGCCGTGGGCAAACAACTGATGCGCGATTGTGCCGGCGATCTGACCAAGGTCAGCCTGGAGCTGGGCGGCAACGCAGCCTTTATCGTCTTCGACGACGCCGATATTGAGGCCGCTCTTGAAGGCGTTCAGATTTGTAAATTTCGCAATGCTGGCCAAACCTGCATCGCAGCCAATCGCATCCTTGTGCAGGATAGTATCCACGACAAGTTCGTAGCCGCACTTTGTGCCAAGGCTTCAGAGATCGAAATCGGTCACGGGCTAGAGGATGGCGTTTCACAAGGGCCGTTGATCGACACACGCGGGCTGGAAAAGGTTGAACGACTTGTTGCGGATGCAACGGATAAAGGGGCCAAGCTTCACCTTGGTGGACAGCGCCACGCGGCGGGCGGAACCCATTATCAGCCAACTGTCATGACCGGTGTCACGCCTGCCATGGATATCGCGCATCAAGAGGTCTTTGGTCCCGTCGCGGCGATCTCTAGCTTCAAAGACGAAGCAGAGGCCATCGCGATGGCAAATGATACCCCCTACGGTTTG
The DNA here is from genome assembly GCF_900172215.1 of Ruegeria meonggei. Taxonomy (GTDB): domain Bacteria; phylum Pseudomonadota; class Alphaproteobacteria; order Rhodobacterales; family Rhodobacteraceae; genus Ruegeria; species Ruegeria meonggei. Next base: position 153,178 of record NZ_FWFP01000010.1, read on the forward strand.
GCCGGCTATTTTTACAGTCGTGATGTTGGCCGGATTTTCCGCGTCGCAGATGCCTTGAAGACCGGCATCGTTGGCGTCAACACCGGCCTGATTTCGACCGAAGTTGCCCCCTTTGGCGGCGTTAAAGAAAGCGGTATTGGGCGTGAAGGGTCGAAATACGGCATCGAAGACTGGACCGAGTTGAAATACATCTGCCTGGCCGGTCTGGGGCGCGCGTCATGATCGTCGAAGAGCGCATCTACACCCTGCATATCGGCAAAGTTCCCGAATACCTGAAGCTCTATGAAGCCGAAGGTCTGGCGGTTCAGACGCGCATTCTGGGCAATCTCCTGGGCTATTATCAGGTCGAATTTGGCCCGCAGAACCAGATCGTTCACATGTGGGGGTATGACGATCTGGCAGATCGCCAGACCCGCCGCAAGGCGCTGGTTCAGGATCCGGAATGGATAGCTTACATCAAGAAAATCAGGCCTTTGGTGCGACATCAGGAAAACAAACTGCTGCTGCCCGCGCCCTTCATGCAGGCACGCGGATAAAGGGGGAAGACGATGGAATTGCATTTGTTTGAAGACAACCTATCAGACGGCCAGCAGGTTACGTTTGGCGATACAATTGCCCGCGCGATCTATGTGACCGCTGGTGAAGTGACCGTCGATGGAATGTTGCACCCAAGCGATGAGGGCTTTGTCACTGACGGTCCGGTGACACTGACCGCCGGGGCGGAAGGGGCTTCGCTGTGGCGGTGGGATCTGTCCGATGCAATGCCTGTTCAACCCGCGCAACACACTGCGGCAAAGCTATCAGGCGAAGTGCCCGCGCATCTGTCGACGTCCGGAAACTTCCTGCGGCTTGACAGCGTGACCTTTCCGGCCTCTGGCACGGCGATGCTGCACACCCATCGAGGACCGGGTATTCGCTGTCTGCGCGAGGGGAGTATTCGAATAGATACTGGCGGCATGTCGACCTCGTTCGGACCGGGTGGCGCTTGGTTTGAAACTGGTCCCCTTCCGGTGTTTGCACAAGCCGACCACGGTATGCACAGCCGGTTCATCCGCGCGATGGTCCTGCCTGATGCACTGCGCGGAAAATCCTCGATCCATTATGAAAATGAAGAAGATCGCGCCAAACCGAAATCCCAGAGCTATCGCAATTTCGGCGAGATCGGGCTGTCGTTGTGAACGCACAGTCCCAGCATAAGACCCTGACAGGTGCGCAAATTCTGGTTGAATGCCTGCGTCAGCAGGAGGTGGACCAGTGTTTTCTGGTGCCGGGTGAAAGCTATCTGGCGGTGCTGGATGCGCTCACGGATGCTCCCGAAATTGATATGACTGTATGTCGTCAGGAAGGCGGGGCCGCGATGATGGCAGATGCCTATGGCAAACTGACGGGCCGCCCGGGCATCTGCATGGTTACACGTGGACCGGGTGCCACCAATGCCTCGGCGGGACTGCACATCGCGCGACAGGACGCGACGCCGATGATCCTGTTCGTCGGTCAGGTGGCGCGCGACATGCGCGAACGCGAAGCGTTTCAGGAAATCGATTATCGCCGAATGTTCGGACAGGTCGCCAAATGGGTGGCCGAAGTGGACAGCCCTGACCGAATGGCCGAAATGGTCTCACGTGCATTTCACGTTGCCATGTCCGGGCGCCCGGGTCCGGTGGTTCTGGCACTGCCCGAAGATATGCTGGTGGAGCAGACGGTGATTAATCCGCCACAGCTTCCGGTCGTAGGCCCAGCACGCGCGACGATCACGGCTGGCGATGCTTCCACGTTGCTTGCAGCATTGGAAACATCCACCAATCCGATGATTGTCGTCGGCGGCGGGGCTTGGTCAGATCAGGCGCGGCTTGACCTAGAGGGTTTCGCCACCAGATGGGCGGTGCCCGTCGCGGCATCTTTCCGGTGTCAGGATTTCTTTGACAATACGCACCCGCTTTATGCAGGGGACGCCGGTATCGGGATCAACCCCAAATTGGCCGCGCGGATCAAATCTGCCGATGTACTGATCCTACTGGGCACAAGGTTCAGTGAGATGGAATCAAGCGGTTACAGCCTGATAGACATTCCCAAGCCCGCTCAACACCTCATCCACATCTATCCTGATCCGGATGAGATTGGACGGGTCTATGTGCCTGATCTCGGTATCGCGGCACCGGCAGCTGAAACTGTCGCTACCATGTTGGAATGCGCTGCTCCAAAGCATAAACTTACAGATCGACAGGTTCATGCCGAAGCTTGCAATGAAGATTACCGTGTATGGTCGACCCTGCCGGACGGGCGCGGCGATCTGGCTATGGCTGAGGTCATTGGGCATCTAAAAAATACGCTGCCGGAAAACGCAATCATCACCAATGGCGCCGGCAACTACACAGTTTGGGTTCATCGGTTCCTGAACTTTCGCACACACCGCACCCAACTGGCACCGATTTCCGGGTCCATGGGGTATGGCCTGCCAGCGGCTGTGGCGGCGGCGCGGACACACCCTGATCGTCAGGTGGTCTGCTTTGCCGGTGACGGGTGTTTTCTGATGCACGGGCAAGAACTGGCAACTGCCGCAAAGTATAACGTCAATCTGACCGTGATCGTGGTAAACAACGGAATGTACGGCACAATTCGCATGCATCAGGAACGGAATTATCCGGGCCGGGTCAGCGCAACAAATTTGGTGAACCCCGATTTTGCAATGCTGGCAAAATCCTATGGATGTCATGGTGAAACCGTAACACGCACAGATCAATTCGCGCAGGCTTGGGAACGGGCCTGTGCCCATCGGGGGCCAAGCTTGATCGAGCTTCAGGTCGACCCCGAGTTGATCACACCGACACAGACAATCAACGATTTGCGCAGTGCCGCTACACCACTTCAGCAGATTGAGACAGGATAGGAACACCACTATGGGCGACAAGAATGTAGTCATCATCACCGGCGGGGCTATGGGTATCGGGCGCGCCATTGCGGACCGGTTTGCCAAGGACGGATCTGCCGTAGTGATCGCCGATGTCTCGGGTGCAACCGAAGCCGCGGCTGAGATTGCAGCAACTGGTGCGCAAGCCCTCGGAGTGACTTGCGATATCTCTGATCCGGCGTCCTGCAGCGCTATGGCAGACGCGACGGTTACCGCCTTTGGTCGCATCGATACTCTGGTGAACAATGCCGGACTTTATTCGACACTGAAGCTGACTGAATTCAAAGACATCACTACGGAAGAATGGCAACGCGTGCTGAACGTGAACGTTATGGGCCAGGCGCTTGTCACTGCCGCCGTGCTTCCAACGATGCAGTCACAAGGCAGCGGCGCAATCGTGAACATGTCGTCAGGCACACCGTTCAAGGGTGTGCCGTACCTGCTGCACTATGTTGCCAGCAAGGGGGCGATCAACGCGATGACCAAGGCCCTGGCAAAAGAGCTTGGATCAGCTGGCATTCGCGTCAACGGCGTGGCCCCCGGTTTCACAATGTCTGACGGGGTCAAAGCAAACCCTCATCAGATCGAAAAGCTCAAGGATATCTCGGTTCAGGCGCGGGTCATTGCGCGTGATCAACTGCCCGAAGACGTCGTGGGCGCGGTGGTCTTCCTTGCCTCACGAGACGCGGCCTTCATGACCGGACAAACGCTGGTCGTCGATGGCGGGGCCTATTTTCACTAACCAACAAATCAAATCAATAGGGGAGAAACCAAATGAAACGTCGTACTTTTCTGAAAACCACATCGCTTGCCGCTGCGGCATTGGCAACACCGGGCCTTGCCCGTGCTGCCGGATCGAAAGCATTGCGCATCGGGACTATCACACCGGGCAGCCATTTCTGGACGCAGACGATGGACCGCGTCGGAAAAGCCATGGCTGAGAAAAGCGGTGGTGCGTTCGAAGCGCAGATTTTCCCGTCCGGCCAGTTGGGTAACGAGGCGACGATGATCCAACAGCTTCAGGCTGGCGGGCTGGACATGGGGTTTCTAACCGTCGCCGAATTTTCAAACCGTTTGGATGATATGGCTGCTCTGTTCACGCCCTATCTGGTGCCAGATGTCGCAAAGGCTTCCAAACTGTTGACCGGTCCCACCGCGACCGGAATGCTGGACCAATATAAAACACTGGGCATGAAGGGCCTTGGTTTTGGTTTGGGCGGCATGCGTCACCTGATTTCGCGTGACCCGGGGCTGACATCTGCCGATCTGGCGGGCCGCAAGTATCGCATCACACCATTTGCACCCCTGCGCGATTTCTATGAGCTGATGGATGTGGCACCAACGCCTGTTCCACTGCCGGGCCTGTTTGATGCACTGGCCAATGGTCAGGTGGATGGCGCGGATATTGACCTGGAGCTGGCCTGGAAACTGAAACTCTATGACCAGGCTCCAAACCTGACCATCACCAGCCAGATGATGTTCCCTGTCGTTGCAGTCGTTTCTGGTAAATACTGGGCCGCGCTGGATGGCGCAGAGAAAGAAATGCTCTCGCAGACGGTGTCTGAACAGATCGATTGGCTCTTTGCACAGTATATAGAGTTTGAGCCGAAATGGCTGAATGATCTTAAAGGCACTGGCATGAATGTGTCCGGCGCCGAACCCGGCTTCTTTGGGGATACGATACCCGAGTGGAATGCGATCTGGGAGCCTAAAGCCCCCTCTATCTCTGCCCTACGCGCCGAGGCAGAGGCATTGGCCTAAAATCAACGGCCGCCCGCGCAGACCTGTGCGGGTGGCCTATTCAAGCAGTATTCTAGGGGATGGAATGGGTTTCATAGTAAAGACGTCAGATTGGATCGCCAGGGTCGAAGCCGTTGTGCTGAAAATTCTGGTCGCCGCTGTGCTATTGCTGATGATCCTGAACGTCACCAGCCGCGCGATAAACTGGTCACTCTACTGGGTCGATGAACTGGCGATTAATCTGATGGTTATATTCGCCTTTGTCGGCTCCAGCCTGATGTTTGCCCAAAGGCGTAACTTTGCCGTCACACTCCTGTCCGATGCGGTGTCCGAGGCGACCCGTCGGTGGATGTCCATCGCCGTGCAATGCGTCAATCTGGGGTTCGCCCTGTTCCTAGCCTATGCATGCTGGGTCTGGTTTGACCCGGCGACGCTGGCCATGCATGGTTTTGATTTAGAATTGTTTTTTGAAAACACCTTCAACTCTGTCTATCAGGAAGTCACCAATACAATCGGTGTGCGCCGTCTATGGTTTTTCCTGATCATGCCGCTCTTTGCCCTCACCTTGACAGTCCACAGTGCAGCCTGTCTGTGGCGTGATCTGGCGGACAAACCCGAAAAGAGTGGCGCGCCATGATGACCGCATTGGCCTTTGTCGTTCTTTTATTCATCGGCGCCCCGATTGGCATCGTTCTTGCCGTCTCTGCCACGATCTATGTGCTGGACACCGGCAATACCGCTTTGATTGGATCTTATGCGCTGCAACTGCAATCGGGCATTGGTAAATACGGCCTTCTGGCGATTCCGCTGTTCATGATGGTGGGCGAAATGATGAATGGCGGAGGCATCACAACCCGGCTGATCGGCATGGCGCGCGCTGTGGTAGGCACCATGAAAGGCGGGCTGGTCTATGTGAATATCCTTGCGAACATGATGATGGCTTCGATCCTCGGCTCTGCCACCGCGCAGATTTCGATCATGTCCAAGGTCATGGTCCCTGAAATGGAGCGGGCCGGCTACCAAAAGACATTCGCCGTCGCCACAACCACGTCGGCGGGACTGTTGTCGCCCATCATCCCGCCGTCGATGATGTTTGTGGTCTATGGTGTACTCGCGCAAATCTCGATCGGGGATCTGTTTATCGCGGGCATTGTGCCTGGCTTGCTGATGGCATTTGGGTTCATGGGGGTGATCTTTATGATCGGCCTTTTCAACCCGTTCCCGGTCGCGCCTCCATTGACCCGCGCTGAGCGAATTGGGCTACTCCGCGACGGATTGCTGACCCTTGTGATCCCAGCCTCGATCATCGGCAGCATCCTATTGGGCATCGCCACTCCAACGGAATCCGCGGCCATCGCCGCTGTCATGGCCTATCTGATCGGCAGGTTTGTTACCCGCGAACTGGCAGACCGAGACATTCCTCAAATGTTGCTGACGGCAGGATCAAACGCGGCACTGGTGTTGTTCATGGTCGCCACGGCCAATGTATTCAGTTGGATCTTAATCTACGGTCAGATCCCGCAAAGCCTTGCCGAATGGGTCGTGACCGTGGCCGAACATCCCATTCTGTTCCTGCTGCTTGTGAACCTGATCATGCTGGCTGTTGGGATGATCATCGACGGTATCCCCGCGCTGATCATGGTCGTACCAATTATCCTGCCTGTCGCAACAACTGTCTATGGCATTGATCCCTACCACTTGGGCGTTGTGCTGTGCTTGAACCTGACGCTTGGCCTTGTGACACCCCCCGTCGGCGTTGCGCTCTATGTCGCGGCAACAGTGTCGGATGTGAAAGCCGGCGCAATCTTCAGATCAGCTTTGCCTTTCGTTGCCGTGGCAGGCGTGGTTGTGGTCCTGATCAGCGTGTTTCCGTGGTTAATCATCCGCTAAGAACGGCAATGTCTGCTATGTCGTTCATCGTGCTCATTCAGGATTAATGCAGCATCGGTCAAAGTGGGCTCGGAGCAGCCATCCAAGCACTTCGATCGAACGACTGCTTTGCCTTGCTTGCGAGGCAGCGCCTGGTCAGTCGATCAATTTCTGCAGTTCCCTGTCAGCGCGGATAAGTTCATTGATCGTCTTGCGCATTTCCTCGGTTTCTCTCGACCGTTCCCCATGCTTCCAAGACGGATGGCTTGGTCCCGCAGCATGCCCACCTCTAGCCCCATGCATGCGACAAACACTCCAACCTTGAACGGCGGGTGCGCGGCACCGCTGGCCGGTGGACTTTGCCGTTGCTGTGCACCTGGGCGCATCATTGAGTCTTTTCGTAGGGTCCATGAGGTTGTCGTCACTTTTTGTCATCCGACCGCCCCCCGTTTTGAACATTACCAACGATTGCCTGCCCGCCTTCTTTGACTTCAACGCGTTCGACACGGACGGTTTGATCTGCCTTGGAGCGGTACCTCTTCAGGGTTTCAACCTGACTGGTGAAGGTCCGCGCAAGTTTGTTGAGCGTCCGTTCCGCTGAATCTTGCTGAGGGAGAGATTTTACGTGGTTCAGGCGACGTGCCATCATCATCGTGGCCTGATGGATCGCGCCCATCTGGATCGCAAGCATGGCTTCGATCTCGTCCTGCGGCTTAACCCCAGCAACAACGGACATTACGAAGTTCGATGCCGTCTCGGAAACAGGGCTGTCCTGTTGCCCGAGAGCTGCCACTTGATTCATGACGCCTTCGAAGAACCGGTGGTCTGCTGTGCCCAGCTCATGCATTGCCAAAGCACTGGCTGCGTTTGGGTCTTTCGCTTTGTGGCCGACTGTAAGCCTTCGCGTTTCCTCCTCGAAGTCCAGCTTGATATCCGGGGCCCGGACACCTGATCTCTTTCGATCCCTCAGATCAGCAATCGCATTGGTCTCCGCTTGTGTAAGCTCGGAGTTCTTTGTCTGCAGATCGTTGCCATTGTCTTTCTGTGACTTGCTCATGTCCGCCTCGCGTAACAGGGAGTGGTTAGTATTAGTGTTCCGTTTCAGAACCGAAGGACCGACGAGAAACCGGTCTGACGGGTTCTGATTTGGAACCATGGGAGGTCTTTGGGTTGGCAGCCATTGCCGAGCGGGTCTGCAACTCGGCATAGAATGCAGGCACTTCTTGCCACTGCATCGCGTCATGGTGCTGCACCTTGGCTTTGACGGTAGGCAGCACCTTGCCTTCGCGGATCGCGGACACCGGGTTCTCTCCCGAGCGGAAGCCCTTAGACTTTGCCACGTCGAGTACTGTCTTGATCCGCTGCGACAGTCGCTTTGCGGTTTTGTGTTTCTCGGTCCAGATGGGCGATAAGCACATCAGTACTTCGGGCTGGCCAATACTGTCCACGGGCATACGGCCGATCTTGGGGAACGCGTAGTCGCGCAAGGTGTTAAGCCATTGCTGGCCGTGTTTGGCATTCTTCCATGTTGGCAGGCGGTCAATGTGAACTTGTCGGCTGAGTTCCTCAAAGGTCGGGATTTCACGCTGGGCGTTGAAGCGCGGGTTCAGCCCGGACTTTGCCATGCGTCGATATTCGAGGGCTCTTTCTCGAGCCTGGTTTAGTGTGACGACATCAGCGCCACCTAACCCGAAATCCGTGCGCAGCGGAGCGCCCTTGCGGTTCTTCTGCCCTTTGACCGTTACACGCACGATCCAGCGCCGTGCGCCCGATGGATCGACAACGAGATACAGGCCAGAACCGTCACCATGCCGACCCGTACCGAGATTCTCTACCAGCTTCTTTGTCAGCTTCCCGCTGAGCGCAGACATGAAAATACCACAAAATATACCACTCAACGAAAGGTACTAAAGACAATTCGGTCAAACTCAAGATGATACTACAAGATAGTAAGTGCCAATTATATTTGAGTTTACGGCATTTTGAACATGCCATGAAAATTTACTCAAATAGGTTGATGGCGGAGACGAAGGGATTCGAACCCTCGAGACCCTTCCGGGCCTACTCCCTTAGCAGGGGAGCGCCTTCGACCACTCGGCCACGTCTCCGCTGGCCGGTATATCCTTGCCTGTTAACCGGATACAAGACGATTTTCGCTGCCTCGGGCATTTTTCTCAGATTGGGCGCAACAGTGGCTGGGTCGCGTCAACGCAAAGCTCTCCAGCCCGGTGTTTGGCTTGCGATCACGGGTCATCTTCCGCGTTCAAACGACCCCGCCCGAAGTGATTGCAGTGACAAATCCACAGGAAACTTGCCAAACACATAAGGTTTAAGGCATATTTGCCTAGAGTTATTTTAAAAATTCAAGCAAATGAATTTATAGGGGCAAAAATCGGGCAGCAAGCGTATCGCGCCTAAAGTGTACCTCTTGGGGAAGGGATTTAAGAGTTGGCCTGGTTTAGATTGTTCGTTGTTGTGTGTTGCGTATTGAGTCTTCCTTCGCAGCTTTTTGCCAATATCGGTAAAGTCATAGGTGTCAAACAAGGCGCCGAAATCACACGCGGGGGCAAGTCGCAGCCGTTGCGCGTGGGTATGGATGTTCAGTCGGGGGATTCCATCTCGACCAACAGAAGTGGCGTAGTGCAGTTGGTTTTCGTTGATGAGACGAAAATCGCCGTCGGTCCCAACGCGAAAATGACGCTGGACGTAACCATGTTGCGCGGCAACAAGAAAGCCAAGAACTTTGCGGTTCAGGCCCTGGGCGGAAGTTTCCGCTTTATCTCGGGCAAAAGCAAAAAGCGGGCCTATTCCATCCAGACCCCCACGGCGACCATGGCCGTTCGGGGCACAACTTTTGACATGTGGGTCGTGCCCGGTACGCAAAGCGCCATGGTGGTTCTTGAAGGCCGGGTCGAGATGTGTGGCCTGAATGGCAGCTGCCAGGCAACCGGCCGGCAATGCAGCCTGTTTGCCACAACTCAGAAGGGCGGTGTCGGCAGACCTGCGGATCAGGCGCAATATGAAAAGGCCCTGCAGGAAGGTTTCCCCTTCATTCAGTCGCAGGACAGTTTGCTAGCGCCGTTGCAGGTCGATTACGGCGGATGCGGGACAGATGCTTTGCCTCTGCCACCACAGCAATCAGACGCCCCCGAACCCAGCCGCGCGCAGTCAGGGGTCCAGAGCGCTCAAAAGTCCGCGCCAAGCACCAGATCACCTTCGCCCGAGCCTCCATCGCCTGGGCCGTCAACGCCCGGACCATCATCAGTTGGCAGCGGCAACGGCGGAAACGTCGGCGGTAGCAGCGGCAGCGGAAGCGGCAACGGCGGCAACATCGGGAGCGACGGCGGCAGCGGTAGCGGTCAGGGTGGCAGCATCGGTGGTGTCAGTGGCGGTTCTTCAGATGGCAGCGGTGGAACGATTGGTGGCGGTGGCAGCGGCAGTGGCGGCAATGCCGGCAGCGGCAGCGCTGGCGGAAATGGGGGAAATAGCGGCGGCTAGCACAAACAGCGTACCTATGCACCCCTGCCAAAACAGCTTCACGCGCTCGGGCCGCGGAAACCACGGCGTTTGGAGACTAACGTGACCGGAAAGCCGAAAGAACGAACTGGTCGGCGGCGCGGCTTTCAGATTGTGGGATTATGCCTGATCCTGCTGGGCTGTTTTATCCGTGTGCTGGACCCCTATCCGGTGCGGATGTCGCGGCTGATCTATTTCGACATTCTGCAACGTATCTCGCCGCGGGACTACAACCCGGACCTTCCGGTGCGCGTTGTGGATATTGATGAAAGGTCGCTGGCCGCCTGGGGGCAATGGCCATGGCCGCGGACTCTGCTGACCGAAATGGTCGAGAACCTGGGCGATTATGGCGCAGCGGCCATCGCATTTGACATGTTGTTGGTAGAGCCCGACAGGTACTCTCCAGCGCGGCTGTTAAATGACCCCGCATTGGCAGGGGTGTTGACCGTGGATCCGGGCGCGGAAAACCTGGACAACGACCAGACCTTCGCTTCTGAAATTGCCAATTGGCCTGTCGTTCTGGGAACCGCTGCCCGGTTGTCGCAGGAGGGTGGCGTGGTCTTCCCCATGGCCGGGATCATTGAAATAGGCGAAGTACCGACTGCCGGGTTGGTTACGGTGCCGCATTGGACACCGCTGGCTCCTCCGCTTGATCAAAATGCAGCTGGGATCGGAGGGGTCAATGTCTCGCCCCTTGGCGGCACGGGCGTTGTACGCCGGGTGCCGGTTTTGTGGGCCGGCCCCGATGGTGCAATGCCCAGCCTTGGGATCGAGGCCCTAAGAGTGGCGCTGGGTGAATCCATCATTATTGCCGAGGGGGCACAAGACGAGGCTGGCATCATGCTGGCCGTCGAGATCGGAGGGTTTCGCTTGCCCACCACCGAAAACGGTGAAGTGTGGGTCAGGTACAGGCGCGACAATCCTGATCTCTACCTGTCGGCCGACGATGTTATGCAGCCCGAAGAGAACCCTGACCTGCGCGCCGAAATCGAAGGCAGGATTATTCTGGTCGGCACTTCGGCTGCGGGCTTGTTCGACATGCATCAGACCGCCCTGGGTGAATCCGTGCCGGGCGTATCGATCCATGCGCAGGTCTTGGAACAGATCATGACAGGTGAAATGCTCAGCCGGTCGGACGTCACTTCGGCGCTTGAATTGTTGTCTTTTGTCATCCTCGGTCTGGTGGTGACAGCTGTGATGGCCAGATTTGGCGCAGTGGCGTCGTTTGTCGCGGGTGGCGTGTCGGCCTCGGTTGTTTTGGGGATCAGTTGGCTGGCCTTTGACAACCAACTCGTTTTGTTCGACGTCACCTTTCCGATGCTGGGCGGCATGGCCAATTTCGGTCTGCTGGCAGGCTATCTCTTCATCTCGACCGAGCGCGAAAAACGCGTGATCCGTCAGATTTTTTCACACTATGTCGCACCAGAGATTCTGGACGAAATGGAAGTGTCGGGCCATCAGCTGCAACTGGGGGGGGAAACTCAGGAAATCACGGTGATGTTCTCGGACATCCGAGGGTTTACGCCCTTGTCCGAGTCGATTTCGGCAACCGATCTTGTGGCCCTGCTGAATGAGCTGTTCTCGCAGGTCGGCGATCAGATCCTTTTGGAACGCGGGACAATCGACAAATTCATCGGCGATGCGGTCATGGCGTTTTGGAACGCGCCCCTGCCGGTCGAAAATCACCCTTGTCGTGCCGCGCAGGCCGCGCTGTTGATGCGGCAGGCATTGATTGACTTCAATGCCTCTGACGTGATGCAGGACCGACCGCCAATTGCACTGGCAACCGGGTGCGCAACTGGTCAGGCCTGTGTTGGCAATATCGGGTCACGACGTAGGTTTAACTATACTGTCATCGGAGATGTGGTGAATGTTGCCGCGCGGATCGAGCAAAGCTGTCGCCACGTGGATTACGACATTCTCGTTTCCAATTCAGTATACGAAAAAACCAAACACGAAATGGCGATGCTTGAGGCGGGGTTTGTTGACCTCAAGGGAAAATCCGATCTGGAACCCGTATTTGTGCTGGTTGGAAATCAGGACCTGCTTGCAACCTCCGAGTTCCAAAAGCTTGAAGCGACGCATAATGCACTTGTGTCAGCAATCAGGCAGCGAAAGCCACAAAATCAGATCGAAAGAATATGTGAGGACTGCGTTGCACTGGCCGAATACCTGGAGCCCGGTCTACGCCGCTTCTATTTTGCCTTGTCAGGCCGGGCCGCAGATTTCCGTTCTGATGTTCAGGCGAGCGAAGTGTTTTTTAGTCACCAAAGCCACGAAAGAAAGACCTCCGCATAAATCGAGCGCACGGGAGGGTTTGCGAAACGGCACGATCTTGCAGAACTCCGCATTTTCCTCAAGAAAGGTACGGACAGTAAAAAACACAGCGATCGGCACTGGGGCTAACCCGGGTCAGTAATCACTGGGGCATAAAAGGACACGAGGCGCGCCACATGGTATTTAAGTTGGTTTCCTGCGATGGCGGAGGAATTCGAGGGTATCTGACATGTTTGATCCTGCAGGGCCTTCATGAAGAGACCGGTTGCCTGGACACCGCAGATGGCTTTGCTGGAACGTCCACCGGCGGCCTGATGGCTGTTGCATTGGCGGATGGCCGCACGCAGGGCAAGGATATGGCAAAGCTGATCGCCGATCTGGCCGCACATTACCGCGATGACGCCGACACGATATTCCGCGAGAACGAGCGCAACTTTCTGGACAAGGCGCTGGATGATTTGCTCAGACGTTTTCACCTGGGAGGTGGCCCCGGCATAACAGCGTCGCAATACAATGCCACAGGGCTTGAAGAGATCGGGCTTTCCCTCGTCGAGGACCGAACCATCGGGTCACTGTCCACGGATATGGTTTTGGCCGTCAACACAACCTGTCTGCACCGCAGCGACAAGATTGGCTGGGCTCCGTTCACGATAACCAACCAGAATCTGGAACACGAATCCTGGCTGGACATGAGCGCGGTCCGCTTGCTGGATGTTGCGCTGGCCAGCTCGGCCGCGCCGTCCTATTTTCCGCCACACCAGATCAAGGCTGGCGGCAAGGATTATGGGTACTTCGCAGATGGCGGAACTTTTGCCAACAATCCGGTGATGAACGGGATCAATGTCGCCATCGCCACAAACCGCGCACACGGGCTTGAGGATGTCGAGGCTCTGTCCATCGGCACCGGCCAACAACCTACAGACATTTCCGAAGAGATGGTCAAGAACCCCGACGACTGGGGGCTGCTCAAATGGTTCGGGATAACCTCAAATGCGCCACGTGGCGCCCTGATCGAATTGCTGCTGAACACATCAGCAGAGAACCAGTATTGGATGGCGCGTTTGGTGCTGAAGGACAGGCTGGTACGCATCAACCCTCCGCTTCCGAAAGTGGTGGGATTGGCGACGCATAAACCTGAATCCTATACGCTGATGGACAAGGCATATCAGGCAAGTAAGCAAAGCACCTATTGGGCAAACGCGGTCAAGATGATGCGCGGATGGGCTCGCAACTGACTGTCCTGTTACCATAAATTGGCTTTTCACCCTTCCGTCCCAGTCGTTTTTGTTGCCTTTGAAACAGGACCGCGTATGGTTAACGCGCAGTTCTTAACGCATTATTAATGTCTGCATTTTGGGGGAAGAAGTATGAGCGATCCCGGCATGGCCGAGAAGCTGGTTAAGGCATTGCAACGCCCGGATGGTGACTTGGCCCTGCGTCCCGTGCACTCCATTGGCATCGGCGCGACCGGGTATTTCAAGCCCTCTCCGATCGCCGGTAACTTTTGTGTCGCCGAGCATTTTAACACCGACAAGACGGACGTATCCGTCAGGTTTTCGAACGGATCGGGTTGCGCCGTAGTGCATGACGGCTGGTCGGATGTGCGCGGTATGGCGGTTCGGTTTCACCTGCCCGATGGCACCGATACCGACCTGATCGCTATGACCCTGCCCGAGTTTTTTGCGCCAACTCCAGCAACCTTTTTGGAGTTCGCCGAAAAGGCCGCGCCAAAACCCTATGAAGGCGAGACGCCCTGGCAGAAAATCTGGAACTACCTTCAGCTGATCCTGCCCAAACGCGATCCCTATCCCGGTGAAACCATCAGCCCCGATGACGGTGCCATCGCCTATGCGGACAAATACGCTTTTTCCCAATTGGGTGTGATGCAGGCGGCGCAGATCGGCGCGCCAACCAGTTATGTGCGTGCGGCTTATCACGCGGTGCATACCTTCATCGTCACTGGCTCGGACGGTGTGCGCCGCTGGGTTCGGTTTTCCTGGCAACCGATCGCGGGGGTTTTGAACACCAACCCTGAAAAAACGCCTGACGATGACTTTCTACGGGCCGAACTGAAAGAGCGTTTATCCAAGGACTCAGCCCGGTTTTCCCTGATGATGATGGTGGGTGAGGTCGGTGACGATTTCAACAATTCGTCGCGCCCCTGGCCACCGCATCGCAAACGCATCATGATGGGCACACTGACCGTCAATGCGGTGCCCGAAGATCAGATTGCGCAATCAGAAAAGCTTAGTTTCAATCCAGGTCTTCTAACCCCCGGCATCGAGGCCTCAGACGACCCGGTTCTGAAGATACGGATCGACACGTACAAAACCTCAAGTGCATGGCGTGGCGGATCACCCTGCCCGTTCTCGGAGGGCTAAAGAATGTCACAACAAAACAGTTGGTTTAACAGCTACGTCAACAGCCTGCCGGAACGGGGCTGGTTTAAATTCCTGTCCCGCTATATCGTCGTGCCCTATTGGAACTGGCGCGATCCAAAGCCAAAATTGCCCGGCGGACCGCGCCCCTCGCCCCAGCCGAGTGAAAACGTTCAGCGGATGATGAACCTGATCATGCCGTTGAAAGACCCCTCACCTGCCGGGCGCGCGCGGGCGACGCTTGCCATCGCCGAAAATGTGGAAGAAATCTTTGCCGGGCTGGACAATGTTGGCACCGTGCATTTTGCACGGTTCCTGCTAATTGACGATAATATCTGCATGATTTCGGTCTATGATGGCGACTTCAGCAACTACATCCGAGATTTCATCACCACGATCGGCAGTGTGTTTGACGACGTCATCTCGCTGGTCGACGGGGCTGAACACCTGATCCCAACCGAGCGCAATGTCGAAGAATTCATTGATTGGGTTCAAGAGCATGACCTGTTTCAGGCTGCCGATTTCCCGACCGATCTGTTTGGTCTGCAGGATGCGGCCAAAGGGCTGCCGCCTAACGAACCGCCCCATATGCTGGCGACGTTACCGCGCGAGTTTGTCCTGCAGCTGCACGCCAACCGCAATATCTCATTGGGAGGCGGCTACCGCGCCTATCCCGGAATTTCAGCCGCGCAAGTGCGCCAAAAATTCGGACAGGGCTGGTGAATACAAAACTCGATCTCGCCGACATTCAGGGCAATATTCTACGTGGCTATCGCCGCGAATATGTGCGCCATCTGATCCTTGAGGTCACGGACCGCACGGCAGCCAGGCAGTTTCTGGGGGCCGCTGTCGATGGCGGCAGCGACGCTGTTCCCGAAATCACACGCGGTGTTCTGTGGGAGGTCAAGCCACCCTTCTGCTTTAACATCGGCATCACCTATGAGGGGCTGCGCGCGCTCGGTACATCATCCGACAACCTAAAGACCTTCCCGTCAGAATTTGTACAGGGCATGACCAAACGCGCGATGAAACTGGGAGATTTCGGAGCAAGCGGGCCGGAAAAATGGCCTGCCCCGTTTGATCAGCCGGACCGTGTGCATCTGATTGCGTCAGTGCATTCAGATGTGCCCGAACATCTGGATATTGTCGAAAAGCAGGTCACCCAGGCCTTCACAGTTCTGGGCGTCCGCAACGGGCGCAACTTGCCCGAAGGAAAGGTGTTTTTTGGCTACGTCGACGGCATCTCGCAGCCTCGCTTTGAACAGGTCTATGACCCGGAACAAAAGGGTGTTGAAGAACCCATCGACCCGCTGGGCACCGCTTTGTTGGGTTATCCCACCAAGCAGGAGGGCGTGTGGTTCCGTGTTCCGTCACCCCGCTCGCTTGGGTTCAACGGGTCATTCAATGCCTTCCGCATTCTGGCGCAGGACGCCGCCGGGTTCGAAGCCTATCTGGATCAGGCCGCAGATGAGTTGATGGAGCACCCGGATCGCGATCAGCTGGTCGATCCCAACAATCTGGATCGCATCGGCAAGGGGCTCGACTTGCGGGGTGCGCTGCGCGAGGTCGTGGCTGCACAAATGTGTGGACGCTGGCGCAATGGGGTGCCGTACGAGCTGTCACCGAATGCCCAATGGCCCGATGATGCCGTCTCGCCCACCAATTTCGACTATACCCATACGTCACGCTGCCCAGCGGGATCTCATTTGCGGCGTGGCAACCCCCGCGGCGGACCAATCGTTCAGCGTATCGCCAACTATACACGGCGTCTGGTACGGCGCGGGATGTCTTACGGGCCTGATTTCGATCCGCAGAACCCAGATACCGAGGAACGCGGCCTGCTGGGCAGTTTCATCGGGGCCAATATCGGTGCGCAGTTCGAAGCGGTGATGTGCGACTGGATCAACCTGGGCTTGCAGGACCCGCGTATTACCGGTGCCAATGACCCGTTGCTTGGGGCCAATACACCCGAAACCAGCTGGTTTGACATGACCTTGCCGGACGGAGGCACAATTCGTTTGCACGGGTTTCCACGCCTGATCTACACGCGCGGCGGGGCCTATACCTTTCTGCCCAGCCTGACCGCGATCAAGTACCTGTCCGAACTGACGACCTAAGCCAAATCCGCCAGCGCCGCGTCGATGCGTTTCAGCATCGGCGACTGTCCGGCAGTTTCCACAATCACCCGGGCTTTGGTCAGGTGGTCTTTGGCCAGCGCTTTCTTTTTCTTCGCTTTGTAAAGCAGGCCTATGATCATGTCACAGCGGGCGATGTAATGCCCCTTTTCGTCGAACTGAGGGTTTGCGCGCACCTGTTCAATCATCGCCTTCAGACGCTTTTCGCCAAACAGCATGACCATTAGGATAGACCAGAAATTTACGACCAGGACCTTAAAGGACCCACCACCTTCACCGGTCAGAATAGCCAGATACATCTCGCACAGGAACAGGCGCGCCCAGTCGGCTGACACCATGGTGCCTTCATCCGTGCGTTTCTGAATCGCGTCTTCAATCTGGCGCAGCCCCTCTGCCACCTGACCCTTCAGGGCGTAGGCCACACCCAGCATTGTCGCCGGGCCAAAGGTGAACAGAGTCCATCCCTTTTCCTCGCAATCTTTGATATGCTCCTGAACCACTTCCATCGCGCCCGGTTTTTCCAGCGGCACCATGGCGCCCACACGGGCGGCCTCAGCTATGGCTAGTTCGAACTCGACCTGCGATTCCTTGCGCGCCTCTTCTGCCATCTTCAGCGCCAGCTCATGGTCGTCAGACACCATCGCAATCAGCGCCTTCATCGCCTTGCCATAGCCCAGCGCGCGGGGGTCGTTCTTGGATTTGCCCAAGGCGATCATCTGGTCCGAGGTCGCATGAGCCCGGGCCACGCGCCCGCGGGTCAGCTCATTCCACCCAACCGTCGCCAAAAAGAAATTCTGGATATAAGCGTCGTCGATCTGCTCCAGCGCCGCTTCGATCTCTTTTTTTCGGGCCTCAAACCGCGCGTTGTCGATGGGTGAATGATAGATCGACACGGATAGCTCGTTGACCATGGCATAGGCCCGGGATGCAGGATCCCTTAGACGTTTGGCCATATCGGTCAGTTCTTGCTGCACCCAGTGGGCTTCGTGGTATTTGCCGTTGCATACCAGACAGGACACGTAATGGTGCAGGAAAAGGGCATGATGCCGGTTGTCCCCGACCTGTTGCAAGATCGGCCGCACTGTACCTGCCAGATCAATAACCGTTTTGACTCGCAAAGAGATGTTTGAACACAGGGCGAAACTGGCGAGAAACTCGGCAAATTGTTCATTCGTGGCGCAGTCAGGGTCGGCCTGATACATCTCTAGTGCAGTGACAAAATACCTGTTGGCTTCGTCCAGTGAATAAACACCCAGGCTTTTGTCGCCAGCCATCGCGCTGTAGCGGAATGCCTGATCCCGACGGTCAGTTTGTCCGTAATGAAAGGCCAACATCTCGGCCGCTTCTTGCAGGCGGTTCGCATTGCGCTGAACCAAGGCTTCGGCGATGGCCAGGTGCAATTCGGACCGGCGCGACATAACCATACTTTGATAGACCGAATCCCGCAGCAGGACATGTTTGAAGATGTAATCAGAGGAGTTCGCCTCGCGAAACAGCACATCCTGCGCCTGAAGCCTTTGCAGAGTGGTACCGGTCTCGTCAGCATTCTCAACCAGTTGCGACAACAATCCGGGGTCGAACCGGCGGCCAATGACGGCAGCCGCCTGAAGCAATTCGCGATCCTCAGGCGACAGGCGGTCTATTCTGGCCGCAAGCAGGCTGCGCATGGTGACAGGCAGTCCGCTGTCCCCGATATCTGCGTCAATATGGGCTTTGCCATCTTCGACCCGCAAAGACCCCTGATCCAGCAAAAAACTCAGGATCTCTTCACCAAACAGCGGGTTGCCACCGGCGCGCTCTGTCAGTTGCTGCGCCAACCCGTCAGGCAGGTCTGTCACATCAAGACGGTTCTGCGCCAGACTGGCGAAGTCCGAGGCATCCAAAGGTTTCAGAGCGACGGTCGTCACACCACTTTGGTCCAGCCAAGGTGGCGCATATTCCGGCCGTCTGGTCTGTATGATCAGCAGATTCGAAAGATCAGTATCCGCAATCAGAATGCCCAGCAGATCCTCTGAGGCGCTGTCGATCCAATGGCTGTCTTCGATCAGCATCACGACCTGATCGCGGGCACACTTAGCCTTCAGCATCTCGCGCAGCAACTCGCGAATGCGCAAACCGATCAAGACACCGTCCAGACCCTCCAGCGACCCCGCGGGCGGTTTGATCCCCAGAAGGCTCATCATCAGCCCAAGGTTTTGCTGCGTAAACAACCCGGATTTCTCAAGCCCGACTTCCAGCTTCTTCTGAACCCGTAGAGGGTTGTCGGTGTCGTGGATCTGAAAGGAATTCCGAATAATTTCGAGGAAGGGCAGAAACGGGATTTGCTGACCGTCGGCAAAGCAGTATCCGGTCAGTATCGCGGTTTCTTCGGCCTGCAGCTGCTGCAGAAACTCAAACACAAGGCGGGTTTTGCCCAGCCCCGGTTCAGCCACCAAATCAATAACGGAACGCGCCGCCTTTGACCGCTCCAGCGCCGCCGACATCGCGCGCTGTTCTTGGTTGCGGCCAACATAGCTGCTGAGCCCCTGCGCCACCGAGGCGTCAAAACGGGCCGCATCTTCATGAATGGAATGCAGTTGCCACAGCTTTTGCGGCGTGGAGAGGCCTTTGATTTGGTGCTCACCGAAAAAGCTTAGCTCGGTGACCCATTCGACCAAGCCACGCGTTGTATTGCACAGCAGGGTTCCACCCGAGGGAGCAAGGTTTTCCAGACGCGCCGCCAAATTCACAGTGCTGCCAACGGCAGTGGTCGGGCCGCCCTCGCCCTGCACAGCGGCCATCAGAACTGTGCCCGAACTGATCCCCACCCGCATCTGCGGGCGCACCCCGAAACGGGCGTCAAACTCCCCAGCGGCAGCCAGGAACGCTGCATGGATGGACTGAGCTGCACGGCAGGCCCGCAAGGCCGGGTCTTCCAACGCGTCGGGAATCCCAAACAACGCCATGATGCTGTCGCCGGCAAAATCCCGGACTGTGCCCCCATGACCTTCCGCTGCCCTAACAAGCGTGTCATAGACCATGCGCACAAAACCCAGGGCTTTTTCTTCCTCTAGCCCGGCAACGATACCCGTGAAACCAACCATATCAGCGAACAGTACCGACACCTGGCGCCTTTGCCCCAAATCCGCTGTCTGCTGTGCAGGTTTTTCTGTTCCATCCGCCATGTCAGAGAATGGTTTACAGCACCGCGCCGCGCGCCGCTAGTATCTGCCGCTATGGAAACCGAAAAACTCGTTTACATGGCAACGAAAATGTCACGCATAGCCCTGTATAATAAAGACATTGCTACGCGATCTGCCGAGCCACCCGTCAGGCTGAGAACTCCAGCTTGAGCCCCGGACGTGGCCATCGCCCCTTGTAGATTTTGCCGGTGCTCGACGCGGTGATCCAGATATCGCGCATATCGCTGCCACCAAAGCACATATTGGTGGTGAACATATCCGGAATTTCTACGTGTTCGGTGGTGCCATTCAGGCTGAATACCGTGATGCCACCCGTAAACAGCGTGCCGACGCAGACGCGCCCGTCTTCCTCGACCTTGAGGCTGTCCAGCCACTGATATCCGGGCAATGTCTGAACCACATTCCCCGGCATTCCGGGAATCGGCCCGGGTTTGACCTGGCCCGGCCCCGTAATCTCCATCGCCCAGAGCCGCCCATACACCGTGTCCGAGACGTAAACAGTTTTGCCGTCCGGGGACAGACCCACCCCGTTTGGCATCGGAATCGTGGCAGCCTTGATCAGGGTTTTGCCATCAATAGAGGCGTAGTACAGCCCGCCGTAGCGGGTCGATTCCTCGTCTTGCATGCCGGTGTCGGTAAACCAGAACCCGCCAGACTTGTCGAACACCAGATCATCAGGCGCGATCAGCCGCTTGCCTTGGTAGTCCTCAAACAGGGTGGTTACGACGCCCGTCTTCAGATCGACACGATGCACGGACCCACCTTGGTAATCCGGCCGGATGGGGGCAGGCACTGTGATATGGTCAGGGCCAAAAGGTACAAAGCTATAGACGGCCCCGTTGTTGCAGACATACGCCGCCCCATCCGGCCCGATGGCAACGCCGTTGGGTCCGCCTTCGATCTTGGCCACGGTGCTGACGGTCCCATCCGGCGACAGGCGCGCCAGAATCTGGTCTTTGATATCGACAAACAGCACCGAGCCGTCATCCATTGCGACCGGGCCTTCAGGAAACCCCAGCCCGCTGCACATCTCTTTCAGTTCCAATGACATTCTCTTGCTCCCTGCTCGCATTGGGGCATCCAATGCTCCACCCTACTGTGGGAAACTCTGGCGGTATCGCCTTTGTATTACAAGTCCTTGGCGCAGGCATCGCACTGTCTGCGAGTTACTGAGAATACCCTGCCCGGCTTAATGCTTCACAGTTCGAAACAGCAGCAAGAATACAAACAGCGATCCTATTGAGGTGGTCACGATCCCCACGGGCAACTCTTGTGGGGCCAGCAAAAGCCGGCTGAGGATATCTGAGCCCGTCAACAAGGCCGCGCCAACAATGGCTGCTGTCGGCAACAGTTGGGTATGCAACGGCCCGGCGATCCCGCGGGCGATATGCGGCACCATCAGGCCGACAAAACCAATCACGCCTGCCACAGACACAAACATCGCCGTCGCAAGGGCGGCCGCAAAGAACATGCTGAATCGCAACCCCTGCACCGGCACGCCCAGGGTCGAGGCCGTCAGGTCCCCAGTCAGCAGCGCATCGAGCCAGCGGCTGCGATACAGCGAATAGATCAGGATCAGCAGCAACCCGGCGCACACAAGGGGGAATGTCTCCCACCGGGCCAGGCCCAGACCGCCCAGCATCCAGAAGATGACCGAATGCGCCGCGCGATTGTCGCCTGCGAAGATCAGATAGTTGGTGATCGCCGAGAACAGGAAAGAAACCGCAAGACCAGCAAGGATCAGCTTTTCCGGCGCACTGGTGCGCAATCCGTGAACCAGCGCCAGCACGATAGCCGATGCGACCAAGCCGCCGCAGAATGCAGCCAGCGGGAGTGTCCAAAATCCCAGTATGTCTCCGGTCACCGTGATGACAAACACGGCCCCCGCCGCCGCACCTGACGACAGACCAAACAGAAACGGATCGGCCAGATCGTTGCGGGTTGTGGTTTGCAGGACAACACCGACAATGCCCAGACCAGCCCCGATGATCGCGGCAAACAGCGCGCGCGGCAGGCGCAGATCGAACACGATCCGATGCAGGGGCGACATGTCCCCCTCGATCAGCCCTGTTCCCAGCAGGATGGCGGTGACTGTGTCGGATACAGGGATCGATGTGGTTCCGTAGACGATCGAAACCAGCAAAAGGGCGGCGATGACAGCCGCCCCCAGCAAGAATGTCAGGCCCAATCGGCCCATATCAGTTTAGGTCCGGGTGCATGGCATTCGCCATTTTCGCGATTGCCTTGATATTTGCAGGTCCGGGGGTCAGCTCTTCGTAGCGCAGACCGATCCAACGCTCGTTTTTCACGGCATCCGTTTGTGACATCACCGGATGCTCTTGCAGGAACTTAAAGGTATCCGCTGCCCCATTTCCGGTCTGGTAGTCCAGCAACACAAGGAATTCCGGGTTCGCCGCCGCGATGGCCTCCCAGGACGAACGGCCCCAGCTTGTGTCCATGTCATGGGTGACATTCTCACCACCAGCCGCGGCAATCATCGCGTCGGGAATGGCAAACTTGCCTGCCGTAAAAGGCGCGTCAGCCGGACCATCCAGCAAGAATACGCGTGGCTTGAACAGGTCGGCGGTCTGCGCCTGAATTGCGGACAGTTCTTGTTTCCAGCCGTCTACAAGCGCCTCTGCCTTGTCCTCGACATGCATGACTTTACCCAGGCGCAGGACATCGCCGAACAACAAATCCATGCTGGCCTCGGGGCGGGTTTTATTTAGGTGAACGCAGCTTTCCGTCAGGATCATCGTCTTAATGCCAAACGGTTCCAGCGTATCAGGGGTCACATCGCCACCCGGCTTCATGCCATAATACCAGCCAGCAAAGAACAGATCCGCCTCAACCGCCACAAGGTTTTCGACCGCCGGGTACTTCGGCGCAAGCTCGGGAATATCACCACGCAGAGTGTCGAATTCCGGGCTGGTCTTGTACCAGCCGGTGATACCGGTAAGACCGACGATTTTGTCCTGCAGGCCCAAAGCAAAGGCCATGTCGGTCATGTTCATGTCATGCACGACCAGCCGCTCGGGCTGAGTTTCGAACACCAGCGGCTCGCCGCAATTGTCAACTGTGACCTCATGCGCGGCAGCACCGGTCGCCATGGCTGCGACCAGCGCCACGGACCAGATGTGTTTCATTTGGGAAATCTCCTTCAGTTAATGTGAAACAGGGGTTCTTCGGATATCAAGCGCCGGAACAACCCGCCCGTCGTGCTGAAAGCACAGGTAGTCGACGCCAAATGTGTCGCGGACCCGCTCGGGGGTCAGCACTTCGGACACGGGACCAAATCCGGTCAGCCGTGTGGATTTCATCAACGCCACATGGGTGGCGAATTCGGGGATCATCACCAGATCGTGGACGATCATCACAACAGTGATTCCCAGATCGGCGACCAAGGACAGCATTCGCCCCTTGGCGTCCGGGTCGAGGTGGTTGGTCGGCTCGTCCAGAAACAAAAGCGACGGGTTCTGCGCCAAAGCCCGGGCGATATGTGCGCGCTGCCGTTCGCCCCCCGAAAGCACCGCCATCCGTTTGTCGGCCAGGGCGCTAAGATTTGTAAGTTTTAGAATTCGACCCAAGTCCCGCGCGTGATCCTCGGCGGCGCGGTCAGCGCGGATGGGGATCTGTCCCAGCGCGACGTAATCGCGCAATCGAAGACGGCCATCCGGAAGCTCTTGTTGGCTGACAACGGCAATCATCCGGGCACGCTCTTTCGCGGTCATCTGGCGAAGGCTGCGGCCCTTGATCAAAACATCGCCCAGCGCCAGTTCATTCGCCCCACACAGAAGGTTCAATAGCGTTGTTTTTCCGGCCCCGTTCGGCCCGGCAATCGCCAATATCGCCCCGTCCTCCAACCCGAAGGATACCCCCTGCAGCAGGACATCACCGTTCAACGCATAATACTCCAAATTACGCGCTGTCAAAAACGCCGAACCCGTCATGACGGCACCTCTGAGCCCAGGCATGGCATTCGGGACAGAGTTTTCGTCATCAGCCCGCGCGGTCGGTCCGTGGCATTGGTCCATCCATCGGCGCTGTTGCTATATTGGAGCGCAAATTCGGCCAACGCATCCATGTCCTGCGTGGTCTGTATGTCGCCGAACAAGTACTGGGCTTTGCCAACAGCCTGGAAACCCACGGTTGTTGGCCGATCACAGCCGGCCATGCAGGCGACAGTCCGGATGGCGAACCTACCGGGCAGCTTGCCCGTCAGCGCACCGCGCAGATCGTCATTGGTCAACGCGCCTGTGCAAGTCGAACAGATCAGAAGGAAATGATCAGATGTGTCTGGCATTGCCCGCTCCGATCAGGTTCGAGTGCAGACAGTCGGTGCCGGTCGTGCAAACACGCGTCAGACGTGCCATCAATGCCTCCTTCCAGGACGCCCCGCCCCGGGTTGGTTAAACAAATGATGGCAGGTCTCCTGACTTGCGGGTCGTCGCTTGGCCATCCTTCCCGGCACTGGGGCCAGTGGCTGTTTGGCGTCGCTTGCCGCTTACAGTTGCGGGGGCAGTCACGGATTTGGCGCCAATTGGCGAACCGCACCGTATTCCCTTTTCATCCCTTGGGCGCACCATCGAGAACCATCTGAAGATTGAGTGCCCGAGAAAGACGAATGCGTCAATACAGAAACGAAGTATGAGGAAATACGGTTCCTAATCGGCGCGGGTTGATGGCATGGAAAAGCGCGGCAGGCGCTAACAGATAGGCCCCTTCACCCCGATCCGTCTGGTCGCATCAACCCGAAGCGGGTCATGCCCATCAGAACTTCAACCCCTTGCAACTTCACGATCGCCTTTTCGGACCCTGGTCTCTTTATAGCCTACTCAAATCCTTCGCATTCCTGACAACAAAGGCGGGCCACTTCACTAAAGGGGCGTTCAGACTGTTGAAGCTGGGTCGGTCCGCCATGATCACCTGATCCCCCCGATGCAGAGGTATTTCAGCTCGAGGTAATCATCCATTCCGAACTTTGATCCTTCGCGGCCAAGCCCGGATTGCTTGACGCCACCAAATGGTGCGACCTCGGTTGAAATCAGGCCGGTATTGATTCCGACCATGCCGGTCTCGATTGCCTCGGCGACACGCCAGACCCGGGACAGGTCATTGGCATAGAAGTACCCCGCCAGGCCGAACTCAGTGTCATTGGCCAGCGCGATCACCTCGTCTTCGGTCTCGAACCGGATCAGAGGGGCGATAGGGCCAAAGGTTTCTTCGCGCGAAACTTTGGCGCTGGCGGGCACATCGGCCAGCAAAGTAGGCTCAAAGAATGTACCCTCAAGCCTGTTTCCGCCGGTAATAACGCGCGCGCCCTTGCTCAGCGCGTCTGACAGATGCTCCTGCACTTTGGAAACAGCAGCCTCGTTGATCAGCGGGCCGCTGGTCACGCCTTTGTCCATACCATTGCCCGGCATCAAACCCTTGATGGCGGCGGATAATTTGTCGGTAAAGGCGTCATAGACACCGTCCTGCACATAGATGCGGTTGGCGCATACGCAGGTCTGGCCATTGTTCCGAAATTTGGCGATCATGGCGCCTTCGACCGCCGCATCCAGATCAGCGTCGTCAAAGACGATGAAAGGAGCATTACCTCCAAGCTCCAGCGACATTTTTTTGATCGTGTCAGCCCCCTGTCGCATCAGAATCTGCCCGACGCGGGTGGAACCGGTAAAAGTGATCTTGGCGACTTTCGGGTTGGCACACATCTCTTGACCGATTTCGGCAGCGCGCGAATTGGGCACCACGTTGAAAACGCCAGCGGGCATGCCAGCACGCTCGGCCAACACTGCCATGGCGAGGGCAGACAGCGGCGTCAGCTCGGCCGGGCGCGCCACAAAGGAACAACCAGCCGCCAGCGCCGGTGCGACCTTGCGCGCAATCATCGCATTGGGAAAATTCCAGGGCGTGATTGCACCGACCACGCCGACAGGCTGTTTCAGCACAACGATACGCTTGTCAGGCTGATGGCCTGGAATGGTGTCGCCGTAGACGCGCTTGGCCTCTTCTGCAAACCATTCGATGAAGGACGCGCCATAGGCAATCTCGCCCTTGGCTTCGGCCAGCGGCTTGCCCATTTCTGCGCAAAGGATCATACCCAGATCATCCTGTGCCGCTATCATCAGATCAAACCACCTGCGTAGGATGGCGGCGCGCTCTTTGCCGGTTTTCGCAGCCCAGGCCTTTTGCGCTGAATGGGCTGCATCAATGGCCTGTTTGACATCTTCCACCGCGCAATCGGCCACCTGTGCGATCACCTCACCGGTGGCCGGATTGGTGACATCAAATGTAGTGGCGGCCCCGCGCCAAGCGCCGTTGATAAAGGCGCGGGATTCCAGCAGGGACTTATCCTTCAGGTTCATGCCTTTGCCCCTTTCACTGCATTGATCGAGGCTTCGAGGATATCCAGGGCTTCGGCAAAGATTGCGTCCTGAACGGTGATCGGCGCCAGAAAGCGGACCACATTGCCGTAGGTGCCACAAGTCAGCAGGATCAGGTTGCGCGTCAACGCTTCGGCCCGCACCGCATTTGCAAAATCCGCGTTTGGCGCAGAGCCATCAGCCGTGTTGAATTCGCAAGCAATCATAAAACCGGGGCCACGGATATCTGCGATTTCCGGCACATCGGCGCGGATCGCCTGCAAGCGCTGTTTGAGACGTGAACCCAACTCATTTGCCCGTGCGCAAAGGTCTTCCTCTTCGATTACATCCAGCACCGCGTGTGCCGCTGCAACGCCCAGTGGGTTTCCACCATAAGTGCCGCCAAGGCCGCCGGGATTAGCCGCATCCATGATCTCTGCCTTACCGGTCAGCGCCGCCAGTGGCAGGCCGCCAGCCAGGCCTTTGGCCATAGTGGTCAGATCCGCGGCAACGTCATACCGGGACATAGCAAACATGCTGCCCGTGCGGGCAAAACCGGTCTGAACTTCGTCAGCGATCATCACGATGCCATGCTGATCACACAATGCGCGGATATTCTGCACCAGCTCTGCAGGCGCGGGGTAGAAGCCGCCCTCGCCCTGCACCGGTTCAAAGATGATCGCTGCTACGCGGGCGGGATCCAGATCGGATTTGAACAAGCCGTTGATCGCCGTCATAGCGTCCTTGGTGGACACATCATGCAAATCGACCGGGAAGGGCACATGATAGACATCGGGCATCATCGTTCCGAAGCCCGCCTTATAGGGTTGGACCTTTCCGGTCAGGGCCATGCCCATGAAGGTGCGGCCGTGAAACCCGCCACCAAAGGCAATCACAGCCTGGCGACCGGTTGCCGCGCGTGCAACTTTGATCGCGTTTTCTACAGCTTCCGCGCCGGTTGTGACAAAAACGGTTTTCTTGTCGAATTCACCGGGCACAGCTTCGTTCAGGCGCTCTCCCAGGCGGATGTAATTCTCGTAGGGCACAACCTGATGGCAGGTATGGGTGAAACGCCCCAGTTGCTCGTGAACAGCCGCTATCACCTTGGGATGGCGGTGACCGGTATTGACCACGGCGATCCCGGCGGCAAAGTCGATATAGCGGTTGCCCTCGACATCCCATATCTCGGCATTTTCCGCACGATCAGCATAAATTTGCGTCATCATTCCGACACCACGGGCGATTGTGTTGTCGCGGCGAATTGCGATATCTGCGTTGTTCATTTTGTGCATCCTGTTGTCCAGCTCTGTCGGCCAATATGAATTCGGGCGGAATCTGTATGATTTTGGATGCTGCAAAAAGTCTGTTTATGACGATCCATAACTTATTGAAAAATATAAGGCCGCCCGTAGAGTGTTCACTATGATGAACACCATGAACACAGCTGACACGACGCCTTCTGACGAGATCGAATTGGGGCCGCGCCTGCGCTATCTGCGTGAAAGGGCTGGATTATCCCAGCGCGCGCTTGCCAAAAGGGTCGGCGTGCAGAACTCCACAATATCATTGATCGAATCGGGTCGGATGAACCCGTCAGTCGGGGCGCTGAAGCGCGTTCTGGATGGTATTCCTATCGGATTGTCAGAGTTTTTTGCGTTTGAGCCCGATCTGGATCGTAAAGTGTTCTTTGCTGCCGAAGAATTGCAAGAGATCGGCAAGGGCAAGCTGTCGCTCAAGCAGGTCGGGGGCAATCTGTTGGGGCGTTCCCTGCAAATTCTGCATGAGACCTACGGCCTCAATGCCGATACCGGAGCACAGAAGTACGAACATGATGGCGAGGAAGGCGGAGTGGTGGTGTCCGGGCGGATCGAGATCAGCGTTGGCAACGAACGCAAAATCCTGGGGGCGGGTGATGCCTACCTGTTCGATAGCCGCAAGCCGCATCGGTTTCGTCAGGTCGGTCCTGTACCTTGCGTGATCGTCAGCGCCTGCACTCCACCCACATTTTAAGGTCACGGGCCGTCAAAGCGGATCGGGCGCGGCATATTCATGGAACTTCCGGGTCAGCCACTCAGCCGCTATGCGGGTGACACCCCGTTCCAGCCGGTCTTTCTCGGCGACCAGATAATACGCCTGCTGCGCGGGTACCTCGGTTTCGAACAGGCGGATCAACTTGCCGTCGTCCAGCGCCTGTTCCGCCAATAAGGAATCGCTGATGGCCACACCGCTGCCTGCCATGGTGGCCGATATCAGCTGAGTCATATCCGAAAAGGTTGTGCCGCGCTGCACTTCAATAGTGTTTTGGGTCGCGGCCGCCAGCCAAATCACCCAATCGCTGGTGGTGTTGTGATGCAGCAGAGGGGCATTTTTCAGGTCATCGGGGCTGCGTATCTGGCCCAGACGCTCGATCAGTTTCGGACTGCAGACCGGGAAGGTTCGCGGCGTTGACAGATGCTGAACCGCTAGCCCGGGCCATGCGCCATCCCCATATTGGATGGCCAGATCCGCTTGTTTCGTAAGCACGTCAACCTGTCCGCTGTCACTGGTGATCTCAAGCGTGATGTTGGGATACAGGGCCGAGAATTCACCAATCTCGCGGGCCAACCAGTAGGTTCCAAACCCCGAAGGACAATTGATGCGCAGGTTCCCACGCGGCTCGGCATCCGGCGGATGCGCTGCAGCTTCGATCAATTCAAGCGCTTTGCGCACCTCATGCAGATATCGATTGCCCGCCGAGGTCAGTTCGGTCCGCCGCCCAGCCCGGTGGACCAGCTTGACGCCAAGCATCTCTTCCAGGTGACGCAGTTGATGCGAGACCGCGCTGGGCGTGACATTCAGCGCGCCCGAAGCCGCCTGCATGTTGCCCAGTTTTGCAATCGCATCCAACATCCGCAATGCGGTCATAGACGGGTAGCGTTTCCATTGGCTGTCAGCTGCTTTGCGGCCCATTGTGCTTTCCCCTGTTCAGCAGGGCTCCTACCCTTGAAGCCAGTGAGTTGAATTTATTTTGCGGATATAGCCGAAAACCTTTCATTTGACGATTAAAAAACTCTAGCTCAGTTTGTGCGCCAACTTGCCAGAACTGTGAGCAGGAGCAAACATGCCGCGCCTTTCCCAAGACCGTTTGGACCGCTATGCCGCTTTGGCGAACCGTGATCTCTTTGACCTCACGGATCCGGATTTCGGCCCCTTCCTGCGGCGCGCAGTGGCCGAAGGGGTTGAGATGATCTCGAACAACTTCAACACTCTGGGCATGTTCCGCGCGCCCCATAGTAAGGATCTGGATGCGCTGGATCTGGCCATGATCGGCTTGCCGCTGGATCTGGGTGTACCCAACCCGCGCCCCGGCACACGCAAGGGCCCCGAGGCCGTTCGCTATTGGTCGCTCGACCGCAATATGGTCAACCATTTCACCCGCACATGCCCGTTTGATCTGTGCCGGATTGCCGATTGGGGGGATTTGGAGTTTTCGACCAATCCCTACAGCCTGGATGCGTGCCTGGATGATATCACCGCGCTGTACGACCAGTTGATGGCAAAGGATGTGTCCCCGCTTAGCATTGGTGGCGAACACACCGGTACCTATGGCATTCTGCGGGCGCTCAGCAACAATGGCGAGGACCCGCTGGCGCTGGTGCATATCGATGCGCATGCGGATACGGCCTCCAACTTTCAGGGCGTGCGCGTATCGGATGCAACCCTGTTCCAGGTCGCCACGGTCGAAGGGTTTATCGACCCGGAGAAGACCATTCAGATCGGCCTGCGCGGGCGTGGAATTCCGCGCGCCGAGTTTGGCGCACAAGCCGGCATGCGGGTAATGCTGGCCGAAGAGCTGCAATCGAAAGGCGTGGAATACGCGCTGGAGGAAGTCCGCCGCGTGGTTGGCAGCGATCGGGTGTACCTGTCGATTGATACCGATGCGTTCGACTGTTCCATCATGCCCGGCACCACATTGCCCGAGCCGTTTGGCCTGACCGGCGAACAGGTGCGCGACATCATTCGCGGTCTTTACGATGTGAACGTCGTGGGCGCCGATCTGGTTGAACTCAGCCCGGTTTACGACCCGACGGGCATGTCCGCCTGCCTGGCTGCGGGCACCGCCTTCGAGATGCTGTGCCTGTTGGCTGAAGCGCGGGCGCGTCGGCAAGGCGCGCGTCGCCAGACCAGCTGGTCCAACAGCGATTCCGAAGGGCAGTTCCGGTGACACGTTTGGCTCAGTACATCTCAACCCACAGTCCCCAGCGTGATCTGGGTGCGGATCTGGTGTTCACTAACGGTCGGATCTACACCGTTGACGAAGACCGGCCCTGGGCCGAGGCCGTCGCGATCAAGGACGGCATGTTTGTGGCGGTCGGCTCCAACACGGATGTAACGCCGCTGATCGGGCCAGAGACCCATGTCCAGGATTTGGGTGGGGCTTTTGCCATGCCCGGCCTTTACGACATGCACACCCATCCCGATCTGGCTCTGGGGCCGAAGTATTCGGACTATCTGGATGTCGGCCTGGAAACTCCCGACCCGGAGCAGGTCAAACAGGCAATCCTTGCCTATGCCGCCGCGCATCCGACGGATGCGGCAAATGGCGGCTGGGTTTTTGGCAAGCATTTTGTCCACTATACGTTCCGAAAGGCAGGCATTGAGCCGGGCCGCGACTGGCTGGACAGTTTCATCACCGACCGACCGGTTGCGATCATGGATCGGATGTGGGGCAGTTGCATGGCCAACTCCAGGGCGCTGGAACTGGCCGGTGTCACCGCCGAGACGCATGATCCCAACAATGGCTATATCGTCCGCGATCCACTGACCCGAGAGCCCAACGGCATTCTGGTCGATGGTGCCTATGCCATGATCATGGCCGCGATGCCGCCCCCGCCGCAGCATGCGCTGCTGCGTGCCTATCGCGAAGGGGCGCGGTTCCAATCCGCCCGTGGCGTGGTGGCGACCAAATACCTGCATGTCTGCGAAAACCGTCTGGACGCGCTGCGGGCAATTGACATCAGCGGCGAGCTGCCCCTTCGGGTTGAGGCAGCGATCAGTTGGCAGGATGACATCTTTCCGGTTGCACGCCGATGGGAGCTGCTGTCGGGCGAACGTCATTATTACCGATCGAAACGGCTGAACGCCAATGCGGTCAAGTTCCACTTTGACGGCACCGCCGAGCCCAAAACCTCGTATTTCCTGTCGCCATGGCCGAATGAGAAAGAGTGGCGCGGCTCTCTCAACCTGACGCCCGAGCATATCTGCGACATGGTGGCCGAGATGGACCGCAAGCGCATCCGCGTGGTGGCCCATTGCACCGGTGACGGTGCATCTGACATCTTTTTGGATGCAGTCGAAGAATGCCGCCGCCGCAACGGGCCGGGCATGCGCCACCAATGCGCCCACAGCACCATTCTGCACGACGGCAACCTGCCGCGGTTCAAAGAGCTGGACGTGATCGCCGAATTCTCACCGGTGGGGTGGTATCCGTCGAACTTTACCATCGGGGCCCGCTCGGCCTATGGCGACAAGCTGCACAAGGCCTATAACGTGCGCGGCGTGCTAGATCATGGCGGCGTGGCGGTCATTGGCTCCGATTGGCCGGTCAGCAGCATCGACCCCTGGATCGGGTTCGAGGCGCTGGTGACACGGGCCAACCCCTGGGGCGAGATGGAAGGCCAGTTGGGTGATCCCATCACAGTGCCCGAGGCCATCGAAATGCTGACAATCAACGGTGCCTATTCCATGGGTATCGAAGATCAGGCGGGCTCGATCACTGCCGGCAAGGCGGCGGATATGATCGTGCTGGATCAGAACCTGCTGGATATCGACCCCAAAGGCCAGCTCCACAAGACCGAAGTGCAGATGACCATGCTGGATGGCGCGGTGGTGCATGACCCCAACGGCTGGACCAAAGACAGTCTGCAAGCGTGCCGGGTCACCTCGAACGTTCCGGATTTCTACCCGGTGGTGATCTGAGATGGACAAACGCATTCCCGTCACCATCATTTCGGGCTTTCTGGGGGCCGGCAAAACCACTCTGATCAACCAGCTGCTGCAGTCTGATCAGGCGTGCAACATCACTGTTTTGGTGAATGACTTTGGCGCGGTGAATATCGACACCGATCTGATCATCAAGCGTGAACGCGAGGTGATGGAACTGTCGAACGGCTGCGTCTGCTGTTCGATCCAAAGCGATATGGTCGCGCAACTGCACACGATGTTCACCTCGGACAATCCGCCGGAATACCTGTTGATCGAAACCAGCGGCGTTGCGCAACCGGGCCGCATCGCCTCGGTTTTCGGCTATCCACAGCTTAGCCGTTTTGCGCGGCTGGACAGCGTGGTCACATTGATCGACGTGGCCAATATCGACGGCCTGTCGGACGAGGCGCATCATCTGGTGCGCAGCCAGATCGAGGCCGCCGACCTGATCATCGCCACCAAGGCAGATCTGGTCGACCCTGAGGCGCGGCGCGCGATTTATGACCGCTGGCTGTTTGCTGACCTGCCGGCGCTTGAGGCGACCCATGGCGCGGTTCCGGTGTCGGTTCTGCTGGATCAGCGCCGTGGCAACTTGGAACAGATCAGCGCGCCCGAGACCGCGCTGCCCAATCAGTTCGTATCGGCGCATTGGTCCAGCGACAAATCGGTGTCCTACAAAAGGCTGCAAGCCAGTCTGAAACGCATGTCAGGCGCGCTGTATCGGGCCAAGGGCATAGTCTACTGCGACGAATTCCCGACAGAGCGCATCGTCTTTAATAAGGTCGGCGCCCGGATTGATTTCGCAAAATCAGGCGCTTGGGACGGAGTGCCCCGAACAGCCATCGTTGGCATCGGATATGCCAACGCCATCACCGCCGAACAGATCAGGCACGAATTGGAGGTCGCCCAAGGCCCCGGTTGAACTGGCGGTCTGCGCCCGACGCACAAACGACAAGACGAAGTTACGATAAGGAGGATATCATGAACTTCAAGCTTATCTCCCGCCGGACAGTATTCGGCACAATGGCGGGCGCGGTTGCGGCTGCATGCCTAGGTGCCGCTGCATCGGCCGACACTGTGCGCCTGCGTTTCCATACCTATTTCGGCACAGAAATCGACGATATCGCCAAAGAGTTCCGCGATGCCGTGAAAGACCGCACCGATGGCGAAGTGCGCATTCAGTACTTCCGTGGCGGCGAACTGGTGCCGTCCGACCAGTTGGTGGATGCGGTGGCCAAAGGCACAATTGATATGGCCCATGGCGTCGGCAGCTACTGGTCCGGCCAGGTGGACATCGGCAATATCGAAACCGGGCTGCCGGGCGCCTGGACCACAATCGAGGAAGCCAAGGAAGTTCTGGGCAGGCCCGAGGCACAGGCGCTGCTGACAGAAGCTTATGCCGAAGCTGGCACTGTGTTTCTGGGTAAATCCTATGGCTCGGACTATGATCTGCTGACCAAAGAGCCTATCACCAGTCTGGACGACCTGAAGAACTTCAAAATCCGTGCGACATCGAATGTGGCCAAAGTTCTGCAGCAATTCGACATCCCGACCGTGTCTCTGCCCGGGCAGGAACTGTATGTCGGCCTTTCGACCGGCGTTATTGACGGCGTCATCTATGGCAGCGCCGTGGATTACCATCACCTGAAGCTGAACGAGAGCGCGAAACATTACACCCGCCTCAACATGCTGACCCCGGGTTGGACTGAAACATATCTGGCCAACCCTGATACCTGGGCCAAGCTGAGCGATGAGCAGCGGACCATTGTGGAAGAAGAGCTTGCCAACTTTGCTGCCAATGTCGAAGCGTGGCTGAACGATGGCAACAAATCTTTCCCCGATGACATCTTTGAGTTCAGCACCCTGCCAGCCGAAGACACCAAGGCGTTGACCGAAGCGGCGCAAAGCGTCTGGGCAGAAGAGGCCGGGCGTTCCGAGCGAAATCAGAAGCTGATCGACCTGATTGTGGCAAACGCCAAGGCCCAGGGACGGCTTTGATGCAGATTGTGACAAGATATCTTGTCATTCAGGATGGCCTGTCCGAGTTTCTCGGTCAGGTCATTTCATGGCTGACATTGGCGATGATCGGCGTGCTGATGTTCGAAATTGTTGCCAGGTATTTCTTCAACAGCCCGACGATTTGGGCGCATGAAACCGGCACCATGCTGTATGGTGGCTTCTGCATTCTGGCCGGCGTCTATACGCTGCGCCATCAGGGCCATGTGCGCAGCGAAGTGATTTGGGGCGCATTGCCACCGCGTGTCAGGGCAGGCCTTGATGTCGTGACGTTCTCGCTTGCTTTGGTGGTGCTTGCGATATTCCTGAAATTGGCCATAGCCTTTGCCGCTGACAGCTGGGCGGTGCGCGAATTCTCAAACAAAAGCATCTGGCAGCCGCCGCTCTACCCGATCAAGACAGTTATTCCCGTCGCCGTTGGCCTGCTGCTGTTGCAGGTATTGGCGGAACTGGTGCGGGCAGTCCTGACCGCGCTTGGCATCGCTTACGACGATCCCCGGCGCGCAGAAGATGAGCCCGCGGACCCGGTGCTCGCCGCCGAAGCGCTGCCGGATCAGCCGACTGAATCCACAAAGCCAACAGGTAAAGACAATGCTTGATCTCGACCCGCTTGTCATCACGCTGATCATGTTTGCCTCGATGCTTGTGCTTATGGCGATAGGTTCGCCTTTGTCATTCGCATTGCTGACCTGCGGGGCCGTGATGGCCTATCTGGTCTATGGCGACGGCGGGCTGGATCTGTTGATCACCTCTACCTTCAGTTCGATGGATAATTTCCTACTGGTGGCGCTGCCGATGTTCATCTTCATGGGGCTTGTTCTACAGCGATCCGGGCTCACCGATGACCTGTTTTCGATGATGCACAAGCTGATGGGGCAATGGCCTGGCGGGTTGGGGATCGGCACCGTGATTATCTGCGCCTTGATCGCGGCGATGGCCGGGGTTTCCGGCGCAGCGACCGTGTCACTTGGCATTATTGCGCTGCCGTCGATGCTGAAACACGGGTATGACAAGCGGCTGGTGACTGGAACGATCATGGCAGGCGGCGCGCTTGGCTTTCTGATCCCGCCCTCGGTTCTGATGATCATATATGCCTTCCTGTCGCGCGATTCCGTGGGCAAGCTGTTTGCCGCCGGACTGGTGCCGGGGCTGATGCTGGCAACGATCTATATTGCCTATATCCTGATCCGCTGCCGGATTGACCCGAGAATGGGCCCGCCCGCGACCGAGACCTACTCGGCGATGGAAAAACTTGCATCCTTACGATTCCTCATCGCACCCGGCCTTTTGATCACCACGGTGCTGGGGTGCATCATCGGCGGAGTGACCTCTCCGTCCGAGGCTTCAGCCATCGGCGCATTCGGCGCATTGGTAATTGCGGCGCTCCAACGCCGTCTCAGCATGGACATGTTGAAATACGTCATGCTGTCCACCACCAAGATCATGGGCATGCTGATGTGGATCGCCCTGGCGGCAGTCTTCTTTTCCAAGATCTATGTCGGGCTAGGTGCAGGTCAGATCGTGACCGAACTGGTCGAGGATAACGACCTGGCGCCGATCTGGGTGATCATCACGATGCTGGCCACCTATTTCATCCTCGGCATGTTCCTCGATGACTTTGCGATCCTGTTCATCACAATCCCGCTGTTTGTCCCGATCGTAAAGGATTTGGGGTATGACACCACATGGTTTGCGGTGCTGTTCGTCCTGTCAATGCAGTCGGCCTATCTGACGCCACCCTTCGGCTATAACCTGTTTTACATGCGCTCGGTCGCACCGAAAGACATCACAATCGGTGACATCTATTGGTCGGCCATTCCATTTGTGATCCTGCAAATTTTTGGCCTGGCGCTTGTTGTGGCCTTCCCGCAAATCGCCATGTGGCTGCCCGGGTTGCTGTTCTAAGCGGCCCTGATCACCTGAAACAACCTCTCCGGCGGCGGCTTCGCCGGAGCGTTCATATCCTGCCTATTCCCGGTGATGTCATGCTGTTCTCCGCCGCCCAACACACTTCGCAATCCTATGTGGATCAGCGCATGCCCGAGTTGTCGGACTGGTGCGCCACGATATTTGACTACGGTGAAACGGCTTGGCGCGAGTACCGCTCGGCGGCCTGGTATGTTGAGCGGCTGCGGGCAGAAGGCTTCACGGTGGAAGAAGGATCCGGTGGCATGCCCACCGCCTTTTGCGCTGAATGGCATAATGGTGCGGGACCGGTGGTGGGAATGTACGCCGAATATGACGGCATTCCAGGTAATTGCCAGGCAGCGGTTCCATATCAAGCACCGCGCGAGGGCCTGAACATCCATGCAGGCGGCCACACGGACCCGCATTCAGGGCTGGGCATTGGTGCACTTGGCGGGCTTCTGGCAACCAAAGCCGCGATGGAAAAACACGGGATCAAGGGCGGCTTGCGTTTTACCGGTGAACCGGCCGAAAAGGTGCGCGGCTCCAAGCCCATTCACGCGGCCAAAGGATACTATGACGGGCTGGCGGGCATGTTGTCATTCCACCCTTTCTACATGCTGCCAATGTGCAATACAGTGCGCCGGGATACCCATTGCGGGGCCGCTTATTCGGTCATCTACCGGTTTATCTGTGATCAGCCAGAACATTGGGGTGCGCGCGATGGTGCTCCCATTCCACAGGCGCATAGCGCGGTACGGGCGCCCGGGGCCAATGATGCGTTGAACCTGATGTATACCAGCTCAAAATCCTTGCGCGACTCGATGCTGCCTCACTCTGGTGGCTGGTCTATCTCCGAGGCGATCCTGACCGCGGGACAAGCCACTGCCGACAACCTGCCAGCTGCCTTGGCTGACATCAATTACATGATGCGCGTCCCCACGATTGAGATGGCTGAACAGGTGGTCAAAGTTCTGGACCGCAACGCCCGCGCCGCTGCGGACATGACGGGCTGCCGCTATGAACGGCATTGGGTCGCCAAATCGCGCCCCGGTCTTGCCAACCACGCCATGGCGGATCTGGTCTGGGATGTTATGCAGCAGGTCGGCGCGCCAGCCTGGTCCGAAGAAGGATTGGAACTGGGGCGCGAGGTTCAGCGCAATCTGGGGTTTGCCCCCACCCCAAACCCGTTCATTGATGCGCTGACCCGATTGCAGGATCCACTCGAAGCCGAAGCTATCCTGCGCCAGTCGCTGCCGCCAGAACAGCAGAATTCAACCTCAGATGACTATACCGATATGTGCTGGCACACGCCGACTGCCCGGTTTTACGTCGCGCGCCCTGCCCTGCGCGCACCGGCTGGCGCGGGATTGCCTGCCTGGGCGATGAATGCACTTGGCGGAATGCCCGAGACAATCAACCCGATGGTACGGACCGCTGCCAAAATATGTGCAGCCTCGGCGTTGCGCCTGTTAGAAGATGAAGACGCCCGAACAGCTGCCATGGCCGAATTTGTCAAACGCACAGGGGGAGGTATCGCAGGGGCGAACTGGATTCCTCCGCTTTGTGATTACGAGCCGCCGTTCAACTTTCGCTGGCCCGAATATGTTACAACCCCGCGCGGATATGACTGGTGGATCCCAACCAAGAGGTAAATCCACTGGTGTCTGGCGCGCCCATTACCCTCTCATGACCCAAGCAGGATCACCGACGCGCCTTTTGGTTTCTTTCAACTGACGCTCAAGTAGGTCCCGCCGCTCTTGCCCGCTGGTTTGCGGGAACTCGTTCGCCGCCTGGACTGCCGTGCAGTGTCGACATCGGATCTGTCGCCTCGGTCGTTGGGGTGAGAAATGGAAATTGACGAACTGACGATGGCTTGACCCATTCGCCCCCAATCTAGATTTTTGAGAAGTTGTCCATTAACCCTCTACGTGCCAGCCATTTCCTTCAGTTTGCCACGACCGGGCGTTTGCCTGGTTATTCAGCGGCAGATGTCGTGGCCAAACTTTGCGGGATCACCTCATATCCCGGCTCTTCTGGTTCATCATCGGTCATTTCGGGCGGGAAACCGGGGGCCAGGATCGACAGCCCTGTCGCGTCCTCCAGACGGCGGATAATATTGGGCGACAATTCCCGGTCGCCATAGCGCGCAATGCCATCCTCGAAAATCTGGCAGATCAAAGGAGAGATTTCCAACGGCACGCCATTGCGTTCAGCAATGCTCTGGAACAGCCCCACATCCTTTTTCACAAGGTCCATGGTGAACGAGATATCGCGCGACCCGTTCAGGATGACCTGGCTTTCGGTGACATGAGAGAAGCTGTTGCCCGATGAGATCTTGATCGCTTCGTAAGCCGTGTTCAGGTCCATTCCGGCCGCCTTTGCGGTTACCAGTGCCTCGGCATTGGCGGCAAGATGGACGGTCGCCAGATAGTTGGTCAACACTTTGAGCATAGAGGCGCTGCCCAGTTCTCCGGTATGCAGGATGCGCCGACCCATGGTTGTCAAAAGCGGCAGGATGCGGTCAAACGTAGCCCGGTCGCAGCCGGCAAAGATTGAGATGTTTCCGGTATCGGCCCGATGACATCCACCGGATACCGGGCAATCCACAGCAGCCCCACCTGCCGCGATCACAAGATCACCAAGGCGCTCGGCTTCGGCCTGATCCGTGGTCGACATTTCCAGCCAGATCTTGCCCTCTTTCACCTCTGGCAACATCTCTTTCATGACCGCATCCGATGCCGCAGGCGATGGCAGACAGGTGATCACCGCGTCGCAATCGCGCATCAGCGCCGCAGCATTTTCCGCGACCTTTGCGCCTTTGCCCACCGCCACGTCCATCAGATCAATGTTCAAATCAAGCACGGTCAGATCAATCCCGTTCCGCAGCAAGCTGCCAGAGAGCTTGCCGCCGACATTGCCAAGACCAATAAATCCAACCTTCATCATTTCATCCTTCCGTAAGTGTGTAGGGTCAACCTGAGCTTTTCTGCTGAGCCGAAAACCGGCAATTGATCTCGGAAAGTGAACCCTCACCAAAACCGTAGACAAGCGTCAGCCATTTTATCACCCGCTTGATCCAAATTCGAAAATGATAAATAAATGAATTTACCACAAAAAATATTTGGTGATAAATGCCCGCAAAGCCGATAAACCTGACCTGGTTGCGCAGCTTTGAGGCCGCAGCACGGCATATGAACTTTACCGATGCCAGTGTTGAGCTTGGCCTGACGCAGACTGCCGTCAGCCTGCATATCAGATCGCTTGAGCAGCAGATCAACAACAACCTGTTTCACAGGCGTGCACGGCACCTGACTTTGACAGAGTTGGGGCAAGC
Organism: Ruegeria meonggei; assembly: GCF_900172215.1. Lineage (GTDB taxonomy): Bacteria > Pseudomonadota > Alphaproteobacteria > Rhodobacterales > Rhodobacteraceae > Ruegeria > Ruegeria meonggei. Next base: position 192,770 of record NZ_FWFP01000010.1, read on the forward strand.
CTATGCCACAACGGTGCGGCAGGCTTTTGCGGATATTGACTTGGTTTCGGCAAGCCTGTTCGGACCGATTGCCGCCAGAACGATTACCATAAAGGCTCCGATCTCGACGGCGGCGCTTTGGCTATCACCCCGATTGCCCGAGTTCCGACAGGAACATCCCGGGATTGATCTGCGGGTGGTTACGAATATCTGGACCGAGGCGACAAATCTGGAAGGGGTTGATGTCGAGCTACGCCTTGGCCGAGGGGACTGGACCGATGCGCAGTCGGAAAAACTGTCCGACGAAACGATCATTCCGATCTGCGCCGCAAACAGCAAAAAAAAGGTCAGGCAAGCCAAAGACTTTCTGCACGGCCCGCTGATCCACATTCTGGGACACGAGGGCAATTGGGAAAGGTATTTCGGTGCAAACGGCTGTTCCATGCTGCCGGAGGTGCCGCAGTACTTCATGGATACCACGATTTCAGCATTGCAATTGGTAGCGAGCGGAGGCGGTTACGCGACGGTCCTGAGTCGTCTGGTCGAAAAACAAGGCGGCCTCACCTCTGGCATAACTCCGGTGGGCAGACCCATTCCCTTTCCGGACGCGCATTATCTGATGCGTCGCCCATCCAAACGCGTAACACGTCCCGAGGTGGATCTGTTTGAAGCCTGGCTGCGGGATCAATTCGCTTCGGGCAATGTCTCTTAGGTCGCATAGGCAAAAAGGAACCTTCGCTTCGTCCCAAGTCTTTAGATTTTACGCGGCTGCCTTCACCTGGTCGAGCTGTCTCATGTCAAATGGCTAAGCACCTATTCTCGCGACAGCCATCGCTGGAACCGGCTGATCAACTCTCGTTCTTCTGGTTAGGATGTTCTTGGGCTTCAAAGTGAAAGGCACGACAGGTCAGGCCTGACTTAGAAGCCAATCAGAAAAGATCCGGGCGGGTTCAGTCACGGCAGCATAGCTTGGTTGAACGATAAAGTAGCCGTAGTCAGAAAGCTCTGCCGGAGACAGCCGGAATAACTTCCCTGCCTCCAGTTCGTCTTGGACAAGATCATCCATCAGAGCAATGCCCTGACCATCAACCACAGCTTGCACCCGAACGTTGGGGTCCGGAACAATCAATACGTCGTGCCGCGTCTGCTGGGGAAGCCCGGTGGTCTCCAGCCAGTCCGACCACGCGTTGCTGTCATCGCGGTCCCGCAGCAACGTCAACTGCGAGATGGCACGTTCCATACCCAGCTCATCGACAAGGCGGGCAGTATCGGAATTGCCGACAGGGTAGGCAGGCGATGGCAAGAAAGGTGTCACAACACCATTGTTCCGGCCGCCATTGCCCCACCTGACCGCAAGATCGATGTCCTGCACTTCATGGTCTGAAAACTCGATCATCGGCTGTATGCGTAACTGCACGTCCTGATGCGCCTGCATGAAGGTCATCAGACGCGGCGAGAGCCATCGCGCAGCAAAATAGGTTGAGACCCCCACCGTCAGACTCCGGGCGAGTTTCCCTCTGAGGGCGGAAAGCTGTGTTTCAATTCCATCGAAGTGGCCCTGACAAGCATCCTTCAGCTTGACCCCCTCACCAGTCAACGCCACGCCGCGCGTTGTGCGTCGGAACAGAACCATACCCAATTCGGCTTCCAGCGTCTTGATCTGATAGCTGACGGCCCCTTTTGTCATGTTCAGCGCTGCCGCGGCCTCCGAAAAGCTCGGGTGGCGGGCGATCTCTAGAAACAATCTGAGAAGGTCGTGATGTCGGAAGCGTGATTTCATGGGCATGAGTATAAATTTTTTGAACGCGGTGAAAAGAAAAACTCGATTTTTCAACACCACTTTGCCGTGTTTATTTGCCTAACGGTAATCAAACGGAGAGAGAGCGTTGGGTCATTTGAACACTCCGGATACTCCTGGCACTTCTGTACGTGGTCGCCCCAGGGCGCGGCGCAGACGTATGAAGCGCCATAGCTCTTCCACTTTGCATCCGACATTCCAGGGACGCCGGATTCCGGCATACAATCTTCTAAGTAGTCAGGACCTGATCAGAATCGAAGATCAGGCGGATTGGATTCTGGACACCATTGGCGTTGAATTCAGAGGAGACAGGACCGCTCTGGACTTGTTTCAACAGGCGGGCGCCCGGATCGATGGAGAACGAGTTCGTTTTGAGCCCGGGCAAGCCCGCGAACTGTGCTCTACCGCTCCTGAAGAATTTGATCTGTATGGGCGCGATCCGATGCACACCGTGAGACTTGGTGGCGACAATGTCGTGCTGATGCCCGGATATGGGTCACCTTTCGTAAGTGATCTGACGTGCGGCCGGCGCTATGCCACTCTCGAAGACTTCCGCAATTTCGTGAAGCTCGCCTTCAGCACACCCGCCTTGCACCATTCTGGTGGCACTGTGGTGGAGCCGACAGATGTGCCGGTCAACAAGCGCCACCTTGATATGATGCTGGCGCATCTTACCCTGTCCACCAAACCCTTCATGGGGGCGGTCACCGCACCCGAGCGCGCACGCGACAGCATCCAAATGGCCGGGCTGGTTTTTGGGCACAACGTTATGGAACGCCACGCGGTCATGCAGGGCAATATCAACGTTAATTCGCCGTTGGTCTACGATCATACCATGTCAGACGCGCTTCGGATCTATGCCGGGGCAAACCAATGCGTCTGCGTCTCTCCGGCGATCTTTGCGGGTGCCATGGGGCCGCTTTCACTTACGGCGGTCGCAGCGCAGACTCTGGCCGAAGCAATGGTAGGCATTGCGCTGACGCAACTGGTTCGACCAGGCTGCCCGGTTGTCTTTGGTTCGTTCCATTCCACGATGAACCTGCGCTCCGGTGCTCTGACCTTTGGCTCGCCCGAAGCGAACCTGGCCACAATGGCGTTGACGCAACTGGGGCGCAGGCTTGGTGTGCCCGTTCGGTCGGGTGGCGGGCAGATGACCGCGTCCAATGCGCCCGACGGACAGGCCATGCAGGATAGTACCGGCGCGATGTGGGCAACGCTTTTGTCAGGCGCGCATCAGGTCTGGCATGCCGCGGGGTGGCTCGAAGGTGGGCTGGTCATGTCCTATGAGAAATTCATCATGGACGTCGATCACTGCGGTGCAATGTTGAAATTACTGCAAGGTTTCGACACTGACGAGGAAACCTATGGCCGCGATGCCTATCTCGAGGCTGGGCCGGGCGAGAACTTCCTTTCTACCAGCCACACACTGCGCCATTACAAAACGGCCAATTTCGAACCGCAGATTTCCGATGCTGGAACTTATGAAGCCTGGGTCGAGAACGGTTCACTCACCGCTGATCAACGGGCAACCGCGCGCTGGCAGCAATTGCTGGATGACTACCAACAACCTGAAATGAACCCCGACATTCGTGCCGCGCTTGAGGATTTCGTTGCTGAGCGCAAGGCGGCGATGCCGGACGAATGGTACTAAAAGGGACATGACATGACCAAGGAACTCAGCCGCACATCGGCCCTCGCATCGCGACACACCGCGCTTGGATCAGGGTTGGAGGACTGGAACGGAATGGGCACTGCCTGGACCTACAATACTGACCCGAATGACGAGCACGACGCCGTGCGCGACAGGGCCGGCATGTTTGACATGTCGCCGCTCAAGAAAGTGTTTGTGCGTGGCGTTGAGGCTCAGGCGGTGCTGGATCACTTGACGACGCGCGATCTGTCAAAAGTACCGCCGGGCAAGGCGGCCTATCTTTGTGTGCTGACCGAAGCGGGCGGTATTGCGGACGATGCCATTGTGTCAAACAATGGCGGCGACGAATGGATGATCGTGCATGGATCTGGTGATACGATGGCGCTTCTGGAAGCCTCAGCAAAAGGGCGCGGCGTTCAGATCGATTTCACCGATGACCTGCATGATGTGTCGGTTCAGGGACCAGCTGCGCTGGATATCCTAAATGCTCATACAGATATCGACGTGGCTGCATTGGCCTATTTCGAACACGCGCCTGCGACGCTCTTTGGTCACGCCTGCCGTATCTCGCGAACCGGTTACTCCGGCGAGCGCGGGTATGAAGTTTTCGCCAACGGGGCTGTAATCACCGATATCTGGGACAAATTGGTAAACACAGGCGTCACACCATGCTCCTTTACGGCGCTGGACAAGGTTCGCATCGAGGCGGGTCTTCTGTTTTATGGCTATGACATGACCGAGGAAAATACACCTTGGGAAGTCGGCCTGGGCTTTACGGTCAGCAGGTCAAAAGGCGACTTTCGCGGTAAAGCCGCCCTGTTGGCGGCGCGCGGACAAGAGCAGGTCAACAACGTCTGCCTGGACATCGACCACCCCGACATGGTTGCTGGTGGTGAAACACTTTCACTCAGCGGCAAAGATGTGGGCGTGATCAATAGCCCTTGCTATTCACACCGGATGGGGAAGTCCCTCGCCCTTGCCCATGTCCACCCCGATCTACCGCTCGGAACATCGCTAGAGGTCGCAGGAGACGGTTTCGATACAACTTCCAAAATCGTGTCCAGCCCCATCTATGACCCCAAGAAAACCCGAACACATAGTTAGGCGGAGACGCAAAATCAGATTTACAGTGAATTCGGCTGCTATAACCGGCCGTGCATTCAATTTGACCTGAGATCCCAGTTTCCCCCGTCTCGCGGAGGGTCCTTATTGTTTGCTTGTTGGCCTTACGCGGCCAGTTCGTCCATCGTCGTTTTCTCAGCAAGTTTCCTAGGCATCATCCGCGTCGGCTGACAGTGCGATCGACGACTATGTTTTGGAATTTCTTTTGGGTCGAGGTTCGGGCTAAGCGAGGCTGGGATTTGCAGCGTTTACGTTTCTGTAGGT
>NZ_FWFP01000016.1 GCF_900172215.1 Ruegeria meonggei
CCTTCGCCTTGTCGTGGCCATAAGGCAGCAAATCATCACTGGAGATGCCAATCCTGGCCCCAATCTCCTGAATAGGCTTCTTATGCGCCTCTCGCGCAATCTCAATGTCCGATTTATAACTCATTGGATGTCTGGCTCCCTGAATGAAGAAATAGGCTGATCTTGTTCTGACCGAGTGCGTGATCATCGCCCCAGATTCGCGTCTATTTTTTCTTTAAGGTAAATATTTATTCCCAGCGGTCAATACGCGAACTTCGTATTTCCGAAATCAAACACCCTTAGTACCCCTTGTCCATTCACGCGTACCGCTTTCGACCCGCGCTAAGCCCAAGCAGCCAATCTTCGACAATCAGTTGTTCCGGGAATGCCTTATGCGTAGGTCGTTTTAAAAGGTAATAGCCCGACTTTGTCCGCACCGAAGCATCCCCCGCCGGCCGAACCAGCGCACCGCTGTCCAACAGCGGATCAACAAGGTGGGCCCATCCCAACGCAATCCCCAACCCATCGACAGCTGCTTGAACAGATAGCGGGTAGGTGTTGAAGGCAACCGCCCGTTCCATCACCGATGTAGCCACACCATTGCTGCCCAACCAAGTGCGCCACGTCATCCATTCAGCATGGCTGCTGGTCACTTCGATCAGGTCCATTTGGGGCAGAGCCGCCGAATCAGACGCCAACGGATTGCGTTTCAGGTATTCAGGGCTGCACACCGGAAACACCGTCTCGCCAAACAGCAATTGCACCGCATAACCCGGCCAGTTGCCATCTCCGCGCAATATCGTCAGATCCATAGCCTCTGACAGGCATTCCGCGTCGCTGTCCGAAGAGACAAGCGAAATGCGAATACGTCCGTTTGATTTGTTGAACTTGCGCAATTGCGGCATCAGCCACAGAGACGCCACGGAATTGGTCGCCGCAACCGTCACCGTATTGGCGCGGTGCTTGGCCAACATGTCCCGACTGACATCCCGCATCATGTCCAGCGACTGCTCTACAGTGGCCAGCAAAATGGCCCCTTGCTGGGTCAACGTTACCGACCTGTTCCCGCGCACGAACAAGGGGACATCATAGTGCTGCTCCAGCAGTCGTACTTTGCGGCTTATGGCTGTTTCAGAGATATTGAGAACCTTGCTGGCGCGAGCAAAGCTTTGCACTTTTGCAGCGGCCTCAAAGGCCAACAGGTAATCGAGCGGCGGCAGCACTTTCCCGGTCACTGGCGTTTTCTTGGGCATTTGAGGCCGAAATCCCGCGTTGGATGTGGTCACAATCAAAAAATTATGCCCACATCGGATAGCATCCGACAAGACAACTGATTGTTAATATAGCAAAAACCAGGGTTTGCCTCAAGATTTTATGGGCAAGGACCCTCAAATCTCTATTCTGCAACCAAAGCAGTTAAAGGCAAACTGGAAAAATTCAGGGCCAGAAGAGTCCGTTAGCAAAAAGAATCGTCACTCAGGGAGCAAACATGAAACTTTCACACTTACTTTCTACTGCAACCTTGGCAGCAGTGGCGGGAACGTTCGCAATCGCCGAAGACAGCAGTGATCCGATCGTTATCCCGATACACAATTGGTCAAGCCAAATCGTGATGTCGTCCGTCGTCGGCCTGATCTTCGAAGAAATGGGCAATAACGTCGAGTTTGTCACCACCGACAGCCAAGCGGTCTATGAATCGGTGCGTTTGGGTGACGTTGCGCTGGAGATGGAAGTCTGGGAAGGCGCATTTGGCGCATCCTACCGTGCAGCGCTGGAAAAAGGCGGCCTCCACGATGCCGGTGATCATGACGCGGTCACGCGAGAGGATTGGTGGTACCCGATGTGGACAAAGGACGCCTGCCCCGGCCTGCCGGACTGGGAAGCGTTGAACGATTGCGCCCACCTGTTCGCCACCGCTGAAACCGGCGATAAAGGCCGGTATCTGGACGGACCGGTCGACTGGTTGAAGCACGGTAAAGAACGCGCCGAGGCGCTGGACCTGAACTTCACTGTGATCAACGCCGGCTCTGCCGCAGCTCTGTGGGCTGAGATTGGCGCAGCCGAGGCGGACAAAAAGCCTGTTCTTGTGTTCAACTGGACCCCGAACTTTGCCGAGGCCGTCTGGCCCGGTGAGTTTGTCGAGTTTCCGGTCTGGGAAGACGGCTGTGACAAGGACCCCGCCAAAGGCCCGAACCCGGATGCCTTGTATGATTGCGGCAATCCCGCATCAGGCTACCTGAAAAAGGCGGCGTGGGATGGTATGAAAGATAAATGGCCGACCGCCTATTGCGTGCTGACCAATATCTCGTTCACCAACCCGCAGATCGCGGAAATGGCCAAACTGGTCGACACGGATGAGTTGGAGCCGGAAGAGGCGGCCGAAGAATGGCTGGATGCCAATCGCGCCGTTGTGGACCCCTGGATGAGCGCCTGCAGCACATAGTCTGATCCACACATACTGAAACTGGCACGGCCTTGTCCCACCCGACGACGCTAGGCCGTGCCAAGCAAGAAAGAACAGCCATGCCCGCCGGAACGCCTGTGATATCAGCCAAAAACGTATGGAAACTGTTTGGCCCATCGCCGGAACGTTATCTGAAATCCATGCCTGCGGGCCACAGCTTTGATGACATTCGCGCTGACGGCTATATCGCTGGCGTCAAGGACGCCTCAATTCAGGTCGATCGTGGGGAGATGCTGGTGATCATGGGGTTGTCTGGATCCGGCAAATCCACCCTTGTGCGTTGCTTCTCGCGTTTGCATGACATCACCGGCGGAACCATCGAAGTGGACGGTCAGGATATCAAGAGCCTGAGCGAGCGTGACCTGATCGAATTACGCCGCAACAAGATGGGCATGGTGTTTCAGTCCTTTGGACTGCTGCCCCACCGGACTGTTCTGGACAATGTGGCGTTTCCTTTGGAAATGCGCGGTCAGGATCGCCATGACCGGCGCGAACGGGCGTTGGACGTTATCAAGCTGGTCGGCCTTGAAGGCCGCGAAGAATATTTTCCGCGCGAGCTAAGCGGTGGGCAACAACAGCGCGTCGGCATTGCCCGTTCTCTGGCGATTGAGCCGGATATCTGGTTCCTGGACGAGCCGTTTTCGGCGCTGGATCCTCTGATCCGTCGAGAAATGCAAGACGAGTTTCTACGGCTCCAAGAGATGCTGGGCAAAACCATCGTTTTTATTACCCATGATTTCGACGAGGCGCTGCGCCTGGCCGACCGGATTGCCATCATGCGCAATGGTATGGTCGAGCAATGTGACACGCCGGACCAGATCGTGATGAACCCGGCCACTGAATATGTCGCCAAATTCACCGAAGAGATCGATAAGGCCCGCGTCGTCCACGCTCGCGGATTGGCAACACCGGTTAATGGCCACGCTTTGGAGGGTGCGCCAATTGACGGCGGGTCGACCATTCACGAACTGGCGCGTGTGTTGGTCAACGACACGCGCATCCTGTTGCCGGTAGCAAATGACAAAGGCGTTGTTACAGGTGTTCTGGACCGTGACGTCGCGCTGAACATGCTGCTTGGAACCGACTGATGGCGACGCTGTCCACCGAAGTGCCGGACGCATCGGCCAAACCGTCTGGCCAGCTCCGCGTGTTGACTACCTTGTTAGCCGCTGCCGCAGCATTGATCCTTGCCAAGGCGTTCGGCGTTCTGCCTGAATGGCTGAATCGCATCCCGGAATGGGCAATCCCGCCAACCGCCCAGGTGCTGGACGTAATCTTCGACTTTGTTCAGAACGATCTGGGCCTGATCTATGTGACCCGCTTTATCGCCGAAGGCCCGCTTGAATTTCTTCTGGATACCTCGGCCAACTTGTTGGAAGGCAAACGGCGCTGGCCCTTTCTGGGACCCATCCCTTGGTCTGCCATAGCCGCTGTGGCCGCTGTGGTCGGCTATGCCGTAGGGGGGTGGAGGTTGGCCGCATTGGGGGCTGGCACCTTTATTTGGACCGCCCTGATCGGGCAGTGGAAGATTGCCATGCAGACCATGTCTGTCATCGTGGTTGCCGCCCCGCTTGCCTTTTTGCTGGGCTTGACGCTGGGTGTCGCCGCATGGAAATACGGCTGGTTCGAACGGATGCTGAAACCCGTTCTGTCGGTGTTGCAGACACTGCCCTTTTTCACCTATCTTTTGCCCGCTGTGATCTTTTTCAAGGTTGGCCCCACGGCCGGGGCGGTTGCCACGATCACCTTTGCAATCCCACCTATGATCCTGATGACAACGCTGGGTTTAAAAAAGGTCAGCCCCGAGGTCATCGAGGCCGGGCAAATGTCTGGTTGCACCCGCTGGCAGATGCTGCGCCATGTGTACCTTCCGGCGGCGCGGACCGAAATTCTTGTCGGCGTCAATCAGGTCATCATGCTGTGTCTGGCCATGGTGGTTCTGACCGCGTTCATCGGCATGCCCGGTCTTGGCGCCAAGTTGCTGGCCATGATGGGCAGCTTCAAACTGGGCCGGTCTTTTGAGATCGGTGTCACAATTGTCTTGCTGGCCGTCACGCTTGACCGGATGTCCAAGGCCTGGGTGGTCAAACAACCGGTGCATTTCGACCGCGGCACGCCTTGGTGGAAACGCCACCAGATGCCGTTGATCGCCTTAGCTCTTTTCGCTGGCTTTACCCTGCTGGCCCAATTGTTCCCGATCCTGGCCGAGATTGGCCGCAAACAACATCTGAGTCAGGGCAAGGAAATCGATGTCGTTATCAAATCCGTCCTTGCTCTGGACGCGATCAAAGGCACAACCGAATGGCTGCGTTGGTTTTTGAACGTCAAGGTGCTGATCCCGTTCCGCAACACACTGCTGGCCATTCCGACACCGGCCTTCATCCTGCTGGTTGTTGCGTTTGCCTATTGGGTGGGCGGCCGCAAGCCCGGTATTTACGCAGCAGTGTTCTTTACCATCGTCGCCTTTTCGGGCTGGTGGGATCGGTCGGTCATCACGCTTTACACCGTAATCTCAGCGGTGGCGCTGGCCACGTTGATCGGGATCCCGCTGGGCGTCATTGCCGCCCGGTCCGAGCATTGGTCGAAAAGCATCCTGTTGGCCTGCGACACGGCCCAGACCTTTCCCAGCTTTATCTATCTGATCCCCGCGATCATGCTGTTTGGGGTCAATGACGTGGCGGTTGTGTTCTCGATCCTGATTTTCGCCGCCGTGCCCCTGATCCGCTATACGATCATCGGCCTCAGCACTGTGCCGCCAGAAATGACCGAAGCAGCGGATATGTCAGGCTCGACCCGAAGGCAGAAGCTGATGTCGGTGCAATTCCCACTTGCGCTGCCGACCATGGCCGTAGGGTTCAACCAGGCGATCATGTTCGCGTTCTTCATGGTCATCATCGCGGCCTTCATCGGCACCCAGGATCTGGGCCAGGAGCTGCAACGCACGCTCGCTGGCACTGAACTGGGCAAAAACTTTGTGCTGGGTATGAACGTGTCGCTGATGGCGCTGACCTTTGACATGGCCATCAGCAGCTGGACCCAAAAGCGCAAACGCGCTTTGGGCCTGGACTAACTGGAGTTTCGGAGATGAACGTAAAGCCTGTATTCGAGGTCCCGTTCGAGCGCAGCGGCGTGTTGACCCCCGGCCTGCCAATCCTGCCGCATGGGACCGAACGTCACCCGGTGCCTGGGGCCGGTTCTCGTGCGGTGCCTGTGTCCAAGGGCGACACCATTACATTGCTGGATCGCGACGGCATGCAGCCGGCCGAGATGGTGTTTTTTGCCCCAGACCGCAGCTCGGACGCGGCGATGCTGGGCGCGCAGGGCCATGGTCGCCCCAACGGGGTGATTGCCACGCTGGCAAATGGATCTCCCTCGGGACGCAAGGTTCTGCGCGCGCTGGAAACCGCCGGGTTCGATATCGGTCAGGGAGATGCCATCCGGGCCTTCACCAACGGTTCGCGTCCCGGCGATATGGTCAGCTTTGTGGCCGAAAACGATGGCCTGCTGATCGTCGCCGCCCCGGCCGAGGCGATGCGCCCCGAAAAAAGTAACCCCCCCTCGGACATTATCCTTTATATCCAACGCGCCGCCCCGGGCCTAGAAAAGCCCGATGTCGGCGCTCCTGAGCCTTTGGCGGACCCGCTGAAGGACATCAACATTCAACCCGGCAACGCCCAGTCCTATGAGGTGAAGGCTGGCGAGTTTATCCAGATTGTGGATATCCGCGGGCGCGAATGCTCGGACTTTCAGGCCTTTAGCCGCCGCGCCCTGGATCAGGGGATCGAGCGCGAGATTGACCCCACCACAACTCGCAGCCTGATAGGCAGCCTGTACCCGCAACCCGGCATATTCTCGAAATACTGGTCGGTGGATCAAGAACCGCTGGTCGAGATCGTGCAAGACACCTGCGGGCGGCACGATACGTTCGGACTGGCCTGCACCGCGCGCTATTACGAGGATCTGGGATATCCCGGGCACCTGAACTGCTCCGACAATATCAATCGGGACCTTGACCAATACGGCATCAAACCCCGCGCAGGTTGGCCTGCGATCAACTTCTTTTTCAACACCATGCTAGACGACACCAACGCGATTGGGATGGATGATCCCTGGTCGCGCCCTGGTGATTTTGTTTTGCTGCGCGCGCTGACCGATCTGGTCTGCGTCAGCACCGGCTGTCCTTGCGACATCGACTCAGCCAATGGCTGGAACCCGACCGATATACAGGTTCGAACCTACAAGGCGACCGAGGATTTCAAGCGGTCATATGGCTATAGAAAATCTGCGGAGGCGGATGTGGAAGACACCAAGAAAACAGCGTTTCACGACTGCTTTGCGCGGCATACCCGTGACTTCATCGAATACAATGGCTATTGGCTGCCCAACACGATGACCAATCACGGCGCGATTGCCGAATACTGGGCTTGCCGGGACAAGGTCGCCGTCATGGACCTCAGCCCGTTGCGCAAATACGAGGTCGTTGGCCCTGACGCCGAAGAGTTGATGCAGCTCTGCGTGACCCGCAACATGAAAAAATTGAGCGTTGGACAGGTCGTCTATACCGCGATGTGTTATGAACACGGAGGCATGATCGACGACGGCACCGTCTACCGACTGGCCGAGACCAATTTCCGCTGGATAGGCGGCAATGACACGAGTGGTCTGTGGCTGCAGGAACAGGCGCTCAAGCGGAATATGAACGTCTGGGTGCGCAACTCGACCGATCAACTGCACAACATCGCAGTTCAGGGACGCCACAGTCGCGAAATCCTGTCCAAGATCTTCTGGACTCCGCCCCAACAACCTACAATCGAGGAGCTGCCCTGGTTCCGACTTGCCGTGGCCCGGGTTGACGACGTTCAAGGCACGTCGGTCGTGATCTCACGTACCGGCTACTCCGGCGAGCTGGGGTATGAGATATTCTGCCACCCTAAAGACGCCAACGAGATTTTCGACCGCGTCTGGCAGGTTGGTCAGGATTACGGCATTACACCGCTTGGTCTGGCGGCGCTGGATATGTTGCGGATCGAAGGCGGGCTGATTTTTGCGGGGTCCGAGTTTGACGACCAAACCGATCCATTTGAGGCCGGTATTGGCTTTACCGTGCCGTTGAAGTCGAAAACAGATGATTTCATTGGTCGTGCCGCGATCGAGGAACGCAAGGCCCACCCTCACCGCAAATTAGTCGGGTTCGAAATCGAGGGCGGCACGATCCCCTCTCCGGGCGATTGTGTGCGTGTTGGAAAGGCTCAGGTGGGGGAGATCACCAGCGCAATGAAATCGCCCATTCTGGGTACGGTCATTGCCTTGGGTCGCGTTGCCACCACCCACGCCACCCTTGGCGACGAAATCGAGATCGGCCAGCTGGATGGTCAGCAAAAGCGTCTGAAAGCCAGAATTGTGCCCTTCCCGCATTTCGATCCGACAAAAGAGCGGGTGAAAGGAACATATGGCGACGCAAATGTTCCCAAAGCCGCCGAGTGATCACCGGGTCGCAGGGCAGCCGTTGCCTGTTCGGCTGGGCATTCTCATACTTCTGGCCGTGTATCCAACAATTGGCTGGGCGGATTCCTGTGACAGGGTCACCGTCCTTGAAAGGTTTGCAACAACTGGTGCTGAGCCTAACGGATCAACCTGCGCGACCTATGCGGGTTTGAACGGTACCAATGGTGTTTCCTGTTATTGGGCGTTCCCCTTCAGAAGCCACGAGGCGGCAGCGTTTTCAAATGACGTCTGGACCGAGGTCACACGCTGCCGGGTCGGACATGCATCGCCTGACACTAACCCGGTCAACCACCCCGACAGCTATGACGTGCGCGCGTTGAACGCCAACCAAGGCATTTACCGGGTAACGACCAAAGATAAAAACCAGCGACAGCGCACATTCGTGTTTCTCAGCGTCGAACAAAAGGGCTGAGAAAACCCCTGGAGCGTCTATTGAGCGTCGGCAATCCACTGTGCAGATATTGTCACATTGGCAACAGACCCAAACACACCGATTTGACATATTGCATCACTCCAATCGCTGATCTATCGATACCCCGATGCGTTGTGTTGTAGTATTGATTATCTCTTTTTCCGCGTGTGTTGCCTCGGTCGCAATCGCGCAGGAGGGGGTTATCGACACACCCGAACTTGGCGCTTCTGGGCAGGCTTACATGGACGCGGTCCGCTATGGGCGCATCGACACTGATGCGGTCTATTTCGATCCGACGCGCCCTGCCCCGCCGCTGGATACGGAATTCACGCCTACCCCCGAGCGCTCGGATCAGGACCGTTCGTGGGGGTTTTCCGGTGACGCCCAATGGATCATCGGCGTCATATCGTTGATTGTGATCATCTTTCTAGTCACGTTCACCTATTTCACAGCACGCGGCACTTCCGTGTCGTTCGGCAAACGTATCGAGAATACCGCGCGCAATTCCCAGCGCGGATCATCCGAGGACGGGACCGAGGCCGAGGACAATGCGGACCTGAACACCCTCCTGAACCTGCCGGACCGGCAGATGGCACTGATCGGACTGGCACAGCTGGCGCTGACCAGATGTCTGAACGCCAACGGGGTGTTGTTCAAACGCAGCTGGACCCATCGTGAAGCACTGCGAAAACTGCCTCAGACCTTGTCCTACATACAGGACCTTCGGGCCCTGGTTCTGGACAGTGAGCGTGTTCATTTCGGCGGGCGTTCAATCAGCGAAGGCGACTTTGCCTCGCATGTGGCCCGCATTCGTCCGATCCTGCGGGAGGTCGGACCATGAGCGACGTCACCCAATCCCACCCCATGCCGCAGATCCGGCTGGACTTTGTTGTTGTTGGCCTTGTCATTGTCTTGTCGCTGGGCGTGTTCTTCTACCTGACTGCACAACGGCAATATGTGCTGCGCGAGTCGGTCAACGGGTTTGAAGGGCTCGAGATCTGGCTGAATAGCAAAGACCATGAGGCCCAGAGCTTTACCGGCGGATGGCCACTGGACCGGAGCTCGATCGGGTTGCTGATCCAGCCGGTGTTTGACACAAAGCCCGGCACCGATCGTATGGCCGCGCAAACCAAAGAGGAATTGCTGATTCAGGCGGACGAGTTCGATCAGACCATCCCGGTCATCCTGGAAAAAGCCCAGTCCGTACCCAGCCTGATCATCCTGCCCAAATGGCGCACCGGAATGCGCCTGACAGGCTTTGGCCATCCCTTTCTGCTGGCTCCGCGCAGCGATGTCCAAAACGTATTGCGCCAAATCACCGGATCTGACGTTGGCCGGTTGTCTTACATGCCCAACCCGTTCTCGGATTTCCGGTATCAGGGTGATGATGCCGTAATGTCAGCACGAACCTATGCCGGTCAGGTTTTTGAAGGCACCGGGTGTGAGCCTATCATTGGCAGCCCAGGCGCGATGGTGCTTGGCCTGTGCCCTTTGCCTGAAGGCGGCGAACAGGACCAGGTCTATATTCTGTCGGACCCGGACGTATTGAACAATCACGGGCTGCGGCTTGGGGAAAATGCGCGGATTGCCAACCAACTCTTGCCGGGCATTGCAGATGGCAATCGGATCATCATCGATTACAGCGACCAGAACTGGTTGACCGAACCAGAACAATTCACCAAGCGCGAGCGGACATGGGACGACATTGCGCAGCTGTTCGACTACCCGTTTCGAGTGTTGTGGATAGGTGCGGCGCTACTGTTGGGGCTTGCGATCTGGCGCGGCGGCATTCGCAACGGTCCGGTCCTTGATCAGCACCTTTCGCTGGGGTCGGGAACGCGCACTGCCAATGCCGCGCGGGCGCGTCTTATGCGTCTAACTGGGCAGGACGGGGCGTTGTTGTCCGATTTCGTTGACACCCGAATTCGTGCCGAAGCGGCCGAAGTTTTTGGCTCTGCCCATGTTGTCGCCGACGGCACCGAGGCCGCTTACCTGCGCTATGTCCGCAGCCGCCGGCCAGCGGTGGCTGACAATCTGCAAGACCTGCTGCACGCAATCAGGGGCCTGCCAGCCCATCTGACAGCCAGCGACGCCATCACATATGTGGACCAATTTGAATCGATACTGGAGCGATTAGCCGATGACGCTTGATGAACTTTTTGCCCATGCCGAGGCTCTGCGCGCAGAGATCGGCAAAGTGGTTCAGGGACAGGAAGAGGCGATTGATCTGTTGCTGACGGCCCTGTTCGCCCGGGGCCATGTGCTGCTCGAGGGGCCTCCGGGTACCGCCAAAACGCTGCTGGCACGCAGTTTCGCCGGGGCACTGAATTTGGATTTCGGGCGCATCCAGTTCACACCCGATCTAATGCCCGGAGACGTGCTGGGAACCTCGATCTACAACTTTCAGACCAGCGAATTTGTTCTGACCAAAGGCCCGGTTTTCAGCCAGATCCTGCTGGCGGATGAGATCAACCGCGCACCGCCGAAAACACAGGCCGCCCTGCTGCAGGCCATGAACGAGCGGATGGTAACAATCGATGGTACCGACCATGATCTGGGATCAGAGTTTATGGTGGTGGCAACCCAAAACCCGATTGAGCAACAGGGCACCTATCCCCTGCCCGAGGCCCAGCTGGACCGTTTTCTGTTCAAGGTTCACTTGACCTTTCCGCCCGAAGATATCGAGCTTGCGATCCTGCGCCAACATGCAGCTGAACCGCTGGACTTCCTGACCACCACCCAGGCCGTTGCGCAGGTCCTGGATGGGGCAACCACCCACGCGGCGCGTCAGTTGATCAACGGCATCGTGTTGGATGATGACATTCTGGCTTATATCCTCAGGGTGGTGCGCGCGACCCGCGAAAGCGCAGACATTGCTTTTGGCGCATCGACACGGGCGGCGGATGCAATTGCTGGGGCCGCCCGCGCAGCAGCGGCGCTGAACGGGCGCGACTTTGCAATCCCCGACGACGTCAAGAACCTGATCATTCACGCCTTGCAACACCGGATCGTCCTGAGCCCCTCTTCTGAAATCGAAGGCCGCAGCGCCCGGCAGGTGCTGGAAAACATCCTTAACCAGATCGAGGCGCCCCGCTGATCCGTCCATCCTCAAAACTGCTGATCGCGGCCTGTATCGCGCTTGGCCTGTCGCTGGCCGCGGTTGTGCTGGGTGATGCTGCCCGAACCGTGGCCGGGATCCCCTGGCTGTTGCTGGGCGGGATTGCGGCAGCGGATCTGTTGTTGTCCTGGCCGCGTCGCCGAACCATCTCAGTTGACCCTGTGGGAGAGGTCTTTGTCGGCGAGAGCTTCGACATCGTCCTTGACGTCAGCCCCCGGGCCGCAAGTATGCGGGGTCAGCTTAGCTGGCCCGACGGGCTGACCGGACCCAGCGGATTTGATCTGAATTCCGGATCGGCCAAAATTCAGGGCCGTGCTGTCCGGCGTGGAAACTGGGTGTTTTCCAATCTGTGGCTTTACTGGCCCTCGCGCTTGTCTTTGTTTGAATTTGTCCCCAAAACCGCCTTTGCTCTTGAGGTCGCCGTAGTGCCGAATATCCGCCGGGTGCAATCGGGTGAGATTTCGACAACGGTTCAATCCCGCCTGTTTGGCGTCAAGGAAAACCGCGCCATTGGCGAGGGTACCGAATTCCATCAGCTGCGCGATTTTGTGCAGGGAATGGATGCCAGCTCGATCGACTGGAAACGGTCTGCGCGCCATCGCTCGCTGGTGGCTAAAGAGGTGCGGGCCGAACGCAACCACCATGTGATCATCGCGCTCGACAATGGCTATCAGATGCGCGAGGAAATCGCGGGCCTGCCCAAGATCGATCACGCCATCACCGCAGCGCTGGCCACGGCCTGGGCCGCTGCAATTGGCGGCGATCTGGTCGGGATGTACGCCTATGATGCCGAACCGCGGCTGTTTTTGCCGCCAGAACCGGGGCGTGCGGCCTTTACCCGCCTGCGCAGCCGCACGGCAGAGCTGCGCTATGAAAGCCGGGAAACCAACCACACGCTGGCGATGACCGAATTGAACCGGCGCACACCCAAACGCAGCCTGATCATCGTGTTTTCCGATTTCATCGACACAACCTCGGCCGAGCTGATGGTCGAAAACATCGGCGTTCTGGCCAAGCGGCACCTGATTGTCTTTGTCGCCTTGCGGGACCCGATCCTCGAGGCGCAGGTCAGGGTCACCCCTGCGGATATGGACGGTGTGGCTGAAACTGTTTCTACCGGCCAACTGCTACAGGAAAGACGCCTTGTTCTTGAACGCCTGCACCAGCTGGGGGTCACGATCATTGATGCTGAACCGGGTCATATCTCGGCTCGGCTGATTTCAACTTACCTTGAAATCAAGGCGCGGGAGATGATCTGATGTCAGACAGCGAAATGATCCGATCCGCCCGTTTTCGACAAGAGCGCGAGGCCGATTGGCAAAAACTGGCAGCTCTGGTCACCAAGGCCGAAACGCAAGGCATGCACCGCATGAGCTTTCAGGAGGCGCGGGATCTGGCCGACCTGTACCGCCAGGCCACCACGTCCCTATCTATCGCTCGCGAAATCTCATTGGATCGCGGGCTGCTGGAATATCTCGAGGCGCTGACAAGCCGCGCCTATCTGAGCACCTACGCGCCGCAACAACGTCTGGGCGGTATCCTGCACCGGTTCCTGACCAGCGGCGGCCCACAGGCGATGCGATCCTCGTGGCGCATCGTTCTGTTTGGGATGCTGTGCATGGCGGCCGGGGCGGTCGCAGGATATTTCTTCTATCTGGAAAATCCCGAATGGTTTTACGTGTTCATGCCACCCGACCTTTCGGGCGGTCGCGGTCCCGACGCCAGCACCGAATTCCTGCGCGCACAGATTTACGGTGACGAGGGCCCCGAAGGGCTGGGCGGGTTTGCGACCTATCTGTTTTCTCATAACACGCGCGTCGCCATATTTGCTTTTGGCCTTGGGGCTTTCCTATGCGCGCCCTCCATAATGCTGACCTTTTACAACGGGATCATTGTAGGCGTGTTTTTTGGCCTTCATGTGGATCGGAACCTGGGCTGGGACCTGTTTGGTTGGCTTTCCATTCACGGAGTGACCGAGTTATCGGCGATATGCATCGCCTGCGCCGGTGGGCTGAAATTGGGGCTGGCAGTGCTGTTTCCCGGCAACAGGACCCGGTCTTTGGCGCTGCGTGAGGCCGGTCATGACGCCGTCAAGCTGGCGTTGGTTGCGGCGCTGATGCTGGTGGTTGCGGCCCTGCTGGAAGGGTTCGGCAGGCAGTTGGTTCAGGATCAAAACGCCCGTATCGCGATCGGTTGGGGTGTTGGTGCCTTGTGGATGCTTTGGTTTCTACTGGGTGGAAGGAAGCACGCATGAGCATCCAATCCATGGATCAGCTGCTGCCGCCCGAAGGGGTTCCGTTGCATTTCAGGATAGCCGGCGTAGGCGTCCGCCTGGCCGCGCAGCTCAGCGATCTGATGATTACCGGCATCGCGGCTCTGGCCCTGTTTTTGTTTGTCATGGCCATCGATCTGACGACCCCCGGGACGTTGATCGCGATTGCCTCGATGCTGTTTTTCTTTATCCGCATACCCTATTACGCCATGTCCGAGTTGATCTGGAACGGGCAGACCATCGGCAAGCGGTTGTTGAAGATCAAGGTTGTGGCCGCCGATGGGCGGGCGTTGACCACCCAATCCCTGGTCATTCGCAATCTGATGAAAGAGGCTGAGATCTTTTTGCCCGGCACCCTGCTTTTGACCCTGGATGCGACCCGCCTGGTGCCCTCTCTTCTGTCGCTATTCTGGGTGATGTGCGTTGTGGCGGTGCCGCTGTTCAACAAACGGCGCAAACGGTTGGGCGATATCATCGCGGGCACCTATGTGGTCCACTTGCCGCAGCCGGTTTTGCTGAAAGACATGGCCAAGGCAATCAAGCAACCGCTGCATTCCGATCAGAAATTCCGGTTCCTCACCCACCATCTGGAACATTACGGCGCGTTCGAGTTGCAGACCCTCGAAGGTTTTCTCCGCTCGAGTGATCGGAATAAAGGCCCGGCTGCCTACCAACGCCACAAAACCACGTTGGACGCGCTAGTCGACCAGATCCGACGCAAGATCGACTACGCAGATTCAGTGCGTGCCGAAGACCTGCTGGCCTTCCTTGAGGCGTTCTACAAGGCACAGCGCGGCTATCTTGAGCAGCGTCAGCTGTTTGGCGACAAACGTGTCGACAAACACCACGGCACGCAGGATGATCCGCCCTGATATCGCTTGTTGTAATTTTACACTTACGAGAGCGTTTTTCTTTTATTTCTGCTTGCGGATGAGTGCGCCCTCGGGGCTTTATCGCTTGCAGTTAGTCCCGGATATTAAAGAGGAACTCCTATATGACTGATGCAGTAGATACAGCACCTCATGTGCCCCTTGGCGTAGGGGCCGTGCTAGGGGATTCGTTTTCAATCCTTTTTCGCAGGCTTCCAGCGGTGGCTTTGCTTGGGTTCATTCCCGCGCTCATCGACGTCATTCTGAACAACGCCGTGGGGCTGGACAGTGCCGCAAACCTTGAACCTGGTGCTGATTTCGACACCGGAGGGTTCGTGCAGGCATTCGGGATCGTGTTTCTTGTCAGCCTCGTCATGATGTCGGTCATCACGGCGACGCTGGTTCAACTTTCCTATGACGCCAAACTGGGTCGACCCACACAGTTGGTCAAATACCTGTCAACGGCGATCAAGAACCTGCCGGCCATTGTGGTTCTGTCCATTGTAGCGTCGGTTCTGTATGTGATCGCATCTTTGTTTTTTATCATTCCGGGGATTTGGCTGTACGCGGTGTTTTCAATGCTGGTGCCTGTTATCGTCATCGAAGGGGCCGGGTTTGGCGCATTGGGTCGTAGCGCAGAGCTGACCAAAGGATATCGTTGGCCAATCATCGGCGCATTCATACTGGTGTTCTTGTGCCTGTTCCTGTTTGGCTTTGTGACCGCCTTTATTCTGGCCATTTTCTCTTCTGGTAACTTTTTTGGCCTAGGCGTCTTGCTTGAGACAATCATCAACGCAATCGCTTATGGTCTGGCCAGTATTGCGGTTGCCATCATTTTCGCACGCCTCAAAGAGATTAAAGAGGGCGTCAGCGTCTCGGACCTGGTGGACGTGTTCAAGTAACGCATTCTCCGGCTGAATCAAACTGTTGCGATCCGATATCGACATGCCTGCGTGGTATACCGCATCGGGTCGCAACAAGAATACCCGCAGGTTTATTGTGGCTGTAGTCAGACCTGCCCTGTCAGGTCCTGCGCCAGCATCAGCGCATTGCCATCCGGGTCATAAAACGTGGCTGTGCTGACCATCCCCTCGATGGTCTCAGTTGCGCCGTCGAACCGGACGCCTGCCCCTTCCAAGGCTTGCCGCGCAACCTCGATATCGCCGATTCCAAACACCGGCACGGTATTGCCTGGCGACGGTTCCAACTGCTCTCCCAAACCCAGGGTCACGCCGGGGGTTTTGGTCTGCATTTCGCTCCAACCCGCGTCGTCAATATGGTGGATCAGTTCGAACCCGAGCATTGCGCTGTACCACGCAGCACTGACGTGCCGATCCCTGACTGAAATCGCCAGAGTGATCGTGGCGTCCAATGAAACAAGCGACATTTGACTTTCCCTTTGCAGAAAATAAAGTTACTATACTTTATGGACATTAAGTCACTTGTCAAGCTCACCTCGCGGGCCTGGTCATTGAACATTCTGGCGGCACTTCATGAAGGGGTCCCCGGACGGCAAGCCCCCCTGCTGGCCGCAACATGCGCAGGTCGGACGTCCTTTTCCGCAAGCCTGGACCATCTGATCAAAATGGGGTTGTTGGAAAAAAACCCAGGTCATGGCCACCCGTTGCGGCCCGAGTTTCGACTGACCCCGTCGGGCGCCCTTGCCGCCGAAACCGCCAGCAGGATCACAACTGCAGTGCCTAATGACACTCAATTTGCCCTATTGCGGCGCAGCTGGACGGTTCCCGTTCTGGCACTGACGCAAACACCGAGGCGGTTTTCCGAGATCAGATCCGGACTGGTGCCAATTACGGATCGGGCCCTTTCGAAGTCACTCCACCAGCTTGAGGATATTGAATGGCTAAAACGCGATATTGATGTCTCACGACGGGTGCCGCATCCGACCTATCGCGCGGTGAACACCGGTATCGAGGTCACCCGTGCAGTTGCCCTGGCGATCTGACCCCCTACCCCGAGAGTTTGTTACAGCGTCGAAACAAAGGTTACATTGAGGCCTTCTTTCAATTTATGTAGACATAATTTGCGGCGCACCTTGGGGGGTTTGTTAGTTTTTTGAGGGGGTACGAGTCTGGTGCGTCGCACCCTGCCCCAAGCGCCCAAACGCGATTCGCCCGGCAAACTTCTTCTTGATGTCACACCCCAAAAAGACTGTGGTTGCAGCAGGCTGCCCAATCCATCACAGGATTGGCTGGCGCGGTTGGAACAGGGGTGGCTCATGGATCAGCGCTCAATCATCCTGACTGTCGGGTTTGGGTCGGTGATGATCAACACGATGCCCGTCTGGATCGGAGATCTGGCATCAGGAGCCGGGCTTTCGGACGGTATTGCAGGGGCTTTTGCCAGCCTGGTGCTGTTGTCCGCGTCTCTGGCCTGTCTGGGATTGAGAGATGCCGAATATATCAGCCTGTCAAAAGTCGCGGCCCCAATTTGCCTGGCTCTGCTGGCACTGAGCCCACCTTCAGCCCCGCTTCTGCCCGCCCTTGCCTGTTGCGGGTTGGGAATTGCCATCGGCGCGCTGACCGGGCGCGTCATCAGTGGGCTGGACGGCCAGAGCGGCAAGTTAGCGGCGATCAGCCTTGCGCTGTCGGCCGGGCTGGTCGTATCGCTGCTCGTCTATCTGATCCTGCTGGTTCTGACCCTGTCCTCGCTGTGGCTATTGACAGCAATGTCCCTGGGATTGCTCGCCGTCAGAACGCCACAGATGGCCCCCTCATCACGGTTTCAATGGAACCACTTTACCTCGGCCCTGCCGGTTCAGTACATTCCGTTTTTTGTCATGATGGGCGCCTATTGGACTTATCTTGAGCTGTTCGGCGCGCGGTTCGACAACGCCGGACAGTTGCCGTTCTGGCTGCTGGGCAGTTTGGTGACTGGCGCAATTGGCGCATTTTTGGCGTCGCGCATCCCCCCGAGCTGGCAGGCAAGGACGCAAGCCTGGGCGATGGTCGCAGCCGCTGTCACTGGCGGGTGCAGCTATTTGGCGCCCAATCTGGCCTTGTTTGGCCTGACCATTTTGGTGAACGGATTTGCCCTGTTTGTCTATTTTCCGCTTTATCTGGGCACGGTAGGCGACAAGGCACCCGGAGCCATGGCCGGATACCTGCTGGGCTTTGCTGTGGGTGGCGCCGTCGGCTCTGCCCTAATCTTCTCGGTCGGGTATACCGCGTTGGCAGGGGCGATCCTGCTGTCCGGTTTGATCGGGCTTATGCAATCGGGCGTCCGGTCTCATCCGCGATGACCAACCCGGCCATACGCCAATGGGCCAGAGCTGAGGAGACCAGGTCTTTGTTTGCTTCCCAAATTGCAAGTTCCTGAAACGCGCGGCCTTCAAACTCTGGAAACACCTGTTTCAGTAGGTCCACCTGTTCAGCGGCCGAGTCCAGATCCCCAAGCGCCGCATACAACCACACCAAATGCGCATGGTACCAATAGAAACCGGGCATCGGAACCTTTTGCATCTCGAACAGCGCGGCTTCGAACATACCTAACCGAGCATACCGCCAAACGCGGGCGAAATGGTACCAACCGGGATGTTCGGGGCTGATATCCATGGCTTTGTCCAGCAGGCGCAGGGCGTCCTCTTCACGACCCAGAAACGCATAGCAATGGCCGATCTCTGACAACACGTCCGAGTGGCCGGAATTCAATTCCAGCGCTTTTTGCGCCGCAAGGTCAAACCCGTCGACATCCATCGCAAATAACCGGCACATGGCCAGCGCGACCAAGGCAAACGCATTGCGCGGATCAGCCTGGGCCGCCTTTTCCGCCGCATCCGTAGCCAGTGCAAGCGCATCAACATCCGGGCGTTCGTTGACGTGATAGCGGAACTCCTCCAGCAGGATAACGGAATACGCCGCCCACCCATCCGCCGCGTTCGGGTGACGCTCCAAGGCCTGCGGAAACGCGTCTCGTAACCGGGCGTGCAAACCGATGTCATAGCTGCGATAGAACCGGCGAAAGTCCGAGACCAGCCGAAATATCGTCCAGCTTTCATGCGGTGCTTGGGTGCGCATCCGCTTGACAGTTTCTTTGGCAACCGGGCTGTGCGGCCCTGCAAGACGACCCGCACAAATCTGGGCGATCCGGTCCAGCACGTCAAAGAGATCACCAACGGTTGCTTCACTGTCGAACTGTTCGGTTACAACCACAGTGCCCGTCGTTGTCGAGACCAGTTGAACACTGACCCGCAGCCTGGTCTCAGTCCGACGCACACTGCCTTCGATCACAAAGTCCGCGCCATAGCGTCGGCGTATCTGATCGTGGTCCAACCGGTCGCCTTGAATCGCGTCAGAGGTAGTGCGGGACAGCACCTTGATCTCGCTGAACCGGGACAGGCTAGAGATGGTTTCGTCGGTGATGCCTTCACACAAGAACTGAGCATCCGGGTCCTGGCTAGTGTTCCGAAATGGTAACAAGGCCAGACAGGGCGTGGCCAACTCTGTATCCGGCTTCTCGCCTGTGGGCTCGATCGCAACGGCCAGTCGGAACCCGACCCCATGCACCGTTTTGATAACCTGTTGCCTGGACCCGTTATCCCCGACCACGCGCCGGGCCTCTTTGATCGCGGTAGACAAGGTGGCGTCTGTCACAATCCGATCCCCCCAGGCCCGCAGGATCAGATCATCCTTGCTGACAACGTCCCCACCTGCCTCGAACAACGCACGCAAAATGCCCAGCGACTGCCGGGTCAGCCGCTGTGTCTGTCCGTTACGCAAGACCGTCATCTGATCGAAGTCGATCTCGGTGTCTGAGATCCGCGTTTTCATTGCGCCACAGTATCCGCGAAGCCTGACCGCGAAAAGCCTCAGAACTTCTCAGAGTTTTCTCAGGTTTATCTCAAGCCTGCTCGACATGGGCACCGTACCACATCCTCACTGCTTTTTGACGACAACCAGAAAACGGGAAGGACGTAACATGAAATACCGTAACGCATTGCCGCAACTGGCCGGCAAATCCATGATCACCGATGGTGGGCTTGAGACGTCGCTGGTTTTCAAGGACGGGATCGATCTGCCGCTTTTTGCGGCGTTCAAGGCGCTTGAGACAGATGCCGGAGTGGCGGCAATCGACGCCTATATGAAGCGCTTTGCCGAAATGGCGATCAGGGAAAAACATGGCTTTGTGATGGACACACCAACATGGCGGGCCAGCGCGCGATGGGCGGCTGATCTGGGGATCAGCCACGACACCCTGCGCGCAGTACATCAGGAAACGATCTGCACCCTTAGCAATTTGCGCAATGCGATGGAGGTCGAAGGCCAATCGCCTTTTGTCATCAACGGTGTCATTGGCCCGCAGGATGACGGATACGCTCCGACCCGCATTCTGACCGCGGATCAGGCGCAATCCTACCATGATGTGCAGGTAGGATGGTTCGAAGAGTTTGGCGCCGACATGGTCTCGGCCATCACGATGACCTATTCGGATGAGGCCATTGGTATCGCGCGGGCAGCCCGACATCATGGGATCCCGGTTGCAATCGCATTTACGTTGGAAACCGACGGGTTGCTACCTTCGGGCGAGACCCTGCAACAGGCGATTGAGGCCGTCGACGCCGCAACAGGCAGCTACCCGGCCTATTACATGATCAACTGTGCCCATCCCGATCACTTTGCGCATGTCCTCGATCACAGCTGGACCAAGCGGATCATGGGGCTGCGCGCCAATGCCTCGCGACTCAGCCATGCTGAGCTGGATGCCGCTGAAACCCTAGACGATGGCGATCCGACTGAGCTGGGTCAGCTCTACGCCGAACTATCCGCGATGCTGCCCAACCTGACAGTTTTGGGCGGGTGCTGCGGCACGGATCATCGCCACGTGTCTGCGATCTGCAAGGCGATGGCCGCTGCTTGATACGGCATTTTTGCCGGTGCTTAACGCCCCAAATCAATTGCCGCCTGCGGGGTAAGCCGCAGGCGCAGGAAAAACTTGTCTCTGAACCCAAAAGGAAAACACAATGTTCAAACCCATACTCTCAACCTTTGTACTGTTGGCTTCAACCGCGATTGCCCAGGCCGATAGCGCCCCGATGTCCTTTGATGTGGCCGAGGATCACACACGGATTTTCATGGCCGCCCAGCCAGTGCACGACAATGGCATGCCCGCCCATGGCAACGCGTTCCTTAGCCAAGGTTATATATACCCGGCTGGAACCCTGAACGACGGCACCAAGGGGGTCAATCTGGACGGCACCCCGGCCTTTCCGGGGTTGGTTCTGGGCACCTGGACCTGTGACGGTTATTTTGTTGGCGATGGCGGCAATGCTACCTCGGGCGTTTGGGTCATCAGCCGGCAGGTCTTTGAATTCAACGATGGTGACACCGTCATCACCCAAGGCCCGGAAATCGCCGATATCGGTAAAAAGAACCTGCGCCCGATCACCGGCGCAACCGGGGACTATGCCGAGATCGAAGGCGGGCTGATTCAGATCACTTTGGGGTTCAACGATTTCATGGCCATCAATGCGACCTTTGCGTTCGAAACCGCCCCATCAGATCAGGCAGCTTATACCATCGACGAAGATGACGTTCTTGAGTGGGACTCGGGCGCACCGGTTGGTCCGATCGAAGACCGACCGGATACCAACTCCTGATCATCGCATGGCTGTGCCCGGTATCCGCCGGGCACACAAACAACACTTCAGACCAGACGAGAAAGACAATGAAGGACACATCACATCCAAACCTGCGCCGTGCCGTGCAGCAAGACGCCAGAGATTTGGCCAAACTTATAGACATCGCCGGTGAAGGCATCCCCTCGTGGCTTTGGGGCCAGAACACCGCTGAGGGTCAATCGCCACTTACTGTCGGAATTGCCCGCGCGCGGCGCACCAGCGGAGGTTTTTCCTACACCAACGCTGTTGTCTCCGAAGAGGCTGGCCAAGTTCTGGGCATGGCCCTGACCTACCCCATCGATGCCGCACCAGACACCGACATCGCCGATCTGCCAGACCCGATCAAACCCTTTGTCGAGCTTGAGGCCCTGTCGACCGGCACGTGGTTTGTGAATGCGTTGGCCACCTATCCGTCCAGCCGAAACCGGCGAATTGGAACCGTACTTTTGGCCAGGGTCGAGGAACAGGCTCGCCGCGCCGGATACTCTGAGATCAGCATTCAGGTCTATGGCCAGAACACCGGAGCACTGCGTCTGTATCAACGGCTGGGGTTTGAACCGGTCGCGCAAGCCCCGGTCCGCCATCACCCCTGCCCTCCCTACTACACGGGCGATGTCATCTTGCTGATCCGGAAGATTGCACAGCGGTCTGGTTGAGCGGCCGGACCTGCGGGAACAGTTCCTGTGCCTTCGCAGATCAATTAGTGGAATGAGATTAATATGTTGATAAAATTCAAATTTTCCAAGGCAACACTTCTTTTGGGCGTTGTCCTTCTGGCACCCATACTTGCCAATCCCGGATCGGCCCAGCAATCGCTCCGTCTGCCGCAACCGCTGGACGACCGGGATTTCCTATATGACGGCACACCGCCAGAGGATCTGGTCGAGCTGGGCCGCAACCTGTTTTTTGACCCGATTCTGTCCGGCAATCGCAACATCTCATGCGGGACCTGCCACGACCCCGGCAATGGCACTGGCGACGGGCTGGCCCTTGGCATCGGCGAAGGAGGGACCGGTATCGGGACAAACCGGATCACCCAAGACCCGGTCACCGGGCGGGTTCCGCGCAACGCTCAGGCCCTGTGGAACATTGGTGCCCGCGCCTATACCAGCATGTTTCACGACGGCCGGGTCGAGGATCTGGGCCCGACACAGCGCAGCCCCGCCGGGCAGACACTGCCCTCTGGTCTCGGCACCGCTTTGGTGGCGCAGGCCTTTTTCCCAGTGACATCACCGATCGAAATGGCCGGGCAATTTGGTGAAAACCCAATCGCAAATGCCGCAGCGGTTGAGGATCGTGCAATAGTCTGGTCCCTGCTTGCCTCCCGGGTCGCGGCAGTGCCCGGCTACATGACCCTGCTCAAGGCTGCATTTGCCGAAGTAAAACACCCTTCGGACGTCACATACACCCAATTGGCCAAAGCTCTTGCCGCCTTCCAGACAGTCGGTTTTCGCGCACATAACAGCCCGTTTGATCGGGTCCTGCGCACCGGAGACACCTCGCACCTGGCCCAGGACGCCCGCGCGGGGCTTGCTTTGTTTTATGGCGATGCTGGGTGTTCTGGTTGCCATAGTGGCCCGTTGCTGACTGACCATCAGTTTCACGCAATCGCCATGCCGCAGATCGGTCCCGGCAAGGGTCACGGGGCTGACCTGAGCTATTGGCGCGAGACCGGTTTACCAGGCCGCACTGAGGACGAGGGCCGGTACAGGGTGACCTTTCAAACCAGTGACCTTTTTGCGTTCCGAACCCCGTCCTTGCTTAATGTGGCGATCACCGGGCCATGGGGCCACAGCGGCACCTTTGACAATCTGGGCGCGGTTGTTCGGCATCACATTGATCCGGTCGGCAGTCTTAAAACCTATAAACTTCCTGACGGCACGCTGCCGAAAATAGACCGTATCCAGCGATTGGCGGCAAGGGGATCGGCACTGACCTTCAAACCACTTGAGCCTACCCGCCGAGACGCCTTTGCAGCCCGCGACACATGGGTAATGAAGACATTCACCCTGACCGACCGCATAGCAGCCGCCAACACACTGCCTGCCCGCGACAACCTGAGCGATGCCGATGTCAGATACCTAGTCGCCTTTCTCGAAACCTTGACTGATCCCGCCGTTGATCAGGTCGCCCGACTTGTGCCCAAGACCGTGCCATCAGGCCTGGATCCGCAACCCAACCGACAGACGGACTGTGACCTAAGGACGTCCGGACATGAAGTGACCGTGGCAGGCCATGTTAACCCTCTTGATGCCTGCTATGACAGATGCAGCAGAGCCCATAGGCTTGAACCCGACATGGGCCTGGCCCGAGGCACAAACAAAGCGGAAATCATTCGACAACAGCTAGGTCAATGTCATTCCTGGCCAGCATTTGTTGAATGTCCTGTGATGGTTGCGTGTCGGTAAAAAGCAGATTGATTTTGTTGGCCGCTTCTAAGGTCACCGGCGCGCGTTTTCCAAGTTTCTCACTGTCGGCAACAACAATCCGAACCTGCGCTTTGTTTATGGCGATGTTTGCCAGATTGGCTTCTTGCAAGTCGTGCAGCATGAATCCCTGATCCGCGTTCACCGCCCCGACAGACAGAATGGCGAAGCGTACGTTCAGCTGTTCGATCAGTCTTTGGGCTTCCAAACCAAAGGCACCACCGTCATGCGGGCGCAGTTCACCCCCGGCCATGAACACCTTGTTGTTGTTCCGCGATGCCAGTGTGTGGGCAACAAAGACTGAGTTGGTTACCACAAACAGATCACTGTGATAGCGAAGTTCCTGGGCCACATAGGCAGTGGTTGATCCGATATCCAGAAACAGTGAATCGCCATTGCTGATGGTTTCGGCTACCGCTTTGGCCAGGCTTTCCTTGGCGTCCACTTTCTTGTCAAGACGGCTCTCCAGGTTCGGTTCAAGAATGTCCTCCAGAAGATGGACGCCACCGTGCACTTTGCGAACGATGCCCCGTTCTTCAAGAGTACGCACGTTGCGCCGGATGGTTTCCAGGGTGACGCCTAACTCTTTGGCCAAAAAGCTTACCCGGCAAGATCCACCGGTTCGAAACAGTGCACGCACAATCTCTTCTTCGCGCTGGTTGGTCGTTCTGAGATTCATATCTTTGATGTACTTTCTAGCCCGCCAAATTGCCGATAATGCATATCATAATACCCACATAATGCAACATTGCCCGGCAATTGGACGATGCTTTTCCCCGAGTGAATAAGAGAATTTGGCTAAACGTGGTTTTTATTGACACAAAACCCCACAATGTGGTGATCTTTTGGCAATACCACCGATTCACCAAAAAAACCACGATAGGGAGATGGTATGATGAACCTCAAATTGGGACTCAGTGCGTTAGGGTTTACAGTTGCAACGTCTGCAGCTTGGGCTGTCGAATCCACGGATCCGATCAAGTTGACACTGCACGACTGGTCCGGGCAGCTGATCAATACCAAGATCATGGGATCGATCCTGCAAGAAGCGGGATATAATGTCGAATACTTACAGGCAGACTATATTGCCCAGTTCGCGGGCCTGAAAACGGGCGACCTGCATCTGGCGATGGAAATATGGGAAACCACTGGACGCGAAGCGCTCGATGAGGCGACTGCTTCGGGCAACGTCGTCAATGTCGGCGAAACCGGCCTGATGGCAATCGAGGAATGGTGGTATCCGTCCTACATGAAAGACCGGTGCCCCGGTTTACCAAATTGGGAAGCTCTGAAAGACTGCGCCGAAGAATTCGCAACCGCAGAAACCGCGCCCAACGGGCGTTATGTCGGCGGTCCTGTAACATGGGGCGGATTTGATGAGGAACGGGTCGAGGCGCTGGAGCTTGAATTCGAAGTTGTCCACGCAGGCACCGATGCCGCCCTGTTTGCAGAACTGGAATCCGCCTACCAGCGAAAAGATTCGATCGTGCTGTGGGTCTACGTTCCCCATTGGGCACCAGCCAAATACGATGGTGAGTTTGTGGAATTTCCACCATTTTCGGCGGAATGCTATAGCGAGCCGTCAGTCGGCGTGAACCCGGATCTTGCCTATGATTGCGGCAAGCCCCGTGGCCCGATCTGGAAAGCTGCCTGGTCCGGTCTTCAGGAAAAATGGCCTGGCGCGTATGACATTATCGAGGCCTACAACATCAACAACGATGAAATGAGCGCGATGGTCGGCAAGGCCGATCTGGACGGGGTGGATATTGACACCGTTGTCGCGGATTGGATGGAGACAAACAAGGATCGCTGGTCCGGTTGGATTTCCAAGTAGTCCGCCTTTTGCCGGAACGAGTAACTTCCTCTCCCCACTCGTTCCGGTTTTTTTCCACCCTGTGACTGGACGCCCGGATGACCCCCAAGACAAAACTATCCTGCCGCAACGTATGGAAACTATACGGCCCCAAGGCGGAATCGCTGCTGCGACAAAATCCGAACCCGTCAGCCGATGATATTCGCAAGGCGGGTGTGATCGGCGCGGTGCGCAGCGCCAATATCGATATCGCTGAAGGAGAGATTTTTATCATCATGGGTCTGTCCGGATCGGGCAAATCCACTTTGGTCCGCTGCCTTTCAAGGTTGATTGAACCCACCGCCGGAGAAGTCCTGTTCGATGACGCAGATTTGCTGAGCACGAGTGAAAAAGAACTGATCGAAATCCGACGTCACAAGATGGGAATGGTGTTTCAGCATTTTGCTCTGCTTCCGCATCTGACAGTGTTGCAGAACGTGATGTTTCCGCTGACCATTCAGGCCACGCCCAAACCCGAGGCCAAAGCCAAGGCGCGCGACGTAGTAGAGCTGGTCGGCCTGAAAGGGCGCGAAGACAACTATCCACGCGAACTCTCAGGCGGGCAGCAGCAACGTGTCGGCATTGCCCGTTCTTTGGTGACAGAACCAGATCTTTGGTTTCTGGATGAACCGTTCTCAGC
The DNA here is from genome assembly GCF_900172215.1 of Ruegeria meonggei. Lineage (GTDB taxonomy): Bacteria > Pseudomonadota > Alphaproteobacteria > Rhodobacterales > Rhodobacteraceae > Ruegeria > Ruegeria meonggei. Next base: position 26,172 of record NZ_FWFP01000016.1, read on the forward strand.
GCTTGATCCGTTAATCCGGCGCGAGATGCAGGACGAGTTTTTGCGCCTGCAAGAGCGCTTGCACAAAACAATCGTCTTCATCACGCACGATTTTGAAGAAGCGGTCCGTCTGGCCGATCGCATCGCCATCATGAAGGATGGTGAAATCATCCAGATCGCTACACCTGAAGAACTTGTGATGCACCCCGCCACCGACTATGTCGCCGAGTTCACCCGCCACATCCCACGGTCGAAAGTTCTGACAGTGGGGGGTGTCATGACTCCCGGCGTCAAAGGTGAAGGCGAACCGATTCCGCAATCCACCCGCGTCTCGGATGTAGCAGAACGGATCATAGCGGCGGATGCGCCGATTCCGGTGTCGGATGGGAACGGCCAGATTGTCGGAGGCATTGATCGCAAAGCGGTGGCGCATGTGCTGTTCGGCGCAGGGGACGCCGCATGATCCGCCTGAACCGCAGCCGGATCGTTATTCTGACGCTTGTTGTGGTCACGATTCTGTTGGGTTGGTTCGGTCGTGATCTAGGCAAAACGCTGGATGCGCGCTGGTTGACCAAATTCCCGTCAGCTTGGGTTATCCCGTTCAAAAGCTATATCTCGTCGGCGATGACCTGGCTGATCGAAGACGCAGCCCTTGGGCCAGTCTCGTTCACCGATGTCACGCGCGCGATCGCATGGCTGATCGAACAGCCCTATAACCTTGTGTTGACCCTGCTGGCGGATGGTTTTGTCCGCGGTCAGGGAAATGAGGCACAAGTTATTCTGCCCGCCATCAGCTGGATCGTCGTGATCGCCGCCGTGATCGCGCTGGGTCAGTATTGCCGCGACTGGGCGCTGGCCGCACTGGTGGGAGCGTGTTTCATATACCTCGCCGTTTTTGGTCAGTGGGACAGCGCGATGGTGACGCTTGCCTCGGTCCTGATCGCGGTTCCGATTGGTGCAGGCGGAGGTCTGATGACCGGCATAATCGCCTATCGCCACCCAACATTCGAACGCATCATTTCGCCCATTCTGGACCTGATGCAGACGATCCCGATCTTTGCCTATCTGGTACCGATCCTGTTCATGTTCGGCTTTGGCCCGATCTCAGCGCTGGTTGCGACGATGATCTACGCCACGCCTCCGATGGTACGGATCACCACGCTGGCGCTTAAGGCCGTCGATCCCGAGATCCTGGACTTTGGGCGCATGGCCGGTACGACCCAACGGCAGCTGATGTGGCGCGTCTTGGTGCCCTCGGCCAGCCACAGCCTGATGGTGGGGGTCAATCAGGTGATCATGCTGACCCTGAACATGGTCATCATCGCCTCGATGATCGGGGCCGGTGGGTTGGGGTTCGACGTCCTCGCCGCGCTGCGCCGACTGGACATCGGCGCAGGGTTCGAGGCCGGGATCGCCATTGTCGTCCTTGCCATCGCGATTGACCGGCTGAGCCAATCCTTTGCCGAGCGCATGGGACAGGTGCATCACGAGATACCTGGCACGTGGATCACCCGCCATCGTCGAACGGTGCTTGTGCTGGTCCTGCTGGTTCTGACTTGGGTACTGGGCCAGTTTTCGCCCCTGTTGCTGGAGTATCCGGAAAACCAGACCATCACTACCGGCGCGTTCTGGGATGACACGGTCAAATACCTGAACGTCAACTATTTCGACACGTTCGAGGCGATCAAGGTCTTTTTCCTGACGTGGTTCATGATTCCGATCAAAACGGTTCTGCTGGGAATCCCATGGCCCTGGGCCATTGCCATGCTGACCTTGCTGGGCTGGCATGCTGGCGGCTGGCGGCTGGCGCTGCTGTGCGGAGGGATGGCCTCGCTGATCCTGGTCTCGGGCCTGTGGTCCAAAGCTATGGTGACGGTGTATCTCTGTGGTGCCTCGGTCATTCTTGCGACGCTGATCGGCGTACCGCTGGGCGTACTGGCCGCGTTGAACAAACGAGCCGGAGCAGTCATCAACCTGCTGATTGACACGCTGCAAACACTGCCCAGCTTTGTCTATCTGATACCGGTTGTGATGCTGTTCCGGGTCGGCGATTTCACCGCTTTGATCGCTATCGTCCTGTATGCGCTGGCCCCGGCGGTGCGCTATGCCGCTCATGGCGTGCGCTCAGTCAGCGGGGAACTGATCGAGGCCGGATTGGTTTCGGGCTGCACCCCCACACAATTGTTGCGCCATATCCGCCTGCCGATGGCCCTGCCCGAGATCCTGTTGGGCATCAACCAGACAATCATGCTGGCTCTGTCCATGCTGGTCATTACCGCCTTGGTGGGCACCCGCGATCTGGGTCAAGAAGTCTACATCGCTCTGACCAAGGCCGATACCGGCCGGGGTCTGGTGGCGGGTCTATCGATTGCCTTCATTGCCATCATTGCCGACCGGCTGATCAACGCGGGTGCCCGTCAGGCGCGCATCCGCTTTGGACTGGAGAATTGAGATGAGCCAATCTGACCTACTGGCCCGCATCCGAAAATTGCCTGTCTGGCAAGGGGAAATTACGGCGGAACCGCTGACCGGCGGGATCACTAACGTGAACTACAAAGTTACCGACACCACCGGGTCCTATGTAGTGCGCGCAGGGGACGACATCCCGCTGCATCAAGTGATGCGTTTCAATGAGTTGGCCGCAAACAAGGCCGCACATGCCGCCGGATTGTCCCCTGCCGTCATTCATGCCTCTGGCGATCTGACGGTGCTGGAATTCATCCCAAGCCACACGCTGAGCGAAGAGGATGTGCGCCATCCCGATATGTTGCCCCATGTGTTGGAATTGGTGAAAGCCTACCACCGCAAAGTACCTTTGCACCTGCGTGGACCCGTGCTGGTGTTCTGGGTTTTCCATGTCATCCGCGACTATGCCGCCACGCTTACGGACCGCGGCAGCACTCACTCGGCTTTAATCTCTGAATTGGTTCAGACCGGTAACAAACTCGAAGCCGAGGCCGGACCTTATGACATGGTCTTTGGCCATAACGATCTGCTCTGCGGCAATTTTCTGGACGATGGCAACCGCTTGTGGCTGATCGATTTCGACTATGCCGGGTTCAACTCGCCACTATTCGATCTGGGCGGGCTGGCCTCGAATAACGGCTTGTCGCAAGAACAAGAAAACTGGATGCTGGAAAGCTATTTCGAAACCCTTGTCACCGACGACCTGCGCCATCGCTACACCGCGATGAAATGCGCATCGCTGCTGCGCGAAACCATGTGGAGCATGGTGTCCGAGATCACCTCGGATATTGACTTCGATTACGCAGCTTACACAGCCGAAAACCTCGCGCGGTTTCGCGCGGCCCTGAGCGATTTCAATAATACCTGAGGACAGACATGACCGACCTTCCGAAAACAGCCAAAGCCGTCATCATCGGCGGCGGGATCATCGGCTGCTCGACCGCCTATCATCTGGCCAAGCTGGGCTGGACCGACACCGTGCTGCTAGAGCGTAAAAAGCTGACCTCTGGCACCACATTCCATGCGGCTGGTCTGGTGGGGCAGTTGCGCTCGAACGCCAATATCACGCAGCTGCTGGGGTATTCGGTCGATCTGTACAACAAGATCGAAGAGGAAACCGGTCTTGGCACCGGCTGGAAGATGAATGGTGGTCTGCGCCTGGCCTGTAACGAGCAACGTTGGACCGAGGTCAAGCGACAGGCCACCACTGCGCATTCCTTTGGTCTGGACATGCAGCTTCTGACCCCTTCCGAGGCGCTGGAACTGTGGCCGCTGATGGATGTGTCGGACGTGATCGGCGCGGCCTATCTGCCGACCGATGGTCAGGCCAACCCCTCGGACATCACGCAGGCGCTGGCCAAGGGCGCACGCATGGCCGGTGCAAAGATTTTCGAGGACACCAAGGTCACTGATATCGAAATCGAAAACGGCAAAATCCGCGCCGTCATCACCGAACATGGCCGGATTGAATGTGAAAAGGTCATCTGTTGCGCCGGTCAATGGACCCGCAATTTTGCAAGCCGCTATGGTGTAAACGTGCCTCTAGTGCCAATGGAACATCAGTATATGGTGACCGAGCCGTTTGACGTGCCCAGCAATCTGCCAACCCTGCGCGATCCGGACCGGTTGACCTACTACAAAGAAGAAGTCGGCGGTCTGGTCATGGGGGGCTATGAACCAAACCCGATCCCCTGGGCCACCAACGGCATGCCGCAGGGCTTCCACTATACCCTGCTCGACAGCAATTTCGACCATTTCGAACAGCTGATGGAACAAGCCCTTGGCCGGGTGCCCGCACTTGAGCATGCGGGCGTCAAAACCCTGACCAACGGTCCCGAGAGCTTTACCCCCGATGGCAACTTCATCGTCGGTGAAGCGCCCGAACTGAGCAATTTCTTTGTCGGGGCCGGATTCAACGCCTTTGGTATCGCCGCGGGTGGCGGGGCGGGAATGGCCCTGGCCGAATGGGTACACAAAGGTGAGCCGCCCTTTGACTTGTGGTCCGCCGATATCCGCCGGTTTGGTCGGCCGCATTTCGATACCGACTGGGTCCGAACGCGAACTGTCGAAGCCTATGGCAAGCACTATACAATGGCCTGGCCACATGAAGAGCACGCCTCGGGCCGTCCGTGCCGAAAGTCGCCGCTCTATGACACATTGAAAAGCCATGGCGCCTGCTTTGGCGAGAAACTGGGTTGGGAACGCCCGAACTGGTTTGCCGACGCATCGCTGGGAGAGGCGGCCAAGGATGAATACAGCTTTGGCCGCCAGAACTGGTTCGATGCCGTAGGCCGCGAACACAAGGCTGCGCGTGAGGCGGCGGTACTTTTCGACCAGACTTCCTTTGCCAAGTTCGCGTTAAAGGGACCGGATGCGCTGGCGGCGATGAACTGGATCTGCGCCAATGATGTGGACAAGCCTGTTGGCGCACTGGTCTATACCCAGATGCTGAACGACAAGGGTGGGATTGAATGTGACCTGACCGTAGGTCGCGTGGCCCATGACGAATTCTACATCGTCACCGGCACCGGCTTTGCCACCCATGATTTCGACTGGATCAGTCGCAATATCCCCGATGGGCTGAACTGTCAGTTGTTTGACATCACCTCGTCCAACGCGGTGCTGTCGCTGATGGGCCCGAAAGCGCGGGACATTCTGGCGGCAGTGACCCGCGATGATGCGTCGAATGAGGGTTTCAAATTTGGCACCATCCGCACAATCGGCATCGCCGGTTGCCCGGTCAGGGCGCTGCGCGTGACCTATGTGGGCGAGCTTGGCTGGGAGTTGCATCTGCCGGTAGAATACGCCCAGACCGTTTATTCCGCATTGAAGGAGGCCGGGCAGGCACATGGTCTGATAAATGCCGGCTACCGCGCGATTGAATCGCTTCGGTTGGAGAAAGCCTATCGTGCCTGGGGATCCGATATCGGCCCCGATCACACGCCCTTCGAAAGCGGTTTGGGCTGGGCTGTGAAACTGCGCAAGAACGTCGATTTCAAGGGCCGCGCCGCGGCCGAGGCGCAAGGATCCGGGGGTGTCAAAAAGATGCTGGCCTGCTTCACCGTGGACCCTGATGTCGTTCTGCTGGGCCGTGAGACGATCTATCGCGATGGACAGCGCGTTGGTTGGCTGACCTCAGGCGGCTATGGCTATACCGTGGGTAAATCCATTGGCTATGGCTACGTTCGCAACCCCGAAGGGGTCGACGTGAAATTTGTAACGTCCGGTAACTATGAGTTGGAAGTCGCAACCCAGCGGGTCCCCTGCAATGTTACCCTGCAACCGCTTTATGACCCTAAAATGGAACGTGTCAAAACGTGACGCGAACCCTTCCAAAAGGACAGAACATGCAAGATGCCATGGCGTTGGACACGCATGCAAAAGCGATCTCGGAACTCGCGTCACAAGCTGCGATGCAGTATTTTCGCGGCACTCTCGGCATTGAGTTCAAACAGGATCAAAGCCCGGTTACACAGGCCGATAAAGATGTAGAAGCCAAAGTGCGGTCCTATCTGAACCGATACTTTCCCGACCATGGCGTGTTTGGCGAGGAAGAAGGTCAAGATACCGGTGACGGACGCCACATGTGGGTGATCGACCCGATCGACGGAACCCGGTCTTTTCTGTCAGGGCATCCGCTATTCGGGTTTCTTCTGGCATATCTTGTCGATGGGCACCCGCAACTGGGTGTGGTGGGAATGCCCGCATTGAACGAGACTTTTTTTGGTGTGCTCGGAAAAGGCGCAAGCCTGAATGGCCAGCCTATCCATGTTTCGGACAAATCACACCTGGATCAGGCTATCCTCTACGTGAATGAAGGCGACAAGCTGTATAGCGACCATCCGGATTTGTTCAATCGTTTGATGCAATCGGGACAGACACGTCGGTTCGCCTATGACGGCTATCCCCATGCCTTGCTGGCGGCGGGACATGTGGATGCGGTCGTGGATTATGACCTGCAGCCCTATGATTTCCTCGCGCTCTCTCCACTGATCGAAGCTGCGGGTGGAGTGATGACCGATTGGCAGGGGAGGCCGCTGGAACTCAGCTCAAACGGGGCGGTTGTATCGGCTGCAACCCCCGCATTACACGCCGAGCTATTAGAGCTTTTGAACCCGTGAGCAGCGAGGCCAGGACCACAGATGTTACAGATGGCGGGATAAGCAGTGCCTGTTTCCCCTCTTGTCATGCGTCATCGGTGTTGTGAAATGGAACAACGGTTTCCGGCTCGCATAACCACAGTGGAAATACCACACTAAACCTGAACAGTTTCGCTACTCAGTTCTTCAGCCAGTTCGCGCCATGTTACGGTACTTTGACGGTCAAAAACATGCGCCGGTGGGGGTTTTCCAAGGAATTCCTCGATGCTCAGCATAAGTATCAGACTAAGGATAGAATCCAGAAACGGAAGGGTATTGTCGGGATCAAATCTTGCCCGCGGAACCAGACCCTCCTGACTTGCAAAGTCTCTCAGCAACTCTAGCATTGGCGGCAAGGGCTCTTCCGCGGTGTTCGCACCCTCTGCACGCCGCGCGATCAAGGCGGTCGTATTGGCGCAACCATTCTCCAAAAAGGTTTGAAGTCTCTTTCGATCCAATTTTCCGCTCGGCAGACGCGGCAGTTCCTCAATGTGAACACATCGCACAGGTGCCGCAGAGGCAAAGAACTTTTTGGTAATGGCTTGCCGCAGCTCATTTTCAAGAATGTCGGTGTCTGTCCGGCTGGTTTCGACGGCCATGGCCACCGCGTCGGCATCGCGCACAAGTATGGTTGTGACAAACACGCGGGCGACACCGTCTATGTTTTCTGCCGTTTCAGAAAGATCATTCAGCGATACTCTCCGCCCCCGGATGTTGACCACATCGTCAATTCGCCCCAGCACATCCAAGCTGCCATCCGGCAAAACCGTCACCCAGTCCTCCAAAAGAATTGGATCTTTGAGCGGATCAACCACCCGAGCTCCTGCCTGAAGGTCCTTGAACGTGCCCAGGGTCCGATCATAGCCGAGCGCCTCTACTCGACCGATTTCTCCAGGTTTCAAATCATCACCTTCAGAATTGACCGCCCGCGTCCCCGGCAACAGCATCCCACCCGGAGATCCCTGATACTTGGCGAACTCTTCACCTGACAGCTTTCCGCAAGACACATCGATGAACTCTGTTGCACCGTAACACGCGTTTAGTTCCGCCTTCGGGAACCGATTGACAAGATCCTGTATGAATCGTGCGCGACTTGGTTCGCCCCAGGGGAAAAATACGGTCAGCTCGGGCAACCGGCTGGGCGAAAAATCAGGGTTTTGCAGCATTCCATGCAACACGCTGCACGGAGCAGACAAGGCTGTTGCGGAAGTTTCAATCATAAGGTTGCAAAGCTGTTTCAGGTCTGAAAAGCCGTTGGTCGGAGGCAGGACAATTGTATGGTTCCCCACAAATGCAGGCAACGTTTCAAGGGCAGTTGCAGTGTCCCAGCGCACAACTGTCAGCAGTGTTTGTGGTTCATCATAGTTGAATACCAGCATCCGCGAGGCCATACCCGCGGCCAGAACGACTCCTTTGGGCTCTCCTGAACTGCCTGAGGTGTAGACGACATAAGCTGGGCGCTGAAGGTCGAGAGGTGGCAATGCCGGGGGTTCGGCAAAACTCTCCAACAAGAATTCCAGCGCGGCTTCATCACAGTCGTCGCCAATGATCAGTGCGTTCCTGCCCTCCAGCTCTGGGGCCGCAGCAATCAAACGGCTCCACAGCGAAAAAGTCACGACAATCAAATCAGGATTAAAGGCCGTTAAACGGTCAGTAAGCTGAACGTCGGAATCCTCTGGCAATCCAACGCAAAGCAAACTGCCGGCTGCAGTTGAAGCCAGCTGTGTCACAACTGCAGCAGGACTGGCTGGCAACAAGCACAAGATCCGGTGCTGATCCTCGAAACTGCGTTCGGAATTGGTATGGTTTGGTGCAGTATCCTGAAAATGCAGCAGCATGTTGGACATACGCAAGCACAAGCTCGCAAGACTTGCATAGGTGACGGAACCCGATGCCGTTCGTATGGCGATATGGGTTGGGTCAAAACCAGAAAGCCAGCACAGCTTGCTTTCACGCACCGCATCGCTTTGCAGCCAGGTGCTCAGCTCAATCAACTCTCGCTTGGGTGATGGGCCCCCGTAAGCGGCTAACAAATGTCTCTGAACCGGCATCTTCTGCATCAAAACAAAGTGTCGACAAGCACGCGCAAGTTGCTGGGTAAGCCACAACGTGCGGACCAGGTTTGCTCCCGCCCGGGGCGGTGGGTCAAGCGGGACAATGTCGATGATCTGAGTACCGTCGCCGTCTACCCAAGTCGCAGCAAAGCAAACATCTGCACCGCTGGATATCGCCAGTTGCGCGGGAAACCCCGGCAATTTGGCGGGCCGCGTTAACCACGGGACAAACAATCTTCTACCAGGTGCCTTGGTGCCGTCGAAATAGATCTGTAGCACCTCACCCGAACGCAAACGCTCCAGGTACTGGCTTGCGTGAGTATTGCGTTTGTTCAACCAACGACCAGATAAGGTGATGTCAAACCCTTTTTTTCGTGCCGCGGTCAAAAAGCCCGCAGCCTCGGCGGGGTCGCCGATCTCAGGCGCGATTGTGACAATGGTTTGAACAGGTTTTCCCATGCCCGCCAGTGCGATTTGCAATAGCCTTGAAGCGTGGGCAAGGTTTTGGGCGTGAGGAGAGAAAACCACCGTTCCCTTGGCCCTGGCAGATGCCTGTTCCAACCAGGCTTTTGCTCGACTGGTAAGAGCAGGTGCTACACCCTGTGCCATCTTTTTGGGTGAGTAATTGTAGTCTTGATCTGCTGCTAACGCGATTGGCATGGCTTCTTTCCCCACCACGCGCACCCCTTGTTTTGCCGCTGAATCTATCAAAGGATCGGCCCCAAAGGCGGCCCTTCCTGCCGCAAGTCGAGACAGCTTGTCGAACAATTTCCTTTTCGCTCCGCCCTTCTTTGGCAAGGACAGATGACCGGACATCGCACGCAGCAGCGACGCTTCGACGTTGTAGGTTTGGCCCGTTGCAATAGCTTCTTCAAACGCGTCGACCAGGCGCTTTCCGTCCACCCAATTCCAGTGCGAAAACATCACGAAACGGGCCATCGGCGGCAAGGGGCGTGTAGCAGCTACCAACTTGGACTTGTAGCTCTCATCAAGTCCATTGTTCATAAATCCAAGAAGGGAAAGGGCACGCAAAGGATCGGTTGAAACGCCGGCAAGCAACGCGTCAAGACCCGCCGCGCTATGGACCCCTTCATTGTAGAGGGTATCCACGATCTTTTGATTTTCTGTTCGCCACAGGGTTTCAGATATTATCTTCGAACCGCTCGTATTTTCAGATTTCTCGCTCCGGCGACCAACCAACCAGCTTCCGCATTGCGGGATCGGATCCCCGTTCTCCAGTCTGTTTAACTGTTCCTGAAGCGGCTCGAATCTATCGTGCAGATTGGCTTCGTTTTGCAGTAGCAATTCGCGAGCGCGGCCAAAGGCACGCATGGTGGTAAGGTGAAGAATTCTTTCACCAATGCGTTCAGCGCTGTCACTTGGAACTCCGCCCATAACCTCGTTTGCTTCAAGGTCTCGTGCCGTTTTCAATGAGTTGAGTGCTGCGTCAACTTCTCGTGGCAATGTCCAACGAGAAACTTTTGCAAGGTTCGAATGTGGTAGTGACTTGAGAACGGCCCTGCCCAGCCGTCTACGAGACGCTACACCGAAAGAAAGCAGTAACCAGCCCGCCCCACAAATTTGGTTTTGTCGCACATTGTAGTCATAACCAACGAAGTGAAGCCCAGAATTTGGATATTCTGGAGAGGTCTCTGCCTGGCGGTCCAATCCTTCGGAAATTGAACCCAAGATTTTTTTCAGCGTATTCATGATAGGTTCGCAAGTGCCGCCTGATTTTTCTGCCTGCCCGGAGATTTGCTTTTATCCTGCAAACTCTTTCCCGATACAATGGACCCGCATTCAGAAAAGTCGCAAAAAGCAGCCTGTCAGCGATGGATGGATCGAAAGCGCGGAGGTTGTGTCGCAAGCCTGAGACTATGGTTGATCAAATTGCGTATCCTGGTGCTTGTTGGGTTAAAATCAATCGAACAAGTTTCACTATAACCTCTTTGAAAGGTTATCCCTTTCCCTAGCAAGCGGTTCTGAATGAGGTGTTTCTTTCTATCACACCACTTTAAATGGATGGGCTTCGAAACACTCGCCGGTGATCGCAGTTCGAGCGCAACAGAAAAGGCGCTCTACGCTGATTTCCAAGCCCATGGATGAGACCTTTTTAGCGTTCGTGGCGAATGGGTGCATTTCTATCGAGTTGCCGAAAAAGTAAGGAACACCCTGGGTTTCATGCTGAGTGAGTCGAGACGGCGCAAATACTTTCCGGACCGAAGAGGAATACGGGCAAAAAAAATCCAAACTCAAATATGACGCAAGCCAAACCGTCGCTCTACCAGTTCCCGAAACAAGGACTACCAGTCCCTATAAGCCTATATTTGGCAAACACTTGGGTGAAAGTTGAGCCATCTCATAATTTCACAATCACCTCTAGGCAGGCAATACATCTGGACAATGGAAACATCAGATGTTTAAGATCATCCTATGAGCGAGCTTTTATTTTACGATCTGAAAGATACAGCTGGTGTGGCACCTGGCCTTGCAACTCAGGTGTGCCGTGAGCTTGGGCGGCGCATCGTTGCCGGGCATTTCCCGGAAGGCGGTTTGATCGACGACGAAAACAAGCTGTGCACCCGTTTCGGGGTCAGTAAATCTGTTGTACGTGAGGCAATCAAATTGCTGGTTAGCAAGGGGCTGCTGGAAGTGCGCCGCGGCAGTGGTACGCGAGTGCGGTGGCGCGCAAGTTGGAACCTTCTGGATGATGATGTGCTGGCCTGGCATCAGGGCATTGAACCGAAGCCCGAGTTTCTTCGTCAGTTGATGGACGTAAGACAAATGGTAGAGCCCAATGCTGCGGGCTGGGCGGCTCAAACGGCAACGCCAAAGCAGATCGAAGATATTCGCAAAGCGCAGCAAGACATGGAGCAAGCGAGCTCGATCCAGGATTTTGTGGTCGCAGACGCGCTTTTTCATCGTTCTGTCCTGCGCGCCGCGAATAACGAAGTGCTTATCGCTCTGGAGGGTGTGATCTTTTCGGCGCTCCTAAGCTCAATCAAAGTGACAAACAGCGACCCGCGCGAAAACAAACGTTCGCTGCCGCTGCACAGGCGGGTGTTGAGGGCCATTGAGGCTCAGGACAGTGAGGTCGCCACATCGGCGATGCGCGAGCATTTGGCCGATACCTATGAGCGCCTTTCAGGGGCTCTGCCAGATTTCAGCATCAAACGTGGGGCAAGCGAACAAAAGGGATGAGATACCCACTGTCCGGGAAGGTGGCCGGGCTAGTGGTGACGACACGAGACATGCTTCTACCCAGCCTCGCGTCGTCAGGTTGGCCCGAAGAAACGGGAGAACTCCACCAGATAATCCGGCGCTACGCGCCAGAAACATCGACGAGGAGGATATGATGTTTTCAAAGCTTTCGAAAGGCCTGCTGGCCGGAACTGTCGCGACGTCTGCGTTGCTGGCAGCCGAGATGGCATCGGCAGAAGACATGGTTGCTCTGTTGCTGCCGGAAAACGTGAATCCACGCTGGGAACAGCAGGATGCAGCGGCGTTTGTGCGCACCATGGGCGAGATTGCACCCGACGTGAAAGTTGAGGTGTTCAATGCCAACAATGATACCGCCACACAGCAGCGACAGGCTGAGCAAGCGCTGACGCAAGGCGCAAAGGTTCTTGTTGTCATTCCTATCGACGGTGAGAGCTCGGCCATTATTGCGGATACGGCTGCCGAAGAAGGTATTCCGACGATTGCCTATGACCGGATGATCAACTCGCCCAACACAACATTCTGGGTGCAGGCCGATCTGGAAGGCATGGGGTTCGATCAGGCAACCCATGTGATCGAGAACACCAAAGACGGCGATACTCTCGTAATGCTCAAAGGGTCGCCGACCGATCCGAATGCGGCTGTCATCCACAATGGCCAGTTGCGCGCACTCACACCTCTGTTTGAAAGTGGTGCACGGGTCATGGGCTATGAAAACTGGACACAAGGCTGGGACCCCGCCATTGCGCGTCGTTCGATGGATCAGGCGCTGACTCAACTCGATAACAACGTTCAAGGTGTCGTTTCTTCCAACGACGGGAACGCCGGTGCTGCTATTGCCGCAATGGAAGAACAGGGGATGGCCGGAACGGTCCCGGTCTCTGGATTGGACTGCACGGTACAGGCACAACAATTGATGCTGTTGGGTAAGCAAACGCAATGCGGCTGGCGCCCGCTTGAAGACATGGCAGCCGCTGCGGCTCAGGTCACGGTTCGCTTGGTGAGTGGTGAAGATTTTTCTGATCTTGCGCCACAAACTGTGACCAACGGTGTCGGAGCTGACGTGGCCTACGTGCCGGTTGGTTCATACTCGGCTATCGGCGCAGAAGGTGTCGCCTACGTGATCGAGAACGATGCGTCGATCACCAAGGATATGGTCTGCCAGGGCGAAGCAGCCGCAACCGACTTCTGTAAGTAACAAGGTCAAGTTATGACGTTTGAAAACACAATGGTGGGGCAAGCTGCCCCACCAGCGCACCTTGCTGTGCGTGGGATTCAAAAACGGTTTGGCGGAGTGCACGCGCTACGCGGCGTTGACTTTGAGGTCGCCCGCGGTGAAGTGATGGCCTTAGTCGGCGACAACGGCGCGGGCAAATCCACGCTGATGAAAGTGCTCGCCGGAGCGCATCTTGCCGACGACGGTGAGTTTTTGCTCGACGGCAAGCCCGTCGAAATGTCCACGCCCAATGATGCAACCGAGCTTGGCATTCAGATCGTCTATCAGGACCTTGCTCTGTGCGAAAATCTGGATGTTTCAGCCAACCTGTCCCTGGGGGCCGAACCCGTTAAACCCGGCTGGAGTTTCCTGCCGCACCTCCTGCGTCCGCTTGACGATCTGGAAATGGAAGTGAAGGCCAAGAAAGCCATCGACAAGCTTGAAGTTCGCACATTGCAATCTGTTCGGGCCAAAGTAGGCGGACTTTCAGGTGGTCAGCGTCAAGCCATTGCGATTGCCCGCGCCGTCGGGACGGAAAGCTCAGTGGTCATGCTGGATGAACCCACGGCCGCACTTGGTGTCGCACAGACACGCCAGGTTCTGGAGGTTGTCAAACGACTGCGCGAGACGAACCACGCAGTCGTCTACATCTCGCACAACATGCGCGACATTTTTGAAGTCTCAGATCGGATCACCGTCCTGCGCCACGGCAGCAACGTCGCCACCTACACAACTTCAGATACGAACCCGGATGAAATTGTCGTCGCCATGACGCGTGGCTTGGATACGGAGAACGGCAATGCAGCCTGAGGCCAAAATGACGTTTCTTGACCGGTTCAGCGCTATGCGCGAGACGCAGTTCGGAGCCTTTGTACCTGTTCTCCTCGCGCTGGCAGCAATCTGGGGGTATTTCGGCCTTGTTTTGCCACTGATTGATCTGATGAGCGGGGAAGCAGACAGCTTTCGTGCGATCTTTCTAAGCCCCCGCAATATCTACAACTTGTTTATGCAATCTGCAGTGATTGCTACGCTGGCGGTCGGGATCACTATCGTTTTGCTGCTTGGTGACATTGACCTGTCAGCAGCCGCAACCGCAGGCGTTTGTGCCGCACTTTTGGGTGTGCTTGTGTTGAGCGGCGTGCCCGGCTGGCTGGCTTGTATCATCGTTATTTTCGTGGGCATCGTCATGGGAGCGGCACAGGGTCTTCTGATCGCCTACGTGGGCATTCCTTCTTTCGTCGTTACGCTCGCGGGGCTTCTTGGGTATCAGGGCCTGATGCAGAAAATTCTGCCGACGGGCAACCTGAACGTCGGTGACCCCTTCGTTCGCGGAATTGCCCGGGTTCTTATACCGGACTTGTGGGGAATTGTGCTGGGATTGGCAGTTGTAGGAATGTTCGCCTACGCCAACTTGCGCAAGCAATCCCGACGCAAGACACTTGGGCTGGAGCAAGACAGTCCGCTAGCCTTGTGGAGTCAGGTGATCGCCTTTGCAGCCATTGTTGTAGCGGTCGTTTTCACGCTCAACGCCTATCGCTCCTTGCCATTGTTGCTTGTGTTGCTGGTCGCAATCACTGCTCTTCTGGGGTGGATCACAACAAGCACGCCGTATGGTCGATCCCTTTTTGCTGTTGGCGGCAATCCGGAAAGTGCTCGGCGCGTCGGCATGAAGGTCAAGCGACTAAGAGTATCCGCCTTTGCAATCGTCGGGTTTATGGCCGCAATCGGGGGAATTTTTGGAGCTTCGCGTTACGGATCGGTTTCCTACACGGCATTCGCCGGTGGTTCACTGCTGCTTGAAGCAATTGGGGCCGCAGTGATTGGTGGTACATCACTCTTTGGCGGTCGCGGGTCCGTTTGGAATGCCATCCTTGGCGCATTGGTTATTGGCTCGCTCGGAAACGGGCTGGACCTAACCGGGGCGAGTGCTGCGGACAAGTTGATGGTCTCGGGCGCAATTTTGCTTTTGGCCGTTGCGATTGATGCTCTGTCGCGTCCAGGCAATGGAAGCGGAAGATAGGAGGCCGCAATGTCAGAACATTCGAATATCGATCCACAATCACCGCTTGATGCAATCCTTGATGTTCTTATCCCCGCAAACCCCAGCCGAAACATCCCTGCGGCAGGTCAACTAGGTGTGGCTACATTTGTCACAGAGGCGGCGGCGCAAAAAAACGCTCTCAACACTGCGCTCATCGCCTTGCTTTCGCGCGCTGGGGAATTGGCGGACGGTATTACCCCCGATACCGTCCGTCAGTTGGAAACCGAACTGCCCGAGGCGTTCAACCTTTTGCTCGTGGAAACCTACAAAGGGTATTACAGCCGACCGGACATTCGGGCGCTTGTCGGGGTTGGAGCACATCCTGTGCACCCAGCCGGGTATGAAGTTGCCAGTGAGTCGCCAGAACTTCTGAACGAACTGACAGCGCCAGTTCGTGCCCGCGGGCCAGTGTTTCGCGACCCGCCCGGAGGCCAGGCATGAATAATGATCCTGTTGATGTCCTGATCATTGGTGCAGGAGCATCAGGAGCTGCAATCGCCTGGTCGCTGTTGGAAACGAGGATGCGAATTCTGTGTCTGGAACAGGGCGACCATCTGCCGGACAAAGACTTCCCTTCGCGTCACGAGGACTATGAGATCGCTCGATATGGTGCGTTTTCCTGCGACCCCAATGTGCGCCGGTTGCAGCAGGACTATCCGATTAACTCGGATGACAGCTGTATCACGCCGGTGAACTGGAATGGCGTAGGCGGGTCCACGATCAATTTTCTTGGCCATTGGCCGCGCATGCGCCCGTCAGACTTTCGGACCAAATCGCTGGATGGAGTTGGTGAGGATTGGCCGCTCGACTATCATACGCTTGCGCCGTTTTATGACATGAATGACCACAATACGGGCGTCTCTGGATTAGGTGGTAATCCGGCGTATCCCGACTATAAGCCGCCACATCCGCCAATTCCAATTGGCAAACTGGGGCAAACGCTGGCGCGCGGTTTCAACGAAAAGGGCTGGCACTGGTGGCCGTCGGATGTGGCCATCCTCAGTGAAGACGACGATGGCCGCCAGAAATGCGTGAATGCCGGGACCTGCGACCTTGGTTGTGCGGCAGGGGCCAAAGGCGGGACCAATTTCACTTATTGGCCGATGCTTGAAAATGCAGGTGTCGAGCTGCGTACCAGGGCGCGCGTTCGCGAAATCCTGGTGGACGAGTCCACAGGCTTCGCAACGGGTGTGCTTTTTCATGGTGCCGACGGGCGCGTGCATGAACAAAAAGCCGAGCTTGTCATCGTCGCCTGCAACGGTGTTGGCACACCTCGTCTGCTGCTGAATTCCAAATCCAGGCTGTTCCCTGATGGCCTGGCCAACAGGTCTGGGAAGGTGGGAAAGAACTTAATGTTCCATCCACTTACGGGGGTTGCAGGCGTTTTCGAAGAACCGATGAAAGGGCACGAAGGGCCGATGGCCTGTTCGATCCTGTCCCAGGAGTTTTACGAGAGCGACCCCACCCGCGGCTTTGTCCGTGGCTATGGCCTTCATTCAGGGCGGTCGACCACGCCGATGACCTATGCACTTGGCGGTTATGGGATCGATAGCCCTATCCCATGGGGGGCTGAGCACCGAGAGATTATGGACAACGTCTATCCCTACCTCGCTGGCCTCACCGTGGTGACCGAGGACCTGCCGGAAGAGCATAACTGTGTCACACTCGACCCGGACCTGACGGATAGTGATGGAATACCGGCCCCAAAGATAACCTATAAGCTGGGTGACAACACGCGCGCGATGCTTAGGCATGGCGAGGACCGGGCGAAAGAGGTTCTCCTTGCGGCTGGCGCCAAGCGCATCCTGACTAAAGGTGATGACAAGGTCTGGTGGCGCGCGGGATGGCATCAGATGGGCACCTGCCGCCTGGGCAACAATCCTGAGACGTCCGTTGTCAACAGCTGGGGGCGCTGTCATGACGTGAAGAACCTTTTCATCGTGGACGGATCGATTTTTGTTACGGCCGGGGCGGTGAACCCCACCTCCACGATCCAAGCGCTGGCGCTCTATATCGGCGACCAGATTAAAACCAACATCGCAACGCTGTTTGATTGAGGTGGCCATGGAGTTTTCGACGCAAATCTACATTGACGGCGCACTGACAGATGGCAGCGGACGCAAAGAGGTAATCAATCCAGCCACTGAAGAAAACATCGCCACGGTCACCACGGCAGGCTTTGAGGATGTCGAACGCGCATTGCAATCGGCAAAATCAGCGTTTCCCAAGTGGGCTGCGACATCCATCGTAGACCGGCAAATGTGGATGCGACGGCTACGCGATGAGGTGATTGCCCATGAAGAATTTCTGCGCGACTGCGTGCATCATGAGATGGGCAAGCCTTGGGCTCAAACCCATGAGGATTGGGACAGGTTGGTTGTCTCACTGGATTTTTACGCCGAAGAAATTGCCCGCATTCAGGATTACGGCGTTTCCGACCGGGCTGGAACCCATGCACATCGCATGGTCTATGAACCTGCCGGTGTGGCTGTAGCCTATCTTGCATGGAATTTCCCTTTGTTGAATCTGGCGTTCAAGATTGGCCCGGCCATGGCGGCGGGGTGCCCGATCATCATCCGCCCGTCCGAGGCGACGCCTATTTCTGCTTACGCAGTCGGCGAATTGTGCGCAAAAATCGGTCTACCCAAGGGCGTGGTGCAGATTTTCGGCACAGATAGCTACGATGTGGCGGATACTCTTTCGGCCTCTACCATTCCACAGGTGGTGACTTTGATCGGGTCGACCAAGACCGGACAACACATCATGCGCACCGGTGCCACATCCATCAAACGCTATTCGATGGAACTTGGAGGCAACGCACCGGTTATCGTGTTCGAAGACGCCGACCTTGATTTGGCGGCTGACATCGTAACAGGAGTAAAGTTCTCGAATGCCGGGCAAATCTGCGTTTCACCCAACCGCGTTTTCGTAGCCGAGGCAGTGCGTGAGGAGTTCACCGACAAGGTTGTGGCCCAGGCAAGGGCGGCGAAGGTCGGGTTCGACAAGACAGCGGACATTACAACCGGCCCAGTGATTGACGCCCGCGCCTGGGCGCGCATCAAGGGTTTGATTGACGATGCAATCGCGGATGGTGCGAACCTTCTCGTCGGCGGCGACAGGCCCGTGCACCTGAGTAAAGGTCACTACATTGCACCAACCGTTTTGGATAAAGTGACCGAAACAATGGGGGTCTACCGACAAGAAACCTTCGGTCCGGTTGTTAGTCTGATCCCCTTCGCGGATGAAACCCGGCTTGTTGAAATGGCCAATGATTGCGAAGAGGGCGGGCTGACGGCCTACCTATTTACCCGCGATTTGGGCCGGGCCGAACACTATGCCGCGCAGTTGCGCTATGGCGAAATTCAAATCAATGGGGTGAAGTACGATATCGACCTGCCGCATGGCGGGATTGGTCAGTCGGGTATTGGGCATGATTGCTCAAACCTCGCACTGCACGAATATCTTGTGCAAAAGCGGATCACGCGCGCCCTCGATACGACCGGATTTGGAGGGTTGAACCCATGAAGATTACCCGCGTTACCAGCCATGTTCTGAGTTACGACCTGCCCAAGCCACTTGGGTATTCACAGCAATACTATCACAAGCGTACTGCGCATCTGGTCGAGGTGGAAACCGACGAAGGTGTCACAGGTTGGGGCGAGTGTTTTGGCGCAGGCAACATTGCCCTAGCCAACAAAGGGATCGTCGAGCAGGTGATCCAGCCAATGGTTCTGGGCATGGACCCTTTGGACCGGGATGTGATCTGGCACAAGGTTTACAATCTGATGCGCGATCATGGGCAAAAGGGAATGCCGCTTCAGTCACTTTCGGGCGTCGACATCGCGCTGTGGGACATTGCAGGCAAAATCGCGGGCCTGCCTCTGCATAAACTCATCGGGGGCACCCATCGCGACCGCATTCAGGTTTACGGATATGGAATGATGCTACGCCCTGAGAGCGCGGACAATCTGGTTTCCCGCTTCAAAGACGAGGCCGCTGCAATTAAGGAAATGGGGTTCTGTGCGACAAAGATGAAAGTGGGGCTTGGCCCAAGGGATGACGTGCGCTTGATCGAAGCGGTACGCAAAGGCGTCGGCGATGACTATCGCTTTATGATCGACGCAAACCATGCCTACACGACCCATGACGCATTCTATGTGGGTCGCGCGATGGAAGAGTTCGACCCCTATTGGTTCGAAGAACCCGTCGCCCCGGAAGATCTTGACGGATATCGCGAACTGCGTGCCGGTTTGAACGTCAATATCTCGGGAGGTGAGGCTGAATTCAACCGATGGGGCTGGCGCGCCCTGTTGGAAAGCCGGGGATTGGATATCGCGCAGCCAGAAGTGTGTGCTCTGGGTGGGATCACTGAATACCAACGGGTTTTGGCGTTGTGCCATGCGCACTTTACGCCAGTTGTGAATCACGTTTGGGGTTCAGCCGTCGCAGTAGCCACCAACATGCACCTTCTCGCGGCCATGCCGCCCCTGCCAGGCGGGTTGTTCCCGTGGGAACCGATGCTCGAGTTTGATACCACCGACAATAAGTTTCGGGATGAACTGCTTGTGGATCCGCTGAACATTCAATCCCAAGTCGCATCGACCGGTGGGTTTGTCGCCATTCCAACCGGGCCTGGTCTGGGTGTAGAGCCGGACCGGGACTTCATCCTCCGATACGATATCTGCAGTTGAATCGCGCTATGTCTCACCCTTCCTTGATTGCTGTCGACTGGGGAACCACTGGTTTTCGGTTATGGGTGCTGGATTCATGCGGGAACACTCTTGCCTCGATCGATGGTCCATTTGGCATGTCAAATCTTGAACCCAGCGACTTTGGTCGCGTACTTGAAGAAAGCCTGAATGAACTGGGCATAGGTCAGGATGTTCCAGCCATTATCTGTGGCATGGCGGGCGCCGCGCAAGGTTGGTGCGAGGCCCCTTACCTATTGGCACCAACGCGTCTCGATGAGCTTGGGGCGGGCGCAATCAGAGTCAGTAACACATCGCGTGAGGTATGCATACTTCCAGGGGTAAAGCAGCAGTCACCAGCCAATGTCATGCGCGGGGAAGAAACTCAGATTGCCGGGTTGATTCATCTTGTCCCCGATTTTCACGGCATCGTTTGCCTGCCAGGAACACACACGAAGTGGGTCCGGGTTGCGGATGGTGCCATCATCGAATTTGAAACCTGTATGACCGGCGAGCAATTCGCGTTCTTATCCAAAGCATCCGTGTTGTCGCACTCGATGCCAGACGATGGGTGGAGCGACTGCGCCTTTCAGGCGGCAATTCGGTTGGTAGCCGATGATCCTGCCGCCGTCCCGCGTCGCCTTTTTGCAATCCGTGCGGATATGCTGGTTGCAAAGCAAACCAGCGCGCAAGCCCGCGCCACTCTTTCAGGTCTATTGATCGGTCAAGAATTTATGGCAGTAAGACAGTACTGGCTGGATCAAACGGTGACTTTGATTGGAGTGTCAGCACTGTGCGAACTTTACCTGACGGCTTTGGACATAATGGGAGCTAGTGGGAGGGTCGTGGAGGTCTCAGAAATAACTTTGAGAGGGCTCACGGCGGCTTATCAACACCAACAAGACGGCATCGGTGTTTAGAGAAAAGCCGCCGCACGCGCTGAGCTTGTCAAAGAGGAATTGGCAGACATTTAGGTCGCAAATGGCAAATCTATGTGTCGCCCCGCAACTGTCGCCGGGCCTGAACGGCATAAAATGTAGGGAAACTGCGTGCCAGTGCGTAGGAAGAACCGGCTTTCTTAACTTGGAGACGACACGCGACCAGCGCGGCGCTTGTCCCCTAACCGGCCCGACGCATGGTTCAAGCGGATCAGAGTGTATTCAGAATAGCCAAACAAGTGGAGTTCGAACTCCACTTTCGGACCGCAAGCGAGAGACAGCGGAATTCGATGCAATTAATCTTATTGTTATCGGGATGATGAGACCGGCTTACCGGTTACAGCGCCCCACTATTCGATGATACCAGGGCTGAGCTGAACGCACTTTACTGCGTCGATTCCCTGCCCTGTCCAAAACAGTAGAGTGAATAACTTCTGACCGCTGCACTGAAACTGCCATTCCGGCAGCAAAGTCATTCCATTGACAGGAAACACCGCAAAGGGGTCGTGAATCGTTGGGACGGAAATCGGAGCAGCCGACGTCCGGATAGAACTCGGTCACTAGCTGAAGGTACAGAGTATGCTCTGGTAGTCAAAATCGACATGTAATAGATGAAGGGCGTTCAACCGGTGAGCACAAATTTGCTTTTTCAAGAACAACCGTTTGAGCATCTGCGATGCCGCTTTTGAGCTTGCTCCATTCAGTGAACAGTTTTGGAATAAGCTGCGATGCTCGACAGATCGGCAGAACCAGTAGTTCTGTCATCACCGTTTTCTTGATTGCGAAAAGTAAATCAGGTTTCCACTGGGTACCGTCAATCACTGCACGATCCAGCCTGCGAACGAAACCGACCGGGTCGACGACGATGGGCAGCACGACTGTTGTATCCTACAATGCCAGAATAAAAGTTGCCGATGGCAATGTCGGTCGCAAAAGTTGATTTACCAAATTGCCGTTGTCCAACGATCAGAACAACACATGTATCAGATGACGCTTGTATCATTTTTTAGCAAATCAGGGGTGTGGGCTAGCGTCACCTGGCTTCGACTGATTGAAAATACGCAGCTAGCCGTCTGAAATCCCAGTGAGGTGGATTGAAAACTCAAGGTCCTATTTCGAGTGTCTCAACGAGTTTGCTTTTGCCCTGTCAGATGATTGGACGCAGTCTCTTGGCCCTCCGTTTCCTGATATTGACGGAGGACCTGTTCAAATGGGGAAGTTCAGTTCGAGGCACGCTCAGACGAACAACCACCCGGCACGGAATGAACGTCGCAATACAGGACGAGGCATTTAAGGCAAAAGATCAGACACTTGGCTGAAGCCCGTCAAATCAAAGCCCAGCGAAACTGGTTCCCCATTTCTGTTTTTGGCATCAATTGTCAGTTGTTTACCTGCGCGCATCGATCTCACCCAATCGGATGAAACCGGCGAGCGCGCATAACAGCCCTGTGCTTCACACGTCAGAAACTCCAACTTTGCCACATCTACAGAGTCTATCTTTGCGGTCAAACCGTCGCTGAAAAGCAGTCCAAACGGCAGAGTCAGAACAACTTCGGTTTCGTCTTGCCCTGCCGCTTTAACAAACGCGATAGACGCCAACCTCTGATTGCTTTCGCTTAAAACGATGCTTTGGGTCATCTCACAGATCAACTCAGTCCCGTTGACCAGATTGCCGCAAGTGATCGACCAGGGAGGCGTTTCATTTTCTTGTGCAGCCAGTGGTTGTGCCAATCCCAGCGACGCCGCCAGCGCGCATACCCAAATTCTCATTCTGCTGTCCCTCATTTTTTAGAATTGTATCCCGACGCCAAGCCCGACTTGCAGGGCTTCGGTTGAGTCACCGAACACGTGGTCGAGGCTCAGGTTTAGGAAACTGCTGTCGTCCAAGGCATACAGCCCCAACTCAGCCGAGACTAGACCGTGTGTGTCGCCAATGTAGCTGGTGTTGGAGAAACCACCATCAGCAGCACTTGCACCAGAAAACCCTGCACTCACAGAAACTGTGTCATCAGATGAGAATATGGCCCCGGCCCGCAGGCTCGCCCGCAGTTTTTGCTTGGCGCTTAGGGTCTGTTCCGTTCCGATCTCAAGCGAAGGCGTCAGCGAATAGATCATTTCGCTGTCGTATTGCAAAACAACCCCTGACAAGGTCGCATCACCGTTGCTTTCGGTTGCCAGACGCGTGGCGTCGACGGCAATCTCGGGTTTCAGGAAGGAACTGCCGCCTGCAAACCTGTAATCATAGGCAACGCTCAGGCGCAGATTCTGGTGGTTCATTTTGTGTTTGATCGAGCTGACACCATTTGTGTTCACAGGCGTTCCATTGGGGAGCGTACCGCTGACCCCGCCAGAGCGCGCCGTATCATAATCTGACCAACCACCCGAAAGCATCGCTGCAAATTCCCATGAGCTGACATATTTGGTCAGCGAGGCACCCAGGTTAAACCGGTCACCAGTTGCATTGTATTGCGTCCCGTTCCTCAGGCTTATCTGGTCATGACCGAAGGCAAAGCCTGCATACAGATCATCCCCAACCGGCAGCCGGATACCGGCGGAAAGGTTGGTATTGTTGATGTCCAGTTCATCGTAGATACCGATTTGTTCGCGATCGTAGAAAGATCTGCCTCCAGAGAACCAGACACACCGGCGCGGATCGTCTCCTGATTGATGCTCAGTGTACCGTTCGCAATTGTGCAGAGCGTCGGCAAATACGCGTGTACCATAGTAGGCATCAACCACGTCTGCCGCGTAATCAGCAATTGTGAGACTGTCGATTGCTGCGATGACTTCGGCCTCGGACATCATGTTCCCGATCAAAGCGAACAGTTCGCCCTGTTCGACCGATCCCTGCCCGTTCAGAACCTGATTGATGTAATCACCAACCGCCGCCTGGTTCGCGTTCATGCCCGCGGTCGAGTAATCAGGTGTGATCACCAGATCAACCGAACTTCCGTCTGAAGTGGCTCCGTTCAGGCCGATGGTGTAATCCAGAACGACAGTATCCTGTATTACAGTACCGGCATCCGTCGCTGTTCCATCGGGGTTGATAATGACGAGCGGCAATGCACGTTCCAGCGTGTTGAGTTGCGGCAACAGCGTGCCGCCCATCGAGGCATCACCGGTAACATTGATCAGATCACTACGACCCCCCGACGCGCCCGTGGTCAGGAAATACACGTCGAAGGTCGACATTGCCGTATCACCAAAGGCAAGGCTGCCGGTAAGGTTTGTTGTCTGGCTGACATTTCCGGCGAAGATAAAATCACTGGACTGGATTGTGGGCGTCAAATCCGTGTTCAGACCAACATTGCCGCCCAGAACCAGATTGCCATTCACCTGCATTTGCCCGTCCGCGCCCAGATCGACCGTATCAAGCGAATAGAAGTCGGCACCTTCTTCGACAGTCAGGCTGTTTTGGCCCGCGCCCAGGTTTAGGTTCCCAAGCGCTGTACCCTTCAGCGAAATCTGTTCGTTACCGTCACCGCCATTCACAAGCTGATTGTTTGCGGCAATCAGCACACTCGCGTTGGACAGGGACAGCACATTATCGGCACCTCCAGACACAACGATGGATGCGACAGAATCCGCCTGACCGGTGCCGCCCATGACCACACCATCCAAACCAAGCGTGATTGCGTCAGCACCGTCACGGCCCTCGGATTGCGCAAGAACACCGATGCCGCCTTCTCCGACTGACAGGATATTGCCTGTTAGGTCCATGTCGATTGCGCCACCGGCACCCGCACCGCCCGCCGTGCCACGGAAGGCGTTGTCAACCATACCGCCGCCGCCGCCCAGAGACTGAGCCACGACACCAATCGCGTTTTTGCCGGTCGTCACGATGCTTCCGGATTGCGCAAACCGGATGTCACCACCGTCACCCCCATTGTTTGAGGATAGATCCACGGTAACCTTGCTGGCGTCTATATCCGTTGAAACAAGGCCGCCGCCGCCGCCGATACTCTGAATGACGAAACCGTGCGACCCTTTCCCGCTGGTGGTCACGTCGCCGGTATTGGCGAAATCAACATTGCCGCCGTCTCCAGACGAACCGTCCTGCGCGCCCAAAGTCACGTCCGCACGCCCAAGGCCGGACAAGACAACTTCACCGCCACCCGCGCCGATACTCTGGACGCTTTGGCCAAAGGACCGATCACCGCTTGTGAACACGTCTCCGTCCAGCAACAGATCGATATTGCCGCCATCGTTGTTAAAGCTGGGGTCAGACCCCAGGATCACCGAAGCGGTCTTTTCGGCCCCGGCCTGAACATCGCTGGTGCTGTTCAGAACCAGTTTGCCACCGCCGCCGCCAATGGACTGCGCCGCACCTGCCGATGAAAAGGCCCCATCGGTGCCAACATCGCCCGTCCGGCTGCCGTTTACGTCGCCGCCGCTGGCGTCATCCGTATCGATCGCACCCAGACGCGCCGTGATATCGATGCCGTCACCATCCTGAACGTTGACTGTGTTGGAAGACGTTCCACCGCCGCCGCCAACGCTCTGCAGCATCAGGCCGGTCGACCGGTCGCGTGTTGTGGCAATGTTGCCGTTATGGGACTGGGCGACCCGATTGCCAGCCATTCCTGACACATCATCACCGCCCAGGGCGATGTCGCTACTCACGACTGTGCCGGTCCCGGTCGATCCAGAGTTGGCAGTTGCCGCAGTGAAATCGACAAAGGTATCGACATTTCCGCCACCGCCGTTCACGGACTGAGCGAACACAGCTTCGCTGCCTTCACCGTTGACCAGAATATCTCCAGTCGAATTGACAGTCACAGTCCCAACTGCGCCAGTCGACCCTGAACGGGCCCCCAGCGCTTGCGAGATTGTATAATCCAGCGCCGAGATCAGCGGGGACGACACCGAATACCCCGCGTTGCCGCCGCCGCCACCTACAGATTGTGCATAGATGCCAAATCCGTTTTCGGCGTTCACGATAATGATGCCCGTGTGGTCGACCGTGACATCGCCACCATCTGCGCCCGATCCACCCGACCCGCCGATGGCGATATTCGAGTAGGACTTGCCGGTCATAGTGTTCTTGATGTCATTCACATCCATGGCAACGGCCAGACCGCCATTGCCGCCGCCACCACCAACAGATTGCGCCAGAATGCCATAAGCACCTGCGCCATCAACCTGAATACCGCCGCTATTTGCGACGATGACATTGCCAGCCATATTGCCGGTGCCACCAGAACCACCAATGTTCAACTGTGCAGTGGGCGAGCTGCTGTCCCCTGTCTTGAGACGCATCGTGCCGGTGATCGAACTTCCGCCATTGCCGCCGCCGCCACCGATGGACTGTGCCAGGATCGCGTGTGCGCCATCGCCGGTTGTCATGATCGTCCCGGCATTGGTCACCGATACGGTGCTGCCAGTACCGCCGTCGCCGCCCGAGCCGCCAAGGCCGAATTGTAGCGCGCGCCGCGTGCTGGCTTCGGCCCCGCCATAGCGCCCGTCTATCGAGATTGTCGAGCCGCCATTGCCGCCGCCGCCACCAACGGACTGCGCGAGAATGCCGTAGCTTTCACTGCCGGTCGTCAGGATCGTTGCATCAACTTCGTTTACAACCGTCACTGTGCTTGCAGATGCGCCAGTCCCGCCAGTGCCACCGATCAGAATGGCATTTGTGGTCGACCCGTCCGAAGACCGACCCAGAATGATGTTGCGCACCTGTTGCGCGTCACCACCACCGCCACCGACAGATTGCGCGTAGATGCCAATGGATTTGTCACCCGTTGTCTGGATGACGTCACGGTTTGTGACCGAGACCGCCGCAGAGGTCGCCCCGGTGCCACCGTCGCCACCAATCGATAGGGTCGCAGTGTTCCCAATATCCTTGCGCAGGCTAATGATGCGGTTTTCCACCACGCCACCCATACCCCCGCCGCCACCGACAGATTGGGCAAAAATGCCATGAGACATCGTGCCTGCCGTGCTGATCATGCCATCGCTGACCACAGTCACAGTGTCCGAAGTCATGCCGTCGCCGCCTGTACCACCGACATTGATCGACGCCGTTGTGCCAACCGTTGACGGTTTGACCAGCGCTTTGACGGTGTCGAGGTTCGATTGACCCGCCTGCACCATGCCGCCGGTGCCGCCGGCCCCGCCAATGGACTGCGCCAACAGACCAATCGACCGATCGCCAAAGGTTGCAATCTGCGCCGTATTGGTCACGTCAACTTTGCCACCAACGCCTCCGGTTCCACCTGTGCCACCAATTGACAGCGCAATCGAGATGCCCTTACCGGCAGAGTTGCTGGCCTTGCCGCCATTGCCGCCGCCGCCACCCACGGACTGAGCAAAGACACCGTGGGCATCCGCGCCTTGTGTGACCACAGTACCGGCTACAACGGTCGTGACATCGCCCGCTGCACCTCCGGTGCCGCCGTCAAGACCAACCGAAAGGCTGGCCTTATTGCCTTTGCTATCGCCGGATTTGGGCGTGCCAATGCTGACAGATGTCGATGTTGAGTTGCCGCCGCCATTGCCAATGGACTGCGCAAAGAACCCGTAAGACCTGTCACCCGCAGTGCTGACAAACCCATTCGAGCTGGCATAAACGTCGCCACCTCTTCCTCCGGTGCCACCTGTACGGCCGATCTGGATATTCACGTTGCCGCCATCCACTGATGTCGAGACCGAATTGTAACCGGCGTTGCCGCCGCCGCCGCCAACTGATTGGGCAAACAGTCCATGGGAATCCGCACCGGTCGTGGTGATGTCGCCGGTGTTGCGCACGTCAACCGAACCGCCAACCCCACCGTTCCCCGTACCGCCACCAATAGCCAGGCCAAAGCCCTTGTTGGTCGCATCCGAGGCCAACTCATACGTCATACCAAGGTTCAGGGCTGCGTTACCGCCACCGCCGCCGATGGATTGACCAAAGATCCCGTGGCTGCTGTGTTGCAACGTAATGACATCGCCGTAATGGTCGATATCCACCGTGCCGCCATCCCCGGCGGTTCCCGCATCACCACCGATCGCGATGACAGCCGACACACCGGTTTTATTGCCAGAGGAATCCGCCGGGTTCACCTTTCCTTCCAGCTCGTCCAGCACGCTGTTGTAGTTGGCGAGCACGGAATCATCCACACCGGTATTGGTCGGCGTTTTGCGGTTAGAGGAATCGCCCGTTCCGCCGTTGCTCTGATTGCCAGTGGTTTTGCTGATGCCCACCACCGCATTGATCCCGGCGTCTCCGCCACCGCCACCGATGCTTGAGGCCTCAATCCCGTGCGAGCCGACACCGTCAGTCAGTATGGTGCCCGCTGCTGCCGCAGCGGTGCCGCGTGCAACGGTGACATCGCCTGCATGACCACCGCCGCCGCCAAAGCCACCGATGCCCATTGCGATGGGCGAACTGTCCTTGGTGCCGACAAAGGTTGCATTGATCCCGCCGGTACCACCGCCGCCGCCAATGCTTTGGGCAAAAATACCGCGGGCGTGATAACCACTGGTGGCGATATTGCCAGTCTGCGTAACTGACACATTGCCCGCATCCGCTCCAGTACCGCCGTGACCGCCCAGACCACCAACGATGCTCAGGTCGGTTTTGCCGTCAGAACTGTTGGAATCGCCATAGTTCAGCTGGCCAGTCACGTTAAGCGCGCCGTTGCCGCCGCCGCCCGCGATAGACTGTGCCAGAACGCCGTGTTTCCAGTTGCCCGCAACCGAAACAAAGCCGGTGTGATCTACGTTCACATCACCGGACATATTGCCGTTGCCGCCAAAGCCGCCGACACCGAAAGTAACCGAAGGGATTTTGCCGTCTTTGCTCAGGGCAATGCCGCCTGAGACGTTCAGGCCCCCATTGCCACCGCCGCCGCCAATGGATTGCGCCATCAGACCAGCTGAGCCATCGGTATCCGGCTTTTCTTCATTGAAGACACCCATGTCGATGAACAAACGTTCCAACCCGAAAGTTGAAGCCAGTTCTTCGGTCTCATCAACAATCGTGTCCCCAAGGAAGTCGCGCAGCTTTTCTTCAAAAGTGGTGTCGCTGGGGATCGAGATATCGTCCGGGTTCGTTGAAACCGTAATATCGGCCTGGGCGGTGACGTTGACATCCCCCGCTGTGCCGCCGTTGCCCGCAAAACCACCAACACCCACGATCAAAGAGCTGTCGGAGACGATCCCGCCTGAGACATTCAGCCCGCCATTGCCGCCGCCGCCGCCAACGGATTGCGCCATCAATCCGGATTGTCCGGTACCATGCGCCATGATCGTGCTGCCGCTGCCGATGTTGACATCAACATTTCCGGCATTGCCGCCACCACCACCAAAGCCGCCGACGCCTACGACAACGGCATATGACTTGCTGCTGTCCGTCTGACCCGCGCCGGGTTTGCCGCTGATTGCAATGCCGCCAGACACATTGGTTCCACCGTTACCGCCGCCGCCGCCAAGACTTTGCGCGATGATACCACTGGCCCCTGCGCTTTCGTCGACCACAAAGGTGCCGTCAGGTTGTTGCACCATCGGAACCGCCTGAATGTTACCGGTATAGTCAAGATCAACCGCGCTGGCGTCGCCGCCTGCCCCGCCAAAGCCACCAACACCGGCAGCAACCGAGAATATTGTGTCAGAGCCGGACGGCTTGGTCAGCGCCAATGAGCCCGAGATATTCACACCGCCGGTTCCGCCGCCGCCACCAAGGCTCTGAGCAAACAGACCATGCGATCCGTCACCCGCAGTCACGACATCGCTTTGAACATCCAGCGTCACCGCACCGGCATCACCACCGCCGCCGCCAAAACCACCAAGGCCCAGACCAACTGCTGCACCCGACTTACCAGTCAGGTTCACGGCACCCGAAACGTTGAGGCCGCCATTGCCGCCGCCACCACCGACAGACTGGGCCATGACACCTATGCTATCGGCGCCCATCGTAACCACTGAGGTCGTACCGCCGGTATCCGTGCTGGACCGCAAAGTGCTGATTACTTCACCGCCGTTTCCGGCACCGCCGCCGAAGCCACCCACGCCCAGACTGATTGCACCGCCGTTTTGCTGGCTGATGCCCAGTGAGGCCGAGATATTCGTGCCGCCATTGCCGCCGCCACCGCCGACGCTTTGGGTCATAACACCGGTGCTGCGATCTCCGCTGGTGCCGACACCGCCCGTGACGGTCGACTGGACCAGCGCGCCGGCATCTGCACCACCTCCGCCGAACCCGCCAACACCGATGCCAACAGCGGCATTGGTCGACCGGGACAAGGACAGGGCAGCCGAGATGTTTGTGCCGCCGTTGCCGCCGCCACCACCCAAGCTCTGAGTCATTACCCCAACCGAGTCGTCACCGATCGTTGTCACGTTCCCCGTGACCTGCTGTGTTACGTTGTCCGCCGCACCACCGCTGCCGCCGAAGCCACCGACCCCAACCCCAAGACCGCCAGAAAAGTTACTGGCCACGGAAATAGCACCTGAAATGTTTGTCGCACCGTTGCCGCCACCACCGCCAAGGCTTTGCGCGATGATCCCGGCCGAGCGTGCGCCCGACGTGCTGACATTGCCAACAAGCGTGTTGTCGACCACATCGCTGGTGCCACCGCTGCCGCCAAATCCGCCAACACCGATTCCAGCAGCGCCTGATCCTGTGCGGGCAATACTGACAGCTCCCGAAACGTTCAGCCCGCCATTGCCGCCACCGCCGCCGACCGACTGAACCAGGACACCCGTTGAGTTTTCGCCCGCCGTCACAATGTCTCCGGTGACCGATCCCGTAGCGGTACTTGCGTTGCCGCCGCTGCCACCGGATCCGCCAATCCCCACACCAACAGCGCCGCCACCGGTGCCCGACAGGTTCACCGCGGCCGAAACGTTCAACCCGCCGTTGCCACCGCCGCCCGCAGCAGATTGCACAAGCACACCGCCAGAGTTGTCCCCCGCTGTGGTTACGTTGCCAACCACTGTTCCGGCCGCCGTATCCGAATTGCCGCCGCTGCCGCCACTGCCGCCAAGCCCGACAGACGCACCGCCGCTTCCCGTTCCCGCGACGGTTACCGTCGCCGAGATATTCATGCCGCCGTTACCGCCGCCACCGCCAAGGCTTTGAACAACAACGCCGCCGGATTCGTCACCCTGAGTCGATACGTCACCGGTGAGCGTTGCCTCCGCCGTGCCAGCATTGCCGCCGGTACCGGCCGCACCACCGAGACCAACCGATGCGCCACCAGATCCCGTTCCTGCCGCAGCAACCGCGACCGAGATATTCATCCCACCGTTGCCGCCGCCGCCGCCAACAGATTGGGCCAGCAGACCCGTTGAGGTTTCTGCCAACGTGACGAGATTCCCGGTTACATTCGCGGTCACGGCTGAGGCATCTCCACCTCCGGTGCCACGACCACCCAAACCTACAGCAGCTGACCCGGACCCTGTCCCTGCGCCGCCTACGGATGCAGAGATGTTGAAACCGCCATTGCCGCCACCACCGCCAATCGACTGAGCGACAACCGCGCTCGATTGCGCGCCTTCAGTTTGGACGTCATTTGCAACCGTCAGGCCCACGACACCGCCATTGCCGCCGCCGCTGCCGCTGCCACCCAAACCGACGGTAATTGCGCCCGCGCCCGTACCGGCCCCCGCAAGTGCCGGTGAAACGTTAAAGCCGCCATTGCCGCCGCCGCCACCGACGGATTGCGCCAGAATGCCTACAGACGCATCGCCTTTGGTCACAACATTGGCCGTAGTACTGGCCGTAACCAGGCTGCCATCGCCACCTCCGGCCCCGGACCCGCCCAGGCCAACAGATAATGCGCCGGCACCGGTTCCTGCGCCTGAAACAGTCGGCAATACATTGAAGCCGCCGTTGCCACCGCCGCCGCCAATCGACTGCGCGACAAATCCGCCTGAGGCGAAACCACCGGTCAGAATGGTGCCGTTGGACGTCAAAGTGACATCGCCACCCTGCCCGCCTGTGTCACCCGAACCGCCGAGCCCAACACTGACGGCGCCACTTGCAGTACCCGCGCCGGACAGAGACGCAGATACGTTAAAGCCCCCGTTACCACCGCCGCCGCCAATAGATTGCGCCACTACACCCGAGGATTGATCGCCCTGGGTTTCTACCGCGTTATTGGATGTCGCGATGACGGTGCTGCCGTCGCCACCCCCACCGCCCGAACCGCCCAAACCAACGGAGACCCCGGCACCTGCGGTACCTGATCCCTGCACCGAAGCACTGACGTTGAACCCGCCATTACCGCCACCGCCGCCAACAGACTGAGCCAGGAACGCCGTGGCCACTTCGCCTTGTGTCAGGATCGTGCCATTTGATGTCAGTGTAACCGCGCCCCCATTGCTGCCGCCATCACCTGTACCGCCCAGCCCTACGCTGACAGCTCCGGATCCGACGCCTGCACCGGCCCCTGTACCGGATATGTTAAATCCACCATTGCCACCGCCGCCACCAATCGACTGAGCCACAACCCCAGAGGATCGGTCTCCGGCCGTGACGACGGAATTTGTTGTTGTGAGGTTGACCGTTCCGCCAATTGCGCCACTGCCACCATTGCCGCCCAGGCCAACAGAAACCGCACCGCTGGCAACACCCGCACCAGCCACCGAGGCGCTGACGTTAAAGCCGCCATTGCCGCCACCGCCGCCAACAGATTGCGCCAGAATGGCCGTCGAATCCGCCCCGCCTGTGCTGACAGCGCCCGTAACCCTTCCGGTTACCGCTTGCCCGATGCCTCCGCCGGATCCATCTCCGCCAAGACCAACCGTGACCGCCCCGCCACCAGCGCCTGCGCCCGCAATTCCAGCCGTTACGTTGAACCCACCGTTACCACCACCGCCGCCGATAGATTGAAACACGACACCGCCTGAATTGTCGGCCAGCGTTGTCACATCTCCGGCAACTTGGCCTTCGACCACCCCACCATTGCCGCCACCTGTTCCGTCTCCACCAAGACCGACACCGATTGTTGCGGCGCCTGCGCCACCTGCTGCAACCCCGGCTGTGACGTTGAATCCGCCGTTGCCACCTCCGCCGCCAACAGATTGAATCACAACCCCTGTCGAACGAAGCCCTTCGGTCCGGACATCGCCATTGACGCGTACGCCTGTGACCGTTCCGCCAATGCCGCCACTTCCGCCATCACCGCCCAGCCCAACATCGACCGTCCCGGCGCCTGCTCCGCCTGCGGCCAGTCCTGCCGCAACGCTGAAGCCGCCATTGCCGCCGCCGCCGCCAATAGATTGAACAACGATAGCACCTGAGTCGTCACCGCGTGTGGTCACATCAGCATCGACCTGAGCGGTAACCGCGCCACCTGCGCCGCCGCCACCTGCTTTTCCACCCAGTCCCACACTGACCGACCCTGCCGCTGCACCACCGATATCGGCACTGGCACCGACGCTGTACCCGCCGTTGCCACCGCCACCGCCGACAGATTGTGCCACAACACCGCTGGAAAAGGCTCCGCTGGTTTCAATTGTGCTGCCACCCGCAACCAAAGTGACGTCGCCACCGGTTCCGGCTCCACCGCCATCTCCACCAACACCAACGTTGATACCTACCGCGGCCCCGGCGCTTGCGCTGATACCCGCAGCGATGCTGCCACCGCCATTGCCGCCACCGCCGCCAACGGATTGCGCAATCATCGCGCTGGAGTTCGTGCCTGTCGTCGCTATGTCAGCATTGGTATAAACCTGTACCAACCCACCATCACCAGCACTGCCAGCCTGACCACCGATGCCGATAGAAACGTTACCTGAAAACAGGGCCGAGGCGCCACCGGTCGCTGCCACAGCCAATCCGCCATTACCGCCGCCGCCACCCACGGACTGAAACAACATTCCAGTTGACCGGTTCCCGGTGGTGACAACTGTACCTTCGAAACCCGCGGCAGTCGCAACACCACTGCTGTTGAATTGCCCAACCGTAACAGACCCGCCTGTGCCGCCGGTACCGCCATCACCGCCTACGCCAACAGCCAGAGACCCGGAAACAGGGCCGCCAGAAACGGCCACCGAAACAGCATATCCGCCATTGCCGCCGCCACCACCAACAGACTGAAGCATGACACCAATAGCGTCATCCCCGCCGGTCTGCACAGACGCGGAACCGCTGCCGCTGATCGTTACGTCGCCGCCGTCACCGCCATTGCCTGCCGTACCTCCGACGGAAACCGAAGCCGCTCCGAACGCACCGACCGCAACCGAAACAGCCCCGCCTCCATTGCCGCCGCCACCGCCAACGGATTGCGCGAAAACACCTGTCGAACGGTCGCCCGACGTTTGAATGGCCGAAGGTTGGCTGCTGTCGGTGTTGGACAGCGTTACATTGACATCCCCGCCGGCGCCGCCAGCTCCACCATCGCCGCCGATGGCCACACCCACAAAAGCACCAACCGACCCGGACGATCCACCATTGCCGCCGCCACCGCCAATGGATTGGGCCAGAACACCCATCGCATCATCACCGGTTGTGGTTATGATCCCATCGTTCACGATTGTTACGGTCGACCCGCTGCCACCGCCGCTGCCGTTTCCTCCGACGGATACCATGCCGCCAGAAGAGCCGCCGTCGCCGCCACCACCACCAATGGACTGCGCAATGATCCCGCGCGCGCCATCACCGCCCGTCACGATACGTCCGAAGTTGCTTACACTGACCGCAGCACCCGTTCCGCCCTTGGAGCCGGTTCCGCCAATTGCGACAAGACCATAGGTGTTCGCACCGGTCCCGCCGCTGCCGCCGATGGACTGCGCCATAACCCCGTCGGCACCAGCGCCCGAGGTCAGAATGCTGCCCGTTCCTTGCACTGTGACGCCTACCGCGCTGCCGCTGCCGCCGTTCGAGCCGACACCGCCCAACGAAAGTGACACCAACCCGCCAGCTGTTCCGCCGGAACCGCCGCCGCCGCCAATGGATTGGGCAACGATGCCGCGTGAAAAATCACCCTGCGTTTCAATCGCTCCGGCATGCGTGACCGAAACCTGTCCGCCGTTACCGCCATTGTCCGCACCACCGATCAACGAAACCAAAAGGTTTCCACTTGTCCCGGCGGAACCGCCGGACCCACCGATCGACTGGGCATAAATCCCATTCGCGTAGTCGCCCGTTGTCAGAATACTGGCGCTTGACGTTGTGTTGACGGTCACCGTGCCGCCGCTGCCACCAAAACCGCCATCGCCGGACGAACCCACCAATCCCCACTGAGATCCACCATCGCCACCGTTATTCGAAACGCTCAGCGCATAGATGCCATCGGCGGAATCCCCGGATGTCGAAATCGCCCCATTTTGGGTAACGGTCACGTTGCCCCCATCAGACGAGTGCCCCCCGGTACCACCAACGGGGGCTAAAACACCGCTGCCACCGTTGCCTGCCTTGCCGCTTCGGCTGAACGCGAAAATACCATCATTGTCGCTGCCCGACGTTTGGATTGTGCTGCCGGTGGATTGTGTCGCGTTAACCGTACCACCCTTGCCACCATCGCCGCCGTCACGCCCATCCCAGAAACTCAGATATGAGTCGCCACCATTGCCGCCATCACCGCCTACGCTGCCGACTTGCCATCCTATGTTGCTGGTCGCGTTGACATCACTGCTCAGCGTCTTTGTCTGCGTCGGACCCGTCGACCCATTGCCACCTGAGCTTGGCGGAACAAACAATGCGCCGTCGCTCCCGTTGCTGCCGCCCTGGCCGTAGACAACCTGGTTTACTCCGTTCGGTCCTGAAACGTCCTGAGGTGGCGTCACCGTACCCGGAGTACCTGAACTGTTGAAGCCGCTGTTGTACTGCGAAAGTGTCAGTTGAGTGGACAAACTGGCCGTGCCAGATGCGCCTGAGCTGCTGATTTCTGC
Organism: Ruegeria meonggei; assembly: GCF_900172215.1. Lineage (GTDB taxonomy): Bacteria > Pseudomonadota > Alphaproteobacteria > Rhodobacterales > Rhodobacteraceae > Ruegeria > Ruegeria meonggei. Next base: position 61,735 of record NZ_FWFP01000016.1, read on the forward strand.
CGTTGTGCCGGAAATAGAGACAATCCCAAAAGACACCGGCGGATTGTCAGAGTTGTAGATTGTATCGCCTGCACTTTTAACGAGAAAAACATAGCCATCGGCCGTCTCTACAAATGCAGTTGTCCCGGCCGTAGGTGTTGAGGCCGGGTCCACGATCAGCGCGCTTACGGTGGTGTCCAGACCTGTCACCGGGTTGGTAACTGTGTCGCCGACTTTCGAAGTAGAGTTAGGAGCTGCTAGCAAAGACGTTGAAATCAAAACACAAAACGAAGAAACTAAAATCAGATTTGATTTATTTATCACCCTTGACCCCTAAAGCCGACTTAGTAAAAAACAGATGGGAATTAGCTGCGCTCAAGAAGAATTGCAACTGCTGCTTGACCAATCCCCATCACAATTCGAAGCAGAATATGCACAAGTTAAGAGCGACTAATGTGGCGTCGTTCGCACAAATTAAAATTCGTTTCTACAATTGCACAAATGCAACAAACAAGACTCAGCATTGGATTCGTGGCCTCATTTGATTTGAGTTGGATGGGTCGATACAAGCCACGATTGGGTACATCAAGTTCGAACCGCAGGTCGCCTGAAACCTGCGACGACTTCAGCACTGTCCAGGCGATATTTGGCATTTCGATTTTGTCGTTATGGCCATCTCTGGGCGCAAGTATTGGCTTTGGCGGGCTTGATCAGCAGGGCGTCGTTCTGGACGAGGCCCTCTAACCTAAACGGGATAACCAGGCTGCAAAACAGCTGCTGCGAAGCCTTATGCTGTGCTGGGCGCGGGATGACGGTTATTGAGGCGGATCAAGACCGCTGCATCTGTCGATTGACGCGACCAAGGTCAAAGCGGAGCGCGAACCCCATGTTACAGCAACTTCTCTTCACCTTCGCGGAAACTCAAATTGAAGAGAACGTACAGCCACACTGCGTGAGCAATGAACTGAGGAGGAAATCAGCGATGATTGCAGCTGACTGAAGATAGTTTCATCGATGTGACCTACGTCCAAATCTGGGCATCAGCAACCGAAGAACGGATAACGTGAAAACACCACTTGAACTCGCAGATCGCGAACCAGGCGGACGCCGGCGATGTAGGCGATGTCAAATAGACTACGGCGTTGGATTTGAACGCCGAAATATCCGCGATCCAAGGATAAACTCATGGCTCGGCCTTCAACGCCGCACAGAATGGCCAAACGCGGCGTCAAAGTACACGTGAAAGAAAGGCCTTGGTACGCGGTTCGCGCGGTGAGGCGAACAGCACGTCAGGCGGGCCTTGTTCCAAGATACGGCCCGCATCAAGGAAACATATCTTGTCCGCCAGTTCCCGGGCAAATCCCATCTCGTGGGTGGCAAGGACCATAGTCATTCCCTGCTTTCGCAGGTCGCGAAGAACGTCCAGCACCTCGCCTACGAGTTCAGGATCCAGTGCGCTCGTGATCTCGTCAAACAGCATGATTTGCGGTTCCATCGCCAACGCTCGGATTATCGCCACGCGCTGTTGCTGACCGCCCGAGAGCTGATCCGGGTAATGCTCCATCCGGTCGCCCAGCCCAAATCGGGAGAACAACTTTGCAACGCGTGGGCGCAGCTCTTCTCTGCTCAGTCTCCGCACGCGACGCGGAGCGAGCATCACATTTTCTGCGGCAGTCATGTGGGGAAAGAGGTTGTAGCTCTGGAATACAATGCCGATCTGTTGGCGTACGGGCTGGGGGTCTAGTCCCGGCTCGGAAATGTCTGTCCCGTCCAGCCAAATCACTCCATCATCTATGGGTTCCAGCAGGTTCATGCACCGCAGGAGCGTGGATTTTCCAGAACCTGACGCCCCGATTAAACAGACCATCTCGCCCTCGGCCACGTCGAGATCAATGCCTTTGCATACCTCGTGTTCACCGAACCGCTTCCGGACCCTTCGCAAGGATAACTTCGCCATCACGAACGCGCCCTGTTCTGCTTGTTCATCAAGTAATCCGCATATCGTGTGGCGGGTATGGTGAGCGCCAAAAAGATGAGCGCTGCGCCTACGTAAGGTGTGAAATTGGCATAAAGCGACTTGTAGACACCAGCTTGGCGGAAAATCTCCACCGGGCCTATGAAAGACAAAAGCGCCACGTCCTTCTGCAAAGCGATGAAGAGGTTCATATTGGCAGGAACCACATTGCGAATGGCTTGTGGCAATACCACAAAGCGCATGGTGTCCTGATCGCTAAGCCCCAGCGAGGCTGCAGCGGATCGCTGCGATTGGTGGATCGAGTCGATGCCGGAGCGGATCACTTCAGCCACATAAGCCGAGTAAACAAGAACCAACGCCAAGGTACCCCAGATATATGGGCTATTCCACGGCCGGGGCAGGCCAAGCCCTGGTATGCCGAAGCCGACGATATAGATGACAAGAACCACTGGCAGGCCGCGGAAGATGTCTGTGTAGGCAATCCCAAAAAGCCGAAGAGGAAAGAGTGCGGGTGCGCGCGTGTCCCGACACAGCGCAATGGCCAGGCCTGAGATCGCGATAAGCGGCGCGGACCATGCAAAAATCATCACATTCAGAAAAAAGGCCTCGAGCAGTCCGGGAAACGTTGCTGCGAAAACCCTCCCGTTGAAAAAAGCACGCTGGACGGCTTCCCAACCGGGGGCAAGCGGTACGAGGACGACGATAGCAAGAAGCACGCTGACCGTGGAGATCAGCGCGATACGGTTAGAACGCCGCCGGACCCCTGCCTCGTAAACCTCGCGGCGCGTGGGCGTTGAGGCTGGGTGTTCGACCGGGTTGTTTCGCAACGGTGTTTCGCTCATTTATTCGATAACCGGTACACCCGTAGCCTTGGACAACCACTGGGCTTCAATGGCTGCAAGCTCTCCGCTTTCGGTCAACTCCGAAATGGCCGCGTCGACGCATTCTTTCAGCAACTTGCCGTCCTCCATCAAAATGCCGAACTGGTCCGGGCTTTCCGACTGACCCGGTGGAAACTGACCCAACAACGCACCGTTTTCCACGACCACCGCTGACAGATAGAGCGCTGTGGGCAGATCATAAAGTGCCGCATCAATCTGGCCTGCCATTATGGCAGCATTAACATCTGCGTTGTCGTTATAGAGCAGCGGTGCATCTGAAGGCTGAATCACGTCGCTGAGCATGGGTATCGCCGTGGTTGTCGCCACCGCCCCCCATTTCAATGCCTTCAAGCCATCAAGCGTCGCTTCAGCCCCGGAATCGACAACATTCTGGGTGGTCAGAACCGCCATTGCAGAAGTGTAGTAAGGCAGGCTGAAATCGACCATTTCCTCTCGTTCGGGAGTAATTGAGTATTGTTGCATGTTGATGTCAAAGTTCTTCGCGCCTGGCTGAATCGCCTCGTCAAAACTTGTGCGAACCCAAGTGACTTTGTCTTGGCTAAAACCCATTTTATCAGCAATGGCATAGGCAACAGCAGCTTCGAACCCCTCACCGCTTTCAGGCGCATCGTTCATCACCCAAGGGTAATAGGCCGGGTTGCCTGTTGCGATAGTCAGGGTGCCCTCAGTCAGGGTTTTGCCCTTGGCGCAAGTCCCATCCCCTGCGGCGAGCACCGAGGTTGTTGAGAAAAACAAAGCCAGAGCTGTGCCAGAAATCAGTTTCATCCAAATGTCTCCCATTTTCTGATTGAGCACAGGTTCATACGGGCAATCGGATTTGTCTAGTGTCAGGACTCACAACCAATAGATTACGATTGCTGCGAGAGTGACTGCGGAGAGGAATACCTTTGGGCAGCGATCGTAACGTGTCGCGACGCGTCTCCAATCCTTGAGCCTGCCGATCATGATCTCGATACGATTTCTGCGTTTGTAGCGGCGCTTGTCGTACTTGACGGTTACCTTGCGCTGCTTGCGACCCGGGATGCAGGGGCGTATCCCTTTGTCTTTCAACGCTTCTCTGGACCAGTCAGCGTCATAGCCACGATCCCCAAGCAACCAGTCGACGTTTGGAAGACTGCTCAGTAATGCCCAGTCGCCAATCCGCGCAATCATTGCGTCGACCCGTCCGAAATCGACCAGACCGCGCCGCCCTTCTCACGCCCATACTGGTCGCCGTTCGGTGCGCTTTCAGATATGTGGCGTCAATCATCACGGTTTTCTCTTCGCCATGACGAGCCACCAACCCGACCATCATCTGGGCAAAATGCCCTTGTCGCTCCAGCGCTTCCACCGGTTGTACAGCGTCTTATATGGGCCGTATTCCTTGGGCGCATCACGCCTACGCAAGCTATTGCGACTAATGAATATAATCCCGCTCAGAACGCATCGATCATCGACGCGGCTTGCCGTGGGACTTTGGAAAACAGGGTTCAAGACGCGCCATCTGTGCGTCGCTCAACCAGTAAAGATCAAACATGTCACCGCTCAATGGAAATCAATGGGTCGTGACCCTAAAGCGCTGTCTTCGGATAGCAGACCTTGCAAGATCGTGCTCGACAAGGGTGGTTCCAATGCAGCCCGCATTCGAGAGGTAAACAATGCTCTGGAGCGATTTGGTTGCCGAACCAAGATGCACAAGATCAAATCCAAGAATCTAGACACCATGATCGAGCAGGATCATCGGTTTGTTAGACGACGAATTCGACACATGTGTGGGTTCAAATCACTCAGATCCGCCTCGGTTACATTGGACGGAATCGAGGTCGTCAACATGATCCGAAGGCAGCAATCCCCCAACACTTTGACGTCAGGCATTCGGCTAAACACCGTGATCACGGTACAGGTTTGCCCAATCTGGCGCTGACTCTAGCCGTTCCAAAAGTTTGCGACACATCCTCATGCTGCGCACTAGCTACAGGTCTTCAACATCTGCGGTGCTGCGTGCGAAGCGGCGTACGTCCAGTCTGCCCAAGCAATGATCTAGCCAGGAAAGCAGAACCGCTTCAGGCGCGATGTATTGGCCGAAATTTTCAAGGCCAGCAGATCGACCGATCCAGTCACGTGAATAAATTGGTAAGACCTGCCATTCGGTTCAAGCCAGATATGTTTGAAACTAAAACTGGGCCAAACTACAGAATGGGAACCTTCGTTCTTTTTGCTTCTTTAACATTACGTATTTCAGAAGCAGTTCCGCGCGTGACCGGCAGCCTTCTGGTGAGACAAGCGTAAGGGATTTTTTCCAGGTCGCAGATAAAGACACCTGGCGAAGAGACCGCAAAAACGCTGCCTGCGATTGGTTCGAAATCTGCCCGAAAATGTGTGGTGCTTTTGACGCAAATCAACGAATAAGCCGTCGGATTTAAACCGATATGCGTGAAATGCGCACGATCCAGACATTGGTTGCGTATACTTGTGACAACCAAGTCAATCTCGGCCTCTTGGCCAACCAAACGCAGAGCAGCCGTCTTGCCGAGCGTTGCGACACCGCCGCCATACATCTCTCCGGTATAGCGGCAGGTTCCGTCACCCAAAGCCAGAACTTCAAACTCTGCTTTAACCGGAACGTGCCCAGCCAAATTGGACTTTGCACCAATGGCAAGTTGGACCAGCGCGCCTTCACCTGCCGCATGGGCTTGATTTGCACTCTCCGGATCATGGAACAGACCCATCAAAACACTCTTGGCTCCACCCTCAATCAGTGCCGACAGCAACCCGGTGGTGTCTGACGTCCCGCCCGCACCTGCGTTGTCCTGGACATCTGCCAATACGATCGGTTTTTTTTGACTTGGGTGATTGGTCAACACAGCTGCTTCCAGTGACAACATCGAGCAATCAAGATCAGCTTCCCGAGCCATAAACACGTTGACGATCTCTTCAGTGGCAGCGACGGCTTTGTCCGCGGTCGCTGCGTAGGCAACACAGGACGGGCCTGTGTCGGGAAAATCCGCCGCCGTAAATCCAAGAGCGATCTCTGCCAGAATTTCCCGCTGCTCCAAGCTTGCTGGCATTTGACAGATTTCGTCAAAGGGCGGAGAACCGGTGTGTTGCGCGTGCAGGGGAATGAGGTAAGGCACCGCCCGAAACGCTTTGTATAGTGTCTCGCCCGCCAACAAACGCTGCAGGACAGGAACGCATCGCGCGCCCGTTTCTGCCATATCCAAATGAGGGTACGTACGAAAAATCGACAGGTAGTCCGCGTGTTCGACCATCTGCGCAGAGACATTTGCGTGCAGGTCCAAACTTGCCACCACCGGAACCCTGGGACCCACGATTTCACGCAGGCGGTGCAAAATCTCACCTTCACCGTCGGGAAGGCTTTCGGTGACCATTGCCCCGTGGAGATCAAGATAAACGCCGTCGATGTGACCCGCATCCCGAATTCCGTTCAATACCATCCCGCAAATCGTTTCAAACGCATGATCGGTTACATGGGCGGACGGCTCAGCAGAGCACCACAGTACAGGCACGACTTCAAACCCCGCCGCCAAAGCAGCCGCGGCAAAGCCTGCGACCGGCAGGTTCATACCCTCGGTTTCCAAGATAACTTGCGCACCGTGCAACATGCCTGGCCAGGAATCAGCCATCTCAAATTCGTTCAAACCGGCCTTTGTCACGCCATAGCAGTTGGTTTCATGCTGAATCCCCGCGATCACAATACGCTTGCTCGTCATTGCGTGTGCTCGATTTCTTGTTCAGCAGGCGTTGCGGCAAAAACACTTTGGCCGTTGCGAATTGTTTCAAGCACCCGCGTATCGGGCAGATGCTCTGGGGCGTTTAGTGGATTGCGTGAAAGGACGACGAAGTCAGCAACTTTGCCCGGTTCGATTGATCCGCGCTGATCCTCTTTGAACACCTGCCATGCAGCATCGATGGTCTGAGCGCGCAAAGCTGAAAGAACGCTGATTTTCTGATCTTCGCCAAGCAAGCGACCTGAAACGGATTTTCGATTTACCGCGCAATGGGCCAGATGGATCGGACGCGTTGGCGTGACCGAAGCGTCATTGTGGATCGTGTATCGCACGCCAAACCGTTCCGCTGAGGCTGCGGGCGATATCCGCTCGGACCGCTCAGGCCCCAGAAAGGTGTCGTAATGGCGATCTCCCCAATAATGGATGTGAGCAGGAAAGAAACTGACAGTGAGACCAAGCTGGGCCATACGTGCTAGTTGATCGTCCCGCAAGGCCTGGCCATGGATGATGGTATGGCGATGGTCTTCGCGGGGGTAAGCCTGAAGCACTTTTTCGACCGCATCGATGAACATCTCCGCACCCGCATCGCCATTACAGTGGCAATGTATCTGCAAATCCATGCGGTGGAGCTTGCTGACGTCGGCATCCATCTGCTCTTGTGAGGTGTAAATCATCCCGTAAGGGTGATCCAAATTGGCCGGTTTGAAATACGGGGCAGACAGATAGGCAGTCTGCAACTGAAAGGCCCCATCTGTGAACAGTTTGCGTGGGCCCAGTGTAAAATGCGGGTTACCCGGCCAGTTCGTGCTGATCCAGTTCTTGCTTAACTCAGGCTCCAGACTTCCGACCGGCAAGAGCTCTATGTCAATTCCCGGGTCCTGGTCTACGGGCAGGCTGGCGAAATGATCTAACATGTTTTGTGACGCCCAGGCGTTTTGGGCATACGTCACACCGTGGATCAGGTACTCGTCGCGACACGCGTCAAACCCCTGCCAAAACCTTTCGCGGTCGATCAGGAAATCCGTGTCGCCCATCTCACCCATGGCCGATAGCCCCTCGATCAATCCTGTCAGGGCTCCGGTTTTGGGATCACGGCCAAAGCGGCCACCATCCGGGTCAGGTGTGTGACTGTTCACCCCGCGCTTCTCAAGGGCAGCGGAATTGGCCACGCCGTTGTGCCCCGATGCATGAATAACCCAGATTGGATGACCGCGTGATACATCGTCCAACTCGGCCCTTGTGGGCATACGGCCTTCGAGAATTGACGTGTTGTCGAACAAAACCCCCATGACCCATTCACCCTCGGGCGTTGCGCGAACCTTCTCTCGAAGTCGGTCCAGCGCCTGAGCCATTTGCCTGCAATCACCTAAGGGCGGAGAGGACAGATCAACCCGGAATAGCCGGATGAACCCGGGATCCGGAAAATGCCCATGCGGATCGATAAAGGCAGGCATCAGAGTGCAGCCCTGCAAATCGCGTTCCTGAGCATCCGCAGGCATGCGTGCACGCAGATCAGCCTCGGCACCAACTGCCTGAATTCTGTTCCCTTCGGTCAGAACAGCCTCGGGCGAGGAGTTCTGCGCATCCATGGTCAGGATTGTGCCGTTGAAATAGAGGGTGCTTGGCATCTGGGTTCCTATTACGACAACGGGGCCAGACAACGCAGCCCGTGGCCACCGTTCACTTCCCATTCCGGGGTCTGGGTGCAGATTTCTTTGGAAAAAGGACAACGTTCGCGGAACTCACAGCCAGAAGGGCGCATGAGCAGGCTTGGGGGCTCGCCCTTGAGGGCTATCCGGTCCAACCGCGCATCCGGGTCGGGCTCTGGGTTGGCGCTCAGCAGGCAGCGGGTATAGGGGTGGCGTGGCTCATTAAAGATCGTCTCGGTGGTACCTTCTTCGACCAAACGGCCCAGATACAGTATGCCCATTCTATCGGCCACATGGCGCACGACGCTGAGATTGTGGGTGATGATCACCATCGCCAGACCCAGCCTTTCGCGCAGATCGTTGAGCAGGTTCAGCAACTCTCCCTGTACCGACACATCAAGACCAGCAGTTGGCTCATCCGCAAGGATCAGTTTGGGTTCCAGCGCCAATGCACGCGCCACACCGACACGCCGCGCTTGCCCGCCTGACAACTGGTATGGATAGCGATCCGCAAAATGCGTAGGCAAGTTGACCATTTCCAACAGGCGCTTGGCCTCGGTATCCAGATCGCGGTCTTTCATGCCCTGAATGCGATAGGGTTCAGTGATCAGGCTGCGGATGGTCAGGCGTGGCGAGAGGCTTCCGACCGGGTCCTGAAACATCATCGCCATGTCTTTACGCAGCGGACGCATGACCTTTTCCGGTGCGCCCCGGATTTCCTGGCCCTCAAAAGTGACCGATCCTTCCTGAGCGGGTGCAAGACCGGCAATGGCGCGAATTACCGTCGTTTTACCAGAACCACTTTCACCCACCAGGGCGTAGGTTTCGCCAGGTTCCACGGAAAAGCTGACACCCGCCAGCACATTAACTGCACCGTAGCTGGTGTTCAGGTCCACAACGTTCAGCAAACTCATGATGTGGCCTCCTCATGATTCAACCAGCAGGCTGCGTGATGGCCTTCTTTCAACTGATCCAGTGGCGGCACTTCGGTTGCGCAGCGCGCCAAGGCTTGATCACAACGATCGCGGAATATGCAGCCACCCGGCAGGTTGGCCAGATCGGGCACTTCACCGGGAATGGTCGGCAAAACGCGAGCGCGTTCCTTCAGGTGACCCGGGTCGCACTCGATCAGACGGCGTGTGTAAGGGTGTTTGGGATCGTGAAAAATTTCACGCACGTCACCGCTTTCGACAACCGCGCCAGCATACATCACAACCACCCGGTCGCAGAGTTCCGCGATCACGCCCAGATGGTGCGAGATGAACAGGATGGCACAGTGAAACTCGCGCTGCAGTTCTTGCAGGCGCTCGATGATCTGCACCTCAAGCGTGGCATCCAGCGCGGTGGTCGGCTCATCCGCGATCAAAAGATCAGGTTCGGACATCAACGCCATCGCGATGGCGATCCGTTGGCGCATCCCGCCAGAGAATTCATGCGGATACTGCTTTAGGCGCGCTTCGGGATCGGGAATACCAACTGCGCCCAGCATCTTGGTCGCATGCGCCCGTTTGTCCGCCTTTGATTGTTTGGAGCGATGTTGAATATCCAGCATCTGTTGCCCGATGGTCAGGACCGGATTATGCGTTTGCATCGGGTCCTGAAAGACAATGGATATATCAGCCCCACGCAGATCACGCATGTGCCGTTCGGACACCTGCAACAAATCCTGCCCCTTGAATCTAATTTCACCCTCGCGGAACCGCGTATTGGGAGCGGTCAAACGCAGGATGGATGAAATCAACGTGGATTTGCCGCAACCGGATTCCCCGACGATGCCAACGATTTCGCCCTTGTTGACGTTGAAGGTGATGTCCCTCAAGGCCTGGAGATCGCCGCGGCCTGTTTCGTAATCGACGCTGAGGTTGTCGATTTCCAGAAGTGTATCGGTCATCGCTGTTTCCTCAGTTTCGGGTCAACCACATCGCGCAGGCTTTCACCCAGGAACGTAAACCCAAGCGTTGCCAGGATGATCGGAAGGCCTCCGCCAACGACCAGCCAGGGGGTTTGGCGGATCAGGGAATACCCATCCTTCAGCAAAGCACCCCAGCTGGGTGTTGGGGGCTTCACACCCAAACCCAAGAACGACAGACCTGCCTCCAGTGCGATAACCGTGGGAATATCCATCGCCGCCAGCACCGCCAGAACGCCAATGATGTTGGGCAACATATGCACGCCCAGAATGCGCGCCATGCTGGCCCCCATCGACCGTTCGGCCAGGATGAACTCGGAATTGCGCAGCGTCAGCGTCTGTGTCCGGGCCACCCGGCCATAGGTCGGGATCGAGGTCGCCATGACGACAAACACAACTGTTTGCAGGCTGGGTCCGATCAGGGCCACAACGGCCAGCGCGAACATCACAGTTGGAAAGGACCGAATGGTATCGAAAAACAGCATCAGAAGGTTATCGAGCCATTTCGGCCCGTACCCGGCGATCATGCCCAGGGTCAGACCAATCGCCATCGCACCAAAAACAGCAGGCAACGCCACCTTCAGCGCGACCTGACCACCGGCGATAACCCGTGAAAACGTATCACGACCCAGTTGGTCAGTGCCCAGCAGATGCGCGGTGGACGGTCCTTGCATGCGGGATTTGATATCCATCGCGATCGGATCGTAGGGCACGATCCAATAGGCGAAGATTGCGCAGAAAACGATCACACCAACGATGATCAGCCCCATAAGCCCAAGCGGGTCACGGGCAACACCGACGATGATCTGCCCGAGTTCGGAACGTGATTTTTCCATAACGCCCCCTCCTCAATGAGACGTGCGTGCGCGTGGGTCGAGCAACGCATTGATCAGATCTGCCAATGCGGTCGACACCACAAACAGCGCCGTTGATATGAGAACTGAGCCCATAACAATCGGGTAGTTTCGGGTCGTAATGCTATCGATCACCAGTTTACCCAGACCCGGCCGGGCAAAGACGATTTCGGCAAAAACGGCCGAGCTGAGCAGAAAGCCCATCCCGACACCGATCACGGTGACGACGGGCAGAATGGCGATACGCAGCGCGTACACCATGACCACGCGACGCTCGGCGATGCCAAAGGCCCGGGCCGTACGCACATGGCTTTCGCCCATCACCTCAAGCATCGAGGCCCGCACCAGCCGGGCAATATAGCCTACCCAGCTGAGGCCGATGGCAAAAGCGGGCAGAACCAGGTGGTCGAGCCGGTCAAGGAATCCGTCGCCTGCGCCGATGGCAGGAAACCATTGCAGATGCACGGCAAACACCAAAAGCGCCAATAGCGCGACGACAAAAGCCGGGGCGGCAACGAAGCTGACAGATATCGCGGCGGCGATCCGGTCAATCAGCGTATTGGGATGCGCGGCAGCGTAGGCACCAAGTGCGATGCCCAGTGTGGCAGACCACAGGATCGACGCAAAAATCAGTTCCAGAGTGTACGGCAATTGCTGAAACACGATGTCCGTCACAGCGCGGCCCGAAAACACATCGGTTCCAAGGTCACCCTGTAGAAGATTTCCGTAAAAGATCAAAAGCTGTTTCCAGATCGGTTGATCAAGCCCCAAAGCGGCGGTGAGTTGGGCCTGAAGCTCGGGCGTGGCGCGCGGACCCAGCATGATCTGGACCGGATCGCCTGGCACTGCGCGGATCATCAGGAACATGACGGTGACCGCCACGAATAGGATCAGCAGCGACAGCCCGAAGCGACGGGTTGCGAATTTCAGCATGGCCAACTGGCTCCTTGTGGCTTGATGGCGGTGTTTTTGGTACGGCGGGCGTTACATGCCCGCCGCACCCGGTCGACCCCGGGGGTCAGGTCGCCTTGCCGAAGTAACGGAACAGGGACAGGCCATCCGGCCGCAGGGCGGGAGTAACCCTTGCGCTGTGGACAACCGGCGTCGCTTCATGGGTGATGAAACGGTAGGCACCGCTTTCTTCCATCAGATCCTGAGCGCGTTGATACATCTCTGCCCGTTTGGCAACATCCGTTTCACCTGCTGCGGTTTCATGGATCTCGTTGAACTCGGCGCTGTTAAAGCGTTCCCAATTCCATTTTCCGATCTGCTCGGGTGTGAACCACGAGGTCGCATAATAAGGGTCCGGGGTCATCGAGAAACGGTTCAGAACAAGCTGCAGGTTCTCATTGTCGCCCGACGCCCAGAACGCACCGGATTCCAGAACGTTAACCTCAACCGTGATCCCGATCTGTGCCAGCGTTGCCTGAATGATCTGAGCCGTTGTCGTGAAGGTCGTCTTGTTCAACGTATCAAGCGTCAGCGTGACATTGGTTTCACCGGATTCCGCGAGCAGCTGAGCGGCTTTTTCAAAGTTCGCCGCAGGGGGCACAAGCGATGACGGCCGATGGCCTGCAAGGCCCGGTGCAATGATACCGGTCGCCGGTTCCGCAGCACCAAAATAGGCGGCCTCTAGAATGCTGGGCACATCCACCGCATGTTGAATCGCCTGCCGCAGTTTCTGATTTTGCAGCTTCGGATGCTCGACGTTCATGCCCATCCAGACATAGTAGAGCGAAGGTTTCTCAACCAGCGACCCACCATTAGGAACCCCGGCGCGATACCGTTCGACCGAGCCCAGCGACACGCGGGTGACGTCCAATTCACCGGCCTCGAAGGCAATCTCGGCGGTGTTTTCATCGTCGATCGGATAGATCTCGACCGTGTCCCAGGCGGGTGCATCCCCTTTCCAATCGGGGTTGCGCTTGAGGACGGTCTTTTCCTTGGGCGACCAGCTGTCCCGCAGATACGGGCCGGATTCCGCAACCGGATCAGCCCCGATGCGGCCACCGGCGGCTTCGACCGCGGCTTTCGAGACGATGTTGCCGGTAATATAGGGCAGCGCAATCGACCAGATCGGCGCGAACGGGCTGTTCAGAACGATTGTGCCTTCGCGCTCACCGGTCACATCAACATGGCTGAACGGCCCCAGGTCGGGTTTGTTCGGGCTGTCGGTCGCGTCGTCCACGATCCGTTCCATGCTGAATTTCACATCCTCGGCGGTCATGGCGCCGAAACCGTTGGTAAAGCCGATATCGTCACGCAAAGCGAATTTGATATGGGTCGGATCGACCTGCTCGATCATCGTGGCGGCATCCATCTGCCAACCCCATTCCTCGCCCGGTTTGTACTGGATCAGCTTGTTGTAGATCGAGGCATGAACCTCTTCCTCAACAACCCCAACGGAATGCGCCGGGTCCATGTTCTGCGCATCGCCATAGGCACGCACGCGCAATACGCCATCCTCTGCGGCAAATGCGCGGTTCGCCCATCCCATCGGAAGCGCCGTGGCGGCCCCAAGCGCGGTTGCGCCTTTCAGAAAACTCCGGCGACCTACATCGGCCTTTGTCCATTCGATCTTCATAATATCCTCCCTTGGATCAAGTCAGAGAAGCCCTCGCGGAACGGTTTTGGACCATTCCTTTGTCAGAACTTCGGTTTCATCTGCGCCTTCCGTGGCGCGCAGTTTGCGGTAAAGGTAGAAATTCTGCGCATCGCAATTCATGCGGCATTCGGTTGAGATGGCGACTTGCCAGTCCCCTCGCTCGAATGTGAAACTCCAGGCGGTCTCGAATTGCGCAGTGGCCGGGTCGTCGGGGTGGATGCCGTAGTGCATGTGCACGTCACTGCCGACAATCAGGTCATGATAAGGATCACGCGTTTTGCCATAATCATCATAAGTCTTCAGAAGAACGCGGCCGTCTTCAGCCACGGTACGTTCGGAAAGCGCTGAGGGTGCGCGCAATTGCTCAGCTGCAAGAACCGGATAGACTTGTGCGGGACCAGGCTCAGAAGCTTGAATTTCCTTTGTGGCTTCACGCACTGGCAGATGGATCGCACAATCCTGCAAGTGCAAAGTCACTTTGGAGGGCCGTGGCGATGGCCAGACAATCGGCCAATAAGACGTCGACAGCGCCAATCGCAACACATGGCCTTCGCGCAACCGGTGTGCACATTCGTTCAGAGTAATCTCAGCCTCATAATTCTCACCGGGCTGCAGGGCTTCGGGCGTTTCGTGACTGCGGTAGTGGCACAGGTTCAGCGACCGATAGCTGATACGTTGTGAAACACCTTCGGGGGAAACATCGCATAGTCGCGCGACAAGCTGGGCCGCCGGTTGATCCACTGAAAACTGAAACTTCAGCTTAGCGCGACCCAGCAGCTCTAGCGGGTCTTGCAACGGCGCGCTGTCAAAACAAGCAGACAGGTCATCATCATTTGCCTGATCCCCGGCAAGTTCGTTATCGATCCGCATGCCCGCGCAGAAATACCCGCTTTCCATACCAACATGGCAAGGAGACGTGATCCCAACTGAACCAGGGCCTGGGTTTTGCGAAAACCCGCCGGGTGCCAGATGCCAGACCTGATCCAGCACGTTAGGTGATGGCCACCTAGATTCTGCAATCCAACGACCTTTCCGAGGACCGTTTTGTGGCGTCGGATTAAAGTGTTCCTGCATGTATGCCCGGTACGCAGGCAAATCCTCTGCGCCGTTCTGTTGCCCTTTCAGCCAGCGGTCAAACCAGCCGATGACTTCAGAGTGAAAATCTGCTGGATCAAGTTTCGAGATATGAGGATAGCGATGTTCCCACGGCCCGATGACAGCCTTTGTCGGAACCGCTAGGTTCGCAGCCAAAGCCGGAGGTGCGTTAACGTAGGCATCCGCCCAGCCCGTAATCGCCAGGACAGGCGTTTGAATCGCAGACCAATCCTCGCAAATTGAGCCATGCTTCCAATAGGGATCACGGGTCTGGTGACGCAACCAATCCGCGGCAGAAAATGGTGTATTTTGCAGTCGCTCCAGCCAATCCTGTCGCCAATCTGCACGAAGATCCGGATCAGCCGGGCGGGTCAGATAGGCAAACATCTGACTGCCCCAGTTCACATTGTCACTCAGCAGGCATCCACCCATAAAATGGATATCATCCGCATAGCGATCCACGGTTGAGGCGACGCTGACGACGGCTTTCAGCGCGGGTGGTTGTCGAAAGGCCAGTTGCAAGCCGTTGAACCCGCCCCACGAAATACCGATCATCCCGACGTGACCGTCGCACCAATCCTGCGCGGCAATCCAGGCTATGACCGCCTCACCATCACGCAGTTCCTGCTCTGAATACTCATCGTCGAATTGGCCTTCGCTGTCCCCGGTGCCCGCTATGTCGACCCGGATGCAGGCATATCCCGCCTCAGCAAACACTGTGTGTGTCGTTTCATCTCTCGGCGCCGTTCCGTCGCGCTTGCGGTACGGCAAGTATTCCAGAATCGCGGGGGCGGGACCCGTTTCTGGCAACCAAATGCGTGCAGCAAGCCGTCGCCCATCGGCGAGAGTGATCCATGTGTTTTCGATGGTTTCAATTGGCATTTGCGAACTTGTCTGTTGCGGGCTGATACCGAAGAAGAAACCGATATGCAGATAAATCAAATTGTGCGAACTTGTGCGAGTTGACGCTATTTGTCGTTATATAGCTTCAAAACGCGAAAGGTTTTGTTTGTGTCAGAGTATTTTTCTATCAACCTGCGGTCACTATGCGCAGAACACGGTAATATTTCGCAGATTTGTCGTGACATCGGTGTCAACAGACAGCAATTCAATCGCTACTTGAAGGGTTCCAGCTTACCCTCCGCCCACAACATGCGCCGGATCGCGCGTCATTTCGACCTGACAGAAGCTGAGTTATTCGCCGACACAACAAGCTTCGAAAGAATGCTCAAGGGCGTTCTGCCACAAACTGGAACGACGCCGACGGATGCGTTTCTGGACCCTTTTCGGGAGCAACAGAAAAACCTGAGGCGTTACATAGGCTTCTATCATTCCTATTTCTGCACACCGTCATGGGAAGGAAAGATATTCTGTTCATTGATCCGAATTCAGGAAGTTGACGGGCTGATCACGATCCGCTCGCGCGAAATTGCCACCTCGCCGGACAACAGCACACACCAGATTTCGCGCTACGCTGGATTGGTGACAATGCGTGGAAACAGGATTTTCGTAACCGAACACGAGCTCGCGCGCGAAGGCAGCGTCGCCAACACAATCCTGTATTCCGCACACCGTCAGCAGCTGAAGTATCTGCGGGGAATGACAATGGGAGTAGCCTGGCGGCCCTACCCTCACCCCTATGCGGCAAAGACCATCTGGAAACGCTTGCACGAACGAGTTACCGCACGCGAGGCTATTGCCGCGTGCGGCATCTACTCAGCCCAAAGCACAAGGATTGATCCAACTGTCAGGAAGCACCTTCGCGACGATTAAGGCGTCTGTCGAGCTCAGCGGATCTGGCATATTGAAGAGAGTAAGGATCGCCGTGAGGTATAATTTCACACAATCTTGGGATTTTAGTGCAACGTTTGTTATTCGCTCTGGCAGGGTGCAAAAAAGGGCCCTGTCGCAAACTCAGGCCGGTGTGTCGCACCTCTGTGCAACTTGATCCAACAGATGGTTTGACTGCTACAGCGCAAACGGAGGGTCAACACTGCTGAGCTCTGGCGTATGGATGAGGCCTATCTGAAAGTTCGTTGTGAATCAGAGCGTTGACTTCGATCCGCGCAAAACTTGTGGTCTTTCCAGTTCCGACAAATTGCACATGCCGGGCTCTCTGCGTGCCCGGCACAGGCGCACTTTCCTGGAAAAGCGAACTACAGACCGGACTTAACCCGCGTCCACATGCGTGTAACAAGACGCTGCGTTTCGGCATCCCAAGTGTTTTTCATATAGAGGTTCTTCATCCCCTCTTCAGAAGGGTAAAGACCGGGATCATTCAGAATCTCGGACTTCAAAAATTCTTGTGACCCCAGATTGCCGTTTGCGTACCAAACAAAGTTTGAGATTGCGGCTGCGTTTTCCGGCTCCATCAGGAAATTGATGAACTCATGGGCGGCATCCGGGTTTGGCGCATCTGCGGGAACCGCAATCTGATCAAACCACATACCAGAGCCCTCGCGGAACGCGTGGTACTGAATCTCGACACCATTGCCCGCCTGTGCCGCCCGTTCGCGCGCTTGCAGCCCGTCACCTGACCATGCCATCGAAACACAGATGTCACCTGTTGCCAGGCCCGTGATGTACCCCGACGAACTGAATTTCCTGACAAACGGCCGTACCGCTTCAAGTACCGGCTCTGCTTTGGCGATCACATCGGGGTCCTGGGAATTCGGATCCTCGCCGATATAGGTCAACGCGGCCGGGACAATCTCGGATGACGCGTCCAGAAAGTTTATGCCACAATCCGCCAGTTTGGACGCGTATTCCGGGTTGAACAGCAACTCCATAGTGTCCAAAGGCATGTCGTCCCCAAGGGCCTCACGAACCTTTCCGACATTCACAGCAATGCCTGTCGATCCCCACATATAGTTGATTGAGTAGTTGTTTTCCGGGTCGAAATCTTCGGTGCGTTGCTCGATTGCGCTCCACAAATGGACCGCGTTCGGAAGCATATCCTTGTTGAGAGGTTGAAACGCTCCAGCGGCAATCAGACGTTGAAATATAGACCCCGATGGGAACACAACGTCATAGCCAGAGTTGCCCGCGAGCATTTTGGTCTCGAGCATATCGGTAGAGTCGAAATTGTCATAGACGACTTTGATCCCTGTCTCGGTCGTAAATTTTTCCAGCAGGGATTCATCGATATAGTCCGCCCAGTTGTAAACATAGACGGTTTCTTCGGCATGCGCCGCGGATGTGATGAATAAGGCTAGCGCTGCGGTTGTTAAAATCGTCTTCATTATGCTCTCCTGAGACTTTGTTGCATCGTCTTATCTGGCCGTGAAAGACGTGTTCGGTTTGGCTTATTTTCATGCGACTGATTGAACAAGCCCCTACCGCAGAATAAACCGCTCTCGGTTTTCACACAGGGGAGTTCAATGCAAGAATTTCCTGTGTTGTTGACTGTTCGTGACCTGGCCGCAGGCCTCATGGCCAAAAACAACCGCAGCGGCGGGTGCTATGACAGAGAAGGCACTGCAAAGGGTCAAGACATGTTGCCAATCCTTGTGCCCCTCGTACTCGATCTCAATCCAGCCGCGACGTTCGTATTTCCGAAATCACCGTTATCGGCCTTGGCTCAGCAGAAGGCGACGGCCGTGCCCGAAGCCTACGGCACATCTCTTGCGACAGCGCATTGATCGCCGGATTGCCCCTTTTGGGTCCCTGTCTCGCGATCATAGCTCCAAACGGCTTGGGCCAAATACACAAGAGTTAGGCCGCATTTTGATCCGTCTTGGAGGCTGACCCTCCCGAGTTTCGCGTGAAGCCCCCAATTTGACGTTTGGTCACACCACTTTACACGGCAGGTCATAATAGAATACTTTTTAATAAGAGGGAAAACCCAGAGGCCGATATGCTTGAAGCCAAATCACCTGAGCGCACCGATGCGCCACAGCGAATCTATAGGAAACCAACGCGCGCCAATGGTCGGCAGACCTATGAAAAGCTGCTGGATGTCCTCGAGCAGAACTTGCCTCTGCGCGCTGAGGCCGCTATCAGCCTCAAGGATCTGGCAAAGCTGGCCGACGTGCCAACAGCCTCGGCCTATCACTTCTTTTCCAGCCCCGATGGGGCTGTCGCCGCATTGGCAGAACGCTATGTTGAAAAGTTTACAGACCGGCTGGGACCACAAGAGAGCGATCGCGGTTTTGACGACATATGGGACTTGGTCGGAGCAAAAATTGACCTTGCACGCGGGATCTATGAGACCCACCCTGCGGCGCTGAAGATATTCTACGGCCCAAGCCAAAGCAGCGAAGTTCGAAGATTGGCCATCCAGGCCCAGCAAGAGGGCGCGCGCGAAGTGCTGGCAACCATGTCGCGTTATTTCGAGATCCCGGACACCCACAAAATACTAGATAAATTTTCATTAGCAGCAGCGCTGAACGATTCCATCTGGGCCATTTCCTTTATCCGGCACGGGTGCATTACTGATGAGCTGGCCGAAGAAGGCAAGCGGGCGGTCCGGGCATATATCTCGGCCTATATCGGCACATATCACCGGCGCAGGTTTGCCCCCTGAACAATCACACAAAACGGAAGGAGGAGACATGAAACAGGTCGACTGTTTGATCATCGGTGCAGGCTTTGGCGGCATCGGCATGGGCTACAAGCTCAAAGAGGCTGGGATTGAGAATTTCGTTATTCTCGACAAAGCCAAAGAGCTGGGCGGCACCTGGATGCACAACACCTACCCCGGGGCCGAATGCGATGTGCCATCACATCTCTATTGCTATTCCTTCGGCAAGGCGCCGACCTGGAGCCGCAAATGGTCCGGTCAGAAGGAAATCCTTGAATACACCCGCGACTGTGCCGAAAAGTTCGGCGTCATCCCTCATATGCGGCTTGGTTGCGCGGTGACGTCAGCCAGTTTCGATGCCGCCAGCGGGCTGTGGACCGTAACCACCCAAGGCAATGGGGATGAAACCTATCGGTGTCGCCACGTGGTTTGCTCGGTAGGGTTGCTGCACTTCCCCAACCGCCTGAACACGCCGGGGCAGGACCAGTTCGACCGCCCGATCTTCCATTCTGCGGAATGGCGTCATGATGTTGACCTCAAGGGCAAGTCCGTGGCGGTTATCGGCAATGCCGCCAGCGCGCTGCAGTTCATCCCCGAAGTGGCCAAGCAGGCGGGCAAACTGACCGTCTATCAGCGTACCGCCAACTGGGTTCTGCCCAAGGGCAACAAAGACTATGGCAAGGGGTTCAAAGCGCTGATGCGATCAATCCCCCCGTTGCAAAAGCTTTATCGCTTCGGGCTTTGGGCGGAAAACGAATTCAAAGTCTATCCGGTAATGAAGGGCTCGAAACTGCATGAGACCCTTATTCAGCATATGCTGGATAAACACCTGAAGAAAACCGTGGCTGATCCAAAGCTGCGCGAGGCGCTCCGCCCAAAATATCCGCCAGGCGCGCAGCGCCTGCTGATTTCGGACCAATATTATCCCGCCTTGACCCGCGACAATGTCGAGCTTGTGACCGATGGAATCGACAGCTTTACCAAAAAGGGGATCAAGACCGTTGACGGGACCGAACATGCCCATGATGCGGTTATTTTGGGCACCGGGTTCCAGTGCAATCCCTTCCTGTAGGCGATCGACATCAAAGGACGCGATGGCACTATGCTGCGCGATGTCTGGGACAACGGCGGAGCGCGGGCTTATCTGGGTATCTCGATCCCGAACTACCCCAACCTGCATGTCATCTACGGGCCGAACACGAATTCGGGCCATACATCGATGCTGACAAAGATCGAGTCGCAGATCGGCTTTATCACACAGCTGATCAAGGCAGCTGGTCACAGCACGATTGAAGTGACACCCGATGCCGCGCAGCGCTACGACGACGAGATCCAGCAGCGTCTGGCCAAAAGCCAGTGGGCGCGGATCGGGCGCAGCTATTACATGGATGGCGAGCGGATCACTACCAACTGGCCCGGCCTCTCGCGTGAGTATTTCCGGCGCACCAAAAAACCTGACATGTCGGATTTTAAACTTGGCGCTTCGGGCCACTGATCGCTGCAAAGAGGGGACAAGATGACAAAGACAATCGCAATCACCGGTGCGGCTTCTGGTATCGGGTTGGCCATCGCGCAGCGCATGGCGCGCGAAGGTTGGTCTATCGGCATGATCGACCTGAGTGAAGAGGCCCTGCAAGCGGCCGCAGAAACCGTGACGGGTGGGCAGGTGATAACGATCGCCGCAGATGTCACCGATGCAAGTGCCCTGCGTGGCGCGTTTGATCACATCACCACGCAGACCGGCGCGCTCCATGCGGTCTGCAACAATGCGGGCATTCTGCGCGGCGGAGCTTTCGCCGAAGCGCCGCTGGCAGATCACCACAGTCAAATTGAGGTAAACATCAAAGGGGTGGTCAACGGGGCCTATCTAGCGTTCCCGCATCTGCAAAAGACGCAAGGCCCGACGCATCTGATCAACACCTGTTCAGTCTCGGCAATCTATGGGGCCCCCAATGTGGCCGTCTACAGTTCCACCAAGGGATTTGTGCGACACCTTACCGAAGCACTAAGCCTGGAATGGGAAGAGCACGGCATTGCGGTTCAGGCAATCTGGCCGCCGGTCGTGAAGACTCCCCTGATCGAGGCCGAAGCGATGCAGAAGGTCGCTCGAAAACACGGGATCGACATGGGTCCCGAAGGCGTAGCAACCGAAGTTGCCCATATGCTGTCGACCTATAAGCCAGTTCGTGTGCATCGGGTCCAGACGTTGAAATTTCGGTGCCTCTACGTATTGCAAGGGCTATTGCCGGGGCCTCTGTTTCGCGCCATGGTCAGGGCCTTGGCGTGATCGGGATGCAGTGATCGTCGGAAAATGCACTTGAATAGTGAGGTTGAGAGCAAACGGCCCAACCTTCAGCGTCAAAAGCACTCGCAGTCAAAACACGATAGTGCGCCCACGATTATGCCACCCCTGCCGGAAGTTCGCGACCTGCGCGCGGCCCGTTGGTACCCCGACCTGGGCTCGACCGCTCTTAGTTGTTAAAGATTGCGCCAGCCCGGCCTGCCAAATCTATCACGCGGGCATCACCCGTTTGAATGCAACTAACCGGGGATTCTCCATCTAGCTCTTTTTTGGGAGAGGTCACCCAGAATGCACATTGCCACGGCGACATTTCACACGGCAGAGCGCTCAACACTTTTTCCATCAAGGGGAGCGGCGTCCCATCTTCGGAAAACTGAAACGATGGGTAGGCGTCAGCGCCTTCGAAACGAACAGAGAGCACCTTGCCGGTCCTGCTCCAGATATCCCCTATACGCGTGATCTGCCAGCTGCCATTTTTCCACTGTGCGTGAACAGAGGCATCATCCAACAAAGGATACTTCCGCGCGAATTCGGTTTTTCGGCTATCACTTGCGACGTCATTTCGATCGTCGAATTTCGACATATACATTCACAAACTCACAATACTCTTTAACAACCTCCCAAACATACTACCCCAAGGCGATTCTCTCCAAAATGAAACGCTTCACTTATGGAATCTTTGCCTGCCAGCGTGGCTAATGTGCCTGTTTTGAGTACAATTCCGGAATCAGGCGGGAATAACGGAACCCACAATAGTTGAAGCGGTTCGGTTTCTTTTCCTTGCGTCGACACTTTGATCTGGCAATGATCTTGTAGGAACAGGGGGACCTGCCTCGGCTTTGAGTCCGGCGATCAACTCGGATTAGCTGGTTCGCAACACCACATCGGGATCATTTGCAGCCGCGTTGAAAGTCATAACTCCAAATCGCAAGTTTCTGGGACGACCAACCTCGGCGGTCGTGCAGGACATCCATACGAGCCACGCAGAAAGCCCCAAGCGTGACAACAGGGCCTGCAACCATGTTATTGAATATTTAACCGGCGCTGAGCTGCATCGTTGAGAAAGGACAAAGACATGAAACTTGGCGTCATCTGTGACGGAATCAGCCGAGACCTGAAACACACCGTCGATGTGATGGATGAATTTGACCTGGAATATGCCGAACTGCAATTCGTTGGTGACACAGAGGTCGGGGACCATTCGGCGGATGAGATCAGGGAAATTGACCTGCTGCTTCGCGACCGGGGAAAGCCTGTATCGTGTCTGTCGCGCCATATCTTTGCAGGAATGACCGGGGCAAATAAGCCGGGCGATGAATTGCACACTAAACATATGGACGCTTTGAAGCGCGTGATCGATATGGCGCATGTGGTCAACAGCCCGCTGGTGCGCATCATGACCCCGAAAAAGGAACAGATCCTCTGGGGCTTTGGCGGCGCCGAGAAGTGGAACGTTGCCAAGGGTGCCTGGGATGCGATGTTGCCCCTGATCGCGCCAGCCATCGATGTCGCCAGGGACGCCGGCATCACATTGGTTGTTGAAACAGGCAATGGCACCATGGTGAATTCGAACTACACCGCGCGAAAGCTGATCGATGATCTGGACGCCAAGGACACGCTGTTGGTGCTTTGGGACCCGGCCAACAATTGCTGGTGTCACGAGCAGGCCTTCCCCGCCGGGTATGACGAAGTTAAAGATGGTTACCTTGGACATGTTCATATCAAGGATGTTCAGGTCGACACGCCACGTGCGACACTGACCGTCAAGCAAATGGGCGAAGGCCAGCTGGCCGATCAGTTTCAGCCTCTGGCGGATGCATTGCGAGCGGATGCTTATGAGGGTGTTGTTTCATTCGAAAGTGTCTATCACCCTGGAAACGGCAACTTCGAGGACGGATTTCGCCTGTGCATTGATCGTTTCAGAACACATTTTCGCTGATCGCTAAGGGACTGATTTTTCCATCACATCTCACGGTCGCGAGGCAGGTTCGCTTCCGGATTAGTTGGTGTTTGAGGTCTATATCTCGGAGGTCTTCGAACGCGCAATGTCAGCGCTTAGATGGGTAGTATGAAGCTCTTCATAAAGCGCAATATTCCGGTCCCTGGACCGTCTCCACGACGCGTTGAACTGTCCCAGACCACCGCATCGCCTGGCGCTGTTCTCAGGTTATAGCCGCTGAGGAACGTATCCATCGTTGTGAGGGCGGCAAAAATGCTGAATTTTGTACTGCTGCCCCAGGCAACCAGCTTTGGCATTGGCGCAGGCTTTTCGGCCTCGGGCGAGGGTGTCAGGCGCGCCGCGGCAGTGGTGCGCAGGATCAGGGTTCCGGGGCCTTCAGCATAGTAGAAAATCATCCGCCCCAGCATCAATGTCGAAATACCCAGGCTTGATATACGCCCCATGTTCAACGTGTCGCTCATTCCGACGAAGTCCGAAAAGCGAAAGATCACCCGCTCACCGTCTTGCAAGGTCCACGACACCAGCTCGGCCGGCTCATCGACCTTCAATTCCGCATCAAATTCGTCGGGATTTCCTGCCCGATCACCGTCAACACGGTTCATGGCCCAGGTGCCACTGAGAATCCGCGCCACCGGCATTCGAAGCCCCAACGGACGTCGCCGCGCGGGGGGTGGGCCCTCCAAGGTCACACCCCATCGCGCAACGAAAAACGCATCTTTTGCACTGGTCGGAATACGGTAGTGCTGCCCGTGATTGGCCAATACCGGAGCCACGGAAGGAGGATCATCAGGCAGGAATTGCGCGTGCACACTTGCTGCGCCGTTTGGGGCGAAAATCACGCGTGAGAAAACGATAAGCAGGGTCTTGAGCAAAATGATGAAACTGTACGCCGTCAACAGCAGTGAAACATTGCGCCATGTTCGAAAGCCACCGGTGATTGACGACGTGGTCGTCGTATGCATGGATATGTAGGTTTGGTGATAAGCGCCCCGAACTTGGGTTGATGCGGTTTCGACGTCATCCGCTATATTGATCTCGTCAGGGCAGTCCCGCGGTCGGTCACGATGTTCGTCGGCGAGGCTGACGCATTTGGCGAAATCTGTGGTACTTTTAATCACGCCGCTGCGCGCATCCAGCATCATCTGATTTGTGCCTGAAACGATCCACTCTTTTGTCTTGCAAACCGGGTCCAACGGGAAACACCACCCGGGTTCTTCCAGCAACGGTAAGACATCCTCTGGAAAGGCTGCATTCATCTGGCCGTTGACAGCTCCGGGCACTTTCGCAAGATCGTTTTTTGCATCTTTCGTGACTTTGGTCAGATTCACACTTAGGCGTTTGTGCACAGAAGTCAGATACACGTCAGACCAACGGTTGAGGGCCCGTTCCAATGGGTCTGCGTTGGGATACTCGCCTGACCACTGCTCGACATAAGACGTATGGGTGTCGTGTGCCATTGGCTCGTTTTCGATCACCCAGCGGACAGCTGTGCTTTCCAGTTCGGTAATTTGCCCCTCAATTTCGGTAACCATGCGCGGTTCGATCAGCAGGTTTACCAGCCCCCACCAAAACCCACCAAACACGGCAAAACAGGCAAAAGCCGGAAACCAAAGGCGCAATGTCCTGAGGCTGGCAGCTTTAAACTCGGATCTGGGCAAGGTCATGATGAACTGCCGGTTGTCCCGCACCATCAACCACAGCATGCGCACAAGCACCGAGATCGTCAGGAACAATAATGCGTTCACCAAATAGGGTTGATAGCCAAGAAACAGCGCCCCTAGGAAACTGGTACCGGGTGTGGCACCAAAGAGTCGCGCGATCCATGAGGTCACCACGTCCAGAAACAAGACCGCCGTGAAACCAACGAATGACGCGGACAGCAAATGCCCGTGGCGCAGGAACAGATAGGTGCATGTCACGGCAAGCGCGGCATATACAAAATGTATCGCCATTTCCATTGGCCCGCCCGCACCTGCTGCGTTGAACGCGTAGATCAGCGACGACCAAATGAGGAAAACCGGTATTGGCCACAGCGCATATCGCCGTATCCTGACAACCAGCGCGGCCGCTATCAGCCCCGCCACTCCCAAAACGCCTATTGCTGGATGCCCCCACCCGCGCTGTTGGTACAGAGTTATCTGGTCAGTGATCGTCGTCAGAACACCCGTTTTGCCCGTAGCAACCGGGTCCAACACATACGCGTAAGAGGCCAGCATCGGCACCCAACCGATGAACAGCAAGAACCATAGGAGTTCCAGGGAGAATGGGTGCTTCGGCGTTTCGATACTGCTCAACTCCTCGCGGGATTGAAGATACGTCCTTGGACAACCCAACATTGTGGTTTACGTCAGGGAACTATGGCTTTTGGATAAGCATCTGACAAGCCAGTAGCCTGCCGAGGCCAATCCTCAGCCCACGCGCACCTGGCCGGCAAGATTCAATCTCTGGTGTCTATTGGTTTTAGAAGGCACGGATCGCAGAATGGGCATTGAGTTCCAAAAAATAGAAGGTCAGAGGGCATCGCAGCAAATCAAGACCCGACAGCTACAATGCTCAGCCCACTGACTTCTGCAGAACTAAGAACGTCATCAGACCCATCGGCGGAAGCGTCTCTTTTTCGATGATTTGCAATTCTGGCGCCTGCAGAACTGTCTGGATGTCGAAGTCAGAGTGCCAGCCAAGAACATTTGCAAACGGGGCTGATATCCGTTCGACCAGGGACAGAAACCCGGCTTCGCGCGCAAAATGATTGGTTATGACAATCTTGCCGCCAGGTTTGCACACACGTGCCATCTCGGCGACCACGCGTTCGGGCTCTGGCACGACCGAAACAATATGCATCGCAGCCACGGCGTCGAAACTATTGTCGGCAAAGCTTAGATCACGGGCATCCATCTGTTTAAGGGCAGTAACCTGGGTCAGCTCAAGATCCCGAACCTTTTTTCGTGCTTTTGCCAACATCTCATCGCTGAAATCCACCCCGGTGACCCGAAGATCGTTGCGATACAGGGGCAAGGCCAGCCCGGTTCCAACCCCAACCTCCAGTACTTGCGTGCCCTTTTGCGCGTTGATGTAATCCACCGCGGTTTGCCGACCAACATGTGTCGCGACGCCAAACGTCCGATCATAAACTGGCGCCCAGCGGGCATACGAGGTTTTGACGGCATGGATATCCAATAGACTGCCCTCTTTTGTTAAGTGGACTTTCGGGCCGCGCGAAACGCCAGCGCCAGGCTTGCAATGTAGGTGATCGAAATAAGTGCGAGGGTCGTCCACAGATAGATAAGCAAGGCCGACAGCAGAAGAACAAACCCCAGCATCAGGAATTTCGCGTTGCCGCTAGGCACTGAGATGTTCTTGAAGGAAAATGTGGGAACCCGGCTTATCATCAAAAGCCCAATTGCCAGCAGGTAACCTGCGACAAAAATAGGTGGTGCCAACTGCATATCGGAGAACAGGAAAGATACATACATCGGCAGCATTGCCAGCAGCGCACCCGCAGGTGAGGGTACGCCCTCAAAGAAATTGCTTTGGCTTTCTTCTGTGTCCGCCTTGCTGCTTACGTTGAAACGAGCCAGTCGCAAGACGCAGCAAATTACAAACCCCAGCACCGCCAGCCAGCCAGCGCTGGATTCGTGCAACGCCCAGAAATACAGTATCAATCCCGGCGCGACCCCGAAATTGACGAAATCCGCCAACGAGTCCAGCTCTGCTCCAAACGAGCTTTGACAGTTCATCAGCCGTGCGAGGCGACCATCAAGACCGTCGAGAACCATAGCCAAAAGCACCAGTTTGACAGCGGTTTCAAAATCGCCCTGAGAGCCAAACCGGATAGCCGTCAGCCCGGCACATATTGCC
The DNA here is from genome assembly GCF_900172215.1 of Ruegeria meonggei. Classification (GTDB taxonomy): domain Bacteria; phylum Pseudomonadota; class Alphaproteobacteria; order Rhodobacterales; family Rhodobacteraceae; genus Ruegeria; species Ruegeria meonggei. The sequence goes on from NZ_FWFP01000016.1 coordinate 89,073, forward strand.
GTGATTGTCATCAGGTTGGGCAAGAGATGAATGACCGGCAGGTCACGTGTGGGGTCTGGCTGGGGTTTCGACATCTTTCAATCGGTCCGCGCGGAACGGGCCGGCTCATCAGCTGCCAGATCGGCCAAAACGGTTTCACCTGCGACCATGGTTTGGCCAAGGCTGACCATGGGTTGCACCCCCTCTGGCAAGTAGACATCCAAACGCGATCCAAAGCGAATTAGGCCAAAACGCTCACCGGTTTCAATTCCCTGCCCCGGATCGACAAAACAGACAATTCGCCGCGCAACAAGACCTGCTATCTGCACTACCGCGATCTGGCGGCCATCGGCCATTTCGATACACAGGCTGTTGCGTTCATTATCAGCGCTGGCTTTGTCCAGCGAAGCGTTGAAGAATTTTCCGGGCCGGTATTTGATTTCCGAAACCACCCCGGCGATTGGCGCGCGGTTTACGTGGCAGTTGAACACATTCATAAACACGCTGACGCGGGTCAGGGCTTGATCCGGCATCCCAAGTTCGGACGGAGGCACCGCAGGCTCGATCAGTGACACAACACCGTCCGCAGGGCTGACGATCAGCCCCTCTCGCACCGGCGTCGACCGCTTGGGGTCGCGGAAGAAATAGTAACACCAGACAGTCGCACCGATACCGATCCAGCCCAGAACCGATGACAGAAGGAAGAACAGCACCGTTATGGCTGCGAAGATCGCAACAAATTTGCGACCCTCCGGATGCATTGGCTTCAGAAAAGTGTCGCGCATCCGCATTCAGGTCGCCCTTCGTTAGTGACTGGTCGCTTCCTAACCCGGTTCCGACGTGGTCCACAACGGGGTTTCGGTGTCTTCGTGGAAATGCCACCAACAGGCCGGGTTCAGATCACTATCGAACTGGTACCACTCGGATGCCATTCATTCCGAAAAATAACGCGAGGCCGCCCGTATTGCGCAATGCCTACGATTCAAGCGACACCCACAACACGACGGCGTCTTCCTTGCTGGTCGAGATACAGCCATGCCCCATGCCGCTGTCGTAATATAGGGAATCTCCAGTCTTCATGGGCAACGCGCGATAATGCTCGGACACAAATACCAGCTCGCCACTCAGGACGAACATGAACTCTTCGCCAGAATGTCTGATCCAAGTTTCGAACTCGGATACATCGCGGGCTTTTATGGTGGCCAGGTAAGGCAACATGCGTTTGCTGGTAAGCTCAGAACACAACAGCTCGTGCAGATAGGTTGGTGTATCCTGAAGCTCGCCCTGCCCTTTTGGTGTGAAATCGCGACGCCCGGCAATCCCGGTTTGACCCGATTGCAGGAACAGCTGTGGCGTGTTCATGTCCAGCGCCTGTGTCAATCGTCGCACGATGTCAAAGCTGGGCTTTGTCTGATTGTTCTCGATCTTCGAAAGCGTTGACCGACCGATCCCCGCGGCCTGTCCCGCTTCCTCCAGAGTCCAGTTTTTGGCGCGGCGCGCATCACGGATGGAACGGCCCAGGGCGGCTCCTTCATCCGGCTCTTCCTGTCCGGAAACAACGTTCTGGGTCTCATCTATCACAGAAATCTCCCTTCATTTACAGAGACTAAGAAATTCCCCGAACACACGCAACTTCACAAATACGAGAAATATGTTGCCTTAAGGGAATGTTCTCCACTATAGGAAACAAAGTTTCGTTCCGAGGATTCGAACAGGAGGAGGGATCAATGTTCCAAACATCGTTGTCCAAAGCAGATCCGGTTATCGCGGCGTCGATCAACCGTGAGGCTACCCGCCAGGCAGAGCAGATTGAGCTTATTGCCTCTGAGAACATCGTCTCACAGGCCGTGATCGATGCGCAAGGTTCGGTCCTGACCAATAAGTACGCCGAAGGCTATCCCGGTCGCCGATACTATGGCGGCTGCGAGTTCGTTGACGAAGTTGAAGCCGAAGCGATCTCTCGCCTGAAACAGCTGTTCGGCTGCGCGTTTGCAAATGTTCAGTCGCATTCGGGGGCTCAGGCCAATGGCGCGGTGAAACTGGCACTGCTCAGCCCCGGCGATACGATCCTTGGCATGTCCCTGGATGCTGGCGGGCACCTGACCCATGGTGCCAAACCGGCGCAGTCGGGCAAATGGTTCCGCCCGGTTCAATACGGCCTGACTGACGCAGGACTGATCGACTATGATCAGGTTGCCGCGTTGGCGCAGGCAGAAAAACCCAAGATGATTATTGCCGGAGCATCGGCTTATTCGCAAAAGATCGATTTTGCCCGGTTCCGCGAGATCGCGGATGAGGTTGGCGCATGGTTGCTGGCCGATATGGCCCATATCGCCGGGCTGGTTGCAACCGGCCTGCACCCCTCGCCCATTGGGCATGCGCATGTGGTCACCTCGACCACGCACAAAACTCTGCGTGGCCCCCGCGGCGGCATCATCCTGACCAATGACGAAGCACTGGCAAAGAAGATCAACTCGGCCGTCTTCCCCGGTCTTCAAGGCGGCCCGCTGATGCATGTGATCGCAGGTAAGGCTGTGGCCTTTGGCGAGGCGCTGAAACCCGACTTCAAGGTCTATATGCAGCGTGTTGTCGACAGCGCATCGGCGCTGGCGAATGTGATGATGTCGCGCGGCTGTGACATTGTCTCGGGCGGGACAGAAAACCACCTGATGCTGGTTGACCTGCGCCCCATTGGTGTGAAGGGCAAGGATGCCGAGGCCGCGCTGGAACGCGCAGGCTTTACCTGCAACAAAAACAGCGTTCCCGGTGATCCCGAAAAACCCACTGTTACCAGTGGTGTCCGTTTGGGCACTGCTGCCGGATGCAGTCGCGGATTCGGTCCGGAAGAATTCAAGCAGATCGGCCATCTGATTGGCGATGTGCTGGACGCTTTGGCGCAATCCCCCGAAGGCAATGCGACAGTCGAAAAAGAGACCCGCGAAAAAGTCCGCGCCCTGTGCGCAAGTCACCCGATTTACTGAGGGCTAATTATGAGCGCTTACGATCTCATCGTTATCGGGGGTGGTCCCGGCGGTTATGTCGCCGCTATCCGGGCAGCCCAGTTGGGCCTGAACGTTGCCTGTGTCGAAGGGCGCGGGGCGCTGGGTGGGACCTGTCTGAATGTGGGGTGCATACCCTCCAAAGCGTTGCTGACCTCCTCGGCCAAATATGCCGAGATTGCACATCTCTCCTCCCACGGCATTACAGTCGAGGGGGCCAGCATCGATGTGCCCGCAATGATGGGGCGCAAAGACAAGATCGTCGGTGATCTGACCAAGGGAATCGCGTTTCTGTTCAAGAAAAACGGCGTCGATCTGATCGAAGGCTGGGCAAGCATCCCAGCCGCCGGGCAGGTCAAGGTCGGTGATACGGTCCATGCAGCCAAGAGCATCCTGATCGCCACCGGATCTGAGCCGACCCCGCTGCCGGGGATTGAGATTGATGAGCAGGACATTCTGAGTTCCACCGGAGCCATCGCGCTGGACAGCGTGCCGGATCATCTGGTGGTGATCGGTGCCGGTGTGATCGGTCTGGAATTGGGTCAAATCTGGGCGCGTCTGGGGGCCAAGGTCACGGTGGTTGAATATCTCGACCGCGTCTTGCCGGGTATCGATGGTGAGATCGCCAAGCTGGCACAGCGCGCCCTGTCCAAGCGCGGGCTGAAATTCCAACTGGGCCGGGCGCTGAAATCCGTTGAAAAATCCGATGCTGGGCTGACCCTGACGGTCGACCGGGTCGGCAAGGAAAAAGAAGAAGTGATCGAGGCCGACAAGGTTCTGATGGCCGTTGGTCGCCGTCCTGTGACGCGTGGACTTGGTCTGGATGCGCTTGGCGTCGCCCTGAATGCGCGCGGCTTCATCGAGGTTGATGGCACATTCCAAACCTCGGTCCCCGGTATCTATGCCATCGGCGATTGCGTCCCCGGCCCGATGCTGGCGCATAAGGCCGAAGAAGATGGCGTTGCCTGTGTCGAAATGCTGGCCGGTGAGGCGACCCATGTCGATTACAACACTGTTCCGGGCGTGGTTTATACCGACCCCGAGGTTGCCTCGGTCGGACTGACTGAAGAGGCGCTGAAGGAGGCGGGCACCGAATACACTGTTGGCAAATTCGCCTTCATGGCCAACTCCCGCGCCCGCTCGACCGGCGATACCGACGGTGCCGTTAAAGTACTGGCCGATGGCGATGGCAACATCCTCGGCGCGCATATCTGCGGCGCGCATGGTGGCGACCTGATTGCCGAGCTGGTTCTGGCCATGACCAAAGGCGCCACCGTCGCCGAGGTCGCCGCAACCTGTCATGCGCACCCGGCCATGGGCGAGGCGGTGAAAGAGGCCTGCCTTGACGCCATGGGCCGTGCGATCCACGCGTGAAGGAGATCAGCCAGATGACCATCCAGCTTCGCCCTCGCCACCCGGAAAAGGCCAAAAAACCCGACAGTGCCATTCCGCGCAAACCCAAGTGGATTCGGCGGAAAAAGGTCGAGGGACCGGAATATTACGAAACCCGCCGCTTGATGCGCGACCACAATCTGGCGACCGTCTGCGAAGAGGCTGCATGCCCCAATATTGGTGAATGCTGGTCCAAACGCCACGCCACCATGATGATCATGGGCGAGGTCTGTACGCGTGGCTGTTCCTTCTGCAACGTCTCCACGGGCCGCCCGGATGCGCTGGACGCGTTTGAACCCGGCCGGGTCGCGGTGGCGGTGAAAAAACTGGGTCTGCGCCACGTGGTGATCACCAGCGTTGACCGGGACGATCTGCGCGATGGCGGCGCTGAGCATATTGCCCAAACCATCCGTGCTGTGCGTCACCAGAACCCTGGCACAACGGTAGAAGTCCTGACCCCCGACTTTCTGGGCAAAGGGGATGCGGCTGATCTGGTCTTTGATGCCGCCCCCGACGTATTCAACCACAATCTGGAAACAGTTCCGCACCTGTATCCCACGGTGCGTCCCGGCGCGCGGTATTATGCATCACTGCGCCTGCTGGACGACGCCAAACGCGCCAATCCGGAACTGTTTACCAAATCGGGACTGATGGTTGGCCTGGGTGAGACCCTCAATGACGTGCGGCAGGTGATGGATGATCTGCGCGCCGCTCAGGTCGATTTCCTGACTGTTGGGCAATACCTGCAGCCGACCTCGAAACACCACCCGATCGACCGGTTCTGGACACCCGAAGAGTTTGCTCAGTTGCAACAGATCGCCCTGTCCAAAGGCTTTTTGCACGTGTCGGCCACTCCGCTGACCCGTTCGTCGTTCCACGCGGACGAAGATTTTGCCGCCCTCAAGCAGGCCCGCCAGCGGGCCCTCGCAACAGGGGCATAAACCTAACGCAATTGGGAGGAAATCCATGGAAGCGTTAACTTCAATCACAGGGGCCATCAATGGCGTCGTATGGGGCCCTTGGATGCTGGCCCTTATCCTCGGCGTCGGCTTCTTCTTGCAGGTCGGGCTGAAATTCATGCCGATCCTGCGTATCGGCACCGGCTTCAAGCTGTTGTTTGCAGGCCGTGAAGGCCAGGGCGAAGGGCAAATCAGCCCGTTCAACGCGCTGATGACCTCGCTGTCGGCCACCATCGGTACGGGTAACATCGCTGGTGTGGCGACTGCTGTCTTCCTGGGCGGTCCAGGTGCATTGTTCTGGATGTGGATGACCGCCCTGGTGGGCATGGCCACCAAATATGCCGAGGCGGTTCTGGCGGTGAAATACCGTGAAAAAGACGAGCTGGGCAACTTTGTCGGCGGCCCGATGTATTACATCAAGAACGGTCTGGGCGCGAAATGGGCCTGGCTGGGTGTAGCGTTCGCTCTGTTTGGCGGTATTGCGGCGTTTGGCATCGGCAACGGTGTTCAGGCCAACGGCGTGGCCCAAGTGCTGGAAACAAATTTCGGCGTCAATGAATCGGTCACAGGCATTGTCCTGATGGTCCTGACCGCTGCCGTAATCCTCGGTGGTATCACCCGCATCGGTGCGGTCGCCGGGAAATTGGTTCCGTTCATGGCGGTTGCCTACATCGTCGCGGGTCTGCTGGTTCTGCTCTTGAACATTGGCGCAATCGGTGCTGCCATTAGTGACGTATTCACCTACGCGTTTACTCCTTGGGCTGCAAAAGGCGGCGCGGCTGGCGCAGCGGTATGGCTGGCCATTCGCTTTGGTGTTGCTCGTGGCGTGTTCTCGAACGAAGCCGGTCTGGGTTCTGCCCCGATTGCACACGCAGCGGCCGAGACCAAAGGTCCGGTCAACCAGGGCCTTATCGCGATGCTGGGCACGTTCATCGATACCATCATCGTCTGCTCGATCACCGGTCTGGCGATTATCGCCTCCGGAGCGCTCGATGCATCGATTGCCGACTTTGTCGCCAACGGTGAAACAGAGGGTTACAAGGCAATTTCGGGTGCAGCTCTGACCTCATTGGCATTCGAAACCACTCTGCCCGGCATCGGCGGCTACCTAATCGCCATCGCATTGTCGATCTTCGCCTTTACCACCATTCTTGGCTGGTCGTTCTACGGCGAGAAGTGTGTCGAGTTCCTGCTAGGCGTCAAATCCCTGCTCCCCTACCGCATCCTGTGGATCCTTGCGATCTATTTCGGCGCAACTGCGGATCTGGGCTTCGTCTGGCTGCTGGCGGACACGCTGAACGCCATGATGGCTATCCCGAACCTGATCGCCCTGGCGCTGCTGAGCCCGATCGTCTTCAAACTGACGAAAGAGTTCTTTGCCAGCGGTGGCAAGTCGGAAGAATCCGGCGGCACACCCGCCGAATAACTTCGGCCAGAAAGACTGCGGAGGGCCTCTCTGGCCCTCCGATTTCCGGAACAAAAGTTGAAATTCGAGGAGATGTGTGATGGCCACCAAAATCCTTCTGCCCATTGACCACACCGAAGAAAAATCGTGGAAACAGGCGCTTCCGGCTGCTTTGGAACAGGCCCGGTTCTACGGGGCTGAACTGCATGCGGTGTCCGTCATTCCCGAGATCATCCAATTGCCGAACTTGCCCGCCAACTATGGGGCAGGCGCCAGAGACCACGTACGTCAGGCCGTTCAAGTCATTCTGGATCACAACGATGCCAAAGATGTGGAAATTCATATCGAAGAAGGCAGTGTCTACCGCGAAATCCTGAAATGTGCCTACAAAGAAGGCTTTGACCTGATCGTCATGGCCTCGACCAAAGGCGATTACCCGAATTATGAGATTGGCCCGAACCTTGCTCGTGTCGTGCGCAATGCGCATTGCACGGTTATGGTTGTGCGCGATCAGTCCCGCTAACCGAAAGGCTGGAACAATGACCGAGATTAAACGCACTCCTTTGCATTCGTTGCATGTTGAATTGGGTGGTAAGCTGGTTGATTTTGCGGGCTGGGAGATGCCTGTTCAGTATCCTTTGGGGATTATGGG
>NZ_FWFP01000005.1 GCF_900172215.1 Ruegeria meonggei
TCAGCGCGCCCGCCTAATCCATTCCCTAAGATGCCCCCAGTCTCTCCCAGGCGTCCAACCGTCTCTCCGGTCCGTCCGGCCGTCTCTCCGACCCGTCAGCACCACCTCAGCAGCGCCGGTGAAGGGGTATTTACGGATTGGACCCGGGACCTGCAACCCCCATTTTGAAAAAACTTCACATTTCTCGGCAAGTATTTACACATCATAATGAAAACAACACTTTAGCTTAAAATTTACTACTCTAAACCAGTGCCAACCCGCAAAATTTCTTACGTTTACGAGCGCGATTTGTAGCCCACCTCAGGAATCGTACCCAATGCTTGGTATCCCCCAATAACGCAGTGCAAAGAAAACGCCGCCAAGGTTTCCCGTGGCGGCGCAATCAATGTGATGTGTGAACGCTTAATTCAGATCAAACCGATCCGCATTCATCACCTTGTTCCAGGCCGAGACAAAATCGCAGACGAATTTGCCGTCTGCACCTGCCTGACCATAGACCTCGGCCAGCGCCCGAAGTTGCGAATTTGATCCAAAGACCAGATCAACCCGCGTGCCGGTCCATTTGACCGCCCCGCTGGCGCGGTCGCGGCCTTCATAGACGCCGTTGCCCGCAGGCTTCCATTCGGTGCCCATGTCCAGCAGGTTGGTGAAGAAATCGGTGCTGAGCGCGCCGACCCGGTCCGTGAACTCTCCGAATTTCGTGTCGCCGAAGGTTGCACCCATAACCCGGAGACCGCCGACCAGCGCCGTCATTTCCGGTGCCGACAGCATCAGCAGCTGCGCCCTGTCGACCAACAGCTCTTCTGGAGAAATGCTGTAATCCGATTTCTGGTAGTTCCGGAATCCATCTGCAATCGGCTCCATCACCGAGAAGGAGTCCACATCCGTCTGATCCTGCGTCGCGTCCGTGCGGCCCGGAGTGAATGGCACCTGGACGTCGTGACCCGCCGCCTTGGCAGCCTGTTCGACCCCGACCGCGCCGGCCAGAACAATCACATCGGCCAAAGAGACCTGTTTGCTGCCGGGCTGCGCATCGTTGAACGCCATCTGAACGCCTTCCAGCGCATCCAGCGCTTTGGATAGCTTCATCGGCTCGTTCACTTCCCAGCCTTTCTGCGGCGCAAGGCGGAGACGGGCGCCATTGGCCCCGCCACGCTTGTCCGACCCGCGGAAGGTCGAGGCTGAAGCCCAAGCAGTCGACACCAATTCAGACACCGACAGGCCAGCGGCTGCGATCTTGCCCTTCAGATCGGCCACATCCGCGTCATCGATCAGGTCGTGATCCACTGATGGGACATTGTCCTGCCACAGCAGTTCCTCAGCCGGAGCTTCGTCACCGATATAGTTCGAGCGCGGCCCCATATCGCGGTGGGTCAGTTTAAACCAGGCACGGGCAAAGGCGTCGGCGAACTCTGCGGGGTTCTCGTGGAACCGCTTTGAGATCGGCCCATAGATCGGATCCATGCGCATCGCCATATCGGCGGTGGTCATCATGGTTTTGACCTTTTTCGAAGGATCATGCGCCGCCGGGGCCATGTCTTCTTCTTTCACGCCGACAGGTTCCCAGATCCACGCGCCCGAGGGGCTTTTGGTCAGGTTCCAGTCATAGCCAAACAGCAGGTCGAAATAGCCGTTGTCCCATTGGATCGGGTTCGCGGTCCACGCCCCTTCGATACCACTGGTAGTAGTGTCGTCGCCTTTGCCGGAGCCGAACTTGTTGATCCAGCCAAGGCCCATTTCCTCAATCGGGGCGGCCTCGGGTTCCGGCCCAACCAGATCGGGGTCGCCTGCGCCATGTGCCTTACCAAAGGTGTGACCGCCAGCGACCAGAGCGACGGTTTCCTCATCATTCATTGCCATCCGACCAAACGTGTCGCGAATGTCACGACCTGAGGCCAACGCATCCGGTTGCCCGTCCGGGCCTTCGGGGTTCACATAGATCAGGCCCATCTGCACAGCGGCCAGCGGGTTTTCCAGATCGCGTTCGCCCGAGTAACGGCTGTGCGGATTATCAGTCGGGGCCAGCCATTCGGTTTCAGTGCCCCAATAGACGTCTTCTTCGGGTGCCCAGATATCTTCACGGCCACCGGCGAATCCAAAGGTCTCGCCGCCCATGGACTCGATGGCACAGTTACCAGCCAGGATGATCAGGTCAGCCCAGGAAATCTGATTGCCGTATTTCTGTTTGATCGGCCACAGCAGGCGGCGCGCCTTGTCCAGGTTGCCGTTATCCGGCCAGCTGTTGAGCGGCGCGAACCGTTGGTTCCCGGTCGAGGCACCACCGCGGCCATCGGCCGTCCGATACGTTCCGGCGCTGTGCCAGGCCATACGGATGAAAAGGCCACCGTAATGACCATAGTCTGCCGGCCACCAATCTCGCGAATCCGTCATCAGCGCGTACAGGTCTTCCTTCAGCGCTTTCATGTCCAGCTTTTGAAACTCTTCCGCATAGTTGAAATCCTCGCCCATCGGATTCGACGCGGGCGCGTGCTGATGCAGGATGGACAGGTTCAGTTGGTTGGGCCACCAGTCCCGGTTCGACCTTGTGCCTGCACCATGCATGACAGGGCATCCGCCCGTTTTGGGGTTGTCACTTCCGTCCATATCGATCTCCAATCCTGGCTAATTTCCGGCTTGTTCGCACGGTCAAAACTCGGTCAATCAAGACCACAAACAGATGACATTTTTACTCTGCCCGGAAGTGCGGCTGAAACCACCTGTTCAAGGCATTGAGTATCGGCACCTCTTTTGTCTTGTCGCCGCCACTCCTAGCAAATTTAAATCATGCGAAAAAGTTTTGTTTACCGATCATTGCAATAATCAAAACCTATCAACCAAAGGACAACTGCACGCTATGTGTCGCGCATCAGCGCTTCCAGACCAACCCGGTAATTCGGGTACAGCAAGGATACACCCAGTTCTTCCTTGATCCGATCATTTCTGACCCGCTTGTTTTCATTGTAAAAGCTGCGCGCCATCGGGGTCAGGTCAGCCTGATCAAACGGCACGGCCGGAGGCAGAGGCAGGCCCTGTAACTCGGCCGCATAAGCGATCACATCCTGCGGCGGGACGGGTTCGTCATCGCACACATTGTAGACCGCGCCGGGATTTGGCGCCGCCATCGAAGCCGCAAGAACCTGCGCAATGTCGGCAACATGGATACGCGAGAACACCTGACCAGGTTTGACAATGCGCCGCATGCCGACCCGCTTGAGCTTGGAAAACGGGCCGCGCCCCGGGCCATAGATACCGGCCAACCGGAAGATATGCGTTGGCAAATCGGGAACCGCCTGCCATTGCTGCTCGGCCTTCACCCGCCATTTACCGCGTTCGGCCGTTGGTGCGGCCTGTGTGGTCTCATCCACCCAGCCGCCTTGGTGATCGCCATAAACAGCCGTCGTCGACAAATACCCGACCCATTCAAACTGATCCGCGCGCGCAGCGATCTCGTCGTGCAGTGCCGCAAGCACCGGATCACCGTCGGCGTTCGGCGCGGTTGAGATCAGTATATGTGTCACCCCGTCCAGATTCGGCACCTGCCCTGGCCAGACCACAGGATCCGCGCCCGAAGCTCGGATCGTGGCGGATTGGGCCGGGTCCCGCGTGGTGCCGCAGATGCGCCAGCCCTGAGGGTGCAACACATGGGATAAAGCTTGTGCCGAATACCCGTGACCAAAGGAGAAAAGAGTACCTGTCATGATGCCTTTGATGATCTGCAATTCCTGCCAATGCAAGCGTCCGCTCCGGAATACTTGATTCGAATCCCTCAATGCGCCTTTCTTCTAAGCATGAGCCAAAAAACACCCGACCTGCACTCTGCCTACGCGCTGGATTCGCCTGAAGACCACAAGCAGCTTTATGCGGAATGGGCCGGCGACTATGATGAGACCTTTGCCGCACGCGAGGATTACCAGCTCCACATACAAACGGCCCGCGCCTTTGTGGCCGCTGGCGGGCAAGGCCCGGTGCTGGATGTTGGTGCAGGCACCGGTTTATGCGGCGCGGTTCTGGCCGGGCTTGGAGTCGGGCCCATCGATGCCACCGATATCAGCGCCGAAATGCTGGATCAGGCCATGCGCAAGGATATCTACCGTGATGCGATTGTGGCCGATCTGAATCAGGGCATCCCGGTACCACAAGGCAGTTACTCCGGCATCGTCTCGTCCGGCACCTTCACTCATGGCCATCTCGGTCCCGAAGCGCTAACGGCCTTGCTGCGCGTTGCGCGGCCCGGGGCGCAGTTCGCCCTGTCCATCAATGCACAGCACTATGAAAAGCTGGGCTTTGCCGATGCGCTGCACAAGCTGGCGCAGGGCCAGATACAAAATCTGACCCTGTCCGAAGTCCGGATCTACGGCGATCTTGCAGCTGGTCCCAACAGGGATGACACCGCCCTGATCACGATGTTTGAACGGACCTGACAGCCAGAGACGCTCAGGTATACATCTGTTTCTTGTATGCGCGGGTCCGGGTCGTCGCCTCGGCCGATCCGTCGTGATACGTGCCGAACCACTTGTCGAAAGGGATTTCAGACGTGCCATAGTTGCACTCAAAATACCGGTGATGCAGCTGATGAAAAAAGTCACCGGCCCGGGCGGCATCCGCATCACCTACCTTTAGCTTTTCAAACCCGGAATGGGACAAAACCGGGCTGACCTGCTGGAAATAGCTGTGGAACAGCAAGTGCAGCGGATGTGACGGCACGATCAGGTGGATGAAATACGTGGTGAAATAGAACAGGTTTTCATACCAGTGGTTTGAGATCCCCGACCACGGCCCGATATTGACGTTTCGGTGATGCACAGCATGCACATGCTTATAAAGTTTCGGGTGATGCTCCAGCCGATGTACCCAATAGAAATGCAGCCCCGACCACATCGGGATGAACGCTAGCCAAACTAAGCACCAGACCGGCGCACTGGCCCATGTTACGGTGGGCATGTACCCGTTTGCCATCGCCCAGTAGATTCCCCACTGGTAGACAGTTGCTACTGTCATCGCGCTGCCCAACGTCCACCAGATATTGTCCCAGACCTGATTGCGGAAAGTAAACGTGCCGTTGTCGCGGGTCAGGTCGCGGCGGTCAAACTTTTTGTACATGCCCTGTCCCTTGCGCATGTACAGCCACCAATGCAGGCCGCCCGCGACCAGGATCTGCGGCACCATGTTCAGCAGCCAGATGCGAAACATCCAGCCGGGTGCAAAGCTCTGCATTGACTCTAACGCAGGGAAAAACAACGCATAGGCCCCAACCGCCAGCACCAGACACAGCGTCAGGGCGGTGATCTGCAACCACGCACCGCTGTACCATTTCAACACCGCAACCGGGCGCAGCGGCCAGCGGAACAGAGGGTTCAGATTCACCGGCCCCTCGGGGCAGTAATTCCAGCGGGCGGATTCAGGGTCCGGGGTCGCGCCGGTTATTTGGGCAGCCCTTTGATCACGTGGCATAGTCGGACCCGTCGGCATCCAGCAAGGCCTTGATCTCACGCAGGTGAGCACCGGACTGATCGGGATAGTCGTCCAGTTCCTGTGCCGTTTTTTCGGCGATCTCGTCGGACAACACGCGCAAAGGCTGACCGGTTTGCAAGGCGCGGATGTAAGTTTCGGCCGCGCGCTCAAAATAATAAAGCCTGTTAAAGGCATCCGCCGGGTTGCTGCCGATAATCAACACGCCGTGATTGCCCATGATCATGACCTTCTTTTTCGGGTCCGACAGCATCGACGCACAGCGCTCGCCTTCGCTTTCAAAGGCCAAGCCGCCAAACTCCTGATCGACAACATAGCGGTTGAAAAACGTGGCCGTGTTCTGATCGATCGGTGGCAGAGTGCTGTCCGCCAAAGAAGCCAGAACAGTGGCAAAGATCGAATGCACATGCATGACACAGCGCGCATGGGGGCAATGGCGATGAATCGAGCCATGCAGGCCCCAGGCTGTCGGGTCCGGCGCGCCGGGCTGGGACATGACATCTGGGTCATTTGCGTCCAGAAACAACAGGTTTGACGCCGTGATACGCGCGAAATGCATCTGGTTGGCGTTCATCAGGAATTGCGTGCCCTCTTCATTCACCGCCAGGCTGAAATGATTGGCAACGCCCTCATGCATATTCAATCGCTCGGTCCAGCGGAAGGTGGCGGCAAGGTCCACGCGTTCAGGCCAATGGTCGATATTGGGGCGCAAGTTGGCAACACTCATTCCGGACTCCTGTCGGATGGCTGGGTTTGGGAAAACCGTGACTGCGCTGACCAGATTTGACCAACGAAAAAATCGCGGCTATTTCATAAGCTGGACTTATGGCAAGGTTATGCGCATGCAGAAATCGCTTCCGCCGCTGGGTTGGCTGCGCACATTCGAAGCGGCAGCCCGCCACCTGTCCTTTACCGGTGCCGCCCGCGATCTGAACATGACCCAAAGCGCCGTCAGCCAGCAGATCAAATCGCTGGAAGGGTATCTGGGCCAGCCGCTGTTTCAGCGCCGACCCCGCGCCCTGGAACTGACCGAAGCGGGCATCACCTATCTGCCGGTGGTGCGCGAGGCGTTTCGAACGCTGCTCCGCGGCACCCAGGCCATCACGGGGGCGCAGCAGCACGCGGTTCAGGTCCAAAGCAATATCAGCTTTGCAGTCAACTGGCTGGCCCCCCGGCTACCACGGTTTCGCGCCGAGCATCCTGACGTTCAACTCACCATCTCTACCGAGCTTTGGGAGCCCCGTGAAATGGCAGAAGGCGCATCCATCGAAATCCGGTATTCGCTGCGGCCCTCGGATACGGTGCGGACCGAAGTATTGCGGACCGAAGACTATTACCCCGTCTGCGCTCCAGGCTATGACGTGACGCTGGATACGCTGGAGGATCAACCGCTTTTTGACTGCTCGAACCTGCTGTCGAATTGGGCGAATTGGGCAGAAGATCAGGCTCTGAATTGGAGAAATCCACCCATTACCTATTCGACGACCTATCTGGTCAGCCTGTCTGTTGCGATGGCCGGAGGGGGGCTGTGTTTGGCCCATGACACCATCGCGCGGGGCCTGATCGAACAGGGGCGCCTTGTGGCCCCCTTCCCGCATCGCGCGGTGATGCCAGAGGCCTATTACCTATTGCTGTCCCCTCAGGCCGAGGAAACACCGGGTGCGCTGGCCTTTGCCGACTGGCTGCGGCACGAGATGGCGGCAGATACTTTGCACTGATCCCCGGGGATTCTCATGCCCATCGTCCCTGCCCCTTCGGGGTTGTTCCTCTGGCTGGGCCGCGCAGCGCTGACGCGCTGCGTGACGGTTTCATGATAGCGGTCTGGCAGGGGTTGCACCTTCCGGCGCATTTGGGAAAGGTGGGCCATGGAATACACACCCCTCCCCAGCTGGCCCGAAGTTGTCCCCCGTTTGATCGCCGTTGCCGCAGGACGCGAAGCCGCAGATATGGTGATCCGCGGCGGCATCTGGGTGAATGTGCACAGTCGTGAGACCCTGCCTGATCACGACATCGCAATCGCCGCCGGACGCATTGCATTTGTCGGGCCCGATGCCGCGCATTGCGTAGGCCCCGGCACGCAGATCATTGAGGCACGCGGACGCTATATGCTGCCCGGCCTGTGCGATGCGCATATGCACATTGAATCAGGCATGCTGACACCTGCCGAATTTGCCCGCGCAGTGATTCCCCATGGCACCACATCAATGTTCACCGACCCACATGAGATTGCGAATGTCCTGGGCCTGGACGGCGTGCGCATGATGCATGACGAGGCCCTGATGCAGCCGGTGAATATCTTTACCCAGATGCCATCCTGCGCACCTTCTGCTCCGGGTTTGGAAACCACGGGCTATGAAATCACACCCGAAGACGTGGCCGAAGCGATGAACTGGCCCGGCATCATCGGTCTAGGGGAAATGATGAATTTTCCCGGCGTGATCCATGGCGATCCCAAGATGCTGGCCGAGATTGCGGTGACGCAGAGGGCCGGAAAAACGGTGGGCGGACATTATGCTTCGCCGGATTTAGGGCCTGATTTCGCGGCCTATGTGGCAGGCGGGCCGGCCGATGATCACGAAGGCACCTGCGAAGCGGACGCCGTTGCGCGGGTGCGGCAGGGGATGCGCTCGATGATGCGACTGGGCTCGGCCTGGTATGACGTCGAAAGCCAGATCACCGCCGTCACGGAAAAAGGGTTGGACCCGCGGAACTTCATCCTGTGCACGGATGACTGCCATTCGGGCACGCTGGTCAATGATGGGCATATGAATCGCGTCGTGCGGCACGCAATTGCCTGTGGATGCGACCCACTGATTGCGCTGCAGATGGCGACGATCAACACGGCCTCCCATTTCGGGCTGGAGCGCGAGATCGGCTCGATCACGCCGGGGCGGCGGGCAGATGTGATTCTAAGCTCGGACCTGACCGAGTTGCCTGTCGAACTGGTCGTCGCGCGTGGTCAGATCGTGGCCGAGGATGGCGCAATCTCGGTGGAGTGCCCCCACCTGAAATGGCCGGGCACGGCGCGCAACACCGTTCATCTGGGCCACGCGCTGACCGACACCGATTTTGAGATCGCCGCACCCGCCGGAGCCAACCGGGTGCAGGCCAATGTGATCGGCGTCGTCGAAAACCAGGCCCCCACCAAAGCGCTGAAGGCTGAACTGCCCATCATCGGCGGGCTCGTCGAAGGCGAAGATGGGGTGTGCCAGATCGCTTTGGTGGAACGCCATCGCGCGACTGGTGGGGTCACAAACGCCTTTGTCTCGGGGTTCGGGTATGAGGGCAAGATGGCCATGGCTTCGACCGTGGCGCATGACAGCCACCATATGATCGTCGTGGGCACCGACCGTGACCAGATGGCGCTGGCGGCGAACCGACTGGCCGAGGTCGGCGGCGGTATCACCCTTTTCCGCGATGGCCGGGAACTGGCACTGGTGGAGTTGCCGATTGCCGGATTGATGTCCGACAGCCCCGCCACCGAGGTCGCCGCCAAGGCAGATCAGATGGTCGAGGCGATGCAAGCCTGCGGTTGCCAGTTGAACAATGCGTATATGCAGCACTCGCTGCTGGCCTTGGTCGTGATCCCGGAACTTCGGATATCCGACCTTGGGCTGGTGGATGTGCGCACCTTTGAAAAGATCGAGCTTTTGGAACCTCTGGCATGACAATAATAAAGACACCTGACGTCCCGACCCCCGAGAAATTCACAGACCCCGTTGCCGCCGTAGCGCGGCTAGAAGAGCTGTATGAACAGGCAACGCGTTTCCTGTGCGACAGCTTTGCCTATGCGATGGAGCAGGGAACTCCCTCTGAACGATTCAGAGCCTATTACCCGGAAATTCGCATCAAGACCTCGTCTTACGCTCAGGTCGACAGTCGCCTGAGCTTTGGTCATGTATCCGAACCTGGCACCCATGCCACAACGGTAACGCGCCCTGACCTGTTCCGGTCATATCTGACGCAACAAATTGCGCTGCTGATCAAAAACCACGACCAGCCAGTTACAATTGGAGCATCGGATACGCCGATCCCGGTGCATTTCGCCGTGGCCAACAATCCTGATTTGGTCGTCCCGCATCAGGGCGCTGCGGGGTTCACCCTGCGAGATGTTTTTGACGTTCCGGATCTAACCACCACCAACGATGACATCGTCAACGGGGTGCATGACCACGAAGATACGGCCGGACCGCTGTCACTGTTCACCGCTCAAAGGGTGGATTATTCGCTGGCCCGCCTGGCGCATTATACCGCGACCGACCCCAGCCATTTCCAGAACCATGTCTTGTTCACGAACTACCAGTTCTATGTGTCCGAGTTCGAAAACTACGCGCGCGAACAGCTGGCCGACCGCGACAGCGGCTATACCAGCTTTGTTTCGACCGGCAATATCCAGATCACCGCCCCGGATGCTGCTTTGGACCAGCCACTGAAGTTGCCTCAGATGCCGACATACCACCTGAAACGCGCGGATGGGTCGGGGATTACGCTTGTCAATATTGGCGTGGGTCCGTCAAACGCGAAAACGGCCACTGATCATATCGCTGTATTGCGTCCCCATGCGTGGCTGATGGTCGGCCACTGCGCCGGGCTGCGCAACACACAGGCGCTTGGGGATTTTGTACTGGCCCACGCCTATTTGCGCGAAGACAAAGTGCTGGATGACGACCTGCCCGTCTGGGTGCCGATTCCACCGCTGGCCGAGGTTCAGGTGGCATTGGAACATGCCGTGGCCGAGGTGACCGAACTTCAGGGATACGAGCTGAAGCGGATCATGCGCACCGGCACCGTCGCCTCGGTAGATAACCGCAACTGGGAGCTGCGCGATCAGTCCGGCCCGGTTCAGCGGCTCAGCCAGTCGCGTGCGATTGCGCTGGATATGGAAAGCGCGACCATCGCTGCAAATGGCTATCGATTCCGAGTACCTTATGGCACCTTGCTGTGTGTGTCTGATAAGCCCTTGCATGGAGAGTTAAAGCTTCCCGGCATGGCGTCATCCTTCTATACAACACAAGTTAGCCGCCATCTGGCGATCGGAATACGAGCGATGGAACACCTGCGCGGCATGCCGTTAGAGCGCCTGCACAGTCGGAAATTGCGATCTTTCGACGAAACCGCCTTCCTCTGAAGCAAAAAAGCAACGAATTCCCCCTATTTTTGGGGTTTTCGACGCTACTATTCGTTGTGTTCACCCACAATATCCCGTTAAAGTTACGCGGTGAGGCCCAAATTATCGGGCACGTTAAGGAGACCAAGAAATGGCAAAGCCTATGACAAAGACTCAGCTGGTTGCTGCTCTCGCTGAGGAAATGGGAACCGACAAGAAAGCTGCGAACTCTGCGCTGGAGGCCATGACTGGCCTGATCACCCGCGAAGTTTCGGCCGGCGGTGCGGTGACCCTGCCCGGCGTTGGCAAAATCTACTGCCGCGAACGCCCCGAGCGCATGGTGCGCAACCCCGCCACTGGCGAACAGTTCAAGAAAGAAGCTGACAAAGTGGTCAAGATGACCATTGCGAAAGCTCTGAAGGACAGCGTGAACGGCTAATCCCAGCCTTTACGGATAAGCGATTGAGGGCCGCCGTTTGGGGGCCCTTTTTCTTTGAAGTAGTTTGAGTTTCTTTGCAGTGATTGAGTTCATGTGCTCAGCTGAAAAGTGTAGGTCAGCTTCGAGCCCAGAATGACCAATGCAGCAATTTGTATTGGTGTCAGCTTTGAGTAGGGCTATAATCTTGTCGCGTTGAGGCTTCTTCGAGACTTGTTTTGAGACGGTCAACAACATATTGCGCTGTTTCAATATCATCTGGCGACAGGCCTTCCGAGAGTTCATTCACCCATGGGATTTGCCTCGTAATCGCGGCTTCGTACAACTCCTGCCCCTTTCGAGTCATGACAACCAAGTGCGCACGCTTGTGGTGTGGGTTCGGCTGGAACTCCACTATGCCTTCTTTGCTCAATTCATTGATGATCCGTTGTACGCCCTGCCGGTGAACACCCATCGTCCGTGCATGCCAGGCAACGGATTCCGGCCGATCCGAATAAGCAATGGCACCAAGGATCTGCCATCGGGCACTTGTCAGACCGAGTTCTGATACGAGGCGATCACCGGCAAGCTGCAATCGACCGTTCAGCCGAAACACATCCAGTATCAACGCTGTTACGGCTTCTCCTTCTTCGGTCCTTCGCGCGTCCGTCATATCGGCTCCTCATTTTTTTGACAACATATTGTCATTTTGCTTGATGCTTCTTAGATATGACAACACGACACCAAATTGAAGTTGTTTTCAAGGAGTACCGCAATGGTCAGTTTCAAACCCCTCGACCCCGAGTTTCCCATTGAACGGCAATTAGGCATCGACGCTGGACCCATCGTTCTCGTCAATCTCTTCACAGTCGATCCCGTTAACCAAGTCGCCTTGGTAGAAGCTTGGAAGAACGATGCCCAATGGATGAAAATGCAGCCGGGTTACATCAGCACCCAACTGCATAAGGCCATTGGTGACGGCAGCATGTATATGAACTACGCGGTCTGGGACTCCGTCGCGGACTTCCGCGCGGCGTTTTCAAACCCCGAGTTTCAGCAGCAACTCAGCCACTATCCCTCAAGCGCTGTGACCGCACCCCACCTGTTCGAGAAGGTTGCGGTGCCGAATTGCTGCACGGCCTGACGAAATCCTATCCAAAAACCAATTTGAGGGAACCGCCATGAAAACAAAGATTCACGCCATCGCGGGCGGCATCGGCTTTGTAATGATCCTTCTCTTCTGGACATCAACGGCCACCAGCGAGCTCTTTGCGAGCCACGAAACAGTCGCAACCATCAAGGCATTGATCCTGAAAGGCATGTTCATTCTCATCCCGGCAATGGCTATTGCCGGCGGAACAGGTATGGCAATGGGCCGGAAACGCAAGGATGCGCTGACGAAAGCCAAGAAAACCCGCATGCCTGTCATTGCGTTGAATGGTTTACTGATCCTCGTACCCGCCGCCTGGTTTTTGGCTGGCAAAGCCGCTGCTGGCGAATTCGACAGCACATTTTATACGATTCAGGTGATTGAACTAATCGCCGGGGCGGCCAACCTCACGATGATGGGACTGAACATTCGTGATGGCTTGCGAATGACCGGTAAAATTCGGAGGCCTCGCTGAAGATGTGGTTCCATCCCAGGCATGGCCAAATTGCCGACACTCGAGCAAACGCAGCGAATTGGTGCTATGTCCGCATAGCGAACATCCGCAAAAATAGATGCTCCCAAAAGGAAAACAGGCACCACATGAGTGCCCGTTTCAGGTTCTGAAGCGACTGATTAGTGAACCGTCTCGACCTTGTGGAAGTCCAGGTCACGATCTTCAGGCATTGAATCGATGCTCAAGACCTCTTTGCGCTTGGTGATCAGGATAAAGACTACGCAGGCCAGATAGAGCCCGACGACCACGGCACCGATCCACTGAATCTGCAGCCACTGGCTCTGGAACAACAAGGTCAGAGCAAATAGCAGCGCAACATTGCCAGCCACGTAAGGCGTCTTACCGAACCGCTCGACCGTCATATTCAGGTTGTCTGTATAAAGCCTAATAAGGGAATCAAGCGAGTTGATCACGAAGGTCACGCCCACGATCACCATGGCGATATTGGTAATGCCCGCAGTGCTGAGACCGTTCAGGTGATAGTAATACAGAACGGTGAACCAGATCCCCAGCGGGATTGACGGGAAGATCAACAGCGCCGCCAGAAGCTGCCAAGTCTTCAACCCACCCACAAAGCGTGAAGTGAACTGACCGATCATGATCGACCATGCGAACCACCAGAACAGGTAGAAGGCGTGATAGTCGGTCAGCGGCAGGACAAATTTGTGCAGATTGCCGAAATAGGCGCTGATGTTACTGCCGGTTTCGACAAACCCGCCGATGCCCATTCCCGCAGCGATCCACATACCCAGGATTAGTGACAGGAACAAAAAGGTCGAGCCCACTGACAGGATGCGTACGTATTTCAAGTCGGTCGAGGAATACGCCGCCGCCAGAATGACCACAAACACGATCACGTAAAAGGTGGTGACCACGGATTCACCGTCGCCAATCTCGGGCAGGTAGCCGGGCAGGTAGATCAGGAACAGGCTGGCGGTGAAAGCGCAGGTCCCAATGATGACTACGTTGTTGATCAGCTTGACCACTGGGATCTCAAAGAACTTTACCCGCGGCTCGATCACGCAAAAATAGAAGGCCGTCAGGAAGTAGAAGGCCCAGATCAGAAAGCCCCAAAACCCGAACTCGATCGCCAATGGGTTGGCAAAGGCATAAGCCGGTTCTTCGGCATAGCCGCCGAATTCAGTCAGGGGAAACATGATCAGACCGACGTCCAGACCGGATGTGAACAGAATGGCAATGAACGTGAACAGATGAACGGGAGTGACGCCTACACATCGCAGGTTCCACCACTTCACCACAAAGAAGGCGACCAGTCCCAAAGCCAGCAGGACGCCAAACGACAGAATGAACTCCAGAAACACCGGCAAACCCCCTTTGATGCGGCATACACTCTGGGCTTTTATTATTTACTGGCCAATCAATCAATAAAAACGAATCTATTTCCCGTTTTGCTCATTTTTTCTGCCTTTATTGGTGTTCACTATTACTGGTGCTTGTGGCGTGCTGCAAAATCGGGAACAGTCCCGAAGATGTCAAAAGGGGGATGCAATGGATCTGCGCGCCATGGCCATGGGGCTGACATTTGCGTTGATCTGGTCCTCGGCCTTTACCTCGGCCCGGATCATTGTGGCCGATGCATCGCCGCTGTTTTCCCTGGCGCTGCGGTTTCTGATCTCGGGGCTGATTGGAGTCGCAATTGCGCGCGCGATGGGCCAAAGCTGGCGCCTGTCACCGTCACAATGGTATGCGACGATCCTGTTCGGAATCTGCCAGAATGCCCTGTATTTGGGCCTGAACTTCTATGCGATGCAAACTATCGAGGCCTCTGTAGCCGCGATCATCGCTTCGACCATGCCACTGTTGGTGGCACTGGCAGGCTGGCTGTTTCTGGGGGAAAGGCTGCGGCCCGTCGGGGTGGCCGGGCTGTTTGCCGGTTTTGCAGGCGTCGCAGTGATCATGAGCAGCCGGGTCGGTGCAGGCTTGGATATGTTCGGCGTGATGCTGTGTGGGATCGGGGCGCTGGCGCTGACCTTTGCCACGCTCGCGGTGCGCGGCGCGACATCGGGCGGCAATTTCATGATGGTGGTTGGACTGCAGATGCTGGTCGGATCGGGTGTCCTGTTCGTTGCCGCCCCCCTGTTTGAGACGATCTACATCCATCCCACTGTGCCTCTGGCACTGGCATTCACCTATACGACCCTGTTCCCCGGACTGCTGGCCACATTGATCTGGTTTCTGCTACTGGACCGAATCGGAGCGACCCGTGCGGCCACGTTCCATTTCCTCAACCCTGTCTTCGGGGTGACCATTGCCGCGCTGTTGCTGGGTGAAAAGTTGGGTCCGCTGGACGCGATTGGCGTACTGGTGACGACGCTGGGAATTCTGGCGGTTCAGGTGTCGCGACAACCGGTTCGGGGCAGCAAAGACTCGGCCTGACTCGGCAACTTTAAGTAATCAGATCTGGAGCCTGGCCCATAAGATGCCACAACCGGGCCCTGGGGACCACCCGCACGAGGTCGCGAGGCGGTTGAAACATGGCTTTGATTTCCCCGACACCACGCCCAAATAGTGTACAACACGCAAAACCCTCCGGAGGAGCCATGACCCGCTACACCAAAGACCCTGAGGCCATCGCCGCCCTCTCACCCGAAGAGTTTCACGTCACGCAACGCAGCGGGACCGAACGACCGGGCACAGGCAAACACCTGAACAACAAAGAACCTGGGATTTACGTCGATATCGTGTCGGGCGAGCCATTGTTCGCTTCGACCCACAAATACGAATCCGGCTGCGGCTGGCCCAGTTTTACCAAACCTATCGTGCACGCGCATGTCGACGAGTTCAAAGACAGCACTCTGGGCATGATCCGCACCGAGGTCCGCTCGAAACACGGGGATAGCCATCTGGGGCACGTGTTCCCCGATGGCCCGCGCGAACACGGCGGGCTGCGCTATTGCATCAACTCTGCCGCGCTGCGGTTCATCCATCGCGACGAGATGGAGGCCGAAGGCTATGGCGAATTCCTGATCCATGTGGAGGACATCCAATGACCGAACACCGCGCCGTTCTTGCCGGAGGCTGCTTTTGGGGCATGCAGGACCTGATCCGCAAACTGCCCGGCGTTTCGCGTACCTGCGTCGGATACACCGGCGGTGACGTTCCCAACGCCACCTATCGCAACCATGGCACCCATGCCGAAGGGATTGAGATCTGGTTTGACCCCGCGAAGACCACCTATCGCGACTTGCTGGAGTTCTTTTTCCAAATCCACGATCCCACCACCGCCAACCGTCAGGGCAATGACCGGGGGATGAGTTATCGCTCGGCCATCTACTATGTGGATGACGGGCAGAAACAGGTGGCCGAGGATACGATTGCGGATGTGAATGCCAGCGGCATCTGGCCCGGTAAAGTCGTGACCGAGGTCGAACCCGTCGGCGCGTTCTGGGAAGCCGAGCCCGAGCATCAGGATTACCTTGAGCGTCTTCCCAACGGATATACTTGCCATTTCCCCCGCCCCGATTGGGTACTGCCGAAACGCGACGCGGCTGAATAAACGGGTTTGCCCTCCTTGCGGGGGCTAACCCGACGCCACCCGAGGTCGTCCGCTGGCCTCAACCGTCACCATCGCCTCGACAAACACCTCCTGCGCTTCAATCCGGGCAGTGCGGATATCCCGGTCAACGACCACACGGATATCCTCGGCCCCGGCCTGGCGGACTGCACCTTCGGCCTCTTGCCGCAACACGGATTCCAACAGGGCCAGTGCTGCGTCGGATTCGTTGAAATCCTGCGGGCCATCTTCAAGATGGACCCGGTAGCGACCCTCGGACGGTGAAGTCACCGTGCCTGACCGGCGCAATGTCAGCCGTCCAACCACCGCGCCGATGGCATTGGCAACCCCGGCATGTTCTGGCAGGATCATGCGGCAATGCAGCCGGTCCCCAACAGCTGGGTAATAGCTAGGGGCAGAGGCTCCCAGACCCACAACATCAACATTAATCGACGTATCCAGAGCCAGCAAACCGCGATGCCGGGCCAACCCTTTTTGCGTCAAAACGTGGCGCGCAAGATCAGCGGACGGAGCCCCAAATCCCTGCGCTTCTTCGGCAAAAGCAGTCTCTAATAAGGTCAAAGCGGTTTGATCCGTCAGCTGATCCACAATCATGTGCGCCAGAACCTCCGGCGCCGAGGCCAACATATCACCCGTCCCGATCCGTTTGCGCGCCATCAGCTCCAGTGCTTTACGCGCAGCTTCTGCATCCCACGAATCTAACCGCTCCAGAACGTGGCTGGCATCCGACGGCGTCACGCCCGAGACCTGAACGATCCCGCGATCTACCAGCCGCGTCAGTGCACCGTTTTCCATTCGTGTGCGCAGCAGGTCGCTCAGAGGCAGAACCTGGTCTCCCAACCGCTCCAACAACGCTTCTTCTCGTGCGCCCAACCCATCTGCGTGGATTCCGGGAATGCGGCGAGCAAACCGTGTGTCATGCTCACCCACCGTCGTGGCCCGCAGCTGTGCGTCCAGAACGGCATGGACCGCCTTGGGTGCCTCTGACGCGATCAGCGACACTGGCAGGACACGCCGTGGCCCCAGAAACACGCCGCCACGCAGCCCTTCGGTGACCACATGCACTTGACTGTCGCCGCCCAGACCATGCGTGCGCATCGCCACGGCCTCGACCATGGTCCGGAACCCTCCAACCCGCGCACCTGCGGGGTCAATCGCGGGCTTGCCGTCCCGGATCAGCGCCACATCCGTCGTCGTCCCGCCAATATCCGATACCAGAGCGTTCTCTGCCCCGGTCAACCAGCTGGCTCCAACGATCGACGCCGCTGGTCCGCTGAGAATGGTCTCAATCGGTCGCTCTCGCGCTTGGTCCGCGCTCATCAGCGCACCATCACCGCGCACCACCATCATCGGCGCGGTGATGCCCAGTTCTTGCAAGCGAACCTGCGCACGTCCGATCAAACCGTCGATCATCCCGATCAACCGAGCGTTCAAAACAGCTGTCACTGCACGCTTCGGACCGTTCAACTTGGCCGACAGATGGTGCGAACAGGTCACCGGCGCACCGGTTCTTTCGGCGATGACTCGCGCCGCTTCAAGCTCATGCGCCGGGTTCCGCGTGGCAAACTGCGCCGCCACTGCATACCCCGAAATCCCTTTATGAGAGTCTAAAAATGCCTCAAGCGCAGCCCTGTCCAGCGGCGCAGATTCACCCCCGGCATGGCTGTGACCGCCAGAGATCACCAGCGCCGGATCGCCTTTCAAGGCGTCCTGCAGACCGTGCTTTTCCAGATCACTGTCTTTGAACCCGATATATACCAGCGCAACGCGCCCACCCTGCCCCTCGACCAGTGCATTGGTGGCCAATGTGGTCGACAGGGACGCCATCGAGATCTGATCCGGAGAGACCAGCGCCTGATCCAGCACCACCTGAATTGCCTGACCCACGCCAATCGCCAGATCCGCGCGCGTTGTCAGCGCCTTGGCTGAGGCGATCACATCGCTCTCATCCCGGATCAACACCGCATCCGTATAGGTTCCGCCCGTATCTACCCCCAAAGCCAGCGCCATCGGGATCTCCTTACTGTTCGCTGCAAATGGGTGTAGCGTTTTGGACCGACACGTCCAGCCTGTTTGCGGCAACTACGACAGTTGTTTCACCGCCCAACGGGCGGCATCGGCCACCGTCGGATCGGAATCCTCGGCCAAACCCTGCGCAACAGGTTTCAAACCCTGCGCGCCAGAATTACCGATGGCATAGAGCACATTGCGCACAAACCGGTCCCGCCCAATGCGTTTGATGGGCGATCCGGAAAACTTGGCCCGAAACGCGGCATCATCCAACGCGGCCAGTTCAGCCAGCGCAGGCGCTTTCAGGTCGTCACGCGCGGCGTAACGCAGATCGCTGGCCGCGACAGCAAACTTGTTCCACGGACACGCCGCCAGGCAATCATCGCATCCATAAATACGATTGCCGAGCTTCGCGCGCAGGTCTTCGTCGACCGGACCTTTGTGCTCGATGGTCAGATAGGAAATGCACCGCCGCGCATCGAGCTGATACGGTGCTAGGAAAGCATCCGTCGGACAGGCATCCAGACAAGCCCGACAGGTCCCGCAATGATCTACCTCGGCCATGTCCGACGGCAATTCCAAAGTGGTAAAAACAGAGCCGATAAAAGCCCAGTTGCCCCAATCCCGACTGACCAAATTGGTATGTTTCCCCTGCCATCCCAACCCGGCAGCATGGCCCAGCGCTTTTTCAGGAACCGGCGCTGTGTCGACAAAAACTTTTACCTCTCCGCCCGCCTCACCAATCAACCAGCGCGCCAGACGTTTTAGGCGCTTCTTCACCAGATCATGGTAATCTTTGTTTTGCGCATAGACGGAAATCGCACCGCACTCCGGGTGATCCAGAACCGCGGTGGGATCATGCTCGGGCGTGTAGCTTTCGGCCAGCATGATCACCGATCGTGCCTCGGGCCATAATGCAGCCGGGTCGCCCCGCCAATGGGTCCGCTCAGCCATCCACCCCATCTGCCCGTGATAACCGGCCTGCAAAAACGCCTCCAGCCGGTCAGGAACTTCGGGTACATCCCAAGGCCTGCACACGCGGCATGACACGAAACCTTCGTTCAGCGCCTGTGCCACCATCTCGTCCTTTAAACCCGATCCGCTCTTCATCTGGCCAAAAATATCCTCGGGGGTGAATTGGCCCACCGGGCCAAGAGGGGGCAGACAGCCCCCTGACCCAGCCTATCAGAAATCCAGATCAGCGTAATGGGCCGGTGGTCGAAACCCGGGCACCTGATCTGCCAGAATTGACCTGAAGGCCGGGCGCGACTTAATCTTTGCATACCAGTCCTTGACCGCTTGCGACCGGTTCCAGTCCACGTCCGAGATATAGTCCAGCGCCGATAGATGCGCCGCAGCCGCAAAATCGGCCAAAGTCATCTGATCCCCGGCCAGCCAGCGGCGGTGATCCAGCAACCAAGTCATGTAATCCAGATGGTATTTGATCGCACGCGCGCCTTGTTTGACGTTCTTGCTGTCAGGATAGCCCTCGCCGGTGACTTTTTTATTGACCCGCTCATACAGCAGTTTCGCTGTGACCTCGTGGTGAAATTTGTCATCAAACCAACCCACCAGACGTCGCACTTCGTACCGAGCCTCTGGGGATTTGGGCATCAGTGACGGTTCCGGGCGCGTTTCCTCGATGTATTCACAGATGGCGGCGCTTTCCGACATGGTTTGCCCGTCCAGACGCAGCACCGGCACCTTGCCAGCCGGGTTCCGGCGCAAAAAATCCGGGTCTTTTTCCCAGTATCGCTCCTCGACCAGCTCAACTTCGATTTTCTTTTCCGCCAGCGACAAACGGACCTTGCGGCAATACGGGGACAGGGGAACGTGAAACAAACGCGCCATGAGCTTCCAATCGAACCAGTGATACCCCCCAGCTTTAGCCTTGTGAGGGCACCAGTTTCAATCCTCGAAACAATCCGCGCGGCCATCTGCGCGGATGGTGGCCGCCCCATCCAGGATCGCAGCCGCGCGTCTGCGGGTCCGAACCGAAGGATCGGTGACCGATCTGTTACGCGGGGACGGCAGGATCGCCGCAATCCGAGCGGCCTGAACCTGCGACAGCTGAGCGGCGGATACATTGAAATTTCCTTGCGCCGCAGCTTCGACACCAAACATGCCCTGCCCGGTCTCGGCAACGTTCAGATAAACCTCAAGAATCCGCTGTTTGCTCCAGACAATCTCAACCACTGGCGTGATTGAGGTTTCTAGTGCCTTACGGATCCAGCTGCGCCCTTGCCAAAGAAACACGTTTTTTACCACTTGCTGCGTAATGGTCGACGCGCCGCGCGACCCGCCATCTTCCAGGGCGTCACGGATCGCTTCGACGTCAAACCCCCAATGTAGGCAGAAATTCGCATCTTCGGCTGCAACCACCGCGCGCGCCATGATCGGAGAAATTTCCTCAATGGGAACCCAATCGCGTTCGACCTTGCCCAACCGCCGCCATTCCGACCAGATCGTATGGGTCACAGGAGGGTTTACCACTGAAAAAAGCGCCACCAGACCCACCACAAAGACAACCACACCTAACGCAGCCCGACTCAACCAACGGCGAATCCGCATTGATGTTTGTTTCTTTGCTTTTGACGCTTTGCTTTTTTTATTGCTCGATTTGCGCGCTGCTTTTTTTGCCATGCGGTTGCTATACGATGCGACGTCCGAGTTTGGAACGGTCTAAATCGCCAAAGCGCGCGCCTCACGCGGGCGCACAACGGGGCGTGCGGTTTCGGGCAGAACCGGATTGCGGGCATTCAGCTCGGGGAACAGGCGCAGCACTTCTGCCCTGGTATCTTTGTCCGATTGGGACACCGCATGGCCAGGATAATAGCTTTCGCTTTTGGCCCCGTTGGCGATGACAATTTCATGCCGCGAGAATAGCAGGTGAATATAGTCAACCTCACCACCCTCAACCCGGGTAACAGTGTCGCCGTTGACCAGACAATGCGCGGCGATCAGCACTTCGGAATGCCCAAACAGATAGGGCGCGCGCCAATCCTCAACCAACATGCGATGCTGCGGTGACACTGTCAGCGGCTGCTGCAACCCCAGCACATCAGCCTCAAACCGGATCGGCGCCAGTTTGCCCTCAGCCTGGACCCGAGTGCGACCCACCCACAGCAAAGGCTGTGCACCGTGATCAGCGGTGGTGATCATATCCCCGGGTTTCAAATCTTCGACGCGGCGGGGCCCTTCTGGCGTGTCGATCAGTGTTCCGGGCGTGAAACAGGGCGGGCCAAGGTCGTCGTTGATGATGTCAACCGACCCGAAGGACCCGCCGGTATCACTGAAATCCGTGGCGCTAGAACTGACAAAATCACCGTTTTGCAGAACCTGGCCATCAGTCGGTGTAAACACCTCGCGCCCATCGGCCAGATAGAAGGTCACGCCGGTGTAAGTGACCTGCGATCCGTCAGACAGCTGAATCGTCACCATGTCGTTGAAGTACGAGGCCGTGATGTCGGACCCATCTACCGAGTCGTTGTCGAGCCGGTTGATCAGGTCGTCATCATTCTGGTCGATGATATCAAGCTTTTGAAACGTCAGGGCCGTTCCCGGGGCCGTGCCATTGGCACCAGGGTTTGCCGGGTCCAGAATGAAGAACTGATCTGTATGGGTCGTCGGCATACACCTGCTCCTGCGAACTCATAAAACTGGGATGCAGTATGGCTGCCAATCCCGAACAAACTGTGGCCATAGCTAGGCGCGATCTATGAAAAAACGCAAGAAATCTAACCAAACTGGCAAAAAATCATTAAAACCCGCGTGTTTTTTGTGACACGCGGGTTTTAGAATCATCGGTGAAATGCCGGTTTATTCAGCTGGAATTGCTGTTGCTTCGTTTGACAGTGGATGGCTGAGCTTGTTCAGCATTTCTTTCGGGCAGACCTGCAGGAAGTGGGATTTCTCAACCTCCCAATGCTGCAAAATGTCTGCCGCCTTGCGGCTGAAGGTTTCCGCCTGATGGATTTCGACCAGTGACTTCAGCTGGGATTCCCAATGGTCGACGGTCACCGGGCAGGTTACCAGCGTTTCCATGTTCATCAGCGCCTGCGCCTTGCCGTCGGGGTCGTACAGATAAGCCATACCGCCCGTCATTCCCGCACCAAAATTAGCACCGATACTGCCCAGAATCACAGCCACACCGCCGGTCATGTATTCACACCCGTTCGAGCCGCAGCCCTCAATCACCACCTTCGCGCCCGAGTTGCGCACCGCAAACCGCTCGCCGGCGCGACCGGCTGCAAACAGGTGGCCATCTGTGGCACCATACAGAACGGTATTGCCAATGATGGTGTTGTCATCCGCCTTCAGCGGGCTGACCTGCGGCGGGCGCACAACGATCATGCCGCCCGACAGGCCCTTGCCGACATAATCGTTGGCATCGCCTGACACTTCCAACTTTAGCCCCGGGGCAGCGAAAGCGCCCAGCGACTGACCGGCAGAGCCCTGCAGTTTTACATGCAGGTGATCCGATTGGAACGTGTTCCGCATCCCGAAATTCTGCACGATATGGCTGGAGACACGTGTCCCCACAGTCCGGTGCGTGTTCTGGATCGCGTAGGACAGCTGCATCTTTTCGCCATCCCGCAGGAACCGGGCCGCATCGCGGACAATCTCAGCGTCCAGTGTATCCGGCACCGCATTCCGGTCCTTGTCGCGGTTATAGACAATGTTATGCGCGCCATCGACGGTGATCAGCAGCGGATTGAGGTCGAGGTCGTCCAGATGTGCCGAACCCCGGCTGACCTGCGCCAGCAGATCGGCCCGCCCGATGATGTCGTCAATAGACCGCGCGCCAAGGCTGGCCAACAGTTCGCGAACTTCCTGTGCGTAGAACGTGATCAGGTTGACCACCTTGTCCGCATTGCCGGTGAACTTGGCACGCAGGCTTTCATCCTGCGTACAAACACCAACCGGGCAGGTGTTCGACTGGCACTGACGCACCATGATGCAACCCATCGCGATCAAAGCGGCAGTGCCGATGCCGTATTCCTCGGCCCCCATCATCGCGGCCATGACGATGTCACGACCAGTGCGAAGCCCGCCATCGGTCCGCAGGGTCACGCGATCGCGCAGGTTGTTCATCGCCAGAACCTGATGCGCCTCGGTCAGGCCCATTTCCCACGGCAGACCAGCGTATTTGATGCTGGTCGCAGGCGATGCGCCAGTGCCGCCATTGTGGCCTGAAATCAGGATTACATCTGCCTTGGCCTTGGCAACGCCGGCGGCAATCGTTCCGACGCCCGATGACGCCACCAGTTTGACCGTCACCTTGCAGCGTGGGTTGATCTGTTTCAGATCGTAGATCAGCTGGGCCAGATCCTCGATCGAATAGATATCATGGTGCGGCGGTGGTGAAATCAACGTCACGCCCTTGGTTGAATGCCGCAAACGCGCGATCAGGTCGGTGACCTTCATGCCGGGCAGCTGTCCGCCCTCACCGGGTTTTGCACCCTGGGCGACCTTGATCTCCAGCTCTTCACACTGGTTGAGGTATTCGGCGGTTACCCCAAACCGGCCCGAAGCCACCTGTTTGATCTTGGCAGACGGGTTGTCGCCATTGGGTTCCGGTACGAAATGCGCCGGATCTTCGCCGCCTTCGCCACTGTCGGACTTTGCCCCGATCCGGTTCATCGCCACGTTCAGCGTCTTATGCGCCTCGGGCGACAGCGCACCCAGCGACATGCCCGGCGTCACAAAGCGTTTGCGGATCGAGGTAATCGATTCGACCTCTTCAATCGGCACTGGCTTGCCCAGCGGTTTGAAATCCATCAGATCGCGCAGGTGGATCGGCGGGTTCGATTGCATCTTGGCCGAATACTGCTTCCACAGTTCATATGAGGCTCTGTTACAGGCCATTTGCATCATATGCATCGAGGTCGCTTCCCACGCGTGGGTCTCACCCGATTTCCGTGCCTTGTAGAAGCCACCAATAGGCAGGACGTCCAGACCGCTGTCCCAGCCCTTGGCGTGAATTTCCTCGACCTTGGTCTGAATACCAGTGACTCCGATGCCGGAAATCCGGCTGGTCATACCAGGGAAATACTCAGCCACCATGGCACGGCTGAGGCCAACGGCCTCAAAGTTCAAGCCGCCGCGATAAGACGAAATCACCGAAATCCCCATCTTGGCCATGATCTTCAGCAAGCCTTGATCGATGGCATCGCGGTACCGCGCGACATTTTCAGTCAGGGTGCCGTCCAGCAACCCACGATCAATGCGATCGGCCAACGAATCCTCGGCCAGATAAGCGTTCACCACGGTGGCGCCACAACCGATCAACACGGCAAAGTAATGCGGGTCCACACATTCAGCCGACCGCACGTTCAGCGAACAGAACGTCCGCAAACCCTGACGGGTCAGATGCGAATGCACCGCGCTGGTCGCCAGGATCATCGGTATCGCCACCCGACCTTCACCTGAGTTCATGTCGGACAGCACCAGATGCCCGGCACCAGATCGCACTGCCTCTTCAGCTTCGGCTCTAATACGGGCCAATGCAGCGCTCAGGGCACCACGACCGGCTTCAAAACTACAATCAATTTCGGCCAAAGGTGAACCAAACGTTTCGACCAGCTTGTCCCACTGTGCGTTGCCCACAAAAGGGCTGCCCAACACGATGATCTCAGTCTGACTGCTGTCTTCGTCCAGCACGTTTTTCAGGTTCCCAAACCGCGTTTTCAACGACATCACGCGGTATTCCCGCAGGCTGTCGATGGGAGGGTTAGTCACTTGGCTAAAGTTTTGGCGGAAGAAATGGCTGAGCGGGCGGTACTGTTTCGACAAAACCGCCGAGGGCGTATCATCACCCATCGAGGCCAGGGACTCTTTGCCGTCCTCTGCCATTGGGGCCAGAATCTGTTCAAGCTCTTCAATCGAATAGCCCGCCGCAATCTGACGCTTGCGCAACTCTTCGCCGGTGAATTTCGGCGTTTCGGTCACGCCCGCAAGCGAATCGTCCAGATCGTTGATCTTGCCGACCCATTCGCCAAAGGGCAGGGCGCGCGCCAGTTTGTTCTTGATCTGCTTGTCGCGGAACAGTTTGCCCTTTTTCATGTCCACGGCCAGCATCTGACCGGGACCCAGAGCGCCTTTTTCCGTCACACTGGCCTCGTCAATCGGCACCATTCCCGCCTCGGATCCAGCGATCACCAAACCATCGCCGGTCACTACGTACCGCATCGGGCGCAACCCGTTCCGGTCCAGACCCGCGCAAACCCAGCGTCCATCGGTCATCGCCAGCGCCGCAGGGCCATCCCATGGCTCCATCACCGAGTTGCAATAGGAATACATATCGCGCCAGGCCTGCGGCAATTCCACCGCCTGCTTTGACCAGCTTTCAGGCACCAGCATGGTTTTCGCCATCGGCGCAGACCGCCCCGCGCGTACCAGAACTTCAAAAACCGAGTCTAATGCGGCTGAATCTGAAGATCCCCCGGCGATGATCGGTTTGATATCCTCGGCATGGTCGCCAAAGGTTGCGCTGGCCATGCGGATCTCATGGCTCTTCATCCAGTTGGTGTTGCCTTTGAGCGTATTGATCTCACCGTTATGGGCCAACATGCGGAACGGCTGTGCCAACCACCATTGCGGGAAGGTATTCGTGGAATAGCGCTGGTGATAAATTGCGAACGCGGATTCAAACCGTTCGTCCATCAGGTCGGGGTAGAATACCGCCACCTGTTCCGCCAGCATCATGCCCTTGTAGATGATCGACCGGCAAGACAGAGATGCCAGGTACAGCCCCGAAATTCCGGCAGCCGCAGCGGCTTTTTCAATACGGCGGCGAATGACGTAAAGCTCGCGCTCAAAGGTTTCTTCGTCCACACCCTTGGAGTTCGAGATCAGAATCTGTTCGATCTCGGGCCGGGTCGCGTTGGCCTTTTCACCCAGGCAGGTCACATCGACCGGTACGTGCCGCCAGCCATAGATGTAATAGCCCATGCGCAGAACTTCGGTTTCCACGATCGTCCGGCATTGTTCCTGCGCACCGAAATCGGTGCGGGGCAGGAACACCTGGCCCACGGCGATCAGTTCGTCCATGTTGGGCTCGTGCCCGGTGCGGCGGATCTGGTCATAAAAGAACGGCACCGGGATCTGAACGTGGATACCCGCGCCATCGCCGGTTTTGCCATCCGCATCCACGGCACCGCGATGCCAGATCGCCTTCAGCGCGTCGATCCCAGCATTGACCACCTTGCGCGAGGCCTTGCCATCAACAGACACAACAAGGCCGACCCCGCACGAAGAATGTTCTTCTTCCTCGGAATAGAGACCGTTTTCGGCCATGAACTGACGTTTGGCTTCTTCGGCCCGTACCCAATCGGCATCATATTTGGTCATTGGCTGTCTCCTTCTTCCGGCAGGGCATACATGGCTTCGACCTCGGCTGTGGTCATCTGCCGGCGCTCGCCTGCGAACGCGTACCCGTCGGGCTTTTTGTCGATAAATAATTCCAGTTGCAGTGAATGGCCTGCGCCATTGTCAAACAAGCCGGCGGCTATCTGCGTATGTCCGTGCATTTCACCGGGCAGAGTGATCCGGTACCACAGCGCCGATCCGCACTCGGCGCAAAAGGCGCGCTCGGCCCAGTCGGACGAAGTGAACACCTTGACCGGACCAAGTGCAGCATATCCGGGCTCGGCCTGAAAGGTCACCAGCATCGAGCTGGTCCAGCGGCGGCACTGATCGCAATGGCACGCGCCCAGCGCATCCCGCGCCGGGGTGGCGGTCACCGTGACCGCGCCACACATGCATTGGCCTTGCAATTCGGTCATTCCTGACCCTCCTGTCGCTGGGCTATGGGGTTACTCGGCCGCTACGGCTGCTTTGGTGTTGAGCCGGTCGATGATCGCATCCGCGCAATCGCGCCCGTCGCGGATGGCCCATACAACCAGAGACGCACCACGCACGATGTCGCCGATGGCATAAACGCCGTCCATCTCGGTCTCGCCGGTCTGGAAGGCAGCCTTGACGGTGCCCCAACGGGTGACCGGCAGATCAGGCTGACCAAATAGGGTAGGCAAGTCTTCGGGTTCGAATCCCAGCGCTTTGATCACCAGATCGGCGTCCTCTACATAATCAGCGCCCTCGATCACTTCGGGGGCCTGTCGGCCAGACGCATCAGGTTGACCCAGACGCATCTTCTGCACCATCACACCTGCAACCGTGCCGTCACCTGTGAAACCCTTGGGTGTGCTGAGCCATTCGAACACCACTCCTTCTTCCTCGGCGTTTTGCGTTTCGCGCTGTGAACCGGGCATGTTGGCCCGGTCGCGACGATACAGGCATTTGACCGAAGTCGCGCCCTGACGGATCGAGGTGCGCACACAGTCCATCGCGGTATCACCGCCACCGATCACAACCACCTTTTTGCCTTCGGCGTTCAGGCGACCATTGTCAAAATCTTCAACCTCATCACCAAAGCTCTTGCGGTTTGAGGCGGTCAGGAAGTCGATCGCTTTCTCAATTCCGCTCAAGCCGCTGCCCGGCATGGACAGATCGCGCGATTTATACACACCCGTCGCAATGATCACGGCGTCATGCTTGGCACGAATATCCGCGAACCTGGCGGCATCGACATCGCAGTTCAGCTCAAACGTGACGCCGCCATCCGCCAGCAGGTCATTGCGGCGCTGCACGACATCTTTTTCCAGTTTGAATCCCGGAATGCCGTACATCAACAGACCACCTGCGCGGTCGTGGCGGTCATAGACGGTGACCTGAATGCCTGCACGACGCAACAAATCCGCCGCGGCCAGACCACCGGGTCCGCCGCCGATGATGCCAACGCTTTCCGGCCGTTCCGCTCCGGGCGAGACGGGTTTGACCCAGCCTTTGTCCCAGGCGGTATCGGTGATGTATTTCTCAATCGAGCCGATTGTGACCGTGCCATGACCAGATTGTTCGATTACGCAGTTGCCTTCGCACAGGCGGTCCTGCGGGCAGATGCGGCCACAGATCTCGGGGAACGTGTTGGTTGCCTGGCTGGTCTGATAGGCCTCTTCCAGGCGACCGGTCGCCGTCAGGTTAAGCCAATCAGGGATATTATTGTGCAATGGGCAATGCGATTGGCAATAGGGCACGCCGCACTGGCTGCAGCGACTGGCTTGCTCAGCTGCTTTTTCTGCCGCGTATTCGGCATAGATTTCGTCAAAGTCTTCCTTGCGGTCACCGGCGGCACGCTTTTCCGGCATGACGCGGTCGATCTGCACAAATTTCAGCATCGGTTGCTTGGCCACGGGTCGGACTCCATGAATTGGCTTGGTCGCGTTTCTTTAAGGGATGAATAGTCGAATGAAAAGTCAAATATACTGACCTAATTTCAAAAACTTTGGGTCACGCGACCAACCATACGGAAAATTTCGACGTTTTTAGTACCGAATCGGACCTATATGTGCGCTTTCCTTTTCGGCACCACACTTATACCCATTGAACACAAAGAACACGTGACGGCAGCACGGGCAGTGATATGAGTTTTCTCCAGTTGATTCTTGCGGCGGTCATTCAGGGTATCACTGAGTTTTTGCCGATTTCCTCATCCGGTCATCTGATCCTACTGCCCGCCCTGACCGGGTTGGACGACCAGGGGCTGGCCATCGATGTGGCAGTGCATGTCGGCACGCTGGGCGCGGTGGTCCTGTATTTCTGGTCGGACGTGAAACTGGCGATTGCGGGCCTGCCGCAGGCCTTGATCGGGAAAACCGATACACCACAGGCGCGTTTGGCGATGGGGCTGATCATTGCGACAATCCCCACGGTGATTGTCGGGACCATCCTGTTCAAATCCGGGCTAAGCCAATCTCTGCGATCCATGACCGTAATCGGCTGGACAATGCTGGGATTTGGGCTGCTGTTGTACTGGATGGACCAAAAAGGCGCCCAGACCAAAGAGGCCGACGACTGGGGGCCGCGCGATGCGCTGATCATGGGTCTGTGGCAGGTTCTGGCGCTGATACCGGGCACATCCCGATCCGGCATTACCATCACCGGAGCGCGGCAGCTTGGATATTCGCGCGAAGACGGGGCCCGGATTGCGATGCTAATGTCCATCCCGCCGATTTTGGCGTCCGGAGTGCTGCTGTCGGCCGAAGTGATCCACGAGGCAAACGCACAGCTGGCCATTGATGGCGCCATCGCCGCGCTGTTCGCCTTTCTCTCTGCGCTGCTCGCCTTGCATCTGATGATGCGCCTGCTGCGTAGCGTCAGTTTTACGCCCTATGTTATCTATCGTGTGATATTGGGCGCGATCCTGCTGGGGATCGCCTACACCTGATCAGGTCCGCAGATTGTTGGCTGAATT
Organism: Ruegeria meonggei; assembly: GCF_900172215.1. Taxonomy (GTDB): domain Bacteria; phylum Pseudomonadota; class Alphaproteobacteria; order Rhodobacterales; family Rhodobacteraceae; genus Ruegeria; species Ruegeria meonggei. Next base: position 29,512 of record NZ_FWFP01000005.1, read on the forward strand.
CTGGATGTCGTCATACTGACCCGAGGGGCGGAATTTCCACAGATAGTCGGGCAAGATGGATTCCAAAGTCGCAGGCTCGATCCCCAGATCGTCAAACCCTTTTGCGCCCTCAGACACTACATTGTCGCGGCGCAGGTTCTTCAGTTGGTCCCGCGTAAGAATGTGGTTCGGAAACAGCTGAAAACTGGCGAATTTCGCAATGTCCAGCATCCCGGCCATGATCCGGGCTACAAAGAAAGGAATCCCGATGATGACGCGGCGGCGATAAATCACCCCCAGCATCTGATCCATCAACGCACGGAACGTTTTAACCTCGGGCCCGCCCAGTTCATAGATGCCGGCCTCAGCCTTACCCAGGGCGCCCTGAACGGCAGCCTTGGCCACGTCATCTACATAGACCGGTTGAAACCTGGTGTCCGCCCCAACCAGAGGCAGGAACGGCCCCATCCGGGTCATCCCGGCAAATCGGTTAAAGAACTGATCCTCGGTCCCGAAAATGACCGAAGGACGCAGGATCACCGCATCCGGCATATGGGCCAGAACACCGGCCTCACCCTGTGCCTTTGTCCGGGAATACGCACTGACAGACTCTGCATCGGCACCAATGGCCGAGATATGAACCATTCGTGCGATTTTCTGATCCGCCGCAAGCCGCGCGATCCGCTCGGCCCCGTCGGCCTGCACCGCATCAAACGCGTTTTTGCCAAGCTCGTTCAGAACACCAACGCAGTTGACCACCGCATCCGCTCCGCGCATGGCTGCCGCGACGGACGCGTCATCGCGGATGTTGCACAGAATGGGTTCGACCTGACCGACAACACCGTATGGTTTGACGAACATCGCCTCGTTCGGGCGCCGCACCGCAACCCGCACACGCCACCCTGCATTCGCCATTCGCCGTGCGATATACCGGCCGACAAATCCCGATCCGCCGTAAATCGTGACCATTTTGGACATGAGAGGGCTCCTGCTGATGGGTCCTGATCCGATTTACCGCTCAAAGCTCCGGCAAACAAGGCGCAATAACGCCGCGCGTCTGCGAAAAAAACCGCGCACTGAAAGGGCTGCCGGGTGGGGAACAAAAAACTTTCAGGAAACTTTCCGAATCTGGTTGACGCCCTCGGCCAGTCGGCTTAAACGCCCCTCCACGACACCTGCCCAGGTGGCGGAATTGGTAGACGCGCTAGCTTCAGGTGCTAGTGTCCGTATGGACGTGGAGGTTCGAGTCCTCTCCTGGGCACCAAATCCCCGACAAGATTTTCTACACTTACGGTATCAGCGATTGATATCGGTTGTCTGCGTTTCCTGTGCAACTGTGTCAGGGGGTGCGTCGGATCAAGACCATCCTGCGGCAGAACGGCCTTTTGACTTTGCGATTTCCGCCCGCCTGGCTCCATTCGGTTGGCCCGGGATAGTGACGCTACGTCGCATAAAAGCAAATGACACGTCAGGAAGTTTACGTAAACGTCAGCTGGGTAACATTTTTTTGACTGACCGGTTAAAAAATGACGCGAATTGCCGGATTCTTCCCCCTAACCACACCGTTCGTCTTGCCTAAATGCGCCATGTCGCTGCGGGCCACCACTCACGGATGACTGATCCTGGAGCCCTCTCCCAAAGAGTTCGGATCAGGCCCGCAGTGACACATTGATGGAAGCTATAGTGTTGAAGGAAATTGACGATGCCAATCAAATCAATTCTCAATCGCTTCAAGGCGACCAAAGCTGACCGCCGTTTTGCAGCCGGTAATCAAAAAACGTCCACGGGACGCAAAGGTCCGATGATCGAAAAAGCAGAACTGACTGCCCTGTTTCAAACCGTTCTTGAGGAGAAACGCGACGACCATCCGGTACGACGCAAGTAACCCTAGACACGCGGGAACCTGAAAGTGAGCATTCAGACCCGCGATTTTTCAAACATCCCCCAAGCCTCCTCAAAGGCCGCAAAATCAAAACCGGGCTGCGACGCCGCGTCCAGAACGATGCGCTCTGTGCTCAGCAGTTTTTGAATCGCTGCCTCCAGCTGGTTGATGAGGTCTTTGGGTATCACCAGCGCCCCATGTCGGTCCGCGTGGATCAGATCGCCCGGGTTTACCGTCAGGCCAAAGACCGAAACCGGCGTATCAATCTCGCGCACATGGACAAAGCCATGGCTGGGTCCGACGGACCCGGCGACAACCGGAAAGCCCTGCGGCAGGTCGCCCAGATCGCGCATGACACCGTCGGTCAATGCGCCCGCCATGCCAAACCCCTTGTGAACGGTTGTGTTGATCTCGCCCCAATAGGCGCCGATGCAATTGGGGAAATCGACATCTTCGATCACCGCAACCGAGGGCGCGGGGCCGTCCGCCATATACTTGTAATAGGCCATGCGACGCGCCTTGATGATCTCGGGTGCCTCGGCCGGGGGGTGAACCGCTGCAATCTTTGCGGTGCGGGCATACCCGACGACGGCGGGCTCGGACGGGGCTGAGCACAGCATTGTGCCGCGTGTAAAAGCATTGAACCCGCGTTTGCCTTGCGCCACCTCAATGGCGTTGCAGATCGTGGGCGTGTCGACCTTGCGCAACAGGGTCAGAAGGGACGGTGTCATGAGGCCTCCAGCCAGCGGATCAGTGCCGCGTTTGTTGTGTTGGGTTGTTCCAGGGTGGGCAGGTGCCCGGCATGATCAATGATGCTGAGCACGCTGTTGGGCAGAAGGCCGTGTATCAACTCGTGCCGCTCAACCGGGCATAACGTGTCTTCGCGGCCGCACAGAACCAAAGTGGGACCAGCATAAGCAGCAAGCGTTTGCGTCTGATCGGGGCGGTCCATCAGGGCTTGGGACTGGCGCAGGAATACTTCGGCACCAAGATCTGTCGCCATTTGCATGCACAGATCCAGAATAGCCCCAAGATGCGGGCCATCCGCCAGATAGTTCGGCTTCATCTCATCCCGCATCACCTGACGCAGCCCCCCCGCGCGTACGGCCGCCATCTGCGGCGCGCGCCGCGCTTTGACTTCCGCCCGTTCAGCCAGCGGATTGGTGTCCATCAGGGCCAGCCTCTCGACACGGTTGGGTGCTTGCCGAACGACCTCCATCGCCACAATCCCGCCCATCGACAATCCGGCCAACGCAAAGACCGGAGGCGCCGTTTGCAGCAAATCAGAGGCCATTTCCTGAACATTGTCAGGGCCTGACAAAGGGAAGGTCATGATCGGGCGGGCACCCGACAAGGCATCAATCTGCGGCCCGAACAGCCGGGCATCACACATCATTCCGGGCAGAAGAACCAGCGGCGTCATTGGGCAGCCAGTTGCGCGCCCTCAGCCAGCGAGGACAGTTTGGCATAGGCAATATCCGGGTCGACCGCACCAAAGCCCGCAAACGTGCCAAAGCCACAATCGCTGCCCGCTATCACCCGGTCGGCGCCGACGATATCGGTGAACCGGGTGATCCGCTGTGCAACAAGTTCGGGGTGTTCAACGAAATTGGTCGTGGTGTCGACGACGCCTGGAACCAGAACTTTGTCCTCCGGGATCTCGTGCTTGCGGTCCCGGAAGACCGCCCATTCATGGGCATGGCGCGGGTTTGATGTTTCAAACAGTACATAGCGGGAATTTGTTGCCATCAGCGTGCTGAACACCTTGTCCATGGCGATATCGCAGCAATGGGGCCCTTCATAGTTGCCCCAGCAGATATGCACCCGAACCCGGTCTTGTGGCACATTCTGCAGCGCGTGATTCAGAGCCTCGACATGCATGTTGGCAACGCGCAGAAATTCTTCGTCTGACAGATCGGCAAATAACATATGGCGCGACAGGGCAAGATCGGGGCAATCCAGTTGCAGGTCCAGCCCGGCTGCCACGATCGTCTCGTATTCCGCCTTCATCGCGTCGGCCAGCGCAGCCAGATAGGCCTCGCGGGTTGGATAAAAAGCGTTCTGCAGAAACAGGGAAATCACGCCAGGCGACGCCGCATTCATGAACCCGCGCGTGGCCCCATGTTCCGCCATTGCCGCCTTGAGGTTGGCTATGTCGGTCTCAAGCTCACCCTGACCTTTTGGGCGAACTTCGCCGGTGCATTGCGGGCGCGCATATTGCGGCGTGCCGCCTTCGTCGGCCAGACGTTTCAAAAAGCCAGGGAACATCTTCAGATCGGCAGGGGCATTGCGCGGGCTGTCCCCCGAAAAACCAGTATAGCGGTCCTTGACGTAGGTGGCATAAGAAATCTTCGAGGTCTCGCCATCGCTGACGATATCAATGCCCGCTGCGACCTGTTTGCGAACGGTCTCGGACACGGCTGTTGTCATACAGGTGTCGAAAGCCGCTTGGTCAAAGGGCTCGTCCCGTTCACGGGCAAAGATGAAATCCACCACGTCCTGCGTGCGCGGCAGAGACCCTACATGTGTTGTCTTTACGGGCATGGTGCCTCCTTAAGTCTTTCGTGCCATCAGAACAGTATGGCTTTGTGTTTCGGGATCCTGGGCCAGAAATCCCGTCATGATCATCCCGTTTTCTTCCAGACAGGCGGCGTAGGCCGCAGGTGAGAGAGAGGCGTGATACACCTGCTCGTCACCGACGGTGCCTTGTTCCACACCCGCGCTTGGGCCTACGGTCAACATCAACATACCGCCCTGCCGCAAGTGGCGCGCAATTCGGGCGATGCAGGCTTTTTGTTCATCCGCCGTCAGGTGGAAAAAGCTGTTCCAGGCGATGATCCCGTCGAAGGTCTGATCCAAATCGAATTCGCGCATATCCGCCTGACGCCAATCGCCGTCTGGCCAGCGGGTCCGCGCGATATTGAGCATGGCTTCGGAGAAATCGACACCGGTGACAATAAACCCTTCGGCCTTGAACCATCGAGCAATGGGTTCGCCGGTCCCGCACCCCAGATCCAGAAGGTGATCACCGGGTTTCAGGCTGGCGGTGAAGCGCGCCAGCCAGCGCGCTTCGAACAGGACCCGAGAGCGCTGTGCGTCATAGGCAGCAGCCTGCCGTTCATAAACAGCGCGGGTATCGTCGGGATCGACGGTCATCCGGCCCAGGTCGCCCCAGCCGCGTCATCTGTGGCAATGATCCGGTACAGCCCAGCCTGACCCGTCATCGACGGCGCGACGCTGTAGGTCTCGCCCGGCAGAACCAGAGCGGTGTCACCACCGGACAAGATTGCCTCGTAACCATCGACGGAGATGCGCCAATGTCCGCTGGCTGGCATCAGAACCACAGGTTTTTCAGCGCCGATAGGGTCCACCACGGCGGAACCGCGGGTCAGGAAATCAACTTCGAATCCCGGTTTGTCGCGGATCACACCTGCCTCTCCGATCACCTGCGCAGGTTTAGTCGCGCCCAGCGCCATCAGGTCCCAGTAACGGGCCACGTATTTTCCAACGACGCTTTCGACCGGAACTTCGGGGAAGGTCTTCAGCTCTTCTTCAGTCAGCACAGGCATCGGACGCACGTTATGCGGCAGCTCCTGTCCCTTTTTCGAATCGTACAGCACGCCATTGTCACCCAGCATCAGTCCATGCGCCTGCGCGTCCTCGATGACCTGAGGCGCCCATGTCACGCCACCGCCGGCATCGTCGCCGCCCAGGATCGCCATGATCATCCCATAGTCCTGGCCCACGTTTTCGAACCCGCGGAAGATACCGGTGGGAATGTTGAAGATATCGCCTTCCTCGGCAATGAACTCACCCGCCGTGCCATAGCGGCCCCAGAAGAACCGCCAGCGACCTTTGGCGACAAAGAACACCTCGGCCGTGGTGTGGCTGTGCAATGAGTTGCGGCAATTCGGCGGCTGGCCTGCGGCGCCAATGTTAAAGCCGATCTTGTCGGTGATATGGACGTGCTGGTCGGGTGATTCAGACACCCCGCCGCCAATGATGGTAAAGTTCTCTTTCTGGTCACTGCCCGGCGTATGGGCGTCGATAAAGGCGGTCTTGCAGGGTCTAAGTTCGCCGTAGCGGACAATGCGTTGTTCAATGGTGCTCATGGAAATCTCCTTACGGGTTGATGGTGCAACAGGGGGTATCAACCCGTTGCCCCTGGAGGCCTGTTGTTCAGCCGCCTAGCCCGCAAGGAGGCGCGGTGACAATGATATCGCCGCGCGCCCTCGCTGGAATTAAGGTGTTCAGGCACCTGAGGCATCACACATCCCCGGTCGCCAAAACAAGCTGTTTCCAGATCGCTGTTTCGTCAAACAGGGTCCATTCCCGGCGCAGCCTGATATCGCCGCCGATCAGCTCACCCCATTCGGCGTGGCTGATGCCCAGAACATAAAGCTCGGCCCCTGTTGGCACGCCAAACGCCCCCCAACCGTCATGGGTTCCGTGCAGGCTCCAGCGAATGGCAGATCGGGGCGGCATGTTCGGATCATCGCGCCCGATCTGGTGATGGATGGTGAAGGTGGCGCTGGGCATTGCCGCACGCAGCGACATCCAGAACCGGTCAACCGGATCGCGGCCATGACCGGTCGCGCCGCCGGGGTATTCGGTCTGAACCGCGCGATCATATGCGCGCTCGACCGCACCCATTTCCGCGCCCATCATTCTTGTCAGCAGATCGGCGTGGCGCTGTCCCCATTCATTGTCATTGCCGCGCCCAACATAAGGCCCGGGTAGGTCATTGTCGGGGGTCAGCGGCTTAACGCAGTGGTCCGGACCGCCTTCGCGGGCTATCAGATCGCGGGTGAATTCTTTTGGATCCCAGCCCATTTGACGGACCACGGCGCTGTTGTCGCGGATCAGCCATTCGTCATCAATGGCGTTATTTCGGGCATGGCAGTCGGCCAGAATACGATAGCAAAGCTTTGCGCCCGTGGCTTTGCCGAACAGACCATCACCAAGATGGGTGGCGGTCGACATGATGCGGTGGCTGGACAACATGCCCTCTTCCGGGGTGCCGGACCAGATCACATCCTCGCCCAGCAGGGTTCGGTCGGGAAACTCGGCCAGTGTCGCCATCGTGGCCCCGATCACACCCTGGTTTCCGGTCGAGACGCTGCCCGGCATCCGCACAACGATGTCGGGCGCATAGTATTCATGCAGAGTTGAAATACCCCGGTCTTCCCAGATCTCTTTGGTGATCCCGATTATATAGTCGGGAAAATCCCGGAATTTAGGATCAAAGCCCTTCATGTGTTTGTCCTTTGTGGTGTCCACCCCTTGGGCAACCGGGCCGAAGTCCGCACGACCAGCGGCCCATCAATGGCCACTTTCCGCGGTTTGGCCGTGGCCGGGGTATCGATATGTTCAAAAAGCGCGGCTACGGTTTCGGCCACCATCAGGTTCGCCCGTTGCCGGATCGTTGTCAGGTTATAGGCCGGCCACCCGGCAGGCGGTACGTCGTCATAACCCACTACCGAAACATCCTCGGGGATGCGCAGGCCCAGCTCGAACCGGATCACATCCATGACCGCAAATGCCATGTGGTCATTGGCGACAAACACCGCATCGGGCCTGTCATCCGGGGCTACATCAAACACCCGGCGCGCAGCGGCACGGGCGTCTTCGGTGTGAAACTCGCCAACATCGTGACGGAACAGGTCCTGGCCAGCCTCGCCCAGCGCTGCCCGGAACCCGGCCTCGCGGTCGCGCTGGGTCGATGCCCCCTGCCAGCCGGCGATATAGGCGATCTGTCGATGCCCACCGGCCACCAAGAACTCGGCCACTTTTCGGCCCCCAGCATAGTTGTCGGACGTGACCGTGGTGATGCCGTCCATATCCTGGCTGCGGTTGAAAAGAACGACAGGAACACCCGCCTGCTGACAGCGCATCGCAATGTCCGACGACATCGGCACCGAAGCCAGAATGACGCCGTCTACTTGGTAGTCGAGGATTTCCTCCATCACGTCGTCGATATTTCCGGCCGACCGCGAGGCCATGAAGATCAGGACGTGATAGCCCTGTTCCTGCAAGGCGTTGGACAGTTTCTCAAGCGCTTCGGGATAAAAGTAATTGTCCAGATATCCGACCACCAGACCGATGATCCGGCTTTTGCCCGACACCATCGCCCGGGCCAGAACATTTGGGCGATAGCCCAGCTGGGTAGCGGCTTTGCGCACCTTGTCTTCGGTCTTTTTGCTGACCGATGCGCCGGGGGTAAACACCCGGCTGACTGCCGATTGGCTGACACCCGCCAGCTGTGCAACCTGAAGGGATGTGACTTTCTCGGCCATCAGTCTGCCGTCCACCCCCCGTCAATCAACATCGAGGTACCGGTCACAAGCGCCGAGGCATCCGAGGCCAGATAGCGGACCGCGCCCATGATGTCTTCGACCTCGCCCACGCGGTCCAGCTTGATCTTGTCCATGATCCATGCGGCCCGTTCGGGGTCATCGAATGTGGCCTGCGTCAGAGGGGTCCGGATGAAAGTCGGGCAAACCGTATTGATACGGATACCCTGTTTGCCCCATTCGATCGCCATAGCTTTGACCATGCCCTCAAGCCCATGTTTGGTCGCGCAATAAAGCGCCCGGTCTACACCGCCCACATGGCCCATCTGGCTTGAGATATGAATGATCGAGCCGCGCTTGCCTGCCATGATCAAAGCCTTGGCCGCATAGGCGGACAGAAAGTAGGCCGCGCGCAGGTTGATATCTGTAACCGCGTCGAAATCTTCGGGCTTGGTTTCAATGGCGGGGCTGTGGCGCGCGGTGCCCGCGGAATTCACCACCACGTCAAAGACGCGCCCGTCGAACAGAGAACGCATTGCCCCAAGATTGCCCTGATCAACGACCTGCGCCTCGGTCGACCAGCCCTGCGCCTGCAGCGCAGCAACCGTTTCTTGCAGCCGATCCGCCCCGCGTGCCATGCAAACGACATGGGCCCCGGCCTCGGCCAGAGCTACGGCGCAACCCTGCCCGATGCCCGAAGACGCGCCGGTAACCAGCGCGGTTTTGCCGGTCAGGGAAAACGAAGGGGTGCGGGGCAGGTCAGTCATCAGCTCATTCCATCCGGTATTTCAATACGGCCCATGTTGCGGGCCTTATTGAATTCTCGCAGACGGGCGAAAACGTCAACGCCCAGTTGCGCATAGGCATCCAGAAGATCAACCAGCACCCAGTTCTCGCGGATTTTGCCGTTTTCCACCCGCCAGAAGTCAAGACTGCGCATGGTGATACGCTTGCCCGATGGCGCGATACCCATCCACCCATCATGGGTGACGGACTGGATCATGTCCGGCCAGCCAGTCACGCCCGCATAATCGCCGTCGCCAAAGAAGTGATAGGTGATGTCTTCGACATATTGCCCCCGATCCGGCATTCCGTTCAGGAACGGAATCTGATGCCAGTTGCGAAATCCCGAAATGCCACGCCCGGTGCCGATCCCCGAGGGGCCGTACCAATTCATCCGGGGGTGCCAGAACCGCTCTAGCTCCATCACCTTTGGCCCCCCTTGCGCGGGGTGCTTTTTCAGATGCTCAAGCATGTCGATAATGTGCTGACAGGTTGCCTGCCCCCGGGTCGCATCATAAGGACCCAGCACCAGCCCGTCTTGCGTCGCCGGGCCTGGCACATGCCATTCCCGCCCAAGACTTGGTGCCATCGGCCAGGCACCCGCCTGCATCATCACCTCTGGGATGTCCCATAGGGCCTGCATCTCAACCACCTGGTCATTTTCGAACCGGTAGAATTCGTGAAACCGCATGGTAACCTGATGGCCGGTCGGCGGGATATCCAACCAGGGACCGGTGAAGGTGCCGGTGTAATAGCCACCGCACCCGACCCAATCAGCCCCGTGTTCATCGGGGCCGGCCATCACGATATAGTCCCGGCGCTCAAGATCCGGCCAAGCGGTCAGCAACCCTGCGTAAGCGGTGTCAAAATGCGCCTCACTGCCAGCGGTGTCCCCAAACGGGTAACACAGGCGAAACACGGCATCCGGGGCGCTGATCTCTGCCAATGCTGCGCACACACTATCCTTATCAAAGTCATACATCGCAGCCCGAAGCGGCACCATCAGAGACTTGTGATGGGTGTGCCTGTCGGTCATTCAGCGGCGTCCCGATAGGGTGCCGGTGCGCCGTAGGGCACATTGATCCCGCCATAGCGACGAACCCGGATATTGCACTGCTCGGCATGGCCGACGAAGCCTTCCAGCAGACACAGGCGTGATCCGTATTCACCGATCAGCGTCGCCGCCTCATCGGTCAACACCTTCTGATAGCTGTGCGTCTTCAGGTATTTACCGACCCAAAGCCCACCGGTATAACGACCCGCTTTCTTCGTCGGCAGCGTATGGTTGGTGCCGATCACCTTGTCGCCGTTTGACACGTTGGTGCGAGGACCAAGGAACAGCGCGCCATAACAGGTCATGTTCTCAAGGAACCAGTCGTCGCGATCAGTCATCACCTGGACATGCTCGGATGCGATGTCATCGGCCACCTGCAGCATCTCGTCATAGGTGTCGCAGACAATCACCTCACCATATTCGTCCCAAGAGACTTTCGCGGTGCCCGCGGTTGGCAGAATACCCAGCAGCCGGTCGACCTCGGACAATGTGTCTACGGCCAACTTGCGCGAGTTGGTCAACAGCACGCAGGGGCTGTTATAGCCATGCTCGGCCTGACCCAGCAGATCGGTCGCACACAGCTCGGCATCGGCGGCGGTTTCATCGGCGATCACCATGGTCTCGGTCGGGCCGGCAAAAAGGTCGATACCCACACGTCCAAACAGCTGGCGCTTGGCTTCGGCAACAAAGGCGTTGCCCGGACCCACCAACATGTGCACCGGATCAATCGTTTCAGTCCCCAGCGCCATGGCACCGATGGCCTGAATGCCGCCCATCACATAGATTTCATGCGCGCCACCCAGATGCATGGCAGCAATCACCGCTGCATTGGGTTTGCCGTTGAACGGCGGCGTACAGGCGATGATGCGCGGTACCCCGGCGACCGAGGCCGTAGCCACCGACATATGCGCCGAGGCCACCATCGGGAACTTACCACCGGGGACATAGCAGCCTACGGACTGAACCGGGATGTTCTTGTGGCCCAGGATCACGCCCGGCAAGGTCTCGACCTCAATATCCAGCATCGAATCCCGCTGGGCCTGTGCAAAGTTGCGCACCTGTTCCTGAGCGAATTTGATATCGGCCAGTTCGCGGTCGGTAAGCTGGCTGATCAGATCGTCAATCTCAACCTGCGACAGCCGGAAAGACGCCGGTGAATACTTGTCGAAATTTTCGCTCATCGCTCGCACCGCGGCGTCTCCGCGGGTTTCGATATCTTTCAGCGCATCTTCTACCACAGCGCGGGTTTTGGCGTCGTCTTGCGCCCGGTCCGCGTCGGATTTGCCGCGTTTGAGATACTCAATAGCCATTGTCTTAACCCTCAGTTTGCGGATGGGGCGGCGTTTTCTCACCCCGGTCATAGGTTTCCCAGCCTTCTCCGTTGAACAGATCGACGCCCAGCTGAGCGGCAACATGGGCGAAATCGACATTCACCCAATTGTCGACGATTTTGCCATCGACCACTTTCCAGAAGTCCATGTACCGGATTTCAACCCGTTTACCGGTGGGCGCGATGCCGAGAAATTCGCCTGAATGAGTGGCCTCCTGCCGACCAAAGGCCGCGGCCCACTCGCCCATATACAGGCGAGCTTCATCAATGCAGGTCTTATCCGAAAATGCAGCCTGAAACGGGCGCTGCCAATTCTCCTGAAACTCTTTCAGGCCCGTTTTAGTGCCGCAGCCCTGATTGCCCAGCCACCGGAACCCGTCCGAGAAGAACTCGCCGATGTCATCAATGCGATGGTCGTTCAGACCGTCGACCATGGTTTCGATCACGCGGCGTGTGTCTTCGGTTTTACTCATGTCCGTGTCGCGGGTCAGGACCGCTTGTTCCGGGCGGGAACCTTTCATCTTTCTATCCTTTCAGGTTGCCAAGGGAGGAGGAGTTGGGACGTGCGCGCCAAACACTCAGAAAGTCCCTTGGCATCCTGTTCAGCGCCGGATGGCGCGACATGGCGTTATGTCGGGCATTGTTGCTCATCAGCCTTTGACCGCCCCGGCGGTCAGACCACTGACGATCTGGCGCTGGAAGATCAGAACAAGAAAGATCAACGGTGCGGTGATCGACACGGCAGCGGCCACCGCCACTACTTGATCGGTTGTTGTCGTCTCGCGGTTGAACATGCCGACGATGGCCGGAACCATCGTCTGGTTCTGCGCGTCCAGCAGCAACGCCGTGACAAGAAAGTCGTTATAGGCCAGCAGGAAACTGAACAGCCCCGTCGTGATGACCCCCGGCCACATCACCGGCATGATCACCCGACGAAAGGCCTGGAAATGGCTGCAGCCATCGACGCGGGCGGCCTCATCCAGCTCGGCCGGAATGTTCTGGAAGAACGAGCGCAACATCCAGATGGTGAAGGGCTGGTTGATCGCCACCAGAACGGCGATCACCGCAAAGGGTTTGCCGTAAAGTGTCGGCGCGTTCTCACCCAGGATCGGGGCCAGCCATTCGGCCGAGTTGATGAAGACCGGCAGATAGCCCGCCACCAGCACTGAATGCGGCAGCGCACGAAAGACCAGAGCCACGATCAGTATCCAGAAGGCCAAAGTTGAACCCGAGCGCGCCAGGCCATAGCCTGCCAACGTTCCAACCGTCAGGGATACGGTCACCACACCCGTCGTTACGATCAGCGAGTTCTTGAAGTTGTTCGAAAAGCCCCGGTCGATCCAGACCGTCTTGTAGTGCTCGGTCGTCAGGCCAAGAATGTCCCGCCCGAGGGGGCCAAACAGCGGATTCAAGACGTTCAGGACAACTGGCAGGATGACAAAAAAGACCAGCAGGAACCCCACCAAAAGAACCACTACGCCAGCCAGCCAGCCGAACCACTCCTGCCCGGGTTTGGAGTAGGATTTTACCATTGAGGGTAAAGGCTTGGTGGCTGCAAGAATTGTGCCCCAGATGACCGCAATACCCAGAATAATGTCGAGCAGCGACAGACCCTTGCCGACGCCCAGCGTGGCAGGCCCAAAAATCACGTTCAGCGCATTGCTGTCGAACGCATCGACCGGTGACTTGAAGCTCATCACCACGATCCAGAAGATCGGGAAGGCCGCGATCAGGCACCAAAGAGCCAGGAAAATGTTCGACGTCAATCGCAGACTGACGGGTTGGCGGAGCGCGCGCGAGGACATGTTAGTGGCCTCCTTTATGGTCACGCCAAGTCCGGCGCAGCGGGAAGATAAGCAGGATGACGACACCGATCATGGTCAGCATCGAGTTGGCCGACGCCCGGCTGATCGACCGGTTCCCGGCCTGATCCGGCGTCAGGTAATCAAATGTCAGCCACTGCAGAGAGATCACGTAGCCCTGGCTTGAGAAGCCGACGATTTCCTCGAACACCCGATAGCTGTCCATCAGATGGATCATCGACACAAAGATGATCAGCGGCATCAGATGTGGGATGACGATGTATTTCAGGCGCTGCCACCGGGTTGCGCCGTCGATCACCGCACTTTCCAGACTGTCCTGATTGACCGTCTGCAATCCGGCGTAAAAGATGATGGCGGCAAATGGCGCCACATGCCAAACGCGGTAGAGCATCATCAAAACCTCGATCGTCCAGGCTTGGGCAAACAGAGCGATATCGCGGTTCAACCACCACTCCATCATCGCCGTAAGGATACCGTCACCCCGGAACAGCCAGTTGATCGACAGAACGCCGATCACCGGCGTGATGATGAACGGCAGCAGTGAGACAAAGATGACCGGACCCCGGATGGACCGCGCTGCATTGTTGATCAGAATTGCAATGCCCAGCCCGCACACGACCACCAGAGGCAGGGTGATCAGAGTGAAGGTCAGGGTAAACCGCAGCGCTTTCCAAAAGTTGATCGTGGACAGCACATTCCAGTTGCCGTCGCTGATCGCCCGCCACGCACGTTCAGGTTCAAGCACATTGCGATAGCTTTGCAGCCCGACAAAATCGGTCCGGGTGATGATCTTGCCATCGTCATCCAGCTTCGGTTGTGACACCTGTTCGGTCACGCAGGTCTGGGTCAGAAAGCCGGGGGTGCAGGTCTCAGTTTCGACCGTCTCATAGATCGGCTGCGTGATGTAGAAGCTTTGCTTGAACACGCTGACCAGTGGAAACGCGATAAAGAGAAGCATCATAAAGACAGAGGGGCCAACAAAGGTGGCAAATGTCCGGAAATTCATGGCTCTGCCTTTCTCATGGTTCTCGGGGAATAGGGGCGAGAGGGCCGGAACCCTCTCGCAATTGGATCAGTTGCTGATCAGGCCAGCTTCTTTCGCGGCGGTGATGTAATCCGCCTCGATATCAGCCAGCGTGGTTTGTGCATCCTTGGCACCGGTCAGGTAATCGGCCAGACCGTTGCCCAAAGATGTGTGCATGATGCCCATCGGACCCGAAGCGGGATACGCCTTGGCGCCCCCTTCAGCCGAGGCCGCGGCCCCTGCAGCCAGATCGCCCGGCGTGTAGGCCGTGCTTAGCCAAACAGCGACATCGTTATTCGCGCTGACGGTGTCGGCATCCATGCCTTCCAGCGCGACACGGAAGGCGGCATCGGCCTCTTCATCGCTCATGTTCGTGGCCAGAACGATGCCATCCCACCAGATCGTGGTTGCGGGAACGGCTGACCCCATCGGGGCCGCGGCCATGGTGACCTTGCCGACCACCTGGCTTTCGGCCTCATCATTCATTGCGGCCGCACGGCTGGCCCACAGGTTCGCCATAGCGATCTTGCCCTGCTGGAACTGCTGCTGAACATAGGTGGAATCCGAGACCAGATATTCCGGATCCATAAATTCGGTCATAGCTTTCATCATCTCAAGTGCAGCGACGCCCTGATCATTGTTGATCGCAGGCATGTTTCCGTCACCAAAGAAGGACCCGCCTTCGCCCAGATACATGTTGATGAATTCCTGACCCAGGTTCCAGCCGGTCTTGAACGTGCCGCCGATCGGGTAGTCCATGACGCCAGCCTCTTTGATCTGAGCTGCGGCTGCCAGAACGTCGCCATAGGTTTTGGGTTCGTCGATCCCCAGGTCAGCCAGTACATCGTTGCGGTACATCAGGTGCTGGGCATTCACCATCATGGCGACGGCCATAACCTTGCCGTCCACCTTGATCAGTTGGTTTGGCAGCAGGTTCTGGCCGTACTTCTCGACCAGATCGTCCAGAGGGCGGACGGAGCCGGCATTCAACAAGGGCACCAGCGTGGCGTTCGACACGCCGCCGATCTGATACAGCGCCGGATCGGCCGCAAAAGCCTCGGGCTGCTTTTCGCGGAATTCCTGATCCAGCGACGCGCTGAAATTGCCGCATTCAGCCATCGCGTCCGTGACGGCCTTCCAGGCCTCGAAACCCGCAGACAGCGACTTCAACGGGACGTCATTTTCAAAGGAACAGGCTGCCCATGCGCCACTGGCAGCGATGGACATGGCGCCAGCCATGAGGATTGATCTAAGTTTCATAGGTTTCTCCCTGTCAGGATCGGTCCGTCGTCGACGTCCGGACCGGTGTTATGCCCTTATGGGCTGTTGTGGGGTCAGCCCCCGATCCGTGCACCACTTCCAGCTTCGAAGAGATGACAGATGTCTTTTGGCACCGAGAACGAGACCGGCTCGCCAATTTCGGCTCGGAACGTTTTGTCGGCCTTGACCGAAACCAGCGCACCACCCACCCGGACCGAGATCATGGTTGCATCGCCCAACAGTTCCAGCGTGTAGATAGGCGCGGTGATCTGGCCGCCGGCATCCGCAAGGCTGGCATCTTCGGCCCGAAAGCCCAGCGTCATTGGCCCGTCAGGTGCATCAACCGGAATCTCGGCATGGTCGGCGCGGAAGACGCCTCCGCTGACTTCACCTTCCATCAGGTTCATCGCAGGCGAGCCGATAAAGCCCGCCACAAAGGTATTCGCGGGACGGTCGTAGATTTCAGTCGGGCTACCGACCTGCTGCACCACGCCTTGTTTCATGACGACAACGCGATCCGCCAGTGTCATGGCTTCGATCTGGTCATGCGTCACATAGATCGTGGTCACCGCTAGTTCATGGCTGAGGTTCTTGATCTGCGCCCGGGTCGAAACCCGCAATTTCGCATCCAGATTCGACAGCGGTTCATCCATCAAGAACACGTTCGGCTCGCGCACGATGGCGCGGGCCAATGCCACACGCTGCCGCTGACCACCCGACAGTTCCGCCGGTTTGCGGTGCAGGAAATCGTCCAGCTCAACCATAGCGCTGGCGCGGCGCACCTTTTCGTCATGGGTATCGGGGTCAATACCGCGCACTTTCAGCGGGAAGCGGATGTTTTCATAGACATTCATGTTGGGGTAGAGCGCATAGCTTTGGAACACCATCGCCACGTCCCGGTCCTTGGGCTCCAGATCGTTGACCACCTTGCCGTCAATCAGAATATTGCCCTCGGTTGCATCTTCCAGACCGGCAATCATGCGCATCGTGGTGGTCTTGCCGCAGCCCGACGGGCCTAACAAAACCAGAAATTCCCGGTCCGCGATGGTCAGGTCGAAATTGTGGACTCCGACAAAGGAACCCCATCGTTTACCGACATTGCGCAATTGAATTTCCGCCATGATGCCCCCTGAAAGGATTCGCTTTGCATACGTTTGCAAAACTGTATTCTCCAGTTATCATTTCTGGCAAGACTTTTTTGCATACGTATGCAAAAAACACCGTAACCCGCGATTTTCAATCGCTAGAATCCGACACAACCATTCAGAAAAGCAGTAAGATAGTGAGCTTTCAGAAAGAAAAAACGCTGGTGTCCTCGTTCTTTGAGGCCCTTGATGCAACGTCCGATTCGGACTTGCCAGACGTCCTGCAGCAATTCTGCGGGCAGGATTTACACTGGCGTGGGTTCCATCCGTTCAACGAGATTTCTGGCACCCGCGCAGTGGCAGACAGGTTCTGGCAGCCGTTGAAAAACAGCCTGACCCGTATGCAGCGTCGGCAGGATATCTTTTTCGCCGGAACCAATTCTCTGGACCCGGTCGCGGATGTCTGGGTGGTGTCGATGGGGCATCTGATAGGGTTGTTCGACCATCCGTGGCTTGGAATCCGCCCCACTGGCAAGATGGCCTTTCTGCGCTATTGCGAGTTCCATCGGGTCTCACAGGGCAAAATCGCCGAGACCGCAATGTATTTCGATATTCCGCATTTGATGGTGCAGGCCGGGCAAAACCCCTTTCCACCCCAAACCGCTGCCCATCTGGTGCAACCCGGGCCGCGCACCCATGACGGTATTCTGACCAAAGACCAACCGATAGAAGAGGGTCGCAAAACACTCAGCACGATCAACGCCATGATCTCTGACCTTGGACAGTGGAACAGCGACCTGCCGTTAGAGGATGAGTTGGCCCGCACCTGGCATGACGACATGATCTGGTGGGGCCCCGAGGGGATCGGCGCAACCTACACGATCGACCGATATGCCAAACAGCACTCTGGCCCGTTTCGCGCGGCCTTCGCCGAACGCTCGGAGACCAACCACATCTGCCGTCTGGCCGAGGGGCAGTATGGCGGGTTCTTCGGCTGGCCAAATTTCACTGCCGTCCCGACCGGTGGATTCATGGGGATGCCCGCCAGCAGCAAGCCAGGTGAGTTCCGGGTGATCGACATCTATCGCCGTGCGGGTGACAAGCTGGCCGAGAACTGGATTTTCATCGACTTGCTGCATTTCTGGCGTCAACAGGGGGTCGATATTCTGGCGCGTACAACCGGGATTGAAGCATCCTGAGCTGAGCAGTCCCTTATCCGCAGCAAATCACGACCGCGTGGCCAGTTCGGTCATTTCCTGATGCCGAAGAGCCGCCTGCGCTTTCACCCGTTTGACAAATGCGGGCGGCAAGGCAGGCCCTTTCGCAGCCTGATAGGTGCCACAGGTGTCATCTCCGATCAGCTGGGCGTATTTAGCCCAGGTCCGAAAGGCAAAAACATCGCGAAGGCTGATCCGCGGCTTGGTATTGCTTTGGGTTTGCGGCGGTGGCAGTTTCAGGCGATCAAAATAGGTCTGCTCAACCTCTTGCCATTCGGCCGGTGGGGTAAGCGCTGATTGATCCTCGCCCTCGGTGTATTTGAACTCGGGATACTCTATCCCGTATTCCGAACATCCGTGCGAAATCTTTGAGTGGACGCCCGTTATCCCCACCTCAGCCAGGGTTTGCTGAAACGCGGCAAGACAGGTCTTCGCCTCGGGCAAGCTTTCGCAATAGATATAGGCTTTGTACGGAAACTTGATGCCATCGCGCAGCTCGATCATGCACTTGCGTGCATTGTCGCCATGCAGATCCAGCGCGAGTAGCAGGAAATAGGTCTGAAACATCGCCTCAAGATTCTCGGGCAGAATCTGGACCTTATAACAATCGTAGCACAGGCCCGGTATGACGCTGGTTTCCTTGAAGAACTTCAACTTCTCGCCGCAATAGGTCGGCTGCCCCTTGATAGTCAGGACCCGGCCAGAAAACACCTGCCCAATCGGCACAGCCTGTCCGATCCGCGCGGACTTCAGGATCGACAGCCACTGCCCATAGGCGGCGGCATTGTGGCTTGTGTTCAAATACAGGGACTGCCAAGCGGGGGGCAGAGACGCGCCGATTTTGGCCTGCGCCGTCCCAAAAGCACCAAGGGGTTTGCCCGGTGGTCCGGATAGGTCCAACAGCGTGACCAAACGCCGGATCGACGCCAGATCATCCGGCTTGATCGCCAACCAACCTTCGAGTTTTTCCAACTGAACTTGGTTTTTCACCCTGGCCTCCTGCTATAGGATGCGAGTGTGATCGCGCTGATTGCGGGCGACGTCAACTCTATTGCGCCGCGATCAGCAGGCCGGGCAGGCTGCCCGACCTTTTTCTGGTCAGGACACTGATTGTTCCGATACGATTTCACCAAAGCGTGTGAAAAACTTGCCCGACAGCTTTTTCGCTGTCCCCGCGATCAGGCGGCTGCCCAATTGCGCGATCTTACCACCAACATCGACCTTGGCTGTATAGGCCAGAACCGTTTCGTCCCCGTCTTCGGTCAGCGTAACCTCAGCCCCGCCTTTTGCGAAACCGGCCGCGCCGCCCTTGCCTTCGCCGGTCAGGGAAAACCCACCTGGCGCGTTTGATTTGTCCAACGTGACTTCACCAGCGAATTTAGCTTTGACCGGGCCGATTTTCAGAACAACCTTGGCTTCAAGATCTTCCGGAGAATTCTGGATCAGCTCCTCACAGCCCGGAATACACTCCTGCAGGATTTCAGGGTTGTTCAGGGCCTCGTATACGACAGCGCGGGGCGCCGTAATGCGGATTTCGTCACTGAGTTCCATTCATGATTCCTTTGTTCAACAACATCTTGGATAGACCAAAAGCGCAGTTTCTGCTGCCTCTTCCAAGGTTTGAGCCGGTCGCGCGGGCCAAAGGGCCTTCAGGCGGTTAAGCACGTTTCTCATCATCAGAAGCCTCCCTCGTCTTGTCCCTATTTCGCCACTGCACGATTTCCGCCAGGATCGACAGGGCGATTTCGTGCGGGTCAATCGCCTGGATATCCAGACCCGCCGGAGATTTAAGCTGCGCCGCACGCGCCGGATCCATCCCCTGCGCAACAAGTTTATCCGTCAGCATATCAGCCTTTCGCCGACTGGCTACCATGGAAACACGCATTGCATCCGTTTCCAGGGCGGCTTTCAGCGCTGTGGCGTCCCCGCTACCCTGCGAGGCGACGACGACAAAATCCCGCATATCGATCCCGATTTCGGCGATGGTTTCGGGGGTAAATCGCCGGACATCCGCGTCGATCTCAGCGTCTTTAGTCACGCAAACCCGAAATCCGGCCAACACGCCATGCGCTGCCAAAGCGATCGCAATCTGCGACTCGCCAAAGATCACCAACCGAGGGGCGTGTTGATAAGGCTCGACCAACAGATCAACCGTACCGCCCGAGGGGCATCCGCTTTTGAAGGTTTGTACACCGTCAGGATCGGTCATGTTCACCACCTTTTCCGAAGGTTTGACCCGGATCATCCGAGGCGCCCCTATGGCCAGCGCCTCTTGGGCTGAGCGCTGCACGGCGCGCTGTACGCACGCCCCGCCGAGATGCCCCAGAATGCGCCCGTCTTTTGTGATCGCAGCCTTGCCCCCCGCCTTGGCCGAGGTGGCATCCGCCGTGCGCAACACCGTGGCGACACAGAACGCCTCTCCGGTGCTGCGCAGTTCATCGATGGTGTCGAAAATATCAAAACTTGCCATATCGGGCTCCTGTCACAGCCTTCGGAACTGCGGTTCCAACGCCGCCAGCGCGTCCAACGTGTTGGCGGGCAGATGCGCATCCAGATAGGGTTCAGCCGCCTGCATAGCGGCCGCAATAGGTTGATAGTCGCGCCATCCCTTCAGCGGGTTCAGCCAAACGATGCGCCGTGCCTTGCGACGAATGCGCCCCAACACCTCGCCCAGCGCCTGCGGGTCCTGACTGCAATAGCCATCCGACAGGATCAGCACGATGGTCCGCCCATTCAGCGCGCGCGTACCGTATCCGTTTACGAAAGTGTTCAGGCTGCCCGAGATATCTGTGCCGCCCCCAAACCCCTCGGCCATCAGCGACAACCGACCTGCAGCCCGCAAACTGTCATGATCACGCAGCGCATCGGTTACCCGCATCAACCGGGTGTGAAACAAATAAGCATCCGCCTCGGTTCCGCTGCCGATCAGACCTTTGAGGAAGGCCAGAAACACCCGGGAATAGACGGTCATCGAGCCGCTAACATCACACAAAGCCACGATCCGCATTGGACGCGGCGGACGCGCCCGTCGATACAGATCCATCGGCTCGCCCCCGCGCGCAAGGCTGGCCCTCTGTATCCGTCGCATGTCCAGCGCCGGGCCGCGCAGCGCCTGTTTCCGCCGCCGCGACCGGCGATCCCGAATGGCCCGTGCCAATTTTGATGCAGCCGCTTCCGCCTGTTTCAGAGCCTCTTCATCCATCAATTCCCGCAGATCCCGGCGCGACAGGTTGGCCGTACGGGTTGCAATCAGCTGCCCGTCCATCCCTTCGGCCTCCCCGTCGCTGGGATCCGGAGTGGTGGCCTGATCTGTTCCGGGTTGCGTGTCGTCTATGCCCCGATCTTGCTGTTGCCAGATCATGGGTTTGGCGGATTGCACCCGCACATGCGCGGTCTGCGCCATGCCAGAGCGCTGCTTGCCCGCGTTGAACCAATAGGCGTCGAACAACGCATCAAAGCGGCGCCAATCTTCGGCATCTCCGGCCAACACCGCACATAATGCCCGCCGCACCTGCTGCGCATCCGTCGCCTCAACCGCCGACATAGCGGCCAGAGCGTCCCCGGTTTCCCGTGGTCCCACACGCATGCCATTCATCCGCAGATGCGCAATAAACCCCGACATGCGGTCCGCAATGCCTGCCGCACGAGAAGGGAATCGGGTAACCTGCATCACGCCACCTTCCCAATCAACCGGTCCATCACTTCGGGCGGGGCGGCATCATGATCCGCGGCGGTTTTCAACAGGCATACCAGCGTCGCCTGCACCTCGTTGCGGGATTTGGCCAGATCGTTCACCCCCAGACCGGACAACGCCGCCGCCCAATCCAGCATCTCGGCAATACCCGGAGTTTTCTCAAGCTCTTCCTTGCGCAGAGCTTGAACCACACCAACAATCTGCCGGACCAACTGTTCCTCTAGCCCCGGCATCCGGGCTCGTAGAATGATCAACTCCGTCTCTTGCGACGGATAGTCGAGGAAACTGTACAAACACCGCCGGCGCAAGGCGTCCGACAAATCTCGCGTTCCGTTTGCCGTCAGGATCACAATTGGGCGCACGCGCGCTTTGATGGTTCCCAGTTCAGGGATTGTGATCTGAAAGTCGGACAGGATTTCCAGCAGATAGGCCTCAAACTCCTCATCCGCACGATCAATCTCATCGATCAACAGAACAGGTGGATCCTCAGCTGAAATAGCCTCTAACAATGGCCGTTTCAGCAGATACTCATCCGTAAACAGCTGCGCCTCGCGGGTCCCCCCCTGCGCTTCGCTGGCCCGAATGGCCAGCAACTGCCGCTGATAGTTCCACTCATATATGGCGTGGCTGGCATCCAGCCCCTCATAACATTGCAACCGGATCAGCCGCGTTTCGCGCCAAGCAGCCACAGCCTTGGCAACCTCGGTCTTGCCAACGCCCGCCGGGCCCTCAAGCAGCAAGGGACGCCCCAACTCCTGTGCCAAATGCAAGGCCATCGCCAACCGGTCATCGGCAACATAGCCCTGCGCGGCCAGTCCTTTGTGCACATCACTCAAAGTCAAAACCAGGATCCCATCTTCATCTGGCTAAAAATATCCCGGGGGAGGTTCGGAGGGGGCAGCGCCCCCTCCGTTCGGTCGGACCGGCGACAGCCGGTTCGAAACCGATTACCCGTGCATCCCCAGGCCGTTTGCGATCCTCCAAATCCGCCAATGATCATGTGGCATGTGGCTCTGAACCAACCCAAAGGGCCGAAACGCATCATGAACCGCGTTGGAAAACGCTGGCACGCCCCCCACATTCGGGCTTTCACCAACTCCCTTGGCACCAATCGGATGATGCGGAGACGGCGTCACCGTGTGATCTGTGGTGTAATTCGGCGTCTCCCACGCGGTGGGAATGAAGAAATCCATCAGCGTTGCGGTCTTGACGTTGCCCATCTCGTCATAGGCAATCTCCTGACCCATCGCGATGGCCAGTGCCTCGGTCACGCCACCGTGGACTTGCCCTTCGATGATCATCGGGTTGATCCGCGTGCCACAATCATCCAGCGCATAGAACTTGCGAACGTCCCATTCGCCGGTATCCACGTCGATCTCCATGACACAGATATAGGCCCCAAACGGATAAGTCATATTTGGTGGATCATAATAGCTGACGGCCTCCAATCCGGGCTCCAACCCCGGTATCGCCTGATTATAGGCGGCGAAGGCAATCTCCTTCATGGTCTTGAACCGCTCCGGCGCGCCTTTGACAGCAAAGCGATCCACGTCCCATTCGACATCGTCGTCGTGCACCTCCAACAGATAGGCCGCAATCATCTGCGCCTTGGCGCGGATTTTCCGCGCAGCCATTGCTGTAGCAGCCCCCGCGACCGGAGTAGACCTCGACCCATAGGTCCCGAGACCGTACGGCGCGGTGTCGGTGTCGCCCTCCTCCAGCGTGATGTCATCGGCGGGCAGACCGATCTCGCTGGCGATGATCTGGGCAAAGGTCGTGGCATGGCCCTGACCCTGGCTGATCGTGCCCAGCCGGGCGATGGCCGATCCGGTCGGATGGATGCGGATTTCGCAGCTATCAAACATACCCAGCCCAAGGATATCGCAGTTTTTTACGGGCCCGGCACCGACGATTTCGGTGAAATGCGTCAGACCGATACCCAGTAACTTGCGGGTCTTGCCAGCCTTGAAATCCTCGATCTGCTGTGCCTGTTCGGCCCGCAGACCTTCATAGTCGACAGCCTTCAGCGCCTTGTCCCAGGCTGTATGATAATCGCCCGAGTCATATTCCCAGCCCAGTGCCGACTGATAAGGAAATTGATCCGCCTTGATAAAGTTGATCCGGCGCAGCTCGGCCGCATCCATGTTCAGCTTGATGGCCAGAACCTCGATCATCCGTTCTATGAAATACGCGGCTTCGGTCACCCGGAAGGAACAGCGATAGGCCACCCCACCCGGCGCCTTGTTGGTATAGACACCGTCAACTGCCAGATAAGCGGTGGGGATGTCATAAGAGCCGGTGCAGATATTCATGAAGCCCGCCGGGAACTTGGTCGGGTCAGCACACGCGTCGAACCCGCCGTGATCCGCCGTCGTGTGACACCACAGTCCGGTGATCTTGCCATCCTTGGTGGCGGCGATTTTGCCTTGCATCCAGTAGTCGCGGGCAAAGGCGGTGGACATCAGGTTCTCCATCCGGTTCTCGACCCATTTCACCGGCCGTCCGGTTACAATTGAGGCCACAACCGAGCAGACATAGCCCGCGTAAGCCCCAACCTTATTGCCGAACCCACCGCCAATATCGGGGCTGATGACACGGATGTTATGCTCGGCAATGCCCGAGATCAGCGAGACAACTGTTCGGATCGCATGCGGGGCCTGGAATGTGCCATGCAGCGTCAACTTGCCGGTCACCTTGTCCATTGACGCGACACAGCCGCAGGTTTCCAACGGGCAGGGATGGGTGCGGTGGTAATAAATCATCTCTTCGGCCACGACATCGGCCTCTGCCAAGATGGCTTCGGTCGCATCCTTATCGCCCTGTTCCCAGGTGAAGATGTGATTGTGATGCTTGCGCGGGCCGTGCGCACCTTCGGTCTGACCTTCCAGATCTTCGCGCAGGACGACATCCGATTTCAATGCCTCAAACGGGTCAGTCAGAACCGGCAGTTCCTCATAATCGACCTCGACCAGTTCCGCCGCATCCGCTGCGATGTACCGGTCTTCGGCAACGACATAGGCCACTTCCTGGCCCTGGAACAGGACCTTGCCGTCGGCCAGTACCATCTGTTTGTCACCAGCCAACGTGGGCATCCAGTGCAGGCCCAGTGGTGATAAGTCTTCGGCGGTCAGCACTGCCACAACACCGGGCACGGCAAGCGCCGCGTCTTTGTTCACATTAACGACGCGCGCATGGGCATAGGGCGAGCGGACAAAAGCACCAAACAGCATCCCATCCAACTTGATGTCGTCGACGTAATTGCCTTTGCCTTGGGTAAAGCGCACATCCTCGACGCGTTTGCGCGAGCTGCCCATACCCTTGAGGTTGGCGGCGCGTTCTTCGGGGGTAAGAGTCTGGTCGTTCATTCCGCCGCCTCCACTTTTGTTTGCCCTACCGCTTCGCGACTTGAGGGCTGATTTTGGGCGTTCAGCATGTCAGCCGAGGCTGAGATCGCTTTGACGATGTTCTGATACCCGGTGCAGCGACACAGATTTCCGGCCATGCCAAAGCGAATGTCTTCTTCGGACGGATTCGGGTTTTCCTGCAGCAACCTGTGCGCGCGGGTGATCATACCCGGCGTGCAGAAGCCACATTGCAGCCCATGATGTTCACGGAACATTTCCTGCAGCACACCCAGACTGCCATCGTCATTGGTCAACCCTTCGACGGTGGTAACATCCGCGCCGTTCACCTGCGCCACAAAGGTGGTACAGGATTTCACCGACTTGCCATCGATATCGACCGTGCAGGCGCCGCAATGGCTGGTTTCACACCCGATATGCGGCCCGGTGATCTTCAGATCTTCTCGCAGAAAGTGAATAAGCAATGTGCGCGGCTCGGCCAGACCTTCGACCTGTTTGCCGTTCACGGTGAGTTTTACGTGCATTTTTGACATGGTTGATCCTCCCCCTCAGCTCGCGCGGCTTTGCGCGCGGGCAATGGCGCGGCGCAACATCACGGCGGCCACGTGCTTCTTGAACTCGACGGGGCCACGGTTGTCTTCGACCGGGTCGATCGCGTCGAGCATAGCTGCAACACAGGCGTCGACATTCCCGGCCGCCAGTGCGGCGCTGGCCGCATCAGACCAGATGGGCGTATCCGCCAGATTGGTCATCGCAACGGAGGCCTGCCCATTGCCGACCATCACCGCCGCCGCAGCGGTGGCATAATCGCCGATCTTGCGTTTTTGCTTTTCATAGGCCTGACCCACACCTGCGCCGGGCACCGGGATCGAGATGCGCGTCAGAATTTCCTCATCATCACGGGCGGTGAAATACGCGGCTTCGTAAAAGTCGCGCGCGGCGACGCTGCGGTTGCCGTCCGGGCCGGACAAATCAAACGTCGCGTTCAGGCACTGCATCAACCCCGGCATGTCATTGCCCGGATCCCCATTGGCCACGTTGCCACCTACAGTCCCCATATAGCGCACCTGAGGGTCCGCGATCTGCAAGGCGGCTTCGCGGATAAGAGGAATGGCAGACGCCAGTCCATCATGTGTAATCAGTTCGTGCTGCGTGACCATCGCACCCAGCGAGACTGTGTCGGCACCAACTTCGATGCCCTTGAGCTCATCAATCGCCTGTAGATCTACCAGATGGCCCATCTCGGCCATGCGCAACTTCATCATCGGGATCAGGCTGTGCCCGCCCGCAATCACGCGCGCCTCGTCTCCGTGTTGCTGTAAAATGCCAATGGCCGAGGCGATATCGCCCGGCCGGTGATACTCAAAACCGGCTGGTATCATGTTTTCCTCCCTGGGTCCGGACGTTATGCCTTGGGGGACCTGGGGACAGAAAAGCGGCTGCGGCCTTATGCGTTCCAGTTAACGGAAACGGGGCGCGCGGCTTGTTTCACGAGATGCGAATAAGCTGCACGAGATGCGATCACAGGCCCAGCGCGTCGCGAATATCATTCAGGCGGGATCGGCTAACGGGGATCTTTTTCAGCGCCTCGACCCCGTCGAAATAGCAAGTGCCGTTGTCCTTGTGACGCTCAAAGCTTGAGATGTGTTTGGGGTTCACCAGATAGCTGCGATGCGCCCGCAAAAAACCGTCTGCTGCCAGGCGGGATTCAGCCTCGGTGATCGACCAAGGGCAGAACAGCTTTTCCGCGTCCATGTAAAGGACGGTGTAGTGCCCCTCGGCCCGGATCGCGGCCACTCGGGCGGGTTCGGTAAAAAACGTCTGACCTTCGCGCTCAAACGGAATACCAGCACGCAGGATGGCGGGTTCAGGGGTTGGGTCCGACGCATCAGGCACCGTTGCGGGCTCTGGTTCGATAAAGGTGATCCCGGTCAAAAGGAAGGCGCCGCAGATCAGGAACACCGACACGGTGACGCCCATCGCCAGCACCTGATTGTTCAGTGCGGGCCCGGTCCCTGCAGCGTTGTCGCTGGCGACGAAATCGGTCAGGCCGGTGGCCACAAAATGCATGGTAAAGACCGCAAGGCCGAAACACGCCGTTCCCAGAAGAATATTGCGCTGAGTGCGATTGTCATAGGCAACCCAGATCGCCAGCACGGACAGAGCAACCGAGGCCAGCGTTGCAATTACCACATCCCAGGCGTTGTAGACGGGCCGGCACAGCTCCATCCCCGCCATGCCGACATAGTGCATCACCACGATCCCCAGACCGACGATCACACCCGCGCCAACAATGGTCTGCATTGTGCGGGGGCGGAAATGGAGCAAGAGCAGCGCCAAACCCACCATCAGAATCGCAACCAGAGCCGAAATCAGTGTAATCAGCGCGTCGTAGTAAAACAGGATCGGCAGTTGCAGGCCCAACATGGCCACGAAATGCATCGACCAGATACCACCGCCCAGAATGACCGCCGCCAGAGCCACAACAGATTTGCGCCGCTGCGGCCCAAGCTTGGAGGCACCATGGGTCAGATAAAGACCGGTAAAGCCCGCCATCAGCGCAACGGCCAAAGACGCCGCCACCAGCCAGGCGTTATGCGAATAGTCCAGCATTTCGGTTTGCGCGCCCTCCCCGACGCGAGGGCGACGTTAGCAAACGGATTTGATTGGGACAATTGGCCAGCGATCACAGATCCGGTTTGGCTGGCAGTTCCCTATTGAATAACGGCGTTTTCCCAGGCCGACAGAAACTTTTGGCGTTTGAGCCCGTCCAAGAAGGTCAGGAGGGCTGGGTTCAGGCCAATCGTCTCTCTCTCGGTCATATCGGTGTCGGACCGCAAAAAGGGCAGCGGTGAATGGCCTTCCGGCGTCGCAGGGTTTTGCGAGACCAGAAACCGAATGAACTGTTCCGCCGCCTCAGGCGCTTGTGTCACCTCAGAGATCATGGCTGTGCGCATCATGATGGTTTGAAAATCGGAGGGAAAGATCACCTCCAACGCGTCTTTGCCCTCGGTCCGAACCTCCGCATAGCTGCCCAGCACGTTATAGGCGACATAGATCGTCCCATCCGCAAGGTCGTTGATCATTTCACCCGAACAGCAATAGAGCCGGACATCTAGACCGCCTATCACCTCCATTAGTCGCCAATAGGTTTCCGAGGCGCGCGCGTCCTGCGTGGCAAACAGATACCCCAGGCCGGATTGGCGCACGTCATAGGTTCCGATCTTGCCGCGAAACTCTTCCGGACGCTTGCGTAACGCTTCGATCAATCCCTGCCGGGTCTGTGGGATCGGCTGTCCTTCAAACGCAGCGCGGTTGATCACGATGGTTGCGGGCTCAAACGTAAAGGCAAACAGGCTATGGTGCCACTGGGCCCAGCTTGGCACCTGAACATCCTCTACCGGCAACGCAAATCCATCATTGGCCAGCTTCAGCTGTAGGTCCATCGCGCTGGAAATGACGACGTCAAACGCCTCGGGCGTGGCACGGACGCGTCGGTTTATGTCGGCGGTACCCGAGACGAGGTATTCGATACTGATACTGGGGTATTGGGCAACAAAACTCTCGATCAGGGGGGCAAACAACACCGTATCGGTGCTCGAGATCACACGCAGATGCGCGCCTTTGGCCCCTTCGTTAAAGATCAACCGGTCCTCCCAGTCATCCGCTGCTCCGACCAGCGGGAACAGGATCAGGATCAAAGCGATAAGATAACGCATGCGCCGCCCTTTTGCTGATTGGTCAGGACAAGGGATCCGCCATGCGCCGTTGCGACATCCTGAGCGATCGTCAGCCCCAGACCCGACCCAATGGTACCGGTTGCGTTTTGGCCCCGTTCAAAGCGGCGTGTCAGCATATCAATCTCGTCCGGCGGAAATCCAGGACCCGAGTCGCTGACCGTGATCTGAATGCCTGGCGTGGTGTCAACGTCAATCTCAACCGTGCTGTCCGCCGGAGCGTATTTCAGCGCATTGTCTATCATGTTGCGCACAGCGTTTTGAATCAGGATTGGGTCCCCTGAATAAGGAACCGATGGCTCACCGGTCAGCGACAGAGACAGCTCTCTCATCTCGGCAATTGGCGTCAGGCGCTGCACCAGTTCGCGGGTCAAGTCCACCAGGTCGATCTCTTCGCGTTCCAGATGATCGGCCCGAAAGGTGATCATAGCATGGTCCAGCAACTGCCCCGCCGCGCGCGAGCTTTCGTCAATAGCGCGCACCATGGCACGCAGCGCCTCGCGGTTTTCCTTGCGTTCAACCCGGTGCAGGGTCGTCTCGGCATATGACCGGACCGTCGCCAATGGTGTGCGCACCCGGTGGGCCGCTTCAGCAATAAAATCCTCGGACTGGCTGAGCGACTGGTCCAGCCGCCCCATCAGTGAATTCAGGGATAACACCAGCGGTGCCATTTCCTTGGGCACTGGCTTTTTGAACGGGCTCAGGTCCTGCGGCCCCCGGCGCGTGACCGACATGGTCAATCGGTTGAGTTGCCCGAACGTCGTCGACGCGACCCAGAACGACAACGCTGCGGTCAGAAGAAAAAAGCCCAAACCCAGATAGGCCGCATTGCGCGAGATTTGGTCCAGCGTGTCCGACAGTGCATCCTGTGTTTGACCCAAAGCCACCGCGATCTCGGTCTGTTTTCCCAGCCCGACAAGGGTGCGCCTTGCGCTGACTTGCCGGATACGTTCGCCTCGGACCTCGCCAGTGTGGAAGGTCCATTGCTCTTCCTCGGGGCCGTCTGAAAGCTGCAGATCGTCATAGCCGGACATAAACGCCCCGTCCTGAAAGACGGCATAGAACACACGGTCGTCCGACGGTGTGCTGAGCATCGAAAAGGCGGCATAGGGTATATCAACCTCTAACGCGCCTTCCCGCAGCGCGGCCGCGTCCAGGATCGAGGCAACCGAGGCCACCAGAATATTGTCCTGCCCTTGCTGGGCCACCTTTGCCGCATAGCTGCGGACGGTGAAAAACAACAGGATGGCAAGGACAGCCGCGCCGCCGATCAAGGCCAGAACCAGACGGTTGCGCAAAGACCCCGATACGGTCGGACTAGGTACCATGGTCCAACCTGTATCCCAGCCCGCGCAACGTTGTGATTTTCAGATCGGACTTTTCCAAATGCTTGCGCAAGCGGCCGACATAGACCTCGATCGCGTTGTCCGAGACATTGTCGTCATAGGAAAACAGCCTGTCCGCCAGCTTTTGTTTCGAAAACACCTGACCCGGAGCGTTGATGAACAACTCGATCATCCGTAATTCCCGATTGCGCAAGGAAACGGTATCGCCACCCACGGTCAGATGCCCGGCCACCGGATCAAAAACGATGCCGCCAATCTCGATGGTTGATTTCGAACTGCCCGACTTGCGGCGCAATACAGCGCGGCAGCGGGCCTCCAGCTCAGCGTGGTCAAAGGGTTTTGTGACGTAATCATCCGCGCCCAGATCCAGCGAGCCGATTCGGTCCGATACCTGGCTGCGGGCGGTCAAAACGATGACGGGGGTGTCCAAACCCCCGGCGCGGTGGCGTTTCAGAAACTTACGGCCATCCCCGTCAGGCAGCATGATATCCAACAGGATCAGATCGTAATCCTCGGTTTCGACAAAGGCGGTTGCGTCTTCCAATTTGGCTGCATGATCAACCACATGTCCATCCAGACGCATACGGGAACTGACCGCATTCGCGAGGTCCAGATTGTCTTCTACAAGCAGAAACTTCATGGGCTGCAGACAGTATTTTCGCGCATGACAGGTTGATGTCAGGTTGATGTGTTTAGGTCCAGAATAATCTGAGCCGCCCTGCGGCCAGTTGTCAAATGGGAGGACATAATGACAACATTGAAACTGGGCCGCCGTGCCCTGATCGCAGCCGTGGCTGCAATTGGTCTGACCGGGCCTGCCTTGGCCGAAGACCAGGTTGTAGACAGCATCCACTTTCTGATCCCCGGCGGTGCTGGCGGCGGCTGGGACGGCACAGCCCGCGGCACTGGCGAGGCCCTGACCAATGCCGGTCTGGTTGGCACCGCATCCTACGAAAACATGTCGGGTGGCGGCGGCGGCAAGGCCATCGGGTTCCTGATCGAAAACGCCGACAGCAATCATGGTACTTTGATGGTGAATTCGACACCAATCGTCATCCGCTCGCTCACCGGTGTGTTCCCGCATAACTTCCGCGACCTGACGCTGGTATCAGGCACGATCGGAGATTACGCCGCGATTGTTGTGGGCAAAGACAGTCCCATCAACTCGATGGATGATCTTCTGGCCGCCTTTGACGCGGATCCATCCGCTACCGCAATTGGTGGCGGCTCGGTTCCCGGTGGCATGGACCATCTGGTTGCGGCCATGGTCATGGAAGCTGCTGGTAAGGACGCGCTGGGCGTCAAGTACATTCCTTATGACGCAGGCGGCAAAGCCATGGCGGCGCTGCTGTCCGGTGAGATCGCGGCCCTGTCGACCGGCTTTTCCGAAGCGGTCGATCTGTCCAACGCGGGCGAGGTCAAGATCATCGGCGTAACCTCGGACGAACGCGTGGACGCGGCGCCTGACGCGATGACCATGAAGGAACAGGGGATCGACACCACCTTTGTGAACTGGCGCGGTTTCTTTGCTGCCCCCGGCCTGCCCGAGGACAAGCTGGCGACCTATCAGGCGGCGATCGCCAAAATGTACGACACGCCCGAGTGGGAAGAAGTACGCGCGCGCAATGGTTGGGTAAACATCCACAATTCAGGTGACGACTTCTCGACCTTCCTGGAACAGCAGGAACAGCAGATCAGCGACCTGATGAAAAAGCTGGGCTTCCTGTAATCCCTGTCCGGCAGAGCGGTGCGCCGCTCTGCCAGTCCAAACTGAATTCAAAAAAGGAGGGCGACTTATGGCGCTTGACCGCTGGATCGCGCTCATCATGCTGGGTGTCTGCCTGGCATATGGCTACGCCGCATGGTTTACGATGGATGGCAGCCTGCCCCCCTTCATGCAACGCAACCCAATCTGGCCCAGCACCTTCCCCAAAGTGCTGTCCGTCCTTGGGATTATCGCTACAACGATCATCCTGCTGGGGTTTGAGAAATCTGAAATCAAAGAGGCCGATATCGATTATCGCCGCCTCGGCGAGTACCACCTTGGCCAGGCGCTTATGCTGCTGGCGCTGATGGTCATCTACGCTCTGTGTCTGCGGCCCGTCGGGTTCCTGATCTCAACAACCGCCTTCCTTGTTCTGGGTTCGTTTATCCTGGGCGAACGGAAATGGCACATCATGCTGCCTGTCGCCCTCATCGCGACGGGCTCTGTCTGGTACCTGGTCCAGGAAGTTCTTGGAATTTACATGCGCCCCTTGCCGGGCATTTTCGGAGGCTGATATGCTTGAAGGACTTCTGATCGGCCTGCAGACCGCATTTTCAATTCAAAACCTGCTGATGGTCGTTGCCGGATGCCTGATCGGCACATTCATTGGAATGTTGCCGGGTCTGGGGCCGATGTCGATCATCGCAATCATGATCCCGGTCGCCATTTCGATGGGCGACCCGTCCGCCGCACTGATCCTGCTGGCCGGGGTGTATTATGGCGCAATCTTTGGCGGCTCAACCTCGTCTATTCTGTTGAACGCGCCGGGGGTCGCCGGCACCGTAGCCTCCAGTTTCGACGGCTATCCAATGGCAAGGCAAGGCAAGGCCGGCAA
The DNA here is from genome assembly GCF_900172215.1 of Ruegeria meonggei. GTDB lineage: Bacteria > Pseudomonadota > Alphaproteobacteria > Rhodobacterales > Rhodobacteraceae > Ruegeria > Ruegeria meonggei. Next base: position 61,981 of record NZ_FWFP01000005.1, read on the forward strand.
AGCGCTGACCATCGCTGCAATTGCCAGTTTTGCAGGCGGAACGCTGGGGGCCGTGTTGTTGATGGTCTTTGCGCCGGCCCTGTCCTCGGTCGCATTGCTGTTCCATTCGGCGGAGTACTTCGCCCTTATGGTGGTCGGCCTGTCGGCCATCGCGGCGTTTGCCGGGTCGGGTCAGGTTGCCAAGGCGATGATCATGACCATTCTGGGGTTGATCATGGCCACGGTGGGCGAGGGTGCGTTGTTCAATCTGCCACGCTTTACCATGGGCATCATGGATCTACAGTCGGGCTTTGGTTTTATCACCCTTGCCATGGCGATGTTCGCCCTGCCCGAAGCGTTGTTTTTGGTCCTCAAGCCCAAGAACCTGCAAGGTGACGATGGTGAGATCAAAGACCTGCGCATCACCAGAGCCGAAGCCAGGGCCATTGCCCCAGTGATCGGACGTCAATCTATCCAAGGGTTCTTTATCGGCGTCCTGCCCGGCGCAGGCGCGACAATTGCCAGCTTTTTGGGCTATGCGATCGAACGCAATATCGCCCCAAAAGAAGAGCAGGAAGAGTTCGGAAAAGGCTCGATCAAAGGTCTCGCCGCGCCCGAAACTGCAAACAACGCGGCCTGTACCGGTTCGTTTGTACCACTGCTGACATTGGGTATTCCGGGATCGGGCACGACAGCCATCCTGCTGGGTGCCCTGATCGCGCTGAACGTGACACCGGGCCCACGGCTGATGCTGGATGAGCCACAGATTTTCTGGGCGGTGATCATGTCGATGTTTATCGGCAACCTAGTTCTGTTGATCCTGAACCTGCCGCTGATCCCCTATATCGCCAAGGTCCTTTCAGTACCGCGAAACTACCTGATCCCGTTCATTTTGTTCTTTACCCTGATGGGGGCCTATATCGGCCAGAACAATGCGACCGAGTTGTTGTTGCTGGTCGGGTTCGGCATCTGCGCCACTGCGCTGAAGTTTGCCGATTACCCGCTGGCTCCACTGCTGATTGGGTTCATTCTGGGCGGCATGATGGAGGACAACTTTTCCCGCTCGATGCAGCTCTATGATGGTATCGCCTTTATCTGGGAACGTCCGATGACATTGGGGCTTTTGGTCATCGCCGCACTGCTGATCCTGTTGCCCAGCTACCGCGCGCGGCGCGCACGGGCGCGTGCGGCAGGCGTGGCTGATGGCGACTGACCCGCTTGCAGGCGTTCGGGTTCTTGACCTGACAAACGTTCTGGCGGGCCCGTATTGTTGTTATCAGCTGGCCCTCATGGGTGCAGACGTCATCAAGGTCGAACGCCCGGGCGGCGGCGATCTGGCCCGCGTTCTGGGTGCCGATCCTGACCGCAACGCCGCCGGTATGGGCATCAGCTTTCTGGCGCAAAACGCCGAGAAACGCTCTGTCACGCTAAATATGAAATCTGAACGGGGCAAAGTACTGCTGAAACAGTTGGTGCAGACAGCTGATGTTCTGGTCGAAAACTTCCGGCCCGGGGTAATGGATCGTCTGGGACTGGGCTATCAGGCGCTGAAGGCCGAGAACCCCAACCTGATCTACTGCGCCATCAGCGGCTTTGGGCAGGACGGACCCCGCAAGGATGATCCGGCCTATGATCAGATCGTTCAGGGGATCAGCGGCGTCATGTCGATCACCGGTTCGGCTGATACCGCGCCTTACCGGGTTGGATACCCAGCAGCGGACACGATCGGTGGTATGACCGCAGCCTTTGCCGTTGCCGCGGCGCTGAACGCAAACCCGCGTGGTGCGTTTCTGGACGTGGCCATGTCCGAGGCTGTGATTTCCACAATGGGCTGGGTGGTGTCGAATTTTCTGGTCGGTGATGTGCAACCGGGTGCCCACGGCAATGAAAACACAACATCAGCACCATCTGGCACCTTTGCCACTGCCGACAGCCCGATCAACATCGCCGCTAACCGGGATGAGCAATGGCAGGCCCTTGCGCGACACCTTGGCCGCGCTGACCTGCTGGACCATTCCGATTACGCCAGCCGCGAAACCCGCAAACAGAACCGCCACGTCCTGCGCGCAGAGTTAGAGACCGTTCTGCGCACGCGTCCCGCCGATGTTTGGGTGCAGGAATTAAACGCACTGGGCGTTCCAACCGGACCAGTTTTGTCGGTCCCCGATGCTTTGGCAGATGAACAGTTGTCCGGACGCGGCCTGATCGGAGTACTGTCGGTCCGGGGCGAAGACCTCCGCCTGGCAGGCAGCCCCGTCGTCGTGAACGGCAGCCGCAAAATGCCACAGGTATCACCGCCTGATCTGGGGGCGGACAATGTCTCGATCTGGTCAGAGCTTGGCCTGTCCAAGGTCGAAATCGATGCGTTGAAAAAGGAGGGTGTCATATGAGCGATGTTGCCGACTGGTGGACTACAGCCATCATCGACATGGAGCCCGGTCGGATTGATCTGCGCGGAGAGCCCATTCAGGACCTGATCGGTAGGCTCAGCTTTGCTGAAATGATCTGGTTCATGGTGCGCGGAGACAGACCCTCGCCCTCGCAGGCCCGCCTGTTCGAAGCCGCCCTTGTCGCAGCCGTGGATCACGGCCCGCAGGCCCCTTCCATCGCCACTGCGCGGATGGCCGTAACCTGCGGATTACCCTTGAACAATGCGATGGCCAGCGCGGTGAACATGCTGGGCGACATCCATGGCGGCGCCGGTGAGCAGGCGGTGACGCTCTATCATTTCGTTGATTCCCATTCTGAGAGTTTGGACGTTGCGCTGAACCAATGGGTCACGGTTCACGGAAAAATCCTGCCGGGCTTTGGGCACAGGTTTCATACCCCGACCGATCCAAGGGCACCGCGCCTTATGGAATTGGTTGACACCGCTGTCACCCAGGGTGCGTGCGATGGCCGTTTCGCGACCATCGCGCAAAGGATCGAGGCAGAGCTGGCGCACCGGGTGGGCAAACCGGTTCCGATGAACATCGACGGAGCGACCGCGGTGATTTACGCCGAACTGGGATTTGCTGCACCGCTCGCGCGCGGTTTGTTCTGTCTGTCCCGGTCCGTCGGAATACTCGCCCATGCCTGGGAACAGATGCAGCAGGGCGGGCGCAACAAGGGGCCGACCCCACCCAAATACCGCTGGACATATAAGCCGGATGCCGACCAGCACTAGCCTTTTCGATACGACAGCGCCCCGGCTTTATCTTGGCTACGCTTGTTTTTCGACCACGGGCTCGACATCGGGGCGAACAGGCTCAACCTCCAATTCGATGACCTCGGAGTCCACCGTTTCCGCGACCTCTTCCATGTCAGGCTCAGGGGCTGGGTCAGCCTTGTCTTCCAGCGCCCCCACGATCAGCGGCAGCATGTGAACACCAGTGGCCGAGGCAATCTCGGGCGTTTGCGGCGTTTGCCAACTGAGCGTATCAAAGCTGTGGCAATTCTGACAGACCGGGCCCCATTCGGCCTGGATATCGTGGCAATTGTCACAGACCCATTGCGGCCCGCGTGGTGCATTCAGCGCCTTAGCCAGCCAGCCTTGAACCACCGCATCCGTCGACCCCTCGCCGCGTTCAATTGCAGCCATCAAGGTGTAGGCCCGGGCATCCGCCTGCTTTTCAACAACATCGCCCAGCGCGCGACGCGCTTCGGGAAAGTCTTCGGCAACGATGCTCAGTTCGGCCAAAATCAACCTAGTTTCCGGGTTTTCGGGATGAATACGAGTCAACGCGGTAAAGCGCTTGATGCGCTCGACGGGGGTTTCATCGGGCGCAATCTCGGCAAAGGCATGGGTCAGATCAGGGTGGGGTTGAACCTCCCACGCTTTTTTAAGGATCTTGGTCGCGGCGCGCGGTTTGCCTTTTTCGATATAGGCCCGCGCGGCCATCGCAGCGGCGGGGACAAGATCGGGGGACAAGCGGTTGGCCTCAATCGCGTGTTCCTGCTGTTCGACCGTGGCGCTTTCATCCAGAATATCCTTGGCTTCGGACAGGGCCAGAACCGCGTCGCGTCGTTTGAATACATCGCGTGGCAGATGACCGGCCTTCAGCTTGGCCGTCAGGGTCGAGCGCGCGCCAACCCAATCCTGCGCCTTGGTCTGCAGACCCAGCAAAATATCCTGCGTTTCGGCATGGCGCGGTTTGATCGCCAAAGCTTTTTCAGCCAGTTTACGGGCGGTGTCGTCATCGCCCTCGGCCAGTTTCTGTTTCATGATGCCGCGCACGCCGACAAAGCGGGTGGCATTGTTCGTGACCAGTTTCTTGTAGGTATCAGACGCCTTTTTGGTGTCGCCATTCATCTCAGCCGCCTGAGCCACCAGCAAGTTGGTCAGTTCCGGCTTGTTCAGCAGTTTCTCGGCCTTGGTAGCCTTGGTCATTGCCACACGCCCCTCGCCCGAGGCCAGCGCCATGATCCCATCGGCCAGCGCTTGATAACCGCGCTGTTCGCGGCTGCGGTCGAAATAGCGTGACAGGGCCGTTTCATCGCCGTTGAGAAACTTCAGCGTAGCAATCAGCAGGGTCAGCAGCTTGAAGAGTACCCAGATCGCCACAACCATCACACCCAGCGCGATCACCGATTGCAGTGGCCCAAGCGTGTATTCCACGCCCCCAACGGTGATCTGCACGCCCCCGCTGGTTTCCATCAGGAACATGGCGCCCATGGCCAGCAGGCCGATAATCGCTACAAAAACAAGAATCTTAAACAATGACCACAGCATGGCAGGTCCTTCAGTTCGAGTTTACGCTGGATTGAAGCGTATTAGCAGCATCGACGGCAGCCACACGCGTCTGAGCCGCCTGCTCCCAATCGGCCAGAGCAGCCTGCGCCGCATCGGGCAGGGATTTGAGTTCACTCAGCGCCGCCGACACTTTGCCATCCGCCAAAGCAGCCTGCGCGCGGGACAGGACCGCGTCCGGGCTATCGCCGTCCTGCGGCGTGACCGAGCGTGCGCCGGTCTGGCGCTGTAAAAAGGCCACAAGCCCGGTGCTCTTGTCCGCGTCACGCGCATCCGCCAGCGCAGTACGGGCTGCGGGCGCAAAGGACGCCCGTAAAGCGGCAAGGGTTTCAACGCCCTTTTCCGCAGGAGCTGACAGAGCCTCGGGCACAGTCACACCGCCAGCTGTAAGCTCACCTACCAAATCGTTATAGGGCTGGCCTGAATCCAGCTGGCCATGGACCTGCGACAGGATCGCTGCATTGGTTGCAGCCTGTGCCTTGGCTGCTGCTTGAGATTCCAGCGCCTGCGCGTCCGAGACCATTTTTTCGACCTCAGCCCGCTGCGCGGCCAGTGAGTCCTGCAGTTTCTTCAGCTCGGCCTCAAAGGCGGCGGATACTTCGGGTGTCGCCCCTTGGGTCAACGCACCGCTTTCCAGATCGTTGACGCGGCTGGCCAGAGGTTCGACCTTGCCTGCCAGCCCATCGACGCTGGATTTGACCGTCTCCAATTCCGAGGTGAGCGGCGCGATTTGATCCGACAGCGCCGAAAGCTTTGTATTCAAATCCGTGGTGTCCGACAGCGAATTCTTCAGGCTTTCAATTTGAGTGGATTGATCATTGAGTTTCGCCTCTAGCGCCGCCAGCGTATCCGTTTCGCCCTTGGTGAACAGGCCAGCGTTGCCCGCCGCAAATCCGATTGCTGCGGCAATTGCACCGCCGATCAAAGCGGGTACGAACCCGCCCCGTTTTTCTTGTCGGGGTTCGGCGGGCTTTTCTTCGACGGGAACCGGGGTGGCTTCGGCTTCGGCTTCGGCTTCGGCTTCGGCTTCGGCTTCGGCTTCGGCTTCGGCTTCGGCTTCGGCTTCGGCTTCGGCTTCGGCTTCGGCTTCGGCTTCGGCTTCGGCTTCGGCTTCGGCTTCGGCTTCGGCTTCGGCTTCGGCTTCGGAAAGCACCTCTTCTACCTGCTCGGGCAGGTCAAGCGGCGCATCTTCTGCAGTGGAAACAGGGTCGATCTCGCCCTCTGACTTGGGGTCTTCCACCGGCTTTTGATCGGTTTTCTTTTTGCCAGCCAACGCAACGTTCCCCTTATCGAATCCAAAAACACAAGAATAACAGACTAGACCAAGTTAGTCGGTGGCCTCGTCGCCCTCAACCCGCATCGCATGTTTCACAAGCTTTTTAACGGCTTTCCGCATTTTCTTGGGTGTCGGCGCTTTGGTAATCTTCAGGCGTACATAGTCCATGGAATAAAGGGATTCGGCTGTGGCATCGCTGATAGCGGCCAACCATAGGGGCGCAGAACCAACCCAGATGTCGGCAAAATGTCGCGCCGTTCGAGGTGAAAACAAAGGCGCAATTATCGGTGTTTCGCCACCTGCTGCCACCGTTGCCTCGGATGTCAGCGGTAACAGGTGCTGTTGATAAACGGGCTGTTCGCGGGTCGTCAGCCCCGACTCGGTCAGTCGTTCAGCGATATTGCCTCGGCTGTATTCGCCCCGCAGGTGCAACAGTGGGCTATCGGGCCTGTCCTTGAGAAGAAACGCCACCAGTTCTTCGGCGGTGGCCCCTACCATCTGCGCGTTCCACCCTGCCCCCTTGGCCGTACCGGTGGTGACGGGCCCCACGCAGAACGCCGGCAAATCCCGCGCCACATCCAGAGAGGCTGCAGCATTCACTGCATTTGCAGAAGTAAAGATCAGACCACGCACCCCTGCAGTATCCACCTGAACGGACAGCGGTCTGATTTCCAGAATCGGGGAATAGATGACCTGAACCCGGGACCTGATGCGGGTCGGCAGCTGCGCGACAAACCTCTCAGAGGCGGCGCGAGGGCGGGTCATCAACAAATACAACAGGCGGCGCCTTCGGCCTTGGGATTGTTTGCATCTGCGCAGGGTGATACCCCGCTTGGACATCATGATGCAACGGATCAGGCCAATGGTGCAAACACTTACAGTACTCGGGTTGGAAAGCAGCTGTGATGACACCGCCGCCGCAGTCGTGCGCCAGCCCGACGGCGAACAGGCAAGGATTCTGTCGTCAATCGTGCATGGTCAGACTGAATTGCACAGCGCCTTTGGCGGGGTTGTCCCGGAAATCGCGGCGCGGGCCCATGCTGAAAAACTGGATATCTGCGTCGTTCAGGCGCTTGAGGACGCGGGCCTGACCCTGTCCGATATGGACGCTATTGCCGTAACCGCCGGTCCGGGCCTGATTGGCGGCGTCCTGTCGGGAGTAATGTGCGCCAAAGGGCTAAGCGCCGCAACCGGCCTGCCCCTGATCGGGGTCAACCATCTGGCCGGGCACGCGCTAACGCCACGCCTGACCGACGGGATCGCCTTTCCTTACCTGATGCTGCTGGTGTCGGGCGGGCATTGCCAATACCTGATCGTGCACGGGCCTGAAAAATTCACCCGCCTTGGCGGTACAATTGACGACGCCCCGGGCGAGGCCTTCGACAAGACCGCCCGCCTGTTGGGTCTGCCGCAACCCGGCGGCCCCTCGGTCGAGGCCGAGGCGCGGCTGGGCGATTCCAAACGGTTCCGCTTTCCCCGGCCTCTGCTGGATCGGCCGGGGTGTGATTTGTCCTTTTCGGGGCTCAAGACCGCTTTGATGCGTATGCGTGATCAGATTGTCGCTGAAAAAGGTGGCCTGACCCGCCAGGACCGTGCTGATCTTTGCGCCGGGTTTCAGCAGGCCATTGTCGACACATTGGCCGAGAAAACCCGCCGTGCGATTGACCTGTACCTGTCGGAACAGCCCTCGGACCCGGTCATTGCCGTCGCTGGTGGTGTGGCCGCAAATTCCGCTATACGCTCCGCGTTAGAGACTGTTTGTGAGGAAAAAGGCGCACGTTTCACTGCGCCTCCACTTGGCTTGTGTACCGACAATGCCGCCATGATCGCGTATGCCGGGATCGAACGGTTTCGAACCGGCGCAAGGGATGGGCTGGACCTGACCGCGCGCCCCCGCTGGCCGCTGGACCAGACCAGCCCTGCCATGCTGGGCAGCGGTAAGAAAGGCGCCAAAGCATGAGTATTTCGGTATTGGGATCAGGCGCGTTTGGCACCGCATTGGCGATCTCGCTGGCCGGAAACGGACCGGTGACTCTGTGGTCGCGGGATACGAAACAGGCGCAATTGATGCAGGAAAACCGCGAGAATGCGGCGCGTCTGCCAAACATAGGACTACCGGACAGAATTACGGTGACGTCAGATATTGCGTTGGCCTCACAAAGCGACATCCTGCTTGTTTCCGTACCGATGCAAAAACTGCGCGGTGCCTTGCGGGACTACGCCGCTGTGCTGGCCGGAAAGACGCTGGTCGCGTGCTGCAAAGGGATTGAACTGTCGACAGGTCTGGGGCCCATCTCGGTGATCCGCGAGACGGTCCCGGATGCGCACCCCGCCCTTCTGACCGGACCGAGCTTTGCCGACGACATCGCGCGTGGGCTCCCAACCGCCCTGACGCTGGCCTGCAAAGATGATGTGCTGAACCAAAAGCTGCAGCACGACCTGAGCACAGCCAATTTGCGCCTGTATCGCACAACTGATGTGATCGGGGCCGAACTGGGCGGTGCATTGAAAAATGTCATGGCCATCGGTTGCGGTGCCTGTATCGGTGAAGGCATGGGCGAAAGCGCCCGCGCCGCGCTGATGACGCGCGGCTTTGCCGAGATGCAGCGCTTTGCGCTGATGCGCGGTGCCCGGCCTGACACTCTGATGGGGCTTTCGGGGATGGGCGACCTGGTTCTGACCTGTTCATCCGCGCTGTCCAGAAACTATCGCTATGGACTGGCACTGGGGCGGCAGGATGACTTTGACACAAACACAACCGTCGAAGGTGTCGCCACCGCGCAGGCCCTGACCAAGATTGCTGCCGCCGAAGGGCTAGATATGCCCATCAGCAAGGTTGTGGCAGAGATCAGTTCAGGCGAATGTAGCGTCGGCGAAGCCATCCGCTGGCTGCTCAACCGACCACTTAAGGAGGAATAACATGCTGATCGCCCTCATCGCCCGTGACAAGGACGGTGCCCTGCAGACCCGGCTGGACAACCGCGCCGCCCATCTGGCCTATATCGAGGAAACCGGCGTTGTGGCGCAAGCCGGGCCGTTGCTGAATGGCGATGCCATGATCGGATCGCTGATCATTCTTGAGGTCGAGGACGTGGCCGCCGCGCAAGGCTGGGCCGATAATGATCCATATGCCAAGGCGGGTCTATTTCAGTCGGTTGAGCTAATCTCGTGGAAGAAGGTTGTCGGCTGATGGCCTATTGGTTGTTCAAATCCGAGCCCTCTACCTGGAGCTGGGACCAGCAGGTTGCTAAGGGCGAAATCGGCGAAGAGTGGGACGGCGTACGCAATTATCAGGCGCGCAATTTCATGCGGCAGATGCAGGTCGGGGACCGGGGGTTCTTTTATCACTCGCAGAAAGACAAGGCGATTGTCGGCATTGTCGAGGTCTGCGCCGAGGTCCATCCCGACAGCACCACCGACGATGAGCGGTGGGAATGCGTGGACATCAAGGCCGTTCGGCCCTTTACCACACCCGTCACTCTGGATCAGATCAAGGTCGATGAACGTCTGGATCAGATGGTGCTGGTCAGGAACTCGCGCTTGTCGGTGCAACCGGTCAGCGATGCGGAATGGCAGCTTGTGTGCGCCCTCGGTCAGACACAGGCAGACTGACGCTCAAACCTGTTGTAACCCCAATCCTTCTCAATCCTGCGGTAAAATGCTATACAAGTCGCGCTTCGCCCGGCGGGATACTTTAGAATACGCGTTTTGTGATCCCGTCGTTCTTTTGGTGTTGTCGGATTATTGATCGTTTCTGTTTGAGAGTTTGAGCCCATGTCTGACGAAAAAGGCAGCACGGGGAATTTCGACAAAGGTGTCTCTGCGCAGATATCCAAAAGCTGGGAGGCGCGGCTGGAAGAGGCGCGTAATCAACGGGCTGTAGCCCTCGCTCAAAACACGCAGCCCACCAAGCAAGAAGAGCTCTCAGATCGCGCATCCGTCGCCGTTCAGGACGACCCTGTAAAGACTGACGCTGAACCCACGCCGCTGGTGGCGAAACCACCTCTGTTCAAAAGCCAGAACAAACACCGGACCGACCAAAACGGGCGCCGTCTTGTCGCTGTTGTTCTGGCGTCAATGCTTGCCGGTGGATTTCTGTATTGGGGGGGATCCAGCCTCTTCTCGAACTGGAAAACTGCCGATGATTCAACTTGGGCGGATCAGAGCGCGCTTGCCGCGGTCGTTGTGGTCGAGGATGAAGACCCTCAACCGGCTGAAACCGAGCCGTCGCAGGTCCCGGTGCCAGCCATAGACCAAACTGATCTGGCAACCGATCTCACCACGGCCATGACGCCCAATAAGCCCGACATTTTCAATCCGCCAGAAGACATACAGGCCCCAACGTTATCCGTGACCCCGACAGGCTTACCCCTCATGCACCCACCGAAATACCAATCACCTGTTCAGCCGCCAGTGCTACACGCGATTTCACTACCGTTAGAAGAGCTGGTCCTGACTTCGGATAGCATCACGCAGTCAGCGTCGCAGCTGTACGATGAGTCAGAAAACCCGGCTCATTTTTTTGGCCCGTACCTACCGGACAATGCAACAGATTCGATTAGACCAACCAATGAAGAGGCCCCGACTGCACCAAAGACCGAAGCGACCATTGATGTATCGCTGTTTGTGCCCGTTCAGGTTTCAGTCGAAACCAGCGAAAAGGCGATGCAGGTTTTGACCGATGGCAAAGCAAATGTTTCGGCGACAGCCCGGGTCGGGTATTCCGTCAGGGAAACTCAGGTGCGCTACTATCATCCAAATGATGCTGAAATGGCCATTTCTGTGGCCGGCGCCCTAGGCGGCATTTCAAGGGATTTTACCAACGCAGGTCGCAAAACCAGACCAGGTCGTATTGAGGTTTACCTGGCAGGAAGAGGTGGTCGCGTAGCCAGCGAAGCAAGGGCGGAACAAACCCAGTTTGATCAGTTCGTCGAACGCCTGCTGAAAGAGCTTCAGTAACTCGGACTTATAGGAAAAAAGGGAAGGCCCTGACGAATGCAGAACCTTCCCTACCCCCGCGTGCTCCCTACTCACCACACGCGTCTGGAAATCTTTGGCTCTGACCGTCCTGGTCACACTGGGACATTAGCCCATTTCCCGCACCCGGCACAAACACCAAGTGCTTAAAATTGAATACGCCCGCCAGAGGACTGACGGGCGCCGCAAATTGGATTTGGCCCGGCTCAGCCGTAAATCGACTCTTTGCCAAAATGTTTGGTCAGCATGTAATAGACCACTGCGCGGTATTTGTTACGCTCGGACATGCCATAGGTTTCCAGCACCTTGTTGATCGCTTCCGAAAGCTCCGGACCATCCGACAGGCCCAGTTTCTTGATCAGGAAGTTGTTCTTGACCGTCTCAATCTCACCATCCTGGCTGGCCGCCACAGTTGAGGCGTCGGCGTCATAAATAGCCGGACCACAGCCGATGGTCACTTTGGTCAACAGATCCATATCGGCATCCATGCCGCATTTGGACTTCAGATCTTCTGCGTATTTGGCGATCAACTCGTCGCGTTTTCCCATAGTCATCTCCTCGTTGGTTTTTTAGATGTCCCCATGCATCGCAAACGGTAGCGATATGAAGGCGATGCACAAAGGGAAAAATCGAATCCATTCCCCGTAAACACACCTCTGCAGTATCCCGGATAAATTGATTTTAGTTGATTTTATATTTAACATATGGGTTAAATAGAGGAACAAGGAGGTTCCCATGCCCGTATCCCTGCCCAACGAATCCGCAGAATACCGCACGGCCCGCAACGCGCTGCTGGCGGCCGAAGCCGACCTGAGATCCCGAGTAGAACAGGTGGCAGCACTGCGCCGGACACTACCCAACGGTGGCAAGGTGCCGCAGGATTATGCGTTCCGCAGCCCCGAGAATGAGATTTCCCCTATTTCCTCACTGTTTGGGTCCCATGACACATTGGCGATCTATTCTTTGATGTATGGTCCAAACGCGACCCAGACCTGCCCGATGTGTTCCGCTTTTTTGGATGGTTTGAACGGTCAGGTCGCGCATATCGGTCAAAAGATCTCGATTGCCGTTGTCGCCGAGAATACGCCCGAAAAGCTGGCACAGTTGAAACGACAAATGGACTGGTCGGATCTGCCGCTTTTTTCGGCGCTCGGCACCGGATATCAAAGCGACTACCTTGCGCAGTCTGAGGGTGGCGATCAGTTACCTATCCTCAATGTATTCCGGCGCGATCAGGGCGGCATCCACCATTTCTGGGCGTCCGAACTGTTCTTTGAACCCAGTGACTGGCACCCCCGGCATGTGGATGCGGTTTGGCCCCTGTGGAATATTCTGGACCTGACACCGCAGGGCCGTGGCGACTTTTTCCCAACACTGCGCTGAACCTATAATGAAAACGGCGACCGGATGGGCCGCCGTTTCTGATTTGAGGTGGAACACCTCAGTACCGGTAATGCTCGGGCTTGTAAGGCCCTTCCGGTGCTACGCCGATATAGGCGGCCTGGTCATTGTCCATCTTGGTCAGCTTCACGCCGATCCGGTCCAGATGCAGGCGGGCCACTTTCTCGTCCAGAAGCTTGGGCAGGATGTAGACCTTGTTCTCGTACTGGTCACCCTTGGTAAACAGCTCGATCTGGGCCAGCACCTGGTTGGTGAAGGATGCCGACATCACAAACGACGGGTGGCCGGTGGCATTGCCGAGGTTCAGCAGACGACCTTCGGACAACAGGATGATGCGATTGCCCGAGGGCAGCTCGATCATATCGACCTGTTCCTTGATGTTGGTCCATTTGTGGTTCTTCAGGCTGGCCACTTGGATTTCGTTGTCGAAGTGACCGATATTGCCGACGATGGCCATGTCCTTCATCGCGCGCATATGCTCGATTCGGATCACGTCCTTGTTTCCGGTGGTGGTGATGAAGATATCCGCGCTGGCAACTTCGTCTTCCAGCAGCGTCACTTCAAACCCGTCCATTGCCGCCTGAAGCGCGCAGATCGGGTCGACCTCGGTCACCTTCACGCGGGCACCTGCCCCGCGCAGGGACGCGGCCGAACCTTTGCCCACGTCGCCATAGCCGCAGACCACGGCAACCTTACCGGCCATCATGGTGTCGGTGGCGCGGCGGATGCCGTCGACCAGCGATTCCTTACAGCCGTATTTGTTGTCGAATTTCGACTTGGTGACGCTGTCGTTGACGTTAATTGCCGGGAACGGCAGTTGGCCGTCTTTCACCAGCTGATACAGGCGGTTCACGCCCGTCGTTGTTTCCTCGGACACGCCCTGAATCTGGTCGCGCATCTTGGTGAACCAACCGGGCGAGGCCGCCAAACGCTTGGCGATCTGCTTCTTGATCACCTCTTCCTCTTCCGAGCCCGGCACAGGGATGATATCTTCACCCGCTTCGGCGCGCGCGCCCAGCAGGATATACAAGGTCGCGTCGCCGCCATCGTCCAGGATCATGTTGGGGCCGTCTGCAAACATAAAGGACTTGTCCAGGTAATCCCAATGCTCTTCCAGCGTCTGACCTTTGATGGCAAAGACCGGAACGCCCGCTTCGGCAATCGCCGCCGCAGCATGGTCCTGGGTCGAGAAAATGTTGCACGAAGCCCAGCGCACATCCGCGCCCAGTGCGACCAGGGTTTCGATCAGCACGGCAGTCTGGATGGTCATATGCAACGAGCCGACGATGCGGGCACCGCTCAGCGGCTTGCTTGCACCGTATTCGGTGCGCAGCGCCATCAAGCCCGGCATTTCGGTTTCGGCGATATCCAGTTCCTTGCGGCCAAATCCGGCCAGCGAAATGTCTTTGACGATATAGTCCCCGGCCATCAGGTGCTCCATTCCGGTAAATCACAGTCCCGGCTGCCCCTAGCATCACTTGGGGCCGGTAGCAACTTGGATGACCGTAAACAGATGTTCCGCCACTTAAATCAGCTGGGTTGACCCTTTGGTTCAATCTTCGGGATCGCTTCGAAAAAATCTGTGCCAACGGCGACAATACAACTAATGCCGTTCGCGCGGGTCACCAGAACAGTATAGCTTCCGGTTTCCTTCGAGGTCCAAACCTCCATGACAGCCTGTGCCCCACGCGTTTTCTGCAATCCGCCAAAGACCAGCTCTTCTGAATAGCTGCCTTTTAGCTTGGCGATCACATCTTCGCGCTCAGCACAACTTTGGGCAAAAGCGGGGGGGGCGGTGGCGGCCATTCCAAAGGCCAGAGAAATTCCAAACAGTCGCTTAAACATAGCGGGCTCCTTTCGATACGGGTTACGTTCCGAGAGGGGCACACTGGGAGGAGCATGCGCCCCCCTCAGCACAAATGTCGGTATCAACAGGTGTCGATGCAAAGCACGAATGCTCAAGAAAAAGTTGGCAGCTGTTGATATCGACAGGTACATCATAGCACAAAAACGCGAAACTTACGTGTTCGACTTCACAAGGCATGGCATAATGGCAACACAAGCAAGAGCATGGCAGAGGATGCTGTCGGGGCGCAGGCTGGACTTGCTGGACCCGACTCCGGTGGACATCGAAATCGAAGATATCGCCCACGGACTGGCCTTTGTGGCGCGCTGGAACGGCCAGACGGCGGGCGATTTCGCCTATTCCGTGGCCGAGCATTCCCTGCTGGTCGAAGAGCTTTTTGGCCGCATCGCGTCCAAAGCACCGATGAAATGGCGGCTGGCGGCCCTGTTACACGACGCCCCCGAATATGTGATCGGAGATATGATCTCTCCGGTAAAATCCGCCGTCGGCCCCGGTTACGGCGCGCTGGATGACCGGCTGACGGCGGCAATCCACATCCGGTTCGGCCTGCCCGCAGCGGTGCCTGCGACAGTAAAACGACAGATAAAAAAGGCCGACAAGATCAGCGCCTGGATGGAGGCCACACAGATTGCCGGGTTTTCCGACGGTGAGGCCACCAAGTTCTTTGGCCGCCCGGACATGTCGGTAATGGAAGGGCTGGAGATCCGGTTGCGCCCGCCGGTTGAGGTGCGGCGGGCGTTTACCGACCGGCATCAGGTGCTATTAGCCCAGCTCTAACCAAACACGTAAAAGCACAGCTTGTTGCCATCCAGATCGCGGGCATAGGCCCCGTAAAAGCGATCCGGGACACGTTGGCCGGGCTCGCCCTCGTCGGTGGCACCAAGGCTGATGGCCTTGTCGTACAGGGCCTTAGCTTCATCCTTCGAGGCCGCCGCAAAGGCAATCATATTGCCGTTCCCAACCGCGCACTCATCTCCGTCATACGGTGTGCAGACAGCCAACATCGGTGCCGCAGGATCATTGCCGATAAAGACAATGCGCCCGGCATCGATCACAACTTTGGCACCCTTGTCAGAGAACAGGTTTGTATAAAAATCTGTCGCACGCTTCAAATCTGAAACGCCGATCGTCACATATCCGATCATGGGTCTATCCTGTTTTTAGTGGGTTGAGATTTGACCCCGACACTCAGGCATACCCTGGCAAGTATCAAGTCACTAAACTGTTAGGCTGGGCAGGTGTAGGACCACCAACGAAGACTAAGGCCAGCCACTAACCGATTCCATCATTGGCTGCCTGGACAAGGCGGTGATAGAGGGTTCAGAGATCAGACTTAAACCACCGGTTTTTGTAGGGCGGGCGCCTATGGATCGACACGTGGCGCTGATAGGCTTACTTTAGCAATTGGTGTTGATCCAATGTCCGTTCTGAGCCCAAAGCGGACCAAATATCGGTCAGTCAAACCATTCGCCCTTCCAATACCAAAAAAGCAATTTTCGCTTCTTACCTTTCCGAAATTTCCCGTTTCGGTTGGCCATCGGACGGCAAACGATTCTATCAACACGCGCTCTTGGATCAATAAGCACACGTCGTTTCGAACACTGCCAGTTATTCGTGAGCTGTTCCAATCATCAAACTATCGATCAGCACGCTAAGCAATTCGCCGCGATTATGAGTACCAGACTTTCGGTAGATAGCATGCAAATGGGCCTTCACGGTCCCTTCTGCACAGTTCCGCACTGCGGCAATTTCTGATATCTCTAGCCCCTTCACCAAAAATGTCGCAACATCGGTCTCCGAGGGTGAAAGTTTCCAGACATTGAAATGGGCATTGATGATGTCATGTACTGCAGCGCTCGCTACGTTCAAGCTCTGCTCCAATTGTGCTTTTCCGCGTAGCAGTTCACGCAGATAGTGCACCTCGAACATCATTGCTGCGAGCATGCAGAGCGTTGCTAGAGTTTCTATGCCAAGATGAAGAGAAATTTTGGGGCTCGCCATTTCTCGGTAATCGGCGATCACATCGCCAACAAAAAAAACAACACAAGCAAACTGTGCCACTACTAATAACGCTAACCCGACCGGTATTTTTGCGTCAGTTTCGAAGATGCCTCTCATCGCACAGCACCATACCGGGTAGGGGTATCTTTGTAACCCCCGACTTGGTGAAAAGCAGAATGAAAGCTGAGACCGATATTTGTGCGCACTACAGTTTCGAATCCGGCATGCACCTGTATCTATCCGAATGTGGTCGTAAGTTGTAGCCGACTACAACTCGGGTTTATGGCCAAATATGCGAGTTATCGCAAAGTGAATGTCACTTGCAGTACTTCGACATCATTTCGCTGACATTCGTTTCGGCAGTGGGCTCTGAGATCAAAAATGGAGTTTGTGGCTATTTGTTGGATGTCGCTTGGCTGCTTCGCTTACTCGAAAATACGGGCATAACTTGAAGTCATTGATCGTTCCGAATTCGGACTAATGAGCTGAGTTCCTTTCTCCCAAAGTCAAGTGTTCGTAACAAGTTGGCTCCAGTAAAAGGTGGCAAGAAATGGCTGGAAAATACGGTAGCCCTTCAAAAAACACTGTTCTCGCGTGTTTTCTGGAGCGAATTAGAGCAGAATTGAATAGTTGTTTGGCTGTTCACAAGCACATTTCTTTCACCAACGGTACGGGTGAAAGAGTCAGACGTGAACTCGATAATGCTAAACGATTTCGAACATGAACTGATGGAATATTTTACGGATAAGTTGTTTCGCCTCCACGAAGCGGCGACGCTGATTAGTTGCTATGCAGCCGACTGGACCAGCCGCTTAAAGTTGATCAACATATATAGGTCTTTATCGAAGCACGAGACCTACGATCACCCCATAAGCCTAAATCTAAAAATACAGGGACATACATACCCGTTCTGCATGCGGTTGTCGGATATCTTCATCCTAGGTGAGATTTTGTTTGAGCAGCAATATTCCATGAAGAGCCGACTGCCAGAAGCACCCACTATCATTGATGCAGGCGGCAATGTTGGCATCTCCGCGCTTTGGTTCGCGGGCCATTACCCACAAGCAAATCTTCATATCTTCGAACCAGCGTCAGACAATCTGGCCTATCTGAAGAAAAATGCCCGGTTTTGGCCCGGTGCGCGAATCTTTGAGACAGCGCTCGGACGCAGAGGTGGCGAAGTGGTGCTCCATATGGGGAAATTTGGCGGGATGCATTCCCTGATGAAGAACGCGCTGGCGAAAGGCTCGGCGGAGAAGGTAGTCCGGGTCGGCACGCTCGCTGACCACATGGCGGAGTTCAAGATCAACAAGATAGACCTTCTAAAACTCGATATCGAAGGCAGCGAGTTAGATGTGCTAATTGGCCTTGGAAATCGGATCAATGATGTCTCAGTTATTGTCGGTGAGGTTCACGAAGCGATCATCGACCCGGAAGATTTCTTTTCCTATCTCAGAGAGGGTGGATTCAAAGTACTCTGGACGCGGCGTTTTCACGGAAGCAAAGAACAGCAGGTGCATGGCTTCGAGGCTGTGAACGTCGCCTAGTTGGACAGGGCAATTAAGGATGTTTTGATCTCAAGATCATCCATATTGTGCGCCTTTTGAAGAGGCTGGTTTGTATTCGATAGTAAATTGGCACTTATATTGAATGGCAGTTTTGTCCGGAAAGCCGACATAGGAGGTGTCTTCTAAAGGCAATCAGAGTTCTGAACAAAACCCAATGAAATTTCGCTATCGCGGGCTGCGCTTCGCCAGAATCCGCTGCAATGTCCGGCGGTGCATGTTCAGACGCCGTGCAGTCTCGGACACGTTGCGGTCGCACAGCTCATAAACCCGCTGGATATGTTCCCAACGTACGCGATCCGCGCTCATGGGGTTTTCCGGCGGTGGGGGCAGTTCGTCGCCTTTGGCCAGCAGGGCGTTGGTGATGTCAGTGGCATCCGCGGGTTTGGACAGGTAGTCGGTCGCGCCGATCTTGACTGCAGCCACGGCCGTGGCAATCGCGCCGTACCCGGTCAGAACCACAACCCGGCTATCGGGGCGCTTTTCGCGCAGCACTTCGACCACATCCAGGCCGTTGCCGTCCTCAAGCCGCAGATCCACAACCGCATAAGCGGGCGGGCGGGCGGTGGAGATAGCGCGGCCTGCAGCGACAGAGCCTGCGGTTTCAACCTCGAACCCGCGTTTCTCCATGGCCTTGGCTAGACGTCTCAGAAACGGTTCGTCATCATCCACCAAAAGCAGGGATTTATCAGGTCCGATATCAAGCTGAGAACTGTCTGCCATAGTTAGGTCTTTCCGCTATTTCATGCCTTTGGCTTAAACATGAGTAATAGCAGCGCCATTTCAAACGTCAAACCGATGTGATCGCGCCTAGATCTTGTCCAGGAAGCACCCGACCTTGTCCGCCATCTGTTCCGAGGTGTCATTGCGGTCGAAGAATTCAATGAACCCCTCTTGCGGCGTCACCAGATAAGTAAAAGTCGAATGGTCGACCAGATAGAATTCGTCGTTGCTGTCATGGGCCTTGTAATAGGTCTTGTAAGCCTGGCTGGCGGCCTTGACCTGCGCATGCGAGCCGGTCAGCGCGATGGTCTTGCCGCCGAGATTGAAAGCATAGTCAGCCATCACCTCGGGCGTGTCGCGCTTGGGGTCGATCGAGATGAACAGAGGCGTCACTGATTGGCCACGCTCCGCCAGAATATCCACCGCCTCGGCATTGCGGGACATGTCAAAGGGGCAGACATCGGGGCAGAAGGAATAACCGAAATAGACGAGCGTCGGTTCGGTGATCACATCGGTGTCCGTCACAGTCTCACCAGCGCCATTGATCAGTTCGAACGGCCCGCCAATTGCGGCGGTGCCCCCCGCGATCGTGCTAGAGCGGCACTGCGCGAACTGATCGTCCGAGCGCGCACCGCGTGTCAGCAGCCACATGGCCCCAAGGCCGATGGCCAGAACAACAGTTGCAAGGACGGCGTAAAGGCGGATCATGACATCTATCCTGCGATAAGAGGGGTTGTTGATCGTTTCGGCCGGGACACCTATCAAGATGATCAGCCGATGCAACAGGACATAGTCGAACGATGGCAGATTCCAACGTCACATTATGGCGCAGTCAGGAACACAGCAGCTGGATCCGGTTGCGCACGCTGATTTTGTTGCGTTGGGTGGCCATCATTGGCCAAATCACCGCCATCACCGTCGCGCAGCAGACCTATCACATTCAGCTGGATGCCACGCTGTGCTATCTGGCAATTGGAGTGTCGGTCATGGGCAACCTGACCGCGATCCTTCTGTTTCCGCGCAACAAACGCCTGACCGAGTTTGAGAACTTCCTGATGGTGTTGTTTGACCTGCTGCAACTGGCCATCCTGTTGTACCTGACCGGCGGCCTGAACAACCCATTTGCTTTGTTGCTTCTGGGGCCAGTGACAATCTCGGCCAATGTGATGAGCACACGTTCGACCCTGATTGTGGGGGGCGTCGCGGTTATTCTGACCTCATTGCTGGCGAAGTTTCACTTGCCGCTGCGCACCGAATCCGGCCTGATCCTGCAGACCCCGGAATTGCTGGTGTTCGGTAACTGGGCCGCGGTTGTCATCGCCATCATTTTCATCGGTGCCTACTCTCACCGTGTCAGTTCCGAAGTCCGATCCATGTCCGAAGCGCTGGCGGCTACTCACATGGCGCTGGCGCGCGAACAGAAGCTGACTGATCTGGGCGGCGTTGTGGCCGCGGCCGCACATGAATTGGGCACCCCGTTGGCCACGATCAAGCTGACCAGCGCCGAGCTGATCGAGGAACTGGATGACTGGCCCGATCTGAAAGAAGACGCCGCCTTGATCCGCGAGCAAGCCAACCGGTGCCGCGATATTCTGCGCGACATGGGCCGGGCCGGAAAAGACGATCTGCACTTGCGGCAGGCCCCGCTGTCCTCGGTCGTGCATGAAGCCGCCGAGCCGCACATCCATCGCGGCAAATCCGTGCATTTTGCGGAAGGTCCGGCAGATGACGGCGATGTGCAGCAGCCCTCGATCCTGCGAAAACCCGAGATCATCCACGGCCTGCGCAACCTGATCCAGAACGCGGTGGATTTTGCCCGTGCCAATGTCTGGGTCGAGGCCGAATGGACCCCTGAAGTAATTACGATCTTCATCATGGATGACGGGCGCGGGTATCCGTCGCAGATGATTGGCCGGATCGGGGATCCGTTCATGCGGCATCGGCGGGTGGAAACCGAACGGCGGACGCGCCCAGAATATGAGGGCATGGGTCTGGGTCTGTTCATCGCCAAGACCCTGCTGGAACGCAGCGGTGCCGAACTGAACTTTGCAAATGGCTCGGACCCGTACCAAACCCTGTCCAGCCATCAGGATCGCCGCGGCGCAATTGTGCAGGTGTCGTGGCCGCGCAACCTAGTGGATGCGCAGCTCGGCGACACCGCGGTTCTCTCCGGAGCAAATCAGCGGATCCAGATCTGAATTAAGACCCCGTTAACCATTCCGGCCCATAGTCCGTCTTTGTGGTTTCAGTACCGGAGAACACATGGTCGACTGGATCATTTTGACCGCTATAAGCCTGGTGTCCGCCAGTCTGGCAGTGCAATGGCTTTTACCCCGTCAAAGGCAGCGGGGCGACAATTTCGGGTTGTCCTCACCCGCATCCCTGTTCGATGCGGTGTTTCTGTTTGATGGCGACCGTCTGATCAGCCATTCCGATATCGCGCTGGAAGGGTTTGAATCTGTCCGCGACTGGCAGGATCTGCGCCGCCTTTTGCACCGCGATTTCCCGACCTTTCCCGAAACACCCGAGCGCATTCGTAGCGAAGGGTATCTGGTCATTCCCGCCATCGACTGCACCGTTGAACGCGATGTTCTGTGTGAATGGATCGACGGGATCGTGCGGGTACAACTGCGCGAAAGCACGGATTGCCCGCCTCAAGGCCAGCGCGACGCCAACGACCCGATCCGCCTGGCGATGGAACAGGCGCCCTATCCTGTTTGGCTGCTGGACAACCAAAACGAAGTGCGCTGGTGCAATGCCGCCTATGTCTCGCTGGTGCGCAAGGTCCGGGATCAGGATACCGATCTGACTGCACCGCTGTTTCCCGTTGCGGATGACGACACGCGGCTGAGTGCAAAAACCCGCGTGTCGATTTCCTCTGACGGCAGCGACAACAAGCTGTGGTTTGACCTGACCGTGGTTGATCACCCCGAAGGGCATCTGTGTTATGCGGTGGATATTCATGCCATCGTCGCGGCGGAAACCGCCCAGCGTAAGTTCGTTCAGACCATGACAAAGACCTTTGCCCAGCTGTCCATCGGACTGTCCATCTTTGACCGCAACCGGCAGTTGGCGCTGTTCAACCCGGCCTTGATCGACCTGACCACCCTGCCGCCGGATTTCCTAAGCTGTCGTCCCAGCCTGTCCAGTTTTTTTGACCGCCTACGCGATCAGCACATGATGCCGGAACCCAAGAATTACCGCAGCTGGCGCAGTCAGATGAACGATCTGCTTGAGGCGGCCGAGGACGGCAATTATCAGGAAACATGGTCGCTGCCTTCTGGCTCGGTCTATTCGGTCAGCGGTCGCCCGCACCCGGACGGGGCCGTCGCCTTTCTGTTCGAAGACATCACTGCCGAGATTACGCTGACCCGCCGCTTCCGATCGGAAATGGACCTGATGCAATCGGTTCTGGACAAGCTGGCCGATGCGATTGCGGTCTTTGGCGATGACGGCACTCTGGCCCTCACCAATCTGGCCTACCAAAAGCTGTGGGGCGATACAGGTGAGGCCGGGTTTGAACAGGATTCCGTTCTGGATTTGACGCGGTCGTGGCAGGAACATTGCGCAGCCACGCCAATTCTGGGCGAAATCCGCGACTTTGTGAAAACGCGCGACAATCGTGCCGAATGGTCGGGTAAGCTGCGGATGCGAAACAGTGCCGATCTGACCTGCACCGTCAGCCCAATGCAAAACGGCGCAACGATTGTCCGCTTTGCGGTGGATGAACAAATGTTGGCATCACAATCGTTGCACCAAATCAGCGCCTGAACCGGGTTGCAGCCGACCAAGCGCGCAGTCATTGTGGCGCCATGACGTTGAATGCGCACTCGACCACCTTGAATTCCCCGGAAGAAACAGCCGCTTTTGCCGCCCGGCTGGGTGCAACTCTGCGTCCCGGTGACATATTGTTGCTGGAAGGTCAGATCGGCAGCGGCAAAACCCATTTTGCCCGCAGCCTGATCCAGTCTGTGATGAATACTCCCGAGGATGTCCCCTCACCCACCTTCACCCTGGTGCAGGCTTATGACACAAAGGTCGGTGAGATTTGGCATTGCGACCTCTACCGCCTGAGTGCTGTGGAGGAAATTGAGGAACTGGGCCTGATCGAGGCGTTCGACACCGCCATTTGTCTGGTCGAATGGCCTGATAAGTTGGGTCCCCTGACGCCTGATTCCGCCCTGCAGGTTACCTTGGAAACAGACTCTAATAATGAGGATACGAGGCAATTGACCTTATCCTGGTCCAACCCGAAATGGCCCGCACGACTGGAGAGCGCCGCATGACTAATCGGGCTGTGCTGGCCGAAGCGCTGATCGCACACACACAATGGTCCAACGCTACCCGCGCGCCGCTGGCGGGGGACGCTTCAAACCGACGGTACGAACGGCTGACCGATCCGAATACAGGACGCACGGCGGTGTTGATGGATTCCCCTCCCGGCAAAGCAGAACCGGTTGAGGCGTTTGTGCGGATGGCCAGCTATCTGCGGTCCCTTGGCCTTAGCGCGCCTGAAATCTACGCCGAGGATACGCATTATGGCTTCCTTCTGCTCGAAGATCTGGGCGACGATCTGTTCGCCCGCATCCTGACGCAAACCCCCGAGATGGAACGCGACCTGTACGAGGCCGCAACGGACGTTTTGATCACGCTTTACAATGCGCCAACCCTGTCGCTGCAATCCTATGACCCTACCCTGATGACCGAGCTGGCGGCGCTGGCTTTTTCCAAATACGCGCACGGTGTTCTGGGCCGGCATGATGCGGATGCCTGCGAGCGGTTCGAACATCGGTTCTCGGACATTTTGCATCAAGAAACATCCGGTACCAAGGTAGTGATCCAGCGGGATTACCACGCCGAAAACATGATCTGGCTGCCAGATCGCCAGGGAGTTCAACGGGTTGGTCTGCTGGATTTTCAAACGGCGATGCTGGGCCACCCCGCCTATGATCTTGTTTCGATGCTGCAGGATGTCCGCCGTGACGTGGCCCCGGGAACCGAAATGCGGATGGTCAACCGGTACATCACTGAGACAGGTGTGAATGACCACGATTTCCGCACCGCCTATGCCGTGTTGGGCGCGCAGAGGAATCTGCGAATTCTGGGTGTCTTCGCCCGTTTGGCCACCGAATACGGCAAACCGCACTATGTCGATCTGATCCCCGCCACATGGGCACATCTGATGCGTGATCTAGAACACCCGTCACTGGCCACCATCGCTGATCTGGTGCGGCAATCCCTGCCCGCGCCCACAACGGAAAATTTGGACAGGCTCAGACAGGCATGACCCAGGACCCTTACGCTGTCATGTTGTTTGCCGCCGGGTTTGGCACCCGCATGGGCGATCTTACCAAAGACCGGCCCAAGCCTTTGATCCAGGTCGCGGGCCGTGCCTTGATTGACCACGCGCTAAATCTGGTTGACGATCTACGCCCTGACTGTGTGGTGGCCAATCTGCACTATCTGCCCGATCAGCTTGAGGCGCATCTGACCCCCAGAGATGTCCTGTTTTCGAAAGAACAGCCAGAGATTCTGGAAACTGGCGGCGGATTGCGGGCGGCATTGCCTCTGCTGGGGTCGAATCCGGTGTTTACCCTGAATACCGATGCGATTTGGTCGGGACCAAACCCCCTGACCCTGTTGCGCGACGCATGGGACCCCACGCGGATGGATGCGCTGTTGATGTGTGTTCCAACCGCCCAGACAATCGGGCATGGCGGTCCCGGCGATTTCACTGCTGGTGCAGAGGGCCGGATCTCCCGCGGGCCCGGTCTGGTCTATGGCGGCGCGCAAATTGTGAAAACCGAGGGGTTAAATGCGTTTCCGGAAAAAGTGTTTTCCCTGAACCTGTTATGGGATCAGATGCAAAAGCAGGACCGGCTATATGCGCTGTCGTATCCCGGTCGCTGGTGCGATGTTGGCCGCCCGGAAGGTATCGCTCTGGCCGAAGGGTTGATTGCCGATGTTTGACCCCAGCTCCACGCCTCGCGTCTTTGCTGTTCCCCCCGGCGCGGATTTCCCCAAAGCGCTGGTAGAGGGGCTAAGGGCCCGCAACGCTGCTTTTCCACCCGAGGCACTGGCGCGGGTCCAGCTGGTCGTCAACACTCGCCGCATGGACCGCCGTGTGCGCGAACTGTTTGATCAGGGCCCAGCCTGCCTGTTGCCGCGGCTTTCGCTAGTCACCGATTTAGGCGAGAGCGCTGATCTGGCGCAGGTCCCACCTGCCATTCCTCCGCTGCGCCGTAGACTGGAACTGACGCAGTTGGTCGCCAAACTGTTAGAGCAGCAGCCGGATTTGGCCGCACGGTCTTCGCTGTTTGATCTGTCCGACAGTCTGGCGGCACTGATTGACGAAATGCAAGGAGAAGGCGTTTCACCGGATGCGATCCGGCACCTGGATGTCAGCGACATGTCCGGCCACTGGGCGCGGGCGCAGGACTTCATCGGTATTGCCGATCAATTCATCGATGCTGGCGCCGATACGCTGGACGCCCAAGCCCGGCAACGGCAGGTGGTTAAGACTTTGATTGCGCGCTGGCAGATCGCACCACCGCAGCATCCGGTAATCCTGGCCGGATCCACGGGATCTCGCGGAACAACCTTGATGCTGATGAAGGCCGTGGCCCGTCTGCCGCAAGGCGCGTTAATCCTGCCCGGCTATGATTTCGACCAACCGGACCATGTTTGGCACAGGCTGGATGACGCTTTGACATCCGAGGATCATCCGCAATTCCGGTTCCGCAAGCTGATGACCGAGCTTGAGATACAGCCCGGCCAAATCAAGCGCTGGACCGACGATGAACCGCCGTCGCCCGCCCGTAATCGCTTGATTTCCCTAACCTTACGCCCTGCCCCAATCACCGACGCCTGGATGTCCGAAGGTCCGCAACTGACCGATCTGGACGCGGCAACCAAAGACCTGACACTGGTCGAGGCACAATCCCCCCGGGCCGAGGCCTTGGCGATTGCTCTGCGCTTGCGTCAGGCCGCCGAAGCCGGCCAGACTGCGGCGCTAATCACACCCGACAGGATGCTGACCCGTCAGGTCAGCGCTGCACTGGATCGATGGGACATCCTGCCCGATGACAGCGCCGGCTTACCGTTGCAACTGTCTCCGCCCGGTCGATTCCTGCGTCATGTGGCGGGCCTGTTCGCACGGCGGCTAGAGGGCGAGGCGCTGTTGACACTGCTCAAGCATCCGCTCTGTCATGATGGTGGTGATCGCGGCGCGCACCTGTTGCACACCCGCGATCTGGAGTTGGATTTGCGACGGCATGGCCCACCGTTTCCGGACAGGCCCAGCCTGACGGGTTTTGCCATCCGCAAAGAAGTGCCCGAAGTTTGGATGAACTGGCTTGCCGCGCTGTTCTGCGATCAGCAGGTGACAGGCGAATTGCACCTGTCTGACTGGGTCGCACGCCTGCGCAACCTGGCCGAGGCTATTTCAGCAGGAAATACAGGTGAAACTGGAACGCTGTGGGATAAGAACGCCGGTCAAAAGGCGCTGGCAGTTCTGACCGCTCTGGAAATGGAAGCGCAACATGGCGGGTCGATGACTGCCCATGACTTCGCCGATCTTCTGGGTGCGCTTTTGGCGGGTGAAGAGGTCCGCGATCGGGACGCGCCACATCCGTATATCATGATCTGGGGCACACTTGAGGCCCGTGTTCAAGGGGCCGATCTGCTGATCCTTGGCGGCCTGAACGAAGGCAGCTGGCCCGAGGCGGCAGCACCGGACCCCTGGCTGAACCGCCAGATGCGCGACAAGGCTGGGTTGTTGCTGCCCGAACGTCGGATCGGGCTGTCGGCGCATGATTTTCAGCAGGCCGTTGGCGCGCCTGAGGTCTGGCTGACCCGCGCAACCCGCTCTGACGATGCTGAAACCGTGCCATCGCGCTGGCTGAACCGGCTAACGAACCTTTTGCTGGGCTTGCCGGGGCAGGGTGGCCCCGCGGCTTTGACAGACATGAGCACGCGCGGCGATCAATGGCTACGCTGGTCCGAACAGCTGGAAGCCGCGCCCGAGATCACTGCCGCACCGCGACCGTCACCGCGCCCTCCGGTTGCTGCGCGCCCGCGCCGCCTGAGCGTGACCGAGATCAAGCGTCTGATCCGCGATCCCTATGCGATCTATGCCAAGCATGTGCTGCGTCTGAGGCCGCTGGACCCGTTGGTACAGGCCCCCGACGCCTTGCTGCGCGGCATTGTCATCCACGAGATCCTTGAGCACTTCGTCAAAGACAGCGTTCTTGACACTGCGTTGTTGACCCGGGATAATTTTCTGAAACGCGCTGAAACCCTTCTGGATCAACATGTTGCCTGGCCCACAGCTCGCAAGTTGTGGCTGGCACGTCTGGAACGGATCGCCGATGACTTTCTACACGCCGAGGCAGCTCGTCGCGGTGACGGTGGACCAGTGGCATTTGAGGCCGCGATGAAGCTGGTTCTGGCCCCGCTGGATTTCACCATTGCAGGTCGCGCTGACCGGATTGACCGCAACAGTCGCGGCGCGTTGCGGATTGTGGATTACAAAACGGGCGCACCACCAACTGAAAGCCAGCAGAGCAAGTTTGACAAACAGCTGTTGATCGAGGCAGCGATGGCCGAACAAGGCGGTATCGATGGGATGGACCCCATGTCCGTGGCCGAAGCTGTCTTTATCGGCATGGGTGGCACCTACAAGGAAGTCGCAGCCCCCCTGACCAAGGAACCGCCTGACAAGGTTCTGGCTGAGTTGAAAGAGCTAGTTTCAGCGTATTTAGAGCCTGATCAGGGTTTCACATCCCGCCGGATGCTGCACAAGGACACCGATATTGGCGACTATGACCATCTGGCCCGGTTCGGAGAATGGGACCGTACCGGTGAAACAACCCCCGAGGATCTGAAATGAGCGCCCGCAACGACGCAACTGAGCGGCAGGTGCAGGCGGCGCGGCCGGATGCCTCGACCTGGTTGGCGGCCAATGCGGGGTCGGGCAAGACACGAGTGCTGACAGACCGGGTGGCGCGTTTGCTGCTGGACGGCGTGCAGCCGCAACACATCCTGTGCCTGACCTATACCAAGGCCGCGGCCAGCGAGATGCAAAACCGGCTGTTCGACCGCCTTGGTGAATGGGCTATGCGAGAAGACGCAAGCCTACTGACGCAACTGACCGAACTGGGCGTACCGGGCACCATCGATCCGGGCAGGCTGGCGCAAGCACGCACCCTTTTTGCTCGCGCGATAGAAACGCCCGGCGGGTTGAAGATTCAGACCATCCACTCGTTCTGCGCCTCGCTGCTGCGGCGCTTTCCGTTGGAAGCCGGGGTCAGCCCGCAGTTTTCCGAAATGGAGGGCCGCGCCGCAGCCCTGTTGCGTGACGAGATCGTCGAGGATTTTGCCGATGGACCCCAGGCTGAATTGATCGAAGATGTCGCCCGGTTTGTCACCGACACCGGATTCGACAAGTTGACCGCGGCAGTCACACAAAAACGAAATTTGTTTGCGCAAGCTTTGACGTGGCCTGACCTTCTACAGCAGTTTGGCTTGCCCGAGGGGTTCGACGAGGACAAACTGCTGGCGCGCGTGTTTCTGGGCGGAGAGATTGACCTGATCCGCTCGATCCTGCCAGCGTTGACCGAAAGTGGCGGCAACAATGCCAAGGCGGCCGGTAAGCTCGACATGTTTACTGAGGGCCGGATTGGCTACTTACCCATGTTGGAAAGCGTGTTTTTGACCGGAAAGTCGGCTAAAGAGCCGTTTACTGCCAAGATCAACAGCTTTCCCACCAAGGCCCTGCGAGACGGGGCGCTGGCCGGGCAGATGCCGCAGCTGGAAGCCTTCATGCTGCGGATCGAAGCCGCGCGCGAGCAACGGCTGGCGTTGGTGGCCGCGCGTAAAACCCATGTCCTGCACCGCTTTGCTGCTGCGTTCCTGCCGGAATATGAGCGGCGCAAGCAGCTGCACGGCTGGTTGGATTTCGACGATCTGATCCTGCGTGCACGGCAGGTTCTGAACGACCCCGCGGTGGCTGAGTGGGTCTTGTACCGTCTGGACGGCGGCATCGACCACATTCTGGTCGATGAGGCGCAGGATACCAGCCCGGATCAGTGGGATGTGGTTGAGAAACTGGCACAGGAATTCACCAGCGGGGAAGGGGCCCGATCAGGGGTCGAGCGCACGATTTTTGTAGTCGGAGACAAGAAACAGTCGATCTATTCTTTCCAGGGCGCTGACCCGCAAGCCTTTGACCGGATGCAGGCCGAGTTTGGGCAGAAGCTGGCGGAATCAGGCTCTAAACTGTGGGATTCCACGCTGGAATACTCGTTCCGGTCCTCCAGCGCGATTCTGTCCTTAGTCGACATTCTGTTTGAGAACCGCGCCGAGGCCGGGTTCCACAAAGAAAGCCAACACCGCGCGTTCAAGGCCGATCTGCCGGGACGGGTGGATTTGTGGCCTGTGGTCGAAAAGGTCGAGGATCAGGAGGACGGCGATTGGACCGACCCGGTCGATCGCCCCGGCGCACGCCACCACACCGTCATTCTGGCAGAACAGGTGGCCCGGTCAATCAAGGCCATGATCGAAGCCGGGGAAACCATCCCTGAAGATGGCCAAACGCCGGGCGCCTTTGTGCGGCGCAAGGTTGAGCCGGGGGACTTCCTGATCCTCGTGCAGCGTCGGTCGGATCTGTTTGCCGAGATCATCCGCGCCTGCAAGGCCGAAGGGTTGCCCATCGCCGGGGCTGACCGGTTAAAAGTGGGTGCGGAACTTGCCGTCAAGGACTTGGCCGCACTGCTCAGCTTTTTGGCCACGCCCGAAGACAGCCTGTCGCTGGCCACGGTGTTGAAATCCCCTCTGTTTGGTTGGAGCGAGCAGCAGCTGTTTGATCTCGCCCATCGCCGGGACGAACAGTTTCTGTGGGCCGCGCTGCGCCATCGGGCTGAGGATTTTCCTGAAACGCTGGATATATTGAACGATCTGCGCGGCCGGATCGACTTTCTTCGCCCCTACGACCTGATCGAACGCATACTGACTCGCCATGATGGGCGGCGGAAACTGTTGGGGCGTTTGGGGGCCGAGGCCGAAGACGGGATCAACGCATTGCTGTCTCAGGCGTTGGCCTATGAACGTACTGATATTCCCAGCCTGACCGGATTCCTGGTCTGGATGCAAACCGACGATCTGGAAATCAAACGACAGATGAGCGGTGTTGGCAACATGATCCGGGTGATGACGGTACATGGCTCAAAGGGGTTAGAAGCTCCGATCGTAATCCTGCCAGACACCGGCAAACGACAGGCCCCGCGTGATGCCGAGATCATGCCGGCCGCGGACACACCGCTGTGGAAGGTGCCCGCGGATGCCTCTCCGGCCCTGATTGCGCAGGCGCGGCAAGAGGCGCGGACGCGGGAAGAGAACGAACGCCTCAGATTATTGTATGTGGCCCTAACACGGGCCGAAAAGTGGTTGATCGTCGCGGCGGCTGGGGATGTCGGCAAGGACGGAACCAGTTGGTACCAGATGGTTGAGGCCGCAATGACCGGTGTCGGAGCCACGCGGTTACCGGGTTCGGAAACCATGCGGCTTTCCCATGGGTCCTGGGATGAATTACCGATGACTGAGCGCACCGAAACCGTGGTGCCGGACACAGGTTTGCCGCTATACTTCCGATCACCGGCCACGCCGCCAGACCCGGGCTCAGACACGCTCAGCCCGTCTGATTTGGGGGGTGCAAAAGCACTGCCCGGCGATTCCGGTCAGGATGAAGACGCCGCGAAACGCCGCGGAACGCATCTGCACCTGTTGTTGGAACATCTGCCATCCGTCACTCAGGAAAAATGGCCGCAGCTCTGCGCCAGGGTTCTGCCCGATATGCAGGAAACTGAACGGCAAGAGTTGCTGGACGAGGTCTGCCAGGTGCTGAAAGCGCCCCATCTGCAATCGGTTTTTGCAGCTGATACATTGGCCGAAGTTCCGGTGACAGCTGACCTGAACGGTCGGCGTTTGCACGGGGTCATCGACCGGTTGATTGTTCATGATGATCAGGTACAGGTGATTGATTTCAAATCCAATTCTACAGTCCCGGATACCCCGCTCACGGTCCCCGAGGGTCTGCTGCGTCAGATGGGGGCCTATGCGCACGCGCTGTCATTGGTCTATCCCGATCGCGACATCCAAACCGCGATCCTGTGGACCCGCACGGCCGAGTTAATGTGGCTGCCACACGATCTTCTGACAGACGCATTGGCCCGCACCTAGATATCTTGACGTTGGAATACCCGACACCTAGGTTCAGTGACCAAGCATTCCCCATTCAGGAGACAGATTATGTCGACCGTTGCCGTTACCGACGATACCTTTGACGCCGAAGTCAAGAACTCTGACATCCCCGTGGTTGTCGATTTCTGGGCCGAATGGTGCGGCCCCTGTAAGCAGATCGGCCCCGCTCTGGAAGAGCTGGCCTCTGAATACGGCGGCAAAGTGAAGATTGCCAAGGTGGACGTGGACAACAACCCGAACGCCGCCGCCGCGATGGGCGTGCGCGGTATTCCGGCGCTGTTCATCTTCAAGGATGGTCAGGTTGTATCGAACCGCGCAGGGGCCGCACCCAAAGCGGCGCTGCAAAGCTGGATCGACGAATCCATCTGATCAGAGCGTTTTGTGATCAACGGGCATCGCTGGTCGGTGCCCGTTATTCTTTGCCTATTGCCCGCCCGATGCCGGGCCGATCCATTCCCGAGGCAACGTAAGCACCGGCCCACCCGGCCGATGGCGCCTGTCCAGGGGATGCGGAAATTGGGTTGAGGGCACCGCTTGTTTCACGCGGTCCCGCCGCAGGAATGTGGCCTCGATCACGCGGGGAAAGGTCTCATCTTCGATCTCGACCGTGCCAGACGCGTTGTTTGGATGGATATGGGCGCAAACAAACCCATCCTTCAACGCAGACAGGGCAGGGTAAGCGCGTTGGAACGCACCGGGTTTCATCAGGATTGACGGGATGCGGTGCAGTTCAAGAACGATGATCCGAAACCGGTGCAAAAGGGCCGTGGGCAGGGTCGAAAGAACGGGGTATTCGGCCGCCTCGATATCCATCTGCAGGATCATATCACCTTCAGGCGGTGCAAGTTCTGCCATCCAATCCTCAAGCGAGATAACGTCATCGCCCGATTTGGCCGCCAGGTGCTTTTTGATGAACACCGAGTTTGGAACGCTCAACATAGGCTCATCAACGGAACCGTCCGCCATAAAGGATGGAATATCGTGCTTGGCCAAGTCCATTTCAAAACTGGATTGCACCGATACACCGGGCGAGAAACAGGCGACTATGTCGTCCAGATCATTGGGCAGAAGATAGCCACCATCGCCAAATTCGCCGATGCGAATAAGCTTGTGCCCCAGATCAAATGGTCTGACCACATCAGCCAGAAAAGCCCGCCGGTCTGCGGTTGTCATGTCAGGTTCGGGCGTGGGCAGCATGGAAACTCCGCCGAAGGTGATTTCTGTCTGTTCACCTTGTCTTGTCACGCAAAGATTCTGTTTACAAGCCGTGGGCAAGCGCCCGATGGCGTGCCGCAAAAAGAAAAGCCGCCCCAAAGTTCGGGCGGCTTAAGCAATTGTTTTGATCAGAACGCTGATCAGAGGTCTTTGATATCCGCGCGGCACAGACCGATATCGTCCAGCTGTGCATCGCTAAGCACCAACAGCGCCTTGCGGGTCTTGCGGGTTTCGCTCCACTCGGCGGCTTTTTCGTAAGCGCCAAGAAACGCGTCCACTACATGCAGGATGGTAGCTGCTCCGAGCGGCGCATGGATATTTGCGGTGGTTGCCATTTGCGCATTCCTTTTAACTGAAACAGCCGACCTCGTGTCGGTTGTGAGCCTCATTTAGGATGTTCCCCTGAGTCCCACAATTGCTGGTTCAACAGTCCCGGATTGCATTCAGTGCATATCTTTTGGGCGGTTCGTGAACTGTTGCGCTGCGGGCGGGTCCGGCCCATATAGGACGCCAGACGTATTCGGAGGCATTCATGGCAGACAGCGATTTTCCCGGTTGGCACGGCACGACGATCATTGGCGTCAAAAAAGGCGGCCATGTGGTGATTGCCGGGGACGGGCAGGTCAGCCTGGGCCAAACCGTGATCAAGGGCACGGCCCGCAAGGTGCGCCGCCTGTCGCCCGGTGGGTTCGAGGTTGTGGCAGGTTTTGCCGGATCAACGGCCGACGCATTCACCTTGCTGGAACGGCTGGAGGCCAAACTTGAAGCCACACCGGGTCAGCTGGCCCGTGCCTCGGTCGAGCTGGCCAAGGACTGGCGTACTGATAAATACCTGCAAAAACTTGAGGCGATGCTGATCGTCACCGATGGCAAGGATCTGCTGGTGATCACCGGGGCAGGCGACGTGCTTGAGCCGGAACATAACGTAGCCGCCATCGGATCGGGTGGGAACTTTGCCCTGGCAGCAGCGCGCGCGATGATGGACAGCGACAAAACGGCCGAAGAAGTTGCACGCGAAGCGATGGCGATTGCCGCTGATATCTGTGTCTATACCAACGGCAAGCTGACAGTTGAGACGATCTCAGGCTAGCAGCGCCTTGATCTCTTTGCCTTTCCACCGCATGTGCATCCCGATCAGGCCCAGCAGCGCCGTTGCGATGACGATGTAATAGGGCAGACGGATATCAAAGCTCATCAATCCGCCGCCGATCAGGGACATGACACCCCCCGCCAGACAGAACACGGCGGTGGTAACACCCATGACCCAGCCCTGATCGGTCTCGCTGACGGCTGAGGAAAACAGGCCCAGCAAAGTTGGGTATGAGACCCCGAAGAAGAAATAAAAGAAAAAGACGGGGATATAGCTGAGAATGCCGCTGGGGCTGAACGCAAAGCCAAGACCGCAGATTACCATGACCACCAGCGAAGTATAGATGATCTGGTGTTTGCTGAACCTCTCCTGCGCGGGTTTGACAAGGAAGGTGCTTGAGAACGCCAGCGCGATGCCGATCACCACCATCGCCATGCTGCCGCCGATCACCCCATAGCCCCAGGCACTGGTCAGGAAATTGTCGACGAAAACGTAAAACGTGACGTTGGCGATCATGAATAACGCATAGACAGGCAGGATTTTCAAAACCAACGGGTGTTCGCGTACTGCAATCAGACTGTCGGTGACATCGCGCGGGCGAAAGACAAAGGCGGTGCGCTCGGTCCGCAGGTCTTTGAAAAAGAAAGTCACAAGGAAAATGGCGATCAACACCAGAACAAAGGCCCCGTAGAACGGCGTTTTCAGGGTCGCGAAGCTGCCCAGCAGCGCCGTATCCGAAAGAACCGCACCAATGATCGGCCCACCAACCAGGCCAAAACTGACACCGGTGATGATATAGCCCATATTGCGGTCGCGGTCTGCGGCATCTGTGCTGCCATCAATCATCGCCGCCTGCGCGATTGGCTGGTTTCCGGCAGTAAAACCGGTGATGGACCGGCCTATGATCAGCAGCAGCAGACTGTTGAGATACAGCGCGGCAATCGTCAGAGCATAGCCCACAAGTGCCCCGCTCAGACAGACCAGCAGCGCATTCTTGCGCCCAATGGAATCCGACACTTTGGACACGTAAACCACGCCCAGAAACCAGGACAGAAAGAAACAGCCGATCACCAGCCCATAATACAAATGCCGGGTTCCCGCGGCGGTACTGGCCGGCAAAAACCCGGATTTCGTTTCCATGATCAGCGAGTTGATGATGGGAAACACCAACCCCTGTCCGATCAGGTCTACAAAAACCACAAACAGCAGGGTGATCTTGGCAATTTTCGACATCTCGCGCTCCTGACCCTCAACGCTTTGAAATCATTGTAACAGAAAGGCCGCGTTTCGCCTAAAGCCGAGGCATTGCAAACCGGAAGGGCGGTTGTTAACCACGACATCGAAACAAATAGGCTTGGTTGTTTTCGCAAATGCTGTGACTACCTAAGCCGGATGATCAACACGCCGACCGAAAGGACCGCCCCCGTGACTGACCTGACCCCGCGCGAGATTGTCTCGGAACTGGATCGTTTTATCATCGGCCAGAAGGACGCCAAACGTGCGGTGGCTGTGGCGTTGCGCAACCGCTGGCGGCGCAAGCAGCTGGCCGACGACATCCGCGATGAGGTCTATCCAAAGAACATCCTGATGATTGGCCCCACCGGTGTCGGCAAAACCGAGATCAGCCGCCGTCTAGCCAAGCTGGCCCGCGCGCCGTTCATCAAAGTCGAGGCCACCAAATTCACCGAGGTCGGTTATGTCGGGCGTGACGTGGAACAGATCGTGCGCGATCTAGCCGATGCGGCGATCCTGCAAACCCGCGAATTTATGCGCGAGGACGTTAAAGCCAAGGCACATCAGGCTGCCGAAGACCGCGTGATCGAAGCCATTGCCGGGACGGATGCGCGCGAAGGCACGCGCGAAATGTTCCGCAAAAAGCTTAAGGCAGGCGAGTTGGACGACACCGAGATTGAGCTGGAGCTGGCCGACAGTTCAAACCCGATGCCGATGTTCGACATTCCCGGCCAGCCCGGCGGCCAAATGGGGATGATGAATCTGGGCGATATCTTCGGCAAAGCCTTTGGCGGTCGGACCGTGAAACGCAAGATGACCATCGGCGACAGCTATGAGGCGCTGATCAGTGAAGAGGCCGACAAGCTGCTGGATGATGAAATCGTCAACCGGGTGGCGTTAGAATCGGTCGAACAGAACGGCATCGTCTTTCTGGATGAGATCGACAAGGTCTGCGCCCGCTCGGACGCGCGCGGTGGTGATGTAAGCCGTGAAGGGGTACAGCGCGACCTGCTGCCACTGATCGAAGGTACCACCGTGTCCACCAAACACGGACCGGTCAAGACTGACCACATCCTGTTCATCGCCTCGGGCGCTTTTCACATCGCCAAACCGTCGGACCTGTTGCCAGAGCTTCAGGGTCGCCTGCCGATCCGTGTGGAACTGCGCGCCCTGACCGAAGAGGATTTCGTGCGCATCCTGACCGAAACCGACAACGCTCTGACCCTTCAGTACACTGCGCTGATGGGAACCGAAGAGGTCACCGTCGGCTTTACCAAAGACGGCATCGCCGCATTGGCGCGCATAGCAGCGGATGTGAACCAAAGTGTCGAAAATATCGGTGCGCGGCGGCTTTACACAGTCATGGAACGCGTATTCGAAGAGCTGTCGTTCACTGCCCCCGATCAGGCGGGAACCGAAATCACGGTCGACGCGAAATTTGTAAGCGACAATCTGGGTGAGTTGACTAAATCTTCTGACCTCAGCCGTTACGTTTTGTAACACAGCCAGCCGGTTTTTGCCGCAAATACCTCTTTGATCCGCTGGACGCGGGCCGAGAATCCGATAGCGTGAGCGCGTAACTCCCCGGGGGCCGATTGTGCTGCGCTACGTTTACCTGATCCTGACTGCGGTCTCACTGACTGCATGTGTTGACAGAACAATTTCTGAGACCGTGCCAACGGCCTTGAACGTAGGCTCGCCCGAAACTGTGTACGCCACTACGACACGTGCGCGGGAACTGGATGGCTCTTATGGGTATCGCCGTGGGGACGGGCTGAAGTTTCTGGAAATGACCGTGTCCGTGCCCCCAAACCACACG
Organism: Ruegeria meonggei; assembly: GCF_900172215.1. Classification (GTDB taxonomy): domain Bacteria; phylum Pseudomonadota; class Alphaproteobacteria; order Rhodobacterales; family Rhodobacteraceae; genus Ruegeria; species Ruegeria meonggei. The sequence goes on from NZ_FWFP01000005.1 coordinate 98,114, forward strand.
CCGGGGACGCTGGATTTTTCTTATGCAAACCCGGACCCCAAGACTCAGTTTGTGATGGCTAGCGTCGACGAATTGCAGGGCCCTCAGGATCTGAAAAACAGGCTGGGCCGTGTCGAAGAGGTGTCGATTTTTGTCCATGGCTACAACACCACCCAATCGGAAACTGCATTCCGGGCAGCCCAGCTGAGCCGCGACATCGGCATTCCCGGTGCGACCATGGTGTATTCCTGGCCCAGTCAGGCCACGGGATACGGATATGCTTATGACTTGGACAGCATGTTGTTTGCCCGCGACGGGTTAGAGCAGACCGTTCGGCAGCTGAAATCCATGGGTGTGAAACGGGTGGTTATCGTCGCCCATTCGATGGGCAGCGCCCTGACGATGGAGATGATGCGACAAGCCGAACTGCGTGAGCCCGGTTGGGCCAGCAAGAACATCGAGGGCGTCATCCTGATCTCACCGGATCTGGATGTCGATCTGTTCCGGTCGCAAATGGACAGTATCGGAACACCGCCCGACCCCTTTGTCATCATGGTTTCGCAAAAGGACAAACTGTTGGGCATCTCAGCCCGTTTGCGTGGAACGACCAAGGGCGAACGGCTGGGCAATATCAGTTCGGCTGAACAATTGTCCGAATACAAGATCAGCATTCTGGACACGACAGCTTTTACCAAAGATGCCGAATCCTCTCATTTTATCGCGGCCACCTCTCCGGCATTGCTGGCGATCATCAATTCGGCAAGCCGCGTCGGCCGGACCTTCGGTAACGACCGGCGGGGTCTGGACGTGATCGCACCAGCAGAAGTTCGCAACCCTACCGGGGCAACTGAAATCGTTCTGACAGAAACGGGGCAGGCGCAGGTTACGGCTCCGTGACGCGGTTCCGTCTGGGTCGCTATCTGCAGGATAACGCAACATGGCTAGGCGCCGGTGTCCTACTGACTTTCCTGTCCAGCTTTGGGCAGACCTTTTTCATCTCGATCTTTTCCGGTGAAATCCGCGTTGGTTTCGGGCTGAGCCATGGCGCCTGGGGCAGCCTTTATTCACTGGGCACTACCCTTGCAGCGGTCGTGATGATCTGGGCTGGTGGTCTAACCGATACATTCCGAGTACGGGTTCTGGGGCCGGTGGTCCTGATCGGATTGGCGCTTGCCGCGGTGGCGATGTCGCTTAACACGTGGCTGATCCTTTTAGCGCCAGTGATCTTCCTGCTGCGCCTGTTTGGCCAGGGGATGAGTACCCATCTGGCCCAGGTCGCCATGGCGCGCTGGTTTACCGCGACCCGCGGCAAAGCGCTTTCGATTGCAACGGCCGGCTATGCGGTGGGCGAAGCACTGCTACCTTTGATTTTCGTGGCCGCCCTGGCGTTTCTGGATTGGCGCTGGCTGTGGGTGGTAGCCGCAATAGTGACCCTGTTGGGCATCCCCGTCCTGATGCGCCTGTTGCGACAGGAACGAACACCACAAAGCCTGGCCGCCGAATACTCGGCCACCGGGATGCAGGGGCGGCATTGGACACGCAAGGACACACTGTTTCATCCACTGTTCTGGTTTATGGCTCCAGCCTTGCTTGGGCCTTCGGCCTTTATCACCGCGTTTTTCTTTCACCAGGTGCATTTGGCCCAGGTCAAAGGCTGGCAACATATCGAACTGGTGGCCCTGTTCCCGGTTTATACCGGTGTGTCGCTGCTTTCGATGTTTGCGGCGGGTTGGGCGCTGGACAAATGGGGCACGGCGCGGATGATGCCCTATTATCAACTGCCGATGGCGGTGGGGTTTATCATCGTGTCGGTCATCAGCTCGATCGGCGGAGCGATGATCGCGATGGTCTTTCTGGGCCTAACGGTCGGGGCCAACAGCACCCTGCCCAGCGCGTTCTGGGCCGAGTTCTACGGCACCCGGCATATCGGTGCGATCAAGGCGATGGCAACGGCCGTCATGGTGCTTGGGTCCGCCATCGGCCCCGGGCTGACCGGGGTGTTGATTGATCAGGGAGTGCCCTTGAACACCCAGTTCCTGTGGATCGGGGCGTTTTTCATTCTGGTCTGCGCGATGACCTGGGTCGGCGTCACCCGCGCGGCGCGTACGCTTTAGCGATTGCGCCGCAAATAGACGTAAAACGCACCATCCCCGCCATGGCTGATATGGGCCGGTGTGACTTGCAGCACCGCCTGCGCCAAAGGCTGCAGCGACAGCCATTGCGGCACATGATTGCGCAACACCCCGCGCGGTGTAGGAATGGGCCCGGGCTCGTCCCTGTCCTTGCCCTTGCCAGTGACCACCAAAACCAGACGCTTGCCCGAGGCCTGCGCCGTCAACACAAACCGGATCAGCGCCGGATGTGCCGTATCAACGCGCATGCCGTGCAGATCCAGCTTGCCTTCGGGCTTTAGCTTGCCGCGTTTCATCCGGCCAAAGGCCTTGGTGTCCATCTGCACCGGTTTGGCGCGCAGACCATCGGATACAGATGGTTTCAGCGCCATGTACGTGGGTTTAGGAACCGCGCTCTGACCAAGCTCGAACCCTTCGATCCGGGGTTTCGGTGCTTTCGAGGGCTTGGGCTTGGGCAGTGTTGTGGGATGCACCGACTCGGGCAGCTCGGGATGCAGGCGTTCGGCTTGCTGGGTGACCTTGCGCCACAGGTCGATCTCTTCGGCTGTCAGTTTGCGGCGAGGCATTAGAATTCATCCGGTGTCATGGCATAGGCCCGCTGGATCGGCAGCAGAACCACCATACGTCCCGGGTCCTTCAACCGCCCGGCCTCTTGACCGGCCGCGTCCCCGGTACCAAAAAAAATATCCGCCCGCTGTGCGCCTTTGATCGCCGATCCGGTATCCTGTGCAATCATCAATCGTCGCAAAGGGGTCTTGCCATCCTTTTCGACCCAGACAGGCGCCCCCAGCGGCGTATAGACCGGATCTGCAGCAATGCTGCGCATGGTGGTGACCGACCGGTTCATCGCACCCAACGGGCCAAACTCGGGTGCCACGCGCGTCACCTCGCGGAAGAATACATATGAGGGGTTGTGAAACAGCAACTCGGCGCCGGCCTCTGGGTTTTTGCGCACCCATGCGCGGATCATCTGGGCACTAACCTGATGCGCACCCAGCGCACCCTTGCGGACCAGTTCCGTTCCGATCGAACGGTAGGGGTGCCCGTTTGCACCGCCATAGCCGACCCGCAACGCGCCGCCATCTGGCAGACGGATACGGCCCGAGCCCTGAATCTGCAGAAAGAACAGCTCAACCGGGTCATCGACCCAGGCAATCTCAAGCCCGCGTCCCTGCATGGCATCACCGGACAGAATCTCGCGGCGGCTTAACCAGGGGTTGGCGGCGCGCGCCTCGGGCGGCATTTTGTAGATCGGGTATCTAAACCGGTCGGACCGGGTTCTTGACCCGTCCAGCTCGGGCTCAAAATACCCGGTGAACAGGGCGTCCTTTCCGTCTTCGACCAAAACCGGGCGAAAGAACAGCTCAAAGAAAGCCTGCGCGGCAGCGGCGTCATAGGTGCGCGCCACACCGCACAAAGCACGCCAGTCCGGATCACCCAAATCGCCGCAGGTGTTCAGAAAAACCGAAAGGGCCGCCCCGTGATCATCGGCGGCCCAGCCCTCAAGCTCATCGAACGACAGGATCGAGCGTGTCGCTTCAGCTCCGGCGGCGCTGGCGGTGGTCATGGCGGCCACCAGGAAAAGCGACCGGAGTGCAGCAATCATGCGTCCGTGGCGACAAGCAGCCAGTTCGGATCATCCGCGCCCATGACGCGGGCAAAGGTCCAACTGTCCTTTTGGCGTTTGACGGTATTGGGGCTACCTTCGATGATGTCGCCACCACGATCACGCACGACCGAAGTCAGCTCGCCGACAAACCGCATGGTGATCTCAGCCTCATTGGTGTCTTTGTCAAATCGGGCATTCGCCAGTGTTGTCTCACGCACACCGACAAATTCGGCTTCGATGGTCAGACCTTTGTCTTCCCGATCCGCAACAACGGAAACGAAAGTGTCAAACACCTCTTCGGACAAAAAGGGCTGAATCTCGTCCAGGTTTCCCTTTTCGAACCCCATAACGATCATCTCATAGGCGCCGCGTGCGCCCTGCACGAACTCGGTTACAGAAAAGGCGGGTTCAACCCGCTTCATCGCAGCCAACGTTTGTGCTTGTTCGCTGTCTTCAGCGACATGGTCGGTGATGTCGTGATCCGGGCCGCCATCGATCACTTCAAACTCCCGGCGCGCGCTCTGAGAGTCGGGCTGCTGTTGCACAGGTGGCTTTTCAAAACCTTCACGTGTGCCCAGCACGCTTTTCAAGCGTAAGATCAGGAAAACGGCAATTCCGGCCAGGACCAGCAACTGGATCATCGGTTCGTTCATTTCATCCTCTTTTCAGACTGCGACTTTGTATACGCAGCCTCATGCCACTATGTAGGTTACAGTTCGTGGCAAGTCCACCGCCCGACCTCTGGTAAAGGATAACGCAAATGTATCTGTTCTTGGCATTTTTGTTGGTTCCGATCATCGAGATCGCCCTATTCATACAGGTTGGCGGTCTGATCGGCCTTTGGCCAACGCTTGCTATTGTGGTTTTGACAGCCATTTTGGGCACCGCTCTGGTCAGGACACAAGGTCGCATGGCACTGGCCAACCTGCAGCGATCCTTTGCCGAGCTGGATGACCCAACCGAACCGCTGGCACATGGCGCGATGATCCTGTTGTCGGGTGTTTTATTGCTGACGCCGGGGTTTTTCACCGACGCCGTTGGCTTTGCGCTGCTTATACCGGGCATACGAGTGGCGATGTTTCACTATCTCAAGTCAAAGGCCACCATCACGCATTTCCAGATGGGCACGGGTTCACAAAACCACACCGGACCTGCTTCGTTTGATCAAGATGACGTAATCGACGGCGAATTCACCGAGGTTCGCTCCCGCAAGACGTCGTCAAAGCCATCGAAATGGGTCGAAGGACCGCACCAGCATTGAGGTGCAGCGCCCAACTTGTTAAGCAGTGGCGAATTTCATTTTCGGAGTAGATCCATGGCTGACGAAAGCCCTGCAGAAAACACCGCGGCCCAGGCCGCCCCGCAAATTCAGATGCGCGTTCTGGGACAATTCATTCGCGACCTGTCTTTTGAAAACGTAATGGCACAAAAAGGCGTGTCCGGCGACGTTCAGCCTGAAATCGCTGTGCAGGTTAATCTGGACGCGAAAAAGCGCCCGACCGAGCATCAGTATGAAGTTTCGGTCAAGCTGAACCTCAAATCCAAGGCCAAAGGTCTGGAAGACATCCTGTTCCTGTGCGAGCTGGACTATTGCGGCCTGTTCCACATCGAAGGTGTGGCCGAGGATCAGCTGCACCCGTTCCTGATGATCGAAAGCCCGCGTATGCTGTTCCCGTTCCTGCGCCGGATCGTCAGCGACATCACCCGCGACGGTGGCTATCCGCCGGTCAACCTAGACAATATCGACTTTGTGGCCCTGTATCGCAACGAGCTGATGCGCCGCCAGGCTGAAACTCAGAAAACCGACGCCTGATCGGTCTGACCCGCGCCGAGGAATGCCTCAGGCGCGGGTCCACAGGGCGTTTTCGCCCAGTTTTTCCACAAATGCCTCATGGGCCGCCCGTTCTTCGTCAGTGACCTTGGACGGCAGGGGCGTGGCGCGCGTCGTTGGGCGCCAATCGTCTCCACCTCCGGATCCGGATGAGGCAGATGTCGACAGGCCAAAGTCAGGCTGCCGACCGCCGATCAGCTCAAGATATACCTCGGCCAGAATCTCAGAGTCCAACAAAGCTCCGTGCAGAACCCGGTTCGAGTTGTCGATATTGAACCGCCGGCACAGCGCGTCCAACGACGCGGGCGAGCCCGGAAACCGTTTGCGTGCAATGGCCAGTGTGTCCAGCGCCTGATCCATCGGAAGCGGCGGGAGGCCCATCCAGCCCAGTTCGGCATTAAGGAATTTCATGTCGAAAGATGCGTTATGGATCACCAGTTTTGCGTCCCCTACGAAATCCCGGAACTCCTGGCCAACCTTGGCAAAGACCGGCTTATCCCGCAGCGTGACCTGACCTTTTTCCACCGAGCGCGGGGGCTCCAACAGGTCGGGGCCGATACCGTGCACGCCAAACGCCTCTTCGGGCATCGAACGTTCGGGATTGATATAGACGTGATAGGTTTCGCCGGTGGCCACATGGTTCCACAGCTCGACCGCACCAATTTCAACAATCCGGTCGCCGCTTTCGGGATCGAACCCTGTGGTTTCGGTATCGAGTACAATTTCACGCATCAGCCATCCCTGCCCGTATCTGCCTGACCACATCCTGCACCTGAGCGCGCGCGTGGTCCAGCGTGTCGGTGACAATCACATAATTCGACCGTTCGCATTTTTCGTCATTCGGCATCTGTTTAGCGCGAATGTGATCAAACTGGGCTTCAGTCATCGTGCCGCGGTCCATCACGCGGCGCATTTGCTCTTCGGCGGAAACTGAAACGCAGGCCACCGCATCCATTGTCGCATCACCCCCGGTTTCAAACAGCAGGGGGATGTCAAACACTAGAATATCCGCCATGGCAGCTTCGCGGAACGCGGCCCTGTCCGCAGCGACCAGAGGATGAACGATACCTTCGATCACTTTCAACGCGTCAGGATCAGTCGAAATGATCTGTTTCAGCGCTTCGCGGCTGACCTTCCCGTCCTGTACCGCCTTAGGAAAGGCCGAACGCATCAGGTCAACGGCGGCACCGCCCACAGAATAAAGCCGATGCACTGCCGCATCCGCATCCCAAAGTGCGCAGCCTTCGTCCACGAACATCTGCGCCGTTGTGCTTTTGCCCATCCCGATTGAGCCTGTCAGTCCAAGCGCAAAGCTCATCCCAACACGGCCGCGCGCAGATCGGGGGTCACTTCGGGTTTGACGCCGAACCAGCGCTCAAACCCCGGAACTGCCTGATGCAGCAGCATTCCAAGGCCGTCAACCGTGGTGCATCCGGCCTCTTCGGCGTGTTGCAAAAGGTTTGTTTTCAACGGGGTATAAACCAGATCAGTCACCACCGCGCCGGGTTGCAACCCATCCAACGGCACCCGCAACTCAGGCTGGCCCTGCATCCCAAGCGAAGAGCTGTTGACCACAAGTTCGGCGTTTTCGATGACATTGCCGGCCTTGACCCAATCAACCACAGTGATGCGCGGGCCAAATTCGTCTTTCAGTTGCTCTGCCCGGGCACGGGTGCGGTTTGTCAGCACAATTTCGGGCACTCCGGCCTGTGCCAAAGCCTGCAGAACCGCGCGGGCCGCCCCCCCAGCCCCAAAAACCACCGCCGGACCATCAGCAGGAATCCAATCCGGCGCGCCGCTGCGCAGGTTTTGCATGAACCCATAGCCATCGGTATTGTCCGCGTGAATCGACCCGTCATCCTGAAACACCAACGTGTTCGCCGCCCCGATCAAAGCCGCTCGATCCGAGACGTGATCAGCCAGACGCAACGCCGCCTCTTTATGCGGGACGGTCACATTGGTGCCGGCAAACCCGGCTTTGGGCAAAGTCCGCAATACGGTCTCTAGATCCTCGGGCGCTACATTCATCGGCACGTAATGCCCGGCCAAACCATAGGCTTTCAACCAATGCCCATGCAGCTGAGGCGACTTTGAATGCGCAATCGGGTGTCCGATCACCCCAGCCAACGGGATACGCTTGTTCGTCATTGATCAATCACCCCTTTGACCGCAAGAAAGTTCAGCACCTCTAACAGGGGTATACCCAAGACATTAAAATAGTCTCCGTCAATGGTGGCGAACAGGCGCGCACCTTCTTCCTCAAGCTTATAGGCACCAACCGCGTGCTGAATGCTGTCCCAATTGCGGTCGATATAGTCGCGCAGATAGGCGTCAGAGCTCATCCGCATCCGCAGACGGACCTGCCCCAGATGTCGCCAGACCGGTTCACCATCCTGATAGATCACGGCTGCAGACAACAACGTATGCCGCTTGCCCCGCATCGCCTTGAGCTGGGCCAGCGCCTCTTCGAGCGTGTGCGGCTTGGACAGAAGCTGCCCGTCGAAGTCCAGCACCTGATCGCAGCCCAGAACCATGGCGCCTTGGGTCTTGTCACTGACCTTACGGGCTTTCATCTCGGCCAGCGTGTCGGCAATATCCCGAGGTGATGCGCCTTCGGCCAGCAAGGCGCGCTTGGCACCGTCTTCATCGACGCGCGCGGTTTGTACCGAAAACGGAACACCTGCCTGCCGCAACAGCTCTGCGCGAATAGCGGACCCCGAGGCCAGGATGATGGGGACAGACATGTGGAAAACCCCTGAGCAAGTCGATGAATGTTCTGGGATGGTTTGTATGGTTTTCCGGTTGACACGCAACCCCGGGATTTTGGCTCAATTCTCACCCGAGTCGCCCAAGTTCTGTCCAATCGGGACAAGGATAAGTGTCAGGCACGGGAAAACGCAGATGTCCTACCTTACCCAAAGGGTTATCCCCAGTTACCAGCATAATACTTACGCGTAACATTCTGTAATCATTCGACTAAATCACAAGCTCAACAGAATCGCCGAAATACGATCGAATTCAATCCACCTGGGGAAAACACTTGGATAAAAAAGTAATCCACGGAATTCAGCCTCCCTACAAAACCATCATCCTTTTTCTTTTCTTATTTTTTTATTAGGGAGGGATCCAAGCAAACACCGGAGCCAGAATGACTGATCTTCTTTTCACGTTGTACCCGTGGGTGAAGGCTCTGCATATCATGGCCGTGATCTCATGGATGGCCGGGTTGTTCTATTTGCCCAGATTGTTTGTGTATCACGTTGAAAAAGCGCAGGCCGTCGACGGGGCGCAGGACATTTTCTTTGAAATGGAAGACAAGCTTTTGCGGGTGATCATGGGCCCAGCGATGATCGTGGCCTGGGTGTGTGGGCTGATCATGGTGTTTACACCCGGTATCGTCGGATGGGACTGGACGTGGCCTTGGGTCAAGGGCGCAGCCGTGATTGGCATGACCTGGTTCCATCATTGGCTGATGGCGCGGCGCAAGGACTTCGTCGAGGGGCGTAACACGCTCACAGGGCGTCAGTACCGCCTGATGAATGAGGTACCAACCGTTTTGATGGTTATCATCGTTCTGGCGGTTGTGGTGAAGTTCTGAGGGCCTGTTTGACTCTGACGGCTGTCGCGCTTATGTAGGTCGCAACACGCCCGTCCGGGCGGCGTATCTTCCAAGTTGAAATTCCATTCTGGTGCCGCGAACCCTGCGGCCGAGGTCCGTATCATCATGACAACTGAATCCCTGAATCTGGCTGACCTGAAAGCCAAAAGCCCCAAAGACCTTCTGGCCATGGCTGAAGAGCTGGAGATCGAAAACGCCTCGACCATGCGCAAAGGCGAGATGATGTTCCAGATCCTGCGCGAACGCGCGGATGAGGGCTGGGTCGTCGGCGGCGATGGTGTGCTTGAGGTCCTGCAGGACGGGTTCGGGTTTTTGCGCTCGCCTGAGGCGAACTATCTGCCGGGTCCAGACGATATCTATGTCTCGCCGGATATGATCCGCCTGCACTCGTTGCGCACGGGCGATACGGTTGAGGGCGATATCAAAGCCCCTGACGAAAACGAGCGCTATTTCGCGTTGACCAAGGTCACCAAGATCAACTTTGAAGAGCCTGAGAAGGCCAAGCACAAAGTTGCCTTCGACAACCTAACACCGCTGTACCCAGATGAGCGCCTGAAGATGGAGATCGAAGATCCTACCATCAAGGACAAATCGGCCCGTGTGATCGATCTGGTCTCACCCATCGGGAAAGGCCAGCGGTCGCTGATCGTCGCGCCTCCTCGGACCGGTAAGACGGTCATCTTGCAGAACATTGCGCATTCGATCGAACAGAACCATCCAGAGTGTTATCTGATCGTTCTGCTGATTGATGAACGCCCCGAAGAGGTGACGGACATGCAGCGGTCCGTGAAGGGTGAGGTTGTATCCTCGACATTTGATGAGCCCGCGACACGCCACGTGGCCGTGTCCGAAATGGTTATCGAAAAAGCCAAGCGTCTGGTCGAGCATAAACGAGATGTTGTTATCCTCCTCGACTCGATCACAAGACTTGGTAGGGCGTTTAACACTGTGGTGCCATCCTCGGGTAAAGTTCTGACCGGTGGTGTGGATGCAAACGCGCTGCAACGGCCAAAGCGGTTTTTTGGTGCTGCACGGAACATCGAAGAGGGCGGTTCGCTGACCATCATCGCGACCGCGCTGATAGATACTGGCAGCCGGATGGACGAAGTGATCTTCGAAGAATTCAAAGGCACCGGTAACTCGGAAATCGTTCTGGATCGTAAGATCGCAGATAAGCGTGTGTTCCCGGCCATCGACATCCTCAAATCCGGCACAAGGAAAGAGGACCTGCTGGTCGACAAAGGCGATTTGGCGAAAACCTTCGTTCTGCGCCGCATTCTCAACCCGATGGGCACCACCGACGCAATTGAGTTCCTGTTGTCCAAGTTGAAACAGACCAAGTCGAACGGTGATTTCTTCGATTCCATGAACACCTGACACAGGTCTTAAACAACGCGAGGCCTTCGAATGGATACGATATTCGCCTTGGCCAGCGCGCAAGGCAAAGCAGGCGTGGCGGTCATCCGTCTTTCTGGCCCATTGGCCCATTCAGCTGCGGCTAATCTGACAGGTAGCGTATTGCCGCCTCGTGGAATGCGGGTGCGCACACTGCATGCTGGTGACGGGTCACGTTTGGATGATGGTCTGGTACTGACTTTCCGGGCTCCGGCCAGTTTTACCGGCGAGGATGTGGCCGAACTGCAAATCCATGGCAGCACTGCCGCAGTCAATGTCGTGATGCAGTGCCTGTCGGAAGCCGATGGGTTGCGTCTGGCAGAACCCGGCGAGTTCACCCGCCGGGCTTTGGAAAACGGCAAGATGGACCTGACGCAAGTCGAGGGCCTGGCTGACCTGATCGACGCAGAAACCGAGGCGCAGCGCAAGCAGGCCCAGACGATACTGGCCGGCGAGTTGGGTACCTTGGCCGAGCGTTGGCGACGCGATCTGATCCGCGCGGCCTCATTGCTGGAGGCAGTCATAGATTTCGCGGACGAAGAGGTACCCACGGACGTGACTCCCGAAGTGCGCGACTTGGTGACCGGCGTAATGCAGGACTTGCAGCGTGAGGCCGAAGGTGTGCAGATTGCAGAACGCATCAGAACCGGGTTCGAAGTTGCCATTGTCGGTTTACCCAACGCAGGCAAGTCCACTCTGTTGAATGCATTGGCAGGGCGAAAGGCCGCAATCACATCGGAATATGCGGGCACAACCAGGGATGTGATCGAAGTGCGAATGGACCTTGCCGGGCTTCCGGTTACATTGCTGGACACAGCTGGGCTGCGCGAAACCGAAGATTATGTCGAAAACCTTGGGATTGAGCTGGCTAGGAAGCGGGCAGAAGATGCGGATCTGCGCGTGTTTTTGACCGAAAATCCAAGCGAATTGGGTGTGTCCATGCTGTCTGAGGATATACAAGTCCTACCGAAATCCGATCTTCGAGAAGATACAGAAGGTGGAATTTCTGGAAAAACAGGTCAGGGCATTGATCACTTGATAAACCACATATCGCGTGTCTTGGGGGTTAGATCTACCAGTCATGGTATAGCGACACGCGAACGACACCGTGTTGCGCTGAACAATGCCAACACGTCGCTGGCCTCTGCACTGGCTGTTCTGGAATCGGGGCCAGACCTGTATGATATAGCAGCAGAAGAAATGAGAACGGCCATCCGAGCATTAGAAGCGCTGGTTGGTCGTATAGGGGTGGAAGACCTGCTTGATGAAATATTCTCAAGCTTCTGTTTGGGTAAGTAAGGAGTGTTTCACGTGAAACATTCGAAGTTTGACGTTATCGTTATTGGGGCTGGTCACGCCGGAACCGAGGCTGCGCATGCTGCAGCCCGAATGGGGGCCGAGACGGCTTTGGTAACATTGTCGGCCTCAGATATTGGGGTAATGTCCTGTAACCCGGCGATAGGCGGTTTGGGTAAAGGTCATTTGGTTCGTGAAATTGATGCCTTGGATGGTGTCATGGGACGTGTTGCAGATCGGGCCGGTATACAATTCCGTCTTTTGAACCGACGCAAAGGCCCGGCCGTTCAGGGGCCCAGAACACAGGTGGACCGCGCCTTGTACCGCGCAGAGATGCAAAGGGAAACGCACGAACAGGAAAATCTGTCTGTAGTGATCGGTGAAGTCGTCGATTTTTTGATGGACGGATCCCGTGTCTGCGGGGTCAAGCTGGTGGACAAATCAGAACTTCATGCCAGCGCGGTTATTCTGACATCGGGCACATTTTTGCGTGGAGTCATACATATAGGTGACGTATCGCGTCCGGGCGGTCGGATGGGAGATCGACCTTCCGTCAAACTTGCAGAGCGGTTGGACGGCTTCAATCTGCCTTTGGGACGTCTGAAAACAGGGACGCCGCCAAGGCTGGATGGACGCACAATTGATTGGTCGGATCTGGAGCGGCAGGATGGTGATGAGGACCCAACCCTGTTTTCATTCCTGTCGACGTCCGTAGTTGCGCCTCAGATTTCCTGCGGAATCACACATACAAATGCCCGTACGCATGAGATTATCGAGAAAAACCTTTCCCGGTCTGCGATGTATGGCGGGCATATTGACGGGGTGGGTCCCAGGTATTGCCCGTCTATCGAAGATAAAATTGTTCGGTTCGCCGATAAGGACTCCCACCAGATCTTTCTGGAGCCTGAAGGAGTCAACGACCACACGATCTACCCGAACGGCATTTCAACTTCACTTCCTCAAGATGTTCAGCAGAAATATGTACGGTCCATCAAAGGCCTCGAAGCGGCTGAAATCCTGCAACCGGGCTATGCTATTGAATATGACTATGTCGACCCCCGAGTTTTAACATCTTCTTTGTCATTGCCAGAGGCGCCGGGCCTATATCTAGCAGGTCAGATCAACGGAACAACAGGATATGAGGAAGCCGCAGCTCAAGGCATGGTGGCGGGCCTCAATGCTGCACTAGCCGTTTCGGGGCGTGAACCTATCCACTTTACCCGTGCTGACAGCTATATCGGTGTGATGATTGATGATCTGACCACTCGAGGGGTCGTGGAACCATATCGCATGTTTACATCACGTGCTGAATTTCGTCTTTCCTTGCGCGCGGACAATGCGGATCAACGCCTAACGCCGTTGGGTATCGACATCGGATGTGTAAGCGAAAACCGAAAATCCAGCTTTTGCAATAAAATGGAAAAACTCACGGCCGCGAAATCTACTTTATCCGAGAAAACTTATACACCAAAGGAGGTTCGGTCGATTGGAATTACGATCAACCAAGATGGAAATCGCCGCAATGGAATGGCGATCCTGGCTTTTCCGGATGTGTCCTTTGATGACCTGGTTCCATTGATACCGAATTTGGCCACTGTCGACCTAGATATCCGTCAACAGGTCGAACGGGATGCACTTTACGCCAACTACATCGCACGGCAGCAAAAGGACGTTGAGGCGATGAAACGCGATGAATCTTATGAGATTCCGCAGGATTTTGACTATTTTACGCTCGAGGGTCTGTCATCTGAGATGAAGCAGAAGCTCTCGCAAGCACGACCTGCCAATATTGGGCAAGCTGGAAGGGTTGAAGGTGTGACACCTGCTGCGCTGACCTTGCTGCTTGCCAGACTTCGGCGCGGGCAAAGGCTGCGCAAGGCATGAATCCGGCTATTTTTGAGGAAATGAATGTTTCACGTGAAACATTTGACCGTCTGAATACTTATGTCGAGCTTGTTCGGCGCTGGAATCCGAAGATCAATCTGGTGTCACGAAACAGCCTGGCCGATATCTGGACCCGGCATATCCTGGATTCCGTGCAAGTGTATCGTTGTGCCGATTCATTCCAGCATTGGTGTGATTTAGGTAGCGGTGGTGGGTTTCCCGGAATGGTCTGTGCAATCATTGCCATTGAAGAGGCTCCGCAGGCTCAGTTCTCATTTGTTGAGAGTGATCAGCGCAAGGCTGCCTTTTTACGTAATGTAGCGCGGGAGTGCGGTGCCAACTGCCGAGTTTTCTCAATACGAATCGAAATAGTTGATCCCATGAGCGCCGATATTCTTTCAGCCCGGGCTCTGGCCGACTTGAAGACGCTAATGTCCTTTTGTGACAGACATTTAAGCCAAACAGGTACTGCTCTGTTGCCGAAAGGCGCAAGCTGGAAAAAAGAGCTGGAAGACGCGCGTGAGCAATGGAGTTTCCAGTTCGAGCCGATTACAAGTTTAACAGAACCCCAAGCTGTTATCCTAAGGATCAAAGGAGTTTCGCGTGGTTGATCTGTCTCGTCCCTCAGGGCCCCGGATAATTGCGGTTGCCAATCAAAAGGGCGGGGTTGGAAAAACGACGACAGCCATTAACCTGGCCGCCGGTTTGGCTGAAGCTGGGTGCCGGGTTCTGGTTGTCGACCTCGATCCGCAAGGAAACGCGTCAACCGGATTGGGTGTTGAGGACAGGGATTGGACGACCTACGACCTGATCCTGGATGATGCACCGCTAGAGGCAGTGGTTCAGGAATCCGAGATCGAAGGCTTGTTTGTGGTTCCAGCGACTGTGGATCTGAGCTCGGCTGATATCGAGCTGATTTCCAACGAAAAGCGCAGCTACTTGCTGCATGACGCATTGCGTCAGACCGCAATTGACAAGTTTGATCTTGATTTTGTGCTGATCGACTGCCCACCATCGCTTAATTTGCTGACTGTCAACGCCATGGTTGCGGCGCATTCCGTTCTTGTTCCCCTGCAAAGTGAGTTCTTTGCGCTGGAAGGGCTGTCCCAGCTGATGTTGACGATTCGAGAGGTGCGCCAGACTGCGAATCCCGATCTCAGAATCGAAGGTGTTGTGTTGACCATGTATGACAACCGCAACAACTTGTCCCGTCAGGTCGAAAAGGACGCGCGTGACAATCTGGGTGAGATGGTATTTAAGACCAAAATACCCAGAAATGTGCGGGTCAGCGAGGCGCCGTCTTACGCCTTACCGGTTCTGCAATATGATTCCGGGTCGTTGGGAGCGATGGCGTATCGGCATCTGGCGCGAGAAGTCATTCACAAGAACAAGAATGTCGCCGCCTGAGCGGCAGTGAGGAGGGCGCTGTGGTTGCCAAGAAAACAAAACCCAGAGGTTTAGGCCGCGGACTATCTGCTTTGATGGCGGATGTGACACAGGAAACAGAAGGTCTGACCACGTCTGAATCGCGTCGTCCCGATCTGACGGTTCCGATTGAAAAACTGCGTGCCAACCCGAACCAGCCGCGTCGCACATTTGCGGCGGCGCAATTGGATGAGCTTGCCGCCTCGGTCAAGGAAAAGGGCATCATCCAACCGCTGATCGTGCGGGAAACCAGCGGCGGTGATTATGAAATCGTGGCCGGCGAACGCCGCTGGCGTGCGGCTCAGATGGCCCAGTTGCATGACATACCTGTTATCGTGCGCGAATTTGACGATACCGAAGTTCTGGAAGTCGCTATCATCGAGAACATTCAGCGCGCTGATCTGAATGCGGTGGAAGAGGCAGCCGGATACAAGCAGTTGATGGATCGTTTCGGCCATACCCAGGAAAAACTGGCCGAAGCATTGGGAAAAAGTCGCAGCCATATTGCGAACCTGCTGCGGTTGCTGTCATTGCCCATGGATGTACAAGCCCTTGTAATCGAAGGGAAACTGTCTGCAGGTCATGCGCGGGCGCTGATTACCGCAGAGAATCCGTCAGAACTGGCCAAATTGGTTGTCAAAAACGGGTTGTCGGTGCGTTCAACCGAAGCATTGGTGAAGAAGCAACAGGCGGACCCGGAAAATCCTGCGCCACGCGCCAGAAATCTGGATGCGGGCAAAGATGCGGACACACGGGCTCTGGAAAAAGACCTGTCGGCTATTTTGGCGATGAAAGTGGTGATCAATCACAAAGCTGGAACGGAATCGGGTCAAGTGCTTCTGACTTACGAAAACCTGGATCAGCTGGATGATCTGTGCGCAAAGCTCAGCCGCTAGGGCGGGTCCAGATAAAGGTCATTACTGCCCCCAGAACAACGGCCTGAATGATCAGAACCTGCGTTGGAACGGAAACCAGAATCGACAGACCAAAGACAGCGGCGACCGATAGGGTGGCCGCTTTTTTTGCAGCTGGTCGGATCGCGCCCGAATTCTGCCAATCCAGAATCATCGGCCCAAATGTACGATGGGTGATCAGCCAGGTATGCAAGCGGGTTGAGGAGCGGGCGAAGAAGAACGTCGCCAGAAGCAAGAACGGAACAGTTGGCAGCAAGGGCAGGGCAATGCCAACCACCGCCAGCCCGACGCAGATCAAGCCCAACGTAGCCCAGATGTAGTGCATCATCTATCCCAACAGTTCTCGGATCACAGCGTTCAGCACTGCACGTCCATTTTTGGTTGCAACAAGGTGCTCGTCTGCATGGGTAACCATACCGTATTCGATCAGGTCAGACAGCTTGTCCTGGCGCAGCGGTTGCCCTGACAAGGTCTCAAACCGATCTATATCTAGTCCATCTGTAATACGCATCCCCATCATGAGATATTCGTTGGCCTGATCCTGTCGCGAAAGCTCTGTGCGTTCTTTCTCACCAGATCCGTTTTCGACAGCAGTAAGCCATGCGTTGGGGGACAGATAGGTTTCAGTCGCCAGTTTTTGGCCGTCCAGCGTGATGCGCCCATGCGCTCCGGGGCCAATGCCCACATAATCGCCATAGCGCCAATAGATCAGGTTATGCTGTGATTCCGCGCCGGGGCGCGCATGGTTTGAGACTTCGTAGGCAGGCAGCCCATGCGCCTCGCAGATCTCTTGCGTGGCCAGATACATGTCTGCGGCACTGTCATCTTCGGGCAGTCCGCGCAGTTTGCCGATAGCATAGCGATCACCAAAGGCGGTGCCGTCTTCGATGGTCAGTTGGTACAGTGACAAGTGATCCACTGCCATCGACAGGGCTTCGGTCAGTTCAGCGCGCCAGGCGTTCAGCGTTTGGTGCTGACGGGCATAGATCAGATCAAAACTTACACGGTCAAAGCAATTGCGCGCGACATCAAAGGCGGCGCGGGCCTCGGCCACCGTGTGGATCCGTCCCAGTCGACGCAGGTCATCGTCATCCAGGGCCTGAACCCCCATCGAAATCCGATTGACACCGGCATCGCGATACGCCGCAAACCGCCCGGCCTCGACCGAGCCGGGATTGGCCTCAAGCGTGATTTCCATGTCATTGGCAGGTCGCCACAAGGCACGGGCCGTGTCGATGACCGCAGCAACCGTTTCAGGCTCCATCAGTGAAGGCGTCCCCCCGCCAAAGAAGATCGTATTCAAAACGCGGTGAGGGGTTTCAGCAGCCGCGCGATGAAGTTCGCTCAAATAAGAAGTAAGCCATTGTTTTTGATTTATATTCTTCGAAACATGGCTGTTGAAGTCGCAATAGGGGCACTTGGCCTCGCAAAATGGCCAGTGCACGTATAGGCCAAAGCCCCCGTTGCGCCAATCATCCGTCAAAACAGCCCTTCACGAACATGTCCACCGCGCGGCCGCGATGGCTGATCTTGTTCTTTTCCCAGCGATCCATTTCGGCAAAGGTAATGTCGTGACCCTCGGGGACAAACATTGGGTCATAGCCAAAGCCACCCTCGCCACGGATGGGCCAAACCAGATGACCGGGGGCGATGCCTTCGAAAACTTCGTCATGCCCATCAGGCCAGGCCAGAACCAGCGTGCTGCGGAATTGCGCTGTACGTGGATGCGCGGCGCCTTTGGCCTCAAGCTCTGTATAGGCCCGTGTCATCGCCATCAGGAAATCGCGCCCATTTCCGGTTTCTGCCCAATCCGCGGTGTAAACACCTGGTGCGCCATCCAGCGCGTCGATTGTAATTCCCGAATCGTCCGACAGGGCAGGCAGGCCGGTGGCCTTGGCAGCAGCATGGGCTTTGATCCGGGCGTTGCCGACGAATGTATCCTCGGTTTCTTCCGGTTCGGGCAGGTTCATTTCACCCGCGCCCACGACGCTCACTCCAAAAGGGCTGAGGAGATGCGCCATCTCTTCAAGCTTGCCTTTGTTGTGAGTCGCCACCAGCAACCTGTCGCCGTCGAACTTACGGGTCATGCGGTGGCAGCCTTCTGCGCGGCAACCAACTCGCCCACGCCTTTTTCCGCCAGATCCATCAGCTGGTTCATTTGATCGCGGCTAAAAACGGACCCCTCTGCCGACATCTGGACTTCGATCAGTTTGCCTGATCCGGTCATGATGAAATTGCCATCCACGCCCGCTTCGCTGTCTTCTGGGTAATCCAGATCCAGAACTGGCTGACCAGCATAGATACCGCAGGACACAGCAGCAACCGGATCGACCAGTGGATCGGAAATCACGTCACCCGTTTTCATCAGCTTGTTCACTGCAAGACGCAGCGCAACCCATCCCCCGGTGATCGAGGCGCAGCGGGTGCCGCCATCGGCCTGGATCACGTCACAATCGACGGTGATCTGACGCTCACCTAGCGCAACGCGGTCGACGCCGGCCCGCAGGGAACGCCCGATCAGGCGCTGGATTTCCACGGTGCGGCCGCCTTGCTTGCCGCTGGCTGCTTCGCGCCGCATCCGGGTATTGGTCGCACGGGGCAGCATGCCGTATTCTGCGGTGACCCAACCCAGCCCAGAACCCTTGATGAAGGGCGGCACGCGGTCCTCGATCGTGGCGGTACACAATACATGGGTGTCGCCGATTTTGATCAGGCAGGAACCTTCGGCATGTTTGGTGAATCCAGTCTCAATTGAAACCGGGCGCATTTCGCTTAAATCTCGTCCAGAAGGGCGCATGGGAAATCCTTTGTTTGCTGGCTTGGGGATACCGCCCCGTGGCGTTACGATGCAACCCCGATTGACCTTTCACAGGCCTGCTATTTAATGACAATCCAGCAAGGGATGGCAGATGAGCGAAGCAAGCAAGATTCTGGATGAGATGAATGACCGGTCGCGAGAGGTGTTTCGGTTGATCGTCGAGAGCTATTTGGACAGTGGTGAGCCGGTCGGCAGCCGCACCCTGACCCGTACTTTGTCAGAAAAAGTCAGCGCCGCGACGGTGCGCAATGTGATGCAGGATCTTGAGTTTCTGGGCCTACTCGACAGCCCTCATATCAGCGCGGGGCGGATACCAACCCAGCAGGGGCTGCGCATGTTTGTGGACGGATTGCTTGAGGTCGGTGATCTGGGCAAGGACGATCGGCAGAAACTGGATGAGACATTAGGCTCTAACGCAGGCGATGTGGGCGGCATGCTGGACCGCGTGGGATCGGCCTTGTCACACGTGACACATGGTGCATCCCTGGTTCTGACCCCCAAGCAGGAATCCGAGATCAAACACATCGAGTTTGTCTCACTGGCGCATGATCGGGCATTGGTTGTTCTGGTATTTGGGGATGGTCATGTCGAAAACCGTCTGTTCACACCACCGCCTGGGCAAACGCCAAGTTCGATGCGCGAAGCCGCCAATTTTCTGAATGCCCTGATCGAGGGCCGTACGATCAGCGAAGTGCGGCGTCAGATGCTGTCACAGATCGATGCCCGCAAACAGGAAATTGACGTTCTGGCGCGGCAAATGGTCGATAGCGGCATGGCTGCATGGGACGGGGATGACGGCGACTCGGCCCGTTTGATCGTGCGTGGACGGGCGAATCTGCTGGGTGAACCGGGTGAGGCCGAGGAACTGGACCGCATCCGGACACTATTTGACGATCTGGAACGCAAGCGCGATATCGCCGAATTCCTTGAGTTGACCGAAGAAGGCGAGGGTGTGCGCATTTTTATCGGCTCTGAGAACAAACTTTTCTCACTTTCGGGTTCCTCTTTGGTGGTGTCTCCATATATGAACGCTGATCGAAAGATAATTGGTGCGGTTGGGGTCATTGGGCCCACGCGTCTGAACTATGGACGGATCGTGCCGATCGTGGATTATACGGCGCAACTGGTTGGCAAATTGATTTCCGACCGGAGCTAGAGGGTAAGAGATGGCAGAGCCCAAGAACGAAGAATTTCTGGACGATATCATGTCCGCGGAAGCTGAAGAGCTGGCTGAAGAATTTGCTGAGATCAGCGATGAAGCGCTGGAACTTGATGAGTTGCGCGCTCAGCGGGACGATTACAAAGACAAGTTCATGCGCGCGTTGGCGGATGCCGAGAACGCGCGCAAGCGCGGCGATAAGGCCCGCCGAGACGCAGAGCAATACGGTGGGTCAAAACTGGCGCGGGACATGCTGCCGGTGTACGACAACATGAAGCGCGCGCTAGAGGCCGCGACCGACGAACAAAAAGAGGTCGCGGGACCGCTGTTGGAAGGCGTTGAGCTGACCATGCGCGCCCTCAAGGACGTGTTTCAGAAACACGGGATCGAGGTTATCACCCCCGAGGTCGGCGACCGGTTCGATCCTAATGTGCATGAGGCGATGTTCGAAGCGCCGGTTCCCGGAACCCGCGCTGGCGACATAATTCAGGTCTCGGCCGAAGGCTTTATGCTGTATGACCGCCTGCTGCGCCCGGCGCAAGTGGGCGTCTCGTCGACCCCCGCAAGCTAAGCCGGTTTCGGAACAGGAATTGTTGAGGCGGTCAGGTTCTGGCCGCCTCTTTCAGTTTATAGATCAGGTCCAATGCCTCACGCGGGCTCAGCTCGTCCGGCAATACCTCGTCCAGAATTCCTGTGACCGGAGACGCTTTTGGCGCCGGCGGCGGAGGAGGAGCGGCGGAAAACAACGGCAGATCATCGATCAGCGCTTTTTGCTTGCCACCTTCCCGTTCGGTCTTTTCCAGCTGATCCAGAACAACCCGCGCACGGTCAACCACAGATGCGGGCAGACCGGCGAGTTGCGCGACCTGTACGCCATAAGACCGGTCGGCGGCACCCTTGTGGACCTCGTGCAAAAAGATCACCTCGCCTTCCCATTCCTTAACCGTAACAGTGGCGTTTTCGACCCCTTCGAGTTTTCCAGCCAGGGCGGTGAGTTCGTGATAGTGCGTGGCGAAAAGCGCGCGGCATTGATTGGATGCGTGCAGATGTTCCAGCGTCGCCCAGGCGATGGATAGCCCGTCATAGGTGGCCGTTCCGCGACCGATTTCATCCAGAATAACCAGGGCCCGGTCATCTGCCTGGTTCAGGATCGCGGCGGTTTCCACCATTTCGACCATGAAGGTCGACCGTCCCCGCGCCAGATCATCCGACGCACCTACACGGCTGAACAGCTGGCTGACTACGCCGACATGCGCGTGTTCCGCCGGAACAAAGCTGCCCATCTGGGCCAATAGGGCGATCAAGGCATTCTGGCGCAGGAAAGTCGATTTACCAGCCATGTTGGGCCCAGTCAGCAACCAGATGGCAGCGCCGGTATCAGCGCTCAGGTCACAATCATTGGCCACGAAGGCATCACCGCCTTGTTGACGCAACGCGTGTTCGACAACCGGGTGACGCCCGCCCTGAATGTCAAACGAACGCGAGGTATCTACTTTTGGGCGGCACCAATTCTCGGCGCGTGCCAAATCACCCAGGGCGGTTGTCAGATCCAGTTCTGCCAGCCCTCGGGCGGCTTGGTTCAGACGCGCGGCGTGATCCAGTATTTCGCCAGTAAGCCTTTGATAGAGCCGTTTTTCGATTTCTAACGCCAGATTTCCCGCGTTCAGGATGCGCGTTTCAATTTCAGACAGCTCAACTGTTGTGAACCGGACCTGATTGGCGGTGGTCTGGCGGTGAATATATGTTTCGCTGAACGGCTGGCTCAGCATTTTCTGGGCATGGGTCGCGGTGGTTTCGATGAAATAGCCCAGAACGTTGTTGTGCTTGATCTTCAACGAGGTGATGCCGGTGTCGGTTGCGTATTTTTGCTGAAACCCGGCAATGACCGAGCGGCCTTCGTCGCGCAGGGTGCGGGCCTCATCCAGCTCGCTGTCGAATCCGGGCGCGATAAATCCGCCGTCTCGCATCAGAAGCGGCGGTTCGGCGACCAGTGCCTCATCCAACAAGGTCAGAAGATCGTCGAAACCAACCAGGTTTTGCACGGCGGTGGCCAGTAAAACCGGCAGGTCGTGTTTACTACCCAGTTCGGCAATTGCCTCAGCCTGCGTCAACCCGTTTCGGATAGCGGTCAAATCGCGGGGGCCGCCGCGTTCCAATGACAAGCGCGACAGGGCGCGGTCAAGATCGGGGGTTTTGCGCAACGCATCGCGGATATCCTGTGCGATCAGACTGTCTTCGGTCGCGAGACTCACCGCATCCAGACGGGCGTGTATGACGTCCAATGTACGCGACGGGCTGGACAAGCGCTGCTCCAACAGCCGCGCGCCACCCGGTGTTACAGTGCGATCAACAACCGACAGTAACGATCCCGGGCGTCCCCCTGACAGGGACCGGGTCAGCTCCAGATTGCGGCGCGTTGCGGCATCGATCTGCACCACGCGGTCCCCGGATTCGGTCTGGGGTGTTTGCAGCAGCGGCAGTTTGCCCTTTTGCGTGATCTCCAAATAGTCGATCAGCGCGCCCATCGCGGACACTTCAGCGCGCCCGAAATTGCCAAACGCATCCAATGCGCCGACGTGAAACAGCGCGCAGATACGCTTTTCGGCGGCGGTGCTGTCAAAGCTGGCGCGCCCGATAGGGGTCAGCGAAATGCCCAGATCACTGGCGGGTTCGTGCAATGCCTGTTCGGCGCCGTCGGCCACGATCAACTCGGACGGGGCCAGCCGCGCCAGCTCCGGGCTGAGGCGCACGGATGTTAAAGGCATCACATGAAACGCACCGGTTGAGATATCGGCCCAGGCCAGCGCAGCCTCATCCCGCACCTCGGCGTATGCGGCCAGAAAATTGTGGCGGCGGGCCTCAAGCAGCGCGTCTTCGGTCAGCGTTCCCGGGGTGACCAAACGGACAACATCGCGCTTTACGACTGATTTAGAGCCTCTTTTCTTCGCCTCAGCCGGGCTTTCCATCTGTTCACAAACGGCGACGCGAAACCCCTTGCGGATCAGCGACAACAGATACCCTTCGGCGGCATGGACCGGTACGCCACACATCGGGATGTCTTCGCCATTGTGCTTGCCGCGTTTGGTCAGGGCGATATCCAGCGCCTCGGCGGCGTTGACCGCGTCCTGGAAGAACATCTCGTAAAAGTCGCCCAACCGATAGAACAGCAGAGCGTCGGCATGGGCCTCTTTGATCTCAAGATATTGCGCCATCATTGGCGTGACTGTGGACAAAGGCGGCCCCCTTTTGGCGTATTCCGGGCGCGACCTTACAAATCCCCCACCCGTGACGAAAGGTGAAAACGTATTGTCGTTGAGACGCAGCCCCGCCTGCGCTATGACGCATCAGCCCCGAAGTCATGGAAACGACCCCGAAAATGCCCAAAGCGAAGATCACCAAAGAAGAGGCGCTGGCCTTTCACCTGGACCCCACCCCCGGCAAATGGGAGGTGCAGGCCACCGTCCCCATGACCACGCAGCGTGATTTGTCGCTGGCCTATAGCCCGGGCGTGGCTGTTCCCTGCGAGGCCATCGCGGAAAATCCGGAAACCGCCTATGACTATACAAACAAGGGCAATCTGGTTGCCGTGATCTCAAACGGGACGGCTGTTCTGGGCCTTGGCAATCTGGGCGCGCTGGGGTCAAAACCGGTGATGGAGGGCAAGTCGGTGCTGTTCAAACGGTTCGCCGATGTGAACTCGATCGATATTGAGCTGGACACCGAGGACCCGGACGAGTTTTGCCGCGCCGTGCGCCTGATGGGGCCGACCTTTGGTGGTGTCAACCTTGAGGACATCAAAGCGCCCGAGTGTTTCATCATCGAACAACGCCTGAAAGAAGAGATGGATATCCCGGTCTTTCACGATGATCAGCATGGCACGGCGGTGATTTGTGCGGCGGGGCTGCTGAACGCGCTGCATATCTCGGGCAAAAAGATCGAAGACGTCAAGATTGTCCTGAACGGCGCGGGGGCCGCTGGGATCGCCTGTATAGAGCTGCTCAAGGCCATGGGCGCACGGCACGACAATTGCATCGTTTGTGACACCAAGGGCGTGATCTACCAAGGCCGAACCGAGGGGATGAACCAGTGGAAATCGGCCCACGCCATCACCACCGATCTGCGCAGTCTGGAAGACGCAATGAAGGGTGCGGATGTGTTTCTGGGCGTGTCGGTCAAGGGGGCTGTGACGCAGGATATGGTTGCCAGCATGGCCGACAACCCGGTGATTTTTGCCATGGCCAACCCAGACCCGGAAATCACTCCGGAAGAGGCACATGAGGTGCGTGTGGACGCCATCGTCGCCACGGGTCGCAGTGACTATCCCAATCAGGTCAACAACGTTTTGGGCTTTCCCTATCTGTTCCGCGGTGCGCTGGACATTCACGCCCGTGCCATCAATGACGAGATGAAGATCGCCTGCGCCCATGCATTGGCCAATCTGGCACGCGAGGATGTGCCGGATGAGGTCGCGATGGCCTATGGAAAAACGCTGGCCTTTGGCCGCGACTACATCATCCCGACGCCATTTGATCCGCGCCTGATCCACCGTATCCCGCCTGCGGTTGCCAAGGCCGGGATGGATACCGGTGCGGCCCGGCGTCCAATTATCGACATGGACGCTTATGAGCTGAGCCTGAAATCCCGGATGGACCCAACCGCCAGTATTCTGCGCGGTCTGAACGCACGTGCCCGTGCAGCCCAAAGTCGGATGATCTTTGCCGAGGGCGACGATCCGCGAGTGTTGCGCGCTGCTGTGACCTATCAGCGGTCTGGCTTTGGCAAGGCGCTGGTTGTTGGTCGTCCCGATGACGTCAAACAAAAGCTGGAACAGGCCGGACTAGGCGACGCGGTGCGCGAGCTGGAGGTGGTCAATGCCGCCAACACCACGCATCTCGAGGCATATACGGATTTCCTCTACAAACGCCTGCAGCGCAAGGGGTTCGATCGCAAGGATATCTACCGTCTGGCGGCGCGGGACCGGCATGTATTCTCGTCCCTGATGCTGGCGCATGGGCATGGCGATGGTCTGGTCACCGGGGCCACACGCAAATCTGCGCATGTGCTGGACCGCATCAACCATGTGTTTGATGCCGACGCGACCTATGGCGCGGCAGGTGTGACAGCCCTGCTGCACAAGGGACGGATCGTGCTGATTGGCGATACGCTGGTGCATGAATGGCCGGATGAAAACGATCTGGCGAATATTGCTGAACGCTCTGCTGCCGTAGCCCGTCATATGGGGCTGGAGCCGCGTGTTGCGTTTGTCAGTTTCTCGACCTTTGGCTATCCGGTCTCGGAGCGGGCCGAAAAGATGCACCGCGCGCCGGCGGTTCTGGACCAGCGCGGTGTCGATTTCGAATACGAAGGTGAAATGACCGTGGATGTGGCCCTGAACGTCGATCAGCAGGCTGGCTATCCGTTCCAGCGCCTGACCGGCCCGGCGAATATCCTGATTGTTCCGGCTCGGCACTCAGCATCAATTTCGACAAAGTTGATGCAGGAAATGGGCGGCGCGACCGTCATCGGCCCAATCCTGTCGGGCATCGATAAGCCGATTCAAATCTGTTCGACCGTGTCGACCGCAAATGACATTCTGAACATGGCCATTCTGGCCTCCTGTGATATCGGATAAGACATGACGATCTGGAACCTCGGCTCGATCAACGCGGATATGATCTATGACGTACCGCATCTGCCCGGACCGGGGGAAACACTGTCGGCCAATCGTCTGGATCGGTTTTTGGGAGGCAAGGGTGCGAATATGTCGGTGGCGGCCGCACGCGCCGGGGCACGGACAGCACATATCGGTGCTATCGGGCCAGACGGGCGCTGGGCGCTGGATCGCCTGACCGAGTACGGCGTTGATACCCGCCATATTGAGCAGGCCAAGGTGCCCACGGGCCACGCCATAATTGCGGTGGATGCACAGGGCGAAAACAATATCATTCTGTTTCCCGGCGCAAATCATGCGATTTCGCAGGATCAGTTGGGGCAGGCGCTGTCATCTGCTGCACAAGGTGATCTGCTGGTGATGCAGAACGAAACCAGCCTTCAAGTCGAGGCTGCAGAAACGGGCCGGAAGCTGGGCTTGACGATCTGCTATGCCGCTGCGCCGTTTCAGGCCGATGCGGTTCTGGCCGTGCTGCCCTATCTGGATTTCCTCATCCTGAACGAGGTCGAAGCAGAACAGCTGCGTGCGGCGACTGGAAAGTCGGTGACTGATCTGAACATCGAGCATGTGATCGTGACTTTGGGATCAAAAGGCGCGCGGTATTACCTGCGGGGCACGGCATCGAATTTCCCGGCCCATAAGGTGCAGGCGGTGGATACCACAGGCGCGGGGGATACATTCACGGGCTATGTTCTGGCCGGAATGGACCACGGAATGCCAATGGCACAGGCGATTACTCAAGCGAACCGTGCCGCAGCCCTGATGGTAACGCGGCACGGAACGGCGGATGTCATTCCGGATTTGAAAGAGGTGCGCGAGGCGCGGTTCGATTAAGACCCGGCAAACGGCGCGTCATTGCCCCATAATTGCTTTACACGGGCGTCGCGTCCACAGGCCTTGCGATACGCTTTATAGGCATTGAGCTGACGTTTGGGGCCAAAACGGGTGAACACCAGTTTGCTGCCTTTGTAGTAATCCTGATGATACGCCTCGGCAGGGTAAAACGCGCCTTCCTGCAGGATCGGGGTCACCACTGTTTGTCCCAACGCCCGCTGGGCGTCTGCTTTGGCTTGTTCCGCGAGCGCCTTTTCCCCAGCATTAGAGACGAAAATGGCTGTGCGATAGCTGTCACCGCGGTCACAGAACTGCCCGCCCGCATCAGTTGGATCGACGGAGCGGAAGAACATGTTCAGCAGTGTTTCACGGGAAACGCGGGCCGGGTCAAAGGTGATCTGGACGGCCTCGTAATGTCCTGTGCCGCCCTTGGTAACCTGATCATAGGTCGGATCGGCGGTTTTACCGCCAGCAAATCCTGAAACGGCACCGACCACACCCGGTACGGATTCGAAATCGGACTCGACGCACCAGAAACACCCGCCAGCCACGGTCAGGGTATCCGTCCCCGCAGCGGGTGCGGGCAAGGCACGCAACATGGCAATCAGCGTAATCACAGCAAACAAAAGCGCTGGTTTAGCGTAGTCCAGATAAGCGATGCGGGTCATGGCAAGTCTCCTTCAGGGATCAAGCTGCCCTGTGATCACCAATTGCGCAATCGTCTGACATCGTTTGTCACGGGGTGGTGAGACGAGTTTATCGACCCTCAGCCCAGCAACTGCCCCAGTTTCATCGCCACACCCATATTGCCCGAAATCTTGAGCTTTCCCAGCGCCACGCCAGTCATAGGGTTCAGCTTACCGGTCAGTAGTTTGGTCAGGTTTTCCTGCGAAATGCGGATCGTGCAATCGGTGTCCTGATCCTGTGTGCTGGCCTGATTGCCGGCCAAAACGATCACACCGGCATCGCCACAATCGAATTTGAGCGAGCCGTCAAAGCTCTGACCTTTCAGGCCTTTTTGAATCCCGTCTGCGATGTCCTGAAGCATGAAATCCCCTTCCCTAATTGGCCTCTGCGTAAAGCGGGTTCAGGCGATGGGCAAGATTGACCCCACGGGACCTGAGGCAGCGCAAACAAAAAAGCCCCAGCGCGTTATGGCCGGGGCTTTTTTACGGGAATGCAGAGACTTGGTTACTTTGACAGCCGTTTGTCGCGTGCCGCCAGCAGTTTCAGGCGCAGCGCGTTCAGCTGGATAAATCCGGCCGCGTCTTTTTGATCATAGGCACCGGCGTCGTCCTCAAAGGTCACGTGCTCTTCAGAATAAAGCGAGTGATCCGACCACCGACCTACGGTTGACGCCAAGCCCTTGTACAGCTTCAGCCGCACGGTGCCGGTGACATGTTCCTGTGACTTGTCGATGGCGGCCTGCAGCATCTCACGCTCGGGCGAGTACCAGAAGCCGTTATAGATGATCTCGGCGTATTGCGGCATCAGCTGATCTTTCAGGTGCATTGCGCCACGGTCCATGGTGATGGATTCGATGCCGCGATGCGCCTCGAGCAGCACTGTGCCACCAGGCGTTTCATAGATGCCGCGTGACTTCATACCGACAAAGCGGCCTTCGACCAGATCGAGGCGGCCAATACCGTGCTTGCCGCCATATTCGTTTAGCTTGGTCAGGATGGTGGCCGGGCTCATCGCCTCACCATTGATGCTGAC
This sequence comes from Ruegeria meonggei, assembly GCF_900172215.1. Lineage (GTDB taxonomy): Bacteria > Pseudomonadota > Alphaproteobacteria > Rhodobacterales > Rhodobacteraceae > Ruegeria > Ruegeria meonggei. The sequence continues at coordinate 126,399 of NZ_FWFP01000005.1, forward strand.
CGCGTCACCTTTTTCAAAGCCGATCTCGATGAATTCGGGCTCGTTAGGTGCGTCCTCAGGGTGGACCGTGCGCTGATAGACGTAATCGGGTGCCATATCGGCCGGATCTTCCAGAACCTTGCCCTCGGACGAGGTGTGCAGCAGGTTGGCATCAACCGAAAACGGCGCTTCGCCGCGCTTGTCCTTAGCAATCGGAATCTGGTTGGCTTCGGCAAATTCCAGCAGTCGGGTGCGGCTGGTCAGATCCCACTCGCGCCACGGCGCAATTACTTTGATGTCTGGGTTCAGCGCGTATGCAGCCAGTTCGAACCGCACCTGATCATTGCCTTTGCCGGTTGCCCCATGGGCGACGGCATCAGCGCCGGTGGCCTTGGCAATCTCGACCAGACGCTTTGAGATCAGTGGGCGGGCAATTGAGGTGCCCAGAAGATACAACCCTTCATAAACCGCATTGGCGCGGAACATAGGGAAGACGAAATCGCGGACGAACTCTTCGCGGATATCTTCGATATAGATGTTCTCGGGCTTGATCCCCAGCAGCTCGGCCTTTTGGCGGGCGGGCTCAAGTTCTTCTCCCTGACCCAGATCGGCGGTGAAGGTCACGACCTCACAACCATACTCGGTCTGCAACCATTTCAGGATGATCGAGGTATCAAGGCCACCGGAATAGGCCAGAACAACTTTCTTGGGCGCGGACATCTGACTTCCCCTTATTCGTAAGACGATTGGCCCCTAACGGGTTTTGCAACCGGGGGCAAGTTATGTGCGTTGACGCGGCACAGTAAATGGGGTGATACGGGCGCAACAAGAACAAGGATTGGTTGAAAGGGTAGTTTTCAGGATGCTGGGCTGGACGATTTTTTCGCATTCAGTGCGAATGGTGTTTAACAATATGCAGCAGGCCCTTCAGATCGGGCTGGTGCCCAGTGTTGCAGCGGCAGTCTTCAGCACAACCGTATTGCATTTCACCGGCGCGGACGCGGTTACGCTGAACGCATCAGATTTAACTGCCGCACCAGAAAGTGCGATTTTGGTGCTTGGCACCGCACTCGCAAGTTTTTTCGTCACCATTTGGATTTTTGTCGCATGGCATCGTTTCGTCTTGCTTGAAGAGTATCCGGTTGGATGGGTGCCTGCATTTCGGGTGGACCGGTTTTTCGAGTACCTTGGATATACGTTATTGCTGTTCGGTGTCCTGTTTGTCGCGGCGATCTGTTTTGCGGTGCCAGTTGTGCTGATCGGCGCGATACTGTCGGTAATTCCCGGATTAGGTCTTATCGTCCAAGTGGTGCCGCTCTTTGTGCTTGTTCTGGTCTACGTCGCCTTTCTTCGGTTCAGTCCAGTTTTGCCAGCCGCCGCGATCGGAGTGCCTTTGGGCTTGGGCGCAGCCGCAAAAGCGACGGCCGGAACCAATGGCATGCTGATCTTGCTTGCGACAATCCTTTTGCTTGTGCAGGTGGGTCTAGCAGGGATTCTCATTCTTGCCCTGCAGGTTTTGCCAATATTGGGCATCGCAAGCCAGACGATTATCGGACTGGTGATGTCGCTGGTGAATGTAAGTGTATTGACCGCGATGTACGGCGTCTTCGTCGAGAAACGCGAACTCACCTGACTTGCGTACACATATGTATTCCTTGCCCTTGTCGCAGTGATGCGGCACTGAAACGATCATGAGCGAATTCATGACCCGCGCCCGCACAGCCGAACAGGCGATGCGCACTGTGTTTCCGGCCACGCCGTTGCAGCGCAATGCCCATTTGTCCGACCGCTATGGTGCCGATATCTGGCTTAAACGCGAAGATCTCAGCCCGGTGCGGTCCTACAAGATCCGCGGCGCCTTCAACGCCATGCGCAAACAGCAAGGGCAAGAGCTGTTCGTCTGCGCCAGCGCCGGCAATCACGCACAGGGTGTGGCCTTTATGTGCAAGCACCTGGGTGTGAAGGGTGTGATCTTCATGCCGGTGACCACGCCGCAGCAGAAAATACAGAAGACCCGCATCTTTGGTGGCGACAATATCGAAATCCACCTGATCGGAGACTACTTCGACGACACGCTTGCCGCTGCGCAATCATGGTGCACGCAGCAGGGCGGGTATTTCCTGTCGCCGTTTGATGATGAGGATGTGATCGAAGGGCAGGCCTCGTTGGCGGTTGAGATTGAGGTGCAGTTGGGGGCTGTGCCTGATCATGTCATCCTGCCGGTGGGTGGGGGTGGCATGTCCTCGGGCGTGGCAACTTGGTTCGGGGATCGCACGCATTGCCTGTTTGTCGAACCCAAAGGCGGGGCCTGCTTGCACGCCGCGATGGCGGCAGGGCATCCGGTTGCGTTGGACCGCGTCGATAATTTTGTCGATGGTGCGGCGGTGGGGCGAATTGGTGAAAAGCCGTTTGAATTGCTGAAAGACCGTCACCTGTCAGATGTTCTGGTCCTGTCTGAGGACCGCATCTGCACCACGATGATCGAGATGCTGAATGTCGAAGGCATCGTTCTGGAGCCGGCCGGTGCGCTGGCGATAGAAGCGATAGGCGATGTGCAGAGCTTTATCCGCGGCAAGACCGTGGTCTGTGTCACGTCGGGCGGCAATTTCGATTTCGAACGCCTGCCCGAAGTGAAAGAACGCGCGCAGCGCTATTCCGGCGTCAAAAAGTATTTTATCCTGCGTCTGCCGCAGCGCCCCGGTGCGTTGAAAGAGTTTCTGGGCATTCTGGGCCCCGAAGACGACATCGCCCGGTTCGAATATATGAAGAAATCGGCGCGCAATTTTGGTTCGGTTCTGATCGGGATCGAAACCCGCAAGCCCGAGAACTTTGCCCGCTTGTTTGCGCATCTGGATGAGGCGGGATTCACCTATACCGACATCACCGAGGATGAGACCCTGGCGCAGTTCGTGATCTAGGCCAGATTGGCCGTCAGCTCGGCCTGAAACGCTCTGCGGGATTCGTCATAAGCCGTTAGAATGGCAGGCAGATCGACCTCTGCCGGGTTGCCGGCTGCGGCATTGCGCTCTCCGTCCTGGCATAATCTGGAAAACCGGTCGAACCCGAGGCTAAGCGCGCTGCCTTTGAGGAAATGCAAGTTTTGCTCAAGGTCACGCCGGGCGGTATCATTGTTCAGTCGCTCGATGGCTTCCTGAACTTCATCAAAGAAAATCTGCACCACTTCACCGAATTCACTGGCACCAACCTCATCGCGCAGCTGTATGACTCTGGTCCAGTTGATCACGACCGTTCCCCGCATGGCATAGTAATTCGTCTATGTTTCCGGGCTGAGGGTAAAGGACAGGTTAAGCCACGTAACCCTGCGGCCTTCACGGGATGTTAAACCGCTGCGCGTTACGGTCGCATCACTCCGTGTAACGTCGCAGGGCAGAGGGTTCAGGTGGCAGAGGTCAGTCAGGCAAACGCCAGGGCAGAGTTGGATTTTGGTGCGATCCAAAAGGTGCTTGTTGTTGACGACAGCCGCCTGCAACGGAGGATTCTTGTCGCGTCTCTCAAGAAATGGGGGTTCGAAGTGCTTGAGGCCGACAGCGGTGAAGCCGCCCTGAACATGTGCACAACCGATCCGCCGGACCTTGTTGTCAGCGACTGGATCATGCCAGGGATGAGCGGGCTGGAGTTTTGCCGGTCTTTTCGGGCGATGGACAGCGATCAGTACAGCTATTTCATTCTGCTGACCTCAAAAAGTGAAAAGCAGGAGGTGGCGCGGGGGCTTGATGCGGGGGCGGACGACTTTCTGATCAAACCGCTTGAGGCAGACGAATTGCGCGCGCGGATCTCGGCTGGGGCGCGGATTCTGGATATGCAGCGCGAGCTGTCCGAAAAGAACCGCATGATCGAAACGGCGCTGGATGAGCTGAAGCTGGCCCATGATGCGATCGACAAAGACCTGATGCAGGCGCGGAAGATTCAGGAATCGCTGGTGCCGGAACTGATGCGGGATTTCGGCGGCTCTCGGGTCAGTATGTTGCTGAAACCCTGCGGCCATATCGGCGGCGATCTGGTGGGAATGTTCTCGCCCGGGGTCAATCGGCTGGGTTTCTACAGCATTGATGTGTCGGGGCACGGCATCACCTCGGCGATGATGACGGCACGGTTGGGCGGGTATTTGTCCAGCAGCCATTTCGATCAGAACCTGGCGATGGAAAAACGCTTTGACAAATTTTATGCGCTGCTGCCGCCTGAACAGGTGGCCGAAACCCTGAATTCCCGGCTGATGGCGGATGCGGGCGTCGAAGAATACTTCACTATGGTTTATGCCATCATCGACCTGCGCAACGGGCATCTGAAGATGGTGCAGGCGGGGCACCCGCACCCCCTGTTGCTGCGCGGGGACGGCGGTACCCAGTTTCTGGGCGAGGGGGGGCTGCCGATCGGGCTGTTGCCGGATGTCACGTTTCAGCGGACCGAAACCTATATGAAACCCGGCGACAAATTGCTGCTTTATTCAGACGGGTTTACTGAATGCAGCCTTGCAGACGGCACTTTGTTGGAGGAAGACGGGTTGCGCGCCATGGCGTTGGATTGTGCGCCTGACCGCAGCGGGACCGAGTTTCTGGACGATATGTTCTGGCGCCTGACGCAAGCCATGGCGCCTGGAAACGGTATGGATGACGACGTGTCTGCCGTGTTCTTTGAATATGACAAGGCTTAAAGCCGCTGTAGATGCAGGGTGGCGAAATGGCGATCCCCGCCATTACCCAGCATCTGGGCCGCATCCGCCGTGTCCATCCACAGGGCATCGTGAAATGGCTCGGTCGGGGGCCCGATATGACGCACCGGGCGGGCTCGATAGATCAGGCATATCTTTTCGGCCCACAGGTCATACTCGGGCATATAGGTAAACCTGCGAAACGCTCCGATCCGGCGCGGGGCTGCTACCAGCCAGCCGGTTTCCTCGTACACTTCGCGATGCAGCGCTGTAATTGGCGATTCGCCCGGATCGATCCCGCCACCGGGCAATTGCAGATCCGGACCGGGCTCCGTCTGGCAGGTCAGCAGCAAATGTCTACCGCGCGGCAAAATTCCATAGACACCCACGCGTCTTGTATATTTGCGCCCCGCTTGAGGGGTTTCACCGAACCGTCTGATCATGTATGGCCCCTTAAAACCCGAAATGTTCGACCTATATGCTGGCGGTATGCCAACCTGTGGCGTGTAAGGAAACCCCATGTCTCTTGGAACTAAAATCGCGTGGGACGATACAGTCCTGCCTTTTCAACTTGATGTATCGGATATGCGCGGCCGTATAGCCCGTCTGGATGGCGTGCTCGACGGCATCCTGAAACAGCACGACTATCCGGAAAAGATCGAAGCTCTGGTGGCTGAGATGGCCCTGCTGACTGCACTGATCGGTCAGACTGTCGCGCTGCGCTGGAAGCTGTCGCTGCAGGTCCAGTCCAAGGGCGCAGTGCGCATGATTGCCACCGATTACTACGCCCCGCAGCAAGAGGGTGAACCGGCCCGCATCCGCGCCTATGCCAGTTTCGACCGCGATCGCCTGACCGATGGCGCGCCGTTCGATCAGGTGGGCGAAGGGTATTTCGCTATCATGATCGATCAGGGCGAAGGAACACAGCCTTATCAGGGCATCACTCCGCTGGCCGGTGACTCGATCAGTGCCTGTGCTGAGGCATATTTTGCGCAATCCGAACAGCTGCCGACGCGGTTCTCGCTGAGCTTTGGTAAATCAACCGAGCAGGACGTTGAAGAACACTGGCGTGCGGGCGGGATCATGCTGCAGCACATGCCCAAGGCCTCGCCCTTTGTCGCCGCAAGCGAAGGCGAAGGAGAAATCCTGTCGGCCAATGATCTGGTGGACGGCGAAGAAGGCGAGAACTGGGGCCGCGTCAATATCCTGCTCGATACGGTCGACGAGCTGGAGTTGATCGGACCGTCGATTGCGCCCACTGATCTGCTGGTTCGGCTGTTTCACGAGGAAGGGCCGCGGGTCTATGACGCGCAATCCGTGCAATTCGGCTGTACCTGTTCCGAGGATCGTGTGCGGCAAAGCCTGTCGATCTACTCGGCCAAGGATATCGAAAAAATGACCACGCCCGAAGGTTTGGTCACGGCCGATTGCCAGTTCTGTGGTGCCCATTATGTGCTGCAACCCGGCACGGTTGGCTTTGATGCCGACGACGCCTGATCCAACAGATCTGCTGCGGGCGGCCCTGCGCCGCCCGGGTACCGGGTCCAGCGATTTTGATCTGAACCCCGATGCTAGTCTGCCCGAAGGGCGCAAACTGCGCCCCGCGGGCGTGTTGGTTCCGATCTCGGTTGTAGGTGATACGCCGCGGTTGATCCTGACGAAGCGGTCCTCGGCCCTGCAACATCATCCGGGCCAGATCGCCTTTCCGGGCGGCAAACAGGATGACGGCGACGCCGATGTGACCGCGACTGCCTTGCGTGAAGCGCAAGAGGAAATCGGCCTACCGACGGATCTGCCCGAGGTTCTGGGTCATTTGCCGACCCATGAAACGGTGACTTCTTTCTCGGTGACGCCCGTTGTTGCGATCCTGCGGGCGCCATTCCAGCCTGTCCCAGAGCCCGGCGAAGTGGACGAAGTGTTTTCGGTTCCGCTTGCACATGTGCTGAACCCTGAGAATTATATCGTTGAATCGCGCCGGTGGCGCGGTCAGAAACGGTATTATTTCACGGTGCCGCTAGGCCCCTATTACATTTGGGGGGCAACGGCCCGAATGTTGCGGGGATTGGCTGCGCAGGTGGGGGAATGACGCAAATCACAGAAGGCTGGGTGTCTGTCCCGGCGACGCAAAAGGTTTGTGCGGCCCTGACCGCTGGCGGGGCACAGGCCTTGTTTGTGGGCGGCTGCGTGCGCAACGCGCTGCTGGGTGCGCCGGTCGCCGATATCGATATCGCCACCGATGCACGCCCAGAGCAGGTGGTGGAATTGGCGCAGGCAGAGGGTCTCAAGGCCATTCCCACAGGGATTGAGCACGGCACGATCACAGTGGTCAGCGGTGGCATCCCGCATGAAATAACCACTTTCCGCCGCGATGTAGAAACCGATGGCCGCCGCGCTGTTGTGGCCTTTTCCGACACCGTCGAAGAGGACGCCGCACGGCGCGATTTCACCATGAACGCGCTTTATGCGCAGCCTGATGGCACTGTGTTAGACCCTCTGAACGGGCTGCCCGATTTGCTAGCACGCCATGTGCGCTTTATCGGAACGGCCGAGAACCGCATCCGCGAGGATTATCTGCGCTCGCTGCGCTATTTCCGGTTTCATGCCTGGTACGGCGATGCCGAGGCTGGGTTTGACCCGGACGCTCTGGCTGCCATCGCCGCCCATCTGGATGGGCTGGCCGGGTTGTCCCGCGAACGGGTAGGGGCCGAGCTGCTGAAACTGCTGGGTGCCCCCGATCCTGCGCCCTCGATTGCGGCAATGCGTCAGGCGGGTGTTCTGGCACAGCTGTTGCCCGGGGCGGATGACCGGGCGCTGGCCCCTTTGATCGCGCTGGAACACCAGGCCGGAGCCGATCCCGAGCCGATCCGCCGGTTGGCTGCCATCGCCGCACCGGAAATCGCAAAGTCCCTGCGCCTGAGCAAAGCGCAGCTGCAGCGGCTGACCCGCATGCGGGATGAGGCGTCAGGCACAGCCAGCATCGCCGAATTGGGCTTTCGTTATGGCGATGAGGGCGGGATGCACGAAACCTTGCTGCGCTGTGCATTTCTGGAACAGCCGTGGTCCGAAGACATGCGCCACGCGCTGCACTCTGGGGCTGCTGCGGATTTTCCCATACAGGCTACCGACCTTATCCCGACTTTCACCGGCCCTGCGCTGGGCAAGAAACTGGCCGAGCTCGAATCCCGTTGGATTGCATCCGGCTTTACCCTGACGCGCGACGATCTGCTGGGCGGTTAGAATGAAGTCTCAAAAAGGGATGACAAACAAATAATATTGTGGTTACGTGCGCCTGTTACATGAATTGGAGGGAGGCATGCGTATGTATTACGGGATCTGGGACAGCTAACGCTGGAACACTTTGACCCGTAAGGGTGGTGTTCTGGCGCCATCTTTCTTCGCATGACCATTTTTCTGCTCAAACCGGAGCACTCTCCATGTTTCGCTATTTCGAAAACCTTGTAGACCCTTTTGTCGCCTATAAAGAATCCGACACGCCGCCGACACGGTTGTGGCCGTTCATGCTGGAATACTCCCGCCCTTTCATGCGGGTGTTTTTCTGGGCCGGGCTGATTTCCATCGTTGTCGCCACGGTTGAGGTCGGCCTGATTTATTATATGGGTCGGGTGGTTGACCTGCTGTCCGGCGCGCCGACCGAGGTTTGGCAAACTCACGGCACAGAGCTGATTCTGGTGGCTGTGTTTGTATTGCTGTTGCGCCCAATTCTGCATGTTGTGGATGTGCTGTTGCTGAACAACACGATCCTGCCGAACTTTGGCACGCTGATCCGGTGGCGGGCGCATAAACATGTGCTGCGCCAGTCTGTAGGTTGGTTCGAGAATGACTTTGCCGGACGTATCGCCAACCGGATCATGCAGACCCCGCCCGCTGCAGGCGAGGCGGTGTTTCAGGTCTTTGACGCCATCTCGTTCTCGCTGGCTTATCTGATCGGGGCGGCGATATTGTTGATGGCGGCTGATCCACGGCTGCTGTTGCCGTTGCTGATCTGGTTCGCGCTGTACGGTCTTCTGGTGCATTGGACGGTTCAGCGTGTTGGCCCAGCATCGCAAGCGGCATCCGATGCGCGCTCGGCTGTGACGGGGCGTGTGGTGGACAGCTATACCAACATCCACTCGGTCAAGATGTTCGCTCACGGTTCGCAAGAGCTGGAATATGCCCGCGAAGCCATCGAAGAAACCCGTCGCACCTTCATGGTCGAGATGCGGATCTTCACCGTTATGGACGTGGTTCTGGTCACGCTGAATGGCTTGCTGATCGTCGGCGTTGTTGGCTGGGCCATTGCCCTGTGGATGCAGGGCAGCGCATCCGTCGGTGTCGTTGCGGCGGCAACTGCATTGACCCTGCGGCTGAACGCGATGACCGGCTGGATCATGTGGGCGCTGACCAGTTTCTTCCGCCAGCTCGGCGTAGTGGCCGAGGGGATGGAGACGATTGCCCAACCCATCGACCTGCTGGATGCGCCGGATGCAAAACCGTTGCAACTGACCGATGGTCAGATCGAAATCCGCGACCTGTCGCACCACTACGGGCGCAGAACCGGGGGTCTGGATCACGTCAATCTGACGATCCAGCCGGGCGAAAAGATCGGTCTGATCGGTCGGTCGGGTGCCGGGAAATCGACTCTGGTAATGCTGCTTTTGCGGTTTTATGACGTCGAACAGGGGGCGATCCTGATTGACGATCAGAACATTGCGGGTGTGACCCAGGACAGTCTGCGCGGCCATATCGGGATGGTGCAACAGGACAGCGCATTGCTGCATCGCTCGGTCCGCGACAACCTGTTGTATGGTCGGCCCGAGGCGACCGAAGAGCAGATGATCGCCGCCGCCAAACAGGCCGAAGCGCATGAGTTCATTCTGAACCTGCAGGATCCGCAAGGCCGGACCGGTTATGACGCGCATGTGGGGGAACGAGGCGTAAAGCTCAGCGGTGGTCAGCGACAGCGGGTGACGCTGGCGCGGGTAATCCTGAAGAATGCGCCGATCCTGTTGCTGGATGAGGCAACATCGGCGCTGGATTCCGAGGTCGAAGCGTCCATTCAGGAAACGCTCTATGGCATGATGCAGGGCAAAACCGTGATTGCCATTGCCCACCGGCTGAGCACCATTGCCCAGATGGATCGGATTCTGGTGATGGATGGTGGTCGGATCGTCGAACAAGGCGACCATGCTGAACTGATGGTACAGGGCGGGCTTTACGCCCAGTTCTGGGCACGGCAATCTGGCGGCTTCCTGAACACGGAGGCCGCAGAATGAAGGTTGCCGACCTCATAGACCCGTTCAAAAACATCGGAACGCCCCCACCGCAAACGCTGGGGGCGTTTATCCGCTGGTGTCTGTCGGGCGCCTGGCCAATGATCTTCATCGCCGCCGCCTTTTCGGCATTGGCCGGTGCGATGGAGGCCGGAACCGCGTGGATGCTGGGGCTGGTGATTGATCTGGCGACCGAAAGCGGGCCACAGAACTTCTTGTCCCCCGCCAATCTTAGGATGATACTTGGCGTGGCGGCGTTTTTCATGTTGCTGCGCCCTGTGTTCTTTGGCCTGTCGGCATATTCGAACAACTATGTCGTTATGCCCAACATTCCGCCGCTGGTTCTGGCCAAGTTGAACCGCTGGACGCTGGGCCAGTCAGTAACCTATTTCGACGACGATTTTGCGGGTCGTATTGCGCAGAAACAAATGCAAACCTCGAACGCGATGGCCTCGGTCGTGTCCGAGACGATCAGCGCGATTGTCTTTGCGCTGGCCTCGCTGGCGGGATCTTTGCTTTTGTTAGGGTCTATTCACCCTCTGGTCATGTTGCCTTTTGTTGCCTGGCTGGTGGTGTATTCGCTGCTGATCCGCTGGTATCTGCCGCGTATTCGCGCGCGTTCCGCAGCGCGGGCCGGGGCGCGGGCGATGGTGTCAGGGCAGGTGGTCGACACGATCACCAACATCAAAACCGTCAAGCTGTTCGCCCATTCCAAATTCGAGGATCAGGCCGCGCAGACGTCCATGGTTGATCTGCGCGAAAAGATGCTGGCCTTTGGCAAGCTGTCCGCAAGCTTTCGCTTTATCCTGATGGTGCTGGCCGGTGTGCTGCCGGTTCTGTTGCTGGGTGCAACCTTACTGTTATGGCAGGGGGGTTCGGCAACGACGGGTGATATCGTGGCAGCCGGGGCGGTCTCGGTCCGAATCTCGCAAATGACCGGCTGGGTCAGTTTCACGCTTATGGGGCTTTACGCCAACGTGGGTGAGGTCGAAAACGGCATGAAAACCCTGGCCAAGCGCGACCGGGTGGAAGATGCGCCGGGCGCAGTTGAACTGGACGTGACCCAGGGGCAGATCGATTTCTACCACGTCAGCTTTGCCTATGGCCGTAATGTTGGTGGTATATCCGACGTCACCATGACCGCGCGCCCTGGCGAAAAGCTGGGCATTGTCGGGGCCTCGGGTGCGGGCAAGTCGACCTTGGTGTCTTTGCTTCTCAGGCTCTATGACGGGGAAAATGGCGCAATTTGCATCGACGGACAGGATGTGTCGCGGGTGACACAGGACAGCCTGCGCCGTCAGATCGGTATGGTGACGCAGGAAACGGCGATGTTTAACCGCTCGGCCCGGGACAACATCCTGTATGGTCGTCCCGATGCCTCGGAAGCCGATATGATCGAGGCTGCCCAAAAAGCGGAAGCGCATGAATTCATTCTCAGCCTGCAGGATGCGCATGGGCGCACCGGCTATGATGCGCATCTGGGTGAGCGGGGCGTTAAACTCAGCGGCGGGCAGCGCCAGCGGATCGCTTTGGCCCGTGCCATCCTTAAGGATGCGCCGATTTTGGTGCTGGATGAGGCGACTTCGGCCCTGGATTCCGAAGTTGAGGCCTCGATCCAAACGGCATTGCACCGGGTGATGCAAGGCAAGACCGTGTTGGCGATTGCGCATCGGCTGTCGACGCTCAGCGAAATGGACCGGATTATCGTTCTGGATCAAGGGCGGATCGTGGAAACCGGCACCCATGATGCGTTGCTGGAACAGGGCGGACTGTATGCGCGGTTCTGGCATCGTCAGTCGGGTGGCTTCATTCAGGCGGAAGCTGCGGAATAAGGCTTTTGTTGCGCGCTAAGCCCCGGTATCAGGCCCCTTATGACGCAGCAATTCACTATAGCCCGCCTTGGCCATCAGGGCGATGGTATCGCAGATGGCCCTGTTTATGCGCCCCGTACCCTGCCGGGTGAGGTGGTCAGCGGCACCTTGGTTGATCAGGTTCTGACCGATATCCGGGTCGAAACACCGTCAGATCAGCGGGTTAAGCCGCCGTGCAGGCATTACAAATCCTGCGGCGGGTGTCAGTTGCAGCATGCTGCGGACGGGTTCGTGGCCGACTGGAAGGTGGAAGTTGTGCGGACCGCGCTGGCTGCACAGGGGTTAGAGGCGGTGATGCGCCCGATCCACACATCACCCGAACGCTCGCGCAGGCGGGCAACAATTGCCGTGCGGCGGACGAAAAAGGGTACTCTGGCCGGGTTCCACGGTCGCGCCTCGGACACGATCACCGAAATCCCCGATTGCCATCTGCTGGATCCCGCCCTGATCGCTGCTATTCCGGTGGCCGAGGCGCTGGCGCTTTTGGGCGGCAGCCGCAAAAGCGTTCTGGCCGTGACACTGACCCTGTCCGAGGGTGGTTTGGATGTAGCCGTAAGGGGCGGCAAGCCACTGGACGGCCCCTTGGAATCGATACTGGCGCAGGCCACCGAAAAACACGGATTGGCGCGGCTCAGCTGGGACGGTGAGGGGATCGCGATGCGCCATGCCCCGGTTCAACGGTTCGGCCCTGCCAATGTTGTCCCGCCGCCCGGGGCGTTTTTGCAGGCCACGAAAGACGGAGAACAGGCTCTATTAAAGGCTGTTTTGCGGGCGACTGAGGGTGCCAAGCGCGTTGTGGACCTGTTTGCGGGCAGTGGCACATTCTCATTGCCTTTGGCCCAATCGGCAGAAGTGCATGCCGTCGAAGGTGACGCGGCGATGACACAGGCATTGGATCAGGGTTGGCGCCGGGCGCAGGGGCTTAAGCAGATCACGACTGAGGCACGCGACCTGTTCCGTCGTCCTCTGATGCCAGACGAGTTGACCAAAATAGATGCCGTCGTGCTGGATCCACCCCGTGCCGGGGCCGAAGCGCAGGTAAACGAACTGGCACAGGCCAAACGACCGGTGATCGCCTATGTCTCGTGCAACCCGGTCTCATTCGCGCGGGACGCAAAAATTCTGGTTAATGCGGGCTATACCCTTGAATGGGTACAAGTGGTTGACCAATTTCGATGGTCGTCACACACGGAACTTGCCGCGCGGTTCAGCCTGAGCCCCAAAACCTGATAGGAGACCGCCGAATGGGGTTCACCCACCGCTTGCTGAGCATCATCGAAGCCCCGGCCTTTGGGCGGTTCATCACTGGTGTCATTATCTTTAATGCCGTGCTGTTGGGTATGGAGACGTCACCCACCCTGATGCAGGCAGCCGGCCCGTTGATTGTCACGCTCGACAGTATCTGTCTTGCGATTTTCGTGACCGAGATCGGAATGAAGCTGATTGCCACCGGGCGGCGGTTTTTCACCAGCGGGTGGAATATCTTCGATTTCCTGATTGTTGGCATCGCATTGGTGCCCGGCGGTGCGGGCCTGTCGGTCCTGCGGGCACTGCGTATTTTGCGGGTCTTGCGCGTCATCTCGGTGGCGCCGCGGCTGCGGCGGGTGGTCGAGGGGTTCATCTCGGCCTTGCCGGGCATGGCCAGCGTGTTCCTGTTGATGGCGATCCTGTTTTACATCGGCGCGGTCATATCAACCAAACTGTTCTCAGCTTCGTTCCCTGTGTGGTTTGGCGATCTGGGCCTGTCGGCCTACACCCTGTTCCAGATCATGACGCTGGAAAGCTGGTCGATGGGCATCGTGCGCCCGGTGATGGAGGTCTATCCCTATGCCTGGCTGTTCTTTGTCCCTTTCATCATGGTCACCACCTTTGCAGTGGTGAACTTGCTGGTGGGCCTGATCGTGAACTCAATGCAGGACGCGCACCATGCCGAAGATGAGGTGAAAACCGACGCCTATCGCGACGAAGTGCTGGAACGGCTGGAAAGTATCGAACGGCGGTTGACGGAACAGGCCCACAGCAAAAAGTGATTTCAGTTTTTCAGTTTTCTGGCATAATACCTGAAAAAAAGAGCAGTAGCAGGCAGTGAACATGGATCGTCGCGTATTTGGATTGGGTGCTATGGCAACGCTGGGCCTTTCGGCCTGTGCCTCGGCAGGCCCACGGTTTTTAGCTTATGATGGGCCTCAGGTGACCTCTTTGGTTATCAACAAGGGCGCGCGGAAGATGTATCTTCTGCACAACGAACACGTCCTCAAGGAATACAAGGTCGATCTGGGTTTTGCGCCTAATGGCACCAAAACCAAGCGCGGGGATGGCCGTACGCCCGAGGGCAGCTATCTGATCGACCGGCGCAACCCAAACAGCCGCTATCACTTGTCGCTGGGGATTTCATATCCGAACTCAAGCGACATTGCGCAGGCCAAGGCGGCCGGGGTTGATCCCGGCGGTGACATATTTATCCACGGTCAGCCCAAACGTCGTTCGGAACTCAAGCGTGCCAAAAAGACACCGGATTGGACTGCGGGCTGCATCGCCGTCAAGAATGAAGAGATTGAAGAGATCTACGCGATGGTGAACCGCGGCACGCTGATCACTCTGCGGGCGTAAGCGGCTTCCAACCCCCAAACCCAAATTGCAAATAGTCGCGCTGGTAGGCCTCGGCCGCCAGCGTTTCCAGCGCGTCGTCATAGACCTCGCTTAGAGCAAAGGGCATATCCGCTGGGCTTAGACCGGGTGAAGGCGCGGTGACCTGCCCCATTTGTCGGCCCAGATTTGGCAGGGCAGTGGCGATCTCATCCTCGCGCAGAATGAAGTCGGGCTGGGCAAAGGCGGTTATCCCTTCGATCACCTGTGACTGGCTGCACCACACCCCGTCCACCCGCACCGGTGTTTGCCCCGACAGATTCTGACGCAGGAATGTCAGAAAGGCCGAGAACGCCTCGTGGTGCTGATCGCGCGAATAGTTGTCCGCGCGCAGTTGGCCGGGGATCGGAATCTTGAACCGGTTGCGTAATACGTTGCGGATTTTCAGATATGCTCCGGGTTCAGTACTCAGGATGTATGAGCAGAACGCGGAATGCGCCCGCGCCAGAGGGTGTCGCAGCACGGTGAACTTTCGATGCCCGGGATGGGCTTGCATCCAACGTCTTGTCTGCTTTCTGTTCTGATTGGTGATCAGCTTATCGGTGCCGACCCCATCCAGATCAGCCAGCCATTGGGCAACGAGCCCTTCGATGCCGCTGCGCACTGGCAGATACATCAGCGGTGTTTTGGGCGCGATCACGTAATTGCCAACCGCCGGACCACGCCTTGGTTCGAAGTTCGGCGTGCGGTGCAGGTTGAAACTGTCGATCCGGGCCAGCGCACCCTCGGTCTGATCCGGGTTTGTCACCTTGGACAGGGTAGGATCGGGGTTCTGCGGCTTGAGAGTATCGTCAATGGCCGTCAACCGGGCGGTGATGCCAAGCCACGCGGCCAGACCATTCAGGGCGTCCAGACGGTTAAGATCGTCGTAAGCGATGTAAAACCCGGTCTGCCCGGTGTCCTGCAACTGGTGCAGAATCGTCAGTTGAAACCCCTGTTGTTGATCGAGATAACTCTCGAACTCTTTCGGGTCAAATTCGATCCGCGCGTCGCGGCGGCGTTTGATGTTTTTCAGCTGCCACTGTTTGGTTTCGCGCGCGATTTTCAGCGAGATATAGCTTTCCAGCGGATTGCGCGTCAGGATGATCTTGGCGCAGCGGGGGTCAGACAAAACAGGCTCTAACACACGTGGATCATGGCCCTGGAAAAAGCGAAACCCGTTCAACGCACCCGGGGCGGACTTGATTGCCCCGATCAGTCTTTGCGGGTCATTGTCGCGATCCTCAAGCGAGATATCCAGCAGGCTGTCCGACTTGAGCCGCCCGATGAAATGCGGGTTGAACGCCTCACCATGGCAGGTGACACCGTCCAGCGCATTCAGGTTGGCCTCAAGCAGGTTCGAACCGGTCCGCATGGCCGCGAGAACGACAAAGTAATCGAAATTGGGTGTCATAACGGACTATTGCACCAGATAGGGTTTTCGGTAAGGCCGGATCCGCGTGCCAAACACATCGTCTGTGGGAAAGTCACCCATCATATAGGGGTGCATCCCCTGGTTCTTGAGGTTTTGCAGGAACTTTCCAAACCCGGACAGGTCCACCATGGTCGGCGCTTCGGTCAGGTGGCTGGCGTGGACGGTTCCAATCTCTTCGATCACCAATTGCAGCGGCTCCATCGGAGATTCCACAAAATCGGCCAGCGACCAGCTGCGTATCCGCGCTTTGGCCCAAACTGAACGTAGCACCTCAATCTGTTTGGCTTCGACCTGTTGCAGGTGGGCCGCCGCAGTCCGGATATCGGCAAAATTCAGGTTTGACCGAAACAGCGGGATAGCCCAGGCGCCGGTAATGACCGAAATCTGCGCATTCTTGTCGCGCGCAAGGAACCAGTTGATTTTCTGGGTATCCCCCGGGCCGAACTGAAAACACTGCCGTTCGCCCCGGGTGTTCCACACCAGATTTGAGAGAAAGGCCGTTGGGTTATAGTCCCGCAACACCGCGCAATCGCTGAGCGCGCCGTTGATGATCGTCTCACCACCCGAAAACTCGGCACGCTCGGGACCGAAAAGATGGCCGTGAACGCGGGTGCCGGTGGTTTCGGTCAGCCACTGCTCAAAATCCTCAAACAGCTCAGCAAAGCCCTGAAATACTGAATAGGGGAAGGAGGTCAGGCCGTTTTCGCTGCCGTGACGAGGAAAGCGGCTTTGCATATACAGCCCGTCGCGCCCCCGCGTGCGCCGCTCGACCGCTTTGGAAAACACCCGGTCGATCTTGCCGGGATTGGGTTCGGCCGGTTTCATCGCCCCGGCCTGATCGGTCAGAAAGGCCTGATACAGGCGGTCCGCATGGGACCACGCCTTGCGAGCCACAAAGCAGTCGGACCGGCGCAAGAGCTGCAGATGGTCGTCATAGTAGATATGTGGACGCCCCTGATAGTCGAACTTGGACAGGGTCAGAGACCGGCTTTCGATATGTGTTGAATAGAGCCGCGATAAAGTCTGGAAATAGCTTTCATCCGGAATCCACACGCGCCGGAAATAGCGGTCATAGGTCTGCCGCCTCGGGTCCTGCAGAACCGCCGAAAGAGTCTGGCGGGTCAGGCACCACCATTGGCTGCCCATATGCGGCATGATCCCGTCGGGGATGCGACGGCGCATCCCGGTGGCGCGTTGAAACTTAACATAGGCGTCGAACAGTTTACGGTTTTTGCGCCACGAAAACGGGAAGCGCAGGGTGAATCTTTCCTGATCCAGCCCACCGATGGTCCAGCTGACATCCGCAGTGGTGGCGCTTTCGATGAAATCGACGCGGGGCCGGTCCAGAAGATAGTCGATCAACTCGTCCACCGGCCGCAAGGGCAGGCAGGCACCCGAGGAAAGATAGACGTGATGCACATCCGGAAACGCCTCGAGCATCAGCTCAGCCGCGGACTGTGACGCCGCGACGATGCCCCATCCGCCCCATTCACAGACGTGGCGGTCTGAAAAACGGATCAGCGGCTCATCCGCGCATGCGGTGACGAAATCGGAATAGACCTTGTCGGAAACTTTTTGATCCACATGGATTACCACAGGGCAGCCCGACGCGGTCCAGTGACGTGCGACCTGTTCGGCCCGGTGCAGCGCGGTGTGGACCAGCATGAGGATGCCAAGACTGCTCATGCCCAGTTGCCTTTTGACATCAGGCCCAGAATCTCAAGTTGTCGCCAGTTAATGTATTTCTCGGACCGGTCGCACCAGAATACGGGCTTGTCGGCCAGTTGTTCAGCATAGGCGCGGTATTCGCCCGAGCGGCGATAGTGCTGGCCGCGCTGCAGTTCCTCTTTGGCTTTGTCGCCCAGGGTGTTGATCAGCTTGGCATGCAGCAACGCGCCACTGGCCTTTTCCCCACCCCATTCATCATACACCTGGTTCAGGCCGCGCGGCAGCAGCGAATGGGTCGAGCTGACGTAAACATATCGCCGGTCCCACTTCACCAGCGGGATCTTGTTCAGTGCCGGTGCTTTGGCCGGGTTGTCCCGAAAGAACACCCGAGCCCGCGGACCGCCCTGTATCCAAAGATTCCCGTAATCGGGGTTTTTGGTGATCATGTAGTTCCCCGCATCGAACCACCGGGCGATTTGAAACGGATCCTGTCCTTCGTGATAGGTTTCGGCATCCACCGGACCTTGCGGGTACATGTCGATCAGCATGGTGCCGAAACTGCGTACGGCGCAGCCGTTCAACCAGTCCGTCAGGGCGCGGATAGGTCGGGTATCGCAGAACGGATAGATAAAGAACTCATCAGGGTCGACGGTCAGAACCCAATGGTCGTGGGCATATTTGCGCAGCAGATAGTTTGACCAGTCAGTGCCAAACGTGGCGCGCTTGTAACTGGCGTTGGTATGCCAGACCGACACATCCGGCTGATCGCTCAGATAGTCGCCAGTGCCGTCGTCGCTGTCATTGTCGATGAACAGAAAATGGTTGATGCCCAGCTTGCGGTAATAGTCCAGAAAATACGGCAGGCGGATCTTTTCGTTCCGCACCACACTCATCAACAGGATATCACTGCGTTTGATCTTGGCAGTGTTGTCGGCGACGGACTTCAAATCCCGACGTTTGCGCAGGCAGCGCATCAGGCGACGCTTGCGCCGCAACCTCATCCGGTATGAATCCAACAGACTCACGCGGCTGTTCAACCTTCTTGTCTACGCGAGCATGCCCGGGGTCTGGACAATCCAGAGTGGTGCCGGACAATTGCTGACTTATGCCATTTTTACATCTTTCAAAGCAACGACTTTAAAAACCGTTAGCCGGATGCGTTGCTTTCGTGTTGTTTCCAGCTGATCTGTCCCATCAACCCCAGTTGCTGTAACTGCGCCCAACCCTCATAGCGAACCGAGCTCGCATGCCACATGTCGGGCCGGTCCCCAATGGCATCATAGTATGTCCCAAATAGGTCGGGATCATGAAAATGCTGACGGCGCAATTTTTCGGTTTTTGACCTGCCGACCACTTCGGGCAGGAATTTGGTGTGAAGCAACACGCCCGAGGGGGCATTGCTGCCCGGCCCGTCATACGCCGCGTTCAGGTACCGGGGCAGTGCGGAATGGCACGAGTTTACGTAGGCAAAGCGTCGTGACCAGTGCACCAATGGGATTTTGTTCAACGTCGGCGAATGCCGTTTTCTGTCAGCAAAGAACATACGTTCCCGAACCCCGCCCTGAACCCAAAGATTGCCCAGCGGGCTTTGCCGTTGCACCCGAAAAGGACCGGAATCGAACCAGGTTAGAACCTCGGCAGGGTCGGTTAAAGGGTCGTAATCTTGCGCACCTAGCGGGCCTTTGGGATAGAGGTCCAGCAGCAACGCGCCAAAGGCGGTGCGGCCCTGATGGTCCAGCGCCGCGGTCAGATCATGCAGGGATTTGCGGTCGTGATTTGGGTAGATCAGCAGCTCATCCGCATCCACCATCAGGGTCCAGTGGCCGTGCCCATGGCGCATCTGCAGCCAGGTCAGCCAGTCCAGGCCATAGCGGGCATCGCGATAGCTGGCACCGGTTTGCCACAGCGACACATCCGGCTGGTCCAGCAGATATTCGACAGAGCCATCGCTGCTGCCATTATCGACAATCAAAAACTGACCCACCCCCAGCGTGCGATAGTGGCGCAGAAACCAGGGCAGGCGGGTGACTTCGTTACGCAACGTGGTAAACGCAAGAATATCGCCTGACCCAATCCGCCCGGTCCGATCGCTGAGGCTGCGCAGTTGACGGCGGCTGCGAAAGGATCGCCACAAAAGCCGTTTGCGTTTCAGCCGCAACCGGTACTTCTGTGCCCATCCGATGGGTGGGAGCTTATCGGTTGCCGCGCCTGTCACCTACCGCTCATTTGTCGTAGTGACCGTTTTGATGCCAGCGCCATGCATCGCCGATCATCGTCTCTAACGTTGATCTTTTCGGGGTCCAACCCAGCTCCTCTCCGGCGCGGACCGAGCCTGAGACCAGCTTGGTGCAATCCCCGGCGCGGCGCGGGCCGATGGAATAGGGCACCTCGCGATTGGTGACGGCTTTGGAATGACCGATCACCTCCATCACCGAAAACCCGCTGCCGGTGCCCAGGTTGAAGACCCGGCTGCCCTTGCCCTGTTCCAGCCAATTCAGCCCCAGCACATGGGCGTCGACCAGATCGCAGACATGCACATAGTCGCGAATGCAGGTGCCGTCAGGCGTGTCGTAATTGGTGCCAAAAACGGTCAGCCCGTCGCGCTTGCCGTCAATCGCGTCCAGCATCAGCGGCACCAGATGGGTTTCGGGTCGGTGGAACTCACCTACATCGCCGTCGGGGTCGGCACCGGCCACGTTGAAATAACGAAAGATCACATGGTTCAGCCCATGCGCGGCCTCGAAATTGTGCAGGATATCCTCGATGGCGCGTTTTGAGGCGCCATAGGCATTCAGCGGCTCTTGCGCTGTGTTTTCGTCCAGCACCACATTGTCATGTTCGCCATAAGTGGCGCAGGTCGATGAGAACACAAAGTCCAGACATCCTGCGGCCACCGCGGCCTCGATCAGTGTCAACGAGCCGGTCACGTTGTTGGACCAGTATGTTCCAGGCTGAGACATCGCGTCACCGACCTGGCTGAGGGCGGCGAAATGCATCACGGCGGCGGGTTGGTATGTGGCAAACACCTCATCCAGCCGTGCCCGATCCAGCAAGTCGCCCCGTTCAAACGGTCCGAATTTCACCGCGTCCTGCCAACCGGTGATCAGGTTATCATAGGTTACCGGGGTGTATCCGGCACGAGCCAGCGCCTTGCAGGCATGGGATCCGATATACCCGGCCCCGCCGGTTACCAACACGTTTGTCATTGCAGATCCCAAATTGTCGCAGTGTCGACACAAAGCCAACGCGGAGCCGCGGAGTCACGGGGAAAACGGATCACTCCAACCCCATCGCGGCCATCATCTCTTCCAGCTTCGGCACGTCCTGCGGGTTGTTTAGCTCCCAGAACTGGCGGCCTTTGGCTTCCACCTCGACACACAGAACCTTGCGGCCGTTTTCCATGAACCGCAGCTGTTCCAGCCCTTCCAATTGTTCCAGCGGTCCAACCGGCCAACCGGGATAAGCAGCCAGCGCGTCTGGACGATAGGCATAAACGCCAACATGGTGGAACACCGGGGTCGGCTGTTCACCGGCATAGGTTTGTGCGGTGTAGGGGACGACCTCTTTCGAGAAATACATCGCGCTGTGATCAGCGGCGAAGACGGCGGTGGTGCCGCCGACGCGCCCGTGTTTGCGGTCGTTCAGCAGACCGTTCAGCGCGTCGCCATCGCAGCGCAGCACGGGGGTCGCGACACCGGCCTCGGGTGCGGCGCGCAGGCCGGCGATCAGGTCCTCGACAAACCAATGTGGGGTCAGGGGGGCATCGCCTTGCAGGTTCACTACGATGTCATAGCCTGCGCCCAGTACGTCATGCGCTTCGGCGCAGCGTTCGGTGCCATTGCCGCAGGTCTCGGATGTCATCACCACCTCGGCGCCGAAACCCTCAGAGACTTCGCGGATACGGTCGTCATCAGTGGCCACAACCACCTTGTCCACGCCCGATACCGAACTGGCCGCACGCCAGGACCGTTCGATCAAGGTCATCGCGTTGCCACTGGCTCCGGTCAACGGCACCAGCGGTTTGCCCGGGTACCGGGTCGAGGCGTAACGGGCGGGAATGGCGATCAATACGGACATCAGGCCTCCTTCAGGTCAACACCCGGAGCGTAGGCGATAAAGAACGGGTTTGCATAGCCGTCCTTGCCATAGGTCAGTGGTTCGTGGTTGTCGAACCGCACAACCTTGCCGCCCGCACCGGCCAGCACCGCGTGACCGGCTGCGGTGTCCCATTCCATGGTGCGCCCGACGCGGGGGTAGATATCCGCCTCGCCGGTGGCCACCAGACAGAATTTCAGCGATGAGCCCGCGCTTTTGCTGTCCTGAACCTGATATTTGTTGATGTAGTCGTCAGTGGCCTGATCCCGGTGCGATTTCGATGCTACGACCAGAAGGGCCGAGTTGTCCGGCTCAGACACCGAGATCGGTGTTACGGCACCAGCTTGCGCCTTGTCCAACGCGCCTGTTTCCTCAACCGTCTGGCCGTCGGTCTGGGTATAGAACATACGACCACGGGCGGGGGCATAGACAACACCCCGGGTTGGAACGCCGTTTTCGACCAGCGCGATATTCACGGTGAAATCGCCGCGCCGGTTGATGAATTCCTTGGTGCCGTCCAGCGGATCCACGATCAGGAACGTATCTCCCTTTTGCGTGTGCGAGGCAGCCTGTTCCTCGGTCACCAGCAGGATATCCGGGAAAGCGGCACGCAGCCCGGCCGAGATCAGGGCGTCGGCGGCTTCGTCCGCTTCGGTCACGGGGCTGGCGTCGGATTTGACCTTCACGTCGAAGTCATCCGCTTCGTAGATTTTCATGATCGTGTCGCCCGCTTCCAGGGCCAGACGTCGGATGACGGGAATAAGGGCGTCGTAGGTCACAAAAATGCTCCGTTCGCGTGGTTTGTTGATTGAAATTTCTATCGGCCTTATGATGTGCCGGTTACGGATCGGCAAGAAATTCGTGGCAGATTGCTGGCGAAAAAGCGGGAAAGACACTCAGAGTGTATTATTTCAAGCGAAACCAGTCCCTTCTGGGCGGTGCGTTTACAACTGCGGAATTGATATTCCATGCGGTGGTGCGCAACGTGCGGTCGCAGCATTCCAACGCAGTGCTTGCGATCATCATTAACATTGTACAGATACTGGCACTGGTTTTGGTGTTCTATACCATCATGTCGTTCATGGGGTCGCGTGTCGCCAAAATTCGGGGCGAGTTCATTCTGTATCTGTTGACCGGAGTGTTTTTGTTTCTGACCCATATAAAAGCCGTCAGTGCGATTGCGGGCGTGGGCACCGGGAACAGTCCGATGATGCTGCATTCGCCGATGAACATGATGGTCGTTTTGTTGGCCACGGCCTACGGCTCGCTTTACACGCAGATGATGTCCATCCTTGTGATCCTGTTTCTGTATAGCGTTGCGGTTTCCCCGATCGAAATACAGGAACCGGGCGGTGCGTTTGCGATGCTTATACTGGCCTGGTTTACCGGCTGTTCGGTTGGTGTCGTGTTCATGGCGATGAAGCCCTGGTTGCCGGGTACGTCTGAGATGCTGAAAAACATCTACCGGCGTTTGAACATGATATTTTCGGGTAAGATGTTTGTGGGCAATGCGCTGGGTGGGGTCATGCTGACCATGTTCATCTGGAACCCGCTGTTTCATATTATCGACCAGTGCCGGGGCTTTGTTTTCCGCAACTATTTCCCGCGAAATACCAGTTGGGAATATGCGCTTTGGGTTGGTTTGGTGCTGTTGCTTATCGGACTTTTGGGAATATTCTTCACGCGTCAGCATGTTTCGCAAAGCTGGGGCGCGCGCCGCTAAGCGGCCACGCGCAGGGTCAGATTGATCCGCCCGCCCTTGGGCAACAGCTTGGAGGAGCCAAAGCGGATACGGTCGACCCCGTGATAGGTCAGGCGCGCGGGTCCTCCCATAATCACCACGTCGCCCGAGTTCAGCCAGATCGATTCCGTTTTACCACCGCGGGTTTGGTTGCCAATGCGGAACAGCGCATCATCCCCCAATGAGATCGACAGGACGGGCCACGAAAAATCCGCCTCATCCTTGTCCTGATGCAGGCCCATCCGGGCGCCCTCGCCGTAGTAGTTGATCAGGCAGCAGTCTGGTTCACGGTCAGGGCTGGCCAGATCCCGCCAGATGTCCAGAATCTTATCGGGGATAGCTGGCCAGATCGCACCTTTGGGGTGTTCGGGCTGATATCGGTATCCGGCCTTATCCGTGACCCATCCCAACGCGCCGGCCGAGGTCATGCGCACGGACATTTCCTTACCCGAGGGCGTCACCGGCCGAAACAGCGGGGCGGATTTCAGAATCGGGCGCAGCACTTCGACCAATTGGGTCTGTTCCTCCATATCCAGATAGGTTTTTCTGATATCAAAATCGCGCAAATGCAGCCGCGCCATCGCAGAATCCTCAATCCTTGCCAAAACCTTGCCAAAAAAGGCCATAGATTCCCGAAAACCTGCGATTTAGACCGCTTGCAGGCCTTTGGTCTCGCCCTTATATACGCCGGGACGCGCGATGGTGTAGAGCTGTTGCGCATAACTGATCGAGGCCGGGATGCCGTAACGGGTTCAGGCCTTGGGACATCGCCTTGAAGAGAAAGGGATCGACATATGGGAAAAGTAATCGGTATTGACCTCGGCACCACAAACTCGTGTGTGGCCATCATGGACGGCTCGCAGCCGAAGGTCATCGAAAACGCAGAAGGGGCGCGGACCACGCCCTCGATCGTCGCCTTCACCGAAGATGAGCGATTGGTCGGTCAGCCTGCAAAACGCCAGGCGGTCACCAACCCCGACAACACGATCTTTGGCGTCAAGCGCCTGATCGGCCGTCGTGTGGATGATGCAGAAGTCGAAAAAGACAAGAAAATGGTGCCCTATGCCATCGTGAACGGCGGCAATGGCGACGCGTGGGTGGAAGCCCGCGGTGAAAAGTATTCCCCAAGCCAGATCTCGGCCTTCACTCTGGGTAAGATGAAGGAAACCGCCGAAAGCTATCTGGGTGAGGAAGTCACACAGGCCGTGATCACCGTACCGGCCTATTTCAACGACGCTCAGCGTCAGGCCACCAAAGACGCAGGCAAGATCGCCGGTCTGGAAGTGCTGCGGATCATCAACGAACCGACAGCCGCCGCGCTGGCCTATGGTCTGGACAAGGAAGAAACCCAAACCATCGCGGTCTATGACCTTGGTGGCGGTACCTTCGACGTGACCATTCTGGAAATCGACGACGGTCTGTTCGAAGTCAAATCGACCAACGGCGACACCTTCCTGGGTGGCGAAGACTTTGATATGCGCATCGTCAACTATCTGGCGGATGAGTTCAAAAAGGAACACGGCGTCGATCTGTCCAGCGACAAGATGGCGCTGCAGCGCCTGAAAGAAGCTGCTGAAAAAGCCAAGATCGAACTGTCCTCGACCTCGCAGACCGAAATCAATCAGCCGTTCATCTCGATGGGTGCCAACGGTCAGCCGCTGCACATGGTCATGAAGCTGACCCGTGCCAAACTGGAATCACTGGTCGGTGACCTGATCAAAAAGTCGATGAAACCCTGTCAGGCCGCGCTGAAAGACGCCGGTTTGTCGGCGGGCGACATTGATGAGGTTGTTCTGGTCGGTGGTATGACCCGGATGCCGAAAGTCATCGAAGAGGTCACCAAGTTTTTCGGTAAAGAGCCGCACAAGGGCGTGAACCCGGACGAAGTTGTGGCCATGGGCGCCGCCATTCAGGCCGGTGTTCTGCAGGGCGACGTCAAGGACGTGGTTCTGCTGGACGTGACGCCGCTGAGCTTGGGTATTGAGACGCTGGGTGGCGTGTTCACCCGTCTGATCGACCGCAACACCACGATCCCGACGAAAAAGTCTCAGGTCTTCTCGACTGCCGAAGACAATCAGAACGCCGTGACCATCCGGTGTTTCCAGGGTGAACGTGAAATGGCCGCGGACAACAAGATCCTGGGTCAGTTCAACCTTGAAGAAATCCCGCCCGCGCCACGCGGCATGCCTCAGATTGAAGTGACGTTTGACATCGACGCCAACGGCATTGTCTCGGTCTCGGCCAAGGACAAAGGCACCGGCAAAGAGCAGAAGATCACCATTCAGGCCTCGGGCGGTCTGTCGGACGAAGACATCGACAAGATGGTCAAGGACGCCGAAGACAACGCCGAGGCGGACAAGGAACGCCGCGAGTTGATCGAGGCGAAGAACCAGGCCGAAAGCCTGATCCACTCGACCGAAAAGTCCGTCGAAGAACATTCGGACAAAGTCGATCCGACGACTGTCGAAGCCATCGAACTGGCAATCGCCGCGCTGAAAGACGAGCTGGAGACTGAGAACGCCGACAAGATCAAGTCGGGTATCCAGAACGTCACCGAAGCTGCGATGAAGCTGGGCGAGGCGATCTACAAGGCGCAAGCTGAAGAGGGTGACGACGAACCTGCGGCGGCTGACGAGGCTCCGGCAGGTGAAGACGACATCGTCGACGCCGAGTTCGAAGATCTGGACGGCGACAAGCGCAACTAACGGGTAACCGGGCCAAGTCGGGCCGGTCCGGTGACCCGGGCCGGTCCGATTACGTTGAGACATAAGGAACAACTGATGTCAAAACGCGACTACTATGATGTGCTCGGCGTGTCCAAGGGCGCATCGGCGGACGAGATCAAAAAGGGTTTTCGAACGAAAGCCAAGGAATTGCATCCCGACCGCAACAAAGACAACCCAGATGCCGAAGCCCAGTTCAAAGAAGCCAACGAGGCTTACGACGTTCTGAAAGACGCTGAACGCAAGGCCGCCTATGACCGTTTTGGTCATGCCGCGTTTGAAAACGGCATGGGCGGTGGCGGCGGACGCCCCGGTGGTGGTTTCGGACAGGGTGATTTCTCCAGCGCCTTTTCGGACGTGTTTGACGACCTGTTCGGCGATTTCATGGGCGGCCAGCGTGGTGGCACTGGCGGCGGACGTCGTGCGGCCCGTGGATCTGATCTGCGCTATAACCTGCGCGTGTCGCTGGAAGATGCCTTTGCAGGCCTGCAAAAAACGATCAGCGTCCCGGCTGCTGTGGCTTGTTCGGCTTGTGACGGATCGGGTGCGGAAGGCGGCGTGGAACCTACGACCTGTCCGACTTGTTCGGGCATGGGTAAGGTACGCGCACAACAGGGTTTCTTCACCGTCGAACGCAGCTGCCCCACCTGTTCCGGTCTGGGCCAGATCATCAAGAACCCCTGTAAATCCTGTCAGGGCGCAGGCCGCGTCGAACGTGAACGCGCGCTTTCGGTCAACATCCCTGCGGGCGTTGAAACCGGCACCCGCATTCGGTTGGCTGGCGAAGGCGAAGCCGGGATGCGCGGAGGTCCCCCGGGCGATCTGTATATCTTTGTTGAAGTGTCAGATCATAAGCTTTTCGAACGTGACAGCGTGAACTTGTATTGCCGCGTGCCGGTCAGTATGGCCAAGGCCGCGCTGGGCGGATCCATCGAGGTGCCTACCATTGATGGTGGTCGCGGCCGCATTCAGATCCCTTCTGGCAGCCAATCCGGCCGCCAAATGCGTCTGCGTGGCAAAGGCATGCCGGCCCTGCGCGGAGGCGGCGTTGGGGACATGTTCATCGAACTGGCCGTGGAAACCCCCGTCAATCTGACCAGCCGTCAGAAAGAACTGCTGCGGGAATTTGACGACTTGGGTGAGGACAACCACCCGGAATCCAATAGCTTTTTCTCGTCTGTAAAGTCTTTTTGGGACGGGATGAAAGGCTAACCAGCCTTTCCGTACATCAAGGGGGGGCTCTGCCCCCGCCGAGGCAAAGCCTCGCAACGTTCCACAAGTTTCCAATGCGCGTGTTGGCCTTATTTCCGGGTTCAATGTGGCCATATAGCCCACAGATTGACGCTTGATTTTCGCTACTTCACCTGAGATTGTCCGCAACAACCGTTGGGGTGCCCCATGTCAGGGGCTGAGAGGCATGCACGTGTCAACCCATCGAACCTGATCCGGGCAATACCGGCGGAGGGAACGGTCTAACACGTTACAGACGTTTTCCACGCCCCGTTGCCCAAACCGAATTGGAGCAACGATATGACGCCGATTGCATTGACAATTGCAGGGTCTGACAGTGGCGGTGGGGCCGGGATTCAGGCCGACCTCAAGGCGATGTCCGCGCTGGGTACTTACGGTGCCAGTGTGATTACAGCGGTGACTGCCCAAAACACCAAGGCCGTGACAGCTGTACATGGTATCCCGCTGGACGTCATAGCAGCGCAGATCAAAGCTGTGCTGGTCGATTTGGACGTTAGTGCGATTAAGATCGGCATGTTGGCCACCCCCGAGATCATTCACACCGTCGCAGATGGCATCGCCGGGTTTACTGGCCCTGTTGTTCTCGACCCTGTCATGATCGCGAAATCCGGTGATGCGCTGTTGGCGCAGGACGCGGTCCAGACATTGCGCGATGTTCTATTGCCCCGTGCAACCGTGCTGACACCAAATCTGCCGGAGGCTGCCCGATTGCTCGGCGCGCCTGAGGCAGCGACGCCAGAGCAAATGGTGGAACAGGGGCTTGCCTTATGTGGGCTGGGTGCCGGATCCGTTCTGATGAAGGGTGGGCATGGGCTGGGTGAAATCTGCCAAGACTTTCTGATCAGCCCTTCCGGGCGGGTTGCTGAGTTCAAGGCGCCGCGCCGGGATACGCGCAACACGCATGGTACCGGGTGCACGTTGTCCTCTGCGATTGCAGCAGGGCTTGCCAAAGGGCTTAGCCTGGTCGAGGCCACCGCACAGGCACATGCGTATTTGCAAGGGGCGATCGCCGCGGCGGATACGCTGTCCATCGGCCAGGGGCATGGTCCGGTTCACCATTTCCACCAAGTTTGGCCCGCGTGACAGTCTGGTCGGTCATAGGGTCCGGCGTCGCCGGTCTGGCTGTTGCCAGTGAGCTTGTGTCGCGCGGTGCACAGGTTCAGATCTTTGATCCCGGTGGCCCGCCTGGCCCGCACGGGTGTTCATGGTGGGCCGGGGGCATGTTGGCCCCTTGGTGCGAGTTTGAAAACGCGGAAGAATCGGTGTTGCGGCTTGGTCAGCATGCGCTGGAGTGGTGGGGCACACGGACGCGGGTGCAGCGACGTGGAACATTGGTTGTGGCTAATCCTCGAGATTTGCCAGATCTGCGTCGTTTTTCCCGCCGGACCGAAGGGTTCGCCGAGGTTGATCAACCAAAAATCCGAGAGTTAGAGCCTGACTTACATGGTTTCACCAGAGGTCTTCACTTTGCGGATGAGGCCCATCTGGACCCGCGACAGGCCTTGCGCGATCTGTACACCCAGCTTGTGAAACAGGGGGTCGAGTTCCACCATAAACTGGCGCCCACACGGCTGGAAAACGCGATCGACTGCCGGGGTCTGCACGCGCGGGACGTCTTGCATGATCTGCGTGGTGTCAAAGGAGAGATGCTGGTAATCCGCTGCCCAGACGTGACCCTGACCCGGCCCGTGCGCTTGCTGCATCCGCGGATTCCGCTTTATATCGTTCCGCGCGGGGACGGCGTTTATATGCTGGGCGCGACGATGATCGAATCCGAGGACAGCAGCCGAATTACGGCGCGCTCGATGCTGGAACTGCTCAGTGCGGCTTATGCGCTGAACCCTGCTTTCGGCGAGGCTGAGGTGCTTGAGATCGGCGTAGATCTTCGCCCCGCCTTTCCCGACAATCTGCCCCGCATTCGGCGGTTAGGCCGGACAATCTATGCCAATGGGCTGTACCGCCACGGCTATCTGCTGGCCCCTGCCCTGGCGCAAGGTGTGGCTGATCTGGCGCTAAAGAACACACATTCGGAGATGGTTGATGAAGATCGTGCTTAATGGCGAACCGCGTGAGATGCGCGGCGAAACTCTCTCGGATTTACTGCAGGAATCTGGATTCTCGGGCCGGGTGGCAACGGCAGTGAACGAAGATTTCGTGCCGTCCAGCCTGCGCATCGCACACAAGCTGAACGATGGAGACCGGGTCGAAGTTGTCGCCCCGATGCAGGGGGGCTGAGGATGAAGCTGTTCTACGGCACGCAACTGCCAAACCCGTTGATGCTGGGCACGGCGCAATACCCCAGCCCTGCCATTCTGGAACAGGCGTTTCGTGACAGCGGCGCTGGGGTGGCGACGGTTTCTTTACGTCGCGAATCCGGGGCGGGGCAGACGTTTTGGCAGATGATCCGCGATCTGGGTGTGCTGATTCTGCCCAACACGGCCGGCTGTCACACGGTGAAAGAGGCCGTGACCACGGCCCATATGGCGCGCGAGGTGTTTGACACCAAATGGATCAAGCTGGAATTGATTGGCCATACCGACAGCCTGCAGCCGGATGTGTTTCAGTTGGTCGAGGCGGCGCGCATCCTGACTGAGGACGGGTTTCAGGTCTTTCCCTACACCACCGACGATCTGATTGTGGGAGAACAGTTGCTGGCTGCTGGGTGTGAGGTGCTGATGCCCTGGGGTGCGCCGATTGGATCGGGCCGTGGGTTGAACAACGCATATGCCTTGCGTGCGATGCGAGCTGAATTTCCCGATGTGCCGCTGGTGGTTGATGCCGGGATCGGTTTGCCCAGCCACGCGTCACACGCGATGGAACTGGGCTATGATGCGGTCTTGTTGAACACCGCCGTGGCCCGGGCGGGCGATCCGGCGATGATGGCCAAAGCGATGAAGCTGGCGATTGAGGCCGGGCACCTGTCCTATCAAGCCGATCCGATTGAGGCGCGCGATATGGCCGAACCTTCAACCCCCGTCATCGGAAAGGCGTTTTTGTCATGAGGCTGGATCGGTTCTACCCAATCTTCGATCATTCCGACTGGCTGCGGCGCATGCTGCCTTTGGGCGTTAAACTGGTGCAGCTACGGGTCAAGGATCAGCCCGAACCGATTGTGAGGGAACAGATCGCAATCTCGCGCGATCTGTGCCGCGAACATGGCGCAATGCTAGTGGTGAATGACCATTGGCAGGCCGCCATTGACGCCGGGTGTGACTGGATTCATCTGGGTCAAGAGGATCTGGACGAGGCTGATCTGAAAGCCATCCGCAAGGCAGGGCAGAAACTGGGCGTCTCAACCCATGACGATGATGAGCTTGAGCGTGTCTTGGCTATGGATCCAGATTACGTCGCTCTAGGTCCGGTCTACCCCACTATCCTGAAGAAAATGAAATGGCACCAGCAGGGCTTGCCCCGCGTCAACGAATGGAAGGCGCGCGTGGGAGATATCCCTCTTGTCGGGATCGGCGGGATGCGTGTTGAGCGGGCGGAAGGTGTGTTGCAGGCAGGGGCGGATATCGTCTCGGTCGTCACCGATATTACCCTGAACGCTGACCCAGAAGCCCGTGTGCGCCAATGGATCGAGGTCACGCGATGAGCCGCTATGCCCGCCAGACCCAACTGCCCGAGGTAGGCCCCGAAGGGCAGGCTCGCCTGTCCTCGGCGCGCGTGCTGGTGGTGGGCGCAGGCGGTCTGGCCGCTCCAGTGCTACCCTTCCTGTCCGGGGCTGGGGTTGGCCGGATCACGATTGTGGATGGCGACAGTGTTGATCTGTCAAACCTGCACCGTCAGACGCTGTTTTCCGAATCGGACTGCGGTCGTCCAAAGGCTGAAATCGCCGCATCCCGGTGCCGTGCGTTGAATGCTGAGATTGATGTGATCGGTCATAAACAGTCTCTAACAAGTGTAAACTCAGCCGGGTTGGTGGCGCAGGCGGATGTGATCTTGGATTGTGCCGACAGCTATGCCGCCAGCTATACCCTGTCGGACACCTGTCTGGCGCAAGGCAAGCCGCTGATCTCGGCCTCGGTGTTGGGATTGTCGGGCTATGTCGGTGGCTTCTGCGGCGGCGCGCCGTCGTTGCGCGCGCTGTTCCCCGATGCGCCGGACAGTGGTGCCAGTTGTGCCACGGCTGGTGTGCTTGGCCCCGTCGTTGGTGCGGTTGGCGCGATGCAGGCGCAGATGGCGCTGAACCTGATCCTCGGGCTCGCTCCCTCGCCTCTGGGTCAGATGGTGCAATACGACGGCCGCACCCTGCGCAGCAGCGGTTTCAGGTTCGATGACGCGCCGGAGCCGAACAGCTGCTTTCGCTTTCTTTCGGCCAGCCAGCTGACTGACGAAGACCAGATCATCGAGCTTCGCTCGGTGGACGAAGCCGCCTGTCCGGCCCATCCCAACGCAAAACGGGTGACGCCTGAAAACGTGAACGAAGTAGACCCTAATCAAGGAAAAAGGCTGGCGCTTTGCTGCGCCACCGGCCTGCGCGCGTGGCGGGCGGCCGAACAAATTCAACCGAATTGGCCGGGCGAGATTGTCCTCGTCGCGGCCTCAACCTCGTGAATGAAAAGGAAACGCGAGATATGAAAAAGCTGATCACTGCCATCGCCCTGCTGGCCGCCGCGCCCGCCTGGGCCGAAGACAAGATGACCGTGCTGCTGGATTGGTTCATCAACCCCGATCATGGGCCTATCATTGTGGCGCAGGAAAACGGTTACTTCGCTGAACAGGGGCTTGAGGTCGAGATCGTTCCCCCTGCTGACCCTTCCGCCCCGCCGCGTTTGGTTGCCGCTGGTCAGGCTGATCTGGCCGTGTCGTATCAGCCGCAGCTGCACCTGCAGATCCACGAAGGCCTGCCGCTGAAGCGGGTCGGTACGCTGGTGGCGACACCGCTGAATTGCCTGCTGGTACTAGAGGATGGACCGATCAAATCACCCGCAGACCTTAAGGGTAAGAAGATCGGTTTCTCGGTTGCAGGTGTAGAAGAGGCCGTCCTGACCACCGTTCTGGGTAAATACGGCGTCAAACTGGATGAGGTTGAGCTGATCAATGTCAACTTCTCGCTCTCGCCCTCGCTGATGACTGGTCAGGTCGATGCGGTGATCGGCGCGTATCGCAATTTCGAACTGAACCAGATGGATATCGAAGGCGTTCCCGGTACCTGTTTCTATATCGAGGAAGAAGGCGTGCCCGCCTATGACGAGCTGATTTATGTTGCCAACCCTGAGACCATGGATATCGACAAGGTCACCCGTTTTCTGGCCGCAACCGAAAAGGCGACGCAGTACATTGTCAACAACCCGGACAAAAGCTGGGAGATTTTCTCGGGCACCTCGCCTGAGTTGCAGGATGAGCTGAACGCCCGCGCCTGGGTCGACACGTTGCCGCGTTTTGCCCTACGCCCGGCAGGTCTTGAGGCTGGTCGTTATGCAAGGTTCGAAGCGTTCCTGAAAGACAGCGGCATGATCGACAGCATCAAGCCGGTCAGTGACATTGCCATCGACGTAACCGCGAAATGAGCAGCGGTTACGGCAAAGCCTTCGCGCTGATGCGCGAGGCGGGACAAGGGCCGTGGCGGGATTATACCCGCCATGCCTTTGTCGAAGGGTTGAAAGACGGCACCCTGCCGCGCGCGGCGTTCCTGCATTACCTGCGGCAGGATTACGTGTTCCTGACCCATTTCTCGCGCGCCTGGGCGTTGGCGGTAGTCAAGGCGCAGACCCATGAGGAAATGCAGGTCGCTTCGGCGACAGTGAATGGGCTGATGCATGAAGAGATGATGCTGCATGTGGGCGTTTGTGCCGACGCGGGGATCTCGCGTGAGAAGCTGTTTGCAACGCCTGAGCGGCCGGAAAACCTGGCTTATACCCGATTTGTGCTTGAGGCCGGGTATTCCGGTGACTACCTGACCCTGCTGGCCGCATTAGTGCCCTGCGTCATCGGCTATGCCGAGATCGGCGCGCGGTTGGCACAAGAAGCGACATCAGAAACCTACCGCCCGTGGATCGATACGTATGCGGGCGATCAGTATCAGAGCTATTGCCGTGATATCGGTGCTTTACTGGATTCTGCGCTGATCCGACGGTTGGGCGAAAACTACGATACGCTTCCAATATGGTCCGACCTTTGCAAGACCTTTGAAACGGCAACGATGCTCGAGGTCAATTTCTGGCAAATGGGTTTGACCCCGTGACCCCGGCACCTGACCTGATCGTCAAAGGCAAAGCCTCGATCGATGGCGCAACACTGTTCGCACCGTTGACCCTGACCCTTGGGGCGGGGCAGTGGACGTGTCTGTTGGGCGGGTCGGGTGTTGGAAAAACCACGGTGCTGCGGTTGATTGCCGGGCTAAACACCGGCGCGGTTTTCACCGGTGAGATTATGGCCAGTGACGGCCAGCCCGTGACTGAACGGGTCGCCTATATGGCGCAGGATGATCTGTTGCTGCCCTGGGCCACAGTGGCGCAGAATGTCTCGCTGGGCGCGCGCCTGCGGGGGGAAAAGCCCGATCTGGCCCGCCGCGACCGTCTGATCGAACGAATGCGGTTGCAGGAGCATTTGGGCAAAAAACCGTCCGAGCTGTCCGGCGGCCAACGGCAACGGGTGGCTTTGGCTCGCACGTTGATGGAAGACCGCCCCATCGTGCTGTTGGATGAGCCGTTTTCAGCGCTGGATGCCCGTACCCGGGCCGATATGCAGGATCTGGCCGCCGAGGCGTTGCAAGGCCGTACCGTTCTGTTGGTGACCCATGATCCGGGCGAGGCCGCACGTCTGGGCCAGTCCATCACTGTCATGACCCAGCACGGGTTGACGCCCTGCAATCCGCCACATGCGCCAGCGCCGCGTCATGTGGACGATTTGGAGACATTGGCAACACAGGGCGCGTTGCTGCGTATGCTGCGCGAGGGCGCGGCATGAAGTACCTCTCGGCCCTTGCTGCCACGATCTTTGCGCTGGCGATCTGGCAGGCGATCGTTTCCCTGACCGGCCTGCCAAAGTTTATCCTGCCGGGGCCCGCGCTGGTGGCTGAGACCTGGTGGCAGAACCGTTGGCTGATTGCCGAACATACCTGGATCACCGCGATTGAGGTGGTGATCGGGCTGGCGTTTGGCACGATCCTGGGTGTGATCACCGCGTTGCAACTGGCCAATTCCCGGGCCGCGCGGGTGTTGGTGCAGCCGATGCTTGTGTTCACGCAGGCGCTGCCGGTTTTTGCACTGGCCCCGCTGCTGACCCTGTGGCTGGGCTATGGGTTGTGGTCCAAGGTGGCGATGGCCGTGCTGATCATCTATTTCCCGATCACCTCGTCCTTTTTTGACGGGTTGATGCGCACACCGTCGGGCTATCTTGATCTGGCACGTACGATGCAGGCCAGCCCACGCGCGGTGTTGTGGCATATCCGAATTCCGGCTGCTTTGCCCTCGCTGGCGTCGGGGATGCGGCTGGCTGCGGTCTATGCACCCATTGGGGCGGTCATCGGTGAGTGGGTCGGCTCCTCGCAAGGATTGGGGTATCTGATGTTGCTGGCCAACGGTCGCGCCAAGACGGACCTGATGTTTGCGGCCATGCTGACACTTGGTGTGTTTTCCATCGTGCTGCACATGATCATTCGCCGCGCCACGGCACGCATGGCCGGTGAGATGCGTTAACCTTTCAGAAACCGATTCTGGACCACTCTGGAGGCATGACACAGGATGCCTTTGCCGAAGCCCCGATGTTGTTTGAAACAGATGAAGCCCCGGTGCAGCCGCTGCCTTCAGGCCGCCTGCCGTCTTACATAAAGGATCACCGCAAACGCCTGCGGGAAAGGTTCATGTCCGGCGGATCGGCCGCGATGCCGGATTACGAGCTGTTGGAGCTGGTTCTGTTTCGCTCAATTCCTCGGCAGGATGTGAAACCCTTGGCGCGGGCGTTGATGGATACGTTTGGTGATTTCAACCGCGTGCTGACCGCGCCCGAAGACCGGTTGCGCCAGATCAAGGGCGTCGGCGATACCGTCATCACCGACCTGAAAATCCTTGAGGCATGCGCCCACCGGATGGCCCGTGCACGGGTGATGCAACGGCATGTGATCTCGGGCTGGGACGCGCTGTTGGACTACTGCCACACCACAATGGCGCATCGCGAGACAGAACAATTCCGGGTGTTCTACCTGGATCGGAAAAATGTACTGATCGCGGACGAGGAGCAGGCCAAGGGCACCGTCGACCACGTGCCTGTCTACCCGCGCGAGGTTGCAAAACGGGCGCTGGAATTGAACGCATCGGCCCTAATTGTGGTGCATAACCACCCTTCGGGTGATCCGACCCCGTCGCAGTCGGATATCGATATGACCAACCGCATTCAGGACGCATGCGTGGCGCTGGGCCTGACCCTGCACGACCATTTGATCATCGGCAAATCGAACGAGCTGAGCTTTCGGGCCGAAGGCTATCTGTAGACGTTACTGAACCCAGACCTCGACCCGGCGATTTACCTTGCGACCCCAATCGGTGTCGTCGCAGGCCATCGGCATCGCCTCACCAAAGGCATCGACCTCAAGCTCTACACTGTCGGGAATGGCGGTTTCGACAGAGGACAGCACCGCATTGCGCACGGTCTTAGCCCGCAAAAGCGCGATCCGGGCATTGGCCGCGGCAGGACCATCGCCGTCGCTGAACCCGATAAAGACCAGTTTGCGCGCATCCAGCGTGCCGGCCTCAAGCTGCTGCGCCAACTGGCGGATGTTTGAACGCGACTGCGCATCTGGCCGGGATGAGCCTGCCTCGAACCGGAAGGACAAAGACAGGCGCGCCATGGGCCGCAACGTGTCGATCATGCGTTGCAGCTCTTCTAGACCCACCTCGGCACCGCCCGCGGCCACCGCATTGGCCAGACGATCCCCCTGCAATCCAAGGCGCATGGCCTCTGGGGCCTGATCCACAAACCCCGCATCGCGGATCGCCATCTGGGCATCCTCGCTTTGGGTATAGGCCAGGAACTGCCTTGCAATGCGCGGCAGGCGACGGTCGGGCAAGTACAGGAACATAGGCGAGGTCAGCGGGTAATCCTCGGTTTTGATCGATTGGCGCGTCGCGACCAGCGCATGGCCGCAGCCACCCGTCAGAGGCAAGGCACGCGCTGTTTCGGCCTCTGCTTTACTGGCGATTCCGATGCCAAAGGGGTCTTTGGCCACGGCGCGAACCAAATCACCACTGTTGTGATGGCGAATTGTCCCATCGGCCAAAGTGGCATTGGCCGGGCCAAGTAGTTGATCCTCGAACCCTTGTGCCAACCCTGATCCGACATCGGGCAGATGCAGCGCAATCGGCGCGTCCGGGCCGCCAAGGTCCGACCAATTCGCAATCGCGCCGGAAAACACCCGAACCAGATCGGTGGGAGAGATCTGCCGCACCGGATTGTCCCGCGCCACAACGGGCACCAGAGCATCCAGTGC
This sequence comes from Ruegeria meonggei, assembly GCF_900172215.1. Taxonomy (GTDB): domain Bacteria; phylum Pseudomonadota; class Alphaproteobacteria; order Rhodobacterales; family Rhodobacteraceae; genus Ruegeria; species Ruegeria meonggei. The sequence goes on from NZ_FWFP01000005.1 coordinate 163,156, forward strand.
CACCACGCGGGACCGGCGCACATCGGTCAGATCACCCAAACCGGCGGTTTCGGCAGTCATTTGTTCTGACGGGCGAATTTCACGCAGGGCCATGACGATATCAGCCTGATCCGCGGTTAGATCGGCAAAGCCTTGGCCGGTGTTGCTGACATCAAAAATAAACCGGCCCAGAGGCGCATCCCGACCAGCCTGATGCAGCGCATAGGTTTGGCTTTTGGCGTCGATGTGTGGCTCTGAGATGGACAGCCCTTCATGGTCAGCAAACCCCATCAGAAGGGCGGGCAGAACGGCCTCGGCCATGGCGGACGCGCCCGAGAACCGAATCTCGGCCACGAAATCGGTCAGGCTGGGGCAGGCCGGGCCGTCACAGGTGACACCGGACCCGTCGACGGTCAATTCACCGAACTGGGTGTCGACGCGATAGAATTCACCATCAAAGCCAAGCAGAGTGCCGGTGACTTCGACTTTGCCGTCATGGGATGTCAGCGTGATGTCCTGCGCCTGCGCGCCGGATGCAAGGATCACGAAAAACAGTGCAGCGGACGCCGCACGAAAGAATGTCATAAGAGTGTCGAGCCTGCCTGCGGATTACTTTGCCGCGATTGTCAGGTCTTGGAACAGATTATTCAACACCAGAAACTCACCGGTCCGCGAACAATCGGGAATGTTCAACGTCAAATCGTGCGAGCGCAGCTTCCGATCACCACGCAGCTCCAGCGATTGCACGCTCAGGTCACGACCACAGTTCTCGGCTGTCACTTCGGCTTCGACCGTTACTTCGATCGATCCTGCCTCGGACGCCCGGCCAGCGGGGAATGAGTACACTTGCAGGTTGCGGGCATCAGTAAGACCGGCCTGACCCAAATGCACAACGCTGCCTATGCCTTGCGTTTCCGGATTCGCTGAAACGTGGCCATTGCTGCCGTAACTGGCGCCAAATTCCAGCGCGTGAATCTGCAAATCGGTCTGACCCTGCCATTGCAAAGCGATGCGCGCGTAATGGCCCATGTCAGGGATATGAGTGGTGGCAACGGTACCTTGCTTGTTTTCAAGCGAGATCAGGAAAATTGCATATTCCGACAAGGCGGGAATGGTCAGGTCCAGTGTCCCGCTTGCATCTGTGTGCTGGGTCACGGTCAGGCCGCTGTGATGGATTTCTACCCGTTCATCTGCATAGCAAGGTGCTTTGACAATCAGCCGTGCCGTGGCTCCGGGCATTGCATGGGCCCGGGCACTTAAACTGCAGTTGGCATGGTCAGAGGGGGCTGACTGGCTAGGCTGCAGGGTTCGTCGCGCAGGTTCGGTGACGGCATCCGTACGATAGGCAGACGGCGAGGAGGTCAGAACAATTCCGTCCAGCCCGGGCATCACCGAGGTTTGCGCCACGGTGGCAGCCGCGACTTCAGCATGCGCGGCGTTACGCTGCGCAGTTGATCCATTTTGCATCAGGTAACCGATAGCCAGAGCACACACGACTGTGCCTCCGGTGGTTACGTAGTTCTTTATTACAAACAAGACACCCTCCCCAGTTGAAGGAGCGAGTCGCACATTGTCCCTGAAACACGGCCAATATGTGGCCGTGCAGCGGACTCATTGTGTCTGAACTACGGTGACGTCAGGTCAGGCGGCCATGGCAATGTTTGAATTTCTTGCCGGATCCACAAGGGCATCTGTCGTTGCGTGACGGGTTGCCCCAGGTGGCTGGATCATCCTCGACAAAGCCGGGGCGCGGATCACCGGAGGCTTCAGCCTCGGCCACTGCTTCGGCCTGATTGGTGGCCTGTTCAACTGATTGTTGTGCCTGTGCACGCTGGGCAGCCATCTGTGCCAGCATTTCCTTTTGTTCTTCTTCGGTCAGCGGGCGGACGCGCGACAATTGCTGGGTCACGGTTTCACGCAGGCTGTCGAGCATGGATTCAAACAGCTGGAAGCTTTCGTTTTTGTATTCGTTCAGCGGATCGCGCTGGGCGTACCCACGGAAACCAACGACGGAACGCAGATGTTCCAGCGTCAGCAGGTGCTCGCGCCATTTGCCATCAATGGTCTGCAGCAGAACCTGCTTTTCGATGTTGCGCATGTTCTCGGGGCCAAAGGCCACGGCTTTCTGCGCCATCATCTCATCGGCCGCTTTCACCAGACGCTCGCGGACCTGTTCGTCATCCACGCCCTCTTCGGCGGCCCAGTCCTGAACCGGTGCGTCGATTGTCAGCTTGTCCTTGACCGCCTCGTGCAAACCATCGGTGTCCCATTGGTCGGCATAGGATTTCGGCGGCATGTGTTCGTCGATCAGGTCGTCGATCACCTGTTCGCGCATGTCCGAGACGATCTCGGACAGGTCGTCAGTCGACATGATCTCGCGCCGCTGGCTGAACACCACTTTCCGCTGATCATTCATCACGTCGTCGAATTTCAGAACGTTCTTACGCATGTCAAAGTTGCGACCTTCGACCTTGGATTGCGCGCGCTCCAGCGACTTGTTCACCCAAGGGTGGACGATGGCCTCACCTTCTTTCATGCCCAGGGTGGTCAGAACTTTGTCCAACCGTTCCGAGCCGAAGATGCGCATCAGGTCGTCTTCGAGGCTCAGGTAAAACACGGTGCGGCCCGGATCACCCTGACGGCCGGACCGGCCCCGCAGCTGGTTGTCGATACGGCGGCTCTCGTGCCGTTCGGACGCCATGACATACAGCCCACCGGCAGCCAGGACCTTTTCCTTTTCTTCGGCATGGCGCGCTTCTTCCGAGGCGCGCAGTTGGGCCGGGTCGGCCTCGGGGTTTTCGGCCAGCGCCTGCAGAACCTTCATTTCCACATTGCCGCCCAGCTGAATATCAGTACCGCGACCGGCCATGTTGGTGGCGATGGTCACCGCGCCATACCGACCGGCATCAGCGACGATCTGCGCCTCTTGCTCGTGCTGACGGGCGTTCAGAACGTTATGTTCGATACCTTCCTTGGTCAGCAACTGGCTGAGCAGTTCGGATTTCTCGATCGAGGTGGTGCCCAGCAGAACCGGTTGGCCCTTTGCCTGCGCTTCCTTGGTCTCTTCGATCATAGCGCCGTATTTTTCACCAGCGGTACGAAAGACCTGATCGTCTTCGTCCAGACGGGCAATCGGCTTGTTGGTCGGAACTTCAACCACGCCCAGACCGTAGATTTCGGCGAATTCCTCGGCCTCGGTCAGCGCGGTGCCGGTCATGCCGCCCAGCTTGTCATACAGGCGGAAATAGTTCTGGAAGGTCACGCTGGCCAGCGTCACGTTCTCGGGCTGGATCTGCACGCTTTCCTTGGCTTCGATGGCCTGATGCAGACCCTCGGACAGGCGGCGGCCAGGCATCATGCGGCCGGTAAACTCGTCGATCAGCACCACGTTGCCATCACGGACGATGTAATCTTTGTCGCGCGTGAACAGTTTATGCGCGCGCAGACCCTGGTTGACGTGATGCACCACTGTGGTGCTTTCGGGATCATACAGCGAATGTCCCTCGGGGATCAGGCCTGCAGCGATGAGCTGCTGTTCCAGAAACTCGTTGCCCTCATCGGTGAAGGTCACGCCGCGGGCTTTCTCGTCCAGCGTAAAGTGATCATCGCCCAGTGACGGGATCATTGCGTCAATCGCCGTATACAGGTCTGACCGATCTTCGGACGGCCCAGAGATGATCAGCGGCGTCCGTGCCTCATCAATTAGGATCGAGTCAACCTCGTCCACAATCGCGAAATTGTGGTGCTTTTGGTAGATCTCGGCCAGATCGGCCTTCATGTTGTCGCGCAGATAGTCAAAACCCAGCTCGTTATTGGTGGCATAGGTGATGTCGCAGCCATAGGCGGCTTTTTTCTCGGCATCAGGCTGGCCTGACCAAATCACGCCAGTGGTCATGCCGACAGATGCAAACACCTTGCCCATCCAGTCCGAGTCGCGCTTGGCTAGGTATTCGTTCACCGTTACCACATGCACGCCCTTGCCGGTCAGCGCGTTCAGATAGGCGGGGAAAGTGGCGACCAGGGTCTTGCCCTCACCGGTTTTCATTTCCGAGATGTTGCCTTGATGCAGGAACGCCCCACCCATCAGCTGCACGTCAAAGGCACGCAAACCCAGCGCGCGCTTGGCGCCTTCGCGAACGTTGGCAAAAGCTTCGGGCAGCAGGGCATCCAGGGCCTCGCCATCCAGTGCACGTTTGCGCAGCTCGGCGGTTTTTTCGATCAGGCCTTCATCCGACAGTTTTTCGAACTCCGGCTCCAGCGCGTTGATCTGTTCGACCAGCGGTCGGGTCGCCTTGATCTTGCGGTCGTTCGGTGTTCCGAACACCTTTTTGGCAAGCGTTCCGAGTCCCAGCATGTTCACTCCAGCGGATCTGTTCTTGTCTTGGTTGCGACAGGCTTGCCCACCTTGCGCGCAACCCATAGATACGGGGGGTGAAAGGCGGCCCTGTCCAAGGCTTCAAAGCGATGTAAGCGGCAGGTCCCAGAGTGTCAACGCCACGCCCTGTCGCGGCAAAGAAATAGGAAGATTCCATGCCCAAAGGCCTCACTTTTCTGCCAACGCTGGCGCTTGCCGCCGTGATGGCCCTGCCATTGGCTGCTGAAACCAAGCCCGACGCGTCGACCGTGGTGGCCCGTGTAAACGGCGATGAGATCACATTGGGTCACGTTATCGCCACAGTGGCGACCTTGCCGCCGCAATATCAGCAGGTCGAAGATGACGTTTTGTACGATTTCATCATCGAGCAGCTGATCCAGCAGCAATTGCTGGGGCAGGAACAGGACAATCTGACCAAGTTGAATGCGCTGGCGCTGGAAAACGAATCCCGTTCTTTGCGGGCCGTGCAGACAGTGAACGCGCTGGTCGGTGACGCCGTGACCGATGACGCCATTCAAGCAGCCTATGATGCACAGTTCGCCGAATTCCAGGGCGCGGATGAATACAACGCCAGCCACATTCTTGTGGAAAGCGAAGAAGAAGCAAACGAGATCAAGGCGCAGCTGGATGATGGTGCTGATTTCGCCGAGATGGCCAAAGAGAAATCGACCGGCCCATCGGGTCCCAATGGCGGTGAGCTGGGCTGGTTCGGCGCAGGCCGCATGGTGCCCGAGTTCGAGACCGCCGTTATCGGTCTGGAAAAGGATCAGGTGTCTGATCCGGTGAAAACACAGTTTGGCTGGCATGTGATCGTCCTGAACGACAAACGCAAAAGCGAAGCGCCTGCGCTGGACAGTGTGCGCGAAGAGCTGGCCCAGACCCTTCAGCAAGAGGCCATTCAGACCCGCATTGATGAGCTGACGCAACAGGCCCAGATCGAGCGCCCAGCACCCGAGGGCCTGACCCCGGACGTTGTGCGCCAGTTGGACCTGATTCAGGAGTAATCCCGCGTGGCGAAGATCACCAAAGTCTCACCGCTGGCGCCAGTGGCGTTTCCCGAATTGCCCGCGATTGACGGTGTGCGTTTTGCCACCGTCGAGGCGAGCGTGCGCTATCAGGGGCGCACCGATGTGATGCTGGCGGTGCTGGACCCCGGCACATCTGTGGCTGGGGTCTTTACCCGCTCGGCCACCCGTGCGGCCCCGGTACTGGACTGTCAGGACAAGGTCGGCGGGGCCAATGACGGGCCCGCGGCGATCCTTGTGAACTCGGGCAATGCCAACGCGTTCACCGGACATTACGGGCAAAGCTCAGTGACCGAACTAACGCAGGCCGTGGCAACAGCAACCGGTGTTGACGTCGGGCGCGTCTTTACCTCATCAACCGGGGTGATTGGCGAGCCTTTGCCGCATGAGCGTATCGTGGCCCAGCTTGAGGTGTTGAAATCGGGCCTCAGCCGTCATGCGATCGAAGACGCGGCGCGGGCGATCATGACCACGGACACCTTCCCGAAAGGGGCCAGCGCGCAGGTTGAGATTAACGGCAAAACAGTCTCTATCGCGGGGATTGCCAAAGGATCGGGCATGATCGCGCCGGATATGGCGACGATGCTGGTTTACATCTTCACCGACGCACAGGTCGCCCAACCCGCGTTGCAGGCCATGCTGGGCACACAAGCTGATCGGACGTTCAACTGCATCACCGTCGACAGCGACACGTCGACTTCGGACACGCTGCTTTTGTGTGCGACTGGGGCATCCGGCGTGGATGCCACCTGCAATGACGCGTTTGCCCGGGCGCTGGAAGGCGTGATGCTGGATTTGGCGCATCAGGTGGTGCGCGACGGCGAGGGTGCAACGAAATTCGTGGAAATCCGCGTGACTGGTGCAGTCTCAGATATTGACGCCAAGGTGCACGGTTTGGCTGTTGCCAATTCACCGCTGGTGAAAACGGCCATTGCCGGCGAGGATCCAAACTGGGGACGTGTGGTCATGGCTATTGGCAAATCCGGCGCCGCTGCAGATCGCGACCTGCTGAGTATTTCCTTCGGCGATATTCTTGTGGCCGAAAAAGGCTGGGTCAGCCCGGATTATCGCGAAGAAGACGCCGCTGCATATATGAAAGGCCAGGACCTGGTGATTGCAGTTGATCTGGGGCTGGGCGATGGAAAATCGACTGTCTGGACCTGCGATCTGACCCATGGGTATATCGAGATCAACGCGGATTATCGCTCGTGAAACTGAAACAACTCCGGCAAATGTGGAACCCGGTTTTGCGTCCGGGGTTGTGACCATGAAAACTGTATTAGTGTCTGCCGTCGCCCTGATCGATATCGAGGGCCGGGTGCTGTTGGCGCAGCGCCCCGAGGGCAAATCCATGGCTGGTCTGTGGGAATTTCCCGGCGGTAAAATCGAACCCGGCGAAACCCCCGAAGCCGCCCTGATCCGCGAGCTGGAAGAGGAGTTGGGCATCAACACCTGGGCCTCGTGCCTGGCGCCTCTGACCTTTGCCAGCCACAGCTATGACGATTTCCACCTGCTGATGCCACTGTTTGCCTGCCGAAAATGGGAAGGCATCCCGCAATCGCGCGAAGATCAGGCGTTGAAATGGGTGCGTGCGAATGAACTGCGTACCTACCCGATGCCAGCGGCGGATGTGCCTTTGATTCCGATTTTGAGGGATTGGTTGTAGGCAAAGACCTTTTTAAACGATTTTTGGAATTGGAAGGTTAGTTGAAGTGTCTACAATAATTTACGCTCTTCTGGTTGTGGTATTGGTCGGGATGTTCGTGACGTTCTATTGTTTCATCAAGTTTCTCGCTTCATTCACAAGCTTGATTTCTGCAACGAACCAATCCGTCACCGAGCAACCTTGGGATCAAGTACTGACGGGCGGTTTTCTGTCGATGTTTCGAGTTTTGCGCCACCAAGGTAATAACCATGCGCGGAACACGCTTTTAAAAAACACTGTGTTTTTCTTTGGGTCGTTCGCGCTGACAATGGGAGCAGCGCTGCTTTTGATCCAACTGAATTCCGAGCATTGTGCCATTCCTATGACAACAAAATCTTCGAACGGCGATGTAACGACAATCTGTGACCCATCGTAATAGAGCTCGTCGGGCTGATTGCGGTCGCATACAAACCAAAACTCCGCGCATCCAAAGCCCATTAGATCGTGTTACAATTCGTAAGAATTGAGAAAACATCAGGAAAAAGTTGACGCTGATCGTGCAACCGTCCCTTAATCGGGGCGCTGGCGTCCGGGGTTTGGCCTCGGGTCCGCCGTTTCCGGCCCGGGGAGGGCCGGATGGGGAGGAGAAAGAGATTGGCTCAGACGCAGTCGGGCGCTGAGGGGATGGTTTCCCTTCCGGCGCTGTTACATCGCAATGCGACGCAGTTCGGGAATGTCCCGGCCTATCGGGAAAAGGAATTTGGGATCTGGCAATGCTGGACCTGGGCCGAGGCAGCCGCGGAAATCCGTGCTATCGCGCTGGGATTTCTGGAGCTTGGCATCGAGAAGGGCGACCATATCGCTGTGATCGGCCGCAACCGCCCGGCGCATTACTGGTCAATGGTCGCTGCGCAAATGGTGGGCGCGGTGCCGGTGCCGCTTTATCAGGATTCCGTCGCCGAAGAGATGGCCTATGTGCTGGAACATTGCGGCGCGAAATACGTGGTCTGCGGCGATCAGGAGCAGGTCGACAAAGTCGTTGAAATTCAGGAAAACCTGCATCAGGTCAAACATATCCTCTATACCGACAAACGCGGGATGCGGAAGTACGACCATGCCCAGATGAACGCGCTGGACGACATCAAGGCCGAAGGCAGCGCTGGCCACGCACGTTTTGATGCGGAACTGGACAAGCGGATCGGCGCGCTGACTTACGACGACACCTGCGTGATGCTCTATACCTCGGGCACCACGGGCAAGCCAAAGGGCGTGGTGCTGTCGAACCGGAACGTGATCGAAAGCGCCAAAAACTCGGCCGAGTTTGATCACCTGACCCGGAATGAAGACATCCTTTCTTATCTGCCGATGGCCTGGGTCGGCGATTTTATCTTCTCCATCGGGCAAGCCTATTGGTGCGGGTTCTGCGTGAACTGCCCCGAAAGCGCCGACACGATGATGACCGACTTACGCGAAATCGGGCCTACTTATTTCTTTGCCCCGCCGCGGGTGTTCGAAACCCAGCTGACCAATGTGATGATCCGGATGGAGGATGCGGGCAAGCTGAAGCAGCGGATGTTTCATCACTTCATGGCGCATGCCAAGAAGGTTGGCGGGCAGCTGTTGGACGGCAAACCGGTGGGTTTTGGTGATCGTGTCAAATACGCGCTGGGCAATATGTTGGTTTACGGGCCGCTCAAGGACACGTTGGGCTATGGGCGGTTTCGCGTGGGTTATACAGCTGGTGAAGCGATCGGGCCGGAAATCTTTGATTTCTATCGCTCATTGGGCATCAACCTGAAGCAGCTTTATGGTCAGACCGAGGCGACGGTCTTTATCACCGTGCAGCCGGATGGCGAGGTGCGGGCCGATACGGTGGGCGTACCTGCGCCGGACGTTGAGCTGAAGATTGATGAGACGGGCGAGATTCACTATCGCTCGCCCGGCGTGTTTGTCGAGTATTTCAAGAACCCAGACTCCACCGCCTCGACCAAAGATGCCGAAGGCTGGGTGGCCACGGGGGATGCCGGGTTCATCGAGGAAAGCAGCGGCCATCTGCGGATCATCGACCGCGCCAAGGATGTGGGTAAAATGGCCGACGGGTCGATGTTTGCGCCGAAATATGTCGAGAACAAGCTGAAATTCTATCCCGATATTCTTGAGGTCGTGCTGTTCGGAAACGGCAAGGATCGCTGCGTGGCCTTCATCAATATCGACCTGACGGCAGTGGGCAACTGGGCCGAGCGCAACAACGTCGCCTATGGGTCCTATCAGGAACTGACAGCACATCCGCAAGTGTTAGAGACGATCAAATCCCATGTGGAAGAGGTCAACAAATCTGTCGCGGCTGATGAAATGTTGTCGGGTTGCCAGGTGCATCGCTTTGTGGTGTTGCACAAGGAACTGGACGCGGATGACGGGGAAATGACCCGGACACGGAAAGTGCGGCGCGGGTTCGTTGAAGAGAAATTCAGCGACATCATCGCGGCGCTCTATGACGGGTCTGAAACCGTCTCGACCACAACCGAAGTAACCTATGAGGATGGCCGTAAGGGATCGATCAGCGCGACGCTGAAGATCGTGGACGCGCCGGTTGTGGCGGCTGTGCAGCACAAGGTGGCGGCGGAATGACGATCTTGGTGCCGGTTTTGATAGTGGCATTGTCGATGGGTGCCGGCGCTGGAGCAGTTGTCTTTGTTTCAGAGCGACTTTCGAAGCGTGTTTCGTCTGTAGCTAGTGCCCTCATTGGATCAGCGGTCGGGGGTATGTGCGGGTTGGCCTATCCTGCGAAAGCTTTCGATGGCGGTGCGATCTACGGATATCTTGGCGCTGGCGTCCTGAGCTGTCTTTTTTTGAACCATGTTGTGAAGTGGGCAAATGATGCTGGATAATTCCGAAGGATATGTCACCGACGACGGCCGCAAGATCGGCGCTGTGGTGATGGAGATGAAGAACATCACCCTGCGCTTTGGCGGTGTGGTGGCGATAAAGGATATCTCGTTCGACATTCGCGAGGGTGAGATCCGGGCCATTATCGGCCCGAACGGCGCGGGGAAGTCCTCGATGCTGAACGTGATCTCGGGGTTTTATGTACCGCAAGAGGGCGAGGTCTGGTTCCACGGGGCCAAGCGACCACAGATGCGCCCGTTTGAAGTAGCCCAGCAGGGGATCGCGCGGACCTTCCAGAACATCGCCCTGTTCGAAGGTATGAGCGTGCTGGACAACGTCATGACCGGGCGGTTGAGCTTTATGAAAACCAACATTCTGCAGCAGGCGCTGTGGAAGGGTAAAGCCGAAGCCGAAGAGAATGAAAACCGCGAGGCGGTCGAAAAGATTATCGATTTCCTGGAAATCCAGCACATCCGCAAAACGCCGGTGTCCCGCCTGCCATACGGGTTGAAAAAGCGGGTCGAACTGGCCCGTGCCTTGGCGGCGGAACCCAAACTGTTGCTGCTGGACGAGCCGATGGCCGGCATGAACGTCGAAGAGAAAGAGGACATGAGCCGCTTTATCCTGGACGTGAATGATGAATTTGGCACCACCATCGCCCTGATCGAACACGATATGGGCGTTGTCATGGACCTGAGCGACCGCGTGGTGGTGATGGATTACGGCCGCAAGATCGGCGACGGCACACCCGATGAGGTACGCAACAACCAGGAAGTCATCGACGCCTATCTGGGGGTGAGCCATGACTGACCATCTGACAGACATGAGAGGGGGCGCACATGCCTGATCAGTTGATTTACGCGATGGAGGTCATCCTGAATGGCCTGATGGCCGGGGTGTTGTATGCGCTGGTCGCGCTGGGCTTTGTTCTGATTTACAAAGCCTCTGGGATTTTCAATTATGCCCAAGGGGTTATGGCCCTGTTCGCGGCGATGACACTGGTGGGGATCATGAACGGGCAGGTGCCGTTTTCCCATCTAATCAACGCGACCTTCGGGACGCATATCCACTATTTCGGTTGGAACGTACCTGCGCTGTTCGCCATCCTTTTGACCATGGCAGTGATGGTTCTGCTTGCCTGGGCCGTTCAGCGCTTTGTCATGCGCCATCTGGTAGGGCAAGAGCCGATTATCCTGTTCATGGCGACCATCGGTCTGGCCTATTTCCTTGAGGGCGTGGCCGACTTGATGTGGGGGTCTGAAATCAAAAAGCTGGATGTGGGTCTGCCGCAGGGTATCAACCTGTGGATCGACGAAAGCACGTTCAACATCTTTGGCTACGGTTTTTTCATCGACAATCTGGATGTTGTGGCGACGGTGATTGCGGCGCTGTTGGTGGCTGCTCTTGTTGCCTTTAGCCAGTACACCAAACAGGGCCGGGCAATGCGCGCGGTGGCCGACGACCATCAGGCGGCTTTGTCGGTGGGGATCTCGCTGAACTTCATCTGGATCATGGTCTGGTCGGTTGCGGGTTTTGTCGCGCTGGTCGCGGGCATCATGTGGGGCACCAAGTCGGGCGTGCAGTTTTCCCTGTCGCTGATCGCGCTCAAGGCGCTGCCGGTGCTGATGCTGGGCGGGTTCACCTCGATCCCCGGTGCCATTGTAGGTGGGCTGATCATCGGTGTGGGTGAGAAACTGTTTGAGTTTGCCATCGGCCCGCTGGTCGGCGGCGCGACCGAGAACTGGTTTGCTTATGTGCTGGCGCTGATCTTCCTGGTGTTCCGGCCGCAAGGCCTGTTCGGCGAAAAGATCATCGAGAGGGTGTAGCGATGTCAAAACTGATTGCCATCCTCAATGTGATCGCGTGGGCCGGATTCTGGGCCTTTGGCTATATCGCCCTGACCTCGGATGACCTGACCGAGGGCCAGTTGGTGATCGCAGCGATCCTGGCCTTTGCCGGGCTGGTTACGGGCATCATGGCCTACATGAAACTGGTGCGCACATCCGAGGCAAGCGGTTACGCCAAAGGGTCCAAACAACTGGACGCCGCGACCCGAAACAGAGCGCAGGAAGAATGGGGAAAGTAAGATATGTTTTATCGTGAGGCTGGAGATTTCAAAACCTCCTACACAGATGACAGCCAGACCTTCCCGATCAAGTTCGACCGGTATCGGTATTATGTGGTGCTGGCGGTGGGTTTTGGGATCATCCCTTTTATCATCAATGACTATTGGGCCAATGCGCTGCTGCTACCGTTCCTGATTTACGCTATCGCGGCGATCGGGTTGAACATTTTGGTGGGTTATTGCGGGCAGGTGTCGCTGGGCACGGGCGGGTTCATGGCCGTGGGGGCCTATGCTTGTTACAAACTAATGACCGCGTTCCCGGATGTCAGCATGTTTGTCCACGTGTTCCTTGCCGGAGGGGTCACGGCCATTGTTGGCGTATTGTTCGGCCTGCCATCTCTGCGGATCAAAGGGTTTTATCTGGCGGTGGCCACCCTGGCTGCACAGTTCTTTCTGGTCTGGCTGTTCAACAGGGTCCCATGGTTCTACAACTATTCCGCCTCGGGACAGATAAACGCGCCCGAGCGGGATGTATTCGGTATCATCATCACCGGACCAAACGCGCCAGCCTGGGCGACTTATTTGTTCTGCCTAATCTTCCTGGCCTTCTGCGCCATCATCGCACGCAACTTGACCCGCGGCACCACGGGGCGTTCCTGGATGGCGATCCGCGACATGGACATTGCGGCCGAGATTATCGGGGTAAACCCTCTCAAGGCCAAGCTGACAGCTTTTGCCGTCAGTTCTTTCTTTGTCGGTATCGCAGGGGCGCTGTTTTTTGCCGTGTACCTCGGTGCGGTCGAGGTTGGCGAAGTGTTCGGCATCCAGAAATCTTTCCTGGTGCTGTTCATGGTGATCATTGGCGGCCTGGGTTCGATTTTCGGATCCTTTGCGGGTGCTGCGTTTCTGGTGCTGCTGCCCGTCGTTCTCAAGGTGGTTGGTGTCGACGTGCTGGGCTGGCCCACGGATATCGTCGCCCATCTGCAACTGGTGATTGTCGGTGCGCTGATCATCATGTTCTTGATCCTCGAGCCGCACGGTCTGGCGCAGCTTTGGCGCGTGACCAAAGAGAAACTCAGACTCTGGCCATTCCCCCACTAGGGGGCTGGCCCAATCAAAAAACGGGTGGGAAAGCCCGAACACAACATCGGATTAATCAAGGGAGGAAACACCCGATGACAACAAAACTGGCAACCATGGCGCTGGGCGCCTTGATGGCCGCTGGGCCGGCACTGGCGGATCTGGTCATACCAGATCTGAGCTATCGTACCGGGCCTTATGCGGCTGGCGGCATCCCGTTCTCGGATGGATACAACGACTATTTCACCCTTCTGAACGAACGGGATGGTGGCATTGGCGGTGTTCCGGTCCGCATGGTCGAGTGCGAGACGGGCTATAACACTGAAAAAGGTGTGGAATGCTATGAATCCACCAAAGGCGAAGGCGCGTTAGTCTATCAACCGCTGTCGACCGGCATCACCTATCAGCTGATCCCAAAAGTGACCGCAGATGGCATCCCGTTGCACACGATGGGCTATGGTCGGACCTCGGCTAAAAACGGCGATGTGTTCAGCCATACGTTCAACTATCCCGCCAACTACTGGGATGGAGCTTCGGGCGCGATCAACTATCTGCTTGAGGAAAACGGTGGCGATCTGAGCGGTAAGAAAATCGCTTTGGTCTATCACAACTCGGCCTATGGCAAAGAACCGATCCGTACACTGGAAGAGCTGTCCAAGAAACACGGCTTTGAACTGGCGGCGTTGCCGGTGGATCATCCCGGTCAGGAACAAAAGTCCCAGTGGCTGCAGATCCGCCGTGACAAGCCGGATTATGTGCTGATGTGGGGCTGGGGTGTGATGAACCAGGTTGCTGTGCAAGAAGCCGCCAACATCCGTTTCCCGATGGAGAACTTCATCGGCATCTGGTGGTCGGGTTCGGAAAACGACGTGTTGCCAGCGGGCGAAGCCGCCAATGGCTACAAGGCGTTGACCTTCCACAATGTGGGCACGGATTTCCCGGTGTTTGACGACATCCAGAAATATGTCGTCGATACGGGCAAGGCTGCGGGTGCTGGCGATCAGGTGGGCACGGTTCTGTATAACCGTGGTCTTTATGCGGCGATGCTGGCGTCGGAAGCCGTCAAGAAAGCTCAGGAAATCTCGGGCAATGCCGACATTACCCCCGCAGAAATGCGTGATGGCATGGAAGCGCTGGAGATCACCGAAGCGAAGATGGTCGAACTGGGTCTGCCGAACTTCGGTCCAACCTTCTCGGTGTCGTGTGAAAACCACGGAGGTGATGCATTGGTTGGTGTGACCCAGTGGGACGCAGCCAACAAGACTTGGTCGCTGATCTCAGAGTTTAAAGCCACCGATGGCGACGTAATTGGTGCGCTGATCAACGAGGATTCCGCAGCCTATGCGGCGGAAAACAACATCGAATCGCGCTGCAACTAAGGCGCTTTTGACACGCGGGGCGGCGGTTGGCCGCCGTCCCGAACCCGACACTCGCACGAGGACACGCGCAGATGCTGGATGCGGCAGAAAACACCGAAGTGCAGGCCGATACCCTGCTAGAGGTCAACAATATCGAGGTGATCTACAACCATGTGATCCTCGTTCTTAAAGGTGTCAGCCTGACGGTTCCCAAAGGCGGTATCACCGCGCTGCTGGGTGGCAATGGTGCGGGTAAGACAACGACGCTGAAGGCGGTGTCCAACCTGCTGCATTCCGAACGTGGCGAGGTGACAAAAGGCACGATCAAATATCGCGGCACCAGCGTACATGAAAGTGACCCCGCTGTTTTGGTGGAAAAAGGCGTCATCCAGGTAATGGAAGGCCGCCACTGTTTCGAGCACCTGACGGTCGAAGAAAACCTGCTGACCGGAGCTTATACCCGTAAGGATGGCAAAGCCGCGATCCTGCAGGATTTGGAACTGGTTTATACATATTTCCCCCGCCTCAAGGAACGCCGCCGGTCGCAGGCAGGCTATACCTCGGGCGGTGAACAACAGATGGTGGCGATGGGGCGGGCGCTGATGTCGCGGCCCGAGACGATCCTGCTGGATGAACCCTCGATGGGTTTGGCGCCGCAGCTGGTCGAAGAGATTTTTGGCATCGTGAAGGATCTGAACGAAAAGGAAGGCGTGTCTTTCCTGCTGGCCGAACAGAACACCAACGTGGCGCTGCGGTTTGCGCATTACGGATACATTCTGGAATCGGGCCGCGTCGTCATGGACGGCCCGGCGGCCGAACTTCGTGAAAACCCAGATGTGAAGGAATTCTATCTGGGCATGTCCGACGATGGCCGAAAAAGCTTTCGCGACGTGCGGTCGTATCGCCGCCGCAAGAGGTGGCTGTAAGCGGATGGAGGATTTAGCGATGACGAAATTCTACGATGCGCTTGAAACCCGGTCAGCTGATCAGCGCGCCGCCGATCAAACGCAGGCGCTGCGAGTCCAGATCCAGCGGGCAAAATCCGCGCCCGGGTTTGCCGCGCATATGGCTGATGTGGACACCGATGATGTGACCTCGGTCCAGGATCTTGTGAAGCTGCCTGTTTTGCGCAAGTCTGATCTGGCACAGGCTCAGGCGACGCGACCGCCCTTTGGCGGGTTCACTGTCAAACCGGCGCGCCATTTCCATCACGTGTTTCAGTCCCCCGGCCCGATCTATGAACCGGGCAGCACCGACCATGATTGGTGGCGCATGGGGCGGTTTCTGCACGCCGCAGGTGTCGGACCGGGTGACATTGTCCAGAACTGTTTTGGCTATCACCTGACGCCCGCGGGCATGATTTTCGAAAGCGGTGCGCGGGCTGTCGGAGCAGCAGTGCTGCCTGCCGGAACCGGCCAGACCGAGCTGCAGGTGACGGCGGCGCGCGATGTGGGCTGCACCTCGTATGCTGGTACGCCGGACTATCTGAAAGTGATCCTGGACAAGGCCGACGAGATGGGCGTCGCGCTGAATTTCTCATCCGCTGTAGTGGGCGGTGGCGCATTGTTTCCGTCGCTGCGGCAGGACTATGCGGATCGCGGAATTTCCTGCCTGCAGTGTTATGCGACGGCCGATCTGGGCAACATCGCCTATGAGAGCCCCGCGATGGAGGGCATGATCCTCGACGAACACGTGATTGTGGAAATCGTCACCCCGGGCACCGGAGCCCCTGTCGCCGCAGGTGAGGTGGGTGAGGTCGTGGTTACCACCCTCAACCCCGATTACCCGCTTGTCCGGTTTGCGACCGGCGATCTGTCCGCGATCATGCCGGGTGAATCGCCCTGTGGTCGAACCAACATGCGTATCAAAGGCTGGATGGGGCGTGCCGATCAGACCACCAAGATCAAGGGGATGTTCGTCCGCCCTGAACAGGTGGCTGCACTGGTCGACAAACACGCTGAGATCGTCAAAGCCCGCGTCATCGCCGCGCGCCAGGGTGAAATGGACACCATGACCGTTCAGATCGAAAGCCCGGGTGGGGACGACATTGCCTACGCCAGATCAGTGATCGAAGTGTTGAAACTAAAGGGCGCGATCGAGGTCGTGGCCCCGGGAACGCTGCCCAAGGACGGGTTGGTGATCGAGGATCAGCGCGTCTACGAGTGACTTGAAAACAGCTCTGCGGCAGATTGCGCCGCAGAATTGTATCCCGGCCCACTGGTGTTTCTTAGCGTTTTAGTCGATTAAAGGTCGAACCTGCGCTTGTCAGCCACAAACCGGAACCATGGCCGAAATCGACTACTCAGAGCACGGAACGCGCAACCGTGGTGCTTTTGGCACCCGGCTGGTGGGTACTGTGGCATGTTTGGTGGCGGCTGCGTGTCTGTTGCCAATGGTAGCGGTCGTTCTGGCGGCGGTGACGGGCGGGACGGATACGATCTCGCACCTGTTGGACACGGTTTTGCCCGGTTATGCGCTGACGACGGTCATATTGGTGGTTCTGGTGGCTGCCGGTACCTTTTGCATCGGCGTTGGGGCGGCGTGGCTGGTGACGATGACCCGGTTTCCCGGTGTGCGCTTTCTTGAGATCGCTCTGGTTCTGCCGCTGGCCTTCCCTGCCTATGTGCTGGCCTATGCGTATACGTTCATTCTGGACCATCCGGGCATAGTTCAGTCCACCCTGCGCGATGTAACCGGCTGGGGTCCGCGGGATTATTGGTTCCCCGAGATCCGCTCGACCGAAGGCGCAGCGGTCATGCTGATCCTGGTGCTTTACCCCTATGTGTACCTGCTGGCGCGTGCGGCGTTCCTGCAGCAAAGCGCCACCGCGTTTCTGGCCGCCCGCGCGTTGGGCAAAAGCCCGTGGCTGGCGTTCTGGCATGTGTCGCTGCCGATGGCCCGTCCGGCCATCGCCGGGGGCGTCCTGCTGGCGATCATGGAAACCATCGCCGATTTCGGCACTGTGGCTTATTTCGGCGTACAGACCTTTGCTACCGGTATCTATACCAGCTGGTTTTCGATCGGAGACCGGGCTGCAGCGGCGCAACTGGCCCTATGCCTGCTGGGCTTTGCCTTGCTTATGGCGGTGGCCGAACGGATGCAGCGGGGCAGGGCAAAATACTATCAAGCGGGCAAAAGCCACGCCAGTTTACCCTCGGCACAGCTTAAAGGCTGGCAATCTGCTGCGGCCTTTACACTGTGTGTCATTCCGGTGCTGCTGGGCTTTTTGCTGCCGGTGTTCATCCTGATCCAGATGGGGCTGACATCTGAACAGAACCTGCTGTCGCGGCGCTATGTCGGGTTCATCCAGAACTCTTTGACCCTTGCGGGCGTGGCCGCTGTGGTAACGGTGTGCGCGGCGATCTGCGTCGGGTTCTTTCAGCGGCTGAGGCCAGGCCAGGTGTCGTCCAGCACCGGGTATCTGGCGCGGCTGGGCTATGCGGTGCCGGGGGGCGTGATTGCTGTGGGGCTGATAGTGCCCTTTGCCAGCTTCGACAACGCACTGGATGCGTGGATGCGGCAAACCTTCGATATCTCAACCGGCTTGCTGGTCACGGGTTCAATCTGGTTGTTGGTTGCGGCTTATATGGTGCGCTTTCTGGCCGCTGCGCTGAGTGCCTATGAAGGCGGGCAGAGCACGGTGCATGCCAATATGGATGCGGCTTCGCGGTCCTTGGGTCAGACGCCGCTGGGCACGCTGCGCCGGGTGCATTTGCCAATCCTGACGCCGTCGCTGCTGACCGCGTTGCTGATCGTCTTTGTAGACGTGATGAAAGAGCTGCCCGCAACCCTGATCATGCGGCCTTTCAACTTTGATACGCTGGCGGTGCAGGCCTATCGGCTGGCCTCGGATGAGCGGCTGGAAGGCGCAGCTGTCCCTTCGCTGGTGATACTGGCCGTGGGTCTTTTGCCTGTGATCCTGATCTGTCGGCAAGTTGGACGGCGCTAAAGCACACCGGTTCAAAAATGCCACATACTCAAACCAGCGGGCTTGATTCAAATGCGTTTTCCGGCGAGGCTTGGGGTATGAACATGCAGCCTCCCAGCCGGTTTTCTGCGAATTCGGCCCAGATGCCCGTCGCGTTCGACCGTCGCGAGATGTCCTATATCCTGTCAGTCTATGGCCGAATGGTTGCTGCCGGAGAATGGCGCGATTATGGCATTTCCAACCTGCGCGACATGGCGGTGTTTTCCATCTTTCGGCGTACGGCAGAACATCCGATCTACCGGGTCGAGAAAGACCCCCGCCTGCGGCAAAAACAGGGGATGTATTCGGTGGTTGGAATGGATGGGCGTATCCTGAAACGCGGCCATGATCTTCGCACGGTTTTGCGGGTGCTAGAGCGCAAGTTAATCCGCTCGGTTGACCTGGATTAGAGCCGTTTGTGGGCCATCACAGGCCCGTCGCCCTGTTCCAGAATGCGCGTAACCGCCTGATCCATCGGCTCGAACGTCACATCCATGTGGAAGGCGTTGGCGTGCAACAGCATGTTGTCACCATAGACCCAGGCCACGTGCCCTTTCCAAAACAGCAGATCGCCGCGTTTGGCAGGCGTTCCTTTGGGCAGCGTCTCGCCCAGCTCTCGTTCCTGATCACCGCTGTCGCCGGGGCAAGGCAGGCCGCAGGCCAGCAACCCGGCCTGCACGAGACCTGAGCAATCCAGCCCGAACCGGCTGTTGCCGCCCCAAAGGTAGGGTGTGCCCAAAAAAAGCTCGGCCACTGACACCGGATCGGTCAGTCGAGTGGCGTTTAGTTTGGCATGAACCGCAGGAATAAATCCCAATTCCGTTTCCAGAAATGTGTTTTGTTCCGACAACACCAGCACCTTGCTTCCGAAACTCAAGGATACGCGATCGGGGCTTTTCATATCCGGCAGGGCATAAGCATGGGTGGCCGGGGCGGTGATCCAGTGGGTGTCGGGAACTGGCTCTGCAAGCTGATCCGAGGCCACCCAGCCGGGATACCCGTCCTTGTCTGCGGTGACGCGGCTCCAACCAGTTAGGGTTTCGACCACCTCGACCGTGTCACCGAACAACAGTTGACGATCGCGCGGCCCATCTGGCTGGCGCAGCAGGTCAACGACCGGGTGAATGACGCGCCTCCGGGTCATAGGTCCAACATCTCAGGCAGGGCGGTCAGCAGGGCACGGGGACCCTGGCCCAAGCCACCCTTGGTGCGCCCAGGTGCGTTGCCGGGCTGCCAGGAATAAATATCGAAATGCATATAGCGGCTGTCACCCACGAACCGGCGCAGGAACAAGGCGGCAGTGATAGATCCCGCGAACCCGCCAGAGGGTGCATTATCCAGATCGGCGATGCCGGGCTCGATCATCGTCTCATACGGCTCATGAAACGGCATTCGCCAAACTGGATCAGCAGCCTGTTGTCCGGCCAGCGCCAACGCCCCTGCCGCGTTGTCATCATCCGTATAGAACGGGGCCAGATCCGGCCCCAGTGCCACCCGCGCCGCGCCCGTCAGCGTCGCCATGGAGATTACCAGATCCGGCGCGCCCTCATCGGCCAACGCCAGCGCGTCGGCCAGCACCAGCCGCCCTTCGGCATCGGTGTTGTTGATCTCAACCGTCAGGCCTTTGCGTGAAGTCAGGATGTCGCCGGGCCGAAAGGCATCTCCGGCCACCGCGTTTTCGACGGCCGGTATCAGAACCCGCAGTTGCAGCGGCAGGTTCAGCGCCATGATCATCCGCGCCAAACCCAGAACATTTGCCGCGCCCCCCATATCCTTCTTCATCAGCGCCATCGAATTTCCCGGCTTCAAGTTCAGCCCGCCGGTATCAAAACAAACTCCTTTGCCCACCAGTGTCAGTTTCGGCCCCGCGCTGCCCCAGTTCATCTCTATCAGGCGCGGATCCTGCGCGGCAGCCCGACCGACGGTGTGGATCAAGGGGAAGTTCTGTTCCAACAAAGATGCGCCGCGCACCACCTCGCAGACAGCATCGAATTCCTGTGCCAGCGCCTCAGTCGCAGCCTGCAATTGATCGGGACCCATTTCCGACGCGGGCGTATTGACCAGATCGCGGATCAGGGCCTCGGCATTGGCCAGAACCTCGATCCGAGCGGCATCCACCCCTTCGGGTGCAACCAGCCGGGCCTTGGCCGGTGATTGCGAGGCATAGCGGTCAAACGCGTATCCGGTCAGCAGCCAGCCCAGGCACTCGGTGGCCAGTGCATCATCGGGCAGGCCCGAGGCAATGTGGTAATTCCCTTCGGGCAGGTCCATGGCAGCGGTCGCCAATGGGAACCGTCTGCGTGCGCGGCCAGAACTTTTGCCGTATCCGGCCAGCGCATGTTCGGGTGTGCCTTCGGGGCCGGGAATAAGCACCACCTGGCCCAGCGCGGCGGTAAATCCGCTGGCCCGAACCCAGGACGTGACCTGATCGGATTGACTGCTTAGCCATGTGTCCAGATCTGGCTGTGCAATGACATGCAGCGGCACAGAAGGATCGGAGGGAGTAGCGAAGGACAGGGTCATGAATATCTCGATTGGTTCTATTTGTGCCCAGCCTAGCTGCCCACGATCCCTCTGCAAGCCCTGTCAGACCGAAAGATCCTGCTGATCCCAGATCACAGTCAGCGATATTTCACCGACCCGGACCAACCGGGACAACGTGGCGCCGGTTGCCACAACGTCACCGGCATCCACCGATCGGGCAACGTCACCGGCCACATGGGCCAGTGCCATCATGCCGATCTGTTCCGAAATCGCCACCAGCGAGCGGGCGCATTTGCGCAACCCCGCCCAGTCGCGCTGCCGCCAGAACCGCTCACAATTTGAAAGGCGCACGGCCAGTTCTTCGACCGTGCGGCACAGCACGTCCAGCGCGTTCTTGTCGCCCAGTTGCCGGTACAGACCGGTCAACCGATCCGGATCCAACCGCACCGTTTCTTTGTGTTCAAGCGTGACTATCTTTTCCACCACATTCACCCCAATTCATTGCGCCCCCACGGCATAACCAGACCTTGGTGGTGAATTCCTTTGCAAAACCTTGCTAAAGAACAGGATAATCACTCGAATTTTCCTCGAATTCAGGTTACAGCAACCTTCAGCAACACGACAATGGACACTAGAATGGACTTAGCGAAACCTCTGCCAGGTTATCTGGTCAAACGGTATCACGGTTGGAAAGCCACCACCTATTCCGAAAATCAGGTCTGGTTCCGCCGCCTGGCAACCGAGGGACAGCGCCCGCGGGCGATGGTTATCTCGTGCTGCGACAGCCGGGTTCATGTGACTTCGATGTTCGGAGCAGATCAGGGTGACTTTTTCATTCATCGCAACATTGCCAATCTCGTGCCGCCCTATGCGCCGGACGGTGACCACCATGGCACCAGCGCCGCAATTGAATACGCGGTCACAGCGCTGAAGGTTGCGCATCTGATCGTGCTGGGCCATTCGCAATGCGGCGGCGTTCAGGGTTGCATTGACATGTGCAAAGGTCAGGCCCCGCAATTGGAAGCCAAAGAAAGCTTTGTCGGTCGCTGGATGGACATCCTGAAACCAAAATACGAGCTAGTGGCCGATATCGAGGACAGTGTCGATCAAGCCCGTCAATTCGAGAGGCAGGCGGTTGTTGCCTCGCTCGAAAACCTGATGACTTTCCCGTTTATTGCCGCCGCGGTCGAGGACAGCTCACTCAGCCTGCACGGGCTGTGGACCGACATTGGCGAGGGTGGGTTGCAGTGTTACGACCCAGCAGAACAGAAGTTCGTGGTCGTCTGAGCGGCCCCGGACAAAGTGACTGAATGAATGGCGCTGGATCAGACCTCTGATTCTGCGCCATTTTTTGGTATAGTCGCCGCATCCCTGTTTGGATCAGGAGCGTATTATGCGATTCATTAAACGTATTCTCGTTACCCTCATTGTCCTGGTATTGGCCCTGGTCGGTATTTCTTACCTGTTGCCAGGCCAGGCCGAAGTGTCGCGCAGCATCACGATTGATGCCCCGCCCAACGTGATTTTTCCGTTCGTGAACTCGATGCAAGAGACCGAGAAATGGTCCCCCTGGTTGTCCCGCGACCCGAACACACAGCTATCCTATAGCGGGCCCGAAGCCGGCGTAGGCAACACCTTGAACTGGAGCTCGGATCACCCGCAGGTCGGGACAGGTTCGCAGGAGATTACCGCCAGCACGCCCGATCAGGCTGTCAGAACCGCACTGGATTTTGGTCCGATGGGCACTGCACAGGCTTCTTTTGAATTGCAGCCTGAAGGGGACCAGACCCAGGTGACCTGGGGGTTTGTCTCGGATCTGGGCCTGAATCCGATGTCCCGGTGGATGGGGTTGATGATGGATAACTGGGTCGGGGGCGACTACGAGCGCGGACTGACCAATCTGAAGGCTTTGGTCGAAACTCAGGGCTGACAGCAGGTTTTCCGCAAAAACGTTGAAAATTGGCCAATTTGTATCTTTTTTAACTTTTTCGTTGCCGAAACCGGTTTCGGAACAAACAAATAAACAAAATGACCGCGAATTCTTCATATCAACGGCGTTCATCCGCGAATCGCAGCCCGGTCTCTGGCCGGGTCAAGTTGGACGAACTTGCCGCACATCTGGGTCTGTCCAAAAGCACGGTGTCGCGGGCGATGAATGGTTATCCGGATATCTCCGAATCGACACAAATGCGGGTCAAGACTGCGGCCCGCAAGTTGGGATACCGGCCACTGAGCCATGCGCAGGCGATCCGGACCGGTCAGGTGCGCGCGATTGCCATGGTGCTGAACAGTGACGAACCGGATCAGCACAATCCATTCCTGCAGGATTTTCTGGCTGGCGCCTGTGAAGCGGCCAGTAGTCTGGACTGGACCATGACCATCTCTACTGCAACGTCGGACCGGGACACGCTGAACGTGCTCCGCCGCCTGGTCGAAGAGCGCAAAGCCGACGGGTTCATCCTGCCACGGACGGCGGTCAAGGACAGCCGAGTCGGGCTTTTACGAGATCTCAAAGTACCGCATATCCTGTATGGCCGCACCGGGTACGGACAGCCAAATAACCTGGAGGAGACGTCGTGGTTCGACATCGCTGGTGAAACTGCCATGCGCAAGGCTGTGCTGCGGCTGGCCGGGTTCGGGCATAAGCGTATCGGTTTTGTCGGCAGCGATCCGAAGTTCAACTACAGCCATTTGCGCCGTGATGGATACCTTGAGGGTCTGCGCGAGGCGGGGTTGTCTGCAGACCCCGCACTGATCAGAGACGGCGCGCGGACACGTGATGATGGCGCTGCGCAGGCGATGGCCCTGATGCAGTTGGACCAGCCGCCAACCGCGATTGTCTTTGCCACCGATCTGGCCGCATTGGGCTTTTGTTCTGCGGCGCAGGATCAGGGGTTTGAGATTGGCCGCGATGTTGCAGTGATCGGCTATGATGGCATTCCGGAATGTCGCTATGCCCGTCCGGCGCTGACCACCTTTGCGGTGGAATCCCGCACGGCAGGGCAGCGGCTGGCAACCCTGTTGATCCGTCAGATCCGAGGCGAGGATCCCACCACCCTTCGGGAGTTGACCGAGGCGACGCTGGTCGAAGGCGGCTCGGACGGGCCGCCGCAGCTGTCGCCGTCAGAGCTGTCGAAAAAAATACGCCACCACAAAGACCAAAACCGGGGAGGAAACCACCGATGAAACTGACACCCAAAGCAGCCAGGCTGATGCTTGGCTCGTCGCTTGTACTGGCGCTGACCGCGCTGTCCGTGCAGGCCGACACGATCCGCTTCTGGACCACCGAGGAACAGCCAGAACGTCTGGCCAAGCAGCAGGAGATGGCCGATCAGTTCAAGGCCGATACCGGCACCACGGTCGAGGTGATCCCGGTCACTGAAACCGATCTGGGCACCCGCGCCACTGCCGCCTTTGCCGCCGGCGATCTGCCTGATGTAGTCTATCACCCGCTGCAATACGCGCTGCCCTGGGCCGAGGCGGGCATTCTTGACACCGAAGCCGCCACCGAAGTGATCGAAGAGTTGGGCGCCGGCACTTTTGCCCCCGGCGCGCTGGCCATGGCTGCGTTCAACGATGAAACCGCATCCGTGCCGGTGGATGGCTGGACGCAGATGGTGGTCTACCGCAAAGACCTGTTTGATGCCGCTGGATTGGATGCGCCCAGCTCCTTCGCCAACGTGGTGACAGCACTGGACGCATTGCATAACCCGCCCGAGATGTACGGTTTTGTCGCCGCCACCAAGGTGGACGAGAATTTCATGAGCCAGGTTCTGGAGCATGTTTTCCTTGCCAATGGTGTCAGTCCGGTTGGAACTGACGGTTTCCAGGCTTTGGATGAGGCAAAAACGACCGAGGTTCTGCATTTCTACAAAGCGATCTCAAAAGCGTCGCCTCCGGGAGAGCTGTATTGGAAGCAATCGCGCGAGCTGTATTTTGATGGCAAGGCTGCGATGATCATCTGGTCACCCTTCATTCTGGATGAACTGGCCGGGCTGCGCGATAGTGCCCCACCGACCATCACCAACGATCCGACGTCACGCGATCTGGCGTCCAAAACCGGTATCGTCACCAATTTCTCGGGACCGTCCAACCCCGATGGCGCAGCCTGGGGCGACGTTCGTTACTTCGGCATCACCAATGACGCCGACACCGACGCGGCGATGGAGTTTGTGAAATACGCGATGGATCAGGGCTATACTCAGACCCTGGCAATTG
Organism: Ruegeria meonggei; assembly: GCF_900172215.1. Taxonomy (GTDB): domain Bacteria; phylum Pseudomonadota; class Alphaproteobacteria; order Rhodobacterales; family Rhodobacteraceae; genus Ruegeria; species Ruegeria meonggei. The sequence continues at coordinate 188,238 of NZ_FWFP01000005.1, forward strand.
CCCCCGAGGGGAAATTCCCGGTGCGTCGCGGCACCGCCGACAACCCGGCCGCATTTTCCGAGGCATGGGCGCAACTGCCCGTTGGTGTGGATCGCAAGGCACCCCTGGGCGAGCTGTACGATCAGGCAATGATCGACGAGATCGTCAATGGACTGGACGTGGCGCAGCGCTGGGGCGTGGCCGAGGGACAATTGGCGCTGGCCTCGAAGATGATCAACTCTCAGGCCATCAACCGGGTCGTGCGTCAGTATATCGACGATGAGATCGACGCCGCCGCTGCGGTTGCCGCCATGAATGAAGAGCTCGCCAAGGTCCAATAACTCTGCCGCTCTGGCACTTGCAGCGGCCTGCGCGCCGCTGCATTCAACCCTTCGAGGTATCCCATGTCTTCGGCCACCCCACCGACCGCAACCGGGGCTCTAGCCAAACGCGAGGCGCGTCTGGCCTGGGCGCTGTTGGCTCCAACCGTGATCAGTGTCTCGCTTGTCGTGATCCTGCCGCTGCTGGCAATCATCTGGATTAGCTTCAAGCCCTTTACCCTGTCCGATCTGCGCCCCCCTGCGCCGATCGTCCGGGAAAGCCTGCGCGGATCAGGCGACGACATGCGGATCGAATACCGGCTGCGCAACTCCAGCCAGGAGATCGCAATTGATGGGGTGTCCTTTTCCGATGTGTTGCCCGACGGTGTGACAGTCGGCGAAGTCACTGCACCCTGTGTGCTGGACGGGCAACAGCTGTTGTGCGATTTCGGCACGCTGGAAGGCGGCCAGCGGGAACGCATCCGTATCCCGATCACCGTCGATGGCGACCTGGACGCGTTTGAAGATCTGGTCGAAAACTCGGAACCTGATGTGACTGGCAGCGGTCCCAATGTCCTGACCAATCTGGACTTCAGCCTGGAAAACTTTGCCCGCGTCTTTGACGGGTCCGAGTTTTGGGGCGTGCTATGGGTCACTCTGTTCTATACCGTTTTTGGCACCATCGGAGCGCTGGTCATGGGGCTGTTTGCGGCCCTGTTGCTGAACAAGAGTTTCAGGGGACAAGGCATCATCCGGGGGCTTTACCTGTTTCCCTATGTTGCTCCGGTCATTGCCGTGGCCTTTACCTGGGTCACGCTGTTTGATCCCTTTTCGGGTTCGGCCAACGCGCTGCTGGTGCAGATGGGCATAAGCAGCGAGCCGATCAATTTCTTCGGGGAACGCCCGCTGGCGCTGATCATGGTGACTGTGTTCGAGATTTGGCGCTATTTCCCGCTGTCCTTCCTGTTCATCCTTGCACGGATGCAATCCATCGACTCCAGCATGTATGAGGCGGCGGACATGGACGGGGCCTCGCCGTTTCAGAAGTTCTGGCTGCTGAGCATCCCGCAACTTTTGGGCATCCTGTCAGTCTTGTTCCTGCTGCGCTTTATCTGGACCTTCAACAAGTTCGACGACATTTTCCTGCTGACCGGCGGCAATGCGGGCACCCGTACGTTGACCGTGAATGTCTATGAGCAGGCCTTTGCGATTTCGAACATTGGGGCGGGTGCCGCCGTGGCTGTGGTGATCCTGATCTGCCTGATCGCGTTCAGCTTTGTCTTTTTCCGCTTTATCAGCCGAGAGGAGGGCCTGTAATGCACAAGGGGTACCTTACCGGCCCGGTACTGGGCGCGCTGTGGCTGGTGGTGATTGCCACTACAGCTGCCATCACTCTGTCATTTTCAACCGGGGCTGCGTTTCGCCCGCAGGTTCTGCTTTGCCTGATTTGGGGAGCAATTGCAGGTCTGGTTTATGTCCGGTTCCCGATGCGGCGCGCACCGGCCCGTCTGGGCATATCCGCGCTGCTGGGCCTGTCCGGGTTGACCGGGTTTGGCCCGGTTCTGATCGGTGCGGATACCTCGGTGCAGGCGGTTCTGGTCACCGTGGTTGTGATGGCTGTGGTGATGCACCCGTCTTTGGCAGCGATCCTGAAAGAGACACCGTTTGCGGCGCTAACCCGGCACGAGTTCGAGGATGCCGTCATCCGGTTCTGCACCGGGTTCGGATACATCTTTTTCACGGCGATTGTGGTCATTCCTTTTTATGTGATGGTGATGACCAGCCTGAAATCGCAGCAGGCGTTGCTGCAGAACCCGCTGGATTTCTCGGTCGACCTGAACCAGGGTGCCGCCCTGTTCCGCAGCTATACCGAGCTGTTTCGCGATTTCAACTTCGGCACCTATCTGTGGACGTCTTTTTTTGTCTCGGTGGTGACCGTGGCGATTACCCTGGCCTTCAGCGTGCCCGGCGCATATGCGGTGGCGCGGTTCCGGTTTCAGGGGCAAAAGGCATTCTCGCGCTCGATCCTGCTGATCTACATGGTGCCAATGATCGTGCTGGCGCTGCCAATCTATATTGCCTTTTCGGTGACCGGGCTGCGCAATTCAATCCTTGGGATTGTGATGATCTACCCGGTCACTACGATACCCGTCGCGCTTTACATGTTGCAGGGCTATTTCCGCGGTTTGCCGACCGAGGTGGAAGAGGCTGGGCTGATGGATGGATTGTCGCGCCTTGCGGTGATCTGGAAGATCACCCTGCCGCTTAGCCTACCGGCGCTGGCTTCGGTGTCGCTGTATGTCTTCATGATTGCCTGGAATGAGTTCCTGCTGGCCTTCATGCTGCTGGACGATCCGTCGAAATTTACCCTGACCCGGGGCGTTACAATGCTGAACTCTTCGGAAATTCCCCGCCAACACCTGATGGCCGGGGCGGTGATTGCCACCGTTCCGATCATGGCCCTGTTTTTGGGGCTTGAACGTTTCATGACCAAGGGCCTGACGGCCGGTTCGGTCAAAGGATGACTGAGATGAACCACTATACCTCGCCGAGTGAATCCGCGCGCAATATCCTGACCGCCAATGATCGCGGTGGCTATACCATCCCAACCAGCGGGCTGTACCCGTATCAATGGAACTGGGACAGCGCGATTGCGGCGCTGGGTTTTGCCGAGTTTGATATCGACCGCGCCTGGGTCGAGCTTGAGACCCTATTCTCGGGCCAGTGGGCGGATGGCATGGTGCCGCATATCCTGTTCCACAACCCTGATCCGGGCTATTTCCCCGGACCGGATGTCTGGGGCGGTATTGGGCCGATCCCGTCTTCGGGGATCACACAGCCGCCGTTGGCCGCCACCATGGCGCGGCGCATTCTGGATATGGATGCCGAGGCGGGCGCCAAGCGGATGCGCGCGCTGTTTCCAGCCATGCTGGCCTGGCACCGCTGGATCATGAAGTGGCGGCTGGATGATTACGGTGCCGTTTGCACCACCCACCCGTGGGAGGCCGGGCGCGACAATGCCCCAGATTGGGACAGTGCAATGGCGGGCATCGATGCCTCGGATGTGGGTGAATATCAGCGCCGCGACACCAGCCATGTCAACAGCGATGACCGCCCCACCAAATACGACTATGACCGGTACATCAAACTGGTGCAGATCGGGCGCGAGGTCAGATGGGACCAGCAGAAACTGCTGACCCTCAATCCGTTCCGCGTGGCGGATCCCACCATGAGCTTTACCACCCTGCGCGCCGCCCGCGATCTGTTGGCCATCAGCGCACAGCTGGGGCTTGAGGCTGACGGGTTGCACGCCGATATCGCCCGGCTGGACGCAGGCGCGCAGTCGCTGTGGAATGACACGCTTGACGCGTTTGATGCGCGAGATGCCCATAGCGGCGAGTGGGCACAAAGCGTCTCTAACGCGAGCTATTTGTGCTGGTACGCGGGAATTGAATCGCCTCAGATGCTGGAGCGCCTGAAGTCCATTCTAACCACGGTGCCGCATCCGATTCCCAGCTATGATCCAAACCTGCCCAAATTCGACGAACGCCGGTACTGGCGCGGCCCGACCTGGGCCTTCATGAACATGCTGGCGGGCTTTGGACTGGCCGGCATGGGACACGGTGTCGAAGCTGAAGCCCTGCGTTTGAAAACTGCCCGTTTGATTGCGGGTCACGGGTTTGCCGAATATTTCGACCCGATCACCGGCGGGCCTGCGGGGGGGAACTCGTTTACCTGGACGGCCGCCGTCTGGTTGCATTGGGCAGGGAGAAACTGATGGGCAGCATAGAACTCAAAGCCGTCGAAAAATGGTTCGGCAGCGCACAGGTCATCAAGGGCATCGACCTGCAGATCGAAGAGGGCGAATTCGTTGTCTTTGTCGGCCCTTCGGGTTGTGGCAAATCCACGCTGCTGCGGATGATCGGCGGGCTCGAGGATATCTCACGCGGGGCGCTGTCGATTAATGGCAATGACGTCACCGACCACCCGCCATCCAAGCGCGGGTTGACGATGGTGTTTCAGTCCTACGCGCTTTACCCACATCTGACCGTGGCCGAGAATATGGGCTTTTCGCTGAAGGTGGCCGGTGTCTCCAAGGCGGAAATCGCAAAGCGCGTCGGCCATGCAGCAGAGGTTCTAAAGTTGGAACCCTATCTGGAGCGCCGCCCCAAGGATCTGTCCGGCGGGCAGCGGCAGCGCGTGGCCATCGGGCGGTCTATCGTGCGCGACCCGACTGCGTTTTTGTTCGATGAACCGCTGTCGAACCTTGACGCCGCGCTGCGGGTCGAAATGCGGTACGAGATCGCCAAACTGCACCAGAGCCTGAACCGCACCATGATCTATGTGACCCATGATCAGGTTGAGGCGATGACCCTGGCCGACCGTATCGTTGTGCTGGAGTTTGGCACCATTGCCCAGGTCGGTACCCCGCGCGAGCTGTATGAACGCCCCGCCAACCTATTCGTGGCACAGTTCATCGGCAGTCCGAAGATGAACGTGATGCCCTGCTCAGTGTCAGGGGATCGGTTCCAACTGGACAACGACGGCGCCGGCCCGTTTGACCGGACCGGAGCGGCCACGAAACTGGGCATCCGCCCGGAACATATCACCGTGGTTGCGCCGGGTGCAGGTCACAGTGACGGAGTGGTCGAGGTGGTCGAATATCTGGGGGCCGACATGTTTGTCATTGTCGATTGCGGCACCGGGGAAATGGTCACCGTCCGTCTTGGCGGCGACACGGATCTGAAACCAGGTACCAAGATCGGCCTGCATTTTGCGCCCGACAAATTGCAGTTCTTCGACGCGGATGGTCAGGCGTTGTAGGCCAGTGCGGTGACGCGGATCAATCCAGCACCACCCCTTCGGGCCTGCTGAATTTCAGGGCAGGTTGATACGGGCTTTGATCCCCAGGTGATCAGATCCCATGAAAGGGCGCAGTTCTGCAGTACCGGTTGAACCTTTGGGGGCAAGAAGGTTGTCAATTGGCATGGGCACCATCCAACTGCCCAGGTTGTGGGTGTTCAAAGCCGGACCAAAGACCTGACTGCCGGCTGCAGATGCAATCCGGCGCACACTGCCACCCCAGTGAACCATATTGAAATCTCCTGCAATCAAGACCGGACCTTCCAGTTGTTCGATGTGCTCTGCGATTTTCTTGCTTTGTTCAAATTGCCCATACGGGTAAGGCCAGTTGAGGTGAACGGAAACAACCCAGACTGGCTGGTTGTCCGGCCCGACGACCTGAAGGCCGACCATCCCCAGCCCGTGCTGACAAAACTCTGCGCCCTCGACAACTGGCAGAGTCGTCAGGATCGCAACATTCTGCTCATGCCTGAATTCACAGATTGCTGACGTCGGATAGTGGTCGAACAGGTTGCGCATGTATTGCTGATTGTGACTGGATACTTCCTGAAGGGTCACAATCTCGGCATTGGACTCAATGATGTCGTCAGCCAGCGAATATCTTGGCCAGGCTTTCGACATAAGGTTTTTCTGGTACAGCGTGACGCAGGCAGTGCCGCAGTCGTCTTGCGTGGGAAGGTACCCGGCTGCAACGGAACCTACTGTAATCGTGGCAAAGACCAGCGAGACCAGCGCAAAACCTCTGGCATGCACAAACAACAAGATCACGGTAAACACAATCAACAAGACCCCGATCTGGGGCCGCATGAGGGCGACGGAATCCCCGGCCGCGAAATAGCGCCCTGTAAAACCGAATACCGCCAGCCCGATCAGGATAACTGCACCGGCCAGTGTCAGAATCCTAAAAACCTTGTTTTCGGACATGAACCTCAAATGATGCTCCGTAAACGTTGCTTCACCCGCCGTTCGGCACCGTGGGCAGAAACCTGGCGGGTCGCCTATGCCTTGCTGTCTAAATGTCGTCCACCTACAGCCGACTGTTAAGATGGTAAAGAGGCGCTGCAATCGCAACGGTCCATACCGAATACTGTTCGGAGGTTAAGATCAGGCCGTGTTCAGCGCCTTTTGGGCAAGCATTGGACTCTGTCGCAAATTTTTCATGGATCAGGGCGAATGAACTGACTGGACGGAGTTGTTCCGCGAGATTCGCAAATTGACGAAAGCTGTATTTCAATTGGTAAAGCTACTCCTTGCGGATCACATTGGTGATCTCGATCCCGGTAAGTGTCGCTGCAGCTGAGGTGAGGTTTTTGAAGCCAAACGTCGGTCGTGTGAGGCTTTTGTTAAACCAATAGTCGCGTTCAATAATGTTGTTGAGAAACTTCGAGCGAACGGTATCGATTTTGAAAGATTTGCTCAGGCGCTTGAAGATCTTGTTTACCTCTTTGATTCCGGCCGCGTTGCTCTTGCTTTGGTCAGTTGTGATCCGTTTCGGGATGCCATTGTTGTAGATTGCATTGGCGAAGAATTTTCGTGCAGCCGTCGTGTCTCGCTTATTGGAAAGCATGAAATCAAAGGTTTACCCGCGGCGATCTTCGGTGCGATGTACGTACACCCATTCGCCACGGACTTTGATATAGATCTTATCCCTTCGCCAGGATTCGGGGGCGTTGGCCTTCCGCTTCTGCGCTACACGCGCCGCCTCGGGTGACTATTTCGCGACCCAGCGGTTCTGACTCGTATAATCAACCGATACACCTCGTTCCCCTACAGGTCGCGGTTCGAGACGCCGTATCGGACGTAGAAACAGACCCCATACAGGATCACAGATCTTGGGTAGTGCACACCTCAGAAGTCGATATTCCGCCACTCTTGAACGTTGCCTCAGTCAACCGTTCAGCTGAATCAAATTACACCAAGATGCAGCATGCCAACCTGAGTTTGTGACAGAGCCCGGGCGGGCAGTAACCGCGATGATTTTCACTCACCTGGTATGGCCCTAAGGGTCAATTTTCGTCCCTTATCGCATTGACAACAATATCGATCGCGCAGTCCAAATCTTCCCGCGAGATCGTTAGCGGCGGCGACAAAGTCAGTACACACCCCTGGCTGATCTTAAAACTCAGGCCGGCTTCCAAACAGGCATAGTAGATACGCTCTGCGCGTGCATTTCCAGGCGTCTTGTCGGCGCGGTCATCGACGATTTCGACGCCAAACATCAGGCCGCGGCCGCGAATATCGCCTACGATCGGAATATTCTGAAGTTCGTCCCTCAGGCGGTTAATAGCGTGTTCGCCAAGTTTAGCGGCACGATCAACCAGCCCCTCATCTTCTATGATTTGTATCGTCGTCAGCGCGGCCCGTGCGGTAACCGGGTTTTTTTCGTGTGTATAGTGCCCAATGGCAAAATCTCCACAAACATCGAGTCCAGTTCGCGCAATACAAGCGGCAATGGGAAGGATACCTCCACCAAGCGCTTTACCCAAAGTGACGATGTCAGGGATAATCTCGTCATGTTCAAAGGCAAACATTTTGCCGGTCTTACCAAGACCTGTGGGAATCTCGTCCATGATCAGAAGAGCCCCATGACGATTGCACGCGTCCCGAACCGATTTCCAGAAATCTGGCGGCGGGACATAAGGCACAGCGCGCATAGGCTCAGCAATGACCGCAGCTACATCACCTTCGCGTTCCAAAACGAACTCGACCATTTTTGCACATGCCAATCCGCAGGTTTCCGGTCCGACGTGATTGTAGGGGCACCGGTAACATGCAAAGGGTGCGACGTGCTCGGCACCCGGCAAAAGCGGGCCGGCTATGTGGCTGCGAAATGTTGCCTCTCCTCCGACACTTGCGGCACCGAAACCAGCGCCGTGGAAAGCATCCCAGAAGCTAATTGTTTTGAACCGACCGGTTGCTGCGCGTGCGATCTTGAGAGCAACCTCATTGGCATCAGAGCCGCCAGTGGTAAATAGCATCTTCCCAAGGTCACCTGGCGTGATTTCGGCGAGTTTTTCGGCCAGTTCTACTGCGGGGTCATTGGTAAAACGACGGGGTGAGAATGGCAGGTCATCCAGCTGCGCCTTGATCGCGGCGATCAAACGGGGATGGCCGTAACCGATATGGTGAACTGAATTACCATGGAAATCCATGTAACGGCGGCCATCCAGGTCCTCGACCCAAATTCCCTCAGCCTTGGCAATGGTGCTGACGCATGGCGAGGACAGTGACTGGTGGAGAAACACGTTCGCGTCACGCTTTAACAAGGGTGAAGATTTAGGCCCTATAGATTCCTTCATCCATGCTTTTCGCGCGATGGAAGTATTGGATTCACCTTCCGTGTGGACGATTTGTGACATGCTTTTCCTCAACGCCGCTTGTGAAAAAATGCGGACCCCGCAAAGTCCGCCAGTACCAGGGAGGAACTTGTGATGCCCCGGCCCGGATCGGGTCGGGGCACAAAAACTAGCGTGGCCAGGGCAGCGAGTAGGTCTTTACGTTGGTAAAGAACTTCATGGCCTCAATGACACCTTCTTTGACCCCATTACCGCTGTCCTTGATGCCGCCGAAGGGGGACATTTCGATACGGTATCCAGGTTGTTCCCAGATGTTGCAGGTGCCCACGTTCAGACCGTTGATAAAGGAAATCGCACGGTTCAAGTCGTTGGTACAGACGCCCGAAGAAAGACCGAATTCGGTACTATTGGAAATGCGCATCACCTCGTCGTCATCGTCCGGAACCCGAACAATGGGCACGATGGGACCAAAGGTTTCTTCCATCACCAACTCGCTGTCATGTGGAACTTTGTCGACAACAATTGGCGGTAGCAGCGCGCCCTGTCGGCCAGGATGATAGAGGATCTCGGCGCCTTCTTTTTCCGCCTGATAGACGCGGCTCTCGAACAGTTCCGCTGCCTTATCATGGATGACGCAGCCCAGTTCGGTCTCGGGGTCTTGTGGATCGCCAAATTTGATCTTCTTCGCCTTTTCGAGCACCAGCGGGACGAATTTGTCGGCGACGCTTTCTTGCACTAAAATGCGCTTGATCGCAGTGCAGCGCTGACCCGAATTTCCAGTGGCACCTGCCACGGCGATGGTCGCGGCCTTCTCCAGATCAGCGTCAGAAAGATCGTTCAAAACAATCAGGGGATCATTGCCCCCCAATTCCAGCGCTTGCCGCTTGTATACGCCCTTTTCGGCGATCATCTTGCCGACCGGCACACCACCGGTGAAGGTGATGATGTCGATGTTATCATTGGTGATCATCTCATCGCCAATGTCATCCGGCCAGCCGGTAACCACCTGAAACATTTCAGGCGGCAGGCCAGCATCGTAGAGGATGTCAGCTAGCGTCAGCGCCGTCAGTGGCGTCAGTTCCGTCGGCTTGCAAACCATGCAATTGTTGGTCGCAATCGACGGCGCGATCTTGTGGCTAACCATGTTAAGTGGGTGATTGAACGGTGTGATTGCCGAGATCGCATTCACTGGCTCGCGCATGGTGAATATTTTACGATCTTTGCCATTATGGGTCAGGTCGCAGGAAAAGATTTCACCATCGTCTTTCATCGCCTCGGCAGCTGCGAATTGATAGACGTCTTGCGCGCGCTTGGTTTCATAAATCGCGTGCTGGTGACAGATACCCAGTTCCAGCGTCAGCCACTTGGCCAAGTATTCACGGCGTTCACCAATCAATTCACCCGCGCGCTGCAAAATTTGGCTGCGCTCGTATCTTGTGAGCTTCGGAGTGTAATTCGCTGCAATCTCAAACGCCTTTCGCGCATGTTCGGCCTTGCCGGCGGGCACATAGCCGACAACCTCATTCGTGTAAGGGTACAGAACCGGCACCGTTTCGTCGGTAAAGACGACCTCACCGCCGATGCGCATTCCTTCATTGCGGATTTCGATTTTCGACATGGTTTGATCTTTCATGACTTACTGGGCCGCGGCTGTGGTTGCATAGAAAAAGGCATCAAAATTGCGCAACTCAGGTGCATTTCCCAAGTCGAGTACCCGGTTAACGATGAAGGGCACTTCCTGCTCGGTCAGACCGCCGTGGCTGCGCAGCGGCTCGTTGAGTGCCGCCAGATCGTGGCGGTCCTCGGAGGTTCCGATGCAGATGTTCTCGCCCGACACCATCACAATATCACCAATGCGGTCGCCGGGCAGTTCAAAACGTTTGATCGCCTCTTCCTTGGTTAATACATCGGTTATTCCAGGTGTGATCTTCAGTTTCGCAATGATGTCGTTGCGATCCGCACCTTCGGGTAGATAGCAGGTTGCAAACGACCCCAGTGCACCATGGTGAACAACATAGGGGTCCGTGATCGGCAGAATGACACGGGCGGCATCCTTGCCCAACCATTCATCAACCAAATCCTGCACGTAAACCACTCTGGGCGAGCCGTCGGCATGGTGCTTGGGCTTCATACCGTGGTCGGCGGTAACCACAATCGCAGCGCCCAGAGCGTCCAATTCGGTAAGATATTTGTCAAACATCTCATAGAACGCCTTGGCCTCGGCCTGATCAGGAGCGTATTTGTGCTGCACGTAATCGGTGGTGGTCAGGTACATCACGTCTGGATTCCACTCCTTCAGCAACTTGACCCCCGCAGCAAAGACAAACTCGGACAGCTCTGCCGAGTACACCTCGGGCTGGGCCATACCCAACCATGTGCTGGCTTTTTCCTGACCGTGTTCAAGCTGAGTCGACGTGTCGGATTTTTCCGCAGAAAAGCACTTGGCCCGGTCATCGTCAAATTTTAGACCAGCCCCCAGCAACGCGCGCAGCTTGTCCTTGGCGGTGACCACCGCCACTTTGGCACCCGCGTCGTAAAATTGCTTGAATACAGTCGGTGCGCGCAGAAAGCGCACATCGTTCATCATCACTTCTTCACCACTGTCCGGGTCAATCAGATAATTGCCGCAGATGCCGTGCACAATCGGTGGGCGACCTGTCGCAATGCTGAGGTTGTTTGGGTTGGTAAACGACGGGATCACAGAATGGGCCAACCGGTCAGTGCCGGTTTCGCGCATTCGCTTGAGCGTCGGCATCAGGCCGTCGGCAATGGCCTTGTCCAGATACTCTGGCTCACAGCCGTCAAGGCAGATGGCAATGGCGGGCACTTTGGGCACCGGATAGACGCGCTCGTTGGCTTCAACAGGGGCGTGGATGGTCATTTGATTTGTTCCTTGATCCTTAAGCGGCCAGTTTGGCGCGTTCTTCTAATGCCTGGAGAGGTGGTGTGGCACTCGACACACCCATTTCATCCAAAGATTCCTTGGCGGCGATTACAACCTGCCGCATAACGTTGCCGTCCATCTGGCCAATACACCCGACGCGGAAACTATCGACGACGGTCAATTTGCCTGGGTAAATGATGAAGCCCTTTTCTTTCATCAGGTTGTAGAACTGATCAAAGGCGAAGTTTTCATCTGCTGGGCAGAAAAATGTAACGATAATTGGGCTTAACCAGCGGTTGTCGAGCAGAGTTTCGAAACCCAGTTCACGCATGCCAGCAACCACCACGTCCCGGTTGTTGGTGTATCGGGCCCCGCGACCAGAAACGCCCCCCTCCGCCGAATGCGCCTTGAGTGCTTCGATGAATGCGGCAACCACGTGGGTTGGTGGCGTAAAGCGCCATTGTCCGGTTTTGACCATATGTGCCCATTGTGCGTGAACGTCCAGAGACAGCGAATGGCTGTTGCCCTTTGCACTTTCAAGTTCGTCTTTGCGAGCAATTATGAACCCAAACCCCGGAACACCTTCAATGCATTTGTTGGCGGAGGAAACCATTGCCTCATATCGAATTTCTGAGGGTTTCAACTCGATCGCACCAAAGGCTGACATTGAATCAACAAGTAGCTTGCGACCCGCAGCGTAAACCGCCTCTGATACTTCCTCTACCGGGTTCAGAATTCCCGAACTGGTTTCGCAGTGAATAGCAACGACATGCGTAATTGCAGGATCGTCCGCAAGAATGCTGGCAACTTCATCACCGCGTGGCGGTAGGTAGTCACCCTTGTCCAAGACAACATGCTCGCGCCCAAGATACCTCAAGGTCAATGCAGAGCGCTGCCCATAAGCACCGTTGGCCAGAACTAGCGCTTTGCCCTCAGGCGGGATGAAGGATGCGAGCATCGCCTCGACTGAAAACGATCCGCTTCCTTGCATTGGAACGCAATCAAAGTCTTCTGCACCTTCGCCTAGCAACGCCAGTAGACCAGTGCGCAACTCATGCGTCATACCGCGAAAGTCATCATCCCAGCTTCCCCAATCTCTCAACATGGCTTCTTTCACGGCGTAAGACGTTGTCAAAGGGCCAGGAGTCAACAAGTAGGGCTCACCGAGGCGCGGTTGCTCGAATTGAGGAAAAGAAGGCGTCATAACCAGGCTCCAGATCAGCGGTTCAATGACACAATTGCAGTAACTACTGCTATATGTGAAATTGCAAATATCAATCCAATCATAAGCCCAGCCTATGCAAGCCCCCAGGAGTCCGTAATGCGACATAGCCAGCTCAAAGCCTTCCACTACGTCGCCAAATATGGTGGGTTTTCCCGCGCAGCTGAGGCACTTTTTTTGACGCAGCCAGCGATCTCAGAACAGGTTCGCAAGCTCGAGCAGGATCATGATCTGTTGCTATTCAAGCGCGAGCGAAAGCGAGTGAACCTCACTGTGGAAGGCGAACAGCTATACCGGTACACCAAACAATATTTTGAGATCGAGGATCAGATCGAGGATTATCTGTCTGAAACCAAGGCCGCGATCGACGGCGAGCTGCGCATCGTTGCGGATTCCGCGCACCACTTGACCGACTTTTTGGGGCCGTTCCGAAAAAAGTATTCGAACATCACGATTACTGTCCGGGCCGGCAACACAGAGGACATTCTTGAAGAGCTCAGAACCTACAATGCAGAAATTGGTGTTGTAGGCAGCGTGTCGCCCGGCAAGGATATGAGTGTTCTTAGCCTCGGCTCGACAGAGATTGTGGCTTTCACGTCCCGAGAACTGCTTCTTGCCTCGAAACCTACTCTGTCCCTTGCCGAGTTGGCGGACTTACCTCTCATCTTCAGGGAACAGGGATCAAAAACGCGCGAGAAACTCGAAGACGAGGCCAATAAAAGGGGGATACTGCTGAAACCAGCAATTGTAGCGGAGGGGCGGGAAGCCGTGAGAGAGCTCGTAGCCTCAGGTGCCGGTATCGGATTTGTGTCCCAGGCGGAATATGGTCACGACGACCGTCTCAGACAAATCAAGCTGCAAGATGTCGACCTGCAAATGGGAGAAAGCATGATTTATCTCTCTCAACGGCGTGAGGTGAAGACTATAAGAGCCTTCATGGATTTCGCCAATTCTGTTCTAGAGACAAACCAAACCTCACCGATGCCTGATCGGTAAGGGTGCTCTTGGTCGGGTTCTTAACTTCTAGCGATTTCGCCAAGCCTGCGTTCGTCCCAGAACTCCCTTGGAGGCAATCAGGTGGATGATCCGGGCTGCCGCGTTTGTGTAGAAGATCATCATTCCCATTGCGGCGGCTGGTGCAATATCCCCTGCGTCGTCCATGTTCAACACTGCGATAGATGCCAGCGTAGTTTTTGGCGAGTACAGGAACACAACCGCGGATACCGTCGTCATGGCGTTCACGAAAAGATAAATCGATATGTCCAGGACTGCTGGCAGGCAAACGGGCACCGTGACACGGGCAAACAGCTTCATCGTCGGTTGCTTAAGCGAGGCTGAGACCGACTCAAACTCTCTGTCCATCTGCTTTAGGGCTGTCACCGCTGTCAGGTGTGAAACGGTGTAAAAGTGCGTCACTGTGCAGATCACCAAAATTGCCATTGTTCCGTAAATCCCGTTCAACGGATTAGACGGGCTATTGAAGAAGAAGATGTAGGACAGGCCCAGCACCATACCTGGGATCGCCATAGGCAGCATCGCGAACATCTGAAAGATCGACCGACCCGTTCTGAACCCGTTCGATTTTTCAACCAGATAGGCCCCAAAGAAAACGACCGAAGTACCGATCAGGGCCGTCAAAAGTGCCAGCTTGATCGAGTTAATATAAGAGCTCCAACCGCCTCCATCCATCTTGTTGAAATCGTAGTTCTTCAGGCTCAGGCTCAGGTCGTAGGGCCAGAATTTGATCAATGCCGCGAATTGGCACACAGCCAACAGCCCAATGATGAAAAGACCGATCAGGCAGCAATAGGCTAGAAAAATACGGTCCGCTTTACGATTTGGGGTTGGCTGGTACGGGACTGACCTAGCCGACAACAGGGCAACCTGCTTGGATTGAACCATTCGGTCAATCACGAAGGCCAGGATCGCCGGGATCACCAGAACGACCGAGACAACTGCACCCATTTCAAAGTTCTGCTGTCCGATCACCTGTTTGTATATGTCTACGGCCAGAACGTTGAACTGACCGCCAATCACCTTTGGCAAACCAAAATCAGTAATCACCAGATTGAACACGACGAAGGCGGCAGAGATCAGACCATAGCGCGCGCCGGGTATAGTGACTGTCCAAAAAGTGCGCCAAGGCGTCGAGCGCAAGCTGACCGCAGCCTCGTACAGTCGCGCATCCGAGATCGCCAGAGCGGTCGAAATAATCAGGAAGGCATGCGGGAAGGTGAAAAACACCGAGCCTATGACAATGCCAATCGGACCGTAGATACTGGCCCCGAACAACATTTCTTTCAGCATGCCCTGATTGCCGAAAAGATAGACCAGCGCAATGCCGGGCAGCAGTGAAGGCACCAGAATCGGAGCCATCGCAATCAGGCGAAACACGCCCTTGAACCGCATGCAACTGCGGTTCAGCGCATAAGCGAACCAGAACGCCAGTGTTACTGTGACAATGGTGCTAAGCACAGAAATCCAAAGCGAATTCTTGATCGAATTGAACAGTGCCGGGGTCGAGAAATAGTTTACAAAATTGTCCAAACCTCGCGACTGAACTGGCCTCAGTTGAACGCGCCGAAACGCGTTGGAATCAAGCGTGACCCAATCTGTGCCGTCCTGGAGGGTTGACCCGACAAGAAACCGGCCGGTGTCGCTCGTATTGCGGATCTGATACATGACCGGACTGCGAAAGCTGAAATCGGGGAAAAGCTCGGTCACTGACAGGCGCCCGTCTGAACCAGTCGCCAGATCGGTGTCGGAAAAAGCGTTCGTTTGCGCATTCAGTTCGTCGGCCGGCAGGATAACCCCATCGAACTGACCCGCCTCGTCGCTGACCTGAAACTCGTATTGGGACAACTCCATCCGATAGGTGGAAAAGGATTTGGAGAGCATCGTGTACAGCGGCAGGACCAACGTCGCGACCAGATAGAGTGCGATCACGATCATGCTTCCACGCATCAGGATGTCGTCTCGGCTCAGCTTGGGCCTGATGTCAGGCCCGGCTGGTAGAGAATTCGGGTTGGTCGTAAGCTCGCTCATGCTGCTGCTTCCGGAACATCAAAGGCCATCAGTCGGTTTTCGGGCAACTCAATCACCAAGGTCCGGCCCTGTTCCAGTTCAAGTCGGCGCACAGCATTGATCGAAAAGTCCGCGATCAGTTCTGAAGATCCAAATCGCTCGTTGCTTAAACGGCACCGCCAGAACGAACCCAGGAACTCCATTTCATCGAGTGTGACTTCGATACAATTCCGATTCCCTCCGCTGTCGAGATACCCCAATTCGTGTGGAATGATATCTTCCGGTCGGATTGCAGCTATTGCCGGCATTCCGTCGTTGAACGAGTGGCTGATACAAGCAAAGGTCTTTTCGCCCACACTCAATCGACCACCTTTGGTGACCTGCGAATGAATCTGGTTCATTTCCCCGATAAAGTCCGCAACAAACAGATTGGCTGGCTCTCGGTAGATTTCCGTGGGTGATCCCACTTGTTCAATGACCCCATGGTTCATGACCACGATCCGGTCGGCCATCGCCAGAGCTTCTTCCTGATCGTGCGTAACCATAACGGTCGTCACACCCAGTTTGCGTTGCAGCTCCTTGATTTCGTGACGCAGATGGACGCGCACCTTTGCATCCAATGCAGAAAGTGGCTCGTCCAATAACAACAGGCCGGGATTAGTCGCAATGGCACGGGCTAAAGCAATCCTCTGCTGCTGACCGCCCGACAATTGTGCAGGATATTTTTTGCCTTGATCGGGCAGACCAACCAAATTGAGCAATTCGCTGACACGGACGGCAATATCCGATTTGCTCCGCCCGGAATTTTCCAAACCAAAAGCGATGTTCTTCTCGATCGTCAGATTTGGAAACAGCGCGTAGGATTGAAAAACGATCCCGAAGTCGCGTTCGGATGGCGGCAGGTTGGACACATCCTTGCTATCCTGCATAACAGTACCCTTGGTTTGCAGGTCCAATCCGGCAATTGCCCTGAGCAAGGTTGTCTTGCCGCAACCGGATGGTCCCAAGAAGCAAACAAATTCGCCCTCATTGATTTCCAGCGTTATGTCCTTGAGGGCAAGAAAGCTGCCAAAGGCCTTCCATAAATTCTGGATGCTTAGATACAGTTCACCTGCTGGGGGTTTCTGAAGCACGGGAGCGGTCCTCACATCTGCACCTCAAAACGGCCTATTTTGGCCGTTGAATCCGGGCGCGTTGGTCGCGTTGTTTGGGAAAAAGAGTGGTGTGCAGAAGAGGCGCGTTCGCCTCTTCTGCCAGTTGGATTACTTCGCTTCCGACTTTCCGTCATAGCGAGACTGCCATTCTTTCAGAATTGCCGCGCGGTTGTTGGCGGCAAACTCGAAGTCGTTATCAATCATCGCATCCAGAAGACCGTCAGGGAAGTGTTCCACTGGTTTTGCGACGCCAGGATAGGCCACAACTGCGTAGCCAGTGTTGTACATCTCGTTGGCTTCCTTGGTGACCGTGAAATCAACAAGTTTCTGCGCGGCTTCAACGTTTGCAGTACCGGCAACAATTGCTGTCGCTTCCATGTCCCAGCCGACGCCTTCTGACGGGACAATAATCTCAAGCGGAGCACCGTCAGCTTTAGACTTGGCACCACGGAAGGCAAAAGAGATGCCGATCGGAATCTCACCTGCCGCTGCCAGTTTACATGGTTTTGAGCCCGAATGGGTATAGCGCGCGATGTTCTCGTGCAGCCCGTCCATGTATTCCCAACCGCCTTCTTCGCCGAACATCTGCAGCCAACTGGACACATCAAGGAACCCGGTGCCCGATGAGTTCGGGTTTGGCATAATCACCTGATCTTTATACATAGGATCTGTAAGATCCTTCCACGATGTCGGCGGCGTCAATCCCGCTTTCTCGGCCTCGACGGTGTTGTAGCAAACTGCGGCAACCCAAGCGTCCATGCCAACCCATGCCGGAGGGTTGTCGCCGTCGACAAATTTTGCGTCCAGGTCGCCAACACCCGCAGGCGCGTAAGGCTCCAGCATACCTTCGGACTTGAGCAACAAAAGCGAAGTGGCTGCAAGACCCCACACGACGTCTGCCTGAGGGTTGTCCCTCTCGGCCAACAGTTTGGCGGTGATGATCCCGGTCGAATCCCGCACCCAGTTGATTTTGATGTCCGGATTGCTCGCATTGAACGTCTCAGCGTAGCGCGCCAGGTCTTCAGCTTCGACGGCTGTGTAAACTGTCAATTCGGTTTCCGCTGCCGCAACGTTCGCGGTCAAGGAACTTAGAGCCAGGGCTGCGAGTAATTTTGTCTTGTGTTTCATTGTGATCCTCTGTCGGTTGATTTGTCTTAGGAACACCATTCTGGAGTGGCGCTTGATTACAGTTTTATGTCTCCGCAGTGTGACAGAATAAAGAGTCAAGAAAAATCGATTATACCTACCACATCATAAGTAAAACCTATGCAAATTACTCCACGTTTCCGTCTGAATCTTGGCAGTTTTGCACACAGGTCGCCGTCATTCGGGAAAACACCCATCTCCCAAAAACCTGGACTTTATGGTGACGCGTTGGCCGCAGGCATCCAAATGGGAACTAGCTGCGGATATAACTGCCAAATACTCCGCCCTATTGATTGGAAAATGGTGAACCGTTTTTGCATTACACACATTATTTACCCCAAAGCACCAACTTTACAGCCGCTTAAAAGCCCGGTTTGCGCGAAGTGCAAAACTCAGCCTCAATTGCAGCCATCACTGATTGTTCACAAACCTGGGCCCTAAATGCCTACATTGGTCGCGGTAATTTCGCCGCGTTTGACGAATGAGTAGGGATTCATCGGAGCCAACGCCGGACAGTTTCAAGACTGCCTATAGATCCACTTTGGGCCGTTCACCTTTCGGATCGTAGGGTGATCGCAGATGAGCAGTTGCCGTATACCTGACTCCGGCAAGGTCAATCTCGAAGGCTCCTGCGCGGACATAGTCGACCGTGATGCGTTCGGGCGCATCTAGCTGGCACAGTGCGACTGCAGAGCCCAATGTGTGGCCATAGGCGGCCGAACGGACCTCGCCAATTTCGACACCGTTGTTCAGCACGGCCTCACCGCCCCACAACTGCGGCACGCCCTCGTCCAGCACCAGCTGTACAATGCGGGTTTTCAGATGATCGGGGTCGTTCTTAGCCGTCAACAGCGCCGCCTTGCCGATGAAGTCACTCGGCTTGTCGAAATCGACTACAAAACTCAGCCCGGCTTGGATCGGTGTGATGTCGGGAGTTAGCTCGCGGCCCCAAGCACGGAAGCCCTTTTCAAGGCGCAACCCTTCCAACGCATAATATCCGGCATCCCGAATACCATGCTCGGTCCCTGCGCGCATAATATCTTCGTAAACGCCGACCGTGAATTCAACCGGAACAACCAGTTCCCAGCCCAGCTCACCCACATAGGTCATACGGTTGGCCAGTATGGTGGCATAGCCCAGATCGATCTCTTGCACGGTGGCAAAGGGGAATGCGGCGTTGGACAGATCCGCGTTGGTCAGCTTGTTCAGCACAGCCCGTGATTTCGGTCCCATTATCGCCAGTACTGACCAGGCGGCAGTGACATCCGTCAAGAACACATGCGCATCCTCGTCGAAGTTTTTGCGTATCCAGTCAGCATCGTGCACCGCCTGGGCCGAACCGGTGATCAGCATGAACTCCTGATCCTTCAGGCGCAGCACAGTCAGGTCGGATTCATATCCACCGCGTTCGTTCAGCAGGCCAGTATACACGGTGTGACCTACCGGTACGTCTATGTTGGCCGCGCAGATCCGGTTCAGTTGGGCACAGGCATCACGGCCCTGTACTATCAGTTTGGCAAACGAACTCTGGTCAAAGATCGACACCCCTTCGCGGGTATTCTTGTGCTCGGCCGCAACCGCATCATGCCAGTTCTGTCGACCAAAGCTGTATTGGATTTCCGGTGTTTCACCTTCAAAGGCAAAGTAATTTGCCCGCTCCCAACCCATTTTCGATCCGAATACGGCGTTCTTTGCAGCCAACCTGTCATACAGCGCTGACCGGCGGAATGGGCGGGCGCTATCCAATTCACGGTTGGGCCAAGGCATCGCGTAATGAAGGCCCAGGGTTTCTTTGACCCGATCATGCAGCCAGGCGGGGTTGTTGTTGAAATTGGCGAAACGGCGGATATCGACGGCAAACAGATCCGATGTCGGAGCCCCCTCAATGATCCATTCGGCCAATGCCCGCCCCGCCCCGCCAGCACTGGCGATCCCCATGCTGTTAAAGCCCGCGCCAACAAAGAAGTTCTTTAGCTCGGGCGCTTCGCCCAGAAGATAGTTGTTGTCCGGCGTAAAACTCTCGGGGCCATTATAGAATTTTCGCACACCCGCTTCTGCCATCTGCGGCACGCGGACCAAGGCGTTCTCAAGGAGGATTTCGAACTGGTCCCAGTCGTCGGGCAACAGCTGAAAGAAGAAGCTATCGGGGATGCCATCCATTGCCCAGGGTTTGGCCTCGGGTTCGAACCCGCCCATTACCAGACCGCCGGTTTCCTCTTTGAAATAGATATAGCCGTCGGGGTCACGCAGTACTGGCAGATCCGGGCTCACGCCTTCGACCTTTTCGGTCACGATGTACATATGCTCGGCCGAGTGCAGGGGCACGTTTACACCACACATCTTGCCCAGTTCCCGCGCCCACTGACCACCGCAATTCACGACGACTTCGGCCTTGATGGTACCTTGATCGGTGACGACACCGCTCACGGCGCCATCCTCGGTCAGAATATCGGTTACCTTGATGCCTTCAATCACCTTGGCTCCGCCCATTCGAGCGCCCTTGGCCAACGATTGTGTCAGGTCGGTCGGGTTGGCCTTGCCGTCACCCGGCATCCACAGCCCACCCTTGACGTCATCGACCTGCATCGCCGGCCACTTATCCTGTGCGTCCTGCGGAGTGATAACTTCAACTTCGACCCCTTGCGCGCGCGCCGCTGCTGCCGTGCGCATCAACATGGTCATACGATCCTCGGTGCGGGCGACGGTTACTGACCCACACTCCTTCCAGCCGGTTGCCAAGCCTGTTTCAGCCTCAAGCTGCGAATAAAGCTCAGTTGAATAGCGGATCAGATTGGTCATCGCCGGTTGGCTGCGCAATTGCCCGACCAGACCCGCCGCATGCCAGGTGGTGCCACAACTCAACTGCCCTTGCTCTAGAAGAACCACGTCGCTGTGGCCCATTTTTGTCAGGTGGTACGCCACCGAGCAGCCGACAATGCCACCACCCACGATGACAAATTGCGCGCTTTTGGGAAGTTGCGGTTTGGCCATTGCTTTGCTCCATGCAGCAGGATTCGTATTTGAACCCATCGTAAGATTGCTTTGCAAAACTTGGCAATAGTTTTCTTTTTTTGGCTTACACCTGCCCGACCTCGATCTCTGCACTTGTCAGAGCGGCCATAATTTCCTTCGGTGGCATTTCATCCACGACGAGAGAAGCACTTGTTGGTAGCGGTTTCATCGCGACCTGCCCGACCACCCCAAATTTACTGCGGTCAGCAAGAACCAGCGATCTATGAGCCTGCTGCATCATCAGGTGACGTAAGTTTGCCGCTTCAAGGGAAAAGTCGGTGAACAAGGCCTGAGCAGTCAGACCACCGACGCCAACCAAAGAGAATTCTGCATGGTATCTTCGAAGGTGATCTAATGTGTCCAGACCCATCGTGCAATTCTCGGAGATATCCAGACGCCCACCCAAAATAGTGATCTCTGTCGCCGCCGGGGTCAGGATAGAGGCGATAGTCAAGTCGTTGGTAAAAACAGTTAAATTTTGATGGGAGTGAGCCAATGCCTGTGCCGCCGCGCGGGTGGTTGATCCATTATCAATTATGACACTGGCCCCATCAGGGATCATCCTGGCAACATAGGATCCAATCCTTTCCTTTCCCTTTGGATTGGTCAAAGACCGGCTTGCCATGGGCGGCTCTTTCGTGCGGATGTTAGTCGCCCCGCCCCGCACCTGATTGAGCTTTTTTTCCTGCGCCAGCAGTTCGATGTCCTTCCGCACGGTTTCCCGCGAAACGCCGAGCCTCTCGGTTAGCGATCGGATCGAGACGGCGGGCTGACGCGAGACTTCGTCAAGGATAATTGCATGGCGCTGAGAAGGTAACATCGAAGACGTCTCGTTGGTTAAGCTTATTCAAAGATGCCAAGTTTCGCCAAGTGCGTCCAGCGTTTCAGTTAATCTCAATGGCTCTGACACCAACTTTTGCCACCTGTCGGACGCGAGGGAATGGAGGTTTAGGTGCTCAGGACCGGGAAAAAACAGACTGTTGCATTGACCGTCAGTAAGATCGAGCAAGAGAACTCTTGGCGTCTTACATGCCCAGATGTGATCCATTCAAGTTCCACCGTTTTCCACCCAAGAGCATACTGTTGGTCGTGCGCCGGTACTACCGATAGCCGTTATCCGTTTTCCTACAATGATGTTTTCGCTCTGCTGGCCGAATGAGGCGTTGATGTGGGCCGCTCCACGGTTTTCGGTGGTTTCGGCTACTGGAACGGTTTCTGATGGGATGCCCTGTGAGCGCGTCTTGGCGTGCGCGTAGTAGAGGGTACTGGTGAAACGGGGGCTCTGTTTGGTCAGTTTGACGACACCCGTGCCCTTGACAACGAAACCGGAGTTTCGTTCAGCGAAGACGCAGTCATCACAGAGCGCAACAAAACGATCTCGAGCTGACACTTGGTGGTCACTTGGAGAGCGCTACGCAATCCACGCTGGTCGGCTCAGTATCTGCCTGAAGTGATTTTAACGGCAGTTCGGACGACTAAGGCTATGCAGACCAGATCGGGTTTGAGTTCCGCCTGTAACCTGCCATCAACAACAAAACAGAGAAAGCGCCAATAGGATACTGCCTCTTGTGGGCCACCGTGTCGCCACGTACTGACCCCTCAAGTCGGTGGCTCACATCAACTTTTACCCAAACAAAAGGATCCTTATTGATGAAGAAAACCCTGTTTGCCGCACTGGCTGCCATGACTTTGACAGTGTGTTCCTCTGCATATGCCGAAGATCTTGAATTCCTGCTGCACAATGACAGCAGCTCGGATCTTGTCGAGTTCAATATCTCTCCGGCTTCATCTGACGATTGGGAGGAAGATCTTTTGGCAGACGGCTATCTTGCGCCTGGCTACGAAACCGGAGTTGACATTGTAGACGGGTTGACCACCTGCATCTATGATATTCGTGGTATCTTTGCCGATGGTTCAGAGGCCGAAGACTTTGGCCTGAACCTATGCGATCTGGGTGAATACACATTCACAGACTGATTGAGCATCATAACCGGGACGGTTGATCACCGGGAAAGCTCCGAACTGTCGGAGCTTTCATTCCCTAGCTGACAGCGTCCGGTGCGACCTACCGAAAGCGTTTACGGACCAATTCCCTGACGGCATACAATTTTTAGGTGCGAGAACTGCCGATGCGCATCTCTGCCGGAAATTTCTTATTCACCAACATTCTATTGACGTGTGCGTTTTACATCTCCAGCTTTGTCTCCCTTGGAGGTGCTGCTCTGAGCATCGAGTTTACAGGGGCTGAAATTGTTTCCTGGTTCCTGGAAAATGGTTGGCGATCCCGAACCTATGTGTGGGCGCGGACCTTCGTATCCGTCAGCCAAGTTGCGGCATTGCCTCCGCTGCCTCATCGCTATGTGTTTTTGGATTTGCGCTGACGGCCCAGATGTAAGCAAGGATTTGGCCTGGTTTGGCGTATGACACAAGCAATTTGTCCGACAGGACGGCACAGGTGATGTTTGGGATCTCTGCCGTCTGGGGACGGGTTGTGATTGCGTCCATGGCGGCCATGGCCAGCCCTATTGCTGTGCTGGGATTTGGTGAGCACAGAGTATTCCACTCTGGCTGACGTGGCTCAGTCTTGTCTTAGGCGCCGAACAGGCCATCGAAACAGTTACGATCTTTTGTCTTCCCGCGAAAGGTGCAGGCGCACGTAGTCGCAACAAGCACAAAGAAAATGGGCCGCCCGAAACAGGCGGCCCTTGTGGCAGTTCTGTTGGGTGGGATTTAGCCCTTTTTCAGGACTTCACGGCCCAGCAGTTCGGCGATCTGGACGGCGTTTAGGGCGGCGCCCTTGCGCAGGTTGTCAGACACGCACCACAGGTTCAGGCCGTTTTCAATCGTCGAGTCCTGGCGGATACGGCTGATGAACGTGGCGAAATCGCCGGCGCATTCAATAGGAGAGACATAGCCGCCGTCTTCGCGTTTATCGATCACCATGATGCCGGGCGCCTCGCGCAGGATGTCGCGGGCTTCGTCTTCGTCGAGGAACTCCTCGAACTCGATGTTCACGGCCTCAGAGTGGCCTACGAACACGGGCACACGAACACATGTGGCGGTAACCTTGATCGACGGATCGACGATCTTTTTGGTTTCCACAACCATCTTCCACTCTTCCTTGGTCGAGCCGTCTTCCATGAAGACGTCGATCTGGGGAATGACGTTGAAGGCGATCTGTTTCTGGAACTTGTTCGGCGGCACGTCCGTAGTGGGATTATAGATCGCTTTGGTCTGATCCCACAGCTCGTCCATGCCTTCTTTCCCGGCGCCAGACACCGACTGATAGGTCGACACGACGACGCGCTTGATGCGCGCGCGGTCATGCAACGGCTTCAGCGCGACAACCATCTGCGCGGTCGAGCAGTTGGGGTTGGCGATGATGTTCTTGTTTTTGTAGTCGTGGATCGCCTGCGGGTTACATTCCGGCACGATCAGCGGAATGTCCGGGTCATAGCGATAGAGCGACGAGTTATCGATCACCACGCAGCCAGCTTTGGCCGCTTTGGGGGCGTAGACCTTGGTCGCCTCGGACCCCACGGCAAACAGCGCCATGTCCCAGCCGGTGAAATCGAACGTGTCCAGATCCTTGGTAGTGAGTGTCGTGTCGCCAAAGCTTACTTCGGTGCCCAGCGAACGACGGCTTGCCAGAACAGCAAGTTCATCGACGGGGAACTGGCGTTCCGCCAGGATGTTCAGCATTTCGCGGCCCACATTACCTGTGGCGCCGACGACTACGACGCGATAGCCCATTTCATGTCTCCAAAGTTAAGGACGCGCGTTCATAGCCGCGCCGCGCGAAAGAAAAAAGGGTTTTCGGGGCATAATTTCCGTGATGACACCGATTTGACGCGGCGCTTCGCCTCAGGTGCCGCTCAATAACCGTTCATAAAGCGCCACAAGGGTCTTTGCCTCGCGGTTGATGTCGAAATTCTGTTCCACATGGGCGCGGACGGCGTTGCCGGATCGGGCAAGGGAATCGGGGTCAGACAACATGTCAGCGGCGGCATCGGCCAGCGCGGGAATGTCACCGGGTTCCACCACATGCCCCAGGGACGGATCTGTCACGATCTCGGAAAACGCACCAACATCGGTGGCGACAACCGGTACGCCACAGGCCATCGCCTCAAGCGGGGTAAGGCCAAAGCCCTCCCAGCGTTGCGGGGCGATGAACAGGTCCAGAACCTGATACCATTCGGCGATCCGGTCGACGGTAACCTCGGGCATGAACAGGATGCGATCCGACAGGCCGGCCTTGGTGACTTTGTCCTTCAGCCCAGCCAGAAAAGTCGTGTGTTTTTCGGTCGCGCGGCCCATGACGATGCCGTGGACATCATCGAACCTGCCACACAGGTCGATCATTGCATCGACAAAGGCATCCGTGCCTTTTTGATGGCGGATGCGGCCATAGCAGCCCAGCAACAGCCCCTCGGGCAGACCCAATTGCGTACGAACTGACGTCTTGTCCTGCGGCGGCACGAAGTCCTGCAGGTTGATGCCATGCATGACCACTTGCGCGTCACGCTCCATGTACCCGGCGGTCTTGCGCGACGTCGCAACCACCGCGTCCATCTTTTCGATCAACCATTTCGTATAGCCGGTGTGCGCCCGTTGTGAGGCGCTGGTAAACAGCAGTTTCAACCGCAGCCGGAAGATATTGCGCAAGATCAGGCCCAGCAGCATCTCGGTATTGCGCCGGGCGTGCCAAACCCGCGCTGTTTTGCGGGGCAAAAACGGCAAGCGCCCCAAGGCTATATGCGGGATATCCGCGGGCAATCCCGGTCCGGTGGCCGCGATGTCGATCCATTGCACTTGCAAGGGCACCAGCCGGGCAATCGTCGCCGTCACGCCCGAAAGCCTGCGTTTGAGATTGGGGGCGATGACACGCGGGTCGGACATGGATGCTCCTGTCGGTTCCAGCGTCAGTCGACGCTGTCGCGGCTGAATAGATAGATCACACAGCCCATGGCAAGCGTGACTGCAAAAAAGCCGAATATCGCTGTGTAGGGTGCGGTTGGGCTGATGTCCACTGTGGCCGCGTGGATGCGACCGGTGACAAATTGCGCCAGACCGACGCCACCGATGCCAAAAAGGTTCAGCAAGGTCATACCCCGCCCCACCAGATGAGGCGGCACAAAAGCGCGACCATGAGCCATGATGACCGGAAAGCTGGCCCCCATGAACCCGATCACCGCGATCAAAACGACAGACACCCAGACCGTGGTGTTGATCCACAGGCATAGCAGGGCCAGCGCGGCCACGCCCAGCGCATTGCCGCCAAAGATCACCCATTTTCGGGTGCCCAGCAGCCGGTCCAGCGGGCCATAGGCAAAGGTTCCGGCAATCATTGCCGCCCCCATGATCAGTGTCGCCGTTCCAATCTGTGTGGTGCTGAGGGCGAAAATATCGCTCAGGTATGGTCCGGCCCACAGGCCACGCGTTGCCGCCGACGGCGCATAGGCCACCAGCATCAACGGCAGGATTGCCCACAGTGCCGGTTCCTTTAGCAGGTCCAGCACCGATCCTTTTTGATCTGTTTCGACCCGCTTGGGGTCATGCACTGTCATCCAGATGCCAATCGCGATGGCAGCTGAAAACACCGCCAGCGTGACCATCGTGGCGCGCCAACCCATCAGCTCGACCGCCAGCGCCGTGGGGTAAGAGGCGACCAGATTGCCCACAGACCCGACGCCCAGCATAACGGCAGCCAGCGTGGCAAACCGCGCAGGTGGAAATTCACGGGCAAAGATATAATAAGACGCCATCAAAACCGGAGAGCACCCGACACCGATCAGCCCCATGGCGATGCCGATGTGCAAAGGCGTGGATGCGATGGCAAAGATCGTTGCCCCGCCAGCCCCGCCAACCATCAGCAATACCGCGGCTGTCAGGCGCGGCCCGATCCGGTCCAGCGCCCAGCCTACAGGCAGTTGCATCGCCGCAAAGACCAGAAACCAAAGCCCTGATGCAAAGGCCAGATCCTCGGGCGTGGCCCCGATATCGCGGCCCAGATCAACGCTGAGCACGGCCAGAAAGGCGCGAAAGAACTGGCTGAGCACATAGCCCAGACACAACACCACCAGACCTGCCTTCATGAAATCTGCCCTTCCCCACGTTGCGCGGAAATGCTTGGCACGTCCCGATGCGTCCTACAAGCGCATGTGCTATGATGTTTTTACAGGACAGCGAACACAACCAGACTAGCTTAACCCTGACCCATCATCCCGAGGTGCCCATGAAAGACGCCCAAGCCGCGTTTTATGACAGTCTTCCCCGGCAACGGGACTTCACCTTGTTGGCTGATCCGGCGCGCTTTACAGCAGTGCCGGATGACTGGGCACTGGGCGTTGCCGATATCGTCGATTCCACCGGTGAGATCGCCAAGGGGCGATATAAGACCGTTAACATGGTTGGCGCGGCGGTGATCTCGGCGATGATCAACGGATTGCGCGGCAAAGAGTTTCCTTATGTCTTTGGCGGCGATGGGGCGGGGTTTGCTGTGCCCGCAGGCGCCGTCGATACGGCCCGCACTGTTTTGTCCGAAACACAACGCTGGGCGGCCGAAGAGTTTTCGATCGCGCTGCGCGGAGCATTGGTGCCAGTTTCTGACCTTCGTTTGGCGGGCAAAGACCTGCGCGTTGCGCGCTATGCGCCCTCGGACGGGGTGGATTATGCCATGTTCTCGGGCGGGGGGCTGGCATGGGCCGAGGCGCAGATGAAAGCGGGAGAGCTTTTGGTACCGCCCGCGGACCCTGGGGCCCAGCCGGACTTGACCGGCCTGTCCTGCCGCTGGTCCAATAGCAAGGCGCGGCATGGTCAGATCGTGTCACTGGTGGTGCAGCCAACCGAAAATGCAACCGAGAGCGACTTTGCCGATCTGGCGCAATCCGTTCTGTCCGCATCCGAAGGGCTGGACCGTGGCGGTCATCCGGTACCCGAGAACGGCCCGCCAATTACCTGGCCTCCCCCCGGTGTGTCAATCGACGCCCATGTGTCGCGGGCGGGGCGAAACCTGACCCTGCAAAAGCTGCTGTTGATGGGTCAAAACCTGCTGATCGGGCTACTGTTCAAAACCGGAAAACGGCTGGGAAATTTTGAGCCCGAGCATTACAAGCGGATGGTCAGCCGCAATGCCGATTTTCGCAAATTCGATGACGGGTTGAAAATGACGCTGGATTGCGATCCGTCCACCTTGGCTCAAATACGGATTCTGCTGGAACAGGCGCGCGGGCAGGGCAAGATTCGTTATGGCGTTCACGCGCAGGATGAGGCGATGATGACCTGTTTTGTCCCCTCGGCCACGCGCGACGATCACGTGCATTTTGTCGATGGGGCGTCGGGCGGGTATGCGCGGGCCGCCGCTGCCATGCAGGACTAAGGCGCTATTTCGCTTTCCATTTTTCTGCCAATGCTCGGGACGCCTGCGCCAGCAGCATCACGTCTATCCCCACTGCCAGAAACTGCGCCCCCATGTCCAGGTAGGCCTGACGCGCCTCATCCGTGGTGCCCAGGATGCCGGGTGCCTTGCCCGCCGCTTTGATCCGGATCATCGCATCAGCAATGGCGGTGCGCACCTCGGGGGCGGTGCTGTTGCCCTGATAACCCATATCGGTCGACAGATCCGCGGGGCCGATAAACACGCCGTCCACGCCACCTACCTGCAGAATGTCGTCCAGCGCCGCCAGACCTGCGCGGCTTTCGACCTGAACCAGCAGGCAAATCTGCTCGTCCGCCGTCTGGATGTATTCGGCGGTTGTTCCGTATTGCGTCGCGCGCGAGGCCATCGCGCCCACTCCGCGCACGCCTTCGGGTGGATAGCGGCAGGCGCGCACCAGGTCCCGCGCCTGTTCTGCGCTGTCCACCATTGGCACTAGTATCGTCTGGGCTCCGGCATCCAGTACCATCTTGATCAGGGCCGTGTCGCCTACTGGCACCCGGACAACCGGGTGTGACGGGCTGTGCGCCAGCGCCATCAGTTGATCCCGAACCGAACGGATGTCGTTTGGCGCATGTTCCCCATCGATCACCAGCCAGTCGAAACCGGCCGTGCCCATGATCTCGGCTGTGATGGCCTCGGCAAAACTGCTCCAACATCCAATCAGTCGTCGGCCATCATTGAGGGCCTGTTTGAAGTCATT
This sequence comes from Ruegeria meonggei, assembly GCF_900172215.1. GTDB lineage: Bacteria > Pseudomonadota > Alphaproteobacteria > Rhodobacterales > Rhodobacteraceae > Ruegeria > Ruegeria meonggei. The sequence goes on from NZ_FWFP01000005.1 coordinate 217,276, forward strand.
TCTGGGTGCAGGCATGGTCCGGCCTCCTTCTGGATATCATTCGGCGGGCGAGGTTTTCTATGTTCTGCCAGTGATGGGTACACGGCCCCGAAGGTCAACGGTCTTTGCGGTGGGCCGAGGATTGGATGTTTTGAGTGTTTTGGGAAAATCAGGCTCTAAAAAGGTCAAAACTGCGCAACCGATGCGATAGTTATTGTTAAGTTGCAGTGCCGCCCGATTTCGTACAGAATTTATTATGACCAATGACTTACCGATGACGTCACGTTCGCTGCCCATTGCGCTGCTGCGGGCACGGGAAAGGGTCATGGGACCAATTCGCAATATGCTCGCGGATGCAGGGGTGACGGAACAGCAATGGCGCGTGTTGCGCGTTCTGAAAGAGGACGGCCCGCAAGAACCAACACATATTGCTGAACGGGCCTGCCTATTGCTGCCCAGTCTCACCCGAATTCTGCAAAAGCTGGAAGCCAAGGGATTGATCCTGCGGCGGGTGCATCCCGGCGACAAGCGTCGCCAGATCGTCGAGGCCACTGCCAAAGGGGAGCAGATTATCCGCGACAATATCCAGGTATCGATCCGCCTGGCCGATGAGCTGCGCACCAAACTGGGTCCGGACCGGCACGAGGTGCTTCTGGACCTGTTAAATGATCTGCATGACCTTTAGACGTGACAGCAAACACAAACCCCGCCAGAGAGATTAGGGACCTCTCCGACGGGGCGGCCAGACTTGTACTGGACTGGGTGTCTGGCCGCAGGCCGGTTGCGCCGGGTGTGTTCCAACGGTCCGACCCGCTATTCAGAGAACGTGCCGCCTGAAAATTGACGGCTGATCTGCACAAAGATTTCTGGGGGCAGCATCTTTGGCCGAAGTTCTCCGAAATATGCACCTTGTTTCCGGGTTAAGTACCGGTTTTCATAGGTTCCTTTTTGGTAAACGCAAAGGCTTGAGCCCCCGCTAAACGCTTGCGCGACAGCAAGACCAGGGCATGTCCTGGCGGGTCAGAGCACGTCTCGCTCTGCCAGTTATAGACGATAGAGCCCTTTTGGGATTTTCAAGGTATGTACGTCCAATTGTGATCGAAGACAGAGTGCGGCGACGGCGCTGCCCTGTCATGGCTTGTCCTGAACCCCTCCTTCCCTAAGATGCACCCTTGCCTGACGAAAAAAGGGGCCTTGATGCCAGACAGTCTGTTTTCTCTTCCTGCACCGGTTTCCATTCCGGTTCATGGACAAACCGCGACCTATCCGGTGGGCAGGATTTTCTGTGTTGGTCGCAACTATGCGGCCCATGCAGCCGAGATGGGCCATGACGTCGACCGTGAGGCTCCGTTTTACTTCACCAAATCCGCTGCCAATGCGGTTTTGACCGGGGCAACGGTGCCTTATCCTCCGGGCACCGAGAATTTCCACCACGAGATGGAATTGGCTGTGGCCATCGGCAAACCCGTGTTCCGGGCGACCAGCGACCAGGCGTGGGGGGCTGTCTATGCCTATGGATGTGCGCTGGACATGACGCGCCGAGACTTACAGATCCGCGAGCGCAACAAGCAGCGCCCCTGGGATCTGGGCAAGGACTTGGAAAATGGCGCAGTGTTTGCGCCGCTGGTGCAGGCTTCGGACTGGGCCGCGACGGATGACAAACGCATTCACCTCAGCGTCAACGGGGCGCTGCGTCAGGACGCAAAGCTGGACGAGTTAATCTGGAAGATCGATGAGATCATCAGCCATCTGTCCGGGTATTATCACCTGCGCCCCGGTGACCTGATCCTGACCGGCACTCCGGCTGGGGTCGGTCCGGTTCAGGCTGGCGACGTGATCGAGGGCGGGATAGACGGCCTGCAGCCCATCAAGCTGACACTGGGGGACGCAGAATAGACCCTATTTAGGGTCTTTCAGCCAGCCAGAGGCATACTCGACGTCATCCAGACCGGTAAATCGGCGGACCCGGTCCAACTCTGATTGCAGCCGCCGGGTCCGGGCTTCGGACCAGCGTACGGATCTTTCCGGCCATAAGGCGCTGACGTGAAGAACGCCGCGATCGCGCTGTGCTTTCATATCGATCCGCCCGATTAGACGGTCACCTTCCAGCAGCGGAAATACGTAATAGCCATAGGTGCGCTTGGCTGCGGGCACAAAGACCTCGATCCGGTAGTGGAACCCGAACAGCCGCTCGGCCCGGCTACGGTCGCGCAGCATCGGATCAAAGGGGCTTAGCACGCGGACACGGCTGGTTGGAGTGGGCACATCTGACGCAGCCAGACCCGGCCGGGCAAGCAGTTTGCGCACGCGGCCATCGGTACAAATGATCTCGATTTCTTCTAAAAGCCCCTTATTTAGGCCCTGTTCGCACCAGTTCTTCGCTTCGGTCACACTGACCGTATCCCAAAACGCAGCCAGTTCACCCGAGGTTGCGAATCCCAACCGGTCCAGCGCCGCGTTGCACAGCCAATCAACGGTCTGGTCCGCGTCGCAGACCATGTTGCCGGGACAGAGATGTGTGTCGATCACCCGTTCGGTCAGATCGTATCGCTTTTGGAATCCGCTGCGGCCAATCACCGTCAGCGCGCCCGAGCGCCACAGAAACTCCAGCGCGGTTTTCGATGGGTGCCAGTCCCACCACCCGCCAGAGCCTTTCTTTTCGTCTTTGCCTACGTCCGAAGACGACACCGGACCGTGGTCACGGATATGCTGCAGGACGGTGGCGAATTGCTGTTCGAACCCATCCCGGCGCCAGTTCTTCCAACGCGATTTCAGCAGATCGGCATCCCGTTGAAACCGCAGGTGCCAGTGTGGGTAGAACGCCATTGGAATAACGGCCGCGTCATGGGTCCAGTGTTCGAACAGCACCCTGTCCCGCTCGTACAGACGCTTGAGGTTGCCTGCGCGATAAGACGGTCTGCGCGAATACAGGATCATGTCATGGGCGCGGGCAACGGTGTTGATGCTGTCCAGCTGCACAAAGCCCAGGCGATGAATCAATTCCAGCAGATCCGCGCCTTTTGCGCCGCCCGAAGGGGGTTCGGCAAGCGCATGGTGATCCATGAACAGGGCACGGGCCGTCTTGTTGTCCAACCGCTGCAGCGCCACGGGTTTAGCGCCGTTTCAACGTATCGCCATAGCTGATCTTGGGGGTCAGAGTTATCCGCGCATCGACCTCGGCATTTGGGTCGGCCAGCTGTGCGGCGATGATCTCGGCCGCCTTGCGCCCGATTTCTAACCGGCAAGCATCCATTGTGGCCAGTTTGCGCGGCAGGCCTTGCAGCAACTCAACATTGTTGAACCCGGCCAGACCGATCTGGCCCGGTATGTCGATCCCCTGATCCAGCAGGTACAACAACCCACCTGCACCGATCATGTCGTTGGAGTAATACAGGAAATCCAGTTCAGGCGAGCGTTCCAGCATGGCTTGCGTCATCTCTCGCCCTTTGGCCAGAGCGGATCCGCCGGAATAAAACTCGCGGTCTTCGATTTCGACCCCATGTTTGCCCAGAACTTCGGTAAACCCTTCGAACCGTTTTCGTGCGCGATGGTCCAGCGGCATTTTGGTGCCCATGAACCCGATGTGTTCATAGCCCGCCTTCAGGATCGCCTGCGCCATTTCGCGCCCGGCGCGGCGATGGGAAATGCCAACCATCGCATCAACCGGCTTGCCATCGGTATCCATGATCTCAACCACCGGAATACCCGCGGAATCCAGCATGGCACGCGCGGCCTCTGTGTGCTCCAATCCGGCAATGATCACGCCCGAGGGCCGCCACGAGAGCATCTCGTACAGCACCTTCTCTTCTTTCTCGGGCAGGTAGTCCGTGACGCCGACCACGGGCTGCAATTCGGTGTCTTCCAATACCTGATTGACACCAGTCAGAACCTCGGGGAAGACCATGTTCGACAGTGACGGGATGATCACCGCCACAAGGTTGACCCTGCTCGACGCCAGTGCGCCCGCAATCTTGTTGGGCACGTATCCCAGCTCTTTTGCGGCAGCCAAAACACGGGTGCGGGTGGCATCAGACACATCGCCTCGGTTGCGCAGAACCCGGCTGACCGTCATCTCGGATACTCCGGACGCTTCCGAGACATCACGAAGGGTAAGCGGGCGTTTGGTATCTATTGTCACGGAGGGCACCTGCACTGTTGTTTTGCCCGATGGTAGCGTGAACAGGACGCGTTTTACAACTGTTGTGCAAAACTCATGACATCCCGAAAAAACACAGGTACAGAGAGCCTTGCGCGGCCCCGTGGCTCAACTGGATAGAGCAGCCCCCTCCTAAGGGGCAGGTTGCAGGTTCGAATCCTGCCGGGGTCGCCAGTTTTATGAAGCAGCAGGATCTGGGAACCGGGCGCGGGTGCGGTTGGCGAACGCCACCAGAGACAGCATGACGGGCACTTCGACCAGCACGCCGACAACGGTTGCCAGTGCCGCGCCGGAATTCAGGCCAAACAGGCTGATAGCCACTGCCACGGCCAATTCAAAGAAGTTGGATGTGCCGATCATGGCGCAGGGGGCGGCAATGCGGTGAGGAACCTTCAGCGCATAGGCTGCGCCGTAGGCAAGGGCGAATATGCCGTAGCTCTGGATCAGAATGGGTACCGCGATCAGCACGATCACAATTGGTTTGGACAAGATCGTCTGACCTTGCAGGCCAAACAGGATCACGACAGTGGCAATCAGGCCCATCACCGACCAGGGTTTGACCCGGGCTGAGAAAGTGTCGATCGCTTGTTGCGATCCCAGCGCGCGGCGGGTGATCAGGCCGGCGATCAGGGGCAGTACGACATACAGAACCGTCGCCAGAACCAGCGTTTGCCAGGGCACCGAGATATCAGTGACGCCCAGCAGAAAGGCCACGATGGGCCCAAAGGCTACAACCATGATCAGGTCGTTGACCGAGACCTGAACCAGCGTATAGGTCGCGTCTCCTCTGGTCAGTTGCGACCAGACAAACACCATCGCTGTGCACGGCGCGGCGCCCAGCAGGATCAGGCCGGCGGTGTATTGGGCGGCGTCCTCGGGTTGTATCCACGGTGCGAACACATAGTCAAAAAACAGCACGGCCAGCAGCGCCATGGTAAAGGGCTTGATCAGCCAGTTGACCACCAGTGTGACAATCAGCCCGCGTGGCTGGCGGGCCACACCTGCGACCGCACCAAAATCAACGCCGACCATCATCGGGTAGACCATTGCCCAGATCAGCACTGCCACTACAAGATTGACGCTGGCAAACTCGGCCGCAGCAATCATCCCAACCAGTGCGGGTGCGATCAACCCGATCAGCACGCCTGCGACCATGGCAAAGGCGACCCACACGGTCAGGTAACGCTCGAAAATACTCATGACAGGGCCTCGGATGTCTGATCATGCACTCTGGCAGAGGCCAGCGCGGATAGGGCCACCATGAACGTGGCGGTGCCCAGAACCATGGGCAGCCCTCCGATTTGATAGGTCAAGCCAGACAGGACCGTGCCCAAAAGACGGCCGGTGGCGTTGGCCATGTAATAGAACCCGACATCCATCGTTACCCGCTCGGCTTGGGTTAAGGACAGGATCAGATAGGAATGCAACGAGGAATTCACCGCAAAAATAGCACCAAAAACCAGCAGGCCAACTACCAGCGTTAGGGTCAACCATGTCTCGGGGCCTGAAGACAGAACCACGGCCACTGTCAGCGCGGCCGGTACGCAAAACAGCGCGGCGGCCCAGTCGCGGGCGGCGCGGATCAGCTCAGCCTCGGACCGATCAGCAGCGCGCAGAATTTTCGGCGCGCTGGCCTGCACCGCGCCATACAGGACGATCCAGACTGCCATGAACGTGCCGATCATGAAAAAGGCAGAGCGGTTTCCGGCCTCGGATCCGTCCGACAGCACCGCGTAGAAATAGATCGGGATGCCGACCACAAACCACACATCGCGGGCCCCGAACAGAAACAGGCGCGCAACACAAAGCCAGTTGATATTGGCGGACTTCGAGAACACCTCGGTGAACTTTGCGCCTTTGCGCCCTTTGGGCAGCCCCGGAGGCATGAAGAAGACAACCGCCACAAGGATGATGCCCAGAACGATGGCCATGGCGAGCACGGCCCAGACAAAGCCAAAGGTGGCCAGCATTCCGGCACCCAGCAAAAAGCCCAGCCCCTTCACCGCATTTTTTGATCCGGTCAGAATCGCCACCCAACGAAACAGGTCACCATCTTTTGTCGGTGCCAGCAGCTTCACTGCGGATTTCGAGGACATCTTGGCCAGATCCTTGGCCACCCCGCTGGCCCCTTGCACAATCATCACAAAGACCACAGACGCGCCAATCGCCCAGTTGGGATCCAGTTGAGTCAAGGTCAGTAGTGCCAGGACCTGCAATCCCAGCCCCGCATACAGTGTCGAAGTCAGACCAAACCGCGCCGCGATCCATCCGGCGGCCAAGTTTGTGCCCATGCCCGCGATTTCGTACAGAACAAACAGATAGGCCAGTTGAACCGGTGAAAACCCCATGGTGTGGAAATGCAGCAGCACCAGCATCCGCAGCGCCCCGTCGGTCAGCATAAAGGCCCAATAGGCCGCCGTGACGGCGGCATAGGCTGACAGACCTTCGGGTTTGTGGGTCACAGCGCCGCTCCGACCATCAGGGCGACATCGACCAGGCGATGCGCATAGCCCATTTCATTGTCATACCAGGCGTAGATTTTCACCTGTGTCCCATTCACCACCATGGTCGAAGGCGCATCGATGATCGAAGAGCGGGTGTCGTTGGTGTAATCGGCCGACACCAGCGGACGGACCTCATAGCCCAGGATACCACGCAGGGCGCCCTCGGCAGCAGTTTTGAAGAGGCTGTTGACCTCTTCGGCCGTGGTTTGCCGCTCAACTTCGAACACACAATCCGTCAGCGAGGCGTTCAGCAACGGCACGCGCACGGCGTGGCCGTTCAGCCGCCCTATAAGCTCGGGGTAGATCAGCGTGATTGCTGTGGCCGAACCGGTCGAGGTCGGGATCAGCGAATTCAACGCCGAACGAGCGCGGCGCAGATCCTTAGCAGGGCGGTCAACGATGGTTTGAGTATTGGTCACATCGTGGATTGTAGTCATTGATCCGTGGCGAATACCCAGGTTTTCGTGGATGACCTTGACCACAGGAGCCAGACAATTGGTGGTACAGGACGCTGCGGTCACAATGCGATGGTTGGCAGGATCGTAAGTCGCCTCGTTCACACCCATCACGATGTTGGCGGTGGGGCCGTCCTTGACCGGGGCAGAGACGACAACCTTTTTGACGCCCGCCGCAAAATAAGGGGCCAGCTTGGCCTCGGACTTGAAGACGCCTGTACAGTCGATCACCACATCGACACCTTCCAGTGGCAGAGCAGAAATATCTCGGGTGCCAATGAATGGCAGGCGCGTGCCGTCGATGGTCACACTGTCGGCGTCATGGGAAAACCGGGCATCCCAGCGCCCGTGGACCGTGTCAAACTCCAGCAGATGCGCGTGCATTTCCGGATCGCCCATCGCATCGTTGATCCAGGCGATGTTTGCGCCTTTTTCCAACAGCGGTTTCAGGGCCAGTTTTCCCATCCGGCCCAGCCCGTTTACAGCGTAAGTGATCATTTTGAATCCTCAACTGACGTGCGTCCGATGTCGTCAACGGCGGATTGCAGCGCGATCCGGTCCAAGCTTTCAACCGGCAATGAGGTGAATGCCTCGATCCGACGCTTGAGCGCGCCATAGGCGTTCTGGAAGGCCAGGCTTTTCTCGGCCTCGGTGCCGTTGGCCTTGACCGGGTCGACCATGCCCCAATGGCCGCTGATCGGCTGGCCTTCCCATGCTGGGCAATCCTCGTTCGCGGCCTGATTGCAGACGGTGAACACGAAATCCATTTTTGGCGCATCGGGGGCGGCAAATTCGGACATATGTTTCGAGCGCAGGATCGAGGTATCATGTCCCTTGTCCTGCAGCACCTGCACCGCAAACGGGTTCAGGTCCGAGGTCGGTTGCGTTCCAGCGGAATACACGTTGAATCGTTCTCCGCCCAACGCGCGCAGCAGCGATTCCGCAAAGATTGAGCGTGCGGAATTGCCCACGCACAGAAACAAAACATTGAACTTGCGATCCGTCATGGCGTCATTTCCTTGGGTAAAGGGCATGCAAAGATCAGGGCGACCACGGCAACAATCGAGGACCAGGAAATCCAGCATCTGCTGCACGGTTTTCATATCAACGGAATAGAGCAGAGAGGTCCCGGCCCTCTCTTGTGTCACCAGTCCTGACCGCTGTAGCGCATTCAGGTAGTTCGACAGGGTGCTGGCCTTGATATCCAGCCCGGTCGCCAGTTCACCCGCAGGAACGCTGTCAGGAAACCGTCGCACTAACATGCGAAACACCGAGATGCGCTGCGGGTGACCGAGGATGGCCAGTTGGTTGGTAATCTCTTCTATCATATTTCATGAAATAATGAAATAGATGATGAGAGTCAATCCGAAACCCGGGCAAAAGGACCACCCTCGTAATTCACTGAAACAGCAGGATATCCGCGCCGGAGACGATCAGGGGAAAGGATCAGATGCCGGGGAATCACGCGCTGGACGGCCGGCGATTTCCCGGGGTTTCGAGACTTGCACACATCCCCGCGACCGTCTAAACGATCTTTCGCTTGCCTCAATAGCTCAGCTGGTAGAGCAGGTCCTTCGTAAGGACAAGGTCGGGGGTTCGAGTCCCTCTTGAGGCACCACGGCTTTTCTGAAACTCCGCAAGTGAATCGCCTCAGGCGCGTTTTTCGCCGATTGAAGCAACGCCCAGAACCGAAAGCACTTTGGCCTCGATCTGTTCGGCATTCATGCCCGCAACTGCATACATATCGGATGGGTTGGCGTGATCGATAAAGGTGTCGGGCAAAACCATTGAGCGATACTTGAGGCCTTCGTCAAACACGCCCTCATCCGCCAGCAACTGCGCAACATGGCTGCCGAAACCACCTATGGCGCCTTCTTCTATAGTGATCAGGGCTTCGTGGTTGGTGGCCAGATCAAGGATCAGGTCGCGGTCAAGAGGCTTGGCAAAGCGGGCATCGGCGATGGTCGGGGTGATGCCGCGGGCCGCGAGCGCCTCAGCCGCCTTTTGAACTTCAGCCAGACGGGTGCCAAAGGACAAAAGCGCGACGCGCGCGCCTTTCTGGATCATGCGGCCTTTGCCGATCTCCAGCACCTCACCGCGTTCGGGCAGATCCACGCCGACGCCTTCGCCCCGCGGATAGCGGAAAGCGATGGGGCCGTCGTTATGCGCGGCGGCAGTGGCCACCATATGCATCAGCTCGGCCTCATCGGCAGCGGCCATGACGACGATGCCGGGCAGGTTGCTGAGGTAGGCGATGTCGAACGAACCCGCATGGGTCGCCCCGTCAGCACCCACGAGGCCCGCACGGTCGATGGCAAAACGCACTGGCAGTCGCTGAATCGCAACATCATGCACGACCTGATCGTAGCCACGCTGCAAAAAGGTGGAATACATCACGCAAAACGGCTTCATCCCTCCGGCCGCCAGGGCTGCGGAAAACGTCACACCGTGCTGCTCGGCAATTGCAACGTCAAAGCAGCGCGACGGGTAGCGTTCCGCAAACAGGTTCAGACCAGTGCCGTCCGGCATCGCGGCGGTGACAGCGACGATCTTGTCGTCCCGCGCGGCCTCTTCCACCAGTGTCTTGCCAAAGACCGAGGTATACGACGGCGCATTGGAGGGTGCTTTTTTCTGCTCGCCAGTCACCACGTCGAATTTGGCCGTGGCATGACCCTTGTCGCGGGCTTGCTCGGCAGGACCATAACCCTTGCCCTTTTTCGTCAACACATGGATCAGGATCGGGCCGGTTGCCCGTGCCTTGACCGTGCGCAGCACCGGCAACAGCTGATCCATGTCGTGCCCGTCGATGGGGCCAAGGTAGGAAAAGCCCAGCTCTTCGAACAAAGTGCCGCCTACGGCCATGCCTTTCAGCATTTCCTTGGCGCGTTTGGCCCCCTCTCGGAACGGCTCGGGCAGCAGGGACACTGCGCCCTTGGCAGCAGCTTTCAGATCGTGGAACGGCTGTTCGGCGTACATGCGCGACAGATAACTGGACAGCGCCCCAACCGGGGGGGCGATGCTCATCTCGTTGTCGTTCAGGATCACGATCAGGCGTTTTTTCAGATGCCCGGCGTTGTTCATTGCCTCAAACGCCATGCCGGCAGACATCGAACCATCGCCAATCACCGCAATCGCGTCGCCCAGACCTTCGGGTGTGACCCCGCCCAGATCGCGGGCGACGGCAAAGCCCAAAGCGGCGCTGATCGAGGTACTGGAATGCGCCGCGCCAAACGGGTCATAGGGGCTTTCGCTGCGTTTGGTGAACCCGCTGAGCCCATCCTTCTGGCGCAGAGTGCGGATACGGTCGCGTCGTTCGGTCAGGATTTTATGCGGATAGCACTGGTGACCCACGTCCCAGACAATCTTGTCGCGCGGCGTATCAAACACTGCATGCAGGGCCGTGGTCAGTTCCACCACGCCCAGACCCGCGCCCAGATGCCCGCCAGTGACGGACACAGCGGAAATCGTCTCGGACCGCAATTCCTGTGCAACCTGATGCAACTGCGCGTCCGAGAACTGCTTGAGATCCGCAGGGCGGTTCACAAGATCCAGCAGGGGCGTATTCGGGCGGTCAGACATATGGCGTTCCTGGCTTAGCTGTCCCGGGCAATAACGAAGCGGGCGGCGTCCTTCAAGGTTTCAGCCTTCGCACCGTACCCATCTAGCGCCGCGCAGGCCTGATCCACCAGATCGGTCGCCCGCGTTTTGGCTGCCTCCAAACCCAGCAGAGAAACAAACGTAGCCTTTCCCGCCTCGGCATCCTTTTGCAGACGTTTACCGGCCTTTTCGGCATCTCCTTCTACATCCAGAATGTCATCGGCGATTTGAAAAGCAAGGCCAAGGGCTTGGGCATATTGGCGCAAGGGGGCTCTATCTGCCTGAGCCATTCGTGCCCCCGCACAGGCAGACCATTCGATCAGAGCACCGGTTTTGCCTGCCTGAAGCCGGGTGATCTCGTCCAGTGTCAATGGCATCTCGGTTGTTTCCGCCGCGATATCCAGGGCCTGGCCCAGAACCATACCCCGTGCACCGCTTGCCTGGGCCAGTGTAAGGGCCAGCTCAGCGCGAACCGCAACAGGACCGACCTCGGGGTGGGTGCAGAGTTCAAATGCTATAGCCTGAAGGGCATCCCCGGCCAAAACGGCCGTCCCTTCATCCCATTTAACATGTACTGTCGGACGCCCGCGCCGCAAGTCGTCGTCATCCATGCAGGGCATGTCGTCATGAACCAGCGAATAGGCATGCAACGCCTCAATCCCGGTTGCGGGCCAGATCGCCTGTTCTGGGCCGATGCTATGCAGTCGCGCGCTTTCCAGCACCAGAAATCCACGCAGACGCTTGCCGCCTTCGGTGGCGTAGGCCATCGCCCTTGTCGCATCCAGATCGTCCAGCGCGCCCAGAACCAGATCGAAATGATCCTGTATCCGCGCCGCATCCTGCGCCAGTCTTTCGCGAAACATTTACTGACCTTCGACTGGCGTCGTCCCGGTCGGCTGACCATCCGCGTCCAGAGTGATCGCGGCCACTTTTTCCTCGGCCCGCTTCAACTCATCCTCGCAGCGTTTTTTCAGCGCGGCCCCGCGTTCATACAAGGCGATGGACTGATCCAGCGCAACGTCGCCGCGCTCAAGCTGGCCAACAACAGCCTCCAGCTCTTTCATCGCCTGTTCGAATGTCATCTGATCAACGGGGGTATCGGTCATCGGACTGCCTTCATCAGTTCTTCCACATGGGCCCGGGTGGCCTCGGCCAGTGCGTTCAGATCATACCCGCCTTCCAGAGTCGAGACGATACGACCATCACAAACCTCAGCGGCGATCTTGCACAGTTCCCCGGTGATCCACGCGAAATCGCCGGTCGACCAGTTCAGGTTGGCAAGCGGATCGTCCTGATGCGCGTCAAAACCTGCCGATATGATGATCAGCTCAGGTTTGAACGCGCGCAATCGCGGAAAGGCCCGTGTTTCATAAGCCGCACGCATTTCAGCGCCACCTGAACCGGGCGCAAGCGGGATGTTCAGGATCGTATCATGCGCGCCGGTTTCATCCGTGCGGCCCGATCCGGGCCAAAGAGGCATCTGCTGGCTGGTGATCACCAGCGCCCGGGCCTCATCCCACAGCAAATCCTGCGTGCCATTGCCGTGATGCACATCAAAATCCACCACCGCCACACGGTTCAGCCCGTGATGGTCCAGGGCATGTTTTGCCGCCAATGCCGCATTGCCGAACAGACAGAACCCCATGGCAGTGTCCGTTTCCGCATGATGTCCAGGCGGGCGGATGGCACAAAATGCGTTCGGCACTTCGCCGCTCAGCACCAGATCAACTGCGCGCACGACTGCGCCAGCGGCGCGATAGGCGGCATCAACCGATCCCGGTGACATGAACGTATCGCCGTCTATCTGGTTGAATCCGTCCACCGGACGACTGCTGCGAATGTCTCGGATGTGACTTTCAGGATGAACGCGCAGCAGATCGTCATCGGCGGCCATCGGGGCCGTTCTGCGATCAAGGTCCAGCGGCTCTAGCGTGTGCAGAATATGTTCCAGCCGCGCCACCCGTTCCGGGTGCCCCTCAGGTGTCACATGCCCAAGGCAATCCGCATGAGTCAAAAGGGCGGTCTTCATTGGAATCCCCTATTCATTTGGCCAAAAAACCCTCGCCGAAGGCCTGAAATCGCAGCGCAGTTGCACGCTCAATCCGGTGCCAGCATATATCCGGCCCCGCGCACTGTTTGCAGATACCGCGGTTGTTTCGGGTCCTGTTCGATCTTGCGGCGCAGACGGGTGATCTGAACATCGACCGCCCGCTCCTGCGCCTGACCCTTGTCCCTGCCCAGATACTCAACCAGTTTGGCCCGGCTGATCGGCTCACCGGGCTGGGCCGAAAAGATCTTCATCAACTGGCTTTCAGTTGCGGTCAGTCGCACCGGGTCTTCGCCCTGCCACATCTCGCCACGTTCCACGTCATATCGGATCGGGCCGAGGTTCAGGATCTTGCTGGCCGTGTCCTGTGCCGGGGTTTCCGGCATTCGTCGCAGGATGGCGTTGATCCGAAGCAACAGTTCTTTTGGCTCAAACGGTTTGGCCAGATAGTCATCTGCACCCGCCTCAAGGCCGGCAATCCGATGCTCGGTCTCGCCACGCGCGGTCAATAGCAGGATCGGTGTGGCATGAGTTTCGCGCAGCGCTTTGGTCAGGCTGACGCCATCCTCGCCCGGCATCATCACATCCAGAACGATCATGTCGAAATCCAGCCCCGACAAGACCCGCCGCGCATGGGCGGCGTCGCGCGCGGAGGTCACCAGAAACCCGCTTCGCATCAGGAACTTCTTGAGCAAATCGCGAATACGTTCGTCATCGTCGACGATCAGCAGATGGGCGTCCATGTCGCTCATGAGGTCGTATCCCGCAATTTCGTGTAAGCATGACGCATATCAGCATCCATCATCGCTTCAAGCACTTTACGAAATCCTGACACAGCCTCGGGACCGGCATCCTTGTATGCCGCGCGCATCCGAACGCGCTGGGCCTCGGACAGCCTGGCCTCTAACGCTCTGCCGTTTTCGGTCAAAAACAGGTGTCGTTCGCGCTTGTCCACGGTGCCGACCCGGCTTTCGACCAACCCATCGTCGATCAATGTCCGCAACACCCGGTTCAAGGATTGTTTTGTCACGCCAAGAATGGCCAACAGGTTGTTGACTGTGGTTCCCGGGGCGCGGTTGATAAAGTGGATGGCGCGGTGATGCGCCCGCCCATAAGCCATTTGCGCCAGGATACGATCAGGGTCCGCGGTAAAGCCGCGATAGGCGAAAAACATCGCCTCGATCCCCTGCCGCAGCTGTTCGTCGGTCAGAAACAAAAGGCTCTCGCCGCCAAAAACTTGGGCGGGGCGGGTATCCGACATATCATGCCTCATTCGTTACACCGGGCCGAGTTTATGTCAGCGTTGTTGACATTCCAAGAGTGGACAGGTATCGAATTGCAGTTTTTGCGCAACTTTATGTCCGGTTCGGACTTAATTGGCGCAACAATCGGAAAAATCAACCCGAGCAAGGAGATTTCGCATGGCGGGGTATGATGATCGTGACGGTGTCATCTGGATGGATGGAGCGCTGGTGCCCTGGCGTGAGGCGAATGTACACATCCTGTCCCATGCGATGCATTACGCGTCTTCTGTGTTCGAGGGTGAGCGGGCCTATAACGGCAAGATTTTCAAAAGCCGCGAACATTCCGAGCGCCTGATCGCTTCGGCCGAAGCATTGGACATCCCGATTCCGTTCTCGATCGACCAGATCGAGGCTGCCAAGGAAGAAGCCCTGAAAGCCAGCGGGTTGCAGGACGCATATGTACGCGTGCTGGTCTGGCGTGGTTCGGGCGAGGATATGGGCGTGGCCTCGGCCAAGAACCCGGTCCGGATGGCCGTCGCGGTCTGGCCCTGGGGTGCCTATTACGGCGATGCCAAGATGCAGGGTGCCAAGTTGGACATCGCCGAATGGAAACGCCCCAGCCCTGAAACCATTCCGGTTCACGCCAAGGCGGCGGGGCTGTACATGATCTGCACCATCTCAAAGCACAAGGCCGAAGCCAAAGGCTGCTCGGACGCGCTGTTCATGGATTACCGCGGCTTTGTCGCCGAGGCGACCGGCGCCAATGTTTTTTTCGTCAAGAATGGTGAAGTTCATACGCCGCTGGCTGATTGCTTTCTGAACGGCATCACCCGTCAGACTGTGATCAAGATGCTGAAAGACAAAGGCATCACCGTGATAGAACGTCATATCATGCCCGAAGAGATGGCGGATTTCGAACAATGCTGGCTGACAGGTACAGCGGCCGAGGTCACCCCGGTTGGCCAGATTGGCAACTACACGTTCGAAGTCGGAGATCTGGCCCGCGAAATCTCGGCCGACTATGAAGCGCTGGTGCGCGCCTGACCATCGGGATCAGACCTGTGAAAGCCCCCGCCATTGGCGGGGGTTTTTCTTTGCCAGCCGTTCAAGGTTTTGTGCAAGTCGTTCAGATGGCTGGACGTACGGATAAAGACCTGTAGCTTAATCGCATGTTGGACCTGCTCAGCGATATCCTCACCCGCCTTTCCCTGCGGGGTACATTCTACTTCCGCACTTCGTTCACGCCGCCCTTCGGCATACAGGTTCCGGCCTTTCAGAACGTGGCACGGTTTCACTTTGTGCAGCGGGGTGAATTGAAAGTTCACGTCTCTAACACAGGGCAAACCCTGCGTTTGAAACAAGGTGATCTGATCCTGATCCCCCACGGAGCCGCCCATGCCCTACTGTGCAACGAGGTTAATCCGCTGGACGCTCTGCCGTTGGAGCAGGTGCTGGAGGAGGCCGGATACAAGGGGGACGGTGTTTTGGTATACGGCGGTGAAGATGAAAGCCGCGATACCCAGCTGATCTGTGGCCATTTCTCCTTCACAGGCCCACCGGGGCGGCAAGGCACCGGACATATGCTGATCGACCGGTTGCCGCCATTCATCCTGATCGAAAACTACGGCGAAGAGGCAGGGGCATGGATCGAAGCCACGCTGCGTATGATCGGATCCGAGGTCAACGGCGCGCGGATTGGCGGTGATCTGATCGCGATGAAACTGTCCGAGGTGTTATTCGCACAGGCCATCCGCGCCCATCTGGAACATCAAAGCCCGAGTGACACTGCCCTTGCCGGGTTTGCCGATCCGCGAATCTCACGAGCACTGACCGCTTTTCATCAGGGCCCCGCCCAAGAATGGAGCGTCGAGTCGCTCGCGCGTGAGGCCGGGATGTCGCGCACCGCCTTCGCCCAGTTGTTTGCTGAGAAGATGGGCACAACCCCGATGCAATACCTGACCGACTGGCGGATGCAGATCGCCTGTCACGGGTTGACCGAGGCTCGCTGGAACGTCGCTGACGCCGCCGCCGAAGTGGGCTATGCCTCTGAGGCTGCGTTTTCGCGTGTGTTCAAGAAGCAGGTCGGCCTGTCACCGGCGGCTTATCGGTCTATGCACTGATCCGACGTTTTTCCGGACGATCTGCAATGCTTTGCGGACGATCCGGGATTCAGCGTTCGACATTCTTTACCTAGGTTACGGCTATGCCAATCCAGGAAAGGAAATTCCAATGTCTGTCCGTTTTGTTACCCGCTTTGTGCATGCCTATTTGGACTACCCTGTTGCTCTGGCGCTGATGGTGCTGCCGTTTGTTCTGGGACTGGGGCAATCCAACCCGATGGCTCTGTGGTTGTCCGTGGTCACCGGCGTGGCGGCGTTTGTGCTGACTGTTCTGACCGATCACCATCTGGGGATCTGGCGGGTTCTGCCGTACAAGTTCCACCTCAGCGTCGATCTGCTGGTTGGTGTTGCGTTTCTGGCCGCGCCCAGCCTGTTTGGGTTCTCGGGGTTGGATGCGATATACTACTGGCTGAACGGCGCGGCAGTGGTTGCTGTCATTTCGCTCAGCGCACCGGAACAGGGCGTGGCAGCCTAAGCACATTATCCACAGGTGTCACAATATCATCGTGATACTTTCAAGAATCTGAGCCGCTTGTTTTACAAACAGGCGGCTCACTGCCGCTCACCAATCGCGTGATCATCTCAGATCACCAGACAGGAGAGCCCCATGACTAAATTCCTTCGCCCCAACCGCCGCGCCTTTCTGGCCGGCAGCACCGCCTGTGCCGCATCTTTGGCGATGCCCGCCCTTAGCCGTGCCGCGTCCCGCCCGATCTTTACCCATGGCGTGCAGTCCGGCGATGTCGACACAGCTTCGGGCATGATCTGGACCCGCACAGACCGCCCTTCTCGGGTGATGATGGAGGTCTCGACCACTGAAAGCCTTGCCAACGCACGCCAGCTGACCCCAATGGACGCCATCCCAAACAGCGATTTTACGGTGAAACGACTGATTGATGGGCTGCCCTCGGATCAGGATATCTTCTATCGCTTCGTGGCCGCCGACCTGAGCGATATCAACGTCCAATCAGAGCCTATTACAGGCCAATTCCGTATCGCGCCAACGTCGCGCCGGAATGTGCGCTTTGCCTGGTCAGGCGACACCGCTGGTCAGGGTTGGGGCATTGATGCCGACGGAATGCGTACTTACGCGACCATGGCGCAGCACAAGCCGGATTTCTTCATCCACTCGGGCGATACGATTTACGCCGATGGCCCGATGCAGGATGAGGTGGAAAAAGACGGCCAGTTGATCTGGAAAAACTCCACGCTGATCGACGAGAAACGCAAAGTGGCCGAAACCCTGGACGAGTTCCGGGGCCAGTGGAAATACAACATGATGGACGATCATGTGCGTGCAATGAACGCAGTTTGCCCAACCTTCTTCCAATGGGACGATCATGAGGTGGTCAATAACTGGTCCGACGCCAAGGACCTGATCTCGGATGATCGTTACACCGAAAAATCGGTACATGTGCTGCAATCCCGGGCCGCCCGCGCGTTTCATGAGATGACACCTTTGCGGGTCACACCGACCGAACCCGGACGCGTATATCGCAAGATCTCATACGGCCCGATGCTGGACGTGTTCTTTCTGGACCTGCGCAGCTATCGCGGGCCAAACGGGGCTTCGATGGAGGATGAGATTACCGATCAGTCCAGAATTCTGGGCGCCGATCAGCTGGCGTGGTTAAAGCGCGAATTAGCCTCGTCCAACGCAACATGGAAGGTGATTGCCTCGGACATGCCGATCGGCTTGATCGTCTGGGACAACTGGAAAGACCAGGCAGGTGCCGAAGCCGTTTCGAACGGTGATGGTGGGCCCGCCAAAGGCCGTGAGCTTGAGATCGCCGACCTGTTGCGTTTTATCAAGACGGCCGGGGTTCGCAATACTGTCTGGTTCACGGCGGATGTGCATTACACGGCGGCACACTATTATGACCCTAACAAAGCACAATTTCAGGATTTTGAGCCGTTTTGGGAGTTTGTCTCGGGCCCATTGCATGCGGGAACATTTGGCCCCAACGCGTTGGACGGCACATTTGGCCCAGAGGTGAAATTCGTCAAAGCTCCGGCTGAAGGACAGGGGGTGAATCTGCCGCCCAGTGCCGGCCTGCAGTTCTTTGGTCTGGTGGATATCGACGGGGTCACTCAGCAGATGTCTGTGCGTTTGATGGACCGGGCAGATACTGAGCTTTGGTCGGTGACGCTTGATCCTCAGCCAAGTGCTATCTGAGTAAATCAAAATCAGGGGCGACCCAGGTCGATGCCGGGGCGCCCGCTATGCCCAAATCTCAGAAATCCACGCCGCGCTGGGCCTTGATACCGGCCTTAAACGGGTGCTTTTCCTCAGTCATTTCCGTCACCAGATCGGCGTAATCGCGCAGTGCTTGCGGGGCGTCGCGACCGGTCAGGAACACGCTGGTTTTGTCTGACCGCGCGGCCAGCCCGTCGATGACCTGTTCGACAGACAAGTATTCATAGCGCAGGGCGATGTTGATCTCATCCAAAACCACCAGATCGTATTCACCGCTGGCCATCAGCGCGCAGGCCTTGTCAAAAGCGGCATTTGCAGCGGCAATGTCACGGTCGCGGTCTTGCGTGTCCCAGGTGAAACCTTCGCCCATCGTGTGCCAGGTCACCAGATCGCGCTCTTCAAAGAACCGCCGCTCGCCGGTTTTCCATTTGCCCTTGATGAATTGAACCACGCCGACCTTCTGGCCCCAGCCCAGCGCGCGGATCACAACACCAAACGCGGCCGAAGACTTGCCCTTACCCTTGCCGGTGTTGATCAAAATCAGCCCCCGTTCGGGATCAACGGCCTCGGACACTTTTTTACGGTGCTTGGCCTGCACCTTCTGCATCTTTTCCTTGTGATCATGTGCGTCGCTCATGCGGGGAACCTTTCTTGGTGTTGCGCACAACCTAAGCAAAGAATGGCAAAGGTAAAGGTCAGGCTTTGGGGTCGGTCACTGACTTGTCTTTGCCGCGGTCCAGACCCAGTTGCCGTTCACGCAGAATGACCAGCACATTGCCCGCGATCACCAGCGCAGCCCCGCCCAACATGACCAGCGTCGGCAATTCATCAAACCAGATGTAACCGATGACAATGGCGAACAGCATGGTCGTGTAGTCGTAAGGAGCCAGCATCGAGGCCTGCGCGTAGCGGTATGAGGACGTCACCAGAATCTGCGCCACACCGCCCAAAAGCCCCATTGCCACCAATATCAGAGCCTGTTCCCATGTCGGCATGATCCAGCCCCAAAACGCGGACACGGCGGATAACAGCGTGGCGGTGATCGAGAAATAAAACACAACCGCAGCTGGGTGGTCGACCTGCACCAGTTGCCGAATGTGTATCTGGACAAACCCCCGCGCTATGGTCGCGGCCAGCACACACAGCGCCCCGATTGTTGCGGCGGTATCCAGATTATTGCCGCCCAGCCGTGGCCAGATCATGATCAATACGCCCAACAGGCCAATGGCGACGGCGCCGATACGGATCATGCGGATACGCTCACCCAGCATGAGTGCTGCCAGAATCAGTGTGAAAATAGGGGTGGCGTAGCCAATCGCAGTGACCTCGGGCAGCGGCAGCAGGCTGAGCCCGGTGAAGGTCAGAAACATCGCGCTGGTGCCCAGAACGCCACGCCAGAAATGGCCCATTGGCTTTTTGACGACGAGGCCCTGGGACAGCTCTCTGCGGTACAACAGCCAGCCGATGATGATCGGAACGGCAAACAGTGAACGGAAAAACACCATCTCGCCGGTGGGAAAGTCGGCGGACAGCACTTTGACCAGCGCTTGCATCAAGGTGAACAGAACGAGCGCGCTGAGCTTCAGTGACACAGCCAGTAAGGGTCGATGCGATGTTAAGGGTTTAGCCATCGGCGCCTTCCTGCGCCTTTGACTGTCAAAGATCAATGCCGCCGGGTCGAGTTTGACCAGTCATCTGGCAAAGAGCGGCCGATTTCTTCGGCGAACTCCTCAAGAAAGCGGATCATTCGATGTGTCCGCTGCTGCGCGATCACCTTGCCGGCATCGGTCAGCATGTCATCTGGCAGGGACAGCAGTTTGACTTTCCAGTGGTCGACCGAAAAGGCCAAGTCGTCCAGCGGGCGCTGTTCGGCAAACGGATCAGCCGGGTCATACAGCGACCGGCCCAACGCGCCAGACACAGAGAAATTGCGCGCCACGCCAATAGCCCCCAACGCGTCCAGCCGGTCGGCATCGCGCAGGATACGCGCCTCAGCCGTCTGAGGCGTGATGTTGGCCGAGAAACTATGCGCCTCGATCGCGTGCTGAATGGCGCGGACGTGGTCGGTATCATAGCCCATTTCGCCCAGAATAGGCTCGGATTCCTGCGCGGATTTGCGCGAGGCCAGATGCCGCGCGGGGTCGTCTTTTGGAAGGTTCACAAGATCATGCAGGTAGCTGGCGGCCAAAAGGACGTGCATGTCCGTCGTATTGTCCGCAATGGCTTGTGCATTCACCCATACCCGATCCAGATGGGCCAGATCATGAGCGGGGTCCGTCTCCATCCGGTGGGCGACAATGCCCCGCAGCTGACTGCGCAGATCAGCCGATCCGTCCACGGTTCTCTCCGATCTGGCCACGGTGCAGCAGCAAGTGATCCAGGATTACACAGGCCATCATCGCCTCACCCACTGGAACGGCGCGGATGCCGACGCAGGGGTCGTGGCGACCCTTGGTGATGATCTCGGTCTCCTCACCTGATTTGGTGATGGTCTTGCGGGTGGTCAGAATCGACGATGTGGGTTTGACGGCAAAGCGCACAACAACATCCTGCCCAGTGGAAATGCCGCCCAGAATGCCGCCCGAATGGTTCGAGCTGTATTGCGGGCCGTTCTGACCCATGAAAATCTCATCGGCATTGGCCTCGCCGGTCAGTTCAGCAGCGGCCATACCTTCCCCGATCTCAACGCCCTTGACCGCGTTGATCGACATCATCGCAGAGGCCAAATCAGTGTCTAACTTGGCGTAAACCGGCGCGCCGATGCCCGCTGGCACGCCACGGGCAACGACCTCGACAATGGCACCAACCGAGTTGCCGGATTTACGCAACCCGTCCAGATAAGCGGCCCAATCCTCGGCAGCTTGCGCATCGGGGGTCCAGAACGGGTTTTGTTCGATCTGGGACCAGTCAAAATTATCCCGGTTGATCTTGTTGGGACCGATCTGGGTCATGTATCCGGTGATCTGCACATTGGGTGCGATCTGCTTGATCGCTTCGCGTGCCAATCCACCAGCCGCCACCCGAGAGGCCGTTTCGCGCGCAGAACTGCGCCCGCCGCCGCGATAATCGCGGATGCCGTATTTCTGCCAATAGGTGATATCGGCGTGACCCGGACGGAACTTGTCCATGATATCGCCGTAGTCCTTTGAGCGCTGATCGGTATTCTCGATCATCAGCTGCACGGGTGTGCCAGTGGTCTGGCCTTCAAACACACCGGACAGGATTTTCACCTGATCTGCTTCGCGCCGCTGCGTGGTGAACTTGTTCTGCCCCGGTTTGCGCTTGTCCAGCCAGTGCTGGATCATGCCCTCGTCTATCGCGACGCCCGGCGGACAGCCGTCGACAGTGGCGCCCAAGGCGGGTCCGTGGCTTTCACCCCAGGTGGTGACGCGGAAAAGGTGTCCAAAGCTGTTCATCGACATGGGGCGTGCTCCTTTGCGCGTTGTGATTAGCTGCCAAGGGCCTTGGCCTCAAGCGGATTTGCGGTTGGGGCACCTTGGCCCCAACTCAATCTCATCACGCGGCCCGGGCCAGTTGTGCCCGGGTTGTGGTGATTTTCAGCGCGGCCTGCGCCGCCTCGCGGCCTTTTTCTACAAAATGTGCGCGGTAGATGGCGTTGTGGTGGTCGGTCTCCTGATACTGATGTGGGGTCAGCGAGACTGACAGGACGGGAACGCCGGTGTCCAGCCCGGCGCGCATTAGCCCGTCGACCACAGCCTGCGCCACAAAATCATGCCGGTAGATGCCGCCATCGACGACAAAGGCGGCGCAAACAACGGCACTGTAGCGCCCGGTCTGGGCCAGATCGCGGGCCAGCAGCGGCATCTCGAACGCGCCAGGGGCGTCGAAGACATCAACCTGCTCGGCTGGAATCAGTTCCAGGAACCCATCCAGCGCTCGGTCGACAATATCGGAATGCCAGTTGGCTTTGATAAATGCATATCGGGTGTGTGTCATCATGATCTCCTTTCGTAACAGACACGTCACCCAAGGCGATCACGAGCAAACACACCGCGAGGCGGCGTGTCTGCACGTTCTCTTCCTTCCGGACTTTAACCGTCGGCTCTGGCCTCTCACCAGATCTGCTTGTCATCCCTGAGTAGGGACCGCTCGCGGGCTTACGGGTCATCGCCCGCATACCGCCGGTGGGGAATTTCACCCCGCCCTGAGAACAAGCCGGACCTTGCCAAGAACTGCCCGGCTCTGCAAGAGATTTGGCAGGAGGACCGCCATGCACCCGAATCCCGCTTTTCGCGCCGACGATCGCGCGCGCCATATCAGTTTTGCCCGAGACCGGGCGTTTGGCGTCTTGGCGCTGTCGACGGATGACGCGCCGTTGCTGAGCCATGTGCCCTTTGTGCTGTCCGAGGACGGTACTGAGGCGGACCTGCATCTTGTGCGTTCAAACCCGATTGTCCGGGCGTTGAAAGAACCGCAAACCGTGCGGATCGCGGTGTCAGGGCCGGACGGGTATATCTCGCCCGACTGGTATGGGATCGACGATCAGGTGCCCACATGGAATTACGTGGCCGTTCACCTGACCGGAACGCTAGAGCGTTGCCCGCAAGAAGAACTGCGCGGCCTGCTGGACCGTCAATCGGCCTATTTCGAGGAGCGCTTGCTGCCAAAACCACCCTGGAGCGCTGACAAGATGACCCCCGAGGCGCTGGAGCGCATGATGCGGATGATTGTGCCCTGCCGGATGCGGGTCGAAGACATTCAGGTCACCTGGAAGCTGAACCAGAACAAACCGGACGAGGTTCGTCTGGCCGCCGCTGATCAAGTCGAAAGTAATGGGCAGGGCAGTGAGATCGCGCAACTGGCCACGCTGATGCGGGGGGCGTGACCAGCTTCGGAGCTTAGTCACCGAACGTTGCCAGATAGGCCGCGATATCTGCCGAGCCCTTCTTGAGCTTGACGCTCATGTTCGGGCGGGCTGTGTCGTCGTCCAGATAGACCTGAATGAATTCGATCGGATTTTTGGAATAAGAGGCGATGTTTTCCTGCGTCCAGATCAGACCTTCCTGCCCGGCTCGGATCATGTCGTCGGTGAACATCCCAACCGGCAGGCGCGCGCTGCCATTAAGGTAATCGGTTTCGGTTCCGGCGACGCGGCCGACAACGCCGTACAGATTCGGTCCGGTGATTCCACCTTTGACCAGAACTTCACCATCTTTGATGATTGCATGGCATGAAGAACACCGATTGTAGAGTTTTTCGCCTTTTGCCGGATCACCGGCGGCCGCGGCCTGAGACGACAGAGCCAGCGAGAGTATCATTATGGGTGCAAAGAGCTTTGACATTGGAAACGTCCTGCAGAGATTGGGTGTACCCTCGCCCTTCAGGTATTCCCGACCGGAGTGCAATCAAAATCGAATGCAGGTAAGCGTTTGTAAAATATCTATTTTTCACTCAATATTTGGCGGGTTCGAATTCATTTGAAAGTAGAAATTTGCGTGGCAAAATCTGGCCGAAACTATGCTGATTTCCGGCCCTGACGCGCAACTGGATCTGTATTCCAGGCGCATCTTTCACCCTGAGTGGCTGATCCGAATCACATTGATTCGAATGGAAAGTCGGCGGCAAAATTTTTCTCTTAACTCAGCCCAAATCTTGAAAAAACACCCCTTCGTTGTGACATGAATGCCCGGATGCGGCGTAGTGCGCGCCTATGACCGCTGGACGAACCGATTTCTCCCGGCTAGATAGCCGCGATGAGACGCCGCTTTGATGCGGTGCTGATGCATGTTTGCCCGGCATACCCCGGGCGCCGGAATCGGAGAAAACCTCGTGTCCCACGCAGAAGACCACGAAGGCACCCGCAGAGATTTCCTCTACTACGTCGCTGGCGGCGCAGGTGTCGTTGCGACGGGGGCTGCCGTATGGCCCTTAGTCAACCAAATGAACCCGTCGGCAGACGTTCAGGCGCTGTCCTCGATCCGTCAGGATGTCAGCGGAGTTGAGCCGGGCACGCAGCTGACCGTCAAATGGTTGGGAAAACCTGTTTTTATTCGCCACCGCACCGGTGCCGAAATCGACGAAGCAAAGCAGCAGGACGCGGACGGCATGGCCGAACTGATCGACCCGCTTGCACGCAACGCGAACCTGAAACCCGACGCGCCGGCAACGGATGCAAACCGTGTCATTCCATCGCCAGAAGGTGAAGCGCCGGCGGCGTGGATCGTTCAGATGGGCGTCTGCACCCACCTCGGCTGTGTGCCTCTGGGTGACGCAGGCGATTTTGGTGGCTGGTTTTGCCCCTGCCACGGTTCGCACTATGATCTTGCTGGCCGTATCCGTAAGGGTCCCGCGCCTGAAAACCTGCCCATCCCGCCTGTGGAATGGGTAGACGCCACTACTATCAAACTCGGCTAAGGGAGAGCCAGATGTCCGGAATTCCCCACGACCACTATGAGCCCAAGACAAATGGCGAGAAGTGGCTGAACAGCCGTTTGCCGATTGTCGGCCTGCTTTATGACACCCTCATGATCCCCACACCAAAGAACCTGAACTGGTGGTGGATTTGGGGCATCGTCCTGGCGTTTTGCCTGGTCCTGCAAATTGTCACCGGTATCGTTCTGGTGATGCACTACACCCCGCATGTCGATCTGGCCTTTGCCAGCATCGAACACATCATGCGCAACGTGAATGGCGGCTATATGATCCGCTATGTCCATATGAACGGCGCGTCGCTGTTCTTTGTTGCGGTGTATATCCACATCTTCCGCGGCCTGTTCTACGGCTCGTACAAAGCCCCACGTGAGATCACGTGGATCATCGGGATGCTGATTTACCTGTGTATGATGGGTACCGCCTTTATGGGCTACGTTCTGCCCTGGGGGCAGATGTCCTTCTGGGGTGCAACCGTGATCACAGGCCTGTTTGGCGCGATCCCCTTTGTCGGCGATGCGATCCAGACCTGGCTGCTGGGCGGACCCGCGGTGGACAATGCCACGCTGAACCGCTTTTTCTCGCTGCACTACCTGCTGCCGTTTGTAATTGCGGCTCTGGTGGTCGTGCATATCTGGGCCTTCCACACCACCGGCAACAACAACCCTACGGGTGTTGAAGTGCGCCGCGGATCTAAAGCCGAGGCAGAAAAAGACACACTGCCGTTCTGGCCTTACTTTGTGATCAAGGACCTTTTCGCGCTGGTTGTGATCCTGGTGGTGTTCTGGGCAATCGTCGGGTTTATGCCGAACTATCTGGGTCACCCGGATAACTACATCGAAGCCAACCCGCTGGCGACACCTGCACATATCGTACCCGAATGGTACTTCTTGCCGTTTTACGCGATCCTGCGCGCCTTTACCGGCGAAGTCTGGGTTGTTCAGATCGCCAGCTTTGTCACCGGTGGCATCGTCGATGCCAAGTTCTTTGGTGTTCTGGCGATGTTTGGTGCGATCCTGGCGATGGCGCTGGCGCCTTGGCTGGACACATCGACCGTTCGGTCGGGCAAGTATCGCCCGATGTTCAAATGGTGGTTCTACCTGCTGATCATCGACTTCTTTGCCCTGATGTGGCTGGGGGCGATGCCTGCCGAAGAGCCTTATGCGACTTTCTCGCTGATCGCGTCTGCCTACTGGTTCGGATATTTCTTCGTGATCCTGCCGATCCTGGGTGTGATCGAGAAACCTCTGGCCCAGCCGGAGACTATCGAAGAAGACTTCAACGCGCATTATGGCAAGGCTGACGCCGACGCCACGCCGGCCGAGTAAGAAGAGGGACCGGAAACATGTTCAAGAAACTTGCAATCGGTGCCGCGTTTGCTATCGCCCTTACCCCTGCTGCGTCCTTCGCAGCGGGCGGAGGCGACCAGCATATCGAGGATTTCCACTTTTCGTTCGAAGGCCCCTTTGGCACCTGGGATCAAAACCAGCTGCAGCGCGGCCTTCAGATCTATACCGAGGTCTGCGCGGCCTGCCACGGCCTGCGTTATGTGCCTCTGCGTGACCTTGAGGCGCTGGGCTATTCAGAAGAAGAAGTCATCGCTTATGCCGCGGGCAACTTCGAAGTGTTCGACCCCGAGCTGGATGATTTCCGCCCGGCGATCCCGACCGACCACTTCCCGGTCAATGACGGTGTTGGCGCACCGGACCTGAGCTTGATGGCCAAGGCCCGCGCCGGGTTCCATGGCCCTTACGGCCTGGGAATCAACCAGTTCTTCAAAGGTATGGGCGGTGCGGAATACATCGCCTCTCTGCTGGATGGCTATACTGGCGAGGAAAAGGAAGAAGCAGGCACCGTTCTGTACGAAAACGCGGCCTTCCCAGGTGGCTGGATCTCAATGGCACCGCCGCTGTCGGAAGATCAGGTGGAATTCGCCGATGGTCACCCGGCCACGGTTGAAGCCATGTCCGAGGATATCGCAGCTTTCCTGATGTGGACGGCCGAGCCGAAGATGATGGAGCGTAAGTATTCTGGCTTTGTCGGTGTTATCTTCCTGACGCTTTTCTCGGTGCTGTTGTACCTGGTCAACAAGCGCCTGTGGGCTGGCGTGAAAGGCAAGAAGCACGCCTAAGCTTGCGGCCTGACTGAATTGATAAACCCCCGCGCCACAAGCTGCGGGGGTTTTTTGTTGGGGCCGGGGTAAAGGGGCCAACCCCTTCTTGGCCTGCGGCCAATTCATCCCCGGGATACTTTTGGCCAGATGAAGCGCGGATCAGACCGTCAGCTGGGTATCTGTTGCGCCGTTGATTGTAGCGGTCACGATCTGCCCTTCGGGTTGAGGAGTAGCGAAGGTTACTTCGGTGAATTGCTCGGTTCGGCCCATATGCGGGTTCTCCATCAGGATGTGATGTGATTTCCCGATCTGTGCGGACAGGTGTTGGGCGACTTGGGTATGGCCAGCAGCGCGCAAGCGGGCGGCGCGGGTTTTGATGATGCTACCGTTCACCTGCTGTGGAATACGAGCTGCCGGAGTGCCTTCGCGCTTGGAATAGGGGAAGACGTGCAGCCAGGTCAGGTTACAATCGGTGACCAGTTTCAGAGAGTTCTCGAAATGGGCATCGGTTTCGGTCGGAAACCCGGCGATGATATCGGCGCCAAAGGTCATTTCAGGGCGCAGTTTGCGCGCCTCTTCGGTAAAGCGGATGGCGTCGTCGCGCAGGTGGCGGCGTTTCATGCGCTTGAGGATCAGGTCGTCGCCATGTTGCAGTGACAGATGCAGGTGCGGCATCAGGCGCGGTTCCGTGGCGATGGCCTGCATCAGGTTCTCATCCACCTCGATCGAGTCGATCGAGCTGATCCGCAGGCGCGGCAGATCAGGCACCAGTTTAAGGATGCGCATGACCAGATCACCCAGCTTGGGCTGCGCGGGCAGGTCGGCCCCCCATGAGGTCAGGTCGACGCCTGTCAGAACAACTTCGTTGTAACCTTTGTTTACCAACCGCTTGATCTGATCCACCACCACGCCCGCAGGGACGCTGCGCGAGTTGCCGCGGCCGTAGGGGATGATGCAGAAGGTGCAGCGGTGATCACAGCCATTTTGGACCTGAACATAGGCGCGCGAGCGCGTGCCAAAACCGTCGATCAGGTGGCCCGCGGTTTCGGTCACGGACATGATGTCGTCGACCTGTACCGTCTCGGTCTGGCCGATAAAGTCCGCCGCCATGTCTTTCCAGGTATCAGGCTGCATTTTTTCGGTATTGCCAATGACTGCGTCAACCTCATCCATTCGGGCAAAGGTGTCAGGCTCGGTCTGGGCCGCGCAGCCTGTCACGATCAGCCGCGCGTCAGGGTTTTCCCGCCGTAGCTTGCGAATTTCTTGCCGGGCTTTGCGCACCGCTTCGGCTGTGACAGCACAGGTGTTCACGATCACCGCGTCGGTGAGCCCAGCCTGCGCCGACAGTTCTTTCATCGCCTCGGTCTCATAGGCGTTCAGGCGGCAGCCCAGAGTGGTGAACTTGGGGGCGCTCATCCCAGCGCCCTCAGGAATTCCTGCGTCAACACGCCGGAGAACACGCGGCAGGTTGGCCCCGTCATCCAGACGCCGTCGTCGCGCCAGTAGATCCAGATCGTGCCGCCGTCCAATTCGATCTGCACTTTGCGCCCGGTTAATCCATGGCGGGCGGCTGCAACGGCTGTTGCGCAGGACGACGACCCTGAGGCCAAGGTGATTCCGACACCGCGTTCCCACACCCGCATGCGGATATGGTCAGGGCCAATGATCTGGGCCACCTGAACATTGGTCCGTTCCGGATAAAGCGGGTGATACTCGTACCGCGCACCAAATTCGGTCAGCGGGATAGCCTCGGCGTCGTCTACGAAAAAGGTGCAATGAGGGTTACCCATTCCGGTGGCAGTCGGCGCGCCCTCGATTGGCAGTTCCAGGGTGTCGACCGCTTCGGCCAGGGGAATCTCGTGCCAGTTCAACTGCGGCTGCCCCATATTGACCGAGGTCAGGCCGTTCCCGGTATCGCGCGCGATCAAAGTGCCGCGCTCTGTGGTCAAGGTCAGCTCTGGCTTTCCCGTTTCCTCCATCAGGAACCGGGCTATGCAGCGCGTTGCGTTCCCGCAAGCGGCAGAGGTCGAGCCGTCGGCGTTGTAGAACACCAGATGCGCATCCGCCTCGCCGTGTTCGATCACGGCCAACTGATCGAATCCAACGCCGAACTGCCGATGCCCGATTCCTTTTGCCATAGCGGGCGAAATCGCGACAGATTGCGCACGCGCATCCACAATGACAAAGTCATTGCCCAGCCCGTGCATCTTCATGAAGGGCAAACCGGTGGTCAGTTCCTGTTGCATGGCGGGCATATAACGTCGTGCCGGAAAGGAATCCACCCTGCAGCGAAGATTCCTTAAAAAAGGGGTTGACCCCTCCGCGCCACCTGCCTAGTTAGGCCGCCTATCGGGACGCCGGAAACACGCTAAGTGTCGGTGAAACGAGGTGCAAAATAAGGTCTTGAACCCGGTTGGGAAAATACCTTAGAGAGCGCCATGGATCGGAAAGATCCTGAAAAGAGTGGGCCGTTAGCTCAGTTGGTAGAGCAACTGACTTTTAATCAGTGGGTCGCAGGTTCGAATCCTGCACGGCTCACCACTTTTTTCAAAGGTTTAGCAAGAATAGGCGAGAATTTCTCAGGCCTACAGCAACCACCTAGCAACCACGCGGCATAGATTGACGTAGAAACGTGTAGAAAACCGTTCGTTGAAATCGTGGATTTTCTCTTTTGGTGAGACCGTAAGTCGTTGTTAATATGATGTTTTTTGACACTGTGAAGAGTTTTTGGTACACTAACTATGTACAGAGCGGCAATTGACTGTCGCGTGCAACTTCCAAAATAGCACACATAGTTTGAACTGCTACGCTAAGAAAAGCGAAGCTGTGTCCGTCTGTACGTCCTCACAATTATCAAAAATCTCAAAAGCACAGGGGCTTTCCATGACGGACAGCAAAATCTCTTCGCATGTCAAACTGACGGCAGACATGTCTCCTGCACAGAAGAACCAAGTTTTGAACGATCATTTCCGAAAGACAGGGGAAGGCGGCATTGTCATGATCTCAATGGGGATACATCTGCTCGGTAGAGCTACCGTTGATGTTATCATGAAACAACTCGCCGGTGACGCAGGCGACAAAAGTGTAGAACCCGGCGGTGAGCATGACATGGGTTCAATCAAGGTCAACAACCGTACCGTTGAATGGGAAATCAACTACTACAACAAAGACCTTGATGATGAGTCCCCGGATTCGACGGACCCACTGCAGACAACTAGGCATATGGCGCTCTTGCTGTCCACTGAGTATTGAAACTTCGAACCAGCTTCCCGCTTGTGGGAAGCTGGAAATTTGCTTCTACCAATTATTGGTCTGCGTCCTCATCGCGATCAGCTGTCTGACCGCTTACGTAAATAGGAACTTCATTCAAGATTTTTCCACCTGTTTGATGAATGAAGCCTATCAGATACTTGGATGGTACGTCTTTTACATCAGCGTATAGCAACTGTCGTGAAAGCTTGGACACCTCGCCTGATCTAACCCACCTCTCCATTGGGTCAAAGCCCCTGAAACAATGAAAAAACAGATTCTTTGCGCCCAGATGCTTGGGGTTTCGTTGAGTTCGCTTTCCGGTGGAGCGAACTGAATCTTCGAGAAAACGCTGAAGTTTGGCCTCTCTACCCTTCGACCTACACTTTCGAACCAACTGGTAAACAAATTGCTTAAGAACATTCTTGGGGCCAAATTGCGAGTAACGGCCTGGGACATTCAATTGGCTGTCTATCAACTCTACAGCTTCTAAGACTTCGCCTCGAATCGCCTCGAAGTATTTTTTTTTGCTTAGGTGCTTGCGTTTGAGCGGTTTGAGTTTGATCGTTTCTGGATCGATGTACTGCCAAGTCTGCCTAGAGCAGACGCGATGCATCTTCTCTTCAAACTTGAGAATGTCTTCGTTCGTCGCTCTTTCAGCTTTTCTCATTGATTCCTCATGTGGTCAGAAGCGACCGATATCATACCAATTGCGATGTTTCGACAGTGTAAATCTCTATTCGCGATGTTTCGATGGTGTAAATTTAATTTCGTCAAACTGGGTGATTTTCGCTTAACGCATTGATTGTTAAAGACAAAAGGCGCTCCTGAAAGCCCGTTACATTTGAGTTGCTTGTGTCAAACTGATTGGGAGGGTTGAACGCCGCCGTCGGTATTCGGTGTCTTCAGCCTCTAACCACTGAAGGAAAATTGAAATGACCCAAGGTATGGGATTAGGAGAGGTTTGCCAGATCAAACCTAAGGGAGCACTGGCTCCGGCATTCTTGTCGGAAAGACGAAGCGGTCATTCCGTCGTCGTGCAACGAAGGTCGGTAGCGCGCCCTGATCGGATAACAGGGCGCCTGAGGAGTATGAGCATAAGCATCGGCAGGGATTGCGGAGATACGCTTCTCCGCAATCCCTCGATACCAGCAATGCCGCCGGCGCACTGTCGGCCCCTCAGGAGACCAACATGAAACTCATCTATCCGCTCATCGCAGAAACCGCCATAATCTCGGCCTGCGCACCAGGCGCCGCAATCGACACTGATATGGAGCGCGGCCTTGTCGGGGCAGCTCTCGGGTATGGCGCGGCGAAGGCCGTCGATGGAAACGGCGACCGCGGTGCCGTCATCGGCGGGCTTGCCGGTGTATTTTGCGACGATGCAGGCGTTTGCAGTCAACCGCGTTATTGAGCGCATCCAGAAAATGTTGAAGGGGGCGGATCAGGTTCGCGCCCTTACCTAACGGCCTTTCCTGCTAATCTATAGCGCTCGTCCAGTCCGACCTTGCAAAGACCGCTTACTGCAGCATCGCAGACCTTCGCGCCCTGAGCACCACTGGTAACTTTGGGCTCACTCTGCCGCCATTGGATCGGTCGCAGCAGTTTCAGCGACGGCGTTCTTTGCGCCAGCAAGGACGGCCCACACCGGACCTTCGCCCCTGCCATTAACGCAGCGGTGCGGCATCCACAAAGCGGACCTTCAGTCGTAGCGCAGCATTGTCGGGTCGTTACCTTGTAAGTCAGACCCGATTTGACTCTAGTCAGTGCTCTTTACTGCCTACAGCAAGTGAGAGGGCGTCCATCGGGAAAGGCTTTTCTCATATTCGGTAATTGATTTTGAAAGCCACTGCATGAACAGATTTGCCGCTGGTCGAACCGGGCCTGGCAACGTGACAAGGTAGTAGCCGATCTGCGGTATTGGATCGTCGAACAGCGCCACGAGTTGTCCTGACTTCAGCTCGTCAGAAACAAAAGCCGGTACCGTCGCCCCGATACCATCCCCGCGACGGATGCCATCCAGCAGCATATTGCCCGGTACGCGGACAACTCTCCGGTCGGCGTCGGTCGGAATTCCGACCTTTTCTAACCACAGGTCAAACTCGACTGACGCTTGTTCCTGAAGAAGCGTGAAATCAAGCAATTCTGCAGTACTCGTGAGCACCCTGTTTCCGATCAGTTCGCGGGACGCGACGACCGTCAGACAACCAGGTAGCAGCATCTGCGAGACAAGCCCTGGCCAGCGACCTGTTCCGTATCGGACGGCCATATCAATTCCGCCCGGCTTGAGATCGACAGCCTGGATCGTTGAATCGATCCTCAATTCGATATTGGGGAATTCGTCAATGAACGTCGACAGCCGCGGCATGAGGAACGCGCTTGAAAACATCGGAGTCGCGCTGACCACCAACGGTCGAACCGACTCTGCACTCGTCACCCTCTCGGTCACAGAGGCCATTTCAGCGAAGGCTTCAAGCAAACCAGCCGACAGGAATTCGCCTTGCGATGTCAGAGAAATACCGTGCCGGGTACGAGTGATAAGCCGGGTGCCGAGTTGTTGTTCTAGCCCGCGGATTTGCTGGCTGACTGCGGAATGGGTCACGTTCAGTGCCTCTGCCGCCCGGGTCAGATTTTGAAACTCGGCGGCGGCGGCGAAAGCTCTGAGAGATGTCAACGAGGGAAGCGTGCGCCAATCCATAAGTTAGACCATCTAACAATATAGAAAAATTTACAACTATGTCATCTCCCCATGCCGGCGCATGCTGGTGCTGGAACTCATTGGCGGACACAGGAGGCTAAGATCATGAAACTTGCTGTATTAGGACTGGGCAACATGGGGTCAGCGCTGGCGCATTGCCTGCTCAAGTCAGGTCACGATGTCAGCGTTTGGAACCGCACGCCGGAAAAGGCAGAGGTTTTCGCTGAGGTTGGCGCCACCATCTGCTCCTCACCGAATGATGCCATCGCGGCGTCTGATTTTGTCATCATTTGTATCAAGAGCCACACGGAAACAGTTGAACTAGTCAACGGGCTGAGTGTTTCGCTAGAGGATAAGACTATCTGCGACATGAGCACAGGCGATACCTTGGATGCCGATAGACTGGTCGCCATCCTGGAGAAACAGGGGGCTGGCTACATGCTTGGCATGATCAATGCCTACCCTTCTGGCATTGGCGGTGACGAAACCACAATCCTGACGGTCGGCAGTGCCGGAACCTGGGACCGTTATGGTAGCGTCATCGGAAACTTGGGTGGAAAGTCCGCCCATGTTGGAGAGAAGCCAGCGGCGCTTGCCGCGCTCTTCGCCGGCCTCTTCACGGTTCGGCAGGGGTTTATGTTCGGAATGATATACGGTGCACTTGTTTGTCAGAAAGCGGGCATCCCGATGCAAGTTTATGCCGACCAACTTCCTGCCACGATCAAATTGGTCAAGGACTACCATGATCTCTTTGCCAGAACCGTTCCGACCGAGGATTTCGACAGTGCAGAAGCCTCTCTGAAGGTTTACGCGATGGCGCAAGAGGATGCGTTGAAGACCTATCTCTCACTTAATGCTCCCGCCGATTTAATCCAGTTGATGCATGACCGCACCAAAATGGCTTGGGACGATGGCTACGGCGACAGACAGCTGACCTCACTGGTCCAGCATATGACCGATGCCTGATGCAAAAAGGCTCTCCGCCCATTGCAGACGTTCTGCAGCTACCACGATCTACCGAGCGGCACTCCGAAAGCGGGCATTCGGCCCTGTGCAGCATTTCAGCGGGTTTCGTTCAGCTAATTATGCATTTTTTGTTTAAAAACTCAGCCCTGTAGCAAAGCGACTTGAACCGTCTCATCCCAGCCAAGATACAACACATCCCGATCGCGTATTACCGGGCGCGCCATCACCTTGGGTTGGGCCGAAATCTGTGCCTCTACTTCCGAATTTTTCAGCCAGTCATTAAGCGCTCGGTAATCGTTCGATTTTCGGTCCACCAGCAAGTCCCCGAATTCTGCAATCAGCTCAGCCAGCTCCGCTTCGGTCAGAGGTTCCGCCCTGACATCGCGGAAAGTGACTTCCTTGCCTTCTGCCTCCAACGCCTTGCGGGCCTTCTGGCAAATCGCGCAGGTGTTCAATCCATAGATCATCATGTCGCGGTCTCCTTTGCGGCCATCTCGCAACCTCACGCATCACCCCCTCCAACTCAACCATTTGATCTGGCATAGCTGCCCACATGTATCCCACGCTACGAACATTGTTCGTCGTTCCTTGAGGTTTCTGGATCAACCCATTCCAGTAAATCGCCTGACAATCGAGATACTGCGTTGTGGCCCTTCGAACCGGGCGTGGCAGTCATAGCCACCAGACTTTGGCCAATTTGCGCATTCCTGTCTTAGGGTTATTCCTCTTGGTGAGCTGAATCGCTACGATTGTAGATGAGGCAACAAGCAGGATAACGCGATGCGCAGTGCAATCTTCTTACCCGTAGCGGCAATGTTCCTGGGGGCCACAATATACGCTGCACCAGCAACGGCCTCCTCACTCGGACGATACGAGGTTTTTGGCGTCGAAGACGGTGACATGCTGAAAATGCGTGGTGGACCTGGAACAGGCTACAATGTGATTGTGGGTCTGCCAAATGGAACCGCCTTACGAGTTCAAAGTTGCGAGCAAACCGGTGGCACCCGTTGGTGCCGCGTTTCTTTGGTGCGTGCGCGTGGGCTCAAAGGGTATGTCTCCTGGGCATATATGCGAAAAATTTGATACAATGGCGATCAGCCTTGCCATGTTAACAGCGACCTTGAAATGTCGATGGAAATTGCCCTTTCTGTTCAATTGGCATCGTTCAACATGGGCTTAGAACTGACCTATGGGCCGCAGAGGCGGTTGGCCCGTTACACTCCTTGGAAATTAGCGATAATTGCTGACGTTGGTGCGGCAATTCGACGACGCCTTGCATCAAGCGACCTACAGCAATTTACGGATAGCGCGGCATTACTTCTGATGGAGCCAATTGCGGCCAGCGTGATCCCAAGGCCCGCCATTTGTGCTGATATCAACCAAATTTGGTCAGTACGATGTACGTGCTTAATGCTTGTGGCATCGATGTGGCTGCGCATTTCCAGCAGGTCATCCTCTGACGACGCGGCAACCAAGTTCCAGATTTCATGATTGGACCAGCGCGCGCGGTTTCCATCGTCAGGATCAGGTTCACAGTAACGTATCTTTTTTAATGCCTCGGCAATGACATCGCCGAACATGGCGTCGAATTGCGCTTTCTGTGTTCCATTTGATGGGATTGACCCGATTTGCTGCCAAGCAATGCAGATCTTTGGTCCAGCCCCCGCAGCTGTGCTGAAAGTACCTGAACGTTAACTGTTGCCTTGCAGACGATGCCGATTTTCGTCGCTGTACCAAGGTGTTGGCCAATCTGAGTTCAGATTTCGAAAGGACGGGTGATTTTACGTCTGCCGCGCCTTCGCAGCAACCAGACTGCGCGCGCGGCTGCTCATCCATCACAAAGGTGTCGGCGACCCTTTCCCCCCTCAGCTGTCTTGGATATGACGGATACAGGGTCTGCTCAAACACGGCGGCCCCTTAAATTCCTGCGTGATCAATCAGGAGCGCATCAATGATGTTTCGCCGTTCGGCTCTGGCCGCAATTCTTGCAACAGCGCCGGGCGTGGCACTGGCGCAATCCACGGAAGATGCGCCCACGGGCCTGCAGATAGAGCTCAATACCATTCAGGATGTGGAAGGCGCATGCAGACTGACATTTGTCGCCGAAAACCGCACGGATTCAGCGATTGATACGGCCAGCTTTCAGACAGTGGTGTTTGATGCGTCGGGCCGAGTGATAACCTTTACCTTGTATAACTTCCGGGAACTGCCCCTCGACCTGCCGCGCGTGCGTCAATTCGATGTCAGAGGCGAGGCCTGCGGTAACATCAGCCGCGTCCTGATAAATGGTCTGAGCAGTTGCGTAACCGGCGGTTCCGAAAGCGAGGTTTGCCTGAAGGCCTTGAACCTGAGCAGCCGGACAGATGTGGAGCTTTTGGGATGAGTTTTTTCGATGCCGTGCGTGAAATTCTGGCCCTGGGTGGGCCTGTGGTTGCGATCCTGATCACCATGTCGGTGGTGACCCTTGCGGTCACGCTCTACAAGATCTGGCAGTTTACTGCTTCTGGGGTGGGTCGGCACCGGGTTCTGTCCGAAGCGCTGGCGGCCTGGGATGCTGGCGATGAGCACAAGGCCCGCGCCCGCCTTGCCAAAAGCCGCAGCTACCTGGCGCCGCTTGTGGGCGTGGCGATGGACGCACCGGACGCGCCTGGCCTGGATCAACGGCTGGATGCCGAAGCCGGGCTGGCGTTGGCGGGGCTGGAGCGAGGGTTCCGGTTCCTGGACACCGTGGCGCAGATCGCGCCGTTGTTGGGGTTGTTCGGCACTGTGCTGGGCATGATTGAAGCGTTTCAAAGCCTGCAAGGTGCGGGGTCGTCGGTGGATCCGTCGCTGCTGGCCGGTGGCATCTGGGTGGCGCTTGTGACCACGGCAGTGGGGTTGGCGGTTGCGATGCCGACCTCGATGGTGCTGTCATGGTTCGAAAGCAGAACCGCGCGAGAACGGGTGTTTGCGGACAAGGCGTTGCGCACGGTTCTGGTGCCGGGGCAGGCCCTCCCACTGGCAGATGACATCCCATCCGCGGCGGTTGCGCCCGGGCATGCGTAACGCGGCCCCCTTTGTCCGACGACCCATGGCGATGACACCGCTCATCGACGTGATCTTTCTGTTGCTGCTGTTCTTCATGCTGACCTCGACCTTTTCGAAATTCGGCGAGATCGAGCTCAGCAATGCCACAAGTGGTGGCGCGACCAATGACAGCCCGCAGGACCGCGCGTTTGTCCAGCTGGGAGCCACGCGGTTGGTGCTGAACGGCACCTCTGTCACCCTGGCCGAGTTGACGGCGCAAGTAACAACCGGGCAGGTGCTGGTCAGCCTTGATCCGGACACAACGGCCCAGCATGTGGTGGACCTGCTGGTTGAACTGCGCGGCCGCGAAAACCTAAGCGTATTGGTGCTGGAATGATCCGCTCGATCCGCCCCCGCCGCAAACGCGACTCGACCATTGCGTTGATCAATGTCGTCTTTCTGATGCTGATCTTCTTTCTGATCGCGGGCACGGTGGCGACGCCGCTGGATCCCGATTTGAACCTTGTGGACACGTCCGAACTGGAAGGGCGTGAGCCACCCGACGCGCTGGTGCTGCATCAGGACGGTGCGCTCAGCTTTCGCGGCACGCCAACTGATCCCGAAACTTATATGGCTGAGCGCGATCCTGGCCCGGTGCGTATCGTGCCGGATCGTGATGCACCGGGGACACGGTTGATTGAGGTCACCGGAGCATTGCGCCGTCTGGGGGCCGTTTCGGTGTTTGTTGTGACCGAGAAGGCGCTGGAATGATCCGGGGCTCGGTCGTCATCGCGGCCATTGCCGTTGCGCTGTCGCTGCTGCTGCACGTGATGGGTATCAGCATTACCGCGCCCAGACTGGCGGAACAGCCAGACGAAGGCGGCCCAGTGGATACGGTCGAGTTGGGTACCAGCTTTGAAGACTTGGTGGAAACCGTAACAGAACCGGTCACGCCTGAACCTGCTGAACCCCCCGATCCCGCAGTCGAAGACGAGCCTGAACCGGCACCCGAGCCTGCGGAAATCCCCACCAGCGAGGTGCATGTCGCCTCGGACGATCCAAAGCGCACCTTTGCGCCTGACACAGGCGAGGCCGAAGTTGTGCAACCGGTCGCACCCGAACCGGTTGAGCCGGAACCTGTTGAAACGCCGGACACCACGGATGGCGAGGCCGAGGCCAGCGACGAGATTGATGAAACCCCGCCGGTTGAACCCTCAGAAACCGCAGAAACGCCAGAGGGCGAACCTGAGGCTGCGGAAACAGTTGCTGAGACCCCGGCCGAGGCCGTTACCCCGGAGGAACAGCAAGCCGAAGCACCAGCGCTGTCAGAAGCCCCCGTGCCATCGGTCGAGGTGCCTGATCCGGTTGAGAGTGAGACAGTTGAGGCCGACATCCCAGTGACCCCGTCTGAACAGGTGCCGGACGCGGAAGAGGCCAACGAGACCTCAGAGCTGGCGGTGACCTCGTCGATCCGCCCGCAATTGCCCGACCGTCGCCCAACCCCAGCACCGCAAGGCGTGTTGAGCGGATCGCGGGATTTCAGCGCGCTCAGTTTTCCCTCGCGCCAGATCGAGTCGCCCTTGACCACATACAGGCGTCGCGGCGTTGATGTCTTTACAAGCGGTGACAGCGGCAACCGCAGTGGCGGGCGCGGTCCCGGAAACTCGGACCGAACCAACTATGCCGGGCGCGTTCTGGTGCACCTGAACCGATCGCCAGTGGTCTATTCAGCGGCACGGGGCTTTGCGCGGGTGTTTTTCGTGATCAACCCGGACGGAACCCTGAACTATGTAGAAGTCGTGGACACCAACGGCTCACCGGATCTTGAGCGGGCGGCCAAGGCGCAGGTTCAAGCG
The DNA here is from genome assembly GCF_900172215.1 of Ruegeria meonggei. Lineage (GTDB taxonomy): Bacteria > Pseudomonadota > Alphaproteobacteria > Rhodobacterales > Rhodobacteraceae > Ruegeria > Ruegeria meonggei. Next base: position 255,853 of record NZ_FWFP01000005.1, read on the forward strand.
GCCTCTCCTTTCCCGAAGCCACCAGGAGGTGTCAGTCGGTCGCTGTCCTTTGTCTATTCAAGCAAATGATCGGTCACAGCCAGTTTCAAGGGCCTGGGATGCTGTGGAATCGGTAACATTTGATACGGCTGATTGGATGCCGTTTTGCCTAATAATTCAGCACTCGGGGAGGCAAGGTAAAACGTTTCAAAATTAAAGAGGGGGCGCCAATATTTTCTGTTCAATTTATTGTAACAAAGGCTCTGACGTCTCAAAATAAGTGTAAATCAAAGGATTTTTCACACTGTCGTTAGGTGCCTTTGCAAAGATGCAACGGGCGTTATGGCAGAAAATCCCAAATTCCTGCGACTCCGTTGTGTCTCCCGGGGATTTGTCCGAGTAGACGCCCAGCTATTCTTGTAGCCACACTCCTCTCAAAAAACCTATGGATTCACCATGAAAAAGCTTCTTTTCGCATCGACCGCGTTGATCGCAACCGCAAGCGTTGCAGCCGCGGAAGTTAAGTTCAGCGGTTACGGCCGTTTTGGTATCGGGTATCAGGAAGACCGGACCAACGTGACGCAGACCACGACAACTGCAAGTGGCGCAACAAACCAGTTCTCTGCTGATTCCGACAACACCATCCTGGTTTCACGCTTCCGCCTGAACATCGATGCCAATGTCGAAACCGACGGTGGGGTTGAGTTTCAGGGCCGTGTTCGCCTGCAGGCTGACGAAGATTCGGACACCGGTGAGCAGAACGAAGCCGGTCTGAACGGCGCGCGTTTCTCGGTCATTTACGGTGGTCTGCGTGTTGACGCGGGCAACGTTTCGGGTTCGTTCGACAACCTGGATGACTACTTCGGTACGGAACCGGGCCTGGAAGAATTCCTGGGCCAGTACTCGGGTATCAACTATTCGTTCCTGGAATACAGCTCGACCGGTTCGGGTGCGAACGCCGTGTTCTTCCGTTACACCGTTGGTGATTTTGCGTTTTCGGCGTCCTATGATCAGGACACACGTTTCCTGGGCGGCGGCCTGACAGATGATCGTGACCGTTGGGACGTAAGCGCAACCTACGCGTTCAACAACATCAACGTGTCGCTGGCCTATGGTGAGACCGACGAAGGCGCCGGTGTCGACAAGGAAAGCCTGACGGTTCTGACCATCGGCGCCGAGCTGGGCGATTTCTATGGTACAGTTCTGGTCGCCGACGATGACGTTGTAAACAGCAACGAAGATGGCACTGCTTATGGTTTCTCCGTCGCTTACGATCTGGGTGCCGCGACCACGCTGCAGCTGGTTTACGGTGACGGTTCTGCAGACAACGACACCCGCAACATCGGTGTTGGCGCTATCTATGACCTGGGCGGCGGTGCAACCCTGCGCGGTGCTGTCGGTGAAATCAAAGATGGCGACGATGACGGTAAAATCCGCGCCGACTTTGGTGCCCAGTTCAACTTCTAAGCTGATCTGAACCATCGAAATATAAGGGCGGTTCTTTGGAATCGCCCTTTTTTTGTTTGCCTAGTTCTTTTCGAAGAACAGGATCACCTCGCCCAACCGAACCCCATAGCGCGAGACATAGGCACGGTTCAGCAGGCGATCCTCGCTGAGCAGCCACATCCAGTCATCGAAATCGACCCGCATCGTGCCATCCTTGACCGGCAGATCAATCTTGTAGGTCCAGTTGAACGTATCACCACGCTCAATCCCGCTGGCCGTCCCCAGTACACCGGGTGCAGTTCCGGTCCAGGTGTCTTCGCCGGTTTTTTTCAGGGTCCAGATGCGCTGTTCGGTGGCACCGTCGTCATAGACGAAATCCTCGACCAGGGTCAGGATCTTGCCGTCCCATGTGCCCTCGATATCAACCGTAAAGCGACGCGGCACGTTGCCCAGCACGTCCTGAAACTGACCGTAGGCTACGGTTTTGCCCGCAAAGAACTCTTCCAGATTCAGTTGCCGGTCGGACAGAAAGGTCTTGGGCACGCGGGGTTTGGCCGAGCAGGCGGTCAGGGCAGCAAGCCCAACAATGGCAAGGGTCGGGATCAGAAAACGGCGGGTGATCATTGTAGCGTCCGTGCCTCTACCGCGGAGTCATAGCCGTTCGTCCCATTCAGATGCGCCGCCTTGGTTATTGGGGCGGGGCGCATGGTGGCGATCAACTCAGCGACCTTGATGCCGAACTTGCGCATCTCGGATCGGTTCATGATCACGCCGTTTTCCGTCAGATACATCCAGTCAGTGACGTCCAGCGTGTGCCCGCCAGCATCTTCGGGCAGGATGATCCGGTAGGTCAGTTTGACAGTCGATCCCGATATCGTGCCATGCCCTTCCCCCACGATGTCGTCCGCCGTGGCGATGAACGTGTTCCCCGTGCCCAGCTTCAGATACCATTTTCGGGTCATTGTCTTGCCGTTGGAATAAGTGAAAAATTCGGAAAGGGTGCCGGTATTGCCGTCCCAATTTCCCACCATGCGGGCGACAAAGCTGTTCGACATCTTGCCGTTGGGGCCATAAATCAGACCCTCGGACAGGATCTCTCCGTTCAGGTTTTCCTTCATCTGAAAGGTCGGCCCGGTTCCGGTGTAATCCGCAGGCGATTGCGACCGAAAGCTTAAAAACCTGCCCTTGGCGGCCAGCAGGGCGAGGATAGCGAATAGCAATACTACGATGAGTTTCATTTGGCTGAGACCTCAGTGGGCAGCGCCAGAACCATTCCAAACGCGCCGAGTTTCAGGATGCAGGGCAGCACGGCATAGGCGAGGTTGAGCGTATTCAACGCCTCGGTCGAGTTTGCTTGTCCCGGGTTGAACCCGCTGCGCTCCAGCAGGGGCAAAGTGATAAAGGCAGCAAGCGCCAGGCCCAGCTTGCCCGCAAATGACCAGATGCCAAACGCAGCGGACGCGTTCAGCCCGGCGCGCGTCAGCACGACCGAGAACATAGCAGGGAGCACCACCATATCCGCGCCCAGTGCCGCACCAGATGCCAGGCAGATCAGGGCGAACCCGGTCAGGTTCCCAGTTGACAACATGGCAGCCCCGACAAAGCCCGCGATGGACAGGGGCATGGCAATCATAAGGGTCTGTTTAGGGCCAATTCGGTTGCTGAGCCTGGCCCATAACGGCACGCTGGCCCCTGCGCTTAGGAAGAACAGGATCAGTAGCGGCCCGGCCTTGCCGGGCAATTGCAGCCGATCTTCGACAAAGAACAAAAACAAGGTCGAGGTGATCGCCACGGGCAAGCTGTTGACCAGCGCCAGCGCCAACAGGCGAAGTGCACCAGCCTGACCCAGACTGGCAAAAGACAGCGGCTCTCCTGTTGTTGGGGCGCGTCGCCAGATCGGCAGGGTTACGGCCAGCGTGATAAGGGCGATTACGCCCAGAAACAGCCCAAAAGCCGGATATCCCTGGGCTCTGGCACCAAACGCCACAAACAGGGCCGGTGCGCTGGCCGCTAACACCACGCCGGTCAATTGCCCACCTTCACGATATGCGGCCAGCGTCATCAACTCTTTCGGATCAGGGCGTTTGGCCAGCGTTGCGCTGCGGCCATACAGTAGGATGGTGCCAAGACTGTAGGCCGAAAACAGAAGCACAAGAATAGACACTAATGCAGCTATTTTCGCCCCTTGTGGTAGACCAAACAGCAATGGGAATCCAATCGCCAGCCCGATCGCGGCGGCAGCGGCAAACAGGGTTTGCGCACCCGGCCAGTGGTCGATGGCCCAACCGATCAGCGGATCCTGCACCAAATCCACCAGCCGGATCATCAGCAGGACGGTGCCGATCACACCCAGTCCGATACCCAGATTTACGGCTGCAAACCGCGGCAGATGGATGTAGAGCGGGATACCCGCCGCAGCCAACATCAACGCATAAAGGCTGACCCGCGGATACAACATCACTGACCCTTCAGCTGCTGCGTGAAGCTGGCGGATCTTGTGTCACTTCCCAGAAAAATGGACATGAAGGCGCGTTTTGCATCGGGGTAAGTTAAGGTGCAGGTCCTTTGACCGTTGCGCCAGAATCCAACCTTGTTTGGTCCTTCAGAGATCGCAATATAACTGTCTCCTTTGGCGACGGCCTGAAAACACTGCTCTAGCTGGCTTTGCGTTGGCGCCGGGTTGCCCTGCCGGGCTATCTCTTGCAGCGTCGAGTTAACAAGGACCTTTTGTTTCAGGGTTTTGCGATAGGTCAGTTGCAGACCAAAATCCTCATCCCATCTAAGTGCTGCCCCTTTGGGCGTGAACAGCTTGGCGTCATAGATCGGCACGCCCAGAAAGCGAAAGGTCGCGCTTCCCCTGAGCTGCGCATCCGTCACCATTTGCGTAATGGGTGAGGCTGCTGACCCGCCCGGGGTCAGCATCACAAAGCAGACCAGAGCCGCTGCGCAGGTGTCAGAAATCCGCCGAGGCAGGGACGGCCGGATCTTTTGCAAGAATGCCATTGTCAGCTCCGATGGTTTGCGGGGTGCCGTTGATAAGCCCGACAACATGCATCGCGCTGGCAATGCCGTCTTCGTGAAAGCCGTGCCGGTTATACGCACCGGCAAACCACGTTCGATTCTGTCCCTGCATCTCGCGGATTTGTCCCTGTGCTTTCAGAGCGGCTTTGTCGAACACGGGATGGGCAAATTCGACCTGATCATAGATTTTCTCCGCAGGAATTTCGGACGCCGCGTTCAGCGACACAAACAGCGGGTCGCTGTCTGGGATGTTCTGCAGCCGGTTCATCCAGTAAGTGACGCTGACATTCCCCCCCTGCGAGCGATAGGTCCAGCTGGACCAGCAGGCCCGGCGTTGGGGCATTTGGCCGGGATCACAATGCAGAACGGCGCTGTTCGGCTGATATCGGATCGCACCCAAGGCAGCCTGTTCGACTGGGGTGGCGGCCTGACCCAGAAGGGCGAGGGATTGATCGGAATGGGTGGCCAGAATGACCTCGTCATACAGATCGGACTGCCCGTGGCTGTGGATGGTCACGCCGGTATCGTCCCGGTGAATGTGTTCGACCGGGCTGGCCAGTCGGATTTCTGAACCACGCGCGCGCAAGGCGGCGTCGATGCGGCGGACATACTCGATACTGCCGCCTTTAACCGTGTACCACTGATGCTGCTTGGCGCGGCCGCTGGCCAACAGCGCGTGATTGCGGAAAAACTGCACCAGCGAACGGGCCGGAAACTGGTCGACAAACTCAACCGGCGTAGACCAGATCGCACCGCACATCGGCATCAGGTAATTGTCGCGGAACCAATGACCAAGACGCAGTTGGTCGACCAGCTCTCCGATTGTGGTGTCGTCATCCTGGGCGGCTGTGGGGGCCTCTCTGCCGAACCGCAGGATGTCGGCGATCATCTTGTAATAGGCTGGCCGCGCGAGGTTGCGTTTCTGTGCCGTCAGGGTGCGCAGGTTGTTGAGCCCGTATTCGATACGGCCATCGTCGATGGTTGCGCCAAAGCTCATCTCGCTTTTGTCGACGGGTACGTTCAGCTCGTCGAACAGAGCGGTTAAATAGGGGTAGGTGGCATAGTTGAAGACGATGAATCCGGTATCTACCGGTTGGTCCCCGTTCTTGCCGGCCATGACCGTGCGCGCGTGACCGCCCAGCCGGGGTTCGGCCTCGTACACGGTGACATCGTGGTCTTCTGAAAGATAGTAAGCGGCTGAAAGACCTGAAATGCCTGCACCAACTACTGCGATTTTCTTGCGTACGCCCCGGGCTTCGTCGAACATGCCATCCCCTTTGTGCGACCCTTTACAATAAGATACGCAGAATGGTCGGGGGTGGATCAATAAGGTTAGAAGTTTTTTGGTGATGCACTATGGTGTGGCGTCTGGTGACATCTTTTGGGGTCAGCTATTGCGTGTGATCCATCGCAGGGGTGACGCCGTATTCATAGGGAACACGAATAGAACGGCCCTCGCATGAGCAGCTTTAACGGAAAAATCTATTGGATTATTGGCGCCAGCGAAGGTCTGGGCCGGGCCCTGGCCGAGGCTCTTGGCCGTCAGGGTGCACATCTGGTCCTGTCAGCCCGCAATGCCGAGCGCTTGCAGGCGATCTGCGCCTCCCTGCCCAAAGCGCGGGCGATTCCAATGGATGTGACCGATCCGGATTCAGTGCGCCGCGCGGTGGCCGAGGCCGGAGAGGTTGATGGGCTGGTGTATAACGCAGGTGCCTATGATCCCATGCGCAGCGGTGATTGGGATACCGAGGCGGCATTGGCGATGACGGATGTGAACTATCTGGGGGCGTTGCGTGTTCTGGGTGAAACCGTGCCCGGCTTTGTGCAGGCGAAGCGCGGAGAGATCACACTTATAGGCTCGCTCGCGGGGTATCACGGCTTGCCGGCTGCGATTGGTTATGGGGCCAGCAAGGCGGCGCTGATTTCGCTGGCCGAGACGATGCGCCATGATCTGGCGGGCACGGGTGTGACGGTTCGGATCGTTAATCCCGGCTTTATCAAGACCCGGTTGACCGAAAAGAACGCGTTCAAGATGCCGATGCTGATGACGCCCGAGGATGCGGCGGATCGGGTGATCAGGGCGATGGGTCGTCGTCGATTCCGCACCGATTTCCCTGCACCGTTTTCCTGGCTGGTCCGGTTGATTGATTATCTGCCGGATTTTTTGGTCTATCGTGGAAAATAGACCCTAACCAAATTGTCCCTGACAAAACCATCCCGCCGACATGGTGCCGCCATGGCCGTAAAACAGCCATAACCGTTCACCCTGTTGCGTCACCACCACCCAGTAATCGCGCACCCCACTGCGCCAGTTGGGGTCATCCAGCCACCATTCCGGCGCGATCCGTTCCGGGCCGGTGGCCTGGGACAGCTGCCAGTCGCGCCCGCGCCAGCGGAACGCAATTGGTACATCCGGGGTTTCCGGGGCCATCACCGGCTCGGGCTGCCACATCTGCAGGGGCCGTGGGCGCGATGGGGCAGGCCAGTCGCGCGCGGGCTCTGACCATGCTGCTGCCAGCGTCTGGGCGGTTTTCTCAGGGATGTGTGAGGCCGCAGGATGCCGTCTTGTGATCACCTCAAGCCCGACCCGCGCGCCCAGTTTGCCAATCAGATCATCGACGGCCGTATTGCCCTCCAACCGGTCACGGACGGCGCGGCGGGCCTCGGCGTGGCCAGCCATCGTACGGGCGTGGATCGGCTCGGTCTGGACCGCCACAAGCCGCAGCATGTCGATACCATAGCCCGCGTCAATCTTGTCGATTTTCATCTCTAACAAGGGGCGAATACGGTGTTTGTCATAAGCCGGGCGGGCCAGGCCGACCTCAATAACTTCAGCCGCCTGGTCGGCGCGATGTGCCTCAAGCCGCAGGGTGCGCACCCCGCGGGCTTTTTCTTCCAGCTTGGTGCAAAGCGTGGGCAGCATCCGGTCGATCGCGGCCATCACGTCCTCGACCAACCCGATCGGATTGGGCAGGGTCATCCGCACCGCAAAGTGATGTGGTGCGCGCGCGGGTGAGACCGGTTCGGGCGCGCTGCCCATCGCCTGATCCAGCCGCAGCACCAGCCCCCGTCCAAACCGTCGCGCAAGGGACGCACGCGGCTGGCCTAGCAGATCGCCGATCCGGCGCAGGCCCAGACGGTTCAGCTGTGCCACCACCTGATCCTCCAGCCGCAGCGCCGCGATGGGCAGGGGGCTGAGCGCGCCATACGCCTGCCCCGGCGCGGCGACCCGCGCGCCACCCCCCAGGGCCATCACTTGCGGTGCGGCGCCACCTCTGGTCCAGTGCCGCCGCTTGGTGGCGCGGGCGCGGGTGGCGCGGGCCTCTTGGCTGATGGCGTCGCCATTGCGGTCGGATGTGGCCTCTTGCCCGGCATAGCGCGCCAACGCCCAGGCTGCGCCCAGCGTGTCGGCAATGCCCATCTGCACACTCAGACCCATATCGGCGCAGTCGATTTCCAAAACGCGCAGCAGCGCCTCTTCGCCGCCGAACAGATGGGCACAGCCCGACAGGTCGACGATCAGCCCGTCGGGGGCCTCTTCAGCCACCCAGGGGCTGAACTTGCCCGCCCAGCGGCGCAGCGCGGTCAGGAACACGGCCTCGGCCGGGGCGTTGCGGGGGCGGGTAACAAGCGATGCGCACATGGCATGGGCATCGCGTACCGGCTGGCCGACCCGTAAACCGGCGGCCTGCGCATCCGCATTCAGCGAGGTGATAACCTGCATGTTCGACTGTTCGGCCACCACGGCCAAAGGCCCATCCTGCAGGCCGCGCGCGGCGCGAACCAGCCGTTCGGCCCCAAGACAGGGAAACCACAAAGAGAGTATTCGGCGTTTGGGCATCGGGCAGACATCAAAATGTTCTTATTTTGTTCTTAAATGAGAATCACACCCCGAGTCCACGCTTACCCACAGGTCAGGCGTTGAATGACACCTTCTGAATCCACATAAACATTCAGCCGGTCGATGCGGTAATCCTGCGTGGCGATGCCATCAGGACCCAGAACCCGCGCCCGTTCCGGCAGTTGCGCCTGAATGCCCGAGACCGGCTGACCAACAGAACCTGCAAACGCATCGCCTTCACAAAAGGCCAGATCGACCGGCGCGGCCTCGGGCGGCAGGGGGCTGTCATCTGGGGGCGGAGGCGTCTGTGCACAGGCCGCCAGCAGGGCCAGTGCGGGAATAAATCGGTGCATTGGCGTTCCTCATTCTGACTATGTCGTTTCTGCAATATCAAATGTTTAGCCATCCTGCCATCAAAGTGCAGTTGAAAACACCCTGCAATTAACGCAGGGTCGGGTCAAAATCGACAGGGAGATGAAAGCCATGCGTACCCGTGCTGCCGTCGCCGTTCAGGCGGGCAAACCTTTGGAAGTGATGGATGTGAACCTCGAAGGCCCCAAGGCGGGTGAGGTTCTGGTCGAGATCAAGGCCACCGGCATTTGCCACACCGACGAATTCACCCTGTCGGGTGCCGACCCCGAAGGTTTGTTTCCGGCCATTCTGGGCCACGAAGGCGCAGGCGTGGTGGTTGATGTGGGCCCCGGTGTCACCAGCCTGAAACCGGGTGATCATGTGATCCCGCTCTACACGCCGGAATGTCGCGAGTGCGAATACTGCCTGCACCCCAAGACGAACCTGTGTCAGGCGATCCGTTCTACACAGGGGCAAGGCTTGATGCCCGATGGCACCTCGCGCTTTTCGACGTTGGATGGGGATCCGATCCTGCATTACATGGGCTGCTCGACCTTTTCGAACCACACGGTGCTGCCCGAGATCGCGCTGGCCAAAGTGCGCCCGGACGCGCCGTTCGACAAGATCTGCTATATCGGTTGCGGCGTCACCACCGGCATCGGTGCCGTGATCAACACAGCCAAGGTGGAGATCGGCAGCCGCGCCATCGTGTTCGGCTTGGGCGGCATTGGTCTGAACGTGATCCAGGGCCTGCGTCTGGCCGGAGCGGATCAGATCGTCGGCGTTGACCTGAACCCCTCCAAGGTGGAAATGGCCACCCGTTTTGGCATGACCGATTTCGTCAACCCGTCCGAGGTTGAAGGCGATCTGGTGCCCTATCTGGTCGATCTGACCAAGGGCGGTGCGGATTACACCTTTGACGCCACCGGCAACGTGGGCGTTATGCGCACGGCACTGGAATCTGCGCATAAGGGCTGGGGAGAATCGATCATCATCGGCGTGGCGCCCGCGGGGGCCGAAATCTCGACCCGACCGTTCCAGCTGGTGACCGGGCGTTCGTGGCGCGGTACAGCATTCGGCGGAGCGCGGGGTCGGACAGATGTGCCACAGATCGTCGACTGGTACATGGACGGCAAGATCGAGATCGACCCCATGATCACCCACACCATGGGTCTGGACGACATCAACCACGGGTTCGACCTGATGCATAAGGGCGAAAGCATCCGGTCGGTGGTGGTGTACTGAGAAAACCAAAATAATTTCCAAGGGCGGGCTTTTGCTCGCCCTTTTTGATTCTTACATTCCTCACCATGAATTAAATTTAAGGTTGAGGATTTCAGGTGACGACAGGACGAACAGACCGCCTTGCGGTTCTGATTGACGCGGACAATGTCTCCGCAAAACATGCAGCAGAGATATTTGAAGAAATCGCCACGTTGGGCGAGGCTGGGCTACGACGGATATACGGCGATTTTTCCAATGGGTCGCCGCAGGGGTGGGAAGCTAAATCACTGGCCGAATACGCCATTGTTCCCCATCAGCAATTCGCCAATACCACCGGGAAAAACTCAAGCGATATCGCACTGGTCATTGATGCCATGGACATCTTGCATTCGGGACGGTTCAGCGGGTTTGTTTTGGTATCCTCAGACAGCGATTTCACACGTCTTGCCAGCCGCATTCGCGAACAAGGGCTGGACGTGTTTGGTATCGGAGAACGTAAGGCGCCCAAGGCCTTCGTGGCGGCGTGCAATCGGTTTATTTACATTGAAAACATTGAAAAACCCGAAGCCGGCGCGGCAAAAGCCCAAAAGGGCGAGAGCCCGAAATCGAAGCATGACCTGAACCATGCCTTCCAATTGATCCGTAACGTTGCAAAGAACTCGAACGAACCCGACGGCTGGGCCACACTTGGGTTCGTTGGGCACCAACTGGGTAAAATATATCCGGATTTTGACGCCCGCACCTACGGCTACAAAAGGCTGAGTGATCTGGTGCGTGCCTTGGACCGGTTTGAAAAAAGCGGAACAAACGGCGGCCTCAAAATCAGAAGCACGGAGCCTTGACGGCAGAGGGCTACTCCCCCGGACGTGTCGCCCCGGTATCCGATCTGGGCGAGCGGACCCGCAGAACCGGAGTGTTGGCGGATGCGTTGGACCGGCTTTCGCGCCAGACCACAAAGACGCCGGATGCGATGATGATGCTGGCACCGACGGCGACCCAGCCGTCAGGTTTTTCGCCAAAGAATGCCATGCCAAAGATCGTGGCCCAGATGATCTGGCTGTATTGGCTGGGCGCAATGACGCCAGCTGGTGCTGCGCGGTAGGCCATGATGATCAGGTGTTGCGCGATGACGGAAAACACCCCCACCAAGGCCATCATCGCCAGATGCAACAGCGAGGGCGGCAGGTAGACGGCAGGTTGGGCAAGGCTCATCACCGCTATGGCCAGCAGCATCGGATAGAGGATCAGCACGGCCGAGCGTTCCTCATTCCCGATCTTGCGCACCAGAACGGATGCAAAGGCGCTGCAGAATGCCGCCGTCAGCGCCGCCAGATGGCCCAGCGTGATGTCCGTGGTGCCGGGGCGCAGGACAATCAGAACGCCGATCAGGCCCACACCTACGGCGGCCCAGCGCTGGGCGCGGACGACCTCGCCCAATATGGGAATCGACAGAACGGTGACGATTAGCGGGAAGGAAAACAGCAGCGAATAGACCTCGGCCAGGGGCAGTACGGAAAAGGCGTAGAACGCGCAGGACATGCCGGTGACCATCAGCGCGGATCGCAACAGGACCAACCACGGGTGATGCGGCAGGAAATTGCCCGTCGACCGATCAGTTAGGATCGTGACCGCCATCGGCACAAAAGAAAACAGCGTGGCGAAGAATATGATCTGCAGCACCGAATACGTGCCGCCCAGCACCTTGATCAGCGCGTCGTGGCTGGCAAAGACGGCAAAGCCCAGAAAGGCATAACCCAGGCCGCGGACTGTGGTGTTTTGCGTGTTCATCAGACTGTCTCGTAGACCGGATCAATGGGCCGCGCGTCGGTTTGGACGGCGCGGCGGCTGTGTCTAACCGGTGCTTAAACCCAATTTGCCGAGGCGCATAGCCCCTATTTTATCGCTAACATGGCATAGCCGTCATGATCAGGGATCATCGCAGGAGCGGCGGCGCGTCCTTGGGTTGGCGCGCAGATTGCACGCCGGCTCGCATCCCCACCCCGATGCGACGCGCCAGCGCCACCCAAGGCGTGGCGGTTTCTGGTGGCAGGGTTTGGGTGGCGACCTCTTCGAACAGGTCCAGCCAATGGGCGAACATCTCAGGGCGCACATCGGGGCGTTCGATATGGACCCGCTGCGGATTGCCGTCATAGCTGCGCTCATACAGGATCGCGTTGCGCCAGAAGGCGACGATCTTGTCCTCATGCGTGGGCCAGTTGGTGACATGTTTGCCAAAGACCGGGCCCAGCACCGCATCCTGCCGCACACGGGCGTAAAAGGCGCGCACCTGCGCGTTGATCTGATCCGGTGTCGCGGGAAAGCGCGGGGGCAGGGTGGGTCTGGTCATGGTGGCCTGATCTACGTCTCTGTTTTTGGCAGATAGGTCGTTCCGGCGTCAGGGAACAGAGGTGGTTTTGTCGCGCCCCTCCGGTGTCAGCAGGTGCCGCAGCAGGGCCACCGGATGCGCCTTCAGGCTGAGACGGGTGGCGACGTAATCCTCGACCACCTGTTCGCCCAGGGTCATCTGCGGCAGATGGGCGGCGGGCTCATCCAGAGCTTCGCCCTCCAGATCCTGCGAAAACAGCGGCAGCGGTTTGGCAGTGGCAATCGCTTTGGCCTGCCACAGCGCCTCGCGTCGGGTCAGGTCGCAGGCGACAAAGGCATCGGCCTCGGCCAGCCGTTCGATCACCGACGGCCCCAGGCCCGCGCGACGCCAGACGTCATCGACCTGGGTATAGCCGTTGCCGCGCGCGGCGGTCAGCCAGCTGGCGTCTTCCTCGCTCAGGCCCTTGATCTGGCGGAACCCCAGCCGCAGGGCCAGCCCGCCGTGGCCGTCAGGCTCCATCACATTGTCCCAGAAGCTGGCATTGATGCAGACCGGGCGCACCTGAACCCCATGTTCGCGCGCATCGCGCACGATCTGGGCGGGGGCATAAAACCCCATCGGCTGCGAATTCAGCAGGGCGCAGGCGAAGATGCCCGGGTGGTGGCATTTGATCCAGGCCGAGGCATAGACCAAAAGTGCAAAGCTGGCCGCGTGGCTTTCTGGGAAGCCATAGGAACCGAAGCCCTCGATCTGCGAAAAACAGCGCTCGGCAAAGTCCTGTTCATACCCGTTACGTTTCATCCCGCGCAGGAACAGCGCGCGAAACTCGCTGACATTGCCGTGTTTCTTGAAGGTCGCCAGTGACCGGCGCAGGCGGTCGGCCTGTTCCGGGGTGAACCCCGCGCCGACAATGGCGATCTGCATCGCCTGTTCCTGAAACAGCGGCACGCCGAGGGTCTTGCCCAGCACCTCACCCAGCGCGTCCGAGGGGAAGCTGACCTCCTCCTCTCCGTTCCGCCGCCGGATATAGGGGTGGACCATGTCGCCCTGAATGGGGCCGGGGCGGATGATGGCGACCTCGATCACCAGATCATAGAAATTGCGTGGCCGCATCCGGGGTAGAAAGTTCATTTGTGCACGTGATTCCACCTGAAACACGCCGATACTGTCGGCCTTGCACAGCATGTCATAGACCACCGGGTCCTCGGGCGGCAGGGTGGCCAGGGTATAGCCGGTCTGGTGGTGCTGGGTGATCAGATCGAACGCCTTGCGGATGCAGGTCAGCATGCCAAGGCTGAGCACATCGACCTTGAGGATGCCAAGCGTGTCGATGTCGTCCTTGTCCCAGCAGATAACCGTGCGATCCTCCATGGTGGCGTTTTCGATGGGGACCAGCTCGTCCAGCCGCCCCTCGGTGATGATGAAGCCGCCGACATGTTGCGACAGGTGACGGGGGAAGCCGTTGATCTCATAGACCAGCATTAGGGTCTGTTTCAGGCGGCGATCATCGGGGTCGAGGCCGATCTCGCGCATCCGTTCAGCCTCAAGCCCGGCGGCCGAGAAAAAGCCCCAGAGCTGTGAGGACAGCGCTGAAATGGTGTCCTCGGTCAGGCCCATCGCCCGCCCGACCTCGCGGATGGCGCGCTTGCCGCGGTAATGCACCACCGTGGCGCAGAGGCCGGCGCGGTGGCGACCATAGCGGTCATAGATGTGCTGGATCACCTCTTCGCGGCGTTCATGTTCGAAATCCACGTCGATATCGGGCGGTTCATCGCGCGCCTCGGATACGAAACGTTCAAACACCATGGTGCCCATCTCGGGGCTGACCTCGGTGATGCCGAGGCAGAAACAGACCACCGAATTGGCCGCTGATCCGCGCCCCTGGCACAGGATGTCGCGCGAGCGGGCGAAATGGACAATGTCGCGGACGGTCAAAAAATAAGGCTCGTATTTCAGCTTGCCGATCAGCGCGAGTTCATGGGCCAGCATCTTTTTGGCCTTGTCCGAAGCCCCCGCCGGATAGCGCCAGAGCAGCCCTTCATGGGCCAGACGGCGCAGGCGCTGGGTCGGGGTTTCCTGTTCGCTACCCTCGCTGGGGTATTCATAACGCAGCTCATCCAGTGAGAATGTGAGCTGCTCGCTAAGGTTATGGGCACGGGTCACGGCGCCCTCATGTCCCTTGAAGATGCGCAGCATTTCGGGTTCCGAGCGCAGACGCTGCTCTCCATTGGCTAGCGCCTTGCGACCCAGATCATCCACCTTGCGGCGCAGGCGGATGGCGGTCACCACATCCGCCAGTTTGCGGCGGGCCCCGTGGTGCATCAGGGGCGTGGCACTGGCGAGTGTGGGCAGGTCGAGTTGCTTTGCTTCAGTCTCTAATACAGAGAAAAACGCATTGTCTGCGCCATCATAGCGGGGATGCATCAACAGATGCATCCGCCCGGCAAAGCGGCGCGTCAGCTGCTGCGCCTGTGTCCGCCAAGGGCTCCGCCCGTCTTTCGCCTGAGAAGCGCCACTGGCGCTTCTCCGAGACGGCTCAGACTCCGCGCCGCCCTGCGACGGGGTCGCCTGTGGCCAGAGCAGCAGGTGGAGACCGTCGGAAAACTCCATCAGGTCGGACAGGTGCAGGATGCAATCGCCTTTCTCGGCGCGCAGGCGGCCCCTGGACAGGATGCGGCATAGGTTGGCCCAGCCCTGCCGGTTCAGGGGCAGGGCGGTGACGGTGGGCGCATCGGTAAAGATCAACCTGGCCGCCGGGATCAGGCGCGGCACTGCGTGGATGGGATGCGACGGCGGTTTGGGGATGTGATCGGGGCAGGGCGGGCCGATCGAGGTGTTCTGCGCCTCCCACTCCAGCCTTTCGTGCACCTTGCGGGCGATCTCGCGCGCTTGGGTGTGGGCGCGGACGATGCCGGCGACCGAGTTGTCATCGGCAATGGCAATCGCAGGCAGGCCCAGGGTGACGGCACGCTCCATATACTCCTCGGGGTGGGAGGCCCCGGTGAGGAAGGTGAAGTTCGAGGTGATCGACAATTCGGCATACATGGCGATTCTCTATCATATTCACGTTTTGTTCTTTTTCGAGTCCTTTGCGCCATTGCGCAGGAAACGGGTCGCCTGGTGGCAGGGAGGTGAACATATTTGGGCCAGAAAAGGAGACATATCATGCACAGAATTTCTGCCCTCCCCACCGATCAGGTTGAGGCCTATCGCAGCGGTGCGCCCGACGGCTATGGCAACCCGCCGGAACGGGCGATTTCGAACGGGCAGGGAAACCCCTGCCGCCACTGCCTGACCTATATTCCGGAAGGCAAAGAGATGCTGGTGCTGGCCCACAGGCCCTTTCCCGCGACGCAGCCTTTTGCCGAAACCGGGCCGATTTACCTTTGTGTAGAGCCATGTCAGCGCCATGAGGACCCGTCAGAACTGCCCGAGGCGCTGACTGCGTCGCCCAATTATCTGATCAAAGGGTACGGGGCGGATGACCGGATCGTCTATGGCACCGGGATCATCACGCCACAGGCGGATTTGCACAGTGCGGCCAAGGATATCTTTGCCCGCGATGATGTTGCTTATATCCACATCCGCTCGGCGCTGAACAACTGCTATCACGCGCGGATCGACCGGACCTAAAGCCTGACGCAGTGTATACCCCGGCGCGGCTGATCCTGATCATCCGCCGGGGGATCATCTGATTGGGCCGAGGTCAGGGCGAGGAACACATCTTCAAGGTCTGCCTCTTCGGTGCGGACGTCACGGATGCGGATATCAGCTGTCCTAACGGATTCCAGAACCCGTTCGGCGCTGGTCTGCGCGCTGCGATAATGCAGAACCAAACTGCCATCGTCGCGCAAAGCGGCCTCGACGCCGTCAGCCACTGGCAAGCCCGTGACCGGGGCGTCCGGAGTGATCACCATGGTGCGGCTATCCATCCGGTCCAGCAGGTTGGCGGTGCTGTCCTGCGCGATCTTTTCGCCGTGGTTGATGATTGCGATCTGATCGCACATTTCCTGCGCTTCTTCCAGGTAATGGGTGGTCAGAATGATCGTCATGCCCTGTTCGTTCAGCTTGCGTACGTTAGACCACAGCATCTGGCGCAACTCGATGTCTACACCGGCCGTGGGTTCGTCCAGCACCAGGATGCGGGGGTGATGCACCAATGCCTTGGCCAGCAGCAGACGTCGCCGCATCCCGCCGGACAGGGTGCGGGCATAAGCCTCGGCCTTGTCGCTGAGGCCGACAAGTTCGAGGATCTCGTCGCTGCGGCGCTGCGATTTGGGCACGCCATAAAGGCCAGCCTGCACCTCAAGCGCGCCCCGTGGCGAGAAGAACGGATCAAGGTTCAGCTCTTGCGGCATGACACCGATGGCCGCGCGCGACTGGCGTGGGTGCTGATCCTGATCAAAGCCCCAGATCGACACATGACCTGCGGTTTTCACCACCAGACCCGCCAAAATGTTGATCAGGGTCGATTTCCCGGCGCCGTTCGGCCCCAGCAGACCAAAGACGGACCCGCGCGGGATAGTCAGGTCGATACCTTTCAGCGCCTGCTTTTCGGGCTGGCCTTTGCTGCCGCGATAGGTTTTGCGCAGCCCGTCGATCCTGATTGCCGCATCGCCCATGTCGCTCTTGCCCCCGGATTACTCATCGCTCATAAACGCACCTAGACCATGCCCGCGAGGCCGACAACCGCAGAAGGATCGCCAGCCGTGACCATCGAAGCGCCGGAAACCAAGATCGTTGAAACCGCCCGGGTCGCCTGTGACGGCGGCGAAGGCGCATTGGGCCATCCGCGCGTCTGGTTACAAATCCCCGAGGATACCGGCTGGGTCGAATGCCCGTATTGCGATTGCAAATACGTCCTGGCAGGGCACGAAGCCCAGGCCTGATCGCATGATATGTGCTGTGTGGCTCATAGATTTGGTCAGGCTGGCCTAGACTGTGACGCATTCAGGACAGAACGGAGGCCGGATGCTGTTTGCAGTGCAGCTTTTGCAGCTATCAGATCAAGAGCCTCTGGCCAAAGGTGGCCACCGGGATGTCTATGCGTGCCCGGGCCAACCTGAACTGCTGATCAAGGTGACACGGCCGCGAACACGCCGGAACCGATCCTTCTCGAAACGTCTTGTGCGGAGACTTATGCCAGATTCGGCCTTTCGCAATGCGCTGAAAGAAATCGAGTGCGAGATGAAGGCAGCCTTGAAAAGCGGCCCCGATATCGCGCAACTGCCGTTGGCGCGATCCTTTGGGATAGTGCAGACGGATGTTGGACCGGGGGTTGTGGTCGAAAAGATCCAATCCGACGATGGCGATCTTGCCCGCCATTTGTCGTGGATGTGCAAACGCAATGTGTTGAATGACGCCATTTTGGAGAACCTCAACAGCTTTGTGCAAAAGCTGTTCGCGTTTCAGATCGTTGGCCGCGATATCCACGAAATGAACATCGTCTACGGGCAGCGCGATCAGGTGCATATGTTCTTTCTGATCGATGGCTACGGCGAACGTAACCTTGTCCCTTTGCGCACGCTGAGCCGCAAGTTGAATGACCGGTCGCTGAACAAACAGATGCGACAGATCGCCGATAACACCGGCTTGCGCTGGGACGCGGCGACGCGGGCCTTCAGTTTGAACTGAACGACCGCCCTCTGGGCATTCCGGGCGCATTCCCAAGTCTTGCCATGTTTCAATGCTATCTGGAGCGCACATTTGCATGAGGGTGAACGATGACTGAAGTTACCGCGCAGAACGACCACAGCCCTGTTTTTGGTTGGCTGGGCTTTTTGATTGCCTCAACCTCCCTCATGGCGGCGTTGTTTGTTTTTTGGGCGGGGCCCTTTGCGCCCCAGCAATCTACCGGCGTTTCTCTGGGAGAGCTTGCAGCTGAAATCGGTAAATCCACTTTGCGCTCGGCCGCTGGGCTGGACCAGCCTGAGCCTGTTGAACGCGCGCGCAACATGGATGATTTCCTGCAAATCGGCGTTGCCATGTTGGGTGGCCTGGCGATCATTCTCGCGGCTGTCGGTCTGATGCGCCATGAAAAAAAGCGCCCCGCCATAGCGGGCATCGTGATCGGCGTGGGCGCGATCCTGTTTCAGTTCTTCGCGATGGCCTTTTTCGCCCTGTTGGGTGTGTTGGTCATCATGGCCCTGCTGAACAGCTTCTCGGATGTCTTCTCAGGCCTCTTCGGCGGATAGTACCCCTTCTTCGCTGGTCACCCGCGCGGCCCTGTGGCAGAACCATCCCTGTCTGACAGGGAGAGCGCGCATGAGTGAATTCGGCAAAGGGTGTCACCTGCATCTGATCGATGGATCGGCCTTTATTTTTCGGGCCTATCACGCGCTGCCACCGCTGACGCGCAAGTCTGACGGGTTGCCGATCGGCGCCGTTTCGGGCTTTTGCAACATGCTGCAGAAATATGTCGAAGGGAATGCGGGGCCGGATGCGCCGACCCATGTGGCGGTGATCTTCGACAAGGGCTCGCACACTTTCCGCAATGACATGTATGATCTGTATAAGGCCAACCGAGAGGCTATGCCCGAGGACCTGCGCCCGCAGATGCCCCTGACCCGTGAGGCGACACGTGCCTTCAACATCGCCTGCAAAGAGCTTGAGGGCTATGAGGCTGACGATATCATTGCCACCCTTGCCGTTCAGGCGCGAGAGGCTGGCGGGCGTGTGACCATCGTCAGTTCCGACAAGGACCTGATGCAACTTGTCGGCGGCGGCGTCGAGATGCTGGATGCGATGAAGAACAAGCGCATTGACCGCGACGGGGTGATCGAGAAATTCGGCGTCGGCCCGGAACGTGTGGTCGATGTACAGGCGCTGGCCGGAGACAGTGTCGACAACGTGCCCGGCGCGCCGGGGATCGGGATCAAGACGGCGGCGCTGCTGATCAATGAATATGGCGATCTGGAAACTCTGCTAGACCGTGCCGAAGAGATCAAACAGCCTAAACGCCGCCAGACCCTGATCGAAAAGCGCGACCAGATCGAGCTGTCGAAAAGGCTGGTGCAGTTGGAAGAGCGGACGCCTTTGGATTTCACTCTGGACGATCTTGAGGTCAAAGACCCCGAACCGGAAACGCTGTTGGGGTTTCTGGCCGAGATGGAGTTCCGCACCCTGACCAAGCGTATTGCCGACAAGCTGGGGGCCGAGGCCCCGTCAATTGCGGATGCGCCTGCACCTGCGGACGAGCCAGAAGTTGAAGCTGCGCCCTTTGATGCATCGAAGTACGAATGTGTGCGGGATGCGGCGGCCCTGCAAAAGTGGATCGACCAGGCTTATGAACGTGGTTGGGTCGCGGTGGATACCGAAACCACCGGCCTGAACGAGATGATCGCCGATCTGGTCGGCATCTCGCTGTGCATTGAGGCGGGCACGGCCTGTTACGTCCCGCTGATTCATCGTCAAAGTGCGACTGATGACCTGTTTGGCTCGGATGCGCTGGCCGAAGGGCAGATGCCGCTGGATCAGGCTTTGAACTTGCTGAAGCCGATGCTTGAGGACCCGTCGATCCTGAAGATCGGGCAGAACATGAAATACGATGCCAAGATATTCAAACGCTATGGGGTCACTGTCGCGCCGATCGACGACACGATGTTGATGTCTTATGCGATGCATGGCGGCGAACATGGGCATGGGATGGATACGCTCTCGGAACGGTATCTGAGCCATACGCCGATTCCGATCAAGCCGCTGCTGGGGTCCGGAAAATCGGCAATCACCTTTGACAAGGTGCCGATTGACGAGGCCACCGCTTATGCGGCAGAGGACGCCGATATCACCTTGCGCCTGTGGAAGCTGTTCAAACCACAACTGCATCAGGTACAGGTGACGACGGTTTATGAAACGCTGGAACGTCCGTTGGTGCCGGTTCTGACCGAGATGGAGATGCACGGCATCAAGGTCGACCGCGATGTGTTGTCCCGCATGTCCAACGCCTTTGCGCAGAAAATGGCCGGGTTAGAGGCTGAAATCCACGAATTGGCAGGCGAGCCGTTCAATGTCGGGTCGCCCGCGCAGCTGGGTGAGATCCTGTTCGACAAGATGGGTTTGGAAGGCGGCAAGAAAGGCAAGACCGGAAAGTATTCGACCGGGGCCGATATTCTTGAGGATCTGGCGACCGAGCATGAATTGCCGCGCCGGGTGTTGGACTGGCGGCAATTGTCCAAGCTGAAATCGACTTATACGGACGCGCTGCAGACCCATATCAACCCCGATACGGGCCGGGTGCATACGTCTTATTCGATCACCGGGGCCAATACAGGCCGTCTGGCCTCAACCGATCCGAACCTGCAGAACATTCCAGTGCGCACTGAAGAGGGACGGCGCATTCGCGAGGCGTTCATCGCCGAGCCGGGCAATTTGCTGGTCAGCCTCGACTACAGCCAGATTGAGCTGCGGATTCTGGCACATATCGCGGAAATCCCTGCCTTGAAACAGGCCTTTACGGATGGGTTGGACATTCACGCCATGACGGCGTCCGAGATGTTCGACGTGCCGCTGGAAGAGATGACTCCGGATATTCGCCGCCAAGCCAAAGCGATCAACTTTGGTGTGATCTACGGCATCTCGGGTTTTGGTCTGGCGCGCAACCTGCGCATTCCCCGGGCCGAGGCGCAAGGATTCATCGACCGGTATTTCGAGCGTTTCCCGGGAATCAGAGCCTATATGGATGACACCGTCGCCTTTGCGAAAGAGCACGGTTATGTTCAGACCTTGTTCGGGCGTAAAATTCACACACCCGAGATCAATGCCAAGGGGCCGCATGCCGGGTTCTCGCGTCGGGCGGCGATCAACGCGCCGATCCAGGGGACGGCAGCGGATGTGATCCGGCGCGCCATGGTGCGGATGCCGGAGGCGATCAACGGGTTGCCTGCCAGGATGCTGCTGCAGGTGCATGATGAATTGTTGTTCGAAGTGGCCGAAGACGCGGTGGATCAGGTGATCAGTGTGGCGCGCGACATTATGGAAGGTGCATCAGACCCGGCGGTGAAACTGGACGTAAAGCTGAGCGTGGATGCCGGGCAGGGCGCGAACTGGGCTGAAGCCCACTAGACGTTTATTATGCGGGCTGCGCTGCTCATCGGGCCCTCTTCGCAGCGGGTCAGCCCTTTGGTCTGACCATGCGATTGACCAGCCGTTGCACGCTGGGACCAAGCAGCAGGATGACGGTGAAGGCGATGGGCCAGCAAAAGGCCCAGGACGCCATCCAATCCCCAATCGTGCCGGGGCCAAACCCGATGGCTTTAACCGTGGCGATCCCTGTCACGATGCAGGACATGAGGCCGGACATGATCAGGCTAAATACGGCGCGGGCATAGCGGGCAGGGAACATGTCTGGCCTCCTTGACACTGTGATTATCGGGTGTGGGGTATTTCGGGATCAATTGCCAGACAGCATCATGAGGCGCGGTGTCACATCCAGCCCAACGACTGGCTGGTGCGGGATGTGGAGGCGGTGTATTCGGCGCTGACCCAACCAGAATAGCCGGTGTTTTCCATCGCGGTGAAAAGGGCTGCGAAATCTGTTGGGCCGCGCCCCGGTTCCGAGCGGTCGGGGGCAGCACCGATCTGGGCGTGAACGACCCGCGGGTGAAACCGATCCCAGATCGCCTGCGCGTCGCCATGGATCATATAGGCGTGAAAGCTGTCAAATTGCAGACCCAGATTGGGGCGGTTCACCTGGTTCAAAACCTCGACCGCCAGATCGTAGTCGTTCAGGAAGTACCCGGGTTGTGACACCGGGTTGAGCGGTTCGATCGTGAATTGCTGTTGGGGGGCGAAATCAGCGGCCCATTGCAGGTTCTTCACAAAGCATTCCAGCGCATCCGGCCCTGAGGCATAGCCCGACATGATATGGATCAGCCCGGGTCGCAGGATATCGGCATAACGCAAAACGCGACGGATATCAGACTGAAAACGCGCCTCACCCCCGGGAATGGCTGCATATCCCGGCGCGCCCCCGGTATAGTTCGGCGGTGGAGCGTTGATCAGTACCAGATCCAGCCCGTTGGCC
Source organism: Ruegeria meonggei (assembly GCF_900172215.1). Classification (GTDB taxonomy): domain Bacteria; phylum Pseudomonadota; class Alphaproteobacteria; order Rhodobacterales; family Rhodobacteraceae; genus Ruegeria; species Ruegeria meonggei. The sequence goes on from NZ_FWFP01000005.1 coordinate 278,062, forward strand.
AGCAGGGCGCGGCGGGTTTCTTTTGCCGCCTGTTCGTATGGAAACAGAATCTCGACCGCTTTAAAGCCCGCCTCAGCCGCAGCCTGAAACCGGTCGAGATAAGGAAGCTCGGTGAACAGCAGCGAGATATTGGCAGCGAATTTGGGCATGTGGGGCCTCGGAAATCTGATGGCCGAACCATAGCGTCGGGCCGGTTTCAGTGAAAGGGACTGAAAACGACAGATTGTCGAAAATCGACCAGATCGCCCGGCGCATTTCAGTGAGGTTCGGAACATTACGGCGAATCATTTCAGGCGCCGTACCAACAAAAGGTTTGACCCCAATGGCGATGAGCCCTGACCCCGTGCGCGGGACCACCCTTTCTATGTCCGGCGGAAGGAATTCTGCCTTGTCCGGAAATGGGTTGGCGGTCGCTTCAATGCTGACGTGGGCGGCCGGGTTTCCGGCGGCCGAGGTGTTGTTGCAGACCTGGCCACCGGTTGCTCTGTTGGCGGCGCGGTTGGCGTTTGCGGTGGTTGTCATGGTGCCGATCTGGCTTTTGATCGACGGGCCGCGGCGGGTGCTGCGTGCCCGCTGGGGCCATGCGATGCTGGTCGGAGGGCTTGGAATTGGCATTGCCATGTTCCTGCTTATTGTTGCGCAAAAGCTGACCGATCCGGTGACGGTTGCAATCATTGCCTCTTGTGCGCCGCTGATGGCCACAGTGCTGGAGCTTGCAGCAGGCACGCGGCGCTTGCGGTGGAATTTTGCGCTGGGTGTGTTGGTGTCGATTGTCGGCGGATTGATTGCGACCAGTGCGGTGGCGCCTGCTCAGCTGGGTCTGGGGGCGGTCTGCGCCATTGGGGCAACGGGCCTGTTCTGCTGGTCCAGCATGGCAACCGCGCGCGACTTTCCAGACCTTAGCCACACGGGACGCACCACGATCACGTTCGCTGGCGGGCTGGTCATGGCATCGCTGCTGGTGTTTGGGGCGGCGCAGATGGGTATGGATGTGTTGCCTGCGACCGCCTTCGACACTCAGCAGGCTGGGATGTTGATGATCTACGCGATTATCTCGATGGGGCTGAGCCAGGTTTTCTTTGTCGCGTCCATTGGTAAGCTGGGCGTCGCTCTGACCTCATTCCATATCAACATCGCGCCGTTTTACGTGATGGTGATCATGGTGATGATGGGGGATGAGTGGAATTCAACCCGGGCGCTGGGCGCAGGGATCGTGGCGCTGTCCGTTGTGCTGGCGCAGGATCGCCGGGTCGCGCGCCCGGCTTAGCCCGGCAAATCGTCCGAACGGATCAGCGGAAAAAACTGCCCCCCGGACCAGACCCCAAACCAGCCATCTAGATGCGTTGCGATGTCCACGAGGCGATAAAAGCTTTTGCGATCAATGCGCGCCTCCAGGTTTGCGCGAACCAATATGTACGGAGACGGCTCATCTGTTTCTGCGTCTATGACAATTCGGATGGGATGATCCGGACCCGCGACGGCGACATCGCCCACATGGGTGGAAAAACTCAACCTCTGGGCCTGACCGTCGCCTTCGGCCTCAAAATCCACCGCGATAAAGGGCGCGTCCTCGACGGTGATTCCCACCTTTTCAACCGGGGTCACCAGAAAGTACTTCCCGTCTTCTTTCTTAAGAATTGAGGAAAAAAGCTTCACAAGCTCGAACCGGTTGATCGGCGATCCTAAATAACTCCAGGTGCCATCTTTTGCGATTTGCATGTCCAGATCGCCGCAAAACGGAGGATTCCACAGGTGTACGGGGGGTAAACCCCGTGTTTTGGTCGCTTTGATCGAACTCGCCAGCCCGTCCGGAGAAGGAGTCACAGGTTTTTGTCCACTCATTGCTTTTGCCATTTCCTTTTCGCGCGATACACTTCAACCATAATAGTCCACGGAAGGGAAAGTCATGACCGAACCTGCCGACCTCGTGTCCGAGATCGAAGCGCTGGAAACCAAACTGCAAGAGGCCAAGGCCTCGATCACCCGTCGCTTTATCGGACAGGAAAGAGTCGTGGACCTGACCCTGACGGCATTGCTGTGTGGCGGCCATGCGCTGCTGATCGGCCTGCCGGGATTGGGCAAGACGCGTCTGGTCGAAACGCTGTCGACTGTAATGGGGCTGAACGGCAACCGCATTCAGTTCACACCAGACCTGATGCCCGCTGACATTCTGGGCTCCGAAGTGTTGGACACCGCCGAGGATGGCAGCCGCCACTTCCGGTTCATTTCCGGGCCGATCTTCTGCCAGTTGCTGATGGCGGATGAGATCAACCGCGCCAGCCCCCGGACGCAGTCGGCGCTGCTGCAGGCGATGCAGGAACGCACCGTGACAGTGGCCGGTGAAGACCGCGATCTGGGCGTGCCGTTCCACGTGCTGGCCACGCAGAACCCGATTGAACAGGAAGGCACCTATCCGCTGCCCGAGGCGCAGCTGGACCGTTTCCTGGTGCGGATCGACGTGGAGTATCCCGATCGCCAGACCGAACGGGATATTCTTCTGGCCACGACCGGGGTTGAAGAGGACGAGGCGCATCAGATTTTCAGCAAAGAAGAGCTTTTGGCCGCGCAGGTCCTGCTGCGCCGGATGCCGGTGGGTGAATCCGTGGTCGAGTTGATCCTTGATCTGGTCCGCGCCTTCCGCCCGGATGAGGCAGGCGTGTCCGAACGGGTTTCTGAGACGGTGGCCTGGGGCCCCGGCCCCCGTGCGGCGCAGGCGCTGATGATGACAGTGCGGGCGCGGGCGATGCTGCAGGGGCGCCTGGCCCCCAATGCCGAGGATGTACTGGATATGGCGCGCCCGGTGCTCAGCCACCGGATGGCGCTGAATTTCGCGGCGCGGGCGCGGGGGGATAGCCTTGCTGATCTGATCGAATCCACTGCCGCGGGGTTGACCCGAACTGAGGCCGCGGCGTGAATGCTGCACTAACCCTTCGCGAAAGATCCGAGGCCGAGGCGGCCCGACTGCCGCCGCTTTTGGCGCGGGCCGAACATCTGGCCGGCACCGTCCTGCTGGGCGATCACGGGCGCAGGCGATCCGGTCTGGGCGATGATTTCTGGCAATACCGCCCGGCGCAGATCGGCGACAGTCGGCGGATGATCGACCATCGCCGTTCGGCCCGCGGGGATCAGCAGTTTGTGCGCGAACGCGAATGGCAAATCGCGCAATCGGTGATGTTGTGGGTGGATCAGGGCGCGTCGATGCGGTTTGCCTCGGACAAGTCCCTGTCCACCAAAGCGGACCGGGCGCGCCTGTTGGGGCTGGCTACAGCCATCCTGCTGGTGCGGGGGGGCGAACGTGTGGGCCTGACCGGCACCACTTTGCCGCCCCGGCGTGGCAATGCACAGATCATCCGTCTGGCAGAGGCTTTGTCCGAAGATGCCGAGACCGATTATGCCCCGCCTGAACATCGTGCTATGATTCCACATGCCCGCGCCGTGTTCATTTCTGATTTCCTGGGGCCGCTGGACGAAGTTGAACTGGCCCTGACCAAAGCTGCCGATCGCGGCGTGCGTGGCGTTCTGCTTCAGGTTCTCGACCCAGGCGAGGAGAGTTTCCCTTATCGGGGCCGCACGATCTTTGAAAGCGTCGGGGGGTCTGTCCGTCACGAAACCCTGAAGGCCGGCGACCTGCGCGACCGCTATCTGGACCGCCTTGCGCGCCGCAAGGACGCCCTGAACCAGCTGTGCCGGGCTACGGGCTGGCAACAGGGCCTGCACCATACGGGGGACAGCGCACAGGCGGCTTTGTTGTGGCTGTACCGGGCGCTGGATGGGGGGACTGGATGACAGTTCTGGCTGGCATCGGATTTACCGCGCCGTGGGTTTTGCTGGGTCTGCTGACCCTGCCGGTCCTGTGGCTGATCCTGCGCGCTGTGCCACCGGCGCCGATCCGTCGGCTGTTCCCGGCGGTCACGCTGCTGATGGGGCTCAAGGATGAGGAAAGCGTCTCGGACCGCACCCCGTGGTGGCTGTTGCTGCTGCGGATGTTGGCGGCAGCGGCGATCATCATCGGATTGGCTGGTCCGGTCTTGAATCCCTCACGCGATCAGGCGGGATCGGGGCCTTTGCTGCTGGTGCTGGATGCCAGCTGGGCCGGGGCAACCCGGTGGTCCTCGACCCTGGACCAGATCGACGTACAACTGACCGAGGCCGGACGGGCGGGTCGCACGGTGGCGATCCTGACCCTGACCGAGCCGGAAACTCCGGTGTTTCAGGCCCCCGAGGCCTGGCGCGGGCGGCTACCCGGTTTGACGCCAATGCCATGGCAACCAACCACGCCGCAGGTTGACCAGACCCTGACCGCGCTGGGTCAGCTTGATGGAGGCTTTGACACCCATTGGTTCAGTGACCGGCTGGTGTTTGACGGGCATGACAGGGTTCTGGCAGCGCTACAGGCGCGCGGCGCGGTGACAGTGTATCAACCTCAATCGACGGTGGTGGCTATCCTGCCCGCCGCATATCAGGACGGGGTCATCCATCTGACCGCGCAAAGGGCTGAAGCTGGTCCGGCGAACCGTATCACCGTGTTGGCGCAAGGCCGTGATCCCGCCGGTGCCATGCGCGTTCTGCAATCGGTTGAGATGGAGTTTCCAGCCGGCGAAACTCTGGCACAGACCGAACTGGCGCTGCCCTCCGAACTGCGCGCCCGGATTACAAGGTTTGAAATACAGGGCCAGCGGTCCGCCGGGGCGCTGACGCTGACCGATGACAGCCTGCGCCGCCGCGAGGTCGCCCTGATCGCCGGGTCGCTCAACCGCGAAGGGTTAGAGCTGTTGTCGTCTTTGCACTATTTGACGCAAGTGTTGATCCCAACGGCAGATTTCGTCGAGGGGGGGCTGTTGGATGTGTTGCCTGCCAACCCGGACGTGATTGTGCTGGCCGATGTGGCGAAACTGTCCGATGGCGAACAAACCGCACTGGCTGAATGGGTCGAGCAGGGCGGGTTGCTGTTGCGCTTTGCCGGCCCGCGCATGGCCGCCAGCGATCTGGGCCGGGACGCCGAAGATATCCTGCTGCCCGTGCGACTGCGCAGCGGCGGTCGCTCGGTTGGTGGCGCGATGAGCTGGGGTGAGGCCAAAGGGCTAGCCCCATTCCCCGAGAACTCGCCCTTTTACGGGTTGGATATCCCCGGTGATGTGACCGTCACCACGCAGGTTATGGCGCAACCGGACCCCAATCTGGCGGATCGGGTGATCGCGTCGCTGTCGGATGGCACCCCTCTGGTCACGCGCAAACCGCTGGGGCTGGGGCAGGTGGTGCTGTTCCATGTGACGGCAGACGCGGAATGGTCCAGCCTGCCACTGTCAGGCCTGTTTGTTGAGATGCTCGACCGGCTGGCCGTGGCCTCGGCGGCGAAATCGCGGCAGGAATCGCAACTGCAAGGCACCACTTGGGCACCGATTCAGGTCATGGATGGCTTTGGAACCTTGTCTGATGCGGGCAATCTGGTCGGTGTGGATGGGGTTGAGCTGGTGACGGGTACAATTGGTCCGGATCTGCGGCCCGGCTTGTACGAAAGCGGTAAACAAAAATTGGCGCTGAATGTGCTGTCTGCGGACACGGTGTTGCGCCCGGTGACCTGGCCCTCGGACGTTACTGTCAAAGGGCAGGAAGTGAACACTGAGACGCCGATCGGAGGCCTGCTGCTGAGCCTTGCGCTTTTGTTGCTGACGGTGGACGTGATCGCCTCTCTGGCGCTGTCGGGGCGGCTGGGGCTGGCTAAGGCCGCAGCGGTGGCCTTGGGCGCGGCCTTTCTGGTGCCCGAAGCACAAGCGCAGACACCCGAGGAAACAGACTTCGCGCTCAGCGCTACGCATGAGCTGGTTCTGGCCCATGTCATGACCGGCAATGCCGAAGTGGATGATATTGCCGGTGCGGGGATGCGCGGTCTGGCGCAGACGCTGTTTTTCCGCACCTCGGTCGAACCTGCAAATCCCATCGGCGTTGATCTGGAACGTGACGAGCTGGCCTTTTTCCCGCTGCTCTATTGGCCTGTTACCCCGGATCAACCGCAACCCTCAGCCGAGGCTTACGCCAAGCTGAACGCTTATCTGCGGTCCGGTGGCATGATCCTGTTTGACACCCGCGACGCCGATATCGCCCGGTTCGGGGCCGCCAGCCCCAATGGGCGCAAGTTGCAACAGTTGGCCGCACCGCTGAATATCCCATCGTTAGAGCCCGTTCCCCGTGACCACGTGCTGACCCGCGCCTTTTACCTGCTGCAGGACTTCCCAGGCCGTTACGCAGGCACTGAGGTCTGGGTCGAGGCTGCGCCGATGGATGCAGAACAGATCGAAGGCATGCCCTTCCGCAATCTCAACGACAACGTGACCCCTGTGGTGATCGGTGGCAACGACTGGGCCGGGGCCTGGGCCGTGGATCGCAACGGCCAGGCGCTGCTGCCGGTGGGGCGCGGCTATGCCGGTGAACGTCAGCGCGAGCTGGCCAATCGCTTTGGCGTCAATCTGGTGATGCACGTGCTGACCGGGAATTACAAATCCGATCAGGTCCATGTGCCTGCTCTGTTGGACAGGTTGGGACAATGACAGGAACCGTCATATTCGATCCGCTGATTCCGTGGCCCGTTCTGGCCATTGTGGCTGCGATTGCAGTTGCGGGTGTCCTTCTGGCCCTGTGGCGCGGCTTGTCAGGCTGGGCGTTGCGCGGGCTGGCCGCGCTGGTGGTAATCGCGGCACTGTCGGGGCCGGTCTATCAGGTCGAAGATCGCGCACCGCTGACTGATATTGTCCTGATGATCGAGGATGAGAGCGCCAGCCAGACCCTGTCGGACCGGGCCGTGCAAACCGCGCAGGCCGCCGAAGAACTGGCCACCGAGATCGAATCCCGCACCAATACCGAGCTGCGCCGGATCAAGGTTGGCGACGGCGATGGCGACGAGGGCACGCAGGTCATGGCGGCACTGAACGCGGCTCTGGCCGAGGAACCCCGCGCCCGGATCGCAGGTATCCTTGTGGTGTCCGATGGTATCGTGCACGACGTGGATCAGGCCCCTGATCTGCCCGCGCCGATGCATCTGTTGCAAACCGGGCGCGCCGCGGATTGGGATCGTCGCCTGATTGTCCGCAACGCACCGGCCTTTGCCATTATTGGCGAGCCGGTCACTTTGACCTTGCGGGTCGAAGACAGCGGCGCTGCCCCCACCGGCGCGATCTCTGCCCCGCTTGAGATTTCGGTGGATGGGGGAGAACCGGAACAATTCACCATCCCGCTTGGCGTGGATGTGGAATTGCCGATCTCTCTGCCCCATGGCGGGCGCAATGTCATCCAGTTCACCGTGCCCGAGGCCGAGGGCGAATTGACCGATCGCAACAACACCGCGTTGATTCAGATGAACGGTGTGCGCGACCGTCTGCGGGTTTTGCTGGTATCGGGCGAGCCGCATCCGGGCGGGCGGACATGGCGTAACCTGCTGAAATCCGACAGCTCGGTCGATCTGGTGCATTTCACCATTCTGCGCCCGCCGGAAAAACAGGACGGTGTGCCGGTGGATGAGCTGTCTCTGATCGCCTTCCCGACCCGCGAGCTGTTTTTGGAAAAGATCAACGATTTCGACCTGATCATCTTTGACCGCTACAAGCGCCGCGGCATCCTGCCCGCAATCTATCTGGACAATGTCACCAACTATATCAACGACGGCGGCGCGGTGCTGATCGCTGCGGGGCCGGATTTTGCCACCGCTGACAGCATTTTTCGCTCGCCCCTGGCCCCGATCCTGCCGGCACAACCCACTGCGCGCGTGATTGAGGAACGGTTTGTGCCGATGGTCACGGATCTGGGCCATCGGCACCCGGTGACCACGAATCTGGGCGATTCCGAGGATTGGGGCGCATGGTTGCGCCAGATCGATGTCAAACACCGCTCGGGTGAGCTGTTGATGACCGGCGTGGATGACCGGCCACTTCTGGTGCTGGACCGGGTTGGTGAGGGGCGTGTGGCGCTGCTGGCTTCGGACCACGCCTGGTTGTGGAGCCGGGGGTTTGAGGGCGGCGGTCCGCAGTTGGAGCTGCTGCGGCGTCTGGCCCACTGGATGATGAAAGAGCCCGAGCTTGAGGAAGAAGCCCTATGGGCCGAGGCCAACGGCCGGGTCATGCGCATCATCCGCCAGACGCTTGAGGATGAGGTCGGGCCGGTGACTGTAACCCGCCCGAACGGTGAAACGCTTGAGATCACGCTGGAAGAGGTCTCACCGGGTCGGTTCGAAGCGTTGTATTTCGGGCCTGAGATTGGCCTTTATCGCCTGCAGGAAGGTGAACAAACGGCGGTGATCGGGTTGGGGCCTGCAGCACCAAAAGAGTTCGAACAGACCATCGCAACAGGTGAGGTGCTTGCGCCCGTATTGGCCGACCTGCGCGGCGGGGTTATCGCGCTTGAAAACGGTCTGCCCTCGATCCGCACCGTGCGCGCTGGGCGCCCGGCCGCGGGGCGCGGCTGGATCGGGCTGACCCCACGCAACGCCTATGAAACCCGCGACGTAACCCAGGCCGGGCTGTTGCCACCCTGGTTGGTTCTGTTGCTTGCAGGTGGTTTCCTGCTGGGCGGCTGGTTACGCGAAGGGCGGCGCTGAGTTTGACGGACATATCCGCCAGCGCTCGGGTTATCGCCAACGACCAACACCAGATCGGCCGCAAACATCGGGCGTGCACCAAAACAGAGGCAACGGCTTAAACACTTTTTCACGCTCTGTCGGGATGCTGGGTGCGGGTAATTCCGGGATCGGCAGATGAGTCTTGTAACCAAACTGGCACAGGAAAGACGCGCGCGGCTGGCGGCTGAGCGGTTGTTGGAAATGAAGCAGACCGAACTGTCAGCGGCCAACCGCAAACTGGGTTTGCACGCTGTGGCACTGACCAAACGTATCGGCGAAACGCAGGCCGAGGTTGAAACGGTGCGCGACGAAAACGAAAAGGTCAAATCCGACCTGACCGTGGCCCATGCCAAGATCGAAGTGGCTGAGCGCCGGTTATGGCATTCGATTCAGACCATTCAGGACGGCTTTGCCTTTTTTGACGACCAGAACCGCCTGATTGGGGCCAACGCGGCCTATCTGCGTGTGTTTGAGGGTGTGGACGAGGTTGCGCCGGGCATTGCCTATGCCCGCATTCTAGAAGTTTTGATGGCCGAGGGGCTGATTGATATCGGCTCGGAGCCGCCGGCTGAATGGCAGGCCAGAATGCTGGCGCGCTGGGCGGAACCACACCCTGAATCCGTTGTGATCAAGCTGTGGAATGGTCAGTATTTCAAGTTGATCGATCAGCGCGGCAATGGCGGCGACACGGTCAGTCTGGGCCTGAATATCACCGCCTCGGTCCGGCATGAGACCGAGTTGAAGACCGCCCGCAAACGGGCGGAGGCTGCCAACCGTGCGAAATCGGCCTTTCTGGCCAATATGAGCCACGAGATCCGAACCCCGATGAACGGCATTGTCGGGATGACCGAGTTGATGTCGGAAACGCCACTGGACGATGAACAACGGCTCTACCTCAATACGATCCGCAATTCCGGTGAGGCGTTGCTGGTGATCATCAACGACGTTTTGGACTACTCCAAGATCGAGGCCGACAAGCTGATCCTGCACCCCGAACAGTTTGATTTCGAACGCTGCATTCTTGAGGTGGCGATGCTGTTGCAGCCCAGCGTACGGGACAAGGGGCTGTCGTTGCTGGTCGATTATGACCTGTTCCTGCCCACCCTGTTTGTGGGCGACCCCGGTCGCGTGCGGCAGGTTCTGACCAATCTGGTGGGCAATGCGGTCAAATTTACCTCAGAGGGTCACGTCCTGATCCGCGTCACCGGTGTGCCCAACGCAGAGCCCGACACGTGTGACATACATGTGGCGATTGAAGACACTGGTATCGGGATCGATGCGGACAAAATCGGGCACATCTTTGGCGAATTCAACCAGGTCGAGGATGAGCGCAACCGTCAGTTTGAAGGCACCGGGCTTGGTCTGTCCATCACCAAACGTCTGATCACGCTGATGGGCGGAGCTGTGTGGGTCGAAAGCGAGCCGGGGCAGGGGTCGTGTTTCGGGTTCCGTATTTCGCTGCCCACGGCAGAAGGCCCGCAACCAGCGCCGCCCGATCTGGCAGATTGCCTGCGCCATGTGATCGTGGTCGAGGATATGGCCGTCAACCGCGCCATCCTGTCCAAACAGCTGGGTCGGTTGGGCTCTCACGTGACCGTCTGCGCAACGGGGGGAGAGGCGCTGGACGCCGTAGATGACAGTGTGGATCTTTTGCTGTGCGATCACGACCTGCCGGATATGGACAGTCTGGAACTGGCAAGCACGCTACAAAAACGGGGCTGGGACGATCTGCCCGTAGTGGTGATGTCGGTCAATCCCGGCGTTGTTCACGCCAACCCGGCGCGCCACCTGATCGACGGGGTCTTGCAGAAACCGATCCCGCGGGCCGAGCTATATTCCCGCCTGACCGCCCTAAGCCATGGGCCGCGCGCGTCAGCGGCCGAGCCGGAAACCCCAATGCCGGTCGAAGTGCCCAAAACCCTCCGGCTGATGCGGGTCCTGGCGGCCGAGGATAACCGGACCAATCAATTGATCCTGAAAAAGATGGTGAAAGATCTGAACATCGATCTGAAATTCGTCAGCAACGGGGTTGAAGCGGTGCAAGCCCATCTCGACTTTGATCCGGATTTGATCTTCATGGATATCTCGATGCCCAAAATGGACGGCAAACAGGCCACGGTCGAGATCAGACGGCGCGAAGTTGAAACCGGGCGTCACGTGCCGATTGTTGCCCTGACGGCGCATGCCATGGCGGGGGATGATCAGGGTATTCTGTCCGCCGGGCTGGATCATTATCTGACGAAGCCGCTGCAAAAGCGGAAAATCCAACGGATGATCTTGGATCACCAGCCCGAAGTTGCTCTGCCCGTCATTGCCGAGGATGCGTTGCCCGACTAGGCTGATCCCATGTCAGACAATCGTGGATTTCAGCCGCGCGCCCTGGGCGAGATCGCCATTCGCTGTGCCGATATGGGGGCGATGGTGGCGTTTTATGAAGACGTGATCGGGCTGGAGCGCCTGAGCGGCGATCATAACAGCGCCATCACGTTCTTTCGCATTGCCGAAGGGTTTGGCGGTCATACGCAGGTATTGGCGCTGTTTCACCATTCCGCCGCCCCACGCCCTGGTCTGCACCCCAGCGGTGCACAGAGGCCAGCGACCGGTGCGGGCTCATCGCTGCATCACATAGCTCTGTCGCTGTCTTTTGCCGAACAAGACGCTGTGAAGCGTTGGTATAACAAGATCGGTCAGCCCTACCGCGTGGAGCAATTCGGCTGGATCGGCTGGCGCGGTATTTTCACTGAAGACCCCGAGGGCAATACGGTCGAACTGGTCGCCTATGATCCTTCGATGCTGGATCAGGCCTGATAGGGGCGCACGAAGACGGGTTTGTCTTGTTCTGACAGATCCGGGCGGTAGGCATAGCCGCCAGAATCGAATTCCAGCAAGCCTTTGGGATCGGTCAGGCGGTGCTGAATGACATGGCGTGCCATCGCTCCACGCGCTTTTTTGGCGAAAAAACTGACGATCTTGGGGGTGCCTGCTTTGTCTTCCATGAAAACCGGCGTGATGACCCGCAGTTTGAGCGCCCTCAGGTCGACAGCCCCGAAATATTCCTGACTGGCGCAGTTGATCAGGACATTGCTGCCAACTTCCTCGGCTTGGGCGTTCAGCGCCTTGCTCAACTGATCGCGCCAATATTCATACAGGTTCTTGCCGCGGCGGGTTTTCAGCTTGCTGCCCATTTCCAGACGATAGGCCTGAATCGCATCCAGCGGACGCAACACGCCGTAAAGGCCGGACAGAATGCGCAGATGATCCTGCGCCCAGGCCATCTCATCCGCATCCAGCGAGGTGGCCTCAAGCCCCTGATAGGTGTCGCCAGCAAAGGCCAGCGCGGCGGGACGGGTCGCATCTGCGGCGGGCGCATCAGAAAAGGCGCGATACCGGTCGCGATTCAACCGTGCCAGATCATCGCTCAGATCCATCAGGTTTTTCAGATCGCCCAGCGTCAGATTGCGGGCGGTTTTCGACAACCGGATCGCGTCGTCCTGAAAGTCGGGTTGGGTGGCCTCGACATCCCGTTCTGCCCAGTCCAGCCGTTTGGCCGGGGAAATCACTACCAGCATATCCGCCCTCGTTTCTTGCCTGTATCGGGATATCTAGCCCGCCACGCGCAGCACGTCCAGAAAGGCCGCGCCAAACCTTTCGTGACGACGGTCGCCCAGCAGCTTTTCGATCGCTTGCGGATCGTCAGAGCGCAGTTGCGCGACCTTGGCCAGTTGCGAGGCTGAACAGGTCAGTGGCTTGTCTATCCCGTCGGGTCCCCGCGATAGTTGCGATTGCACTTCCAGCAGCCGGTCGTAGATCTCGCCTTGATCGCGCCCGGCCAGTTTGCGCCGCGCCGGATGCAGTTCCTCGACCGCGCCGGTCAGAACCTCAAGGAATGTGACTCCGTAGCGTTCCAGCTTTTTTGCGCCAATCCCGCTGATTCGGGCCATGTCGTCCAGATTGGCGGGGCGGGTTTCGGCCATCTCGATCAGGGTGCGATCAGGGAAGATAACATAGGCCGGAACGCGTGCGGATTCGGCCAGCGCGCGGCGCTTGGCCTTGAGCGCAGATAGCAGCGGCGCGTCTTCCTCGGACACCATGGCCTTGACGGCAGGGCGTCGCGTGGCCTTGCGGAGCGTGTCCTTGCGCAGGTTGATCTGGGCTTCACCTTTCAGGATCGGTTTCGCGGCCTCGGTCATGCGCAACGCGCCGTGGCGGTCAGGGTCGGGGCGAACCAGATCATGGCCCATCATTTGCCGGAAAATCGCTTGCCACTGGGGCCGCGACCAGTCCTTGCCGATACCGTAGGTGGACAGCGCATCATGGCGACGGGCGCGGATCTTGTCGGTCTCGTTTCCCAGCAGGATGTCGATCAGATGGCCTGCACCGAACCATTCTTCGGTGCGCAGGATTGCGGACAGGGCCATGCGGACAGGGGTTGTGCCATCAAAGATTTCGGGCGGCGTGTCGCACAGATCACATTTGCCGCAAGATTCGGTCTGTTCGCCGAAATACCCCAGCAAAGTCTGGCGGCGACAGGCCAGCGACTCGGCCAGTCCCAGCAGAGAATTCAGCCGCGCGTGGTCGGCCATGCGCCGTTCGGACGGTGCAAGCCCTTCGTCGATCTGCGACCGACGCAGGCGGATATCATCCGCGCCAAACAGGGTCAGGGTTTCAGCAGGTCCGCCATCACGGCCCGCACGGCCGATTTCCTGGTAGTAGGCCTCGATCGATTTGGGCAGGTCGGAATGGGCGACCCAGCGGATATCGGGTTTGTCGATGCCCATGCCAAAGGCGACAGTTGCAACCACGATCAGGCCATCTTCGCGGGCAAAACGGGTCTCGACGATGCGGCGATCCTCGGCCTCCATCCCGCCGTGATAGTGACAGGCCGAATGCCCTTCGGCACGCAGGGCCTGTGCCAGCACCTCGGTCTTGTTGCGAGTGCCGCAATAGACAATGCCCGACTGGGTTTTGCGGGCAGCGGCAAAGTCGAGGATCTGTTTGCGCGGTCCGTCCTTGGCGGCAAAGGCCAGATGGATATTGGGTCGGTCGAACCCGCGCAGGAATTTGCGCGGGGCGCTGCCATCAAACAGCTTTTCAACAATCTCGTCCTGCGTTTCTGCATCCGCCGTGGCGGTGAAGGCCGCCAGCGGAACATCCAACGCGCGCCGCAGTTCTCCGATCCGAAGGTAGTCGGGTCGGAAATCATGGCCCCATTGGCTGACGCAATGGGCCTCGTCCACCGCAATCAGGCTGACATTGATCCGGCGCAGCATCCCCATCGCCGACCCGGCGGCCAGCCGTTCGGGGGCCATGTAAAGCAGCTTGAGCCGCCCGGCTTCCAGCGCTTCCCACACAGCGTCGGTTTCTTCGGGGGTGTTGCCGGATGTCAAAGCGCCCGCCTCGACACCGGCCTCTTGCAGCCCGCGCACCTGATCGCGCATCAGGGCGATCAGCGGGGAAATCACCACCGTGACCCCATCGCGCAGCAGCGCAGGCAGCTGAAAACACAGGGATTTACCACCCCCGGTCGGCATGATGGCCAGCACGTTTTCGCCTGCGGTCACGGCATCGACGATCTCCTCCTGACCGGGTCGGAAGTCATCGAATCCAAAGACATCTCGCAGCAAGGGTGCGGCGTCGAACATATGCGGGGTGACCCTGTTTTAAGGTTTATCTGCTCTTAAACAGGACAATCACATACTAAGAATCGGGGAACAAGTGGTCAGACGAAATAGCCCACATTGTTGATCAGGATGATCCGCAGCGCATAGACGCCGATCAAAACCACCAGAGGCGTCAGATCCAGCCCGCCCATGTTGGGCAGAACCCGCCGGATCGGGCCGTAGATCGGTTCCAGAATGCGGTTCAGACCGTACCAGATTTGCGCGACCAGTTGTTGATGCAGGTTGAGCACCTGAAAGTTGATCAGCCAACTCATGATCACATGGGCCAGAATGATGAACCAGACAATGTCCAGGATCAGCAGCAGAATTTGGATCAGCGACAGCATGGGGCCTCCGGATTTCACATTTGCTGAGACCTAAGCACCCCTGCGGTAAAGAGCAAGCCCGCACCAACAGAACGCTTGCGAATTGGCCCAAAGCCTCGTCATATGAAAGCAACAATAAACAGAGGCAGTGATGGCAGAGATTTCCAAGCGCAGGCGCATCTGGGGCTGGTGGTTTTTCGACTGGGCCAGTCAGCCCTATCATTCGCTTTTGGTCACTTTTGTCTTTGGGCCCTACTTCGCCGGGGTTGCCGCCGGGTATTATGCCAATACTGGTCTGGACGCGCAGGCGGCGGCCGCGCAGGCACAAACGGTCTGGGCGAATTGCCTGACCATCACCGGGTTGATCATCGCCTTTGGCGCGCCCTTGTTGGGGGCGATGGCGGACGTGTCGGGGCGGCGTATCCCCTGGATATTTGCCTTTTCAGTGATGTATGCCGTGGGCTCGGCGGCGCTGTGGTACACGTTGCCCGATGGGTCAAACATGTGGCTGATGTTGTCGGCCTTTGGTCTGGGTTTTGTGGGTGCGGAATACGCGTTGATCTTCATCAACTCGCAACTGCCCGAGCTGGGTGATGATGACGAAGTAGGCGAGATTTCGGGTTCAGGCTTTGCTTTTGGGTACTTTGGCGGCCTGATCTCGTTGGCGATTATGCTGGCGCTGTTTGTCGAACAGCCCAATGGCAAGACGCTGATCGGGATGGATCCGATATTCGGCCTGGACGCCGCTATGCGAGAGGGCACCCGCTTTGTTGGGCCGTTCACGGCCGGATGGTTCATCCTGTTCATGGTGCCCTATTTTCTGTGGGTTCGCGATGATCCGGATACGAACAAACAGGGCAGTTTGCGCGCGGCGTTGGGTCTGTTGGCCAAATCAGTGTCGGACCTGCGCCACCGGATTAGCCTGGCAAGCTATCTGGGGTCCTCCATGTTCTACCGCGATGCGCTGAACGGGCTGTACAGTTTCGGCGGCGTCTATGCAGCGCTGGTGTTGGAATGGGACTTGATCAAGATCGGTGTGTTCGGGATTGTCAGCGTTCTGGCGTCGGCCATCTTTGCGTGGATCGGGGGTAAGCTGGATCGCAAACACGGCCCTAAACCGGTCATTCTGGTGGCGATCTGGGTGCTGATCTTTGTCTGTGTGACCGTTGTGTCGATGGACCGGACGCAAGTTTACGGGATCGCCCTGCCGGATGGGTCCGGTCTGCCGGATCTGGTGTTTTTCGGGTGCGGTGTTCTGATTGGCGGTATGGGCGGCATCCTACAATCCGCCAGCCGATCGCTGATGGTGCGCCATACCGACCCCAAGGCCCCGGTCGAAAGCTTTGGTCTTTATGGCCTGTCGGGTCGTGCCACCGCTTTTGCTGCGCCACTGTTGATCGGTATTGCCACAGCCGTGACCGGCAGTGCACGTCTGGGGGTGTCACCGATCATTCTGTTGTTTATTGTGGGATTAATCCTGATGCGCTGGGTGAAACCGGAAGGGGATCAGAGCAGATGATTTTACTACGTTTTTTGGCCGTTTTGGCCGCGATCGCATGGGCAGGCACGGCTACGGCGCAACCGCTGGCCAAGCAATTGTTCGGGGCGCAAAAGCAGAACTCACAACAAAAGCCGGCCGCCTTCGGCAGTTATTCGCGCGGATGTGCGGCCGGGTCGGTGCAACTGCCCGAAACCGGACCGACATGGCAGGCCATGCGCCTGTCGCGTAATCGCAACTGGGGCCACCCCGAGGCGATTGATTATGTGCAGGACCTCAGCCGGTTTGCGTCGAAACAACCGGGATGGAATGGTCTATATATTGGGGATATTAGCCAGCCGCGCGGTGGGCCGATGACCTCAGGCCATCGCAGTCACCAGTTGGGGCTGGATATCGATATCTGGATGTTGCCCGGGGACAACATGAGGCTCAGCCGCAAAGCGCGCGAGAATATCTCGTCCATTTCCCTGCGTCGGGCCAATGGAGCCTTTATCAACGGCAACTGGACCAAACAGCACCACGCGGTGCTGCGTGAGGCCGCCAAGGACAAGCGTGTCGCGCGGATTTTCGTGTTTCCCGGCGCCAAGGTGCAAATGTGTAACGAGGAAAAGGGAAACCGGGCCTACCTACGCAAAATCCGACCCTGGTGGGGGCATCACTATCACTTCCATGTTCGACTGAAATGCCCCAGAGGATCGCGCGGTTGCGTCAATCAGGACCCGCCGCCCAAGGGGGACGGATGTGCCGACGCGCAGCAATGGGTAAACAACATCCTTAACCCACCGCCGCCCGATCCAAACGCACCTGCGCCCAAGAAACGTCGTGAGTATCGGATGGCAGATTTGCCCCAGCAATGCGCCCAGGTCCTGCAGTCCAACTGATCGCAGCGCTGGTTCTGGCGGGAACGGTTTGGGCGGTTGAGGTCCGGACGGCCAACCATCTGAACAGCTTTGCCTGGCGCGGCACAGCGGACTGGTTTGGCGGGTTCTCGGCGGTTCATATCTATGACGACGGTCGCCGCATGGTCGCGCTGAGCGACCGCGCGGTCCTTGTCCATGCCAGGATTGACCGGGACGAGGACTTGATCACCGGAATTCAAACCACCGGGCATTGGCCGGTTCTGTCCAGCACCGGGCAAAAATTGCCGGGCTATGTAGGCGATTCCGAGGGCATCGCTATGGCGCCAAATGGTGGGTTCTATGTGTCCTTCGAAGGAGTTCATCGCGTGGCCTATTACGCCTCACCCGGTGCAAAAGCGCGGGTGCTGCCCCGACCTGCAGCGTTCCGCGGGCTTGAGGGCAACGGCGCCTTCGAAGCGCTGGCGATTGATGGTCGCGGTCGGCTTTACACGATGCCTGAACAAAACCGCACCGCGCAGGGTGACATCCCGGTCTATCGTTGGGATGGCCAGACATGGGCGACGCCATTTGTTCTGCCTCAACGGGGCAGATTCCTGCCCGTGGCCGCGGATTTCGGCCCCGATGGTCGGTTTTATGTACTGGAACGGGCTTTGTCGCTGATTGGGTTCCGATCACGCCTGCGTCGTTGGCAGATCGCTGACGATGGACCGGGTGCCGAGGAGATCCTGTTCGAAACCGGCACTGGCACACATGACAACCTCGAAGGTCTGTCCGTGTGGCGCGATACACAGGGGAGGTTGCGCGGAACAATGATTTCGGATGACAACTTTCTGGCCCTGCAGCGCACTGAACTCGTGGAATATCTGCTGCCCGATTGACAGGGCCTAAGCAAAGGTCTAAACGCACGGCTTGCCTTGGGACGGTCCCTTGGCCAAGTCGCCGCTACCTTGTCAAAACGGGCATCAAAATATGCAACGCGCTTTCATTCCCGGCATTCTTGCCATGGCCGCCATTGTTGTGGCCTCGAACATTCTGGTCCAGTTCCTGATCCTTGACGGCCTGCTGACCTGGGGTGCCTTCACCTATCCTCTGGCCTTTCTGGTCACTGACATCATGAATCGCATCTATGGCGTGGCCACCGCCCGCAAGGTCGTGTTGGCCGGGTTTGTCACCGGCATCATCTGTTCGCTGATCGGCAGCCAGATCATGCTGCAGGGGGATGGGTTCACCTATGCCGCCGTGCCGCTGCGGATCGCTGTCGCCTCGGGAACTGCGTTCTTGTTGGCACAGCTGACCGACGTCACCGTGTTCAACGCCATGCGCGGCGGTCGTTGGTGGCGTGCGCCGCTTGTCTCGACCCTGGTTGGTTCCGCACTGGACACTGCACTGTTCTTCACCATCGCCTTTTCCGCCTCGGTTGCGATCTTTGGTGCCAATGCCGACGCCGCAATCAGCTGGGCGTGGGAGCCTGTGCCCTTCATGCTGTCTGGTCCGATGGCTCCGCTGTGGGTGACGCTGGCCTTTGCCGATTGGTTGGTGAAACTATCACTGGCGCTGGTGGCGCTGATCCCCTTCAAGATGATCGTTGCCCGCCTGACCGCACAGCCGGCATAAAAAACGCTTTGAGAATGGCACAACTTGTGGCACGCTTCTTTTCAACCGCAACAGATAGAAAAGGAGGTGATCCAGTGTCGAGAAAGAGATTGGAGAGAGGTGTCGGAACAACCGGGGGGATCGCCCGTTAGGGCAGCCCTTGGCGGAGCGCTCGCTCCGGCTGGTCGATTGATCTAACCGACCCCACCTCCTGAACTTTCGAAGGGCCGTCCCGCCGGGGCGGCCCTTTTTGTTTCTGCACGCCGCCTGTAAGGTCGCCAACATGTTGCGCATCAACGACGATATCACCCTGCAAGACTGGGAACTGACCGAGAGCTTTGTGCGTTCGTCCGGTCCCGGCGGGCAGAACGTCAACAAAGTGTCCACCGCCGTGGAATTGCGGTTCGAGGCGGCGCGCTCGCCCTCGCTGCCTGATCCGATCAAGGCGCGTCTGAAACGGCTGGCCGGGCGGCGCTGGACCAAAGAGGGCGCGATCATCATCCAGTGCGAGGAAACCCGATCACAGGCCCGTAACCGTGAGATCGCTCGCGCCCGACTGGCCGAGCTGATCGCCCGCGCGCTGATCAAACCCAAACGGCGCATTGCCACCAAGCCTACCTATGGGTCGGTCAAGCGGCGGTTGGCGTCTAAAAAGGCGCGTTCAAACGTCAAGGCATTACGGGGCCAGGTGCCCGAAGATTGATCTGGTAGTTTCGCGCCGCCTTGCTACTCTGCCACGCAAAGAGGATCTAAGGGGTAAGGCCATGCGGCTTGATGGAAAAACCGCGATTGTGACGGGCGGCGCATCTGGATTTGGCGCAGGTATTGCACGGAAATTCCTGACCGAAGGCGCGCGTGTCATGATTGCTGATATCAATGGCGATGCGGCCCGCGATATGGCGACCACTCTGGGCCCGCAGGCCATCGCGCATCAAGTCGATGTGGCGGATGCTGCGTCGGTGCAGGCGATGGCAGAGGCCGTCCGCGATCAGTTTGGTTCGCTCGATATTCTGGTCAACAATGCAGGCGTCACCCATCTGCCGACCCCTTTGGAAGAAGTCAGCGAGGATGACTTCGACCGGGTGTTCAACGTGAACATGAAATCCGTCTACCTGACCGCTCGTGCGTTTGTCCCGCAGATGAAAGGCCGTGGCACCGGAGCGATCCTGAACGTCGCCTCAACCGCGGGTCTGTCGCCGCGCCCGAACCTGAACTGGTACAACGCCTCCAAAGGTTGGATGATCACGGCAACCAAGACAATGGCCGTGGAACTCGCGTCTTCCGGCGTGCGTGTCAACGCGATCTGCCCGGTGGCAGGGGAAACGCCGTTGCTGAAATCCTTCATGGGTGAAGACACGCCCGAGGTTCGCGCCAAATTCCTGTCGACCATCCCGCTGGGCCGCTTCTCAACCCCCGAAGACATGGCCAACGCCGCCTGCTTTCTGTGCTCGGACGAGGCCAGCATGATCACCGGCACAGCGCTGGAGGTCGACGGTGGCCGCTGCATCTGATCCGCTCTTCATCTGGCTGATAATATCCCCGCCGGAGGCAGCGCGCCCGCGCGCTTTTTCACACCAACACCCGAGATCGCAATGACCCCCGGACCCAGAAACCTGATCACCGATGTCCCCGGCCTGCGTGTCGGCAACGCACAGGACATTGCGCTGAAATCCGGCACTACGGTCCTGACCGCCGAACACCCCTTTGTGGCGTCCGTTCACGTCATGGGCGGCGCACCCGGCACGCGAGAAACTGATCTGCTGGCCGCTGATAAAACGGTGACACAAGTTGATGCCATTACGTTGTCCGGCGGGTCCGCCTTTGGACTGGACGCCTGTTCTGGTGTCTCGGATGGGCTACGCGCGCAAGGGCGCGGCTTTAAGGTCGGCTCCGTCAGGGTGCCGATCGTTCCGGGTGCGATCCTGTTTGATCTGCTCAATGGCGGTAATAAGGACTGGGCCGATAATCCCTATCGCGCTTTGGGGCGAACAGCGTTGGAAACCGTGGCCGTGGAGTTTGCTCTGGGCACCGCTGGTGCGGGCACGGGCGCTCTGGCGGCGATGCACAAAGGCGGGCTGGGGTCGGCTTCGCTGGTGCTGGAATCTGGTGCGACGGTGGGGGCTCTGGTCGCGGCCAATCCGCTGGGCAGTGTCACCACACCCGGCGACCGCCACTTTTGGGCGGCGCCGTTCGAGGTCGGGGGGGAATTCGGTGGGCTGGGGCCGGACCCCACCGCTGGTTTGGGTCTGCCAACCGCCAGCCGCAAGGCTCAGGCGATGCGTCCCGCCGCACCGGACAAGACCAACACCACCATCGCCATTGTCGCCACTGACGCAAACTTGACCAAACCGCAATGTCAGCGGCTGGCCGTGGCCGCGCATGACGGTATTGCTCGCGCTGTCCTGCCTGCACACACGCCAGGGGATGGCGATCTGGTTTTTGGCGTCAGCACGGGCGCGCGGCCATTGCAGGCAGAGGCCGAGCTGGCGATGGTGGGTCACGCTGCTGCGCTGTGCCTGTCCCGGGCGATTGCGCGGGCCGTGTATCTTGCCACACCGGCGCCTGGGGATCTGTTACCATGTTGGCCCGAAGTATATGACATAAGTTAAGGACGACCCCTAGGCCGGGGTGACACAGTGTCCTCGCGCGGCAATCTGCGCGTTGACTCTTTCTTGCGCCAAGGTTCCATTTGGTGCAGCCAATATGTATCGGAGCAAAACCTATGAATCGCATCCTCGCTACCGCAATTTTGGGCCTGATGGCCATGCCTGCTTACGCCGAAGGTGATGCAGAAGCCGGGAAGAAGACCTTTAACAAATGCAAGTCCTGCCACATGATTGCTGATCCCGAAGGCGAAGTGATTGTCAAAGGTGGTAAGACCGGCCCGAATTTGTACGGCATCGATGGCCGCACCGCCGGCACCTTGGAAGGGTTCAAATATGGCGACAGCATCGTTGCAGCCGGCGAAAATGGTCTAGTTTGGGACGAGGCGACCTTTGTTGAATACGCAGTTGATCCCAAGGCGTTCCTGAAGGACTACCTCGGTGAGACTTCAGCCAAGTCCAAAATGACCTTCAAGCTGAAAAAAGGTGGTGAAGACGTCTATGCTTATATCGTCAGCGTCTCTGGCGAATAACGCCTGATCCCAGCTGTTCAGAAAGACCACGAAAGGCCGCAGCCCCTGCGGCCTTTCGTGCGATTGAAAAACGGACGGATCAACGCCACTTTGGGTCTGCGCGGCTCAGACCAGTATTCGCGCGTCTTGCCAAGCCAAGCCGATCAGGCCGCAGCTATGAAACACCCGGCCATGCAGGCGGATCGGCAGCAGGAGATGACAGATGGGAATCATGATCCCAGCCTGGGTTGATGGTGAATTGACCCCCGTAGAAAAGCTGGAAGCGCATGAAAAAGGCCTCAAGCACAAGGCAGTGTCAGTCTTTGTTGTGCGCGGCACCGAGATTTTGCTGCAACGTCGGGCCATGGGCAAATACCACACGCCGGGCCTGTGGGCGAACACCTGCTGTACCCATCCCGACTGGGGTGAGACACCATCGGAATGCGCTGTGCGTCGTTTGCATGAAGAACTGGGGATCACCGGTCTTTATCCCGAGTATCGTCACCGGCTGGAGTACCACGCCGATGTCGGCAACAACATGATCGAACATGAAGTGGTCGATGTGTTTCTGGCCCATGTTCGTGGCCCGCTCAAGATCGAGCCTAACCCGGACGAGGTCATGGATATCCGCTGGATCGATTACCACGATCTTCTGGCCGAAGTGCAGCGCCATCCGGCGCGGTTTACACCCTGGCTCAAGATTTATCTGCACAATCACGCCGACACGATTTTTGGCCCCGATTTGATCATCTCGGCCACGTCCTGACGGCTTCGGCTTGCAAGGGCGGCCTAAGCCGCCTAAATCAACGCGTCATGGCCAAGCAAAAGACAGACCCGAATTACAAAGTCATCGCCGAAAACCGGCGCGCGCGCTTCGATTACGCAATCGAAGACGATCTCGAATGCGGCATCATGCTGGAAGGGTCCGAGGTCAAATCCCTGCGTGTGGGTGGCACGAACATCGCCGAAAGCTATGCCTCGGTCGATGACGGAGAGCTGTGGCTGGTCAACAGCTATATCGCCCCTTACGAACAAGCCAAGTCTTTCAAACACGAAGAGCGCCGCCGCCGCAAACTGCTGGTGTCGCGCAAAGAGCTGTCGAATCTGTGGAACGCGACCCAGCGCAAGGGCATGACGCTGGTGCCGCTGGTTATGTATTTCAACCACAAAGGCCTGGCCAAGATCAAAATCGGCATCGCCAAGGGTAAGAAAAACCACGACAAACGCGAAACCCAGGCCAAGCGCGACTGGTCACGTCAGAAACAGCGGCTGATGAAGGATCACAACTGATCCTGCGCCCGCTCTAGAACGCCATCGCTGCGGACACCGCACGTTGCCAGCGGGTATAGGCGGCGTCGCGCTCGTCGGCTGACAAGACAGGTTCAAACCGCTGATCCAGCGCCCAGGTCTCAGAGAATCCCTGCTGGTCTGGGTAGACACCGGCCCGCATCCCCGCAAGCCAGGCGGCCCCCAGCGCGGTGGTCTCCTGCATCATCGGACGATCCACCGGCGCGCCCAAAAGATCGGCCAATCCCTGCATAGCCCAGTCCGAGGCGCTCATCCCACCATCGACCCGCAGGATCACCTCGGCGTTGTCGTCCCAGTCGCCCTGCATGGCGTGCCATAGATCGCGGGTCTGGAAGGCGATGCTTTCCAGTGTTGCGTTGGCAATCTCTGCCCGGCCGGAATTGCGCGTCAGACCAAAGATTGCCCCGCGGCATTCAGGGTTCCAATAAGGCGCTCCAAGCCCGGTAAAGGCGGGCACCATCACTACATGTTGGTTCGCGTCCGCTTTTTCGGCCAGTTCGCCGCTTTCGGCAGCGTTGTCGATGATCTGCAGCGCGTCGCGCAGCCATTGAACCGCCGCACCCGCGATAAAAATTGACCCCTCCAGCGCATAAGTCCGCTGACCGTCCAGCTGATAGGCAATCGTTGTCAGCAGGCGGTTTTTCGACTCAACCGGTTTGTCGCCAGTGTTCAGCAGCGCAAAACACCCCGTACCATAGGTCGACTTCATCATGCCGGCGTGGAAACAGGCCTGTCCGATCGTGGCGGCCTGCTGATCGCCCGCGACGCCCAAAATCGGGATATCCCCTCCCAAAAGGGTTGTGGTGCCGAAATCGGAGGCGCAGTCATGTACCGTAGGCAGCATGCTCATCGGCACGTCCAGCAGGTCGCAAATTTCGGCGCTCCAATCCCCTTTGTGAATGTCGAACAGCAGCGTGCGCGCAGCGTTTGTGGCGTCGGTGGCGTGGCTGCGCCCTTCGGTCAGGCGCCAGATCAGAAAGCTGTCGATGGTGCCGAACATCAACTCTCCAGCGTCGGCGCGGTCGCGGGCACCGGGCACATTGTCCAGCAGCCATTTAACCTTGGTGCCTGAGAAATACGGATCCAGCAACAACCCGGTCTGGTGGGTCACGTCATCTTCGCATCCGGCCTGCTTGTAGCGCGCGCAGATATCGGCGGTTCGGCGGTCCTGCCAGACGATGGCGTTGTGGATGGGGGCACCGGTGGCGCGGTCCCAGATGACGGTGGTTTCGCGCTGATTGGTGATGCCTATACCGGCGATCTGGTCAGGGGTGACGCCGGTTGTCTCCATGGCTTCGCGGCAGACGCGCAGAACACTGTCCCAGATTTCCTCAGCGTCGTGTTCGACCCAGCCTTCCTGCGGGAAATGTTGGGTAAATTCATGCTGCGCGGTGCCCGCGCGCTTCATGTTCGCGTCGAACAGAATGGCCCGTGAAGATGTGGTGCCCTGATCAATGGCAAGAATAAAGGTCATCCCTCGTGCCCCTCCCGTTTGGCTTTGCGGGACTTTAGCGCAAACAGTGACGCAGGTTCCAGAGCGTTCAGACAGGAATATTGTCGATCAGGCGCACGCCATCAGCCCAGGCTGCCGCAAACAGTCGCGCGGGACGGGTGGCGTGGGTCAACGGGTCCAGCGTTTCGGCGCAGCGCAGTTGGATATACTCCACCTGTGCAAATCCTGCGGCCAGCAACTGCGTTTCCGCCTGCGTGGCCAGCGGACCAAAGGTATCGCCGTTTTTCAGCGCCTGGGCCAGGTTCTGCATGATCCTATGCTTGTGCGCGGCGACCTCCAGCCCTTCGGGTGACAGGCGCAGATTGCGTGATGACATCGCAAGGCCCGAGGCTTCGCGCATGGTCGGGCAGCCGACCACCTGGACCGGGATGTCCAGATCCCGTGCCATCCGGCGCACGACCATCAACTGCTGATAGTCTTTTTCCCCGAAATAGGCTCTGTCTGCCTGAGTTTGCAGAAACAGCTTCGCAACCACCGTGGCGACACCGTCGAAATGGCCGGGGCGAAATTCGCCCTCCATCACATTGGTCAGGCCTGCAACCGATACCGTCGTGGCAAAACCCTGCGGATAGATTTCTTCGGGATCAGGTACATAAATCGCGTCGACACCAAAGGGCAGCAGCTTTTGCGCGTCTTCGTGTTCGGCCCGCGGGTAATTGGCCAGATCTTCGGGGTTGTTGAACTGTTTGGGGTTCACAAAAATGGTCACGATCACCCGGTCACAATCCCCCTTTGCGGCTTCAACCAGTGATAGGTGACCCTGATGCAGCGCGCCCATGGTGGGAACCACGCCGATAGCCTCGCCTTGGCGGCGCCATTGCGTCGTCAGCGTGCGCAGATCGCTTAACCGGCGCAAGATTGGCGCAGTCATGTCTTGGGACCCTTGACCGGGGCCTGATCGGCGAACACATGTTCGGATGCGGGAAAGCTGCGCGCGCGCACTTCAGCGGCGTATTCGGCAATGGCGGCTTCGGCCTGTTGGCCAAGCTCGGCATAGCGTTTGACGAATTTCGGTTTGAACGCGGTAAAAAAGCCGACCATGTCATCCACCACCAGAATCTGCCCGTCACACCCGGCTGATGCGCCTATACCGATAGTGGGGATCGCGATCTCGGCGGTGATCCGGTCGGCCAGACCTTGGGGAACCTTCTCTAATACGACGGCAAATGCGCCGGCTGCCGTCACCGCATGGGCATCGGCCAGAACCGTCTGACCCTGATCGTCGCGGCCCTGAACCTTATAGCCGCCCAGCGTATTGATCGATTGCGGCGTCAGGCCAATATGCGCCATCACCGGGATGCCGCGCTGGACCAGAAAGCGAATGGTGTCGGCCATTTCGACACCACCTTCCAGTTTGACCGCCCCGGCCCCGGTTTCCGCCATCAGGCGGGCGGCGTTGCGGAAGGCGTCAGCGGGCGAATGCTCGTAACTGGCAAAGGGCATGTCGACGACCATCATCGCGTTGTCCAGCCCGCGCGCAACGGCCTGTCCGTGCAGGATCATCATCTCCATCGTCACCCCAAGGGTCGAGGTCAGCCCGTGCAGCACCATGCCGACACTGTCGCCCACCAGAACGAAATCGCAGTGATCATCCATCAGCCGCGCCATTGGCGTGGTATAGGCGGTCAGGCTGACCAAAGGTTCGCCGCCTTTGCGGGCACGGATATCCTGGGCATTCGGGGCCGTTTTGCGGGCTGTGGCGCTCATGATCGCTCCTCCGGGGTTCATGTTGCAGCGCGGCATAACAGATCGGACCGGGCCATAGAAACCCCGGTTGCGCGAACATTTCCTTGATTGACCCAAGGTTTAAAGGGACATTACCGATAGAACGGCCCCTGAAAACACGGGGCCACAAATATTCAGTGGGGAGAGATTTTTATGACAAAGCAGACATTTCGGTCCTTTGCGTCGGTTCTTGCAGTCGGGGCCAGCCTGTTTGCCACGCAAGCTCTGGCCAAATCCGACATCACCATCGCGATGCAGCTGGAACCACCGCATCTGGACCCAACCAGCGCCGCGGCGCAGGCTATCGATTCGGTGGTGTATACCAACATATTCGAAGGTTTGACCCGGTTCATGGGTGACGGATCAGTGGTGCCCGGCCTGGCTGAAAGCTGGGAGATCACGGAGGATGGTACCGTTTATACCTTCAAGCTGCGCGATGGCGTGACCTTTCATGACGGCACCGCGATGGATGCCGAGGACGTCAAATTCAGCCTTGACCGGGCGATGGCTGAGGACAGCGCCAATGCGCAAAAGGCGCTGTTCGACGCAGTTGCCAGCGTCGAGGTTGTTGACCCCCTTACCGTCAAGGTCACCCTGTCCGAGCCCAACGGCAATTTTCTGTTCAACATGGCCTGGGGCGACGCAGTGATAGTCGCGTCGGAGAGCATTGAAGGTATCAAGACCAACCCGGTGGGCACCGGTGCCTTTACCTTTGGCGATTGGGTGCAGGGCGACAGCATCACGCTGAACCGCAACCCTGATTATTGGGGTGATCAACCGGCGCTGGAAACCGCCACGTTCAAATTTATCTCGGACCCTACGGCCGCGTTTGCGGCGATGATGGCCGAGGATGTGGACGTGTTCGACAATTTTCCCGCGCCCGAAAACCTGCCGCAGTTCGAGGCCGATCCGCGGTTTCAGGTCCTGGTGGGGTCAACCGAAGGTGAGACGATCCTGTCCACCAACAACAAGCAGCCGCCGCTCGATGACATCCGCGTTCGGCAGGCGCTGGCCCATGCCATCGACCGTCAGGCAATTATTGACGGCGCGATGTTTGGATACGGCACGCCAATCGGCACCCATTTCGCGCCGCACAATCCAGCTTATGTCGATCTGACCGGAAATTCAGCATATGACCCCAAAAAAGCCGCCGAACTGTTGGCGGACGCGGGCTATGCAGAAGGGTTCGAAACTACCCTGCATCTGCCACCTCCATCCTATGCCCGTCGCGGCGGTGAAATCATTGCCGCTCAGTTGGCCGAGGTTGGTATCAAAGCCGAGATCATAAATGTGGAATGGGCACAGTGGCTGGAATCGGTGTTCAAGGGTAAGGATTTCGGCCTAACCATCGTCAGCCATACCGAACCGATGGATATCGGCATCTATGCGCGGCCCGATTACTACTTCCAGTATGACAGCACCGATTTCCAGGCGCTGATGGAGACGTTGAACACAACCACTGATCCCGATGAGCGCACCAAGCTGATGGGTGAGGCGCAGCGCCTGATCGCAAACGACTATGTCAACGGCTATCTATTCCAGCTGGCCAAGCTGGGCGTTGCCAAAGCGGGCGTGCAGGGCCTGTGGGAAAACGCACCCACAGCTGCAATTGATCTGACACAGATCAGCTGGTCCGAGTGACCCGATAGCCGGGGATCAAATCCCCGGCTTTTATCCGGCCCCGTCGATCAGCCAGTTGCCATGTACCCAGCCTTTGCGACGGGGCTGGCCATAATACACACCGTACCACTTGCCGTCCCGGGTGCAGGTTCTGACCAGGTCGCCATTGTGCAACTCGTCGATCTTACTGAATTGCGACCCCGGTCCGGTGCGCACGGACAGAAACCCGTCACCATTGGGATCCAGGCCCGAGACGATGCTGCCTGCGCAGCCCGCCGCCTGATCGTCCTCGATGATTGTGAAATCCTGATCCAATTGTTGCGCGGCGGCTGTTCCTGCCAAAAACACCAGTGTCAGAGCCAGTTTTGTACAATCCATAGCTAAACCTCCTAAATCAATACCGAAAGCCTAAGGCGCAGGGTGGGGTGTCGCAAGTTTCTCCTGTTTCCCTGCTGGCTGAAAGGTCGTGCTGGACCCGCAGCGCAAGCGCCCGTAACGTGGCTTTGATGCTCCGCTATGCCCTCAAACGTCTGATTTCGCTGATGATCAGCTTGGCCGTGGCCTCGGTGGTCATTTTCGCGGTGATCGAAGTAGCACCCGGCGATCCGGCCTCGTTCATGCTGGGGGTGAACGCTCAGGAAGACACGTTGGCAGCCCTGCGGGCTGAGCTGGGGTTGGATGTCTCGAAAGTGCAGAGGTATTTCAACTGGGTCGGCGGCATGCTGGTCGGGGAGTTCGGCACTTCCTACACCTATCGCACACCGGTGGCGCAGATGATTGCAGACCGCTTGTGGGTGTCCCTGCCGCTGGCGCTTTATGCGCTGGCGCTGTCGACCCTGATTGCCTTCCCCGCCGGGATTTATGCCGCCGCCCGCCGGGGCAAGGCCGGGGATCTGACCGTGATGGGCGCGACACAGCTGGGCATCGCGGTGCCCAATTTCTGGGTTGCCATGATGCTGGTGCTGATCTTTGCCATCAATCTGCGCTGGTTCAACGCGGGCGGGTTCGCAGGATGGGACAACGGTTTTTGGACCGGGCTGCATTCGCTGACCCTGCCGGCCATCGCACTGGCGCTGCCGCAGGCGGCGATTCTGGCGCGGGTCATGAGATCCTCGCTGCTGGACATTCTGGGCGAAGATTTCATGCGCACCGCCCGCGCCAAAGGCCTGTCACGTCGTCAAGCGTTGTGGCGGCACGGGGTACGCAATGCACTGATCCCCGTGCTGACCATCATCGGGTTGCAATTTTCCTTTCTGCTGGCTGGGTCGATCATCATTGAGCAGGTGTTCTACCTGCCCGGCCTCGGGCGGCTGGTGTTTCAGGCCATCTCGGCCCGCGACCTGATCGTGGTGGAATCGGTGGTCATGCTGCTGGTCTTTGCGGTGATCACGGTGAACTTTCTGGTCGATCTGGCCTATGCCGCCGTCGACCCAAGGCTGAGGGGTCGGACATGAACCGCAACCTGATCCTTGGCGCGACGCTGTCGTCGCTGGTTGTGTTGGCAGCGTTGGTGTCCTTTGTCTGGACGCCCTATGAGCATGCGGCGCTGAACATCCCGGCCAAGCTGCAGCCGCCCAACGCGCAGCACTGGTTCG
This sequence comes from Ruegeria meonggei, assembly GCF_900172215.1. Lineage (GTDB taxonomy): Bacteria > Pseudomonadota > Alphaproteobacteria > Rhodobacterales > Rhodobacteraceae > Ruegeria > Ruegeria meonggei. The sequence continues at coordinate 307,480 of NZ_FWFP01000005.1, forward strand.
GTACGGATCATTTTGGGCGCGACATGTTCTCGATGATCATGGTGGGCGCGCGGACGTCCATTGCAGTGGCGCTGGTGGCGGTGGGGATTGGCGTCGGCTTTGGCGTGCCGCTGGGTCTGACGGCGGCGGCGCGCAGGGGATCCTGGCTGGATGAGGTGATCATGCGCGGCAATGATCTGGTCTTTGCTTTCCCCTCGCTGGTCATTGCTATCCTGATCACCGCCGTCTTTGGCGCCGGCGCGATCAACGCGATCATCGCCATCGGCATCTTCAACATCCCCGTCTTCGCCCGCATCACGCGCGGCGCCGCGCTGTCGCTGTGGGAGCGCGAGTTCATCCTCGCCGCCCGCGTCTCGGGCAAGGGTGCGGCGCGAATATCGCTGGAGCATATCCTGCCCAACGTTGCCAACCTGTTGATCGTTCAGGGCACGATCCAGTTCAGCCTTGGCATTCTGGCCGAGGCGGGCCTGTCTTATGTTGGCCTCGGCGCACAGCCGCCGACACCCAGCTGGGGCCGAATGCTGGCGGATGCACAGACAATGGTCAGTTTTGCCCCGCATTTGGCTCTGATTCCGGGATTTGCAATCATCGTGACGGTGCTGGGGCTGAACCTGCTGGGTGACGGGTTGCGTGACTGGCTGGACCCTCGGATCCGGGTGGCCCGCGCATGAGCTTGCTGCAGATCGAAGACCTTTCGCTGTCCATCCATGGCACAGATATCCTGAAGCGGGTCAGCCTGACCATTGATCCGGGTCAGATCGTGGCCGTCACAGGTGAAAGCGGCTCGGGCAAGTCGATGACGGCGCTGGCTGTCATGCAGTTGCTGCCAATCGGGGCCAGTATTGACGGCGCGATCCGGTTTAAAGGGCAAGACCTCCTGACCCTCTCTGAGGCAGCGCTGTGCGCCTTGCGCGGGGCCGCGGTTGGCATGGTGTTTCAGGAACCGATGACCGCGCTCAACCCGGTGAAAACCATCGGCGATCAGGTGACCGAAACGATCCTGATCCACAAGGCCATGCCCCGCCTGCAGGCCACCGAACGCGCACAAGAGGTTCTGACCCGCGTGGGCTTGCCGCCCGACCGGTTCCCCTTGTCACGCTATCCGCACGAGTTGTCCGGTGGCCAGCGCCAGCGCGTCGTTATTGCCATGGCAATCGCCCTGCGCCCCAAGCTTTTGATCGCGGATGAACCGACAACGGCGCTGGACGTGACCACGCAGGCGCAGATCCTCGACCTTCTCAAAGGGTTGGTACAGGAATACGATATGGGCCTGCTGATGATCACCCATGATCTGGCTGTGGTCGCGGATATGGCGGACCAGATTGTCGTGATGCGCCAGGGCGAGGTGGTTGAAAGCGGTGCCACCACCCATTTGCTGAAACATATGAAGCACCCCTATACACGGATGTTGTTCGAGGCGTCGGACCATCAGGTGATCCTGCCTGACCCTGTCGACCCACGACCCCTGTTGCAGGTGACGCAAGTGGTTCGCGATTACCGCCTGCCCCGGAAACGCCTGTTCGATGCGCCGGGCCATCACCGCGCGGTGGACGGGGTCAGCTTTACCCTCAACCGCGGGGAACGTCTGGGCCTGGTGGGCGAGTCTGGGTGTGGAAAATCGACCCTAACACGGGCGATATTAGGACTAGAGGACGTAAAGGAAGGCGAGATTCAGCTGAACGGCCAGCCCGTATTCACCGGTCACAAGCCCAATTTGGCGGTGCGCCGTAAGATGCAGGTGGTGTTTCAGGACCCTTATGGCAGCTTCAATCCCCGCCACCGCGTATCGCGCCTGATCACCGAACCCTTCCATCTGCTCAAGCCCCAGCCCATTGGCTCGGAAAAGCAGGATCGCATTGCCGAGATGCTGACCGCCGTGGGTCTCAGCCCCGATGATGCAGGCAAGTACATCCATGAGTTTTCGGGTGGCCAACGGCAACGGATCGCCATCGCCCGAGCCCTGATCATCCGCCCCGAGTTGATCGTGTTCGATGAGGCGGTCTCAGCCCTTGATGTCTCGGTCCGGGCGCAGATTCTGGATCTGCTGGTCGAGCTTTGCGCCGCCTACGACCTGACCTATCTGTTCATCAGCCATGACCTGAGTGTTGTGCGCACCATCACCGACCGGGTGCTGGTGATGCAGGCAGGACAAATCGTTGAGCAGGGCGAAACCGAGCAGGTCTTTGCCAGCCCCCAACACGCTTACACTCGCACCCTGATCGACGCCGCGCCGACCCTGCCGGATATCGGTCAATACGTGGCATAATCCCAAGAGTTAGAGACGAAATGGAGCCTGACATGACCCACCCCCTCTGGTTCGATCCCGGCCTGTGCCTGATTGGCGGCGCTTGGGTGAAACCTGCGTCACAACAGGGCTTGTCGCTGATCAACCCCTCAGACGGGTCCGAGATTGCCCGGATTGCGCGGGGGCAGGCCAGCGACATAGATGCCGCCGTCACTGCGGCTCAATCAGCGCTGTCGGGCGACTGGGGTCGCAAAACCGCGCTGGAACGCGGGCGTATCCTGACGCGGCTGGGTCGGATGGTGCTGGAACGGGTCGATGATCTGGCGGCGCTTGAGGCGATGGATGTCGGCAAGCCGCTGACCCAGGCGCGGGCGGATGCGGTGGCCCTGGCGCGGTATTGCGAGTTTTACGGCGGTGCGGCGGATAAGGTGATGGGCGAGACGATCCCGTATCTGGACGGCTATACCGTCTATACCCTACGCGAACCGCATGGGGTGACGGGCCATATCGTGCCGTGGAATTACCCGATGCAGATCATTGGCCGCTCGGTCGGGGCGGCGCTGGCGATGGGCAATGCCTGTGTGCTGAAACCAGCGGAGGAGGCCTGTCTGACGGCGCTGGCCTTTGCCCATCTGGCGCAACAGGCCGGTCTGCCCGCCGGGGCGCTGAATGTGGTGCCGGGGATTGGGGCCGAGGCCGGCGCCGCGCTGTCGGCGCACCCGGGCGTGCAACATATCTCGTTCACCGGGTCGGTTGCCACCGGCGCGCTGGTGCAACAGGCGGCGGGGCGCAATGTGGTGCCGGTGACGCTGGAGCTGGGTGGGAAATCCCCGCAACTGGTGTTCGACGATGCCGATTTGGATGCGGCGCTGCCGTTTCTGGTGAATGCGGGCATTCAGAACGCCGGCCAGACCTGCTCGGCCTCATCCCGCATTCTGGTGCAGCGCGGGGTGTATGAGCAGGTCAAATCCCGCATGGCCGACGCTTATGCCGATCTGACCGTTGGCCCGGCGCATGAGGATTTGCGCCTTGGCCCACTAATTTCGGCCCGGCAACAACAGATCGTGACGGGGTTTTTGGCCAAAGGAAGTGATCTCAGCATCGCTGGTCAGGGGAGGATCGTCGATCATGCGCCTGCGGGCGGGGCCTATGTCCGGCCGACCCTGTTTGCTGATGTGCCCCCGGATCACGTGCTGGCGCAGGATGAAATCTTTGGCCCGGTTCAGGTTCTGATCCCCTTCGAAACCGAGGAAGAGGCCGTACAGATTGCCAATTCCACCGAATACGGTCTGGTTGCCAGCCTTTGGACCCGCGACGGCGCACGGCAGATGCGATTGGCGAAACAACTGCGCTCGGGTCAGGTGTTCATCAACAATTACGGCGCAGGGGGCGGAGTTGAACTACCCTTTGGCGGGGTCGGCAAGTCCGGCCATGGCCGAGAAAAGGGGTTTGAGGCCCTGTATGGCTTTTCACAGGTCAAAACTGTGGCCGCCCACCATGGTTAGAGCCTAAACGATCACCTCGATCGGTTCTTGCGCGCCGACGTGGAACACTCGTTTATAGCGGTCAATCTCACTGGTTGGACCCATCGCCTTTTCCGGGTTGTCCGACAATTTCACAGTTGGGCGGCCATTGGCCGAAACAGCCTTGCAGACCAGCGAAAACGGTGCCAGCGCGTCATTCGGTACAAGCCCGCGGAAATCGTTGGTCAGCAGCGTGCCCCAACCAAACGAGACGTTGGTGCGACCGGCAAACTGGCTGTGCAGTTCGCGGATCTTGTCCACGTCCAGCCCGTCGGAAAAGATAACCCGCTTCTGGTTCGGGTCCTCGCCGCGCGACTGCCACCATTTGATGGCGGTTTCCGCCCCGGTGGCCGGATCGCCGCTGTCGATGCGAATTCCGGTCCAGCCCGCCAACCAGTCGGGGGCGTTGTCCAGAAACCCCTGCGTGCCATAGGTATCGGGCAGGATGATGCGCAAATTGCCGTCATGTTCGTCGTGCCAGTCGCTGAGGACATCATACGGCGCCTGGGCAAGTTCGGCGTCAGTGTCGGCCAAGGCAGAGTACACCATGGGCAATTCATGGGCGTTGGTGCCGATCGCCTCAACCTCGCGCCGCATGGCAATCATGCAATTCGAGGTGCCGGTAAAGGCTGAACCCAGCCCTTCCATCATCGCTTGCACGCACCAGTCCTGCCAAAGGAAGGAATGCCGCCTACGGGTGCCGAAATCGGCAATGCCCAACCCGTCAATACCGCGCAATTGTTCGATCTTTTCCCAGACGCGGGTCATCGCACGGGCATACAGCACCTGCAGCTCGAACCGGCGCATGTCGTTCAACACTGCGCGGGACCGCAGTTCCATCAGTACCGCCAGCGCGGGAATTTCCCACAGCATGACTTCGTGCCACTTGCCCTCGAAGGTCAGTTCGTACTGATCGCCCTTGCGTTCGAGGTGATAGGGCGGAAGGCGCATATTCTCGAACCATTCCATAAAGTCCGACCGAAACATCTGTCGTTTGCCATAGAACATATTGCCGCGCAGCCAGGTGCTTTCACCCCGGCTGAGGCTGAGCGTCCGGATGTGATCGAGATGCTCACGCAGTTCGCCCTCATCAATCAATTCAGCCAATGGAATGTGATTCGACCGGTTGATCAGGGAAAAAACCACATCTGTTTGGGGCTTATTTCGAAACACTGACTGGCACATCAGCAGTTTGTAGAAGTCCGTGTCGATCAAAGACCGTACAATTGGGTCAATCTTCCATTTATGATTGTACACGCGTGTCGCAATATCGACCATGGGGAACTCCTGCGATTTCCGTTGTTAGATCAATAGGTGCGTGGAATGGCAAGAGTCGCTAGATTGAAGACAATGACAAGGTCAGGTCACAAATCGAGCATATTATGTGATCTTTTCACCGGTTAGTGAAAAGAAGGGATGGAAGCGTAAGGTTAATTCAGTGAATGGTTTTCGAGTACGACTTTGATATTGTAGCTATTGCTCCGGATGAGGTGGATCCCGAACACGGCGTTGCGGCCGTGACCGGAAACCGTGCCGTGCGAGCATGGTTTCGCGACATTCGAACCGTTCAGGCCTTGCACAGCGCATCCCCAAAGATTCGTCGGATTTTTGTGGATTCGGGGTTCAGCCTTGAGACCCACAGTAGCGGTCTGCCGCATGGGCTCTACCTGCCCGAAGACGCCGTCGACCGGGAACGCATCTTAAAGCGCCTGTTTGCGAACATCCGTAATATGGGCGTCCAGGGCGAGTATTTCGGCGAATTCGATATCTGGCAATTTCTCGATGATGTAAAACAGGCACGTCCCGAGCCTGAAATCACTACCAATATCGTTGATCAGACGGTCGCAATGCGGCAGCCGCACGCATCCACTACGAAAAGACGCTCGGTTCAATGGCGCATTGGAATTGCGCTGGGTCTGGCTGTGATGGTGATTGCGATTCTCAGGTTTCTGGCTGCGGCAGGTGCCACACCTTAGACCAGGGTAACGCCCGATTCGCGCATTGCCGCTTGCGCAGCGACCAGAGACCCTTCTAGGTCGATTGCCCTGCACGCCCCCATTCGTACAGTGACGTCAAACCCCAGGCGCGCCGCGTCCACTGCTGAGAAATGGACGCAAAAATCCGTCGCCAGCCCGACCATCGTCAGCGTGCCAATGCCCCGCGTTCTCAAATAACCCTCTAGCCCAGTAGGCGTGGTCTGGTCGTTTTCAAAAAAGGCCGAATAGCTGTCAATCGTGCCTCGGAACCCTTTGCGAATGATCAGGTCGCCATCGGTGCGCAGGCCGGGATGAAATTCCGCGCCCTTGGTGCCTTGCACACAGTGGTCCGGCCACAAAACCTGCGGGCCATAGGGCATCTCGGTCATGTCATAGGGACTTTTTCCGGTGTGAGAACTGGCGAAAGAGGAATGCTGGGCCGGGTGCCAGTCCTGGGTCAGAACAACGGCATCGAAATCGGGCATCATGGCGTTGATGGGGGCCACAATCTCATCCCCGCCCGGGACGGCCAACGCGCCCCCGGGGCAGAAATCGTTCTGGACGTCGATCACGATCAGGGCGTGGGTCATAGGGGCCTCCATCTTTTGCACTATGGGTAGGCGGCGGGGACGGGGGCGTCAATGCGGTCTCTTGCGCCTCTGCGCTGGCGGGTTTAGACCGCGCGCATGTATACGATCGCTGCTCTCTATCACTTCACCCGTTTTCCGGATCACGCTGCCTTGCGGGACCCTTTGCTGGCGTTATGCCACGCGCAATCGGTCAAAGGTACGCTGCTGCTGGCGCAAGAGGGGATCAACGGCACTATCGCCGGGCCCCGCGCCGGGATCGACGCCGTTCTCGCGCATATCCGCGCCTTGCCCGGTTGCGCCGACTTGGAATGGAAAGAGGCCACCTCGGACCATCCACCATTTGGCAAGATGAAGGTGCGCCTGAAGACCGAGATCGTGACTATGGGCCAGCCAGATGTCGATCCGCGTGCGCGGGTTGGAAATTATGTGGATCCCGCACAATGGAATGACCTGATCCGGTCCGATGATGTGGTGGTGATCGACACGCGCAACGATTACGAGGTGGCGATAGGTACGTTCGAGGGCGCGTTAGACCCTGAAACTGCCAGCTTCCGCGAGTTCCCAAGCTGGTGGGAAGAGAACAAGGACCGCTTTCACAACAAGCGCGTCGCCATGTTCTGCACCGGTGGAATACGGTGTGAAAAATCCACCAACTACCTGCTGGGGCAGGGGGTCGAAGATGTATACCACCTCAAAGGCGGCATTTTGCGATATCTCGAGGAAATGCCCGTCGAAGACAGCGCCTGGCAAGGCGAGTGTTTTGTGTTCGACAACCGCGTGTCGGTGGGTCACGGGCTGGTCGAAGGTCCACACAAACTGTGCCATGGATGCCGTCGCCCGATTCTGCCCGAGGATATGAAACGCCCCGACTATGAGCACGGCGTGACCTGTCATCGCTGCGTGGATGAGACATCAGAGGCCGACAAAGCCCGGTTCCGGGAACGTCAGAAACAGATCCTGTTGGCACGCCAGCGTGGGCAAGAACATCTGAGCGCAGAGTAAGCGCAATGTCCCGCAAGCCCACGACTTTGGAAGAATGGAAATCAACTCTGCTGGCGGCCGTTGGCATGGTTGTCGCCAGCTTTCTGGCCTGGTTCGTGCTGTCGCGCCTAAGCGAGGCAACCGCCGGGGACACCATTGGCACGTTTGCATCGGTCGGGCTGGTTCTGTGGGTGGTCTCGCAATCGTGGTTCTACATGACGCAGGTAAAGTCGCCGCGTCGCCTGCTGTTTCTGATGGGCATTTCCTTTATCCAGGTTGTCCCGTTCCTGTTTGCCGCCGTGTATGGCGCATTTGGGTACACAGATAATTGCGTGTTCGGGGCGCAGAGACCTGCTGATGTCTTGTATTTCTCGTATGTCACTTTCACTACGGTTGGATATGGCGACATGTCCCCAACCGGTCTGTGCCGGGCGCTGGCCGCAGCCGAGGCTGTGACGGGCTATATCCTGCTGGGTATGTTTGTGGCTGCAGCTGTGGCGCTGTATTCACGCAACCACGGCCATAATTAGACACTGATACAGGGCTATTTGTTCTGATCTATCCAGCGCGACATCATTTGTTTGTCGCGAAAACACTCGGATGGGATCGGGCGCCGTTTGCTGCGCGAGATGCGCTCGGCGAATGCGACCTGTTTGCCAGTTGGATAATTTGCAAAAGGGGATGGATCGTCAGGCTTATGCGCCGATATCCACGCGGACATGGATTGACGATCGCGCCGCGCCTCGACCGGAATTTCAAGCGCGGATTGTTGCGCGATCGCGTGAGCATACCGCATCTGCCGGTCGGTGACTGGCAGCAAGTGATAGTCATTTATCGGGCCGCCTGGGGCGGAATTTCGCAAGCTCTGGGCCATCGGGTGATCCTCTGACTGTTTAGAACATAAATAGAACATTAACCGCTTTTTTTCAAGAGGGCGCCCGGCCGGCTGGGCAAAAGCCTGCCAGTTTCAACGTTTATTGACTGATCAATCAATAAACGCTAAATGCGAAACAGACTGTCCCCGCGCCCAGGCATTCCAGCGCAGATAATAAAGAGGACCCGGCATGAAGTTTCAGCCCAAGGCCAGCCATTTCATCAACGGCGCATATGTCGAAGATACCAGCGGCACCCCCATTGATGTCATCTATCCGGCCACTGGCGAGGTTATAGCAAAGCTGCATTCTGCCACGCCAGGTATCGTAAATCAGGCTCTAAGCAGTGCAAAAGCGGCACAATCCGAATGGGCTGCGATGTCGGGTACCGAACGGGGTCGCGTTCTGCGTCGTGCCGCCGATATCATGCGCGACCGCAATCGCGAGCTGTCGATTCTGGAAACCTATGACACCGGCAAACCATTGCAGGAAACGTTGGTGGCCGATGCGACCAGCGGGGCAGATGCGTTAGAGTATTTCGGAGGCTTGACCGCCTCACTCACCGGTGAGCATATCCCGCTGGGCGGCGGTGACTTTGTTTATACCATTCGCGAGGCGCTGGGCGTCTGTGTCGGCATCGGGGCTTGGAACTATCCAACCCAGATCGCCTGTTGGAAAGGGGCTCCGGCGCTGGCCTGCGGCAACTCGATGGTGTTCAAACCGTCCGAGACCACGCCCCTGTCTGCCCTGAAAGTTGCTGAGATTCTGATTGAAGCGGGCGCACCCAAAGGCGTCTACAATGTCATTCAGGGCTATGGTGATGTGGGCGCATCGCTGGTGACAGATCCACGCGTGGCCAAAGTGTCGTTGACCGGGTCGGTGCCCACTGGCCGCAAGGTCTATGCCGCAGCCGCCGATGGCATGAAGCACGTCACGATGGAACTGGGCGGCAAATCCCCGATGATCGTGTTCGACGATGCCGATATTGAAAACGCGGTTTCGGGCGCGATTTTGGGCAATTTCTATTCCTCGGGTCAGGTCTGTTCAAACGGCACCCGCGTGTTCGTGCAAAAGGGCATCAAAGACGCTTTCCTTTCCCGTCTGTCCGAACGTCTGTCCACCGCGAAAATCGGTGATCCGCTGGATGAAGAGGTCAATTTCGGTCCTATGGTCAGTGAAAACCAGATGAAGATCGCGCTGGCTTACATTGAAAAGGGCAAATCGGAAGGCGCATGGCTGGTCTCTGGCGGTAACCGGGTCGATGGCGAAGGTTATTACATGCAGCCGACGGTTTTTGCCGATGTAACCGATGACATGACCATCGCCCGCGAGGAAATTTTTGGCCCGGTCATGTCCGTGCTGGATTTTGACACCGAAGAAGAGGTTCTGGCCCGCGCCAACGACACTGAGTTTGGTCTGGCCGCTGGCGTGTTCACCAATGACCTAACGCGTGCGCATCGCATCGTGGCAGGTTTCGAGGCTGGCACCTGTTACATCAACACTTACAACCTCGCTCCGGTTGAGGCCCCGTTTGGAGGGTCGAAAATGTCCGGCGTTGGGCGCGAGAACTCGAAACTGGCAATCAACCATTTCAGCGAGATGAAGACTGTCTATGTCTCGATGAACGATGTTGAGGCGCCCTACTGATCAAAACCGGCCCTTCAAACTCTGATTCCGACACTCCGCGTCGGGAACAGAGTATAAGACCGCTTTGACCTGTGGCTGAATTTCCTGCACGGGTGCCCCACACGCGCCCGGCAACAGGAGGTCAAGCCCATGAAAACCCACGCACAGGCCGTTGTGATTGGAGGCGGGCTAGTCGGTTGCTCGATCCTCTACCATCTGGCCAAGCTTGGTTGGACCGATGTGGTCCTGCTGGAACGCGATGAGCTGACCTCGGGCTCGACCTGGCATGCGGCGGCTAACATTCACGGGTTGCACGACAACAACAACATCACCCGCATCCAGCATTATACGATGAACCTGTATAAAGAGCTGGAGAAGGAAACCGGGCAGGGTTGCGGCGTGTTTCAATCCGGTTCCCTCTATCTGGCGCAAACTGAGGACCGCGAACATCAACTGCGTCTGCAGGAAGCCAAGGCCAAGTTCTATGGCCTGAACTTTTTTGAAGTCAGCCGCGAACAGGCGATGGAACTGCACCCGCTGGCGCAGTTCGACGATATCCGCTGCATCATGTTTGAACCCGATGGCGGCAATGTCGATCCGTCTGGCGTGACCATGGCCTATGCTGCTGGTGCCCGTGCGATGGGCGCCACGGTTGAGAGGTTTTGCCCAGTAATAGGGACTGAACAACAAACTGACGGATCCTGGATCGTGCGCACCGAAAAGGGCGAAATCCACACGCAATGGGTGGTGAATGCGGGTGGTCTGTGGGGCCGCGAGGTGGCCGCGCTGGCCGGGATCGAACTGCCTTTGCAACCGACCGAGCATCAGTATTTCGTCACCGAAACCATCGACGAGGTCGCCAATCTGGGCCGTCGCCTGCCCTCAATCGCCGACCGGGATGGTGAATATTACTTCCGGCAAGAGGGCAACGGCCTGCTGATTGGTGCCTATGAAAAAGACATGCGGTTCTGGGCTGAAAACGGCACACCGCTGGATTTCGCCCATGACCTGTTCCCCGATGACTTGGACCGCATCATGGAAAACGTCATACGCGCGACCGAACGCGTGCCGGTGGCCGCCACCGCGGGGGTTAAACGGGTGATCAACGGACCGATGATCTGGTCACCCGACGCGAATGCGATCTGGGGTCCAGTCCCGGAACTGCGGAACTATTTCTGCTGTACCGGCATCATTCCGGGCTTTTCGCAGTCCGGAGGTCTGGGCCTATTGTCGGCGCAATGGATGATTGAAGGCGAGCCGCAATACGACATGTTCGCCTGGGATCTGGCGCGGTTTGGGGATTGGGCGGACAAGGCCTTTACCAAATCTCGGGTCGAGGACGCCTATACCCACCGCTTTGCCATACATTTCCCGAACGAAGAACGCAGCGCCGGACGCCCGGCCCGCCTTCGCCCGGCCTATGAAATGCAAAAAGACATGGGATGCGTCTTTGGCCTGAACTGCGGCTGGGAACATCCGTTGTGGTTTGCGGAACAGCCTCACATGGTTGAGACCAACGGCTTTACCCGCCAGAACTGGTGGCAGCCGGTGGGCCAAGAAGCCCGGATGCTGCGTGAGACCGTCGGCATCATCGACATCTCAAACTTTGCCAACTACGTGGTCAAAGGACCGGGCGCGTATGACTGGCTGGATCAGCTGGTTGCCAACCAGGTGCCGACCCAAATCGGCCGATCCTGCCTGACACCGATGATCTCGGTTCGTGGCGGCGTGGCGGGCGATTTCACCATCACCAAGGTTGCAGACGACGAATACATGATGATCGGGTCCGGCATGGCCGAACGCTATCACCAACGGTTCTTCAACATGGTCGATCTGCCGGCAGGAACCACATTCGAAGTGGCCACCAACCGGATCGCCGGTTTCAACGTTGCTGGTCCAAAGTCCCGCGATCTGTTGCAACGGCTGACCAATGCGGATCTGTCCAATGATGGTTTCCGCTTCATGCGGTCCCGCACGATTGATGTCGCAGGCATAACCTGTCTGGCCATCCGCGTCAGCTTTACCGGAGATCTCGGGTGGGAGCTGCACTGCGCCGAAGCCGATCAGATCAGGCTCTATTCCGAGTTATTGGAGGCCAGCAAAGCGTTCAACGGCGGCCCCGTCGGCGGCCGTGCGTTGGGGTCGTTGCGCATCGAAAAGGGTTATGGGTCGTGGGGTCGCGAATATTCTCAGGAATACTGGCCGCACGAGGTCGGACTGGACGGTTTGATCAAGCTGGACAAGGAATTCCTGAACAAGGACGCTTATCTGGCCATCAAAGACACCCCCCCGCGCGAAGTTTTGTCGATCTTTGAGGTTGCGGTAAATGAGGCCGATGCCTCGGGTGGTGAACCGATTTTCACCCCTGACGGCACGCCGGTCGGACGTGTGACATCAGGGGCGTATGGGTACTCGGTGGGGAAATCTCTGGCGATTGGTTATGCCGATCCAAAGGTCGCGCAGTCCGGCGATACCGTTGAGGTGTTTATCCTGGGCAAGCCGCATAAGGCCAAATTACTGGCTGAGCCGCCGTTTGATCCGGCAGGCCATCGCCTGCGCGGTATCAACGCGCCGGTGATGGAACCTGTCAAATGACCGATACTTTTGACCGCGTCGCCGAATTTGCTCTGAACCGTTCCGCGGATACCATGCCCGACAGCGCCAAAGAGGCCGCAGCGCTGATGATGCTGGACACGATGGGCATTTTGATCGCTTCGGGTCCGATGCAGGCCGGAGTGATCGCGCGCGACACAGCGGCGCTGCTATATGCCAGCACTGATCCAAATTATGGCACGCGGATGATGTTTGATGGTCGCGCGGTCAGTCTGGCGGGGGCGGTCTATGCGGCGGCAACGCAAACCGACAATCTGGACGGGCATGACGGTTATAACCCAACCAAGGGTCATATCGGCGTTGTGGTTCTGCCGACGCTGATCGCACTTGCTGAACATCGTCCTGCCCTGACCGGCCCCGAGGCGCTGGCCGCGGTGATTACAGGATATGAAATCGCCGGACGAGCCGGCTTGTCGCTGCATGCCTCCGTTAGCGGCTATCACACCTCAGGTGCGTGGAATGCGTTGGGCGTTGTGGCCATGGCGGCCCGGCTGCGCGGACACACGCCCGAGCAATTGCGGCAGGCTATGGGGATTGCTGAATATCACGGCCCGCGCAGCCAAATGATGCGCGAAATTGCGAACCCGACGATGCTGCATGATGGGTCGGGATGGGGTGCGCTGGTGGGCGTGTCCTCTGCCATTCTGGCCGAGCGCGGGTTTACCGGCGCCCCCGCCATCACCATAGAGGCCGCAGCGGCAGCCCCGCATTGGGACGATCTGGGTCAGTTTTGGCAGGTCGAACATCAATATGTGAAACCTTACCCAATCTGTCGCTGGGCCCATGCCGCCATCGACGGGGTTCGCACGGTGATGCGCGACAATGATTTGACCCACGCTCAGATCCGGTCAGTTGACATCAACAGTTTCCACCAGGCCGCCTGCCTTTACGCAGGGCTGCCCGATACAACTTCGCAAGCCCAGTATTCCCTGCCTTTTGCTGTTGCGGTTCAGGCCATTTATGGCCGGATCGGGGTCGAACATATCTCAGGCACTGGTTTGGCCGACCCTGCAGTGGCGGATTGGCTGACTCGTATTCGCGTAGCCGAAAGCGACCGCCACACCCGGCGTTTTCCGCAGGGACGTTGGGCGGATGTTACCGTTGTCACCACCGATGGGCGCGTGTTTGAGTCGGGCGACGTCAATGCGCGCGGCGGTCCCGAAGCGCCGATGAACCGCGATGAGGTCATCGGCAAATACACAGAATTTGCGGCCCCGGTGGTCGGTTCAAACCGTGCCGATGCGATCCGCAAGACCATCCTCGGCTGGGTCGACCCCGACACGCGGTATTCTGACCTGTCAAATTTGATCTTTGACGGCCCAGAGGTGTGATGCTGCCTGGACCCGGACAAAGCCACTCTCCCCGGTTAGCGGAGATCTGCCCTGTTACTCCTGCCCCAGTGTCGCGAATAGGTCGGCAATCCTTTGTCGCGTTTCCGCGCTGTCCTGAAGCAGCTGCGTCGCGTCTGCCAAGGGCTTTTCAGGTAGCCGAGACGGCAAAGCCATCAGGCCTTGGGTGGCCTGCATAACCCGGCCGTATTTCAGGTCATCCAACGCGTCGCCCTGATCAGGCTGATCCGCCAGCCAGAACAACCTGTTCGCCGTATCCAATTGCCCCAAATTGTGCAACAATTCGCCCGCTGCACTGAACTCTCGCGTCGCCATCAGTGCTTCGACACGCATCGATACCGCCGTGGCCGAGAGGTCATCGTCCAGTTCCAGGATGGCCTGATGCGGGCGCTGATCCAGCAGGGCCGCTTTTGCGCGCAGCCGGGCTCGCTCTCCCCTTCGGAGCCTGTCTTGTGGACGTTTTGCCAAAGACAGGGTCTGTTTCGAGAACCCCAGCGACGACAACCTGTCCGCCACAGCAATGGCAGAATCTGTCGTCAGTGCCTGAGACGACCTGGGCGGCAAAGTCAAAACACGCCGCAGAAACGTCTCGTCATCGGCCCGTTCGGTCAGGATCAGCACCACACGATTCAGCGCCTCCGCGTTTTCAGCTTCCATCGGCAGGTCTGTTGCCAAATCCATCGCGGCATCAAATTCCTGCCCCAGGCTCAGGGCAAGGGTATGGGTTCGCCGCATCACCGGGCCAATGTTGGATCTGCGAAACTCAACCGTGTAGGATTCGGCCAGGTCGATCTCTTGCGCAGACACGGCACCGCGGTCGGTCCAGCGCTTGTCGACCAGACGTGCCAGCGCCAGCGGGGCTTCCAGCGCCGCCCCTGATGCAGAAAGTACTTCGGTTAGCAGGGCCTCGGTCCTTGGGCCATTCCCCTCGACCTTGGCAACTTTGGCCTTGGACTGGGTTACGGCCGGGCTGGTCTGGGTTTTGATCCGGTCAACCGACCGCAAAACACGGCGGGCAGCCTCAAGTTTTTGCGCTTTTACGAAAAGGTCCGAAAGCCCGGGCCCCACGTGTCGACGCAGATGATCCGGCAGGCGCGCAAATGCCTGTTCAATAGCGATCAGGTTGGCATCGTCCCGTAGGTTGCCTTCAGTCAACGAGGCCCATAACGCGACGTCGCTATCGCAACGCTGGAGGTCCGCGAACGGGTTATGGTCTGTCAATGGATCCTTATCCAGCACCCGGGCAATGGCCGCAATCCGGTCCGTTTCGGACGTCTTCTCTCCTAACAACTCAAGCGCCCTTAGGGGCCGGAAATGCGGTGGTAGAGGTCAGCGTCGATACCGTGACCAAGACGGAATCGATCCGCGAACGTCGCTTTGACCCAAAAGGGCGTGTCGCCATCAGTACCGATGTCGAGGAGCGATCAGACAGCGCCCGCAACCAGTCTTCGGATGTCACGGTGGCCTCGAACCTGCCTGATGGGGATGGGGCTGGTGGGGACGAGTCCAATTCCAATGCCACTGAAACCCGCGAACGGATAAACTATGAGGTCTCGGAAACCGAGCTTGAGGTGCATAACGCTCCGGGCGCGATCAAACGACTGACGGTTGCGGTTCTGGTCAACGGAACGCGCGCAGTAGATGCCGCCGGGGCCGAAACTTTTGTACCGATGCCCAAGGCCGAGATGGGCGCTCTGAAAGAGCTGGTCGCTTCGGCGGTGGGGTTTGATGCGGATCGGGGGGATGTCATCACCCTGAAATCAC
Organism: Ruegeria meonggei; assembly: GCF_900172215.1. Taxonomy (GTDB): domain Bacteria; phylum Pseudomonadota; class Alphaproteobacteria; order Rhodobacterales; family Rhodobacteraceae; genus Ruegeria; species Ruegeria meonggei. The sequence continues at coordinate 323,019 of NZ_FWFP01000005.1, forward strand.
TGGACCTGCCGGTGGTCGAACCGGAAGGCACCGTGGCATCATCGTCGATCTGGCAAAAAATGCATTTCGACGCAATGTCCCTGATCCAGATCACGGTTCTGGCCATTGTTTCGCTGGTTCTGGGCCTGTTCGTGGTCCGCCCAATACTGACGAAACCGACCTTGGCGCCAGCGCTACTGCCTGCGGACAATGCGCCCGAGCCCGAATCCTACCTGACCGGCGAAATTGCGTCTGAGGACAGCGGGCAATTCACATCCTTGCCCGGAAGTGCGGCCGCTGGGGCCGTTCCGGTGCTGGCCGCGCAATCCGGTGCCGATCCGGTTGATCGGTTGCGGGCGATGATCGGTGACAAGCAGGAAGAGACCGTCGAGATCCTGCGCAGTTGGCTCGAAGAAGGTGAGGAGCGTGTGTGATGTCGATAGCCCATCTTCTTGAGGATTTCACGCTGCAGTCTGGAGGCGGCAAGTTGCACTTGCTGGACGAAGACGCGCTGGAGGAACAGCGCCTGGCCTCCTTTGAACAAGGATATAGCGCCGGTTGGGAAGACGCGGTTCAGGCGCAGGAGCAAAGCCGCGGGCAGGTCTCGGCCGAGCTGGCCAAGTCGCTTGAGGACATGTCCTTTACCTACCACGAAGCGGTCACCCGGATGAGCCTGTCGTTGGAACCGATGTTCAATAGCCTGGTCAACGTAGTCCTGCCTGAGACTTTGGAGAGCGGCTTTGCCACCCGGCTGGTCGAACAACTGGTCGACATGGCGCGCGACCAGCTGGGTCAGCCGATGCAGATTTTCGTTCCCATAGGCCGCGCGGGTGAGGTTGAGGCGATGGTGCCCCAGGATCTGTCCGCGCCCACCCAAGTGATCGAGGATCCTGCGTTAGAGGCAGGGCAGGCCAGGCTACAGGTCGGCACTTCCCAACGAGAAGTTGATTGCAGTGGTCTGCTGGCCTCGGTCGCCGGGGCATTCGACGCATATGTATTTGAGGCAAAAGAGGCAGCGAACGATGAGTGATCCACAGACCCCGAAACCCGACAAGGCAAACCCGTTTGAGGCTGTTCCGATCGAAGTCACGGTCTCGGTCGGACGGGCAAGGCCGTTGATTCGTGATTTGCTGAACATGGGTGAAAACGCCGTGCTGACGCTGGACAAAAGGATCGAAGACCCGGTCGATCTGTATGTGGGTGATCAACTGGTCGCTTGCGGCCTTCTGGAAGAGATGGAGGGTGATCAGGCCGGGCAGCTTGCGGTGCGTCTGACCGAAATTACGGACCTGCAGAACGGGATAGGTTGATGCGGTCTCTGCTGTGGCTGGTCGTGGTGCTTGGGGCTCTGACCCCCTCATTTGTTGCGGCGCAGGACTTGTCGCTGTCGCTGGGTGAGGGGGGATCGATCTCGGCACGAAGCATTCAGTTGATCTTGCTGATTACTGTGCTCAGCCTGGCACCGGGGCTGGCGATCATGATCACCTGCTTTCCGTTCCTGATCACGGTTCTGGCCATTTTGCGGCAAGGCATCGGGTTGCAGCAATCACCGCCCAATATGCTGATCGTCAGCCTGGCGATGTTCCTGACCTATTTCATTATGGAACCGGTTTTTACCGAGGCCTGGACAACCGGCATCAGGCCGATGGTTGAAGAAACCATGGAGGTCGAACCGGCGCTGGAAATCGCCATCCGACCGTTCCGCGCCTTTATGGCCGCACGGCTGGACGCCGACACGTTTCATTCCATGGCTGCCTTACGCCCGGGCGGAGAGGCGATCGTGCTGTCTGAAGAAGCACCCCTGTCGATTCTGATGCCCTCGTTCATGCTGTCCGAAATTGCCCGTGCCTTTCAGATCGGTTTTCTGATCTTTCTTCCTTTCCTGATCATCGATCTGGTGGTGGCGGCGGTGTTGATGTCGATGGGTATGATGATGGTCCCGCCCGCAACGGTCTCTTTGCCGTTCAAGCTGGCGTTCTTTGTCATCGCTGATGGCTGGTCGCTGATCGCCGGAGCCCTTGTGCGCAGCTATATGACCTGAGTTGCCAATTGGCCAAAAATGCAGGTTCCGCGGATCAGAATTTTATCTGGAGGTGACCTTGGGAGTTCAGATAAACGTGGCCGCTGACGCAGCAGTCTTTTCGACTTCATGTCTCGCTCGATTGACGAGCAAATGGAACAATACCTGGAGCGGGCCGTGGAATGCGACGGAGAGTTTTAGGCCCTGAATGGACCACTCAAAAGCTTAGAGAAGTTGCTGACTTTGCCTCTCGAACGAGATTACAAGCAGGACGCCGAACGAGCGCGGAAGGTATTGGTCAAGCGTTTCGGCCGCTGGTCTGAGCCGTACTAGAGCCAAGCGGTTGAAAAACCGCCGCGTAACACAATTGCGCAGCGGTTTCTTGGTGCCATCGTCAGCGGTTCAGGTGACCTTGTTTCGGTTCATATCCTTGATCAGGCGGTTCAGGTCTCCACCGCGTGCGTCCAGCATCGCGCCAACCTCGGTGCGTTCGGTCAGCAGCATATTCACCCCTTCGATGAACATGTTGAAGAACTTGTCGCGCCCCGACTTGTCCGAAACCAGGAACGTAACCTCGAACGGAGAGGAACCCTGCAGTTTGACCGATGTACGAACCTCGTAACCGGCCTTGATCTTGCGGGCATTGCGCACCGTAACCTCGCCACCGATAAATTCGCGGAAACGCCGGCCGTATTTGTTTGAGATATAGCCCTGAAATGCCTTGGTGAACTGTTTCAATTGTGAGGGGCTGGCCGAGCGGCCGTCTGCCCCCAGCACATAGCGCGCCATGATAGGCACATCGGCATATTGCACGAAGATTTTCTCGAAGTCGCGCAGCATGGATTTTTCGGATTTGCCTGTGGCGATCACGCGGTTGATGTCGTCAACAACACTGACCACCAGCGCCTTGGCGCTGGCTTCGGTTTGCGCAAACGCGGGCAGGGGAAGGGCGGAAAGTGCCAAACCAGCAATGCCGGTCGCAACAAAACCGCGTCGATTCAGATGGTTACTCTGCATAGGGGTCCTCGTAAGGGTCTAGGTAGGGGTCCCTGACAGGGTCGGTCCCAATTTCGGCATAAGGGTCGTCATACAGACCCAGATAGGCGTCCTCATCGTCCCTTGCCAGTTCAAAGCGGCGGTTTTGCAGGTAAATTGTTTGTGCCTGCGCATAGCTGTCGGCGCTTTCATACAGGATCGAGTCAACCGTGTCCGAGAATCGGCCCCGATCGCCCATCCGGCGCACAACCTCGGCGTAGACACCGATATTGTCGACCGGGCGGACCGGGCTGAAATTGATGGGGTTCGAAAAGAGGTTCACCACAACACCCACTGCATCCCGCGCGGTCGAGGGGCCATAAAAGGGCAATTCGACATAAGCGCCCTCACCCACACCCCAAACGTGCAGGGTTTCACCAAAATCCGTATCCACGGGCGGCAGGTTCAGTTCGCTGGCCGGGTCTGACAGGCCGGCGCCACCTACGGTCGTGTTGATCAGGAACCGCAGCAAGGCGTTGCCCGATTGCTTGATGTTACCCTGCAACAGGTAGTCCACCGCTTGGCCGGGCATCGTCAGGTTTTCTGCGAAATGGTTGAAGCTGGTCACCATCGGATCGGGGACGATCTTGACATAGCCTTTCGAGGCCGGGCGGAACAGGAACCGGTCAACACCGAGGTTGAACTTGTGGATGCCCCGGTTGGTATTCTCATAGGGATCGAAGGTTTCGCCCCGCGCGGCCTCTTCGGTGGGCTGCGTTGCGCAGGCGCTGAGAGCTGTCATCAGGGACAGGACGATCAGGTGCTTAAAGCTAATTCTGCTCAACACGGTCTTTGCCACTCCAAACCGCTCGGATACTGTTTTTCCGAACTTTCAATCAATACTGCCTGCGGCCGTTGTACGCGGCCCAATCCGATGTCCATAGCTGTTCCACAGCCATTATGAAACAGCTAGCGTTTAACCCGCCAGATAGGCAGAGGTAAAGTGACACAAGTTCAACACTTCGGAATAAGAAGAGTTATGCCCACCAAATGGGCGAGATACCTCGCCGTTTTCGCACTTTCCGAACCCTGTCTTCCCGGTTAGCTTCACCCCGACTCAAAGCTTGGGAGGATACCTGATGAGCATTGCTGCAAGATTAGAAGGCCTGGGTGTTGCCCTGCCGGACGCCCCCGCACCGGCGGCTAACTATGTGCCTTTCGTACGCCTCGGCAATATTGTGTATGTCTCGGGACAGATTTCGAAGGATGACGATCTGATCACCGGCAAGCTGGGCGATGACATGGAGATCGAGGCTGGCGCGGCCGCAGCCAAAGTCTGTGCCATCAACCTGTTGGCACAGGTCAAGGCCGCCTGCGACGGTGATATCAACAAGCTGGTGCGGGTGATCAAGTTGACCGGTTTCGTCAACTCAACCGCCGATTTCACCGCGCAACCACAGGTCATCAACGGTGCATCGGATTTCTTGGTCGAAGCGCTGGGCGATGCCGGACGTCATTCACGGTCTGCTGTCAGCGCGGCGTCACTGCCTTTGGGCGTGGCAGTGGAAATCGAAGGTATTTTCGAGGTTCAATGACACCGTCCCTGCCATCCGTTTTCCTGCAAATCCCGATCGCGCATCGGGCGTTGCACGACATCTCGGATAACCGCCCGGAAAACAGCCGGGCGGCCATTCGGGCCGCCGTTGCAGCCGGATACGGGATTGAAATCGACCTGCAACTGACATCGGACAACCGGGCGATGGTGTTTCATGACTATGACATGACCCGCCTGACCGGCCAACCCGGCCCGATCCGGCAGATCACTGCCGATCAAGCGCTGGACACGCCGTTGCTGCACGCGGATGACGGCATTCCAGCGCTGGACGAAGTGCTTAAGATGGTGGCTGGAAAAGTGCCGCTGCTGATCGAACTCAAGGATCAGGATGGCGCAATGGGTCCGGCAGTCGGCCCGTTGGAACAGGACGCGGTGCGCGCCTTGCAGGGCTATGACGGCCCTGTGGCTGTGATGTCTTTCAACCCTCATTCGGTGGCTGAACTGGGACGGCTGGCCCCTCATCTGCCGCGGGGCATCGTGACGGGCTCTTATCAGCCAAAGGTCGAGCTTTTGCCGCAGGATGTATGCGATCACCTGCGTGGGATCCCCGATTTCGACCGCGTTGGTGCCAGTTTCATCAGTCATGAGGTCAAGGAGCTGGCCCGGCCCCGCGTGGCCGCGTTAAAGGCGCAGGGCGTGCCGATCCTGTGCTGGACCGTGCGCTCGCCCAAACAAGAGGCTGAAGCCCGCACCATTGCCGACAATGTGACTTTTGAGGGGTATTTGGCCATTCATCCGGGTTGAACCCTCGCCCGGCAGTCACAGATAAAGACCACAGGCGGAGGGTATATGGATCAGGCACATATCGAGGTTCAGGTACTGGCATCTCTGGCGCAGATTTCTGCGACCGAGTGGGACAATTGCGCCTGTCCTGAGGTGGCCGATGGAGGCCGCCCGCTTGATCCCTTCACCACACACCGGTTCCTGTTGGCGCTTGAAGAAAGCGGGTCGGTTGGGCGCGGCACCGGCTGGCAACCGCAATACCTGACCACCTATCTGGACGGGATGCTGATTGCGGCGGCTCCGATGTATGCCAAATCGCACAGCCAGGGTGAGTATATCTTTGACCACAACTGGGCCCATGCCTACGAAAATGCAGGCGGGCGGTATTATCCGAAACTGCAAGTCGCGGTGCCTTTTACACCCGCCACGGGGCGGCGTTTTCTGGTGCGCCCAGGCTATGAAGGGATCGGCATGTCGGCGCTGGTGCAGGGGGCGGTGCAACTGGCGGCGGACAATCAGGTCTCATCCCTGCACGCAACATTCTGTACCGAGGATGAGGCGTTGGCGGGCGAACAGATGGGCTTGATGCTGCGTACGTCGCAACAGTTTCACTGGCTCAACGACGGATATGCGGATTTTGACGGGTTTCTGGATGTGCTATCTTCGCGCAAGCGCAAGAATATCCGCAAGGAACGCGCCCAAGCCTGTGCATTCGGCGGCGAGATTCGCACCTATACCGGCCCCACACTGCGCCCCGAACATTGGGATGCCTTCTGGCAGTTCTATCAGGATACCGGTGCGCGCAAATGGGGGTCGCCTTATCTGACGCGGCAATTCTTTGATATTGCACAGGAAACCATGGCGGATGACTTGGCGCTGGTGTTGGCCGAGCGCAATGGCTACCCTATTGCGGGCGCGTTGAACTTTATCGGGCGTGAAACGCTTTTTGGCCGCTATTGGGGTTGCGTCGAACACCACCCCTGTCTGCATTTCGAACTGTGCTACTATAGGGCGATTGACTTTGCCATTGCCGAAGGGCTGTCCCGGGTTGAGGCCGGCGCGCAGGGTGAACACAAACTGGCGCGTGGCTACTTACCGACACGCACGCATAGCTTGCATTGGGTCGGCGACCCGGGCTTTGCGGATGCGATTAAAAATTATCTGGACGCCGAGGCCCACGCAGTGGGAGAAGAGATCGAGATTCTGACGGATTACGGACCGTTCAGAAAATCGAACCCGGAGGAGCAGCAATGACCGAACTATTGTCAACCGAGACCCGCGGCCCCCTGTTGGACCCGCTGTTCAAGAACGGCTGGACCATGGTCGAAGACCGGGACGCGATCACCAAGACCTTTATCTTCGAGGATTTCGTCCACGCTTTTGGCTGGATGACGCAGGTCGCGATTTTCGCTGAGAAGTGGAACCACCACCCTGAATGGTCGAACGTTTACCGCACGGTCAAGGTTGTGCTGTCCACCCATGATGTGGGTGGCCTGTCTTCTCTGGATGCCAAGCTGGCGCGCAAGATGGACAGTCTGGTTTAGCCGCGGTCGCTCTGAGACCCTTCGCCGCCCGCCAAAGATGCCGTGGTGGCCATCTGCCGGAACTCGCCCGGTGTCACACTGCCACTGCTGACGTCGATATTGCCGGGAATGCGGGTCGTGCGGTTGCCGATCTGACGGACACTGCGCGCGGCTGGGTTAATGTCCAGACAGCGATTGTTGTAACAGGTTAGTCCGCTGGTACTGATCTGAATGCGTGGCTGACCGTCGGGGCCGGTCACCACTGGGGCCTGTGGCACATCGCAAGCGGCCAAAATACCCATAACGCCAATAAACGCCCATTTCGTCATCGCAAGCCCCTGTCTGAATGGTCCGGCCCCGCTGTATGCAGGGCCGTCCGTTTTAATCCAGCTGGCCGTTCTCGTTCTTGTCGGCTGCCAGGAAATCATCGTTCATCTGTGCGTCGTATTCCGCTCTGGAAATAGCGTTGTCACGGTCGCGATCAATGCCTTGAAACTGCTTTATGTCCAGAAATGGCTTGGCCTCGTCCAGACCCAGCGTTCCGTTCTTGTCCTCATCCATCGTCTGAAAGGCGTAATCGGAAAAGGCGTTGAACTCGTCTTTCGACAGAAATCCATCATTGTTGGTGTCTATGGCTTTCAGTTCGTTCTCATGCAGCTCCGCCACGGTTTCAGCCGAGGCAACACCGGCCAGCAGAATGGCTGCAGCAGCGATAAATCCACGTTTCATTCCGGTTCTCCTCAGCATGCGTATCTCTGACCTTCGAAACCACCCGCGGCAGCGCCTGCCGCCGTCAGGATGGTTTTGCCCGAGCCGCCACCGAACTGGTTGCCGATGGCCCCGCCGATCAATGCGCCGCCCAATGTGCCGCCTAGGCAGGCGATCTCATGCTGACGTGCGGCTTGCTGCTGCGGTGTCGGGGCCGGACCGCAGGCAGCCAATGCCCCCGCAGTTCCAAGTAAAAGCATAACTAATTTCTGTTTCATAAATGAACTCCCTGACTGTATGCCACAACTATTGGCAGATCAGGGCGGTGCATCAAGTTAATAAACGGTCATGGCCCCGGGGTGTACCGGGGCCACCCGTTTCTAGATCGCGTCCAGCAGACCCTCGCCTGCGGAAATCTCGCAGGTGCCGGGGTTTTCTTCCAGGTTCAGAGCGGTCACTTTGCCGTTCTCAACGACCATGGCATAGCGTTTTGAGCGCGCGAACAGACCCGCTGGCGGGGCGTCGAAATCCATGCCGAGGGCTTTGGTGAATTCCGATGCCGCATCCGATAGCATGGTCAGCCCGGCAGCGGTTGCACCGGTAGATTCGCCCCAGGCGCCCATTACGAACGGATCATTGACGGCCACGCAGATGATTTCGTCCACGCCTTTGGCGTTGAACTGATCCTTGGTGCGCATGAAGCTGGGCACATGCGCTGTGGTGCAGGTGCCGGTAAACGCTCCGGGCACCGCAAAAACCACGACTTTACGGCCCTTTGTCTTGCTTGAAATCCGAACCTCCTCGGGGCCATTCGCACCCATCTGGATCAGTGTGGCATCGGGCAGTGTGTCACCTGTTGAAATCATTTTTATGCTCCTGTCGATTGGATTTGCAGAGTCGGGCTCTGCCGCAATATAGGTGACCAGGTGGATGTGACCACGGGAATTCGACAGGGTGGGAGGAACATGAGCCATATTGTCGTGATCGGTGCAGGGCAGGCGGGGTCGTCGCTTGTTGCAAAGCTGCGCAAGGACGGGTTTGAGGGCGAGATCACCCTGATCGGTGCCGAACCGCATCTGCCTTATCAGCGCCCGCCTTTGTCCAAGGCTTATCTGTTGGGCGAGATGGAATTGGAACGCCTGTTCCTGCGGCCCGAGAGTTTTTACACCGAGAACAACATCACCCTGCGGCTTGGGGATCGCGTCACCGCGATTGATCCGCAAGCCAAGACCGTGACGCTGGGCGATGAGGTGATTTCTTATGACGAGCTGGCCCTGACCACCGGATCCGACCCACGCCGCCTTCCGGGCGCGATTGGCGGCGATCTTGACGGCGTGCATGTGGTGCGCGATTTGGCCCATGTCGATGACATGGGGCCGTCCGTGACCGAAGGTGCCCGCGCGTTGATCGTAGGGGGCGGCTATATCGGGCTAGAGGCTGCTGCCGTATGCGCAAAGCGCGGGGTCAAAGTCACGTTGGTTGAGATGGCCGACCGTATCCTGCAACGCGTCGCTGCGCCCGAGACCAGCGATTACTTTCGTGCCCTGCATTCGGAATACGGGGCCGATATCCGCGAGGGCGTCGGATTGGATCGTCTGGTGGGTGACGCGGGCAAAGTCACCGGTGCGGTGCTGACCGACGGCACCGAATTGCAGGTCGATTTCGTTGTTGTCGGCGTGGGCATTGCGCCCGCAACCCATCTGGCTGAACTGGCCGGGCTGGAGCTGGAGAACGGCATCAAGACCGACGCGCAAGGACGGACGTCTGATCCGTCGATCTGGGCGGCGGGCGATTGTGCATCGTTCCCACACGCGGGCGACCGCATCCGTCTGGAAAGCGTCCCCAATGCAATTGATCAGGCCGAGATCGTGGCCCAGAACATGCTGGGCGCGGCCAAGGACTATACAGCGACGCCGTGGTTCTGGTCGGATCAATACGATGTCAAACTGCAGATCGCTGGCCTGAACACGGGCTATGACCGCGTTGTGACCCGCAGGGGCGCGGGCCAGACCGTATCCTTCTGGTACTACAAGGGCGATCAGTTGATCGCGGTAGATGCGATGAATGATCCGCGGGCATACATGGTCGGAAAGCGCCTGATTGATGCGGGCAAAACCGCTGATCCGGAGATTGTCGCTGACCCCGAGGCGGACCTGAAACCGCTGCTCAAAGCGTGAGGATCATCGCCGGAGAGTTCCGGGGCCGTGCTTTGGCCTCGGTTGGCAAAGGGGATGTGGGGGCGCATTTGCGCCCGACCACCGACCGGGTGCGCGAAAGCCTGTTCAACGTTCTGACCCATCAGATCGACTTTGATGGTCTGCGCGTGCTGGATCTGTTTGCAGGCACCGGCGCGCTGGGGCTTGAGGCCCTGTCGCGCGGTGCGTCCCATGTTACTTTTGTGGATGATGGCCGCGTGGCGCAGGGGTTGATCCTCAAGAACATCGATCTGACCCGCAGTGCCGACCGCACCGATCTGATCCGTCGCGACGCAACCCGATTGGGCGACAATCCCGGCCCGCCCTATGATCTGATCTTCCTCGATCCACCCTATGGTAAGTCGCTTGGCCAAAAGGCGATCTCAGGGGCGGTGGCTGGGCAATGGATTGGTGACGATGCCCTGCTGGTCTGGGAGGAAAACGCCCCGATGGACGCGCCGGAAGGGTTCACACTGCAGAGCGCGCGAAAGTATGGGGATACGCATATTTCCCTGATGTGGACCGCGTAATTTCATCTGGATCAACAGTTGGAGCCCGGCCGCGATAGCCGGTTGCCGGATGGCCTTTCCGACGAGACCGTTCTTAACAATTTCCGGTCACATTTCGGACCAGATTCGCATCTAGACGCGCTGAACTTAACTCAACTGCAAGGTGCGCGAATGCTTCTCAGAACTGTCTCAATGCTGTTGGTCGGGGGGCTTTCTGCCTCGGCAGCCTTGGCCCAATCGGAAATCAATTTGGACGAGTTTTCCGTCAACTGCGTGTCCGACGTCGACCAAAAAGGGGTGACCCTCTCTCGGTCCGGTGGATCCGACAAAGGGTTCATTGCGACGGATACACTGGAAGGGGAAGCCAGTATTTTTCCGGGCCTGAACACAATGACGTTCCTGTTGATACAGGGAAGTGATGTGGTCACCTTTGTCGTGGATTACACAACAATGGAATACGACATGAGGATAAAGGGTGCCGTCCAGAAAAACGACAAGGGGACATGCACGGTTGCTTGAGGGTCAGGTTTTGCGCCAGCGGGTCACATGGCAAGATGTGGCCTGCCTGTCGGGATGTCTGATACCCCACAGTTTTGGAGAGTTGATCCATCTGTGCTAGGCTCGGGGCATGGACCGAGCCTTGCCGGGCCCGTTCTGGGCCGTCAAACCACAAAGTGACACCTCTACCGGACCGCCGCCCAAGCCGCGGCGCGCGCCGGTGTTCATCCACGACGCGGTCACGCCATGGGGTCACGAGACGTTGTTGCTGAAACTGCTGCGCGATCAGGCCGCTGATCAGGACGAATAGGTCGGGTGGAACCTGTTGCCTGGTGACAGGGTAAAGATCTCAACCCCATCTGCCGTCACACCCACCGAGTGTTCGAACTGTGCCGACAGCGACTTGTCGCGGGTCACGGCGGTCCAGTCATCGGCCAGCGTTTTGGTTTCGGGGCGGCCGAGGTTCACCATGGGTTCGATGGTGAAGAACATGCCCTCTTCCAGCTTGGCACCGGTGCCCGGACGGCCATAATGCAGCACATTTGGCGGCGCGTGAAACACCCGACCCAGACCGTGGCCGCAGAAATCGCGCACAACGCTCATCCGCTGCGCCTCGACATAGGCCTGAATTGCGTGGCCGATATCGCCGAAGGTATTGCCCGGCTTGACCATCTCGATGCCCTTGAACAGTGCGTCATGGGTGACCTGAACCAGCCGTTCGGCCTTGCGCGGCAGTTTTCCGGCCACATACATGCGTGACGTATCGCCGAACCAGCCGTCCACGATGGCGGTGACGTCGATGTTCAGGATATCACCATCCTTCAGCTTTTTGTCACCGGGAATGCCGTGGCAGACCACATGATTGACGCTGATACAACTGGCGTGCTCATACCCCTTATAGCCAATGGTCGCTGACGTCGCGCCGGCGTCTTCGACCATCTGCGTGATCAGCCGGTCGATCTCACCCGTGGTCTGGCCGACAAAGACATGATCGGCGATATCGTCAAGAATCCGCGCGGACAAAGCCCCTGCGGCATGCATGCCAGCAAAGTCACTTTGTTCATAGATGCGAATACCGTCCTTGGTCAGACGGCCACGATGGTCTTTCATCGGTGCGGAGCTCCAAATATTTCGCGCAGCACCTCTTTTACGCTGCTTGTGCAGAAAGTACCAGAGGGCGTTGGGTCGCGGGTTTAGATGGGGATATTCGCCACGACTTCAAGGATTGGTCGGATTGTCGCGGTCGGGCGGAGGCATTCACTGAATACTATGCTAAATAGGACAGGAGTAAAAACGGCTGCTATGCGGGACGAAGCTGTCGTTGGCTCCTATCAATATTCTACTCTTGGGCACAGTTTTCAAGGCGCACGAAAGAGCGAATGTAATCCACCCCAACTTGTTCAAACTCTTGGTTCCTTTCGCGAAAGGCAGACTGCAGGTGACTTGAAACAGTCTCGCGGTCAATCATTGCTGCCTCCGGGAATCCTAGAGTTTCTTGTATCAAATCCTGTATTTTAGCGATTGCGGCAGTTTCACTTCCCTCAATATGGTAAGTCTCCAAATCGGATATTTTCCAGATTACTGAAACTGTGGCTTTGCAACCATCAATAGATCGCGAGCTTTCGATATCTTCGCGTCTCTCCGGTATTGTTTTTTCGATCAAAACGGTTTCAAAAAATGGGACACATGTATGTCGGCCGGGGCGCACCTTTCGCTTTATGCCCCCATCCTTGCCGAAAACTAGAGCTTCGCTTTCGGGAGGAACTGTAAAAATCCCGCAACCCAGAGTAGGTGGCTGGGCGACGACGCTCAAAGGCAATACCACCACGAAGATCAACAAAATTCCGATACGCAAAGCCACGCTCCTTCAAAATTTTTGCTCGAAAATATACTCCTCTGGTTGCATAGCAATCCTAGAGACCAAGGCCAACCGGCGAGCCATTTTCGTCAAACCTGTGGTCCAATTCTGTTTTGGGAAAGTGTCAGAAAAGGGCGCAAAATCGCCCCACTCACTTCGTCCTGAATGCTCCGGTCTCGGTCAGGTTCACCCAAACCCCCTTGGGCGAAATCCGTGTCGTATAGATCAGCTTTTCCACCCCCTGCGCCTGCGCGTCCTCAAAGGCCGCCGCATAGGTCGGGTCGATATCAGCGGCCAGCGCGAAGCGGTCGCAGTCGGTGCGCTGGACCAGATACAGCAGGATCGCGCGGTGGCCCTGTTTTATCATCGACACAAGCTCGCCCAGATGTTTGGTGCCGCGGGCAGTGACGCTGTCGGGGAACTCGGCCAGACCGGGTTGGCGTGACAGGGTCACGCATTTGACCTCGACATACGTATCCGGCAGGCCGGGCTGCGTCAGCAGAAAGTCGATGCGGCTGTTCTGGCCGTACTTCACCTCGGGCTTGACGGTTTCATAGGCGGCCAGTTCCGGGATTTCCTGCGCCATCAGTGCTGCCCGCAAGGCCCGATTTGGAACGGAGGTATCCACCCCGGTGAAATGGCCGTTTTCATGATCCACGAGCCGCCAACCGAATTTCAGCTTTTTCTTCGGATCGTCGTTGGGCTCCAGCCAGATTTTCTCGCCGGGTTCGGCCAGTCCCATCATGCTGCCGGGATTGGCGCAATGGGCGGTGATCTCTTGCCCATCCTCCAGCCTGCAATCCGCCAGAAAGCGTTTGTAGCGGCGGATCAGGCGGGCGGGGACAAGGGGGGTTTCAAAGCGCATGTCTCAGGGCCTATACCTGCGTCAAGGGTCGATCAAGGGGAGAGCGCGCCATGGCCAATCCAACCGCTGCAATGCTGGTGATCGGGGATGAGATCCTCTCGGGGCGGACCCGCGATGCGAACATGCATTACCTGGCGCAGGAACTGACCAAGCACGGCATTGACCTGCAAGAGGTACGGATTGTCAGCGACGATGCCCCTGCTATTGAGGCCGCTGTAAAGGCGCTGTCCCAGGCCCATGACACGGTGTTCACCAGCGGTGGCATCGGGCCGACCCATGACGATATCACCGCCGATTGCATCGCACGTGCCTTTGGCGCGCATATCGGTATCCGCGACGATGCACGTGCCCTGCTGCAGGCGCACTACGACAAATCGGGGCTGGAACTGAACGCCGCCCGCCTGCGTATGGCGCGCATTCCCGACGGGGCGGCGCTGATCGACAATCCGGTCTCGACCGCGCCGGGGTTCACCCTTGAAAACGTCCATGTAATGGCCGGGGTTCCGCTGGTGTTTCAGGCGATGGTTGCCAGTGTGCTGCCCGGCCTGACTGGGGGCAGCCCTCTTTTGTCGCAAACTTTGCGGGTGGACCGGGGTGAAGGCGACATTGCTGCCACCCTTTCGGCGGTGGCAGACGCGTTCGCGGACCTCTCCATTGGCTGCTACCCGTTCCAGATCAACGGTGTCTTTGGTGCCAATGTGGTCGTACGCGGCACCGATGGCGCCCGCATTGATGCGGCGACCACCCGGCTTGCGAAAGAGCTTGATCTGTGACCGATAGCTGGTCTGACATTGTCGACGCTACTTGGCCTGCGGCGCGGTATCAGCGGCTGGGTCCGTTTAAACTGCGCCAGGGGCAGGGCGGCGGCTCTCGCGTGTCTGCGGCGAACGCGCAGGGTTTGGTGACCAACGATGATATCAACACGGCCGAGGCTGCGATGCAGGCGATGGGCCAAAAGCACATCTTTTGCCTGTGGCCCGGGGATGAGAGGCTGGATGATCAGTTGAAAAACCGCGGGTATCAGATTCTGGACCCGGTCAATATCTATACCTGCCCGGTTGATCACCTGACCGATCTACCACTACCCCCGGTGACCGTTTTCACCACCTGGGAGCCGTTGTCGATCATGCGGGAAATCTGGGCGCAGGGCGGTATAGGTCCGCAACGGCTCGCGGTGATGGAACGGGTGCAGGGTCCTAAAACCGGCCTGTTGATACGCCATCAGGATCACCCCGCAGGCACAGGATTTGTGGCCATGCACGATGGTGTTGCCGTGGTACACGCGCTGGAAATTCTGCCCACGCATCGCCGTCAAGGGCTGGGGCAATGGGCGATGCGCGCCGCGGCCTTTTGGGCACGAGACAATGGCGCACACACCCTTGGCGTAATTTGCACCAAGGCAAATGCGGGGGCCAACGGGCTTTATCGCACGCTCGGGATGGAGATCGCCGGAGAATACCATTACCGTCAGCTTGTCCAAGGAGAGAGCCCGACGTGACCGACCAAACCCTGCCTACCGCACTGAATCTGCCCATGGCAGATACCCTGCCGCCCGAGACGCAAAAGTACTTTGATATCTGCGTGGAAAAACTGGGCTTTGTGCCAAATGTCCTGCGGGCTTATGCGTTCGACATCGAAAAGCTGAACGGTTTCACGGCGATGTATAACGATCTGATGCTGGCCGAAAGCGGACTGAGCAAACTGGAACGCGAAATGATCGCAGTTGTGGTGTCGGCGATCAACAAGTGCTTTTATTGCCTTGTGGCGCATGGTGCCGCTGTTCGGCAGTTATCTGGAAATCCTCAGCTGGGTGAGATGTTGGTGATGAATTACCGGGTTGCCCCGCTGGACAGCCGTCAGAGGGCGATGCTGGATTTCGCCGCCAAAATGACCACGGCCAGTACCGAGATCGAAGAGCACGACCGCCAGCGCCTGCGCGATGCAGGTTTCAAGGACCGCGACATCTGGGACATTGCCAACGTGGCCGGATTTTTCAACATGTCGAACCGGGTTGCCAGTGCCACGGCGATGGCTCCGAACGACGAATATCATACGCAGGCCCGATGATCCGACAGATTGCCCTCTGCCTGTGCCTGCTGACCACCCCGGTTGTGGCGCAAGACCTGACGCTGCCATCTGGGGCACGACAGATCAGTGATCGTGTCAGCCCGCTGGACAGTTATGATCTGCCAACAGGTCCGTATGCCGAGGGTCAAGTGCCCGCGCGCTCGGTCGAAGGGCGGGTCGAGCAGTTGACCTGGCGGTTGCAATCGGGGTCCAGCACGACGTTGCAATTGCTGGCACCGCTGCGCGATCAGATCACGGCGCAGGGATATGACGTTCTGTTTGAATGCGAGGCCCGCGTTTGTGGTGGCTTTGATTTCCGCTTCGGGACTGAGGTTGTCCCGACCCCCGATATGTATGTGGCCATTCAGGACTATCGCTTTTTGTCTGCCACCCGTGGGGACGAGGTTCTGAGCTTGCTTGTCAGCCGCAACGCACCTGATGGCTATGTGCAGATGGTCCGGGTCACCCCGGTTGATGGCGAAACCCCGCCACCGCTGGTGATCGAAGAAAACGTCAGTCAGCCAGGTGACCTGCTGTCAGTACTTGAACAGAACGGGCATATCATTCTGGACGATCTGCATTTTCGCACCGGTGAGATGACGCTTGGCGTGGGACCGTTTACGTCTTTGGCGCTGATTTCGGGGTTTCTGTCCGACAACCCGGGAACTCGTCTGGCGCTAGTGGGACATACGGACGACACCGGCGCGCTGGATGCCAATATCTCGGTCAGCACCGGACGCGCGCAGGCCGTGCGGGCGCGCCTGATCGAAAAATACGGCGTTGCCGCCGCTCGGGTCGAGGCGCGTGGCATCGGGTATCTGGCTCCGCTGACCTCAAACGCGACGCCTGAAGGACGCGACGAAAACCGTCGGGTCGAAGCTGTTTTGTTGGTTAACTAACCGCAGAGAAATGGCGCTTAACGCCGACTCGAAGTGACCTGGCACCCATGGGTATCGTAAATGGCAAAAAAGACCAGCACATAGGCCCGGGTCGTTGTGGAGCACCGAGGGAGAATATTTTTATTTGCAGTGGGAAACGCTAACTGGTTCGCAGCCATTCCGACGCCAATTTAGATGTCACGGCGTCTTAAGTGGCGCGCAAACAAACCGTTAGTTCTGATCCATTCTGCGTATTTCCGGTAGTCTTCATCTGCCATCAAATGTTTTTCTTCTGTCTTGGCGCGTGCGAAATACACAGCGTTTACGCCCAGCAACAAAATACAGCTCTGTATCGCTGCAGTAGTGCCCATAACTGAAAGAAATGGCATGTAGACCATCCACCACATGAGGTTCTTGGACAAATAGGCAGGGTGCTTAACATAGCGGAACGGGCCGGTCGTGATGATCCCGCGATGTGTCAAGTTCGAGAATCTGATTCCAAATGCAACCGTAGCCCAAGCGTAGGTTGCCGCCAGCAATAAGATAACGCTACCCCACAGGATCAAAACCGTAGGTTGATCGGCCAACCAAACCCCCCATTCTTGTGTCCCTCCGCGATAGTCAAGCGGTCCGCCGGAGTGCATTATCACGAATGGAGGGTAGCAAATCAAAGCTGCAACCCAACCAGATAGAAACGGGTTTGCAGATCTGATGTGCGAGTCGAGAACTTTGAATGTGCAAACATACCCGATGGTCCCGATACACACATCCACAAGAAACGAAACTTGGACAAGATACAGAATGATCAGAACCGGCTCACCAAATACCCGATCCAAGTTGGAATTGACCACTGAGTGCACAATCATCGGCAGGATCGAGACCATAAACGCGAGAAAGAACCCTTTGACCAGCCACGCCCTGCAATGGTCCTTAACATATGTCATATCCACGGCAGAAAACTGAAAAGTAACAAACTTCCCAAAATGCCAAAGCTCGTCACGCGGCTCGATCATGTGCCGGGTTGTGAAGGCGATGTACACGGGTGAAAACACCCATAGAAAAGGAAATACAAGTGCCGTCAGAGCCCGGACAATTTGATACTTGGATGTGTCATAAGTTGGGATAATCTGGTAGGCTAGCGCGATGACAAAAAGAGTTGCCCCAAGGCCCAAAGTTTTGGTGATCGTAATCGAAGCTACTTCAGATCGTTGGCGATTCAGTCCGTAATCCAAGCCGGTGGACGATCTCAAATGGGCTTTATCCAACAGTATTGTCGATGCAATCATTGGGATTGCGGCCCCGGACATTAGCAGAAAAATGGACTGAGGCAGCGTTGTGTCGAAATAGATGGCAGCGGTAATTGCACCGAATAGTGCAACTACGCCAATTAGCCCGGTCACCTCGCTTACGGCAGACGCGGGGCGCGTTGATGGCGCCGAATCAGTGCCAAGTTCGGATTGTCCGGCATTGTAGTCGGTTCGAACCGCTGTACGCATTCTGCCTGCCTCATCACCAATCAAGCGGTATACTGCCAAGGGCTTTAAATACACTGCTGCTTGAGTATTGATTTTATTCGTTTAAACAGCATTCCTTTGAGTTTGCTGCCCTGGTTTTCTTACCTTATTAACTCGCCCAGTCCATCAGACCTTTATTTGCAAAGGACTCGACCAAGAAATCTATGAATGCCCTCACCTTCGGTTGCGTAAACCGGCCCGGCGGGTAGACAGCGTAAACGCCCTGTACCTCATCGGGCAGCGACGGCATCGCATCCACAACCTGCCCTGTTTTCAAGGCGTCGGCGTATAAGTAGCTGGGCAGATACGCGATCCCAAGACCTGATGTGGCCGCGTTCAGCAGCGATTGCCCGTCATTCACGCTCAGCCAGCCAGCAGTGCGGACCTGACGCTTTTCGCCAGAAGGCGCAGTCAGTTTCCAGACATTGCCAGACGACTGGCTGGAGTAATGCAGCAGCTTGTGTTCGTTCAGATCGTCGATCTTCTGCGGGCGCCCGAATTTCTCAATATAGCTAGGCGCGGCGACCATCCGTTTGACTGTATCGGTCAACTTGCGCGCGCGCAGGGTGCTGTCTTCCAGCTCACCAATGCGCACGGCAACGTCAAACCCTTCGGAAATCAGCTCAACATAGCGGTTGTTCAACACCATGTTCACAGTGATATCCGGATAGGCCGCCAGGAAATCGGACAGGACCGGAGACAGGTGATTGACGCCAAAATCCGTTGCGACGCTGATCCGCAGCAGACCCGAAGGTGCTGATTGCATCGAGGTGACCAGCGCATCGGCTTCGCCTGCGTC
Source organism: Ruegeria meonggei (assembly GCF_900172215.1). GTDB lineage: Bacteria > Pseudomonadota > Alphaproteobacteria > Rhodobacterales > Rhodobacteraceae > Ruegeria > Ruegeria meonggei. The sequence continues at coordinate 341,745 of NZ_FWFP01000005.1, forward strand.
ATTCAGAACACGGCGCGCGCGGTCGTAGTAAGCCAGACCGATTTCGGTTGGAGAAACACGCCGGGTTGTTCTGTTAAGCAGCCGCGCACCCAACCGCGCCTCAAGGCTCGATACGTGCTTTGACACGGCCGATTTGGAGATGCCCATTTTCTTGGCCGCATCGGTGAAGCCACCCTGGTCCACCACATTGGCAAAGGCTTCCATTTCGGTCAGTCGATCCATTCTCGTACCTCGGGTATTTGATCTCAACCTGACTATGGCGACCAATCTGGGCGGAAACTGGGCGGACATGGGATAATATCAGGGATTTGAATTGGATCGTTTGCAGATGGGAAACGCCGAAACAATGGTTTCCAAGTTGGCCACAAGCCCGGCTGTGTTGGGAATTTCGGCTTTCCGGCGCAGATATGCTAGAAGGAGAATGGCAAATTTGTGACCACGGAGGAGATCATGAGAGCCTTATTTTCCATTGCCACCTTATGCCTGTGCGCAACGCTTGCACTGGCCGGGGGTGAGACGCTGTCTAACCCAGATGCGAAGGTCTATTTTGTAAAGCTCGCGGATGGGGATACCGTCCAATCGCCCGTGACCGTGGTATTTGGCCTCAGTGGTATGGGTGTGGCCCCTGCCGGGACCGAAAAAGAAAACACCGGTCACCATCATTTGCTGATCGATCGCCCGCCGATTGGACAGGGTGAAGATGGCGCGGATGAGCTGGCATATGGCCTGCCCGCAGACGACAATCATATGCATTTTGGTGGCGGCCAGACCGAGGTCACGCTGGAGTTGCCCTCTGGTGAACATACGCTGCAGCTGGTGCTGGGTGATGCCGGGCATGTGCCCCATGCCACTCCGATCGTGTCCGAAGTGATTACCATCACCGTAGAGTAACCTGCAGCTCATCAGGTTGAGGTCTTTTGGTCCAGCGCGTCCGGTTTGCCGGGTGTGTCCACCAGTGTCAGGATCACGAAGATTGCCAAAAAACTGCCCAACGCGATAACAATCACGGCCCAGGTGGCGCTGTTGGTATGAGCAAGCGCCGCCAACCCAATCGAAAATACGATGATCGCCAGGCGCGCTATGGTTTTGGAAACAGCTTGGGCCGTGATTCGCTGGGCGGGCGGGGCGATGTCCATGAAATACAGCGTTCGCGCGCTGCCCAACCCGGTGACAGCGATCGTCGCAACAAATAGCGATGCAGCGTGCAGGTGAATAGTATGGTCCAGTCCTTTTGCGTGCAGAATGATCAGGCACAGGCCCGATATTGCCACCATCGCCGAGCTTGCAATCATAACGCGCCGGGTGGAAACCTCATTCAGGGCGCGCCACATCGGAGCCGCCACCAACAGCGCTGCTGCAGATGATGCGACCAAAGCGGTCAGACCGCTGGTCGAACTGTGATGCGCCTCAGCCGCGATCAGGGCGAAAAATGGCACGGACAGCCCGGCCAGGACAAAGGCCAGCCGGACAAGGATGTATTTGCGAAACCATGCCTCGGACAAAAGAGTTGCGGCATTGCGCCAGAACTCAGGTGTTGAACGGACCGGGGCGAGCTTGCCTGCTGCGTTAGTCCCTTTGGTATTTTCGTGCAGGGAAATCACGACCAAGGCCGACAGGACAAAGCAGACGGCGCCAAACCCCACGACCAGACTGTGGCGGGTCAGGGCGGGGGCGTCCTGTGACAGCTGATGCAAGAGCAGAACAACCGCGATGGTTGCCGCCCCACCGATGGCCTTTTGCCAGTAACTCACACGCATGCGGTCTTGGGAGGGTAGATTGTCGCCCAGAAACTCCAGAATCATCAGGCTTTTGATCTCTTCCAGTATACCGATCACAAAGATTCCCACGACAAACGCCAACACGATTGTCGATTTGCCGCCATACAGAACCACCAGGACCACCGCGATGAAACAGGTGGCCATCATCAGATCCAGCTGCGCCAAAGCTGTTTTTTTGCGGGGTAGTCTGGCGATGGCTCCGGGGGCGAACAGGTCGGCCAGCGTACCTGCAGCATGGCGGATTGACACAAGCATCCCCGCCAAAAAGATCGGCAGTTCCATCGACACAGCCAGGAACGTCAGCGCGATGGGCGGGCTGGCCATTGACCAGGCCATGACCGACAATGCGCCTTGCCCAGTCATCAGCGGAACGTTGCGGTGATCAGATTGACGCGGGTGTTCCTCCATCGCCTGAGTTCACGTCAGGAGCAGAGATTTGGCAAGGGTTCGGATGCGGCAAGAACAGGCGAGCAGCGATAACCGGCGCCCGGCGAGCGCCTTATGCGGCGCTGGGCAAAAGGAAAATGCCACGCGCCATGGTCGAATGCAGCCGATCTTGTGAATACCATTGTTCGAGGACGGTTTTGCGCATCACGTCGGGATTGTCCGATACAAAGCGATCAAAGCTCTCTGCCGGAGTCCGTGCCAGTCGTTCAGCAATCAAACTCATGAAGGCATATGTGATCGTCAGGTTGAACTTGTCCGGCGCGCCTGCATTCTCCGCCAGTGCGCGAATGCCTTTGGCATATACAGCGGCGGCATCGATAAAGTCATATTTGAGCAACAGATCATATGCCACTTGCACATGTTCGCGGTGACCAAACATTGTGTTGTCAATCGCATGGGTTTCAAACGTTTGGGTGAGCCTGGAGACCTGTGGCGCGTTCATTCCTGATCCTCCTTGAATGTGTGGCTGTCCTCGGCAGTCCATTCCAGATCGTAAACACTTTTGAGCTGTTTGATTTTCGCCAGTGTCTCTTCCGAGAAGGGTGGCTTGTTCTCAAAGCTGTGCAGAGCGATGCCTTCGATCAGGTCACCGACGGAGATATCCAGCGACTCGGCCAGACCCTTCAGGACTTTGAGCAGGCGTTTTTCAATGCGAATACCCGTTTGGGCGCGTTCTATCTTTTTCGACATGTTGGTACATATGTACCTAGATTTGTGAGTGGTCAACAGGTGAAAGAAAAAAGCCGCCTCTTTCGAAGCGGCTTTTACAGGTTTTGAAATACGGATCAGAGATCAGAATGTGGCTGCCAGCCGTGTGCCCTGATTGATCGCGCGTTTGGCGTCCAGTTCCGCAGCCAGATCAGCGCCACCAATCACATGCGGGGTCACGCCCCGTTCGATCAACGTGTCCGCCAGGCTGCGCTCGGACAGCTGGCCAGAACACAGCACGATGGTATCGGCCTCAATCACCGTGGGATCCGCGCGCTCTTCGCCAAAGCTGACATGCAGGCCGTCATCGTCGATCCGCTCATAGTTCACGCCGCCGACGAAATTGACGTTCTTCATCTTCAGCGTGGCGCGGTGAATCCAGCCGGTGGTCTTGCCCAAGCCCTTGCCATGCGCCTGCGCCTTGCGCTGCAGCAGGGTCACGTCGCGCGCAGGCGCCGCGGGCTGCGGGCCCTCGGGCGCCAGGCCTGCGCGATGCTCGGCCGGGTCGGTCACACCCCATTCCTTCATCCATGCAGGCAGGTCGGTGGTGATGCTGTGACCTTCTTCCAGCAGAAACTCTGAGACGTCAAAACCGATGCCACCGGCGCCTATCACGGCGACCGATTTGCCGACCTCGGCCTTGTGGCGCAGCACGTCGATGTAGTCGATGACGTTATCCCGATCCTGACCCGGGATTTTCGGATCACGCGGGATGACGCCGGTGGCGATCACCACCTCGTCAAAATCGGTCAGATCGTCGGCCCCAACTTCGCGGCCCAATTCAACTTTGACCCCCGCATCGGCAACCATGGTACGGAACCAGTCGACGAGGCCCCAGAACTCTTCCTTGCCGGGCACCTGTTTCGCCATGTTCAACTGTCCGCCAATCTCGTCCGCGCGGTCAAACAGGGTTACATCATGACCACGCTGGGCAGCCGTCATTGCGGTGGAAAGACCCGCCGGGCCCGCGCCGACAACGGCGACCTTCTTGACGCTTGCCGCCGGTTTGATCACCAGTTCGGTTTCATGACAGGCGCGCGGGTTAACCAGACAGGATGTCAGTTTGCCCTGGAAGGTGTGATCCAGACAGGCCTGATTGCAGGCGATACATGGCGCGATCTTGTCGGCCTCGCCCTCAATCGCCTTTTTGACGAAATCCGCATCCGCCAGCATCGGGCGGGCCAGCGACACCATGTCGGCGCAGCCGGTCGACAGGACCTCTTCGGCCACTTCCGGCGTATTGATCCGGTTCGAGGTGATCACCGGGATCGAAACCTTGCCCATCAGCTTTTTGGTCACCCAGGCAAAAGCCGCGCGCGGAACGCTGGTGGCGATGGTGGGGATGCGCGCCTCGTGCCAGCCGATACCCGTGTTCAGGATCGTGGCCCCGGCCTTTTCGATCTCTTGCGCCAGTTGCACAACTTCGTCATGGGTCGAGCCGTTGGGGACAAGGTCGATCATCGACAAACGATAGATGATGATGAAATCAGTGCCGACCGCCTCACGCGTGCGGCGCACAACTTCGATTGGCAGGCGCATCCGGTTCTCATAGGACCCACCCCAGCGGTCGGTGCGCTTGTTGGTGTGCGTTACCAGAAACTGGTTGAGGAAATACCCTTCCGATCCCATAATCTCTACCCCGTCATAACCCGCTTTCTGGGCCAAAACGGCAGCGTTGACGATATCGCTGATCTGCTTCTCGATTCCGTCCTCGTCAAGTTCGGTCGGCGGGAAGGGCGAGATCGGCGATTTCACCGGGCTGGGTGCCACGCATTTCGGACCATAGGCGTACCGGCCTGCATGCAAAATCTGCATGGCAATCTTACCGCCTGCCTCATGTACGCGGTCGGTCACGATGGAATGTTTGGCGACTTCGTCGTCATTGGTCATCATCGACGCGCCGGGCAGGACCGAGCCTTCCAGGTTCGGGCCAATGCCGCCGGTGACCATCAGTGAGACGCCCCCACGGGCACGATCCGCATAAAACTCGGCCACCCGATTCCAGTCGCCGGTTTCTTCCAGACCGGTATGCATCGAGCCCATCAGGACGCGGTTTTTCAAGGTGGTAAAGCCCAGATCCAGAGGGGTCAGCATGTTTGGGTACGCGGTCATTACGGAACTCTCCCTAAAATTTGTGCACAAAATCACTGCTGGACGTTGCGATGTCACGCGAAACCGTACGTCACACCCTTTGCTGTCGGATTGGGGCTTGGTACAGAAAGGCTGTCAAAAAGGATGATGTCACGCATGAACCCTGAAGAGATCGCCAAACTGCCCTATCGCCCTTGTGTCGGGCTGATGCTGTTGAATGCCGAAGGCAAGATTTTTGTGGGTCAGCGCAATGATCGCCACAAGGACGCTTGGCAGATGCCCCAGGGCGGCGTGGAAAACGGTGAAGACCCCCGCGATGCCGCCCTGCGCGAACTGTGGGAAGAAACCGGAGTGACTGCCGGTCTGGTCGAGATTATCGCCGAAACGCCCGGCTGGCTGCCCTATGACCTGCCCCATGATATTGTCCCGAAGATCTGGAAAGGCCGTTATCGCGGGCAGGAGCAGAAATGGTATCTGCTGCGTTTTACCGGTCGTGACGATCAGATCAATATCGCCACCGACCATCCGGAATTCACCCGTTGGAAATGGCAAGCACCTGATCGGCTGGTGCATGAAATCGTCCCCTTCAAACGGGCGGTTTATGAACAGGTCGTTGCGGCGTTTGCCTTGCATTTGGGCTGATCAAGACCCAGTGAAACCCATCGCCGCGGTGTCACGCGCGACACCCTGCACCTTGGGTGTCAGCTGGACCAGGCTCCCTTCTTTCCCAAGCGCACTATGATCCCGACAACATACCCAAGCCCTGATCCACACCACCGCCACGCTGATATGGTCGTCCATGCCATCGGGTTGATTCTGATCCTGATTGCAGGCGGTGTGTTACTCTACAAGTCGTACCTCACCCTTGAGGGCGGAATGTTCTATGCGGTTCTGATTTATGTGTGCTGCGCGCTGGCCTCAAATCTGGCCTCCTGCTTTTACCACTTTTCCCCCTGGCATAAGCGTCGCACCTTGCTGCGCCGCATTGACCACGCGGCGATCTATCCCAGCATCTGCGGTACGTTCACGCCGTTCTTCATGTTTGCGGGGACCACGTGGACCATGATCCTGCTGTGGGTCTGCTGGGGCCTGACCGCCGTAGCCGTCTGGAACAAAATCGTAAACCCCACGGTCAAGTCGCGCTGGTCGACGGCATCCTATCTTGGGCTGGGGGCACTGGGGCTAAGTGCCATACCTGATCTTACCAACGTGCCCGTCAACGTCCTGTGGTTCATCCTGGCCGGCGCCGCAAGCTATGTCGCGGGAACTGTTTTTTACGCCCGAAAAGGAATGCCGTTCAGATATGCCATTTGGCACAGTTTTGTGAATTTCGGCGGGATTTTCATGTTTGCAGGCATCTGGATCGCCCTGTTCGGAACGGGCTAGAACAAGAGAGGGTTCGCAACCCTCCCCAATACACCGAAGCTTACCCCTGATCGGGGATCACAGCAGTCCTTCGACCGTGAGCAACTCGATCATGTTTGCCTCCGGGCGCGGGCCGATGTGGCTGATGACTTCGCGGGCGCAGACATTGCCGATGCGGGCGCAGGTCTCATAGTCCCGACCGGTGGCCATGCCATAAAGGAACCCGGCGGCAAACTGATCGCCTGCGCCGGTGGCGTCCACCGGCACCACTTTTTCCACCGGCACGTCGGTGCGCTGGCCATCGTGCAGAACCGTCACCCCGTCGCCCGAGCGGGTACACACAACCAGAGGACAAATCTCAGCCGTTTTGGCCAGAGCGGCCTCAAGATCGTCGGTTTCGAACAGGGATTTGATCTCGGCCTCGTTGCCGATCACGAAATCCAGCTCATTCTCGATCAGCAAAAGGAAATCTGTCCGGTGACGTTCGACACAGAACGGGTCGGAAATGGCGATGCCGGTCTTGCCGCCACCCTTGTGGCAATCGCGCGCAGCCTCAAGAAAGGCGGCTTTGCCCTTTTCCTTGTCGAACAGATAGCCCTCAAGAAACATGATCTGGCTGCTGCCGGCCACGTCGCTGGCCACGTCCTTAGATGAAAGTTCCGATGAAATCCCCAGATAGGTATTCATCGACCGTTCGCCATCGGGCGAGACAAAGATCATCGAGCGTGAGGTCGGCAGCTCTCCGCCCGGTACCGGCGGATTGACGAAATCAACGCCGTCCTCATTCATCGCATCGGCATAGAACCGACCCAACGCATCGTCATGCACGCGTCCGATAAAGGCCGATTCCAGCCCCAGCGCACCCGCCCCGGCAATGGTGTTGGCAACCGAGCCGCCCGGTGTTTGCACCCGGCCTTCCATGGCACCATACAGAACCTCACCTCGATCTTTTTCGATCAACTGCATAATGCCTTTTTCGATGCCCATCAGTTCCAGGAAGCTGTCATCGGCTTGCGAGATCACATCAACAACGGCATTTCCGATGCCGACAAGCTGGTAAGTTTTCATAGATTCTTGTCCTCGAATTGGCACAGATCGCGGATGATGCAGGTTCCGCACATCGGTTTGCGCGCTTTACAGTGATATCGACCGTGCAGGATCAGCCAATGATGGGCGTGCAGCTGAAAATCGGTTGGAATGTTGTCTTCGACGGCGCGTTCGACCGCGTCCACATGTTTGCCGGGGCAAATGCCGGTGCGATTGCCAACGCGAAAGATATGGGTGTCCACCGCCTGCGCGGGGTAGTGCCACCACATGTTCAGCACCACATTGGCCGTCTTGCGCCCGACGCCCGGCAGCGATTGCAGCGCGGCACGGGAATTGGGCACTTCGCCATCATACTCTTCGACCAGAATGCGGCTGAGTTTGATGACGTTTTTGGCTTTTTGCCGGAACAGGCCGATGGTCTTGATATGTTCGACCAGACCTTCTTCGCCCAGATCCAACATCTTTTGTGGCGTGTCGACGATCTGAAACAATGCGCGGGTGGCTTTATTGACGCCCACATCTGTGGCTTGCGCTGACAGCGCCACGGCTACCACCAAAGTGTAGACGTTGACGTGATCCAGCTCGCCCTTGGGATCCGGATCGGCGGCCTGAAAACGCGTAAAGATCTCGCGGATCGTATGGTAATCGAGTTGCTTTGCCATCCGCGCCTTAATGCCGCCCGAGGGGCCGTGACACAAGCCCAAAGCCATTGCGCAAGTTCCGGGTCGCAGGGGCGTGACCGGCGCGCTATGGTTTTGGTCAGACAATGAGGTGCAACATGAACGTCCAGACCCCCGAAAGCGGATATCATTATAACGTCATGCGCCGCGCGATCGCGTTGATTGATCAAAGCGGTGAAGGCCTGAGCCTTGACGATCTGGCCCGTCAGATGGATATGAGCCCGGCCCATTTCCAGCGCCTGTTTTCGCGCTGGACCGGGGTGTCGCCAAAACGGTATCAGCAATACCTGACATTGGGCCATGCCAAGGCCCTGCTGCATGATCGGTTCACGACGCTTGAGACTGCGCATAATGTGGGTCTGTCCGGCAGCGGCCGTCTGCACGACCTGTTTCTAAAGTGGGAATCCATGAGCCCCGGTGAATACGCCCGCAAAGGCGCCGGCCTGACCATCTATTGGGGGTGGTTCGAAAGCCCCTTTGGCCCGACACTGGTGATGGGCACGGACCGCGGGATATGCGGAATGGCCTTCGGCGCGGAAACCGGCGAGGAAGAAGCGATGGAGGATATGCTGTCGCGTTGGCCACAGGCTGCGTTTGTCGAAGATCCAATGCGCCTGCGGCCCTGGGCGCTCAGTGCTTTTGGGGCCGTCAGTGACCGGCTGAAACCAACGCCGATCTACTTGATAGGCTCACCCTTGCAGATCAAAGTGTGGGAGGCGCTGATGCATATCCCTTCGGGCCAGGTCACCACCTATTCCGAGATTGCGCAGCGGGTTGGATCACCTCAGGCCGTGCGGGCCGTGGGAACGGCCGTGGGGCGCAATCCTGTCAGCTGGTTGATTCCGTGCCACCGGGCGTTGCGGAAATCCGGGGGTCTTGGTGGTTACCATTGGGGTCTGCCGGTCAAACGCGCGATGCTGGCCTATGAGGCCGCGCAAGCGGACGCCTGATTGACAGGCCGCGCATTGGGTGCCAAAAGCGCCCTCAGGTTCGGGTTACCTGCCGTTCGCGGCCCTCAGGCTTTGGTGAAACCCGGTTTGTGAACATCTGTTGCCCTTTCCAGGCGCGCGGATGGCAATGCGAACACCGTCCTGATTTCGCGCCCGTTCAAGGAAACGAGGCAAGGCATGACATATCTCGAAAATATTGCTCCGATCGAGGAGCTGAAGGCGCAGGCAAAACGATTGCGCGAAAAACTGCGGGCGGCAGACGTGTCGCTGTCCCATAGCGAGGCGCTGGAACTGGTGGCCCATCAGCACGGAGCCAAAGACTGGAACACGCTGCGCGCGCTGGCGGGCAACCGGATGCTCCTGCGTGTGGGTGACCGCGTCGAGGGGCGCTATCTGGGCCAACCCTTTAGCGCCGAGATCCGCGGCCTGACCATGTTAGGTGACGGTGCGCTTCGCCGTGTCACCCTGCAATTCGACGACCCCGTCGACGTGGTTCAGTTCGACAGCTTTTCAGCCTTTCGGCAGCGTGTCACGGGTGAGATTGGTTGGGATGGTCGATCCACGCGGTACACCTCGGATGGGCAGCCGCAATTGGTGGTGCGGCCCGCATAAGAAAAGGGCGAGGCGCAATTCCGCGCTTCGCCCTTCACCATTTCGTCCGGAGGAAATGCTACTCAGCAGTCCAACCGCCGACGGCTTTGACTTCCAAAAAGTCCTCCAGGCCCCAAACGCCGCCTTCGCGCCCGTTGCCGGACTGTTTCATACCGCCAAAGGGCGAGCCGGCGCTGCGGGATTGGCCGTTCATTTCAACCATGCCCGACCGCAACACGCGCGCCATACGGTTGGCGCGATCACCATCCTGCGTCTGGACGTAGTTGGTTAGGCCATAGGGCGTGTCATTGGCGATCTCGACCGCCTCTTCTTCGGTATCAAACGGGATCATGGTCAAAACCGGGCCAAAGATTTCCTCGCGCGCGACGGTCATCTGGTTGTTGGCATCAGCAAAAACCGTAGGCCGTACGTAATAGCCTTTGTTCAGACCGTCCGGCCGCCCAGTGCCTCCGGCAACCAGCCGCGCACCTTCGTCGATACCCTTCTGGATCAGGCCCTGAATCTTGGTCCACTGCAATTCGTTTACAACCGGACCGATATGGCGCCCTTCTTCCATGGCCGAACCAACTGAGACCTTGTTGGCGACCTCTGCGGCGGTTTCGACGGCTTGGTCATAAATCGGGCGCTGTACCAGCATCCGGCTGGGCGCGTTACAACTTTGGCCGGTGTTGTTCATCATATGAAGAACGCCACGTTTGACGGCCTTTTCGTCAGCATCGGCAAAGACCACATTGGCACCTTTTCCGCCCAGCTCCAGATGGACCTTCTTCAGCGTATCCGCCGCCGCCTTGGAAATCGCCGTGCCGGCGCGGGTCGAGCCGGTGAAGCTAACCATATCCACGTCAGGATGCGCCGACAGTTGCGAGCCCACGCCCACACCGTCGCCATTCACCAGATTGAACACACCGGGTGGGAAACCTGCCTCATCCATCATCTCGGCAAAGATCATCGCGTTCAGAGGGCTTTGTTCGGACGGCTTCAGAACCATGGTGCAGCCCGCAATCGCCGCAGCACCAACCTTGAGCGTGATCTGATTCATCGGCCAGTTCCACGGGGTGATCAGGGCAGCAACGCCGACGGCCTCATGGATGATGCGGTCATTGGGGGCGTGATCGCCCAGCGGGCGCTCGAACGGAAACGCCTTGGCCGCGCGGATGAAATTCTTCAGGTGGTAATCACCAGCGCCCGACTGCTGGCTGCGCGCCATGTCAATCGGGGCGCCCATTTCCATCGACATGGCCTGCGCCAGATCCTCGGACCGGGTCTTGTAGATGTCGACCAGCTTTTCCACCCGTGCGATGCGGTCTTCGACAGGGGTGGCCATCCAACCGGGCAGCGCAGCCTTGGCTGCGGCAACAGCGGCATCCGTATCCGCCTGAGCCCCAAGTGAGATGATCGCACAGGGGTCTTCTGTGGATGGGTTGATCACTTCGAAGTCACTGGTGGTCAAAGGGTCAACCCATTGGCCGTCAATGTAGAAACTGCGCTTTTCGATCATGGCGTATCCTCCCGACCATGGTGTCCGAAACTGGTTATCGGGGCCACTCTGTCACTCGGCCCTGGGCACGGCAAGGGGGGATATGATCAAATTCTCACCTGCCGGGCGTTCAGAAAAAATCATCATGTGAATTGCCGAGTGTTTAACTATTGCGCAAAGTGGTTAGGTTCACTGCACGCGACTCGGATTTTCAGAAGCAGAGGAGATGCACCATGGGTTTACGCATCAACGATACGGTCCCGAATTTCACCGCTGAAACAGATCATGGAACCATCCAGTTCCACGACTGGATCGGCGACAGCTGGGCGATCCTGTTTTCGCACCCCAAGGATTTTACCCCCGTCTGCACGACCGAGTTTTCGGCCGTCGCCCAGTTGAGCGACGAATGGGCAGCCCGCAACACCAAGGTGCTTGGGGTTTCCGTCGACGGTGTCGAAGATCATAAGAAATGGAAGAAAGACATCGAAGCCTATGGCAATGCCAATCCCGGTTTTCCAATCATAGCGGATGACGGGCTGGCGGTTTCCAAAGCGTTCGACATGTTGCCCGCCGAGGCGTATCTGCCTGATGGCCGCACCCCGGCGGACAGTGCCACCGTGCGTTCTGTCTTTATCATTGGACCAGATAAGCAGCTGAAACTGTCGATGACTTACCCAATGACCGTAGGCCGGAACTTTGCCGAGATCCTACGGGCGCTGGATGGGTTGCAGATGTCGTCCAAAGGGGTGGCCACGCCGGCCAACTGGGTGCCGGGTGAAGATGTGATCATTCCGCCGGCCGTGTCGAACGAAGATGCCAAGGCGAAATTCGGCGAGTTTGAGACGATCTTTCCCTATTTGCGCAAGACCAAGGCGCCGTCCTAAGGCGGGCCAGGTCGGGGGGCTGTCCGCCCCCCATCGCGCCTTTTGGCGCGATTCCCCCTGAGGATATTTTCAGCCAGATGAAGCAGGCGGGCGTTGTGGGTGCAGGTGCAGCTGTGCCCTGTAGATACCGCGTTTGATCTCGCGGGTCAGTTTGTCTGATAGCGGCGGTTTGGTCTGAATGGTCGAGCCGCCGATTTCACCCGCCACTTCCTGATTGCCGCTGCCTTGCAGGGCGTGGATGGGCTGGCCTGTGATCCAGTGCATTTGCAGAAACGTGTCGACGGGCCGGTCGATTTGGTCGGTCGCGGCCAGAAGCCGTTCGGCGGCGCGGCGTCCGACCATCTGGCAGACGCATTGCAGGCCGATCACCTTGGGCAGGATCAGGCGCAGGCCGTTTTCCTCGGCCAGCGTTTGGGCGGGCGCTTCGCGTTGTTTGACGGGGATTCGGATATAGTGATCGGGCGTCGCGATCGGAGCCAACAGATCCAGTGCTTGGGACATACGGGCGGGGTCGGTGCGCAGGTCGTCTTCGGTGATGATGGCCAGGTCAATGTCGTCATCGACCAGCTTGCGCCAGATCCGGCGGTGGCTTTCAAAGACGCCAATTTCAGCGGGGCGCAGGGCAAACGGATAATGCGGTCGGTGCAGGTTGCCTGGGTGCAGCTCGACTCCGGCGATCTGGTCCGGGTCGCGGCCATTTACGGCCTCAAACAATTCGGCATTGGGCAGGCCAGCGCAAAGCTGGTCGGCATTGGGCCTGCGGGCCGTACTTGAGGACATGTGGATGACAAAGGAACGCATGTCCCCGTGCATAGAACACGGGAACATGCGGGGGAAGAGAAACCGGAAAGAAACGCTTCCCCCATTTGGAATCAGAAACCGTAGCGCAGGCCGACATTGACGCTGAACGCGTCGATATCGTCTTCCACAGTGCCAGTGGACGTGCCGTTCGGGGCCAGGCGCTGGGAGGAGACGTCGAAGGCGCGGGCATAGCGGGTGTCCAGTGTCAGGGCCAGGTTTGGGTCGATCTCATAGGCGACACCGGCGATGATCTGCGCCGCAAATGTGGTGTCGCTGTCATCCAGCGCCACGCCCGGACCGTAGGCAAAATCCAGATCCGAGTAGGTGGCCCCTACGCCCAGCCCAACATAAGGGGTGAATGCGCCGGTCTGTTTGAAGTCGACAAGCACGTTGGCAAACAGCGAAGTCTGTGTGATGTCGCCAGACACATTCGCCTCGCCCGCCGGGCCATTACCCGAGAAATTGACGCTGTCGACGTCGCTGTCGCGATAGGACAACTCCAACTCGACCCTTGTGCCAAAGCGCTCGTTCGACCATTGCGGGATTTCGGTTCCGATTGCGACGCCCAAGCCAAAGCCTGCGTCAAAATCGGTATCCACGGATTGGGACGATCCGTTGACTGTTCCGCTAAAGTCGCTGCTCTGCAGCTGGCTGTATCCAGCAAAGCCCTGAATATACAGACCCTCTGACAGGCTTTGTGCGGCCAATGCCGATGCGCTGACCGTCAGGGCCGCCGAGGCGAGAATAAGACGCGTAACCATACCCATGTCCTTTGTTCCGTGTTGGTATGACGCACATGTGGGCTGTCAGACTGCGAAGGGAAGGCGTGGGGCCTTCACTTTGAATCACGGGTATTTAGGCCTGCGTGAATGAATAAATCGAGGAGGAAGCACAGCAAAAGGACAATCAGGAAATCCTACGTCCTTTCGGTACACTCAGATCCTGTTGCAGCATGTGGGCTTCGAACGCCTTCAGCACAGGAAGGGCGGTATCGCCATACTCGGACATATCCGATGCCAGCTCAGGGAACAGTTCAAAAAGTTCACGTTTGGTGTCACCGGACATGGCACCCATGCTTGTGTCGCCGGGAAAGAACGACTCGGACCATATGCCTTCGACATTCACCAATTCATGCCTGTCAAAAAGAATGTGGATGTAGTCTGCACCCACTTCAGGGGAATCCTGCGTGATACTGCGATGGTTAACCAGCCCTTTGGCTGGAGCAAGCATCATATGGTGCGAATGCCACAGCTCTAACAGCGCGGAAGCGATCACAATGCGATGCTGCGGAGAAATCAACAGGTCGCGTTTGGGACGGTCATTGGAAAAGGTCCCGGCCCGAATACGTACTGGGCACAGGTGGGGGGCTCGTTTCAGCTCTGCCGCTGAAAGCCTGCGACGACCGATCCATTGAACAGGCTTACTGCTGCCGTCGCCGGTGACCACCTTGTCACCCTGTTCAAGTGTCTCGATCTTCCGCCGCCCTGAGGGTGTAAGGATCAGCGAGCCTGCAGTGAAACAAACAAACGTTGGAAGAGTATCGTATTGAGAAGGGTTTGCGGTGACGATCGTGTTGTTGGTGTTTGCGATCGTATCGTTAACGCCGACCGTACCCTGGGTCACGACAATGTATTGAGGGTTCGAGAATTGAAGCAAGGTAAACGTAACCGGCTGTCCGTTCACATCTCCACTATAGGTCTCGAAGGTCTGAAAATTGGCAGAGTTACCCAAGCCGGGGATTGAGCTGACATCAAATTGTTGGCTTCCATCCGCGTCCGGATCTTCCAGGAAGTTGTCATCGTCGGTGATTGCTACCTGATAGGCATTCAGAACGGTAACATTAGTACTGCTTAGGGGGTCGACGTTTATTTCATAGACCGTAATGAACTTCATTGCATAATGCCGCCCTTAGGAACTCATGTAGAAATTCTTCAGGAAATGGTACACGTTATAGGCGAAAGTAGCCAAGAAAATAGATTTAAAGAAGAAACTCAACCTTATCCCGCACCCATAAAAAAACCCCGGTCGAAACCGGGGTTTTCTGTTCGAAGGGATGGGGCAGATTACTCTGCGCCTTCCTCTTTCTTTTCTTTCTTCTCAGGAACGACCTCTTCGCCGGTTTCCTGATCGACAACCTTCATCGACAGGCGAACCTTGCCGCGGTCGTCAAAGCCCAACAGCTTGACCTTTACTTCCTGACCTTCTTTCAGAACGTCTGAGGGATGGTTCAGGCGGCGGTTTTCGATCTGGGATACGTGGACCAGAC
The DNA here is from genome assembly GCF_900172215.1 of Ruegeria meonggei. Classification (GTDB taxonomy): domain Bacteria; phylum Pseudomonadota; class Alphaproteobacteria; order Rhodobacterales; family Rhodobacteraceae; genus Ruegeria; species Ruegeria meonggei. The sequence continues at coordinate 356,851 of NZ_FWFP01000005.1, forward strand.
CGTCGCGCTTGCCGAAAAAGTTCACGAAGGCGCCGAAATCAACGATTTTGACGACCTTACCGGTGTAAACCTGACCTTCTTCCGGCTCAGCCACGATCGAGTGGATCATGTCATAGGCCTTCTGGATCGATTCACCATCGGGCGAGGCGATCTTGATCACACCGTCGTCGTTGATGTCGACCTTGGCACCGGATACTTCAACGATCTCACGGATCACCTTACCGCCCGAGCCGATCACTTCACGGATCTTGTCGGTGGGGATGTTCATGGTCTCGATGCGTGGCGCGTGGACCGAGAATTCGTTGGTCTCGGACAGGGCTTTGCCCATCTCAGCCAGGATGTGCATCCGGCCGTCCTTGGCTTGCGCCAGGGCTTTTTCCATGATCTCGGGTGTGATGCCCGCAACCTTGATGTCCATCTGCAGCGAGGTGATGCCGTTTTCGGTACCCGCGACCTTGAAGTCCATGTCGCCCAGGTGGTCTTCGTCACCCAGAATGTCGGACAGGATGGCATAATCGCCGTCATCTTCCAGGATCAGACCCATGGCCACACCGGCAACCGCCGCTTTCAGCGGCACGCCTGCATCCATCATCGACAGCGAGCCGCCGCAGACAGACGCCATCGAGGACGATCCGTTGGATTCAGTGATCTCGGATACGATACGGATCGTATAGGGGAAATCGGTGGCCGCAGGCAGAACCGCCTGCAACGCGCGCCATGCCAACTTGCCGTGGCCGATTTCACGACGACCAGGGCCCATGACCCGGCCAACTTCACCAACCGAGTAGGGAGGGAAGTTATAGTGCAGCAGGAAGTTCGATTTGAAGTTGCCATGCAGCGCGTCGATGAACTGTTCATCGTCACCGGTGCCCAGCGTGGTTACAGCCAGCGCCTGCGTTTCACCACGGGTGAACAGGGCCGAACCATGTGTGCGTGGCAGCATCGAGGTTTCCGCAACGATCCCGCGAATATCGGTGGTCGAACGACCGTCGATCCGCTTGCCGCCTTTGACGACGTCACCGCGCAGAATGCCAGCTTCCAGCTTTTTCATGGCTGAACCGAGGTTGCCGTCTTCCAGCTGTTCTTCGCTCAGGGCTTCTTTGATCGCAACACGGGCTGCGGCAACAGCGGCGGTGCGCTCTTGCTTGTCAGTGATCGCGAATGCGGCGCGCATCTGCTCTTCACCGGCGGCTTTGACGGCCGCGGACAGCTCGGAATAGTCAGGCGCCTGGAAATCAAACGGCTCTTTCGCGGCGACTTCGGCCAGATCAATGATCAGGTCGATCACCGGCTGAATCTGCTCGTGGGCGAATTTGACTGCGCCCAGCATTTCGGCCTCGGACAGTTCATAGGCTTCGGATTCAACCATCATCACGGCGTCTTTGGTCCCGGCAACAACCAGATCCAGGCGCTGTTCGGGGTTCAGGCGCAGGTCCTGCATGTCATCAACGGTTGGGTTCAGGACGTAATCGCCATCCTCAAAACCAACGCGGCAACCAGCGATCGGGCCCATGAACGGCGCACCAGACAGGGTCAGCGCGGCGGATGCCGCGATCATCGCAACCATGTCAGGGTCGTTGACCAGATCGTGGGACAGCACGGTGCACATCACCAGAACTTCGTTCTTGAAGCCGTCAACAAACAGCGGGCGGATCGGACGGTCGATCAGACGCGCGGTCAGCGTCTCTTTTTCGGTCGGGCGCGCCTCGCGCTTGAAAAAGCCGCCCGGAACTTTACCGGCAGCATAGTATTTTTCCTGATAGTGGACGGTCAGCGGGAAAAAGTCCTGACCGGGCTTTTGGGCGCGGGCAAAGGTCACGTTCGCCATGACGCTGGTTTCGCCCAGCGTGGCAATCACACTGCCGTCGGCCTGACGGGCAACCTTGCCTGTTTCCAGTGTCAGCGTCTCTTCGCCCCACTGGATAGATTTCTTTGTTACATCAAACATATGCGTATCCTAGAAGGGAGCACTCCCGCCCCTGCGGGTCTCCCGTTTGCGTGGCGGCCCCATTGCCGCCGACCCCATTTTATCTTCCGTTGAAGTGCCGGGGTCATGGCACAACGTCTCAGATGCTGCGCGCATACATGAGAACGGGCAGAAAGAAAAGGGGAACTGAGCGGGTCGGAAAATCAGCTGTCGCCCCTATTCTGTGAGGCTGCGCAACTGCTGCCACACCAGATCAATGGCCTGGTGTTCCTGTCCGGCTTTGCGGGCAGCACAGATGTTCCATGTGATCTGTGGTCGGGTTTCGATCAGCTTAACGGATCCCGCCGCAACAAGTTCGGCAAAGGTTTCCGGCATACCGCCAACAACAAGCCTGTCATCTTCCAACAAAGAAGTCAGAAAGGCGTAATCGTCGCTTTCGACCTGTGGCAAAACCCTGACCCTTTCTGCGGCCTCTTCGGTTCCACCCAGTGCCTGCGTCACCGCCGCGCGCCAATGTTTGTGCAAGTGAGGAGAGGCAAACGGGTGTGAAAACACTTCGTTCAAAGTCACACCGCCTGCCTTGTGCAATGGGTGCGAGACATGGGCGGCAAAAACCACAGCACGCTTTTCGAACATCATCAGTTCGATGTTCTCGGCCTCGGGTGTGTGAGTCAGGTCTCCGACATAGATATCGATCTCGTTGCTTTCCAGCATTTCAATCGGGGCTTGCCGGGCGTCGACCGCAATGCGAAAGCGCAGCTCAGGTGAAATCTGCAGCGCCTTGCGCAGAGCAGGTTTGATCAGCGTGCGCGGGGTCAGCGGCCCGCATCCGATATGCACGATCTGCCTGTTGTTTTCGCGGATATGGGCAATCTGTCGGTCGCAGGCGTGCATCTCGGTCTGCAGTTTGCGGGCCACCGGCAGGAATTCTGCGCCCTTACGTGTCAGGCCGCTGTTGCCGCGTTTGCGGTGAAACAGGGTAAACCCAACCTGCGCCTCGGCCATGGCCACATAACGCGACAGTGAGGCGTTCGAGACGCCCATCCGCCGGGCCGCGTCCTGGAAATTTCCGGTTTCCGCCAGAATCAGGACTGCGGAAAGGGGGTTTTCGCCCAGCATTGTGTGACCTCAAATTTCAGTTTCGAACCTTTACGTTTCACATTCTGCAAAAATGTAAACCCAAGTTGCGATCTGGCCGGGGCACCCGCTAGGACATGGTAGATAAAGATGTGGCCCATTCCGGCATTCAGGAGAGCAAAAACCTTGTTTCAGATCAAATCCTTAACTATTGGCCTCGCGGCTGCATTCAGCGCTGTGGCGACACTGTCGGCCGCAGAAACCCAGCCGCCCAATATTCTGGTCATCATGGCCGATGATGTGGGCTGGGCCAGTCTTGGCAGCTATCATCAAGGCGTAAAAAGCATCCAGACCCCAAATTTGGATCAACTGGCCGCTGAAGGCGCACGCCTTACGGATTACTACGCTCAACCCAGTTGCACCGCAGGGCGTTCGGCCTTTATCACTGGCCAGTTCCCGGTGCGCACCGGCATGCACACGGTTGGCCTGCCCGGCGATCCCGTCGGGCTCAGCGATGAGGATCCGACGCTCGCCAACATCCTGAAAACCATGGGCTATGCCACTGGCCAGTTTGGCAAGAACCACCTGGGTGATCTGAACAAGTTTCTGCCCACTGTCAAAGGGTTCGATGAATATTGGGGCTGGCTGTATCACCTGAACGCGATGGAATACACATCCGACCCGGACTGGCCTGATGATCCGGCATTTGCGGCCCAGTTTGGTCCGCGTAACATTATCCATTCCTATGCGACCGATACGGTTGACGAAACTGTTGATCCCCGTTGGGGCGTAGTTGGTAAGCAGCGTATCGTCGACGACGGCCCCGCCCCAGCAGAGCGTCAGAAAACGCTGGATGACGAGGTGACTGCCCATACGATCGACTTCATCGACCGTGCGGTCGAAAGCGACACACCGTTCTTTGTCTGGATGGCCCCGGCGCGGGCGCATGTCTGGACCCATCTGAGCCCGGAATACGAAGCCATGCTGGGCGATGGGCGCGGATTGCAGGACGTTGTGATGAAAGAGCTCGACAACAACGTCGGCAAGGTCACCGCACATCTTGAGGAACTGGGGATCACGGACAATACCATCGTCATCTTCACTTCGGACAATGGTCCCGAAACGATGACCTGGCCAGATGGCGGAACAACACCTTTCCACGGTGAAAAGGGCACCACTTGGGAGGGCGGCTTTCGCGTTCCTGCGATCATTCGCTGGCCCGGTGAGATTGCCGAAGGTCAGGTACTGAATGGCATCTTTGACGGTATGGACTGGATGCCTACGCTGGTTGCTGCCGCCGGAGGCTCAAAGGATCTACCGTCGGATCTGTTGCAGGGGTTTGAGGGGTATCAGGTGCATTTGGACGGGTATAATCAGCTGTCCTATCTGACAGGTGAGACCCCCAGCAACCGCAAGGAGATCGTCTATTACGAAGGAACAGATCTTCAGGCCGTGCGTTACAATGACTGGAAAGCCCATTTCACCATTCAGGAAAACGGATGGGCGGGGCCCAAAGATGAGTTGAACGCGCCCCTGTTGTTCAATCTGCGTCGCGATCCCTACGAGAAAGCGGCAGAAGAGTCCGGCATGTACACCCGCTGGATGGGCAACAAGATGTGGGCCTTTGGTCCGGCGGCCCGGCTGGTTCAGGCGCATCTGGCCAGTTTCGCCGAATTCCCGCCTCGTGGTGCGTCGGTTGGAAACGAAACTCATGTCGAAGAACAAGTCAGCAGCGAAGGCGGCATGTCCCAGTAACGCCCTCAACACCTGTTCCGACACTGAAAGCGCCCATCATTGTGTGGGCGCTTTTTTGTTATTCTCTAACATAATTCACGCTGTATATGTTTTGTGAAAATATGATGATCGTAAAGGCTTTTAACACTAAGTCCGCGGTCAAATGGACGGATACGCGCCAAGGGGGGTAGACTATTCAAACCCCTCAGCCGACCGAATACATTGGCGTTTGCACCCAACGAACGGAGGGGCAGTCGAAGGGCTCAAACGAAGAAAATGCTGGATACGGTTCCACGGGTCTATGACTTTGAGACCGAATACGAACTCGGACAGGATAACGTCCGCCCTTTCGGTTTGGACATTCATAATCCGGTCTTTTGATCTCAAGCATCCTGATCTTTGCGTTCGTCCTGATCGCATTGGCCAACCAAAAGGCCGCGGCCACGCTCTTTGGCAGGCTCAGGCCCTGGCTGACCAGTACGTTTGACTGGTTTCTGGTCTTGTCCGTCGACGCGATTACCCTGTTCTGTCTGGCGTTGATCCTACTGCCGGTTTGCAAGGTTCGGATCGGTGGTCCAGACGCCACCCCCGACTATTCCTATGCGGACTGGATCGCGATGATGTTTGCCGCGGGTATCGGTATCGGGCTGTTGTTCTTCGGTGTTATGGAGCCGGTCTATTTCAACTTTGCCGAGGGCGGGAACGCTGTTCCACTGGGCATCGATAAAGCGGTTCCGGGCAATGAATACGCTGGCGTCGTTGGCACCATTCACCATTGGGGCCTAGAAGGCTAGGCGGTATATGCCGCAGTTGGTCTGGCCCTGGCGATCTTCAGCTACAACCTGGGCCTGCCGCCAACCCTGCGGTAAGCGTTCTACCCTATCCTGGGAGCGCGCGTTTGGGGTTGGTGGCCATTGCATTGCTGTAGGGCGGAGGATTGGCAGCCCTGCAAGGCGCGGCGGTATCGACTGGTAGCCCGTTCACGCTGGTCGTTCTGGTGATGTGCTACTGCCTGTGGTTGGCGCTGAAATCGGAACGGTCGAAGATGTAACACCCTAAAAACCAAGCACTGAAACGCCCGCCGAAAGGCGGGCGTTTTTCGTGGCAAGGGTAGGCGACCCAATACGCAAGCGCCTATTTTGTCCGAAGTTCCGCAGGCACCGGGCGAGGGATGTCCAGAAATATACCCTTGAAGTTATATACCACAAAGATTATATTGAGGGTCCGAAGGCAAAGTGGAGACATGTGGATTGTCGCGAGAAGTAGAGCCTGTGCCAGAGTTTCATGACGAAGTTCTGGAGAGCTTTAAAAAGCCAACATCAAAATGCGTTGCGGGTGCCGACTTCCTCATTGAAGAACTTGAAGAGCAGGACCCGGACCTGAATGAAAGATGCGGGCTGCTTGATAACCGCTACGAAGTTTATGCGCTTTCGGTGCCAGAGTGCCGGGGTAACGTTTTGATTGTGTCTCTGGATACATCCAAAAAACGGCCGTGGCCATGTACCCTGCATGGCCTGATTTCGCGACGTGGCAGACCGTGTGAGACCGGCCGTCAATTGGCCACGATACACTTCAATTTAATCGACCCAAGTTGGGAGCCAGCAAATGACTAAGAGGACTTTCAGGGCTGAACTTCACAAAATACGACCGGATATCGCCCAGGAAACAAAACACAATCAGGTCAAAAGAAAGCTCGCTTTGGCACTGCGCGCCCTCCGCAAAGAGAAGCGCATGACCCAAAAAGATATCGAGCGGAACTCAACGCTGACCCAGCCGGTAATTTCCAGGCTGGAGGCGCCGATTGGTGCGTTGCCGAACTGGGATACAATCGTTCGGTATATCGAGGCGTGCAATGGTCATATGCTTGTCGGCTTTTCGGCGCACAAGCTGGATGAGATGGATTATGTTGATCCAGAGGCCAGCAACAGTGAATTGGTAGCGGCACTAGCTGTTTGATGTCGAACGCTGACATCCACTGGTGGCTGAATCTGGCCACGATGATCGGCATTGCCATATTGGCTTTTCCGGTGTGGTCGTTGAATAACCGAAAGAAAAAGCTGCAAGAAGTGCGCGACGCCCTTCCGCAAGAGCCAAAGGCCTTCAAAGACAAAGTCAAATCCATTCTGGTGACAAAACGCGATCAGGATGTCGCCGACTGGCGACCAATCGACGAGAGATGCCTGTGGATCGGATATGTCTGCCTGCTGGGCAGTGCCATAATTCGGTTGTTCTACCCGCTGGGCTAAGGGACGCCGACCGTAAGCCCAAGTGCAGACTGTCGAAGCTGTCTTCCTGAAATGCATACGCCCGCCAAAATGGCGGGCGTAATAATCAGATAGCCAGGGCGCAAGGCCCGTGCAAACGCGATTAGCGGCGGATGCCCAGCTTTTTGATCAGGTCCTGGTAACGCGCTTCTTCTTTGCCTTTCAGGTAGTCCAGCAGCTTACGGCGCTGGGCGACCATCTTCAGCAGACCACGACGACCGTGGTTGTCTTTTTTGTGGGTCTTGAAGTGCTCGGTCAGGGTGGTGATGCGCGAGGTCAGGATGGCAACCTGGACTTCTGGCGAACCGGTGTCGCCGTCCTTGGTGCCGAATTCTTTCATAACGCGTGCTTTTTCAACAGCAGTAATCGACATCGGGGTCTCCTTTAAAAGGTTAGAGTGAATGGCGCAGGCCGGGATGTCGTCCAGCACAGGCCCATGGAGAGAACCGCATCGATTCCGATACGGATGCGCGCATATATGCGGATTTTCAGCAAATGGCAAAAGGTTTCTGCAAGTTCAGCCAAAGCTGCTGAGCTGCGCCAATTCCGCCTGGGTGATCAGCTGGATATCGTCGGCCGTCAACCCCTCGGCCCCTAACAGCTGGGCGACGTCCTGCCCGTCGACCAAGACATGGGTCAGGTCTTCGTTTTCGGTGTCAGCCTCGATCTGGATGTCGGGGTCTTCCTGCCCTTCCCATGAGATCAGCAGCTTGTCCTGTCCGGGTTGGAAATCCATCACGGTCACGGCGTCGTCTTCGGCGTCCGGGTCCAGAACAACCTCATCCGCGCCGTCGCCGCCGGTTACGATGTCGCCGCTGCCGGCCAGGATCGTGTCATTCCCGGCACCGCCGTTCAAAAAGTCGGTTGCAGGTTCATTTTCAGCGTCGTCGCCTGTCAGTGTATCATCGCCGTCGCCGCCGAACAGTGTGCCCGTACCTGCGCCGCCCTGCAGCGTGTCATCTCCATAGCCGCCAAGCAACGCGTCGTCGCCTTCATCGCCGGATAGCGTGTCGTCGTCCTGCCCACCAAAGAGCGTATCGTCGCCGTCGCCCCCCGCAAGAGTGTCGTCGCCGGAATGGCCGTACAGCGCATCTTCGCCCTCATCCCCTGACAGCAGGTCTGCGCCGTCTTCACCATGCAGAATGTCATCGCCTTCCCCGCCCTGCAGCGTGTCCATGCCCTCGGCCCCGAATAGCACATCGTCACCTGCGCCTCCGTCTATGGTGTCGTCTGCCCCGTACCCTTTGATCTGATCGTCGCCCTCTTGCCCCGTCAGCACATCCGGGCTGTCAGTTCCGGCAATGACCAGATCGCCTTCGTGTTCAGATATGATTGTCCCGGTCGAGGGAGACCCCGGCGCAGGGGGCTCTTCGACGGTGTCATCAATCTCAAGGAATTTGCCGTCAGAGATATCGTCGACATTCTCATCGGTGATGTTGTCGTCTTCGGGATCGCCTTCGGCATCAAAGGCGTCGCTGACGGCGTAGGCAGCGCCACCGACGGCCGCAAGGCTCAGCAATCCGATCAGAAACATGGGAACCCTCCGTGAACGACTGCTCCGAGGATGAAATATCCCATGAGGTCAACCGGTTGGTCAAAGCCTAGCGGAGTCCGTGGTTAACCCTTTGTCACCACGCTTCGGGTTGCTGGGTGTAGGCGATGTACAGCGGGTGCTTGGGATGGCCGCCCTTGGTAAGCCCCAAATGGAACAGAGGCTGCCCGGTGCCGCGCAGCAGGTGTTCGACAGCCGGGCCGCGATCCAGATGCGCGCCGTGGGTGCCCCAGGCAGCGATGACCTGATCAGCCCAGGTGACCCCGTCCAGAATGGTGGCATCATTTTCCGGCCCGACCGGATCGGCTGCGGCGCGCATTTTGCGTGGATCAGTGTCGCGCCAGGCAAAGATGTTGGTGACCTGGAATGCGCCAAACCCCAGCGCCCGCGCGCGGCGTTCGCAACGCTCGACTGTGGGGTCGTTCTGCACCTCGGTCGCGGTTGACGGGTTCAGCATCACAAACAGCGCTTTGCGGCCGGCCGGATCCCAGATGCGGGTCAGGCTATAGCGATACTTCTCGCAGTCAGAATAAACAGCGGTTGAGGGCGCGTCGCCCTTGGTGTGTGTGCGGGTGATCATGGGTGTCGACTAGCATGCAGATCAGGTGACGAACACCCGGCTGGGATGCAATTCACCGGATTTGTAGATGCCGACGGCCACGGCCTGACCCTCCAATGAGGCCCAGGCCTCATCGCCGTATTCCACGTTTGCCGCCAGAACCATGCCTGGATTGCCATTACGCAGACGGGTGGCGCCTTCGGGTGTGCATTTCAGTTCGGGCAGGTCTGTCAGGCCGGTTTCCAGCGGATGCAGGTGGTCGTCCAGCGCGGCGGATTTGGCCATCTCGTCGATCTGTTCGATGCTCAGACCGTCCTTGGCCTCGAACGGGCCGGACCAGATGCGGCGCAGCTCGCGGACATGGCCGTGGCACCCCAGTGCCGCACCCAAGTCGCGGGCGACGGACCGGACATAGCCGCCTTTACCACAAGTCATTTCCAGCGTGACGTGATCGGCGTCGGGGCGATCAACCAGAACCAGCTCCTCGACCCATAACGGGCGGGCTGCCAGTTCCACATCCTCGCCATCGCGGGCCAGCTTATAGGCACGCTGACCATCGATCTTCACAGCCGAGAATTTGGGCGGTACTTGCAGGGTTTCACCGATAAAGGGCGCGAGCGCTTCCTTGATCTCATCATCCGTCGGACGCGCATCGCTGGTCGCAATCACTTCGCCTTCGGCATCATCGGTGTTGGTAGCCTGCCCCAGGCGCACAGTGAACGTATAGGCCTTGAGCGCGTCGGTGATATAGGGAATGGTTTTGGTCGCCTCGCCCAGTGCCACGGCCAGCACGCCGGTGGCCTCGGGGTCCAGCGTGCCGGCATGGCCCGCCTTTTTCGCGTCCATCGCCCAGCGCACCTTGTTGACCACAGCGGTCGAGGTCATGCCTGCGGGCTTGTCCACCACCAGCCAACCGGAAATGTCGCGGCCTTTGCGTTTGCGTCCCATCTTGCACCTTGTTCATAACCGAGGCGCGCGACCTAGCGGATCACATCACCCCTGTCAATTTCAGGGTGTATCTTCGACCACACCCACGATCGGCCCCAGCGAAAATCCGACGTCGGACCGATTGTTCGCTCGGTCATACATGCGTGAGATATTGCCGTCGAAGAACAGCGCATTCGGCGTGTCCAGCACGTCGCGGAACAGGCTGCCAAACTCGTGGAAGGTGACGTAATCTTCGGAAATCGCAAAAACCGCCCGCGTGCCATCCGCGCTGGTGCCGACCCCGTTGCGCACATAGCGCGAAGTCGAATCGGGCAGGAAGCGAGGGTGTAGTTGACCATCGATCACCAGCATCGGGCCGGATTGGCTGGCGAACCGGCAGTCGGGGGCTTGATCGACGAAATCCAGCGTCTCGAACACATCGGCGCGGCCCTCGCGAATGCAGAACACCCCGTTGGGCAACAGGCCGAAATTGCCGGGACCGGGGTTCGAGATCACACGCATGACCTCCTCTCCGTTTTCGACATAATGGCCAACGGGCGCACGGTCATCGTGATACATGCCCGCGTTCATCGCAAAAGCCAGACGCTCACCGTCGGGGGCTAGCGCCTCGTTCACGGATGAGAAATGCCCCAGCAGATCCCCGTTTTCGTCATTGAGAAACAGGCGCAGGTCTTCGTTGGCGGCATCCACCTCGCAAATGGTGAACCGCTTGTCCTCATGGGCCAGCTTTTCACAGGTGACTGCGCCTGCTTGCGCCGCCCAAAGGACTGCGCCCAATGTGACAGCGCTGCGGATCACTCGTCCAGATCGCGGCGCACCGCGTCCTGATCGAACATGCGGCGGGTGTCGTCCAGACGATCAAACGTGTCATCCAAACGGAACCGCAGATCGGGTGAGAATTTCAGCCCGACCTTTTTGCCAACCATGCGGCGCAGCTCGTGTTTGTTGCGGGCCAGCAGCTCGATCACGTCTTCCTGACCTTTGCCGCCCAACGGCAGCACATAGGCGGTGGCGATCTTGAGATCGGGTGAGGTGCGGACCTCGCCCACGGTGATTGACATGCGGTTCAGGTCGGGGTCGTGGACATCTCCGCGCGCCAGAACTTCGGACAGGGTGCGGCGGATCAGTTCGCCAACACGCAGCTGTCGTTGAGAGGGGCCGGGGCCATCGTGGAATTTGTTCTTTGCCATAAACCCCGATCTAAGTGCAAAGCGGGGCTTTGCCAAGCGGGCGCGAACCGGGTAGGAGGCTTTGAGCCGACTTTAGCAAAAGGACCAGCGCAATGACCCATATTCCGGGGATCGTCATCACAGGGGCTTCGGGCCGTATGGGGCAGATGCTGATCAAGACCGTGACCGACAGCGATCAGGCGCGTCTGGTTGGTGTGGTCGAGCGTTCGGGCCACGATTGGATTGGCCAGGATGTGGGTGTGGCCATGGGCGGTGCTGCGCTGGGCGTGACGGTGACAGATGACCCGCTGGAAGCGTTCGCACAGGCACAGGCGGTGATCGACTTCACCGCACCCGAGGCGACGCTGGAATTTGCCGCTCTGGCCGCGCAGGCGCGCTGTGTGCATGTGATCGGCACCACCGGGATGAGCGACGAACAGATCGCCGCACTGGAGCCCGCGTCGCGCCACGCGGTGATCGTGCGGGCGGGCAACATGAGCCTTGGGGTCAATCTGCTGGTGCAACTGACCAAAAAGGTCGCCGCCGCGCTGGATGAGGATTTCGACATCGAAGTGATCGAAGGCCATCACCACCACAAGGTCGACGCGCCCTCGGGCACCGCGCTGATGCTGGGTGAGGCCGCAGCTGAGGGGCGCGGGATCGATCTGGCCGAAGTGTCCGACCGGGGCCGCGATGGTATTACCGGGGCGCGCAAACGCGGTGACATTGGCTTTCATGCCATTCGTGGAGGCGACATTGTGGGCGAACATGACGTGCTGTTTGCAGCCCCCGGAGAGCGCATCGTGCTGCGCCATCTGGCCACCGACCGGGCGATCTTTGCCCGTGGGGCGCTGAAGGCGGCACTGTGGGGGCAGGGCAAATCCCCCGGCCAATATGACATGGTTGATGTGCTGGGGCTGTAGGCCCCTTCACCGGAATGTGGCCAGCCCGGGCGGTTCTGTGCCGTCCTGTTCAACCTGAGCAAACAACGCGCCCAACCGCTGGTCCCATGTCGGGAACTTCCCGGTCCGGGCATAGGTAAGACGTTCAGCCCCGATGGATATCCCTACCGGAGCGGCCTCGCCCCCGATCATGATCTCGCCGATCTCGGTCCAGTTGTCCGAGGGTGGATAAACCTTCGGCGCGGGCTCATTTGTACCGCCAACGCGATAGTAAACGCCCATGGTTACAATGTAGGCATCGCCAAACGGATCGGGAAAGAAAAAGCCCGAGGCATCGCGGGCGGCCAGCGCTTCGACCTCATCCCGCAGCAGAACCTTATCGGCAAAGGGCAGGTCAATCTGATCCAGCACCGGGCGCATGTCGCCTGATTGCGGAACGCTGACAAAGGCAATCCGCGCGGGGTCGAGATCAAATTCTTCTCTTAGAAGGCGCATCATCAGCCGGGTTGCGGTTTGACCATCAGCGCTTGCGGCCGGATGGCAGCCGACCTCATGAAACAGCGGCAGGATATCTGTGCGGGATTTCTCATCAACATCGCCCAGCCGGGCCAGAGGCTGGATCACAAACGCATTGGAGGGCAGTGCGGATTGATCGAAATCGTGGCGCAGCCCGCCGTTATAGTCGTCGAGTCCGGTGGCAAGCGGCAGCGGTTGCGTCTCGGTGAACCCCAGCTGGGCAAACGCCATCTTCAGGCGTGTCACCGTGTCGCCGAAATCCTGTTCGAAACCGTCATTCTGATCTGCGGCGGCGATGGCCCGCAGCGGCAGTATCGTACCGACCGTTGCGGCGGTGCCAAGTTGAACAATTCTGCGCCTGCTCAGGCCCATGCGATGCCTCCCGTACAATATGGCGGTGTGTGTCGAGAGTATCACAGATGTTGGGCGCAAAGGTTAAAGGTTTCTGAAACTTTGCGCCCCCCATAGTCCCGCTGGTCACAGCTCCCTGATCTTGTCCGCCCGCAACGGGCAAGCCAGATAAACGCCGAACTCTTTGCCGATATCGGCGCTGACCCGCGCGTGAACCGCACCTTGCCGGTCGAGAAACCGCTGGTCGTCTTCGACAGGAAAGATCCCCTCGTGCCAGATGCCGGGATGGATATAGAGCCCCTGCGTCCCGTCGCACCAGAACGCCACCACCTTTTCCGGCGTCAGGTTGTCGCCGGGCAGGGCTGCGGGGATGATGAAAGGCTTGTTGTCCAGTGGCCAGAACATCTGCCCGCCATCCGGGTGATAGTTCATATGCCACAGTAAGACCTGATCGCGCGGCGCCGTTCGCTGTGCCATCTGTGCCCGCTGCGGATCGGTCGACCAACCGAGGACGTAGTGGCCGTTGACCGCTTCGTTCTTGCCATACAGCACATCGCCCTTCCATTCGCCGTGAAACGTGCCTTCGACCCAGCCGCCTTCGTCGCCGGTGCCTTCGTCAATGGGCCGCCAGCCCTGTTGCGGCCAGCGGGCGATTTCGATCTCGAACCCCTCGGGATCATCAACTAGACAGCCGTAGCCCTTGACCGACGCATCAGTGGCCCGGATCAGGGGCACCTCGTGCCAGGGCAGCGAGGGCTTGCTGCTGGCTTCGAAGATATATTCCGGTGCGTTCATGTGGCCCCCAAGTGTTTGTCGACCATGCGCTGCACCATCGGTGCGAAATGTGCATAATCGGGTGTGTCCATATCGGCGCGTTTGCCGGCCTCATCCAGATACCGGACCTGAATGATCTCTTTCAGGTTCGGGTTGGCTTCGAACGCGGTGACCTCATCGGCACTCATCGGGCCGCCCTGCAACTCCAGCGTGTGGACCGAGGCAGCAGACAGGCGGTTGAAATATTCGGGCTTGGTGGCGCAGAGATAGCGTTTGGCCGCAACGTGATAGCGGCAGCAATCGGTGATGACCGAGGGGAAGAACTGCTCCAGCACCTCGGCCCCCGCGTCCTCGTGATGGCGGTCTTCGGTGTCGTCTGGATGATAAGTACCGAACTCGGATGTGAAATGGCCGATGTCATGCAGCAACGCCCCGACGATGATCTCTTCAGACTGGCCATTCTGTTCGGCGATGGTGGCGCCTTGCAGCATATGTTCCGCCATGGTGACCGGCTCGCCCAAATATTCCTCACCGCCGCGACGGTCGAAGATGTCACCGATGAAGGCCACGATATTGTCGCGACTTAGGGTCGAAAAATCGGGTTTCATTCCGCCGCCTCCGGCGTTGCCATCTGCATCGCGGCTAGGGTGGACAGCAACCCGTCCTTGTCGGCGTAACACCCCTGCAACCAGCGCGAGCCCGCGCCGGAATAGCCCAGCCGCGCGTGCAGCACGCGGGTGTTGTCGACGATAAAGCTCTCGCCCGGTTCCAGTTTGAACGACACGCCCATGGCCGGGTCGTCGATGATTTCACCCAACTGGCGATAGGCGGCGTAATAGGCCTCCATCTTGTCAAACGGCACATCCACGAAGGGCGCGGAGGAGCGGTTGTTAAAGCGGATGCCAACCAGTTCACCATCCGGCGACAGTTCGATCATCGGGCGGCGCGAGCGCAGGCAGACCCCGTCCGAGCCTTTGTATTCGAACCGCGCCGGGTAACCGGCCAGGAGGGCAAAGCCGTCAGGGTTCTGATCGCGCAGTTTCTCGGCGGCGCGGAAGCCGTCGACAACGATGGACTCGCCGCCCTCGGCACTGTTTTCCAGGCAATAAAGGATCTGCAGCGTCGGCACCGGATCGCGATAGGGGTTGTCGGTATGGGCCTGCAGCCCCAGCCCGGTATAGGCGAGGTTGGTCGGGTTCACCTCGGTCCGCACTTCGAAATAGGGGCCATAGTTGGTCTCGCGCACATAACCGAACAGGTCAGCGACCTTCAGCAGGGCTTCAGGTTCGGTCGGGCCGCCGGTCAGCTTGGCAAATCCATATTCGGCGACAGCCGCCAGCCAGTTGCGTTTCACGGCGGGGGTGGCGTGCACTTCGGCCCAGTGCGCGACGGGCGCGTCGATACCACGCTGCCATGTGGTGATGCCGGGGGCTGTGCGCCCGAAATCCGCGTCCTGATCGTGGTCATAGATGTGGGTGGCCAGCCAATCAGAGGGGAAGGTCACCGATTTATCTTCGGGCTGGAACGTGACGCGCAGATCCCCATCGACAACCTCAGCCGCGTCGATCCTGATGTCGGTGGGAATGTCCCCGACGGTGATCAGGCGCTGCCCGTTACCCGGCGAGCGGGTCTCAGGGTCCAGCGCATTGTCGCGCAGCCAGATGGCGTGAAACCGGGCTTGGGTACCGGTGTCGAATTCAACGGTAACAACCGTAGGCGTGTGGGTGGCAGAGCGCAGCATGGGGTCTCTCCTGTTCGCGCGGGCTTTGCTTGAGGAAATACGCGCCTCATGACATTACTACAATTAATCCTTCTTTCTGCTGAGGCTTGGAAAAACTAATGGCTAGGAAAAAGATCGGCCTGCCCCCGCTGGACTGGCTGCGCGTGTTCGAGGCCGCCGGGCGGCTGGGTGGGTTTTCTGCCGCCGCGCGCGAATTTGGCCTGACGCAGGCGGCTGTCAGCCAGCGGATCGGCAACCTTGAGGCCTGGCTGGGCCGCACCCTGTTTGTGCGCGAGGCACGCGGTGTGTCGCTGACGATCGAAGGCGAAAGCTATCTGCCGTTGGTGCAGGACAGCCTGCGGGCACTAGAGCACAATACCGAGGACTTGTTCGGAACCTCGCCGCGTGAATTGCGCGTGGCCGGTCTGTCCTCGCATATCTATGCGCTGGTATTGCCGGGCATCCCGCGGTTTCTAACGCTGCAGCCCAAGGTGCGGCTGATGACGGATTCGGTGGCTCGCCGTTCGTCACTGGATGAGGAAAAGACCTGGTTGCAGATTCGCTATGGGCGCGGGGCCTGGCCCGGGCGCGAAGCAGCATTGATCGCAAAAGAGGTGCTTGTGCCGATGGCTGCGCCGGACATCGCATGGGGTGCCCCGCTGATTGATCAACGCGGCGAGCGACCGGGGTGGAGGGACTGGGCGCGCAGCGCCGGTGTTGAGGACCTGCCACCTGCCCATGTCAGCTTCGATTCGATGGGCCACTCCATTGCGGCTGCACGTCAGGGGATGGGGGTTGTGCTGGGGTCTGTGCCACTTGCGGCGGGCAACACCCGAGCGGGTCAGCTGAGCAGCCTGGACCTTCCAGCGCTGGAAACGCGCGAAGGTTATTGGCTGACATGGCCCGAGGATCGGGTGCGGTCGAAAAAGCAGCGCGCGTTGATCGACGACTTCCTGACGGCATTGCGCGGCTAAAACGATCAGAAATCGATCGCGATGCCCTTTTTCTCCCAATCGCCATACCGGGCGGGGTCGGGGCCGTCGCGCCCGCCCAATTCCTTTGGCCTCTCTTTGGCCTCGGCTTCAGCCTTGCGGCGGCGGTCTTCGGCCTCGGCCAAAGCGCGCTGGGCGGCTGGGGGCAGGTCTTTGCGGTCGTCGCTCATGACATCGGGTTCCTTTCCGTGCACGGGCTTGATATACGCCCCCGTCCGCCAATGGCAATGCGGGCGAGAGTCACATCAAAGGCGGTTCCATGTCCGACAACGCAACAGCGGCGCGGCGTAGCGCGATCTATCTGCTGGATCAGATATTGGGTGAGGGCCGGCTGTTGCCCGAATGTTTGGCCGCAGGCGCACTGGACCGGCTGGGGCCGGAAGATCGCGCGCGGGCGCAACGCCTGACGCTGGAAACCCTGCGCGGGCTGGAACGTGCCGACCGACTGCTGGACAATCACCTGAACCGTACCCCCGATCTGACGGTCCATAACGCGCTGCGCCTTGGTGCGGTCGAACTGTGCCACGGCGAGGCGGCGCATGGCGTGGTCAATTCCATGGTCGAGATCGTCGGGCGTTCACGCAAACACGGACGACTCAAGGGGTTGGTGAATGCGGTGCTGCGCAAAGTGGCGGCCGAAGGGCCCGAGGCCTGGCCCAGGATGCGGGTGCCGCGCCTGCCGGACTGGCTGCGCGATCCGCTGATTATGGCCTGGGGGGCCGAGGCTGTCGCGGGTATGGAACGGGCGCATTTCGCCGGTGCCCCGCTGGATATTTCGCTGAAACCGGGCACTCAGGGTCCCGGTGATGCCCTGCCAACCGGTTCGATGCGCGTTAGGGATGCGGGGCAGGTCTCGACCCTTCCGGGTTTTGATGCAGGTGATTGGTGGGTACAGGACGCCGCTGCTGCTGTGCCTGTACAGATTCTGGCCCCCAAAGAAGGTGAGGCTGTTCTGGACCTTTGCGCGGCGCCGGGTGGCAAGACGCTGCAACTGGCCGCTGCCGGGGCTGAGGTCACCGCGCTTGATATTTCAGAGGCGCGTCTTGAACGGGTGCGTGAAAACCTTGCGCGCACAGGTCTGACCGCCACGATCATCGCAGGCGACGCGCTGGAACATCAGGGCCAGTACGACGCCATCCTGCTGGACGCACCCTGTTCGGCCACGGGAACGATCCGGCGGCACGCGGATCTGCCCTTTGCCAAGGATGGATCAGAGTTCGGCGGGTTGATCGAGTTGCAAGCGCACATGCTTGCCCATGCCTGGACCCTGCTGAAGCCTGGTGGGCGGCTGGTGTATTGCACATGTTCCCTGCTGCCGGATGAAGGCGAAGTGCAGATTGAAGAGGCGCTGGCGCAGTATCCGGATATGCGCATCGACCGGGACGCGCTCAATGTCCCGGGTGTGGATGCGGGCTGGATTACCGTAGAAGGCGGTCTGCGCCTGCGCCCTGATTATTGGGCGGATCTGGGCGGTATGGACGGCTTTTACGTGGCCTGCCTGAACAAAACGCCCTAAGGGCACGCTTTTCGATGACTTGACGATCGCCCCGGTCTATCGTTGGTTCAGGCGCCAGCAGAGCGCAAGGGGCAGAGTAACGAGCGTCATGTCAAACTCAGATACCATGACCAATCGGTGGACACGGTTTCAGAACCGTCTCTACGCACGCCTCAGTCAGCGGCGCAAGGCGGTCACCGGTTTTGTGGGAGAGCCAGAACCGCGCACTGTCGGCTCTTTTGCCCGTGGGCGGCAATTGGTGGCAGGAAATCTTTTATTTGCAGGGTATCTGGTCGAAGCACAGGACACCAACCTGTGGGATGTCGTCGCGCCCAGCAAAGGGTTCGATGACGAACGCCACGGATTTGCCTGGCTGGATGATCTGGCAGCCGTCGGCGATATGCGGGCGCGGGAAAAAGCCCAGCGGTGGGTTTGGGGCTGGATTGAGGCGCATGGCCGCGGTCACGGCCCCGGTTGGGCCCCGGACCTGACCGGACGGCGCGTGATACGCTGGATCAACCACGCGGTGTTTTTGCTGCGCGGCAGAAATGAAACGCAACAGGAACTGTTCTTTCGCGCTTTGGCACAGCAAACATGGTTCCTTTCAAAACGCTGGTCTGCAGCAACACCCGGCCTGCCCCGGTTCGAGTCGCTGGCCGGGCTGGTACAGGCGGGGCTTGCGCTTGAAGGTCTGGAGCAGATGGCAGACCCCGCTTTGCGCGCCCTGGCGCGGGAATGCGAAAAGCAGATCGATCAGAAGGGCGGCATTTCGACTCGCAACCCGCAGGAATTGCTGGATGTGTTCACGCTGCTGGCCTGGACCTCGGCTGCGCTTAGCGATCTGGGGCGGGGCACGCCCGGTGCGCAATCCAATGCGATCAAACGCATGGCCCCGACCCTGCGCAGCCTGCGGCATTCCGACGGTGGGCTGGCGCGTTTTCACGGCGGTGGCCGCGGGGTTGAAGGGCGGTTGGATCAGGCTTTGGCTCAAAGTGGGGTCAGACCGAACCATGCAACCGGTCTGGCGATGGGATTTGCCCGTCTCTATGCCGCACGTACCAGTGTAATCGTCGATGCAGCCACGCCGCCGAAAGGGGCCGCGTCGTTCAACGCTCATGCGTCGACCCTGGCATTTGAGCTGACCTCGGGGCGACGTCCCCTGATCGTGAATTGCGGGGCTGGTGGTAGCTTTGGCTCGGAATGGCGCCGCGCTGGACGTGCCACGCCGTCTCATTCGACCCTGTGTCTGGACGGTTATTCCAGTGCCCGGCTGGCACCCCCGGCCCCCGGCACCGAAAACGAGGCTTTGGTCGACGCGCCACAGGACGTGCCGGTCGATTTCGAAGAGGCGTTTGAGGGGACGCGCTTTATGGTGGGGCATGATGGCTATGCCAAGGTTTTTGGTTTGACCCACGCCCGCACGTTCGAGCTGCGTTTTGACGGCCGCGAACTGACCGGTGAGGATATTTTGCTGACCGCCACCGATAAGTCCAAGAGGCAGTTTGACAAGGCGCTGGATGCCTCGGGGATGAAAGGCATCGGCTTTGATATCCATTTTCACCTGCATCCGGACGTGGACGCGGCCATTGATTTGGGCGGTGCAGCGGTGTCGATGGCGCTCAAGAGCGGAGAGATCTGGGTTTTTCGCCATGACGGTGTGGGAAAATTGTCAGTCGAGCCAAGCGTTTACCTTGAAAAGGGTCGGCTAAAGCCACGCGCGACAAAACAGATCGTTCTATCCGGGCGCGCAATGGAGTATGCGACGCGCATCCGGTGGACATTGAGCAAGGCGCAGGACACTGCCTATGCCGTGCGCGATCTGCACCGGGACGAGCCCGAGTTTGACTGACGCCAAAAGGACCTTTGGACCCATGACCGATCTTCACCCCGTGCGCCGCGCGTTGCTTTCCGTTTCCGACAAGACCGGACTAATCGAGCTGGGTAAGGCGCTGGCAGAGCGCGGGGTCGAACTGCTGTCGACCGGCGGCACGGCGCGGGCGCTGCGGGATGCCGGGCTTGCGGTCAAAGATGTGAGCGAGCTTACCGGCTTCCCCGAGATGATGGATGGCCGGGTCAAGACCCTGCACCCGATGGTTCATGGCGGGTTGCTGGCGCTGCGCGACAACGACACCCATGTGGCTGCGATGGAGGAACACGGCATCGGTGCCATCGATCTGCTGGTCGTGAACCTCTATCCGTTTGAGGCCACCGTGGCCAAAGGCGCGGGCTATGACGAATGCATTGAAAATATCGATATCGGTGGCCCGGCAATGATCCGCGCCGCGTCCAAGAACCATAGTTTCGTCAATGTGGTTGTGGACGTTCAGGATTATGATGCGCTGCTGGCGGAACTAGCGGCAAATGACGGCCAGACCTCTTACGCCTTCCGGCAGCGGCTGGCGCAAACCGCTTATGCGCGCACGGCGGCCTATGACGCGGCTGTGTCGAACTGGATGGCGGATGCGCTGGATCTAGAAGCGCCACGCCGCCGCGCCTTTGCCGGTGAGATGAAACAGACCCTGCGCTATGGCGAGAACAGCCACCAGACGGCTGCGTTCTATACCGATGGCACCGACCGTCCGGGTGTGGCCACTGCCGTGCAACATCAGGGCAAAGAACTGAGCTATAACAACATCAACGACACAGATGCAGCATTCGAATTGGTCGCCGAGTTTGATCCGACCAATGGGGCCGCCTGTGCCATCATCAAACACGCCAACCCCTGTGGAGTGGCGACAGGGACCACGCTGCTGGATGCTTACAAGGCCGCATTTGACTGCGACCGCACCTCGGCCTTTGGTGGTATTGTAGCGCTGAACCAGCCGCTGGACGCCGCAACCGCGCAGGAAATCACCGGTATCTTTACCGAAGTGGTGATTGCCCCCGGTGCCTCGGATGAGGCCAGGGCGATCTTTGCGGCCAAAAAGAATCTGCGTCTGTTGACAACCGATGCACTGCCGGATGTGTCTGCTGGCGGCAAGACCGTGCGTCAGGTGGCCGGTGGCCTGCTGGTGCAGGACAAGGATAACGGCTTTGTCGGCATGGATGACTTGAAGGTCGTCACCAAAAAGGCCCCGTCTGAAGACCAGATGCGCGATCTGCTGTTTGCCTGGAAAGTGGCGAAACATGTCAAATCCAACGCCATCGTCTACGTCAAGGGTGGGGCGACCGTGGGCGTGGGCGCCGGCCAGATGAGCCGCATCGATTCCGCCCTGATCGCCGCCAAAAAAGCTGAACGCATGGCCGAGGCGCTGGGCCTGCCGCAGCCGTTGACCATCGGGTCTGCAGTGGCGTCCGATGCGTTCTTCCCCTTTCCCGACGGCTTGATGGAAGCCGCCGAGGCCGGAGCCACATGTGTGATCCAGCCCGGCGGGTCGATGCGCGATGACGAGGTGATCGCGGCCGCAGACGAGGTCGGGCTGGCCATGGTCTTCACCGGCATGCGCCATTTCCGTCACTGATGCGATACCGTCCCTTAATCTGGGCTGCTCTGGCTGCCACTTTGATCGACCAGATCAGCAAGTATCTGGTCGTTCATGTAATGCGGGTGGCGGCAGGCGATATCGATGTTCTGCCACCGCTGCTGGTGTTCAAATACGGCGAGAATCGCGGCATCAACTTTGGTCTGTTCCAGGGCAATACCGAAGCTGCCCGCTGGGTGCTGATCGGTATCTCGGTGGCCATCTCGGTCGGGGTTCTGATCTGGCTGATGCGATCGACGCCGTCGAAACTGATGATGATATCCGGCGGGCTGCTGATCGGTGGCGCAATCGGCAATGTCGTCGATCGGCTGCTATACGGCTATGTGCTGGATTTCCTCAACATGTCGTGCTGTGGCATCAACAACCCTTTTGTGTTCAATCTTGCGGATGTGTTCATCTTTGGCGGTGCCATCGGACTTGTGTTGTTCGAGGGCAAAAAGCCCTCGTGACGTGCCTTGGGAAATGCGATAAAAGCGCCTGAAACAGGCTGGAGACTCTGATGCGGTTGCCGCGTTCAATATTTGCTGTGACATTGGCCTTTGCGGCCGCTGGGTGTTCTAACATCGGCCTGCGCCACCTTGAGGCGCCGGGGCCGGGCCCCGATGAGTTTGCGGTGATGCCGGTCAAGCCGCTGACGCAGCCGCAGGACTATGGCTTTTTGCCTGCCCCCTCGCCGGGTGGGGCGAACCTGACGGATCCCAATCCCAAGGCCGACGCGGTTGTCGCACTGGGTGGCAATGCTGCGGCGCTGACGCCGGGCAATGCGATTCCGTCCTCGGATTCGGCACTTGTTTCCGCGTCCAGCCGCTATGGCGTTACGGCGAATACGCGGCAAGTTGTCGATACTGAGGATGCCGAATTCCGTCGCCGTCAGGGTCGACTGACACAGCTGCGCCTGTTCAAGGTGGATCGCTATTCACAGGTCTATCGCCGTCAGGCGCTGGATGCCAGTAAGCAAACTCAGGCTGCACGGCGCGCCGGGATCGAGACGCCCTCTGCGCCTCCGGCTGATGAATAATCCTTAACTTTTTGTCATCAGCCTTGAACCTGCGCGGCTCCACCGTAGTTTGAAACCCATAAACGAAACGGAGGACGCCCCATGGTTCGGGCTCTGGCATTGTCTGCCGCCTTGATCGCCGCCACCCCGGTTTTTGCTGCGGATGGTCACGAAGCGGTCACCACCTTCACGCTGGACAACGGCATGGACGTTGTTGTGATCGAAGATCACCGCGCGCCGGTCGTGCAACACATGGTCTGGTATCGCGCCGGATCGGCGGACGAGCCGATCGGGTCCTCTGGCGTGGCGCATTTCCTGGAACATCTGCTGTTCAAGGGCACCGATACGCTGGCTCCGGGTGAGTTTTCTGCCACCGTCGCCGCCAATGGCGGCAATGACAACGCGTTTACCTCATACGACTATACCGCCTATTTCCAGCGCGTCGCCGCCGACCGGCTGGAGCTGATGATGCGGATGGAGGCGGACCGGATGCGCAACATTCGCCTGTCTGAAGAGGACATCCTGACCGAACGAGACGTGATCCTTGAGGAACGCAACCAGCGCACCGAAAACAACCCCCGTGCCCTGTTTGGTGAGCAGATGAGTGCAGCGCAGTACCTGAACCACCGCTATGGCGTGCCGATCATCGGCTGGATGCACGAGATGGAAGAACTGGATATGGAGGACGCGTTGTCCTTCTATCAGACCCATTACGCGCCCAATAACGCCATTCTGGTGGTGACCGGGGATGTAGAACCCGACGATGTCAAATCCCTGGCCGAGCAGTATTACGGCGTCATCCCGGCCAATCCGGACCTGCCCGAGCGTGTGCGGTCACAAGAACCGCCGCAAACGGCCGAACGCCGCCTAACCTACAAAGATGCGCGTGTGTCGCAGCCTTATGTGCAGCGCAGCTATCTTGCGCCGGAACGCGATGCCGGAGCGCAGGAAAAGGCCGCCGCCTTGTTCTTGCTGGCCGAGTTGCTGGGCGGCAGCACCACGTCTTACCTGAACGAAAAGCTGCAGTTCGAACAGCAGATGGCCGTCTATACCGGTGCCTTCTATCGGGGTGTGTCGTTGGATGATACGACCTTTGATCTGCTGATCGTCCCGGCGCAGGGCGTGTCGCTGCAAGAGGCCGAAGATGCCATGGATCAAGCCGTGGTCTCGTTTATCGCCGAGGGTGTGAACGAAGACGATCTTGAGCGGATCAAGATGCAGCTGCGCGCCGCGCAGACCTATGCGCGCGACAATGTGGACGGGATCGGCAATCGTTATGGCCGTGCCCTGACCAGTGGCCTGACGGTCGAGGACGTGCAGGCTTGGCCCGATGTCCTGCAGGCCGTGACCAGCGACGAAATCCTGGCCGCCGCGCGCGAAGTGCTGCAACCCGAAACGTCAGTCACTGGCTGGCTGATGCGCGACGATGAGGTGACGCAATGAAACGGATCTTCGCAACCCTGATCGCCTTTGTCATCGCGCTGCCCGCCTGGGCCGAGATTGACATTAAACAGGTCACCTCGCCCGGTGGCATAACAGCCTGGCTGGTCGAGGATCACTCGATTCCCTTCACTGCGCTGGATATGCGCTTTCGGGGCGGCACCTCATTGGATGAACCGGGCAAACGCGGTGCCGTCTATCTGATGAGCGGCCTGATCGAAGAGGGCGCAGGTGATATGGACGCCCGCACCTATGCGCGCGAGCTGGAATCGCTGGCGGCGTCCTTCGGGTACAATGCGTCCGATGACTCGGTGTCTATTTCCGCGCAATTCCTGACTGAAAACCGCGACCAAGTCATTGAACTGCTCCGCACCACGATTCACGAGCCACGTTTTGACCAGGATGCAGTGGACCGTGTGAAGGCGCAGGTTCTGTCTGGCCTGCGCTCGGATCAAACTGACCCAAATGATATTGCCGGGCGCAGCTTTGCGCAGATGGCCTATGGCGATCACCCTTACGGCTCGGAAGGCAAGGGCACGATTGACAGCGTCAGCGCCCTGACCCGCGAAGATGTGGTCACCGCGTATGACAATGTGCTTGCCAAGGATCGGCTCTATGTCGGTGCGGTTGGCGATATTACCCCGGAAGAGCTGGGCGCGCTGCTGGACACGCTTTTGGCGGACTTGCCTGATACCGGCAAAGCCATTCCGGACCGGGCAGATGTGACCATTTCCGGCGGTGTCAGCGTTGTCGACTTCGACACCCCGCAATCCGTGGCCCTGTTTGGGCATGCGGGTATTGACCGGGACGATCCCGATTTCTTTGCGGCCTTTGTTCTGAACCACATTCTTGGGGGCGGTGGCTTCGAAAGCCGCCTGATGCAGGAAGTGCGCGAAAAACGTGGCCTGACCTACGGCGTCGCGACCTATCTGGTGCCCAAGGATTTGGCCTCGGTCTATCTGGGGTCCGT
Organism: Ruegeria meonggei; assembly: GCF_900172215.1. Taxonomy (GTDB): domain Bacteria; phylum Pseudomonadota; class Alphaproteobacteria; order Rhodobacterales; family Rhodobacteraceae; genus Ruegeria; species Ruegeria meonggei. Next base: position 381,720 of record NZ_FWFP01000005.1, read on the forward strand.
GTCCTCGGCCAATGATCGCATCGCCGAAGCGGTCGAGGTGATCCGCAACGAATGGGCGCGTGCCGCATCCGAGGGCGTGACCCAGAAAGAGCTGGACGATGCCAAGACCTATCTGACCGGCGCTTATCCGTTGCGGTTTGACGGCAACGGACAGATCGCGGGAATCATGGTCGGGATGCAGATGGATGACCTGCCCATCGACTATATCATCACCCGCAACGACAAGGTGAACGCGGTCACTCTGGAAGACGTGAACCGGGTCGCATCGGAATTGCTGGATCCCGACGGGCTGCACTTTACCATCGTCGGCAAGCCCGAAGGGCTGGACGGCTGAGTTTTAAGCGGCTGCGGGGCGTCTCTGCGCCCGCAGCGTGTGCTTGTTACTGCTGAGCAGTTTTTGCCGCGTATGCCGGAAATGCGCGGCCTTCAACGCGTCGTCGATATGACGGTTGCGCCGCAGCAGGCGGGTCAGGCGGATATTGTCGAACACCAGGCATTTTGTGGGTTCCGTGGCGATGACCGTGGCCGTGGCAGGTAGGCCGAGGCCAAATGTCAGTTCACCCAAAATCTCATCCTCCCCGCATTGATTGATGACCCGGCCGTTTTTCAGAATCGTGGTCCGACCGCTCAGGACAAAGCCCAGAAAGTCGGTTGTCTTGCCTTCCTCGATCAGGATGTCGCCGTTGTCATAGGTCTTGGTCGTGGCGGTGTTCAGTAATTTCCGGGCCTGATGGGGTTTCAGCGATTCCAGGTGCAGGGCGATGAACTGGCGCTCGTCATCGGAAAACCGCACCAGATGTCTGGACAGAAATCCACGCAGCAGGCCCAGGATCGAGATCGAGATATAGGCCAGCTGAATGATTGAACCGGCCAGATTGAACTCTTCCGACATGCTGAACAGAACACAACCAGCGGCGGTTATCACCAGAATTGGGTACAGGGTTCCATTCCCGCGGATGAACCCCATCTGCAACATGAAGTAGCCCAGGATGTACAGACCCGCGCCAAATACGCCGACCATCGTGGCCACCTGAACAACTTCAGGGATTTCAAACGGAAAACTCAACATAACCAGACCCACTCAATACTTTGAATGGGCCTTACGCTGGGGCAGCTGGGTGAAGCTGTATATGAACAGCTTCACAAGTTATGGACATTTATGAATGCGCTTTAACCTGCGCCGCTGATACCGGGGCCCTACTCGCCGTAGGGCACCCAGACATTTTTGACTTCTGTGGCGGCCTGCAGAAACCGGCGCGAATGATCTGTGTGCCAGTCGGTGGCCATGCCGTTATTGACCCATACGCGTTTCAGGTTTCCGGCAGACGCTTTCTCGATCTCTGCCGACAGGTCGCTGGACGAAAAGCTCCAGACCGCATCCACGTTCAGATGCGAGGCCAGCGGTTTCGCCAGTTCCGCGTGGCTGCCGGTTAGGATGTTGACCACGCCCGCAGGCACGTCCGAGGTCTCCAGGATCTGATAGAAATCCGTTGCCGCCAGCGGGTAAGGCTCGGATGCCGCCAGCACCAGCCGGTTGCCCATCGCAATCGCCGGCGCCATGGCCGAGATCAGCCCCAGCAGCGGCGCCTCATCGGCGCAGAGCGCGCCGATGACACCGGTTGGTTCCTTCATCGCAATGGCCACACCCCGGATCGGGACGCCATGCACCTGACCGTCATACTTGTCGGCCCAGGCAGCGGCGGTAAACAGGCGCTGGATCGAAGCCTCGACTTCTTTCGCGCCATCTTTCCGGCCGGTCATGGCGTCGATACGGGTGGCAAATTCATTCGCGCGGGCCGAAAGGTTTTCACCAATGTAGTACAGGATCTGAGCGCGCAGGTGGCCGGTGGTTTTGGACCAGCCCGTGGCACCAGCAGCGGCCTCAACCGCGTTGCGAACATCCTTGCGATTGGCAAGGCCCACGTGACCCAGCAAGCCGGACTTGCCCCAGACCGGTTTCGAATAGCCGCTATCAGGCCGCGCCTGCTTGCCGCCGACATACATTTTGGCGGTGCGGTCAATCGGATCGACCGGTGCGCCCTCGCCTGTGGCCGCCTCGATCTTGGTCAGCGGTTTGGCCTTGCCCTTGGGCTTGGTATAGGCCGTCAGCCCCTCCCAGCCGCCTTCACGACCAAAGCCGCTTTCCCGCACGCCGCCAAACCCGGCGGCGGCGTCAAAGAGGTTGGTGGCATTCACCCAGACCACGCCCGCAACCAGCTTGGGCGCGATGTCCAGCGCCAGGTTCACATTCTCGGTCCAGACCGTCGCGGCCAGCCCATAGCGCGTGTTATTGGCCAGCTCGACCGCCTCGGACGGGGTTCGGAAGGTCGAGGACACCAGCACCGGGCCAAAAATCTCTTCCTGCATCAGCGGGTCCGAGGTTTCCAACCCCGAGATCAGTGTCGGCGGGTAGAAACACCCGTTCTCGGGCAGATCGCACGCGGCCTGGTGCATATGCCCGGCGGTGTTGCTGTCGACCATACCCTTGATGGTTTGCAACTGGACCGGGTCTACAACTGCACCCACATCGATACATTTATCCAGTGGATCGCCGATGCGCAGGGTATCCATCCGGGCGCGCAGCTTGTTGTGGAAGCGGTCGGCGATGCCCTCCTGCACCAGCAGGCGCGACCCCGCGCAGCAGACCTGACCCTGATTGAACCAGATCGCATCGACCAGACCTTCGATGGCTGAATCGATATCGGCGTCGTCAAAGACTATGTAAGCGGACTTGCCACCCAGTTCCAATGTCAGTTCCTTGCCCGAACCCGCCGTCGCCTCACGAATACGGCGACCCACGGCGGTTGATCCGGTAAAGGCGATCTTGTCCACGTCCGAGGCCACAATCATCTCACCCACCGCACCATCGCCTGTGACGATGTTGACGACGCCCTTGGGCAGTCCGGCCTGCGTGCAGATATCGGCAAACAGCAATGCAGTCAGAGAGGTATACTCAGCCGGTTTCAGAACCACCGTATTGCCCATCGCCAGTGCGGGCGCCACTTTCCAGGCCAGCATCAGCAGCGGAAAGTTCCACGGGATGATCTGACCGCAAACCCCCAGCGCCTGCGCGTCTGGCAGTTCGCTTTCCATCAGCTGCGCCATGCCGGCGTGATAGTAGAAATGACGCTGGACCAGAGGGATATCGATATCGCGCGATTCACGGATCGGTTTGCCGTTGTCCAGGCTTTCCAGAACCGCGAACAGGCGCGAGTGCTTTTGCAACAGGCGGGCAATGGCGTAAAGACACCGTGCCCGGCCGGCGCCTCCCAGTTTCTCCCACTTCGGCTGCGCCTTGCGCGCGGCGGCTACGGCTGCGTCCACATCCGCTTGTTTGGCTTGTGTCAGCTTGGCCAGAACTTCGCCGGTCGCGGGATTGCGGCTGTCGAACCCCTTGCCGGGCTTGGTGAAGGCGCCGTCGATATAGTGACCAAACTTATCGCCCTGATCGACCAGCCAGGCCAGCGCCTCGGCGGCGCTTTCAGGGGCGGGGCCATAGTCCATGGTTTCGAAGATTTCTTTCACAGTCATTGTTCAAGTTTCTCAAGCATGTGTTTCATCGAAGCACCAAAAAACTCTATGTTCTCGTGGAGCCGTTCCTTCGAAAAGCGTCGCGACTTTCCGATCTCTTGCAGACATTCAGCAAATAGTCTTAAATCCCTAGCCATCATGGAAACTTCGACTCGTGCTTCTAGTCGTCGGCATTCAACTTCGTTTCGGAGGTCAGCGCGCTCCTCAACTTCAAGCGCGCCATCACAGATGTCGTCTATTTCTTTAATCGCACCAACGAAATCCCCTTCAGAGGCTCTCAGCGGCACTCCATCAATGCCATTGGCCACTAACTTCCAAGTACCTTGCATGTAGTCAGAATTCGCCATCGAACTACCCCATGGAGTGACGGTAACCGGCGGAATACGCGCCCGTTACATAGTGTTCCAACTGCCGCTCGATATCGCCCAGCAGGGACGACGCACCAAAGCGGAACAGGTCCGGCTCGAGCCAGCGGTCGCCCAGTTCGTCTTTGATTAGCGACAGGTAAACCAACGCGTCTTTTGCCTTCGAAATGCCGCCCGCGGGTTTGTAGCCGACACGGTAGCCGGTGCGATCATAATAATCGCGGATGGCACGGATCATCACGAGGCTAACTGGCAGCGTCGCGTTGACGCTCTCCTTGCCGGTTGAGGTTTTGATGAAATCCGCCCCGGCCATCATGCACACCAGTGAGGCGCGGGCGACGTTGCGCAGGCTACCCAGCTCTCCGGTGGCGAGGATGGCCTTTACATGTGCGTCCCCGCAGGCTGTGCGAAAGGCCTTCATCTCATCATACAAGGCCTGCCAATCCCCGGACAGGACGTGGCGGCGCGAGATGACGATGTCGATCTCTTCGGCGCCCGCTTTGACGCTTTCTTCAATCTCGGCCACGCGCAAATGAAAGGGCGACAGACCCGCAGGAAATCCGGTGGACACGGCGGCCACCGGAATGCCAGTGCCTTTCAAAGCCTCGACCGCGGCTTCGATCATATCGTGGTACACGCAAACCGCACCTGTCGTAATCGGCGGCATGTCCAGCGCCTGCAACGTGGCGGGTGCCACGGGCTGGCGCGCTTTGGAGCAAAGCCTGCGCACCCGACCCACCGTATCATCCCCTGACAATGTGGTCAGGTCGATCATGGTGACAGCCTTCAGCAGCCAGGCGGCCTGATAGTCCTTTTTGACCGACCGGCGACCGGGCAGGGTGGCGGCGCGGCGCTCAATCGCCGAGGTGTTGGCTTGCACCGCGCGCACCCAGTCCAGATCAAGGTCCATACCGGGGTTTCTGGGCTCGGTCACTTGCGGCAGATGCGCGGTGCGCACGGGGCTTTCTGAGCTCTGCGTTTCCATACTCACGTCCTTTGGGAGGTTTGCGCCAAAATCGCACGGGTCGCGCATAAATGGAAGGCATAGCCGGGAAACGTGCGCAAATTTTTTGACCAAACGGACAAAAATCAACACTTTCTTGCGAATAATTCGCAATAGCGTTGACTTAATTGCGAATGGTTCGCATATTCATTCTCAAGAGACACTTAAATCGGGGTTTGACATGATTCGTCGCAGCTTTATTGCAGCATTGGCATTTGCCGCTGCATTGCCATTGACGGCCTGGGCCGAAGCGCCCCTGAAAGTGGTCGCCACAACCGGCATGATCGCTGATGCGGCGCGTCAGGTCGGCGGCGATCAGGTTGAGGTGAAGGGCTTGATGGGCCCCGGCGTCGATCCGCACGCCTATCGCCAGACGCGCACTGATATCGTGGCCATGACGCGTGCAGATCTGATCCTGTGGCATGGGTTGTATCTGGAAGCACAGATGGAAGATTTTTTCCACGATCTGGGCCGCAAACGCAACGTGGTGGCCGTGGCCGAAGGAGTCGATCCCGCAAAGCTGCGCGCGCATGATGATTATGCCGACAAATACGACCCGCATGTCTGGATGAGCCCGGTTCTGTGGCGCGATGTGGTGGTCGAAGTACAAAAAGCGCTGACCGAGGCCCGCCCCGAAGCCGCTGAAGTCTTTGCTGCCAATACGCAGACCTTTCTTGCCGAGATGGATCAGTTGGAAGCCTACGGTGCGCGGGCACTGGCCGCTGTGCCCGAAGACAACCGCGTGCTGGTCACAGCGCATGATGCCTTTGGGTATTTCGGCGCCGAATACGGCTATGAGGTGCTGGGCATTCAGGGCATCTCGACCCAGTCCGAGGCTGGTCTGAACCGGATCGGCGAACTGGTCGATACGCTGGTGAACAAGCAATTGACGGCGGTGTTCGTGGAAAGCTCGGTATCCGATCGGTCGATGCGGGCGCTGATCGAAGGGGCGGCTGCAAAAAGCCATGACGTTGGTGTGGGCGGAGAGCTTTATTCCGATGCCATGGGCGAGCCGGGCACCTATGAGGGTACGTATATCGGGATGCTGGACCATAATATCACGGTCATTGCCGGTGCGCTGGGCGCGGATGTTCCCGGCCGCGGTATGAACGGCAAATTGTCGGCGGGGTTTTGAGATGACGCTGGAGCTGGCCGCAGATCAGGGTGTTTCCGTCGCAGAACGCAGCGTTGAGGACAGCCCGCTTGCCATTCGGGGTCTGACCGTTTCCTACGGACAGAAACCGGCTGTGTTTTCTGTGGATATGACGGTGCAACCGGGTGCAATGACAGCGATCATCGGGCCGAATGGTGCGGGTAAATCCACCCTGCTCAAGGCGGCTCTGGGGATTGTATCACCACTGTCGGGACAGGTTACCGTCTATGGCAAGCCACTGGCAGATCAACGCGCGCGTATCGCCTATGTGCCGCAGCGCGCCAGCGTGGATTGGGACTTCCCCACCCGTGTGATCGATGTGGTTTTGATGGGCCTGTCACGCCAGTTGGGTCTGTTGGGCCGGGTACGCGCACGGCATATGGCCTCTGCAATGGATTGCCTGCGCCGGGTGGGCATGCGTGATTTTGCGGATCGTCAGATCGGTCAGCTTTCGGGCGGACAACAACAGAGGGTCTTTCTGGCCCGCGCGCTGGCGCAGGATGCGGACCTCTACCTGCTGGATGAACCGTTCGCCGGGGTTGATGCGGCCACCGAAAAGGCCATCATCGAAGTACTGAAATCGCTGAGAGAGGGCGGCAAGACTGTCGTGGTCGTGCATCACGATCTGGCCACCGTCACCGATTATTTTGACCATGTGTTCCTGATCAACACTCGCAAAGTGGTCGAAGGGCCCGTGGCCCAAGCCTTTACCGCCGAGACCCTGCAATCCGCTTATGGCGGTCGTCTGGCCACCGCTCAGATCGACCAGATCTCGCGCGCGCTGGGATAACACATGCTTTGGGACGCGCTGACTCTGCAGTTGGGCTATAACGCCACACTGGTCGCCGTTGGCGCGACTTTGCTGGGGGTGTCGGCCGGAGTGACCGGGACCTTTCTGTTTCTGCGCAAACGTGCGCTGGTCAGCGATGCGATCAGCCATGCGACCCTGCCGGGCGTGTGCCTGGCCTTCATGGTGCTGGTCGCGTTTGGTGGGGATGGGCGCAACCTGATTGGGCTGCTGGCCGGGTCGGCGATTTCCGCCTGGATCGGCCTGTTATGCATGAACTGGCTGACCCGCCGCACGCGCCTGGCCGAGGACGCAGCCATTGGCGCGATCCTGTCGGTGTTCTTCGGCTTTGGCATCGTTTTGCTGACCGTGATCCAGACCATGGGCGTTGGTCGACAGGCGGGGCTCGAGGGGTTTTTGCTGGGCTCAACCGCGGGGATGCTCTGGGCGGATGCGCTGATCATCGCGATTGGTGGCGCGGCGACGCTGGTTCTGGTGATGATCATCCGGCGTCCGATGACCATGGTGGCGTTTGACCCAGAATATGCCGCAGCCCGAGGTTTGCCGGTGCATCGGATCGATCTGGCGATGATGGGGCTGGTGATGGCGGTCACGGTTGTTGGCCTGAAGATCGTAGGGCTGATCCTGATTGTGGCCTTGCTGATCATCCCGCCGGTCACGGCGCGGTTCTGGACTGATCGGTCGGACCGCGTGGTGCTTCTGGCGGGTCTGGCAGGTGGTTTGGCCGGATATCTGGGCGCGGCGCTGTCGGCCTCGGCTCCGAACTTGCCAACTGGCCCGATCATTGTTCTGGTCAGCTTTGCCTTCTTCGCGCTGTCCCTGTTGCTGGCTCCTGTGCGTGGTGTTCTGGCCGCAGTTCTACAGCATTTGAAATTCCAGCGCCGGGTGCATATCCGTCAGGGTCTGCTGGCACTGGCGCAAGACCAGAAAATTTATGAACCGCTGACCCTGCGCCTGTTGAAGCGGGCCGGTCTGGCTCGTGCTGACGGTGTCGCCACCGAAGCAGGCAAAGCGCGCGCCGCCAAGGCCCTGCGCGACGAAAAGCGGTGGGAGGTGGTGCGCGCCGATCAGGCGCATGAGGCCACAGCCGCGTTGTATGATGGGCTGCGTGACATCGAAACGGTTCTAACCCAGGACCAGATCACCGAGATCGACCGCCTGATTGGCGGCCCGCAGGGGGTGCCCTCATGAGCGGTGAGGAATTTGTCCCCCTGTCGTTGACACCTTTGCTGATCGGCACCTTCGCGGCCATCGCCTGCGCGTTGCCCGGCAACTTTCTGGTATTGCGCAAACAGGCCCTGATCGGGGATGCAATCAGCCATGTGGTTTTGCCCGGTATCGTAGTGGCCTTTCTGCTGACCGGCGCGATCTCGACCTGGCCGATGATGCTTGGCGCGGCGGGCGCGGCCGTGGTGGCAGTGGTGATGATCGAGGCGATCCGCCGGTTGGGCCAGATCGAACCGGGCGCAGCGATGGGTGTTGTCTTTACTACCATGTTCGCTGGTGGCGTTCTGTTGCTGGAGCAGACCGATACCTCAACCGTGCATCTGGACGTGGAACATGCGTTGTACGGAAATCTGGAAAGCCTGATCTGGCTGGATGCCGTTGGCTGGTCGTCGCTATGGGACACTGAGGCGCTGGCCGGTTTGCCGCCCGAACTACCCCGGATCGCGCTGACCCTGATCGGGGTAATCCTGTTTATCTGGCTGTTCTGGCGCCCCCTGAAGATCTCGACCTTTGACGAAGGGTTTGCCCGCACGATCGGTATTCGTACCGGCGCACTGGGCATGGCGCTGGTCATCATTGCGGCGATTGCCGCTGTGGCCGCCTTTGACGCAGTCGGTTCGATCATCGTGATTGCCATGTTCATCTGCCCGCCAGCCGCGGCACGGATGATGACAAATCGGCTTGAAACCCAGATCGCCTGGAGCGTGGGCTTTGCCGTCCTGTCCGCCGTCTCTGGCTATGTTCTGGCCGGATACGGCCCTTTGTGGCTGGGCAGCACAGACGCCGTCAGCGCTGCAGGTATGATTGCTACGATGTCTGGTCTGATTCTGGCCTGCGCCGCGGTTTGGGGGCCGTGCCGAAACCGTGCAGGCGCCCCGGGTACGGCTTGACACGGCATGTTCCTGCCACCCCACCCTGCGGCCTGTCGGCTGATCTTTGCCCAGATGAATAAGGCAGTCAGAGTTAATGAACCTCATGCCATTTTTCATGTTAGTTCACCAATCACTGACAGTTAAATGACCACCACTCACTTCCGATCGTTCGAGCAATCGTGACCTTGATCGTCGTCTGATACCACCGGCGCGGCGCGATTGTTCGAACGCCCCCTCTCGTTCAAATTAGAGCCTTCAAACCAGTGGCAGAATCGCGCAAGCTTGTGCTAGGTCTGGTGGTATGGTGCAGGCAAACCCCAATATCAGCGAAAACCGACCGGTAATCCGACAGCTTGACGACGCTGCCATCAACCGCATTGCCGCCGGTGAAGTGGTGGAGCGACCGGCCTCGGCTGTGAAGGAGTTGGTGGAAAATGCCATCGATGCCGGGGCGAACCGGATTGCGATCGACATCGCTGACGGCGGCAAGACATTGATTCGCGTGACCGACGATGGCTGCGGAATTTCTGCCGATGATTTGCCCTTGGCGCTGTCCCGTCACGCGACGTCCAAGATAGACGGCTCGGATTTGCTGAATATTCACACCTTCGGCTTTCGCGGTGAGGCGCTGCCCTCGCTGGGTGCGGTTGGGCGGTTGACTATCACCAGTCGCGTTCCGGGTGGCGAAGGGGCTGCGATCCACGTGTCCGGTGGGTCGGTCGAGGCGGTTAAACCCGCCGCCCTGCGCGCGGGCACAGTGGTCGAGCTGCGCGATCTGTTCTTTGCGACGCCAGCGCGGTTGAAATTCATGCGCACCGACCGGGCCGAAGCGCAGGCAATCAACGATACAGTCAAACGTCTGGCCATGGCCGAACCATCGATCACCTTCACGCTGCGCGATGTCTCGGGCGGGGGTGAGGGGCGCGTGACCTTCCGTGCCGACCGCGAGAATGGTGATCTGTTTGACGCGCTACATGCCCGACTGGCGCGGGTGATCGGGCGCGAGTTCGCTGAGAACGCCCTGCAAATCGACGCCACCCGCGATGGGATCCGGCTGTATGGTTATGCGGCCCTACCGACCTATTCCCGAGGGGCGGCTGTAGCGCAGTATCTGTTTGTCAACGGACGGCCTGTCCGGGACAAGATGTTGACCGGGGCGTTGCGGGCGGCTTATTTCGATTTCCTCAGCCGCGACCGCCATCCGGCGGCGGCGTTGTTTATCGACTGCGATCCGACTCTGGTGGACGTCAACGTGCATCCCGCGAAATCCGAGGTCCGGTTCCGCGATCCCGGAGTGGCGCGCGGGCTGATCGTCTCGGCCTTGCGCCATGCGCTGGCCGAGGCCGGGCACCGGGCCTCCTCGACTGTGGCCAATGCAACGCTGGGGGCGATGCGGCCCGAGCCCGCGCAATCGACCCCGGCGCGCGTGTATCAGATGGACCGCCCCTCACCTGCGGCGCGGCAGGCTGCCTATCGCGCGCAAGCGCCCGGTTTTGCCGAGCTGGCCAAGGATTACAGCGGTAATTTTGTTGACCCCACACCTGTCACGATGCCCGAGGCCCTGGCGACGGAGCCACCCGCACAGGACTTGCCCCTGGGTGCTGCGCGCGGGCAGGTGCATGAGAACTACATCATCGCCCAGACTGCGGACGGGATGGTAATCGTCGACCAGCACGCAGCGCATGAGCGGCTGGTTTATGAGAAGCTCAAGACTCAGATGACCGAGAACGGCGTCGCCGCGCAAGCGCTGCTGATCCCCGAGATTGTTGAGCTGTCCGAAGGCGAATGCACGCGCCTGATGGCCGTCGCCGAGGATCTTACGCGCTTTGGCCTGACCATTGAGCGCTTTGGCGGTGGCGCGGTCGCGGTACGTGAAACGCCCGCCATACTGGGTGAGGTCGATGCCCGCGCGATGATCCTGGATATCCTGGATGAGCTGGCCGATCAGGGCGAAAGCCAGATGGTGCAGGCACGGATCGAGGCGATCCTGAGCCGGGTGGCCTGCCATGGCTCGATCCGCTCGGGCCGCCGGATGCGGGCTGAGGAAATGAACGCCCTGCTGCGAGAGATGGAGGCGACGCCCCATTCCGGCCAGTGCAACCATGGGCGGCCGACTTATGTGGAACTGAAGCTGGCCGATATCGAACGTCTGTTCGGACGCAGTTGATCCTGCGCCCTTGCCGGGCTATGAAGAATAAAACAAGAACATCCGAGGCGACATGATTGAGATTTCAGGCACCCAATATGCATTGAACGACCCGGTGATCCTGATCGGCGGCGGGCTGGTGGCCCTGATCCTGCTGTTGTTGTTCCTGTCGCTGCGCGCTGCCAACCGGTCTGCGCGGATGGCGGAACCGCTGGCGCGGCAGATGGCGCATTTAGGTCAGCATGTGCAACAGCTGGGACAGGGGCAAGAGCAGATGCGCGGCGGGTTGCAGCATGTCTCTGACACGCAGGCCAATGCGCAGGTGCAGGTGATCCAGACGGTCGAATCGCGCCTGTCCTCAGTGCAGCAGCAGATGAATGACCGGCTGGCGGATAATGCGATGAAATCCGCGCGGGCGTTGGCCGAGATGCAGGAACGGATGAAGGAATCGCTGCATGGGTCCTCGAAACAGACTGCGACCTCGTTGACGCAACTGCAGGAACGGCTGGCCGCCATCGACAAGGCGCAGGACAATATCACCAAACTGTCCGGCGACGTGTTGTCACTGCAGGATATCCTGTCGAACAAGCAGACACGCGGCGCCTTTGGTGAAATTCAGCTGAACGATATCGTCTCCAAGGCGCTGCCCGCGGACAGTTTCAAGCTGCAGGCGACGCTGTCGAACGGGCGTCGGGCGGATTGTCTGATCCATCTGCCGAACCCCCCGGGGCCGATTGTGATCGACAGCAAATTCCCGCTGGAGGCCTATGAGGCGCTGATCGGCTCGTCCAACGACATGGAGCTGAAAGCAGCCGTGCAGATGTTCCGGACCACGGTGCGCAAGCATATCAACGACATCTCCGAGAAATACATTCTCGATGGTGAAACCGCTGATGGCGCGCTGATGTTCCTACCGTCCGAGGCGGTCTATGCCGAACTGCACGCCAAGTTCCCGGAGCTGGTGCAGGAGAGTTTCAACAAACGTGTCTGGATCGTCTCGCCCACCACCTGCATGGCGACGTTGAATACGATGCGGGCGATCCTGAAGGATGCGCGGATGCGCGAACAGACGGGTGCAATCCGCAAGGAACTGGGCCTGCTGCATAAAGATGTGGATCGTCTGGGCGACCGTGTGTCCAATCTGGACCGGCATTTCGGACAGGCGGCCAAGGATATCTCAGAAATCAAGATCAGCGCCGAAAAGGCCGGACGCCGGGCGCAGCGGCTGGACAATTTCGATTTCGAGGAACTGGCCACCGACGATCACGCCAATGTGGTGCCGCTTGGTAAATCCGAGGCCTGAGCCTTACTGGATCGACAGATCCAGATTGTAGCCGACCGTCTTGCCGGTGTCCCGATCATTGCCCATCAGATAGACGCGTATCGTGTAATCTCCGTCCTGCGGTAGGTCGATGCGAGCGGTGTTGCCGTTGATCGAGCCAATATAGATCGCCTCTCCATCGCTGCCTGGAGGCAGGATATTGAAATAGATTACCCCGTTGCCATTGGTGTTACTGACCTGAAGTTCGGCAAACAACTCCTGCCCGGACTGTGCGCCGAGCCTATAGTCGAAATACTCGTTCCCGGTTATTGTCCCGTTGACCATAGTGCCGAAGTTACCCGGTTCAAACATCACGTCAGACACCCTCTGCGCCACGGCGGCTGAGGCAATCAGGCTCAGAACAAGGGCCAGAGATTTTATCATCTTGGTACACTCCACCATTTGGGGTGTCGGGCCAGCGAAGTACGATTTGGCCCGATGGTTCAGATGCGAAGGAAGGGCTGAAACAGCCGCGGCATCAACTTGCTGAACTTCAGCGGTGCGTCGGTGACCGCCAGGCATATACAGTCCTCGGTGATATCCGCCGTTGGCGTGTGGTGCAGGTCTTCGTCTGCTATCTCAACGTCACCACGCGCGAAGTGGTCTACTTCATCGGAAAACGCGCCTTGCAGAACCATGGTCAATTCGGTGCCATGATGGCTGTGATCTGGAACCGCCGCGCCTGCCGGGATAAACAGCAACCGTGCACTGGCATCGCGCGTGGTCGGTAAAATGGCCTGTTTTACCCCCATGCCAATGGACCGCCAACGAATGGCGTTCACATCGCCGCCGACGTAATCCCGCAAGGGAGCAGGCAGAACCGAACAGCCGGGGGGACTTGGTTTGGCAATTGGCGCGCCTTTTGCGATCATCGCCATGGTCGCGGCCAAAGAGCCATCGCTCATCCCGGCGCTTGCCTCCTGATCCTGCAGAACGCATCCACCAATAGCATCAAAGCTTTCCGCCCGCGCGCGGCAGTGGTCACACAGAGACAGATGTGTGGCGACCATCAGATCGAAAGCTTCGGGCAAGCTGCCCGCTGCATAGGCCATCAGCAGGTCGTCCGTGAGGTGATGTTTAATCTTGTTGCTCATCGTCGTCATCTCAGTTCATTGCATGGCGCAGGCGGTCCAGCGCCAGCCGTATACGTGATTTGATCGTACCCAAAGGCAACCCTGTCTGAGATGCAATCTCTCGATGGCTCAGATCTCCGAAGTAGGCCTTCTCGATCAGTTGTCTTTGCGCCTCTGGCAACGCGGTCAAAGCGTCACGCAGCTGCGCGGTTTCTTGTTGCAGTGCTAGAACGTCATCCTGTTCGGGCTCTGCCTTGGGACCCCAACCCAGTTCTTCGGGCTCGGGGCGGCGTTGTTTGCGCAGCACGTCGATGCGCTTGTTTCGGGCGATCGTGAACACCCAAGTGGCCACGGTCGCCCTTGTCGGATCGAACAAATGCGCCTTGTGCCACAAGGTCGCCATAACCTCTTGCGCGCATTCTTCGGCCAGCGTTACATCGGATCCCGACTTGATCAGGAACGCTTTGATCCGCGGCGCGAAGTGCTGGAACAGTTCAGCAAAAGCCGCCTGATCCTGCGCATCCCGAATGCGGCTGACGTGGCTCACCCACTCAGTTTTGGTGTCACAACTGTCATCCGCTCTGTTCACCGGCTTGCCCCTGATGCGTCTCTTGGCGCGCCAAGGTTTTGTTGATGACCTTTCGGTCGCCGGTTCATCCAAGGTCACGGTATCGATCTCGGTAAACATAACCACATTACGCGGCGCAACCAAAGCCGGATCACTTTAATTGGCCAATTTGATCCGAACGGCGCTAAGTTTCGTAGTGAATAGTACGGATGGCTGAGGAAAACAGCGCCGTTTGAACGGTTTACAGGCAGAATGGACAAAACGGGATGAACACGGTCGACCATATCGCAGGTCATACGTTTCACGGGCGAAAGGGCGCGATTGAAAACGCCTTTCGCTATTCGATCGACTATATCCTGCTGGACCCCGAAACCCGTCCGGGGACACCTGCGCTGTTTTCAGTGAACCGGGCCAATATCACAAACTGGCGCGATCGCGATCACGGAGGCACACCGGGGCAAGGCCGCGGCGCGGTTTGGCTGCGTGAACAGTTCGGCAATCTGGGCGTGACCCAGCCGGATCGCATCACCCTGCTGACCCAGCCCCGGGTTATGGGCCATGTGTTCAACCCGGTCAGCTTCTGGTTTTGTTTCGATGCAGAAGACCAGCTTTACGCCGTTGTGTCCGAGGTCACCAACACTTTTGGCACGCGCCACAGCTATCTGTGCCATACTCCTAATTTTGCGCCAATTCAGCCTTCGGACCGTATCGTGGCGACCAAGCTGATGCATGTCTCACCGTTTCAAGAGGTCGAAGGCACCTATACGTTCCGTTTCGACTATCGCCCGGACCGGGTGGGGGTTTGGATCGACTATGGACGTGAAAACGGCGGCCTGATCGCAACACTGACCGGCCCGCGTGCACCGCTGACAAACCGCACGATCCTGTGGTCGCTGCTGCGCCGCCCGTTTGGCGCGCGCCGGGCCTTTACCCTGATCCTTTGGCAGGCGCTGAAACTGTGGGTGAAAAAGGCCAGGTTTCGCCCGTTCCGCAAGGCCCCGGTTCCCGACCATCCGGTTTCCCGGATCCGCGACCCCTAAGCGACGCTTGTTTGCGTAAGATCAAAGACTCAAGGCGCGCGCAATGCTTGGTGGAGGGTGAAAACCGCGAACACGAGGAGTTGGGTCATGTTGGAAATCTCGGCAAGAAAAATCGCTCAGGTCGCCATGATGGGGCGTGAACTGGGCCGGGCCGAGGGCGAGCTGCGCGCCTTTATCGAGCGCATGGGCGAAGACGAGCAGGCCGAACTGGTCGCCGTCATGTGGGTTGGGCGCGAGAGCTTTTTCCCCGAGGATCTGGCAGAGGCCATCGCCACCGCCAAGTCAGAGGCCTCGACCCCTTGTGCCGACTACCTGATCGGCACACCACACATGTCGGATCATCTGGAGAACGGTCTGGATGCGCTGGGTATCTCGGCCGAGGATGTCGAGAACGACCTGATGTAGGCGTATTGGCAACAGTTTCCGTCTGTCTGGCCCGAAAGGTGGACTTGACTAAAACGATATTGAAGCACTGAGGCGATTTAAGTCTCAGGTTGATTGCAATGAGTTTCGATTCTCCTATTCAGACCAAGAACCGCAGCGTCCCGGTTGTTCGGATCGCCGCGCTTGTGGTGATCATGATTACGGCGGCAATGGTGTACGTCCGGCACCAGAACCAAATTTTGCTGAACGCCTGTGCAAACGGGATCGATGACCCCGAAGACGCGCTGGTGGCCTGTGCCGACGCCCAATCGGCAATGGTGGTGCCGATCCCGCAGCATGTTTCCCTGATCCATCGTCATCGCATGCGCGCCTACATGTTATTGAAGGATGCCGAGGGGGTCTTGCGCGAGGTTGATCTTGCCATTGCGGCAGATCCAAAGAGCGAAGTGCCGTTGCAGTGGAAAGCGTGGTAGTTCGCTCGCGCCGAAAACTATCCGGCTGCGATGGTTGCGATTGAGGCAGCGTTGAAGATCGCGCCAGAGAATGACTATTCCATGAAAATGAAGGGATTGCTGTTACGGTCCATGGGTTCAGCTGACGAAACAAATAGTTATTACGCGCATCTCGCGGCGACTTACCCAGACCGAAAATGGATTTCAAAAGCCTGGTGGACGTACATTGATGAAGAAATTCAATATGCGTCAGCGGTCAAGGTGCTCACCGAAGCCCTAAGACGCGATCCGCTGAACGAGAACTTATTAAGTTACTACTATGGGACATGTCTTTGGACTGGGTCAGAATGCCCGCCCCTGTTTCCCGAGAGGCGCACATCCTATCCGGAACTAAGCTGCCAAGATGCCCTTGAACTCATGGGGGAACACTTTGATTATCTTGGGGACAAACTGCTTGAAGCTGGTTTGCGGACTGTAGGTGAGCTCTATGAGCAAGAATATGAGCGGAGCAAGTACGGTATTCAAGCTTTGCATTTAGGGCAAACCGCGGCGCTGCAGGGAGATCCTTCGAATTCTGCTGAACGCTTCATTGTCGTAAACCGCGTGTTCGATTGTATCTTCCCAGAAAAATACATCTGTCCGCTCTATATTGCGCAGCCAGGGGATGACCCAGAAAAAAGGGTTCAGGCAAACATATTTACGTCCGAACTGCGCCGAAACTTGGTTGATCTGGCACATGTACATTTGAACTGATTGCCCAATCCCACACTTCTCGGCCGATATTAACCAACCTTAATCTGCCTTTCCTGCGGTGTTAACACAGGCCTCCTTAATTTGAGTTGTGACCAACAACGTAACTCGGATTTTATGGAGGAAGAAATGGGATATGCACAGACAGTCACCCCGCAGAAAGGTCTCTTTTTCGGTTTGTTTTCCGACTATGCCGAAGCCAGGGTCGAACATTTTCGCCGCAGGGTTTACGGCAAAACCGTTCACCACCTCGAAGCGTTGAGCGACAAACAACTGAACGACATCGGTGTTCCTCGGGCCGAAATCAAAGATCGCGCATATCAGAGCGCTTATCACCAACAGCCCTACCAGTAACCCAAGCGCCGATCAGTGCCTATCGAAACGGAGGATAAAATGCTGGATTCACAACCAACTTATGACGTCTCGAACACTGCCAGTGCGGTGTTGCTTTTTGATCGTGCGATGCGTGTTCAGGCGGTTAGATCCGATATTGTGCGTGCCGCGCAAGAGCTAGGGCGCTTGTCCGATCAACAGCTGGCAGAGATTGGGATCAATCGCATCGATATCGACAACACGATCGAGCGTTTTATCTGAGCGCATGCAACTCAAGACAAATAAAGCCCTAAGCTGTCGCGCCTGCATCGCTGGATACCGTTTCTCAAGGTGGTAGACGGCGAGAATTCGCTGCAGAAAGACCGCGCTATAGTTGATTTATTTTCTAAGAGGCGGGCTTCTGAGTGGAAATATTGTAAGGCTGTTGGCCGTTTGCCTGATCTTGGGCCTTTTTGCTGTTTTAAAAGCAGCAGCGAAACGCGCTGATCACAGAGTTGACGGAAGGGTGCCGGGCGCGTGAAACCGATCCAGAAAAAGCTATTGGGAACTGCACCCGTCTTTTGGGCCTTGGCGGCTTTGATCCGGCCATCCTGATAAGCTGCTGCCCCCGTTTAGACCCCCCGGCTGGAGGTTTACCAGCGGTCTGGGCTCAAGGTGCTTGTATGTGCAGTTCATAAGCGTCATCCGAGGGTGGTTTCCAACAGGGGCCTTTGCGGCGGAGCTATTCACGTAGGACCGGGTATGTCACCGGATCAAGCCTCTCAATTCCTTATTCATCACCGGGCTTTTGAATGTGTGAATGATGCCCGGTTTGTCTCTTTTGAAGAGGCTGGAAAAGAAGCGGAACTGAAACGCATGTGCGAGTATCATTTTGGACCAAATTGGAGCTGGAGTCTCGTCGATCTGGCGCAGGCCGTCTTGAACTGAAGACACCGCCCCGGTTGTGGGCGGTGCCAGCCGTTTACTTCATTTGATCCACGATCTGCAGGTGCTGCGCCAAGGAATCGATCTCGGCCATCCAGCTTTGCACCAGTTTCGGATCGCGGGGCGCGGCGTGAACACCCACGGCGATGGCGCGGTTCAGAACCGCTTCGACCGCCAGCGACACTGGGATTGAGACAAGCCGCGCCATGGCGGTGCCGCGCGCGTCACCCCAGGCGTCCATGACATAGGTCTTGTGCCAAACCGCAATGCCATCCTTCTCGGCCTTGAGGCCCACGCACAGCACCACGCGGTCGGGCTCGCCCTTGTCATAGGCGTTTTCGTCCCAGAACTGGTCCGACATTTCTTTCAGGCGCGCATCGCCTTCGGGGCCGGACAGGGTTTCGATTTCCCGGAACACATCAGCCCACGCATCAGCCCATCCGTTCAGGCGCAGGGTTCCGCGGACGAATTCGCGCACCGGCCAGTGCTTTTCGAACTGGTACTCTTCCATGAACGGGATCGAGTCGCGGTTCGGATAGACTTCAAAACTTTCGGGTGTTGGCAGCGGTGCGATATAGCTGGTGATTGCGTCCCAGGGGCGGGCGACGTCCAGTGGCGCGTAGTCGCGGATCGATTTCGAAGGCGAGCGCAGGGCTTTCAGCACGCCCAGAGGGGACCAGCTGAACTTATACCGAAACGGGTTGGGGTTCTTGGGGATGCCGCCACAGTAAGAAATAAAGCTCAGGTGGTTCTGCGCATCAAACGCGCTTGAGGCGCGGTAATCGTCGATCAGCGCATGCGCCATGAGGTGGTCGATGCCCGGGTCAAGTCCGACCTCGTTGACCAGCGCAACACCGGCCGCACGTGCCTTGTCGTCCAGCGCGCGCATCTCGGGCGCGATATACGAGGACGAGACAAAGTGCGCTTTGTGCGCGATTGCCAGCTCTGCCAGCGGTACGTGCCAATCGCCGGGCAGCATAGATACAATTACATCGCCCTGTTCCAACACGCCGCCCAAGGCGTCGATGTCAAAGGCGCGGATGTCATCGGTCAGGTCGCCGATTTCGGCTTTGGCCTTGTCGATGGTCCGGTTCCAGACGGTGACTTTGTGCCCGCCCTCGATCAGGCGGCGCAGGCCGGGGATGGCCGACAGGCCGGTGCCACACCAATGGATGGTCATGCGTAAGCTCCTTTGCGGCTGTTCAGCCGAATTTCAGTTTGGCGATCACGATCGCGCTGACAAGCAGGATCGATATCACATTGCCCAGGATCAGTGGCCATGCCGCGATCATCACCCCATAGGCCAGCCACAGGGTCAGCGTGGTCAGGATCAATAGGTTCGCGGGCAGGGACAGGTCTTTGGTCTCGCGGGTGCGCCAGGTTTTCAGGGTCTGGGGCAGCCAACATACAGTGCCAAGCACTGCGGCTGCGCCTCCGATCAGGTGTTCCATGCGTGCGCTTCCCTAGACATGGGTGAGGAACGTATCGCGGGCCCGCGCCCAGACACCGGATTCAATATCCGTCAGGGTCAGCAGCGATGGTAAAAGCTGCGCGGCATAATCATCCGAGCTTTCTACCGGCAGCATCGAAGGCAGGTTGTCGATAGCAATCACATCCAGAACTGGATCACTGGCGACGCGCAGGGCAGGTTGATCCCAGGTGGTGGCACGATCATAGACAGGCACTGGGTTGTAATCACTGTCCGGGTCACAGGCGACATCGCCGATGGCAGACAGCGCGCGCGGAGCATTCAGCGCCTCGTGCGGGACAAAGACGGGCGTGCCGGGGCGGGCAAAAATGCAGTTCAGGAAAAGGTCATGGTCTAGGATCTCAGGGAAAGGCCCGCCGCTGGCGGTCTCGGCCATATCCCATTTGGTGACAGCGACACCCATCGCCTTGCACAGATCCGCAGCGCCGGCGCCGACGCGGCCCAGGGCACCGATGACGATAGCGCGGGGGCGGGGCGCGCCGGTGGCGTCCAGTTCCGCAAGCAGTTCGGCGTTCAGGGTGTCTTTGCCCGGGTACACGCCAACCGGTGGGCAGGTCTCGTCCCGTTGCTGCGCGGCCCAGGTTTTCAGCGTGACCGCAGCCCCGGCATAGCCCGCCCAATAGCCAAAGGCGGCAACGCGTCGACCGAGTTCGTCCACCAAGTATTCCAGATCATAAAGCGTGCCGCCTCCGGCCTTGAACCGCTGCAACAGCGCGCGCCCGGAGTACTGACCCTTATAGGCGTGGCCGAACATGATGTGGCAATGGGGCAGGGGCGTGTCGTCCTCGGGCAGTTCCTTGAGGCCGAAGATGATCGCATCCAGCGGGGCCTTGGGCCATGAATTCTCTGGTGCGATCTCACAACCAGCGCCCTTGTAGCCGTCAATCGGGATGGCCCGCACCGAGCTTTCCTCGACCGTCACGCGAATACCTGCGGCGATTAGCGCGGCGGCCCCTTCGGGGGTCAGACCAACCCGTTCTTCGTTCGGGCGCTGCTCGGCCCGGACCCAGAGATGTGTCATGTTTATCCTTTTGTCACAGCATATCGGCGGCCCGCACCGCCTGAACGGATGGACGTGCCTCCATCGCCTCGCGAAAGGCGAGAATTTTGGGAAAGGCCGAGACATCGACGCCGTCCGCTTCCAGCCAGCTGCAGACCACATACAGATAGGCATCAGCCAGCGACACGGCCTCACCCAGAACAAACGGCCCGCGCAGCCCGTTGGTGCAGATGTAATCGCAGGACGCGGTCATTGTCTGCGCAACCTTGTTTGTCATATCTTTCCAGCTGGATTTCTTGTCGGCCCAGCGGTGGCCGCGCAATTTATGCGCGTGGTTCACATGCATGGTTGAGGCCAGGTAGAACATGACCTCGCGCATTCGGCATGCCATCACAGGATCAGCGGGCAACAGCCCGGCCTCGGGGGCCTTGGCAGCAACATATTCCAGCAGCGCGCCAGTTTCGGTCAGAACGCCGCCGTCAACGGCCAGGGCCGGAACGCGGCCTTTGGGGTTGATCTGTTTATAGGCGGGTTTGGTTTGCTCGCCCCCGGTAAAGTCCAGCTTGAGCGCCTCATAGTCCAGCCCGGCTTCTTCCAAGGCAATGGCAACTGCAACCGAGATTGTGCGGGGGGCATAGTAAAGCTGCATCAGGGGTCTCCGGGGTTACAGATGTGTCTGCGCAAATTGCCGGTCTGGTGCCTCAAGATGCGGAACGGCGTTGAACAGCACCGGGCTCAGCTGCGGTCCAATTGGGTGCAAACGATGCATTGACGTGTTCATTATGGCAAGGGCCACGCGCGACATCGAGGGGATATCCAGCCCCATAGCCTGCCGCACCACCATCGAAATCAACCCGCCGGACGTCACCACAATCGCAGGTCCACCATCGGTTCCGATGTCTTGCAGGGCGGCGGATACGCGGGTTTCGAATTGCTCGAACGTCTCGGGGGTATTGTCGATCTCACCCCGAGCCCATGCGGTAAAGGTCTGGGGCAGGTGGTCCACAAACGCTTCGCGGTCGGTCGGGATTGTCACCCCATGTTGTTCCTCGAACAGCTTGGCGATGGTGAAGTACTCAATCTCGTTCAGCCGGGGATCGCAGATGGGGTCAGGCAGACCCATGCTAGAGGCGGTTTCCCTATGGCGGATCAGAGTGCCACAAAAGACCCGCGGAAAATGGGTGCGCGTAAACTGCAGATGCGCGCCCAACCAGCGCGCCTGCTGGTGACCCAGATCGCTGAGCTTGTCATAGCTTTCCTCATCACGCGCCTCGGTGTTGGCCTGGCCGTGACGAACCAGTGTAATATGTGACATGGCGGCCCCTCTCGGGCGAAGTCTTAGGGCAGGTTGCAGGCCGGGACCAGAGGGGTTGGGCCGACATCTGGCAAAAACCTGCGCGGCGAAGGGCTTGAACCCCGTGACAGTGTTCCGCATTTCACAAACTAGAGTGTTGCGTGAGGGAAAATAGTTTCCTATCAGAAACGCAACTGCGGCATGCGGGTGTATACCTTGTTTGCAAGCCTTGCTGTGGCAGCCTGACAAAGATCAGTGTTCGACGCCTGTTGACTTGCGGTATGGTCGTGGGAAGCTGGCCGGAAAACTACTTTGACGCAGGGTGGATAATGTGCGGTATTCTTTAACAACGGCTTTTGAAAGGCTGGAACAATGACCGAGATTAAACGCACTCCTTTGCATTCGTTGCATGTTGAATTGGGTGGTAAGCTGGTTGATTTTGCGGGCTGGGAGATGCCTGTTCAGTATCCTTTGGGGATTATGGG
>NZ_FWFP01000018.1 GCF_900172215.1 Ruegeria meonggei
CCCCCCGGGCTCGATGGGCGTCGACAAATACTGGTCCCCCGTAAACCGCGTCGACAACGCATACGGTGACAGAAACCTAATCTGCACATGCCCTCCAATGTCAGAATACCAAGACGCAGCAGAGTAAACACAATACCCCCCCGCCAACAGGCGGGGGGCCTGCAAATCTGGGTTCGTCCCGTTTCATGTACCACCCGTACCTAGCCGTTTGAGGAACAATGAAACACTATGTCCTTGGAAACCCCGAACTTTGCCCGGTCGACTCACGGCCTTCGAAACCAGGAAGGCTAAAACACATAGAAGTCATCCTAAGCGACGAGAATGAAAAAGCGTCTGCCGAAGTGGTCATTGAATTCTATCGGGCTTTGAACACTCTGATTGAAGATCACACCTATGTTGTCAATCTTTGTGTACCAACCGAACAACCAGCGGGTGGACCAATGTACTGGTCAGGTCGCACTGCAATTTTCTGGGGTGATCTTGAAAACACCTGGAGCTTGAATGGTCCGCACAAAACCTGGGCTTCGCAGGTACTAAGCCAATCGCCCAGATCCATCCTCGTTGGTGGTGCTATTTTCGTGCTGGCAAGACTTCGGTGCGCGGACCAAACGGCAGTGGCAGTTCACCCTAACTTCAAAGCCGCAGCACTCGAAAATGGGATCACAAGCTGCGGCCGCGGAACCAGTCTGGCGTTCGAGGGGAGTGCGCACAGTGCGGCCACCAGGCTGAGCGCGCTAAAACTGTTGTCCGAGTTCGTGTCAATTGACCATGGCGAGCATCTGGCGGATCTTTTGCGCGCCTATATCGGACTGTCGGAACCGCAGTACAAACACGAAAGCCAATTGGCGACCCGTTTGGTACGTCGCGCAAAAGGCGATCAGTTGATCCTGCGCGTCTTGGACACAATGCTGGACAATATTGAAGATCCAATAAGGATTTCTGATCTGGCTGCAAAAGTGAAAACATCAACGCGTCAGCTTCAACGTCAATTTCTGAAAAAGACGGGTACAAAGCTGTTAGCAACTTACAAAGAACTTCGCCTAGAACGCGCGCATAGCCTTTTGCGGCTCACTGACATGACCCAGATTGAAATCTCAGTAGCGACCGGCTTTTCCTCAAGCGTCGCATTGGCGCGCGCTTTTTTCGAGCACTACAATACGCGGCCGGAAAATATTCGAACTCAGCGCTTTCATGGAAATGACGGCACGCTGATGGCAAAGCACACTCAATTCTAAAAAAGAGCTTTGATAAGTGACGCGCCAAATTTTCAACGAGTAGCGACCCCTGATGCGCTTTAACATCCCGTCACCGGTAGTCATGTAACAACGACAACGCAGACAACGCCAACTCAGCGAAGGCCGATTTTGGCAAGCCGTTCGCTGAGTGATTGAAACACAGCATACAGCACTGGGATCATGAGCAGACCCAGCGTGCTGTCCAGAACTATGCCAAATAGTACGGGAAAACCAATAGACACGCGCGCGGCAGCTCCAGCGCCGCTGGACAAAACCAGGGCGCGGTGTATTGCAAGAACGGCCTGCTGGTCTTCGGACTTGATCTCTACAAAGCGCATGGTTGGTCGACGCACTGCTTCATAAATCGCCTCGGCATCCGCCGCGTCTGTCTTGCCGCGCTTCACATAGGGTTTGACATAGGCTGCTGGCATGAGCCGAACATCGTGGCCAAGTTTGCGCAGCTCGCGTGCCCAGTGGTGCGCCGAACCGCACGCTTCCATGCCGACAACACATCTCGGCAGCGTTTCGAAGAACGCCGGTAACTTCGCGCGCTTGATCTTCTTGTTGATGATCCGGCGTCCGGTGGCTGAAACACAGTGCACTGTCTGACGTCAGCGCTCATGGGGCCAAATCCAGGCCCACGGTTTTTACTGTCATTGGGTGGCTCCTTTCCTAGCAGTCGATAACAACTGCACTTTGGCACGTTCGATGCCGGTGGAGCAGGAGCCATCCACCTCATCCGCTTTGCGCCGTTTTTAACGACCCAATTGTGATTGGGAATGCACTAACGTATGCAATGACGTACTACATTAGTTGTATTGATTTAGTCTCTGGGCCGGGCAAGATGATTGAAGAACTACATCACATCCAAATTGCTATGCCAAAAGGCAGAGAAGGTGACGCTCGCAAATTCTATTGTGGCGTATTGGGTTTTTCTGAAGTTGAAAAACCCAAGGCCTTGCGCGGTCGCGGAGGAGTTTGGTTTCAATGCCAGAATGTGCGTTTTCATCTGGGAGTGGAAGAACCATTTGTTCCTGCGCTGAAAGCCCACCCGGGCTTTAGAGTAGACTCACTGGAGAACACTGTTGCTCATCTTAAGGCTGCAGGTGTTGACGTTCGAACTGACATCGACTTACCCGACATCAAGAGAATTTATATCAGCGATCCGTTTGGAAATCGTATTGAACTGCTTGAAGTAGTTGCATTGTAGCGCTCGGCACGAGGACAACAGAGCCCGCGTTTCCTCCATCCAACTAACCCGAATGCTTCGCGGGATGGTCGATTGGCACCGTAGTGGCGACCGTGAAAACAAAAAAACGGATTTGGGTGGGTCTGTACGCTTCCTAGTTACGATCTGAAAAGGGATCAGGAGGTGTGTTCAGCCGGAGATGCCGCATAAAGGCTCGGGCGATCCTTGGAACGGGCCTTTGGTCTGAAACAACAAAATGACCTCGATATCGCATGGGGGATTCAAACGGGACAAATGCCAGTTCTGGGGATCGATACATGTACACCGGAAATGGGTTGATCACCGCCAAGCCCAAACCTTCTCGCGCCATGTCAGCAGCGGCGAAAGAGGTCGAAACTTCAGCAACAATTCTGGGTTCGGCTCTAACCTGGTGCAACAACCGATCAAGTTGTCCACGCCGTCCATGACGATATGTCAAGGCGATCAGATCCTGTTCATGAAGGTCAGACGGGGTGAGTGTGTCGCGCGTTGCTAGTGGGTGTTCTGGGCGCATAACACAAACTGCAGGAGATACCCGAAAAGGAATGAGTTTGATACCTGCACGGCTTTGTTCAACGCCGGTCACTGCCAGATCAAATCGATTTTCCAAGACACCTAGCGTGACCAGGTCCGAAGTTGTCACTTCCAAATTGATGAAGAACCCTGGGTTCCCCCGTAAAAAACTTGCGATGAGGGAAACGATATATCGATGCGCATAGCTGGGTGGTGCGACCAGACGCAGGGTTTCTTGCACGGCTTCGGCGGGGCCGTCGATCCGGTCCAAAGATTCGAACAGAGGATCAAGCCGCATGTTGAGCCTGACCGCCTCTTGCGTTGGGCGTAACCTGCCCGCGTCCCGCTCGAAGAGCATTTTCCCAAGCCGCGCTTCAAGGCTGCCAATCGAACGGCTGACCGCCGATTGCGACAAACCCAGTTGTCGCGCCGCCGCCGCCGTTGTTCCGGCCTGCATGAGTGCTCGCAATGCTTGGTATTCTGGCAGCGAATGCCAGTTGCGAGGTTTTACCATTTCTTTACGGCCTCATGATTCCGTCTACTTCTATGAGTAAAACTCATTGAAATTTTTTGCAATTATGATGATCCCGTCTGTTAGCGTGTATCGAAATGATACTGAAACATGTGGTGCAATGGTGAAAACGTCTCCGCTGATCTTCGACGGGCATAACGACGTATTGTCGAAACTTGCCTCGGCGGGTGGATTGTCAGAAGCTGGTCGCTTCCTTACAGGTCTTGATGGCGCGATTGATCTGGTCAAAGCCCGAAGTGGAGGCTTTGGCGGAGGTTTCTTTGCGATCTGGGTTCCATCATCGATGGATTTGGCGGCCAAGATGAAAAAGATGGTCCAGTCGAGTTATGACCTGCCGCTTCCAGATCAGATTGATGCCGAAGATGCCTTGCCTGCCGCGTTGGGCCAGATCGCAATCCTGCTCGAACTGGAGCGTTTGGGCGCATTGCAGGTGGTTCGTTCGGTCGCTGACATCCGGGATTGCATGGCGCAAGGCCGGATGGCCGCCATTTTTCACATAGAGGGTGCCGAGGCGATCGACACCGATCTGCATGCGCTAGATGTTTTTTACGCCGCGGGCCTGCGGTCGATAGGGCCGGTTTGGAGCCGACCAAACATCTTCGGGCGCGGAGTACCGTTGAAATTCCCATCAGGGCCAGATACTGGCGGCGGGTTGACCGATCGTGGTCTCAGGCTTGTGCGGCGCTGCAATGCACTTGGCATTATGCTGGACTTGTCACATCTCACTGAAAAGGGTTTTTGGGATGTGGCGCGGTATTCTGACGCCCCATTGGTTGCGACCCATTCCAACGCCCATGTTATATGCCCGCACGCCCGCAATCTGACGGATGATCAACTCCGCACGATTGCTGAAAGCGACGGAATGGTCGGCCTGAATTTTGCCACTGCATTTCTACGCGAAGATGGGCGGATGGTTTCCGACGTGCCTTTGACGCAGGTTCTGAGGCACCTTGATCACCTGATTGGTATACTGGGTGAGGATCGGGTTGGGCTCGGGTCGGACTATGACGGGGCAATGGTGCCGGAGGATGTGACGGATGTATCCATGCTGCCCCGACTACGAGATGCCATGGAGCGCCATGGTTATGGTGAAGAGCTCATCAAGAAGCTCTGCCACGAAAATTGGTTGCGTGTTCTCGAAAAGACCTGGGGGGCGTAACCGTCGATGAAAGACATAGTGACAGAGAGGACAACATGAACGCATTTAGTAGATTGCTTACCGGAGCGGCGCTTGGAATGGCGCTGGCCGTGACTTCGACTTCCGCGATGGCAGAAACACCACCAAACATGCTGGTTATCGCAAATCGCATTGACGACATCACCACACTGGACCCAGCCGAGAGCTTTGAATTTGCCGGGTCCGATGTCAGCAGGAATGTTTATCGGAAACTGGTGAATTTCGACCCGCTGGATTTGGATGCCGGATATCAGCCGGATATTGCCGAAAGCTGGGACGTGTCAGAGGACGGAAAGTCCATCACATTCAAGATCCGGGACGGGTTGACGTTTCACTCCGGTAACCCTGTGACCGCCGATGATGTTCAGTTTTCGCTGCGCCGCGCGATCATTCTGAACAAAACTCCGGCGTTTATCCTAACACAGTTTGGATTCACGCCTGAAAACATCGAGCAAACAATCGTTGCAGATGGCGATACGTTGACCATCACCACGGACAAGCCGTATGCGACATCCTTTGTCCTGAACTGCCTGACCTCTACAATTGGCGGGATCGTCGACAAAAAGACAGTGATGGAGCACGATAAAGATGGCGATTTGGGCAATGAATGGCTCAAAACCAACACGGCTGGATCGGGTGCCTATAGTCTGGTCAGCTGGAAGCCGAATGAAAGCGTAACGCTGAAATCTAACCCCGACTTCTATCTGGGCGCCCCGACTATGGAGCGTGTGGTCGTGCGCCACGTTCAAGAAAGCGCCAGTCAGCGCCTGTTGCTAGAACGCGGGGACATCGACATTGCCCGCAATCTGAACCCCGAAGATGTGGCTGGTGCCTCATCGGTAGATGGGGTCAAAATTGCTGACGAGCTGAAAGGCCGTCTGATGTATGTATCGCTGAACCAGAAGCATCCTGAACTGAGCAAGCCTCAGGTCCGGCAGGCGTTTAAGTATCTCATCGATTATGAGGGAATGCGCGACAGCTTCTTAAAGGGTCAGTACACCATCCATCAGAACTTTCTACCTCAGACCTATCTGGGCGCATCCGATGAGGCCCCGTTCAACTTTGACATCGAAAAGGCCAAATCCTTGCTGGATGAGGCCGGTGTAAGCGGTCTAGAGATTGAGGTCGGCGTGCGCGAAGCACAGGAGCGCATTGAGATTGCGCAGGCCATGCAAAACGCGCTGGGACAAGTCGGTATCAAGATGAACATCACCGTCGGGACCGCTAAGCAGATTTTGGCGCGATACCGCTCGCGTGAACTGGACGTTTATCTTGGTGCGTGGGGACCAGATTACCCCGACCCGCAGACAAACGCCGGTACCTTCGCGTACAACCCGGACAATTCAGACGAGGCCAATGCCACCGGTTTGCTGGCCTGGCGGAATTCCTGGGATACAGATGGTCTGACCGAGAAGACGAATGCTGCCGTTGTGGAAAACGATACAGTAAAACGTGCTGATATGTATAAGACAATTCAGGCAGATTTCCGTGAGACATCGCCTTTTGTCATCATGTTCCAGCAAATCGAACAATCGGCAATGCGTGACAATGTGACGGATTTCTCGACCGGGCAGGCGATTACGTCGGCGTCATACTGGCAGGTGACCAAATAGATGGCACTAGCCGAAAGACCAACAGGGGGGCGCCGTTCGGCGCCTCTCATCCATTGGATCAAGAGCATTCTGAAAACTCTTGGTACCATTGCAATTACGATGCTGGGTTTGTTGTTCGTGACATTCATCATCGGTCGCGTGATGCCGATTGATCCGGTGCTGGCCATTGTTGGTGAACGTGCATCACAATCGACATATGATGCGGTCTACCAACAACTAGGTCTCGATAAACCGCTTCTGGTGCAGTTCTGGTATTATCTGTGGGATGTCCTGCACGGAGATTTCGGCAATTCACTGCTGAATGCGCGCCCTGTATCCGAGGATATCGCCCGCGTTTTCCCCGCCACGTTGGAACTCGCCACTCTGGGTGTTCTGATCGGTATTTTTCTCGGCGTTCCGTTAGGGGTGATTGCCGCAGTCAAGCGTGGTTCGTGGATTGATCAGATCGCTCGGGTTGTCGCGCTTGTCGGCTATTCGATGCCTATCTTCTGGTTGGGCTTAATGGGTCTGCTGGTGTTCTATGGGGTTCTTGGTTGGGTTGGTGGTCCCGGACGGCTGGACATTTTCTACGAAGATGTTGTGCCAACGCGTACGGGTTTGATCCTGTTGGACAGCGCTATCGTTCAAGACTGGGATGTCTTCCGTAATGCTTTAACCCATATCATCTTGCCGGCGGCTTTGCTCGGCTATTACTCGTTGGCCTATATCAGCCGGATGACCCGTTCCTTCATGCTGGAACAGCTTTCGGCCGAATATGTCATCACCGCACGGGTCAAAGGCCTGTCGGAACGGCAAGTGATCTGGCGCCATGCATTCAAGAATATCCGGGTGCAACTGATCACGGTCATCGCGCTGAGCTATGCCAACCTGCTTGAAGGGTCCGTTCTGACCGAGATCATCTTCAGTTGGCCAGGCATCGGCAGTTACATCACAACGGCATTGCTGAGCGCAGACATGAATGCTGTTCTGGGCGGAACAGTTGTGGTCGGGCTGATCTTTATCTGTCTGAATATATTCTCTGATCTTCTCTATCGTTTCTTTGATCCGAGGTCGAAATGAACGATTTGACTTTGCGACAATGGCTGCTGGCCGACGCACCTACGTCTCGCCGTCACGCCAGATTGTCCAGTCTGTATAAGGGCTGGCTAACACTGCGAACGAATTCCATGGCTATGGTTGGTTTGACCATTCTGGTACTTCTTGTTTTCACCGCGGTATTTGCCCCTGTTCTGGCCCCGCATGATCCGTTTTCTCAGGATCTTGCTAGCCGTCTTCAGCCCATAGGGACCGGGGGGCATCTTTTGGGCACCGACAGTTTGGGGCGGGATATTCTGTCCAGATTGATTTATGGTGCACGTATCACGCTCTACATCGTCGCTCTGGTTGCACTGATCGCCCCAGTAGCGGGTCTTTTGGTGGGGACTGTTGCGGGGTATGCAGGAGGTTGGACCGATGTCGTCCTGATGCGCATCACGGACATCTTCCTAGCTTTCCCGCGACTGGTTCTGGCGCTGGCATTTGTTGCTGCCCTTGGCGCCGGGATCGAAAATGCGGTGCTCGCAATTTCGCTTACGGCTTGGCCTCCCTATGCACGTATGTCGCGGGCCGAAACGCTGACCATCCGGTCAACTGACTATATCAACGCGATCCGCCTGCAAGGTGCAGGGCCTTTGCGGATCATCACGCGTCATATTTGGCCACTTTGCATTTCATCACTGATTGTGCGCGTCACGCTGGATATGGCTGGTATTATTCTGGCGGCGGCTGGCTTGGGTTTCCTCGGTCTGGGCGCACAACCGCCCAGTCCTGAATGGGGGGCGATGATATCAGAGGGTCGAAGATTTATTCTGGACCACTGGTGGGTTGCTACCGTACCGGGGCTCGCGATTTTTACGGTATCGCTGGCTTTCAACCTGCTGGGTGACGGCCTAAGGGACGCTCTGGACCCGAAGGATGACGGACAATGAGTTTGCTGGACATCGAAGATCTTTGGGTCCGTTTTCCAACCCGTCAAGGCGTGTTCGACGCTGTACGCGGCGTGTCGTTCTCGCTTGGACGCGAACGGCTGGGTATTGTCGGTGAAAGTGGCTCCGGCAAGTCAATGACGGGTCGGGCTATCCTGCGCCTTATCCGCAAGCCCGGCATAGTAGAGGCCAGTCATGTCAATCTTGAAGGCCGCGATCTGCTGAAGTTAAGCGAACGCGAGATGCGCGAGGTCCGGGGGAAGCAGATTTCCATGGTCATGCAAGACCCCAAATTCTCACTGAACCCGGTGGTCACTGTCGGTGAGCAACTTATGGAGGCCTATCTTCAACACAATTCCGGCTCCAAGTCTCGTGCACGGAAGATGGCTATCGAGATGCTGGAGAATGTGTCGATCCGTGATGCTGAGAGGGTGATGCGCGCTTATCCCCATGAAGTTTCCGGAGGTATGGGACAGCGTATCATGATCGCGATGATGCTGATCCCCAATCCCAAGATACTGATCGCGGATGAGCCGACCTCAGCACTGGATGTTAGTGTCCAGAGACAGGTTCTGAACATCATGGACGGGCTGGTCAAGGAACGGGGCATGGGGCTGATCTTCATCAGTCACGATCTGAACCTCGTGTCCGAGTTCTGCGACCGCGTTCTCATCATGTATTCAGGCCGGATTGTCGAAGTCTGCGAAGCGAACAAGCTGCATCAGGCCCAGCATCCCTATACCCAGGGGCTGTTAAATTCACTTCCCCGACTTGATGACAAGCGCACCCATCTGAGCGTCCTGACCCGAGACCCGTCATGGTCGAACGCACCAAGTGTCAGAGGTTGAAATGACGGCATTGGAAATCAGGGACCTAGACGTCTGGTTCGGCCACGCACATGACCGCGTTGATGCGGTCAAAGGTGCCAACCTCAGTGTCATGCAGGGCGAAAGCTTTGGTCTTGTGGGAGAGAGCGGATCCGGAAAATCTACCATCCTGCGCGCAATAACGGGGCTTGCGCCGCAATGGTCCGGTACCATCGAAGTCGAAGGTCAGACGCTGTCCGGAGCGAAACGGGATCGCGCATTCTTTCGGACGGTGCAGATGGTGTTTCAGGATCCTTACGCCTCGCTTCATCCGCGGCACACAGTCGATCAGGTGCTCAGCGAAACTCTGCATCTGCACGGATTGGACAATATCGACAAACGGGTGGCGGGTCTGTTGGATGATGTCGGCCTTGGGCAACGGTTCCGGTTCCGATATCCGCACCAGCTCTCTGGTGGTCAGCGTCAGCGCGTTGCCATTGCAAGGGCCTTGGCAGGTGAGCCAGATATCCTGCTATTGGATGAGCCCACATCAGCCTTGGATGTCAGCGTTCAGGCCGAAGTTCTGAATTTGCTCGCTGACCTGCGCACGAAACACGGACTGACGTATCTGATGGTATCCCATGACCTTCCTGTTATTGCGCATATGTGTGACCAATTGGCTGTCATGAGAAACGGCGAGATTGTGGAAGTCATGTCCTCCGCAACTCTGCGGATGGGAAACCCTAGGCATGAATACTCACAGGAATTGCTCAGAGCTTCGGTTGCTCCTCAGTGAGTGTGGCGTATTAATGTTGGGACGTTTAATGTGACAACACCGATGCCGTTAAAGTAAACGCCGCTAAGAATAAAATTATTAATGTTGAATAGTCCACTGACCACAACGCCTAAAAATGATTTGCGGGCATTGCAGCCAGACTGAAATTTGGCGATTCATAAAATTCGCTTGCAATGCAGGAGCCATCCACACAAGACATTGGGACTTATCGGCGATGGGCAGTTTTCCGGAGTGCTTCTCAGCTGGTTGTAAGATGTCGCTGCTGGAACATTCGGAAAGTTATTCGACGGTGAGAATTTGACCCAAAGCGGGCTCTCACACCTCTGTCCTCGCGTCGGCCAGTTGCAAGGCGTCGAAATAACGCTCGGTGTCTTCGCTCTTTTTGAACATGCGATGGACTTGTTCGGAATAGGCCTTCATGTCGAGGGGCTGCATTCGGGTTGCCGCGTTAAATGCTGTCCTTGCCTCATCCTGCCGGCCGGAAAGCGCCAGCACCGCGGCGACGACCCGGTGGCCCGTATCATGGGCAGAAGTGTGGTCAAGCGATGCCCGTCCATGCTCGATTGCCTCTTAGTAACGCCCAGCCATGATGGCATAGAGTCCCAGATGTGAATGCGGCAAGTGAACCCAGATATCGCGCGGCCCAAGTCTGATGGCCTGATTTGAGTGCTCGATGGCTCTTGCGTGATATTCGGTGCCGGAAAACCCTAACGAACAACCAAGCTGTGCATGTGCAAGCGAGTTATTTGGATTGAGCGCGACCGCGGTTTCACCCTCACGAATCCCCCCCTCGTGATAGCCGCTTACCCAGTAAGCCATGCTGAGTATCGCGTGTGCCAACTCATTCTTGCTGTCCAGTTCGATCGCTGCCTAGCTTGTCTGCACGGCCTTCTCGATCGTTTCTTTCGGCGTCCGCTCAACCCAGCCGCAAATCAGATCCCAGCCGTAGCTGAAACAGAGCACGGCGTATGCCATAGAATTCTCGCCGGACTCTTCTATGAGTCTGCGGCAAATGTTTTGGGCCTCAATGGTGTCCTCTGGGGTGACACGATAAAGATGCCAGTGGGCCTTCATTAGGTGCTCCCAGGATACGAGCGCCTTCGGCACTACGCAGGGCAGTGTTTCGAATGTCAGCCGTGCAAACTTCACTGCTGATCGCGCCGGCAACGTTTATGGTGATTTCGTCCTGGACAGCGAATATGTCCGTGACTGGACGATCGTAACGCTCGGCCCAGATGTGATTGCCGCTGTCAGCCTCGATCAACTGTGCCGTCACACGCACGCGCTCACCAGCGCGCCTGACGCTGCCCTCGAGCAAATAACGCACACCGAGTTCGCGCCCGATCTGACGCATATCCTTCGCCCGACCCCGATAGCTAAACGAACTGTTGCGGGCGATCACAAACAGGGTCACGGGCGCGGGAAAGCGCGGTGCAAACATCCTCGGCGACGCAATCGGCAAAATACTCCTGCTCCGGGTCATTCGAAATATTGTCGAACGCCAGAACGGCAATAGAGAGGTTTTCCGGCAGTGGCAGAGCCACTGGCTGCCGTAAGGGCCTGGTAGCGCTACTTGCGCCGGGATCGGTTTCCGGGTTCCCCGCGGACCACTTCCAAACCCGCACCGGGCGGTCAATGTTCTTGACCTCCTGTTTGCCAGCATCCTCGAAGTTGAAGGCGAGCCGATCTCGGACCTGTTCATGGACTGCAACTGAAATGCACATCCCGCCTGGCTCTGACAAGGTTTCGAGACGCGCTGCCACATTGACTCCGTCCCCTTGGATATCCTCACCATCAATGACCACGTCACCGAGATTGACGCCGATCCGGAAAACAATCTTCGACAATCCGGGGTCTCCATCGGCCAACGATAATTGCATCTCGGCGCCACACGCCACCGCATCGACAACGCTAGCGAACTCAATCAGAATGCCATCACCCATCAGCTTAACGATACGTCCGCGACGTTTCTTGATCGCGGGATCGATGAGTTCTTCGCGAAGGGTCCGCAAGGCCAACAGCGTGCCCTCCTCATCAGCCCTGACCAAGCGTGAATAGCCGACCACATCCGCCGCAACTATGGCCGCAAGTCAACGTTTCAAAAGTGATCCCCCCGGACGCGAACGTTAGCGGCAAAAAGCCCACAAACCTATCTTACAAAATACTTGGTTGAGAGTCCGCCCTTGGTTATTCTCGCCATCAGAATTTGTCGCAAAGAGAAGATTGATGCGGCCCCTTGAAGGCAGCTTCATCCACACAACCACGAGCACAATCAAGCGCACCCAACGTCTCCTCCCCGTCCGTGGCGTAGATGGCTATGGTTGCGAAGTGCGCTATGCGGTCGCTCGAGTGGAAAATACCAACTTCTGCATTGTCCGGATACTGTTGAAAAAGTCCGCTGATTGGTTGCTGGTGTCCTGATTCACTTGATTTGAGAGTGGAGGGCATTGCGATGATGGGTCCAAAGCAGGTGGCGCTAGGTGCGCTGTTTTATGAGTTCTGAATCGAAGAATTTGTGCCAATTGATCATCCGCTAGGCTACTTTGATCGGTTTCTCGATCAGTCTGAGGTTCGCCCGCTTTTAGCGCCATCGTACAGTTCGCATGGCCGTCCTTCGATTGACCCTGAGTTGATGGTCTGGATGCTGTTGCTGGGCTATTGCCAGGGTATTCGGTCCGAGCGTCGCTTGTGCGAGTAGGTTCACGTCAATTTGGCATATAGGTGGTTTTGCAGGCTCGATTTAGCCGACCTAGTGCCCGATCATTCTACCTTTTCGAAGAACCGGCACGGGCGTTTCCGGGAGAGCGGATTGTTCCGGCATCTCTTCGAGACAGTTTTGCAGACGTGCATTGATGAGGGCTTGGTCGGCGGCGAGAGCTTTGGCGTCGACGCCAGCCTGATCCCTGCCAA
Source organism: Ruegeria meonggei (assembly GCF_900172215.1). GTDB lineage: Bacteria > Pseudomonadota > Alphaproteobacteria > Rhodobacterales > Rhodobacteraceae > Ruegeria > Ruegeria meonggei. The sequence goes on from NZ_FWFP01000018.1 coordinate 12,775, forward strand.
CGCGAACCAGACGCGTGGCATTGACAGCAAGGAAGGCTTCTCATCAGACCTGACCGCCCGTGTTATCGACGAATACCCTGAAACACTGGATGATGCCGCTTTCGGTGCGTCCACAAAAGTCGTCCCCAAGTACATCTCGCCCGTTTATCCTGCGGCACGGCGCATGATTGATCGGATCACAGAGCGCTTCGACATGACACCAGATAAGCTGGTCGGTGAACCGCGGTTTAGAGGGACTGTTTTCTTTGGTCAGCGCTGAACTCGGTCGGTCTGAAACTACCTACGTTTGTGGAAATACGAACATACAGAGCATTCTCTTGATCGACCTGTGACATAGGCGCATTAGCTTACTCAGCGCAAACGTCCGCCTTGGGTTCGGGTAACCAAATTCCCTCAAGACGTGTAAGTCTGCTTTCAGGAAACGGCTCTGAGTTTGCAAAGTTCGCTTTCTGCGCTCTGAGGACACTCATGCGATTTGCAGCATCGGTCACGAAGGGCTCTCTACAGCCGTCGGAACTGGAGCAGCAGTAGATCAGTAGGTCTTGCTACCCCAGATGAGGACGGCCCAAAGCTGCCCTCTATAGCGATAGACGTCGCTGCGACGCAGCTTTCTATAAAGCGGACGTTGATAGTCAGCGCAGCATTCCGAGGGTGCCGATGACAGTTCTGCAGAAATAGCAGTCGTCGGAGACGCCGGAATTACTGATCCCCGTAATCCAAACTTACTGCATCCCTGAAACTGTGGTTCAATGACCCGGGCAAGAGAACGCAACTGCGGAGCTGCTGCGGGATGAGTATAGCGGAGCTGAACGGGAAGAGAAGACTTGCGGCGATCACGGCCGTAGACATGGTTGGTTACAGCCGGCTCATGGAACTCGACGAAGTTGGTACGCTCGCGCTGCAAAAGGCGATTCAGGACGAAGTGTTTGGCCCCGCGATCGAAGAATGCGGTGGGCGCGTCGTCAAGACGACCGGCGATGGTGCCTTGATCGAGTTCGGCAGCGCGGTCAACGCCGTCCGATGGGCCGCCCAGATACAATGCGAAATCGCCAAAAGGGCACGCGGGGCCAGCGGTGACCGCTGGATCGCCTACCGGGTTGGCATCAACGTTGGTGACATACTCGTTGACGGCGATGACATTTTCGGAGAAGGGGTCAACATCGCCGCGCGCCTCGAAGGATTGGCCGAGCCGGGAGGCATCCTCGTGTCCGAAGCGGTTTTTCGGAATGTCAAAGGCAAGCTCGACCTCGGGTTCGCGGACCAGGGCACCTTGTCAGTAAAAAACATCTCCGAACCCGTGCATGCCTACAGTGTCCTACTCGACCCGGGAGATGCGGGCAAGATCGTCGCACGCAAAGAGCGTCTGCGCGTCGGTCGCCGGAAGCCGTTGATCGCGGCAGTTCTTTGCCTTGCGGCCGTCATCGGCGTATTTACGGCCAAGGATCTGTTCAAGGACACCGCACCAGACACGGCGGGCCTGCTGATCCTACCTTTTGAGTCTGAACATGGCGGCGATCAAGTCCTTGCCGATGCGGCGACCGAAATGCTGCTTCTGTCCTTCGAGCGGCAACGCCATATGCCCATTTCCACCTACAGAATGGCTTTGGCCTACGAGGGCATTGATGTGCCGCTGGACGAGGTCTCGCAAAACCTGGGCCTGCGTTATGTCCTCGATGGGTCAGCAGAGACGGTTAAGGGCCAGATCAAAGTGCAGGCGCGTCTGCGTGATACTGCGGAACCGGGTGACGGCACGCTCTGGCATCGGTCCTTGACCGGAGATCGAGATCAGTTTCTCGACATGGTCGTCACGCTCAAACTGGGCGCAGCCGGCGCAATGAAACTCAAACTCAATCCCGTTGAACGGGCCATCTTTGAATCGGCGCCCACGGACAGTCCAGCGGCCTATCTTGCATTTGCCAAGGCTAAACGTTTGCTCGATAGCAAGGATTTTACGGACATCGGCGAGGCGCTCACCCAATTCGAGCGAGCGATCGAACTGGATCCGGCTTTTGTCGAAGCGAAGCTCGGATACGCAGAAGCCAATTTCAAAGTCTGGGAAGGCAGTTTCAATACGATCCGCTTCACACTGGACGCCCTCAAGATTGCAACTGACACTGTCGACGAGGTTTTGCAGAACGATCCAAAGCACCCGGTGGCCATTGGCTTGCAGGTCCAGTTGTTGATTCAGCACCTCGAACGCGACCGCGCCCTGTCGATTGCGCGAAGCTCCGTGTTCAGCAATCCCAACGAGCCAGTCTTGCGATATGTCCACGGCCTGAGCCTGACCACGATAGGTGACTACGACAAGGCGATCGAGGCATTCGAAGAGTTTGAACGACTGTCGCCCAGGCTGAACTCCGGCGAGACAGGTGATCTTGCTTGGAGCTATCTACGTGCCGGAGACAGCGACAGGGCACTCGCGCTCCTATCGGAGATTCCACAGGAGGAGATAAAAGAACAGCATCTCAGGATTATGGCCGATGCACAGTATGAGGAAGGAAACGTAGAGGCCGCCCGGGCCAATATCGAGCGGTTTCTGGTAAACAATGTCTGGCTGAATCTGAATTGGATGAAGCCATGGTTCGAAATCTACCAGGATCCGACAGTCTATCAGACATATGCCGAGGCCATGCTGGGATCTGGCCTGCCTGAGTGGCCGTTCGACTTTCCTAAAGGGCGGGAAGGCGATCGTATCGATCATGAACAACTCGTTCAGCTGCATTCCGACAAATTCGAGGAAAAGCACACGATTGGACCCTTCGGTGCTCCTTTTTCCGAAGAGCGGATGCCCGACGGGACGATCTCAATGAACTTCGCCTGGATGAATGGGATACCTTTGACCGGAACATGGCGGATCGCTGGCGATCAGATTTGTCGAAGACTTCCTTCAGTCCATCAGGGTCGCGAACTCTGCCACTATCTTTACCTTGATCGCGCTCGATCGACTGACGAGACCCTGTTCGTTTCATCCGTCCTAAACTTCGGTGTTATCGATTCTGAATTCGTACGCGTGAATGATTGAAGGTCAGATCTGCCCTGCTTTCGTTAATCCAACACCGAGATTGTCTCGTCTATCGGCAGACGCCATTGTTTCGGCTGGCTTGGTGTGGTGGATCGTTCAGTTCGGCTAGGACCTGTCTTTCGGCCAATGATCCTGCAGCAAATCTATGGCAGTGCGTCCGGCCTCCAGTGCCCGGTCTGCCTCTTCTTCAGTTCCTGCCAAACGAGCCAGAGTAATCGTACCCATCAAGAGTGCCATCGTGGCCAAGCCCTGGTCGGAGCCTGTTTCCGACGTGTCTCTTAGTAGGGCCGCCATGCGATCCGAAGCCTGAGCGCCCGCGTGCCGGGATGCACCCTTGGTGCGGGCAAGCTCAGTTCCCATCGCCGCCAGCGGGCATCCATGCCGACTGTCTTGAACATGCGCTTGGGACAGGTACTTCGCGATGTAGTCCTGGCGCTCCCTCTCTTGCCCTTCGCTGGCTTCTTCGCGTTCCATGCCTGAAACGACATCGTCGACCGCATGCCGGAAGGCTGCCGCGATCAAATCCTCTTTCGACTCGAAGTGCCGGTAGAAACCGCCATGTGTCATTCCGGCTGCCTTCATGACATCAGCGACGCTAGTCGCTTCGACCCCGCGTTCGCGGAACAACTGCGCTGCAGCATCCAGTATCCTGTTGTGACTGCGCTGTTTTTCCGCTTCCGACATCCTCGGCATTTTCGCGCTCCCAGAAGGGGTTGACAATTAAGATTGTATCTATCATCTAAATTATAGATTGCAACCATCATCTAAAGGAGCGTGCCCGTGCCTGCCAAGCCCAAGATCCTAGTCACAAGCGCAAGCGGTAAGACCGGATCGCAAGTTGCACTTCAGCTCAGAGCCAAGACTTTTCCTGTCCGTGCGTTCGTACGTCAGAGGGATCATCGTTCTGACCTGCTTGAGCGCGCTGGCGCTGAACTATTCGTGGGTGACCAGTATTCGCTGAGCGACATGCGCAAAGCCATGAAAGGCGTGCTGCGGGCGTATCAATGCGCTCCGACAGCACCCAACGGGCTGCACTTCAATGCGGTCTTCACCGCTGCGGCTTACGAAGCAGAGGTTGAACACGTCGTTACACTTAGCCAATGGCTTTCGAGCGTAGATCACCCATCACTGTTTACGCGCGAAGTTTACCTGGGCGACATCCTGATCGGCATGCGCCCCGAGATGTCCGTAACCACGGTGAATGTCGGATGGTTTGCAGAAAACTACCTGATGGTGCTGGGCATGGCGGCCCATCTTGGGCTGTTCACGATGCCGCTTGGCGACGGCGACGTGAAAAAGAATGCAGCCCCCTCGAACAAGGACATTGCACGCGTGGTGGTCGGTGCCTTGGCGGACCCGGCAGGCCATGCGGGCAAGACTTACCGCCCCACGGGACCAACGCTGCTGTCGCCCAACGAGATCGCCGAAGCAATGGGCCGCGCGCTGGGACGGCGGGTACGCTATGTCGACATTTCCGAGCGTATGATGGTCAAGGCTCTGAAAGCCCTGCGCCCAGCAAATTATTCAGAAGCTGCAGTCACCCAGCTTGCAATCTATTCAGAAGAGTACAAGCGAGGCGCCTTTGCGGTGAACGCCACAACCGAGGATGTATTCCAAGTCGGAGGGTGCGAACCGGAAGCCTTCGAAAACATCGTGCGCCGCAAGGTCGCTGATCAACCAGACCTGGCGCGCAGCCTACCAGGCAGCATTGGCGCGATCGGCAGTTTTCTAAAGATCCTCGCGACGCGGCCCTTCGATCTTGATCGCGCACAGATGCAGCGAGACTACGTTCAGCTTTCCTCTTCGTCGTACTGCCTGGACGATGCGGCATGGACGGAAGGACACCAACCCAACGGCGGAGCAGCCTCACAGATGCGTGTCGCCTGAGACTGCGCGAGACGAAGGATTGACCCACCCGACGAAAGGACATTTTTATGAACGTTCAAAATGAACTCATCACTCGAAACCAGGAATTCGCCGCAGGCTTTGACAGTGCTGACCTGCCGATCCTGCCAAAGTTGCGAACGGTTGTTTTGACTTGCGGCGATGCCCGGGTCGATCCCGCGCACATCCTCGGTCTGGAGCTTGGCGACGCGGTTGTGATCCGAAACAACGGCGGACGAGTTACACGCGCCGCAATCGAAGAAATTGCCACCCTCGCCTTTCTGGTGAGTGCAATGACAGAGGGCCGCGAACAGGGGTTCAACGTAATCCTGATGCAGCACACACAATGTGGAGCCCAGCGGCTGTCCAATCCTGACCTTCAGGACATGTTGCTGGAAAAGCTTGGAATCGACGTGTCCGAATACGCAATCACGGACCAGGAAAGCGACCTTTCGGCAGACATCAAGCGTTTGGCCGTGGCACCAGAGGTGCCGGACGCAATCACCGTCTCAGCCTTGCTTTACGATGTCGCCACTGGAACAGCCCACGCTATTTCTCCTGCCATTTCACTAGGGGCAATGCGGGCTAAAGCGAGTGCATCGCGAGGGTGAACGTCTGCCCGAATCCGCCTCCAAATTCCGTAAACAGACGCATATCGAAAGGACCGATCAGATGACCCCCACAGTGATATTCCTTCTTCAGTTCGCGATGAGCCTCTTTGTCTTTTCTCTAATCGCAGCGTGGTACGTAGCACCATGGCTTGCACGGCTGTCCGCGGCGGCGGCGCTCTCAATCCTCCTGCTGCCGCATGCTTTCCGACACATCGGAATGAGTTTCATGGTGCCAAATCTCAATAACTCAGGCCTGCCCGAGGCGTTTGCAACCAGCGCCAGCTATGGGGATCTGCTCTCGGCATTTCTGGCAATCGCCGCGCTTCTAGCCTTGCGATGGAGATCAGTGGCCGCCCTTCCGTTGGTGTGGGGTTTCAACATCCTTGGTACCCTCGATTTGGCGAACGCCCTGCGCCAAGCCGAGGCAATTGACTACTTTGGCCCCACATGGTTCATCCCGACATTCTTTGTGCCGGTACTGTTGGTCACGCATGTGATGATCTTTGCACGACTGCTGAGGGCAGATGGACCCAAGACAGTCTCGGCATGAGAGGACAGATATCGTTCCAGGGCAGGCAGCGCTGCTGCCTGCCCCACTGGGCCTCACGGTCCAAAGATGAAATTCATCATGCTCCATGACGCCGCGAAGCGGTTTCCCCGACTGCCGTTGGCTATCAAGTAACCAACGGCAGAAACTCAAATCAGGCGGGTCGCCATGCCACCGTCGACAGCGAATGGAGATCCCGTCACGAAACTTGCCCGGTCTGACAACAAGAACAAAGCAGATTGGGCAATCTCCTTTGGCTCTGCCATGCGTTTCAGGGGATGCAGGCCGGCATTCGACGTCCTCGTTGAACCCGGGCAGGATTTCTATCCGCCTGCCCAAAGGCAGGAAATCGACCGGATCAGCGAAGATATCTACGGGCCAGTGAACAATGGAGTCTACCGCGCCGGTTTTGCCACCTCTCAGCAAGCCTATGACGAAGCGGTCACGAAATTGTTTTCCAAGCTGGACGATCTCGACCAGCTTCTCGGCATGCAGCGCTATCTTGTCGGGGACCGGATTACCGAGGCTGATTGGCGGCTATTCACAACCCTTGTCCGCTTTGATCCGGTTTACGTGACGCATTTCAAGACCGACCGCAAACGTATCTCGGACTATGCGAACCTGGCACCATATCTGCGCGAATTGTACCAGGTCTCAGGTGTCTCGGACACAATCGATATGGGTTCACTCCGCGCACATTATTTCCAGAGCCACAGGCATTTCAATCCTCATTGGATCGTATCTGCCGGGCCCGAGTTCGACCTCGACCAGCCACATAGTCGCGACCTTGCGTTTCCGAAGATCTGAAAACGTGTGCGTGATCGCGTCACGACGATCGAACGCTTAACCGGCTGAATTTCTTACGAACTGAACCGTAACCAATTGGGGACAGCCCCCAATATCTGCTGATGGAGAAACTTTTCATGCAAATCCTGTCCAAACTGGCCGTAGGTGCGATGGCACTTTGGCTTTCCAATCAAGCCATTGCCGGCGCTCAAGATACCGCTGGTGTGCTGGAGCTGGCAAAAAACGATGGCCGCGCGACAGCGGTAGGTATCGACGGCGTGAACGAAGTTCTGCGCGGTGTTGGTGTTCGCGTAAGCACTGTTGCCGTGCCGGAAGAAGCATTGCCGTTGCTGGAGGCCTCACATTCCCGGGCGATAGCCGAAGAAGAGGCCGAGGCGCTGATTTCGCATTTCGAATTGACCCGTGATGACCTTCTGGCCCAGATCGAGGCTGCGGGTCGGGTCCCTACCGTCGAAAATGGAGGGTTTCTGATTACCTCGGAGCCGGGTGTTGCCCCTTGGGGCGAAGAAGGGGCGATTATCGGGTTTGCTTAAGCACCGAATTGGGTAGGCAAGCTTAGGCTAGTATTAGAGGTGTTCCTTGTCGTTTTCACTTGCCGCGCCACAGTAACCAATACGTGACACCGAACGCCAAACCGAGCCCCGAACACCCAACGAAGTAAAGCGGTTCTAAGTCCGAAGTATCGAGTGTGATAACCTTTCTGGCAACCGCCAAAAGAGCAGTTGCAATAACCAGTTTTACATGGATGACAATTGCAGTCAGGTAGAGTGTGACGTTGGTATAGATTTCGATAGCGATCAAAACCACCAAAGCGGCCGCAAAGACGTCGAGCAGATCACTGACATCAAGAATAAGAACCGGTGGACTTACAAGCTTTATGTAGAACGAATACCCGGCATCAATGACGGCGAATCCGATCACAATGACCATGAACAAAGACATCACCCGAACCGCGTGTCGTAAAAGACGGTTGCAGTTTCTGACGATCAGGTCTTCATGATCGGGATCAAGCTCGACATGCGCTTGCCCGTTGGGTTGCATCTGTTCGACCATCAAGACCTCCCTAATTTCCGCATCTGGCAAGCAAAGCCTGTGCCAAAGGTCAGCGCCTTCTGGGTAAGACGACTTGGGCCTGCAAGCGTAGTCTAAGGCCATCTGCACCGACCTCGGGTGTCTCCAGCCAATAGCCGACCCCGGCTTGCAGATTGACCGGCACCGCCCCCCATTGCACCAGCCGTGACACCGATGCGTTGACTGGCACGGCCCAGGCTTCAGCCTCCCAGTCATAGGTGCTTTCGCTTTGAAGCGAATAGGTCCATGCACCTTCAGTGGAGTAAGCAAGAAAAGGCTGGAGAAAACTCACATTCGTGGGGGTTTCGGGATTGCTCTCCAGATCCCACAGATGATTGGCCAGCGCACCATAGGTCCACGGCCCGGTCTGACGCAGGGCAATGCCGGTGATCCCGGCTGCCCATGTGTCGCTTGACACGTCACTAAAGGTTGGTAACCGCACGACCGGACCAATGCCCCATGTCAGATCCCCTGTTCCTGTGGGAGAAAACCATGCGGAGAACAGAATATCGCCGACCCCTTCCTGACGCGTCCCCGGGACAACGTCTTCCTGCCAGATGTAAGGAATGATCGTACGGGTGATCAGGTTTAGGTCATTGTTAAGTTCAAAGGGCACGACCGGCTGAAAGTTCAACGTGGTGCGCGACCCCTGATCAGAGACACCCAGGTTATCATCATAGTTCAACTGAAACGGAACCGAGATGATGGCAGCAAGCGGGTTGGCCAGTTCCTGGGCCAAATCGGCGGCCTCGTCTGCAACGGTTGAGGTTCCTACGCTGGCTGCAAAAAACAGCCCCACAAGTGCATGGGATCGACGCATAGCCGTGTACTCCTTTTGAAGGGCGGGATGGGCGAGTGGCCTAGTTGATCGGTTCCACCGTAGGGAACGACCACCTACCGCTCAGGATTGCATCCTCTGGCTCGTAAAGACGGACGGCGTAGTTCCACCCCGGAGTGATCGGAAGGCAGTTCACGCGGCCGTCCTCGCACCCACCGAAATGGAGCGTAACTGATCCGTCATCCGCGGCTTCGGCCGTGTAGCCGTTGTAGCTGTTAACACCCAGATCATTAGCAGCCAGGAAACCCTCGCCATTATAGACGGTCACCGACCAGAACGCCCGAACCGGGACATCCTTAACTGTAACCGTGTGTGGCGTTTCTCCGTCGTTCTTATCGACCGCGCTTAGCAGGTAAATTGCTGCCTCAGGGGGCAGACCGCCCCAACCCGAAAGCGCCCCAACCAGAAACTGAACCGGGTCAACGTCCTCTTTGGTTCTACCAAAGGCACGCGACGTATCGATGCCCAGCAGGGACAAATCGCTGATTGCCTGACGCGCTACGGCGAGTTGTTCGGTATTCCAGCTGGGCGCATCAAACGGACCAGTTCCACCGCCACTGACGACAATCTGATCCTGCGCCACCCGTGCTGCGGCGATGTCATCTGGGTCGGTTACGTCTGCAAAAGTGCGGAAGGCGATGAATCCGAATGGCGTACCAAGGTCTTCTTTGGTGATCAGGTAAGAGCCGGGCGTTGCCTCGGCGTACATGAAATGATCCTGGTTGATGACATGCATCGAGATGTAACGGCCATCCGCTTCGGGAAGCGTGACTTCGACTGGTTCGCTCAAATCCAATAGAACGGCGGAATAGAGCGTGTCCTGGTTCATGCGGATCACTGGCTGATTGTCAGGTGTGGTGGCTTCGCGCATATGCCCTAACTCGCCAACGGCCGAGCCGAGGTTATTCATGTTGGTGCGGAACATATGGTCCGTTTCAGCGCGCACGAGATTGTCCACGTTCACATCGACAACATCCTCAGCCCAGACCCCTGTTGGGAGTGTAAGAGCGACTGTCAGAAATAGTATCTTCATCTCAGCATCCTGTTTTTCAGTTCACGGGTTGCACGGTCGGGAAGGCCCAGTTTCCGTCGATTACGTCAGGGCCGGGCTGATAAAGGCGTACTGCATAGTTCCAGCCATCCATGATCGGAAGGCAGTTGGCGCGACCGTCGTCGCAGCCCCCGAAATGCACGGTCACGCTGCCGTCGTCATTCCTGGTGCCCGAAACCGAATTGATCACGTAGGCGTCAAGGGAATTGAGTTCAAAGAATCCGTCTGCATTGTACAGGCTCACGGACCAGAATGCGTTTACGGGCACATCCGCCGGCACCTGGATACTGTATTCGCCGAGCGGCAGGCCGGGCTCGATATTGAGATAGAAGGCTTCCTCTTCCGGTAGACCTCCAAAGCCGACTGCGGTGCCCAGGAAATGGCGCAACGGGTCGACGTGATCTGCCGTGCCAAAGGTCCGAACGCTATCTGTGGCGAACCTGCCCAACTCAATCGCGGCCTGACGCACGGCCGCGAAGCTTTCGGTGTCATAATTGGGCATCTCAAAGGGCGTTGCCGAGGCAGCTTCGATAGTGAACCCGTTCTGAATTGTGTTGACTGCCGCGATGTCCTCCGGACTCTCGGCATCCACCAGTATTCTCATAAATACAAGTACGTAGGGGGTGTCGAATGTGTCCATGTCGAGCTGAAACACACCACCACCGTCAAACACTTCATTGATGAAATGGTTCTGATTGACCACCATCGTCGTCATGTACCGGTCGCCCACATCGGGCAGTGTCAAGGTTGCGCCTTTGCTGATGTCGATAACCGCAACGCTATAGAGCGTGTCCCGGTTCATCCGGATAGTGGGCTGATTGTCGATTGGCGTGGGTTCTTTGAAGTGGAAGAACTGGTTTACGCCTCCGGCCAACCTGTCATACGTTTTCAATTCGTTATCAGTCGCAGCCCGAACAAAGTTACTTATTGTGACCGGCACCTCGTATGTCTCGGCAAGTGCATCGACTGTGGTATCAAAGCTCTGAGCCGTCGCGGAGCTGCCTAACGCTGCAGCCAAGGCCGCCAGCTTCCAGCGTTTGTGCGTGTGATTGATCATTTGCCTCTCCACTAACCAACTATAAAAATGCATTGCTTGATGGTCCCGGCACCTGATCAGGCGCGCATACTCACGCCTCTCACTTTGCGGTGTGCAGAAATTCTACTATTGGAACCGTGGTCATTGCTTTTCAACAAAACACAGAACTCGAATGTATGCCCTGACAGATTGGAACAACCGCGTCGGAAAACTGGTTCAAAATGACAGGGTGCGAAAACGCTTTAACCAGTCTGTCAGAATTTCTTCTTCTTTGCGGTCATGCGGCTGACCGATAATTCCTGTTAGAATATCAATTCCTTAAACTGCAATCAGCGGGTGGTGAGATGTAACTTGCGCATGTCCCATCCAACGGGAACTGACTTTCTTTCTTCAAAAAGTGTGTTTGGCTTTGACACAGGTCAGGGACACCGAGCTGCGCCGGACTATGTTTGGAGTGCTCAAAATTTTCATTGCAGTTCGTGTAGGATGTAGGATGACGGGCCAGGACGGGAACGCTCAGCACAGGACACCGCCACTTGCGCGCGGGCGGGTTCTCTTGCCGCTGTTGGTGGCTTATCGGGAATCCGGTCGATCCGTAGAAGATCTCCTTGCGGGTTTCGATCTTTCGTTTTCAGAGTTAAGCGCACCAAATTGCTTCATTCCACACGATACGATCTACGCCGTGTTCGAAGCGGTCGCGCAAAACACATCACCAGATTTTCCCGCACTTGTTGGCCAGACTTCAGATCCGACCGTTTCATCCCCATTCGGGCAAGCCTTTCGGACCGCCAATTCCCTGGCTGATTTCATCGGCAAGTTCTGCGTTCATGCGGGAAACAACACAAATGCGGTCACGATGACACTCGATGTATCCGGAGATTACGCCGTGCTTTCTGCTAAACGCAGGTTCACGCCGCGCTGCTCTCCTGCCTATATGGATGCGTTCCAGATCAGCCGGTGGGTCACGTTACTACATGAAACCGCTGGTCAGAATTGGGAAGCAAACAGGGTCCTTGTTCGGGTGAATCGTCCTGATTTGTTCCCATCATACTTCTACGGTATCAGGGCAGTCGGTGCGGGCCCAGACGGGTATTCCATCCGCTTCCCAAGTGCCTGGCTTCTGCACGATTTTGTTAACCGAACCGCCGCCGAAGGCATTCCGGCAGGTCAGGACGCCAAAAATCCAGTACCGACAGACTTACTGAGTTCGATCCAGAGCGTTGCCAACTCGATGGTAGGGCGAAGTGACTTTTCAGTTACGACGCTTGCAAGAGCATGCGGTGCTCGTGGTGCTGTTCTCAATCGCCGACTTGCGGCTTATGGGACATCTCTTTCGCGCATAGTCATCGAAGCCAAATGCGACCGTGCTAAACACCTGCTTTCCGGGTCTGCGACGTCAGTCGGCGATATCGCTGATCAGCTAGGGTACTCTGACGCAACCGCCATGACACGGGCATTCAAGAAATGGACCGGTCAAACACCTTCTGATTTTCGCGCGCACGAAGTGAAGCGCCACGCGGCGTCTGTGCCGATACTCGACCCAGTCGAATGCGAGTGTGAAACGTAACAGGACTACGGCGCGGTCCACCTTTTGCCGCGCTTCAAACTCTGGATAGGCAAAACAGGGGAAGCGGGTCATGGAGCGCTTAAGAATATGCCGTATCGCAGCCAACTCGCTAGTTGCAGCGATGACGCTGCTTGGCGGATCCGCAGCAGTGGCACAGGATACCGGCTGGAGCTTTTACGGCAGCTTCTACATCTACGGCGCAGAAACCAAGACAACAATTGGCTCGCTGGAGTCGGAGCTGAGCTTCAGTGATGCGGTTGAAAACCTTGATCTGGCCTTCATGGGAACGCTTGAAGCGCGAAATGGCCGATGGTCGCTGATCGCGGATTACATGCGCACAGACCTGTCCTTTGACGGTGATACTCCCGGCCCGGTGTTCAGCGGCGCTGAAACCAGTCTGAAGACGCAGTTCTTCAGTGGCTATGCCGCCTACACGGCCTATCAGAACCAAAATCTGGCCGTGGATGTTGGGGGTGGATTTCGTTGGTTTGAGACAAGCAGCACAACCACTCTGGTCGGCGGCCCCACCCCGGCGCCAAGTGCTAAGACCAGCGACGATTGGATAGACCCTCTGATCGCAGCCCGTACCAACCGTTCATTTACCGCGCTGGTGTCGCACTGCGGTCCATCGTTCCTGACATTCGCTGCAACTGCACATTCTGGTCAAATGTAAGTTCACACATTGATTCCACGTGGTCGATCCGGGTTTAAGAGTGGATTCCATTAATTCGAGTTCTCAGGTAATACGTAACTATGGATATCGTCGTCATTACGACCATCATCACTTCTCTTTTTGTTGTAATCGGCGTGGCGGAACCATTGGCTGCACGGTTGCGCCTGCCTTACAGCGTTATCCTTGCCGTCCTGGGTATTGTGATCGGACTTGGCGCGACGTTCTTTCTCAATACTGACTTGACAGATGCGCTGAACCCCGGAGCGCGGGCGATTATTGATTTGCCGATCCGGTCAGACGTCTTCCTCTATGTTTTCCTGCCAACGTTGCTCTTTCAGGCCACACTCGGCATGGACCTGCGCAGGATGCTGGATGACTGGATGCCCATCCTGATGATGGCCGTTGTGGCAGTGATTGTGGCGACATTCTCCATTGGCTATGCGCTGAGTTGGGTAAGCACGCTGCCACTGGCCGCCTGCCTGCTGGTTGGCGCCATTGTGTCAACGACTGATCCCTCGGCGGTTGTCAGCATTTTCCGGTCGATCTCGGCACCGCGCAGGCTGTCGCGAATAATCGAGGGCGAAAGCCTTCTTAACGATGCAGCTGCGGTTGCTCTTTTCGGGCTATTCATGAGCTTTGTCATGCTCGGGAGACCCAATCCATTACTAAGTGAAGCCGCGGGGCAATTTCCGCTATTAATCGCAGGCGGAGTACTCACCGGTTGGCTCATGGCGCGCCTAGCAGTTTGGCTGATGGCCTTTGTAGATCGCTGGGAGATGGCGCAGATTTCAATTTCCATTGCGCTGCCATACCTCGCCTACATCGTTGCAGAACAAAGCATCGGGGCTTCGGGTGTCATCGCGGTGGTGGCCGCTGGTCTTACTCTCAACCTCACAGGCCTCGGTCGTTTGTCACCGGTCGCCTGGACAAATCTGCAAGAAGTTTGGGATCTTCTGGCACATTGGGCAGGCGCGCTGATCTTTATTCTGGCAGCATTACTGATACCGCGATTGCTGGAAGAGGTGCGGCCGTCCGACTTCGGCCTGCTGGTTGTGGTGGTTCTGGCTGCCATGTTCGCGAGAGCGGCAATTCTGTTCGGGTTGCTGCCATTGCTTACGGCAATCGGTATGTCGCCTGCTGTTGAACGTCCCTATCGCACCGCAATACTGTGGGGTGGGCTGCGTGGTGCCGTGACGCTGGCGCTGGCTCTGGCAGTCACCGAAAGCACGCATATCCCGCTTGAGACAAAGCGCTTGGTCGGCATCCTGGCCACAGGCTTTACGCTGTTTACACTGATTGTTCAGGGCACAACCTTGCGCACGGTGATCACAAAACTGGGGCTCGACAAGCTTTCTCCGCTTGATACGGCACTTTCACGACAAGTGGTCGCTGTTGCTTTGCAATCGGTTCGCGAGGACGTGTCCCGCACCGCAGAAAACTATAACCTGACGCACGATATCGTCAGAAACGAAGCCAAACAGTTTAGCGAACGCCTGGACGAGGCCGTAAAGGCCGCCGAAGACAGTGCGCAGATCCTGGATCGTGACCGGGTCACTCTTGGCCTTATTGCACTGGCCGGTGCAGAGCGGGATTCCGTCCTGGCTCGGATGCGGGAACGCACCATGTCATCGGTTCTGAGTGAGAAGATTCTGTCCGATGCGGATCGGCTCATTGAAGGCGCACGGGCTGGCGGGCGGATTGGCTATCAGCGCGCATCAAATCGGTCGGTCGTTTACGGCAGATCTTTTCGGATCGCCGTGTTTCTGCACAACCGGCTTGGAATTTCGTTCCCGCTCACGCGTATCACAACGGATAGGTTCGAAAGATTGCTCATGCAACGTCTGATCCTGCAGGGCCTCGATGGATTCGTCCGCGGCCGCATCCGCCGGATCCATGGCCGCCGGGTTGCCGAATTGCTGGATGAAGTGTTGGCGCGTCGATCCGAGGCGGTTGAGACGGCGCTTGAAGGCCTGCGACTGCAATTTCCCGGTTACGCCGAAAAGTTAGAGCGACGATTCATCCAGCGAACCGCGCTGCGCCTTGAAGAACGTGAATATGCGGTCATGCGCGAAGACGGCCTTGTGGGCGAAGAACTTTATTCTGTGTTGATGCAGGAAGTGGCGACGCGACGTACGTTATCTGAAGGACGTCCGAAGTTGGACATCACTCTTAAAGGACGGGATCTAGTCAGGCAATTCCCACTATTTTCCGATCTCGACAAGTCTTCGCTCAGGAAACTCAGCCGGGCGCTGCGTACTCGATATGCCAACGCGGGTGATACCATCATTTCCAAAGACGAATTCGCCCAGAGTGTATTCTTCATTGCTTCCGGAGCGGTGGAAGTGGAACTCGGCAGGAAAACCTCGCGGCTGGGTCGTGGTGAAATGTTCGGGCAATTGGCCATGTTATTGAAACGGCCCCGTCGCGTAAACGTGCGGGCATTGGCACCGTCGACGCTGCTTATGCTCGACGAGGCAAGTTTCCGACGCTTGCTGCGGCGAAGCAAAGCCATGCGAAACTCTGTCAAGATGAGCGCTGATAAGCGCATGATCGACCCTGCGGCGTTGGACCTGAATGAGCCCGCAGGTTCCTCTGGAAATGGGGCCATTTCTTGAGAGATCACCAATTGGAACGAAGCCGCGAAAACAACAGTGTTGTTTCACGGGTACCAGTCGAGTTCGGTTTCGTTGAATGTCTGCTCCTATTAGACGGTTGGTCACTCGAAAAACCGTCAATACCCTCAACATCTCAGACAATCGCCCAAATATCCGATCTCCCATTATTAGAGTGTCAGTCAAGAAGTGCAGCTGTATGAGACGGCAGGGCACGTGATCTTCGACAGATCACGGCCCATTCCGGTCATTCGGCGACCGCGTGGTGATGCTGCGGTCGCACCCATTTTTCGGACATTCGCTGCGAGAGCGAAGTCCCCGGCGTGCTGAGCTCACACAACGCGACACTTGTCGGACTTTCCCGAAGCCCCTTAACTTAAACGGATGTTTCTTATTGGTTCTTATTGGTGCTTGTAACCGCACGCCAGCCTTCTTTTGGCGGCCTGTCTAACAGGTCTTGGGCGCGGGCCATCATGGCGATTGAGGCGGGGTCTCCGTTTCGCGCCTGGTCTGCGGCCGCGAATGCGGCAACGGCCTCTTCAAACCGCCCTGTCCGATAATGTGCAAGGCCCTGTTCATAAGCCTCTATCCAGGCAAATGATCCATCACGTCCATCCGCCATGACGATCAGTTCGTAGACCACCAGCTCTTCAACACGTCCAAACACGGTAACCGTGTCCAACTCGCGGACCACGATTGCGTCAGCTGCCTGTCGCCTCGTTTCCGGCCCGACCAGGACCAGCGTTCCATAGTCTTTGTTGGCCCCTTCCAACCGACTGGCAACGTTCACGACATCACCAATCGCGGTGTAGTTCAACCGCTGCTCTGATCCGATATTTCCGACCAGAGCCTCGCCGCTGTTCACCCCGATCCTGACGCATAGGGGGTTGCCAGCCTCATCTTTAATTCCGGACGCGCCCACGGCAGCGACAAGGTCCAGCGCGGCGCGGCAGGCATTTTCAGCGTGGTTGGCATCTTTACGCGGCGCCCCCCAAAACGCCATCACGGCATCGCCAATAAACTTGTCAATCGTCCCACCGTTTTGAGTAATGGCCGCAGAGGCCGCGCTGAAGAAGGGCTCCATCAGTTGGACAATCTTTGGGCCAAGTTTTTCGGACAGCCCGGTGAAACCCGTTACATCGCAAAACAACACAGAGATCTGTTTCATTTCTCCGCCCGGCTGTATCTTGATGCCCTCAGCAACCAGCATACGCACGAGGTCGGTGGGCACGTATTTTCGGAAAGCGGACAAACCAGCAGCCATGCTCGCGGCTGCCGCAGAAAGATTGGCAAGCTCAGACAGTTTGGAGGGTCTGCGCTCAATGCGTTCGACGTCAAAGCGTTCGATTTTGCCAAGATCTTCGGCGATGCGTGCCAACGGATTTGCGACAATGCTTCGGATCAGCCAGATCGCCAACCCGGTTGCGACGACCACAACACCGATCAATACGTATATAAGGTTTATCAGCGTTTCATCGATGTCCGACAGAAACGCCGCTTCGGGTATGACCGTGGCAACGCGCCAGCCATAAAACCCCAATGGCGTCAGCGCCACCGCATAAGGCACGCCGTCGATGACGACGCGTTTCGTCAACGTGCCCTGGGCATTCGCTTGGGGGTCTGCCAACAACCTTTCGCCTGAGATCATGGCAACTTCATAAAGCTTCCCTTCGCCCATGCGCGCTGGGGTAATCTCATCCGCTTCTGCATCAGGTACCGCAATAACTTTGCCGTCAGCGTTCAGAATAAATGCCGCGCCGAATTCGCCGGGCGCAAGCTTGGCAAGAAAACGTGACAAACGATCCGTTTCGATTGCAACGGCCAGAACACCTTGCCGCGTTCGGTTGACGTCTATCGGACCAGCAAAGGCGTAAACGGTTTTTTTACTATCCGGAAGGTCGCGCGTTTCGATCCACCCCGCAGAGCTGAGACCCATAAAGTTTTCAAACCAGGCATGTTCGCGCGGATCATAGGATGTTTCGGTAAAGGTCCGCTCCTCGAACTGAATGTCACCGGGGATAAAGATGTAGCGATCCTTCCGCAGCATCCGGTCGCGGATTCCCTTGTCGATTTCAATCATCTCAAGCCCGCCGTCACCTAGACGGTGCGACGCGAAAAAATTGCCATCGGGCCAGCCAAAGAACATCCATGAGATATTCGGCTGCGCCTGCAATTGCGACAGAAAAACAAACTCGCGCTTGTCGGCCTGTCGCGTCGCGATGACGTTCTGGACAAAGATCGTGCGAACGGCTGCCCAGGCGGCTTCGGCCGACCTAAGCGTCACCCCCAGTTCGATTCGGACAGTCTTCGCGATCTGGCCGTTGATTTCAGCTGCAAGCATGCGGCTATTGTCGCGCGCAGTCGTCCACCACAGGGAATGGACAATAAAGGTCGACACCCCGATAGACACAGCCACCAGAATTGACACAGCGATTCCCACGCTAAGTCGCACTTAAATCTCCGCCAAATTACTCATATTCTTCAGTATTGAATTGAAATTGCTAGGAGGGCACAACTTTCTTCGACCTATCCCAAAATCTCACGCAACTGTTAGGTAGCAGCAAAGGACTGTGTTGAAGCGGGCGCTTGAACATTGACTACTGTAGCTGACCTTTGCGATTTTGCCAGACGCTGTGTGCAGATGACGTGCGGCCCATTGCGGCCGTTGACCACCCAGTGTTGATGCCGCCGTAGCAGCCCGCCTTGCCGCCATTCGCTGCAGCGGCGAGATAGGAGGCCTGTCAAACTCACTGATTGCGGACAATGCAGCCGTTTGATCTATCGCTATTGGGCGGCTCGAAACATCGGGAACAGCGGTGGGGCATTGTCGGCTTTGATTAGACCCATCTCTTGGAAACCATAGCGCTTATACAGCGATAAATTTGTAGGGTTTGTCGACTCTAAGTAAGCAGGTCTTCCATCTTCGTCACAACGTTTGAGGCAGTATTCAAGCAACGCGGACCCCAACCCTTTTCCTTGGCGAATTGGATCGACCGCAATAAAAGCTAAATGCCAGCAGTCCTTATCGGGATGATAATTGTCCATCTGCCCGAAGGTTTCGAACAACGCATCATGCTTTTCTGATGAGACCGTCTGCTCAAAACAGGCGACAAGCCGTTCTTCGTCAGGGTGAATGCTTGGCGGAAGCCAAAGTGCGCCAGCAGTAAAATCATCGTTTCGAAACGCGCTACCCTGTTCAAATGCACGCCCTCCAAAAAAGTCGATAACTCGCGGAAAGTGGGTAAGGAAATCGGCAGGTTCAGGATACAGCCAACGCATGAATGGGTCGGCAGAAAACCCAAGAGCAAGTCCGCTTAACAAACTTTCTGCTTCACTTGGGGTTGATGATCTAAACATGAAATTACCTTTGGTCGTTCCACCTCGATTTTCACGTTCAGCATGTGGGCCGCAAATACTTGTTGTCAAATGCGCAATTTATTGTCCTGCTCAAGCAACGATGGATGACTGAATTGGGCTGAGGCGTGTGGGGGCAATACAACACTCGGAGGTCAGGCACATTTCACTTGGATGAAGACCGGCCCAGAACTGCCGTTGGACGACGAGTGCCGTCGCTGCGGTGCGGCCCGCCAGAGGAGACATGGCTGGAGTAGCAAAATTTGGTAACCGCCGAATTCACAGCCTGCGCAACAAGGCAGTCATAAGCGCCCCGTGGCGCTTATGACTGCTTTCGGTACGCTCTTCGCGAAATGTTAGATCAAATTGGATACACCGTTTGCCGCGACCCAAAGCCCAATTCCAAAGCTGAGATGTGCAAAGACGCTCTTGAGCCGCGCAGCTCGTGGGTCGGGCGTCAACCGTGCCGCCAACCCCGCTCCCATGCCCGGCTGAAGGATCAGAAAAGGCGCCAGCACTGTCAGTATTCCAAACGTAATCGCAGGCAGCAGGCTCGGCACTTCAAGCCAGCCCCGACCGACCACGGCCAAAAAACCCAGCGCAAACACGACGCCCGTCAGATAATGTGCGCTCCAGCCCAACAAACGCTCCGCCGGAACAGGGTCGCTGGCCATGATGGGCCGATGAACGAGCCGTCCCTGTGCCACATGGCCGAGCCAACGGCCCACCATCGCATAGTTGAGCGATTGCTGAGAGAAGATCAGCTTCTGGGAAAGGGCGACCACATCCATGAAGGCTGTCGCGCCTATGCCGATCAGAACCGCGCTGAAGAAAATTTCTGTTGTCATGGAGGTATCGACCTTAGTTTCTGTTGATGTTTTGCAGTGGAGGGGCAACATGCAACTTCAAGCCCACTTGAGGTCAAGATCATGCTCGACATTTCTGAACTTTCTCGCGCAAGCGGATTTTCACCGTCAAAACTCCGTTATTATGAAGAGGTTGACCTCATCCGGTCGGCGGGCCGAAGGGGGTTGAAGCGTCTATATGAGGATGAGGTGAAGACGCGGATTTCCCTCATTTCTCTGGCGCAAACCGCCGGGTTTTCACTCGGCGTGATCAAAGAGACGATGGGTTCAGAAGGCAGGCCCGATCTGGATCGTACTGTTCTGGCAGCAAAGGCCGATGCAATTGACGTTAGGATCAAGGAACTGACGGCCTTACGGGACGGCCTTCGCCATGTCATGAATTGCACCGCCGAAAACCATCTGGATTGCCCGCGATTTCAGCGCATCATTCGTGTTGCACTGACGAAGAAACAGAGCGATGCGAAACGTTCCAAAAAGAATCCCGACAACGGGTGAGGGGATTGAGCGTGGACACCTATCCACCATTTTGGGCTGTTGACGTGTCAAGATACTGGGATCACTTCCGCCCAGACGTCACGCGTTTCCGGTGTTCAGCGCGGTAATTCGCTGAATGGGCAGACATCGTCTTCGAACGGAACATGCCGTCTCCGGAACGAGGTTCCCTCGACGATCTCGGGGCGGCTGATCCGATCCATGCGAAAATGCCGGAAATCCTCACGGCTGGAATCCCAGGCTACGAGATACCAGAGCGGCGGCAGGATGAGCATAGCTTGCGGTTCGACTTCGCGGCTTGTTTCCGCGCCTTTGGCGTCCCGGTAGCCGAAGCGCAGGTTTTGCCGTTGCAGAAACGCGGTCTCGAAGGCAGGCAAAAGCGCGGGGTCAATAGTGCCCATGTCCAAGATGTCCTGTTTGGGCGAAAGTTGTCCGACATGCAGACAGTCAAGGAACCTGCGCAGATCCCGCACCTTGTCCGACGGCAAGGCCTTCTCGATCTTGGCGAGCCCCGCGTCGGCGAGGCCGGAGAAGGGAAGGCTTCGCGCCGCACGCATGGCTGCGACACTGACGAGAAGTGCAAACACCTCTGTGACCGAAAGACGGGCCGTAGTCTGCACGGATTGCGGATCAAGTTGCACGCCCCCGCCGCGCCCACATTCGGAATGGATGACAAAACCCTGATCACGCAACGCCCCGATATCGCGCAATACCGTTCGTCTGGACGCACCGACCTGACAGGCCAGTTCGTCGACCGTTGCGGTTCCGTTACGGCGAAGGGTGCGCACGATAGTATCACCGGCGTCATGCTCTACGTCGATCCGTGGGGAAAGACGATGGGATATGAGGACGTTTTTACGAAAATTGAGATGTGCCGAAATCACTATGAAGAGGTAGGCCTTGGAGCAGATTTTGTTGAGCAATTCATCCGATAGCCCGCTAAGGCTGGCACTGGTCGCTCATGACGCCAAGAAGGGTGATCTGGTAGACTGGGTTCGACTACATGTGTCATTGCTCGAAGGAGCAAACTTATTCGCAACCGGAACGACCGGGACCAAAGTCCAAGAGGCATCACCACTGCTAAAGCTCACCTGCCTCAAAAGCGGCCCCTTGGGCGGAGATCAGCAGCTTGGCGCAATGATCTGTGAAGGGAAGCTCGACGCCTTGTTCTTCTTCATCGATCCGATGTCTCCTATGCCACATGATGTCGATGTCAAAGCCCTCAGCAGGTTAGCGATTGTCTATGATCTTCCCTCAGCTCATAGCCCAAGCACTGCGGACTTCGTACTGAAGGGTTTGTATTCTCAACTTGATTGTTGACGCAGCCTTTAGCCAGCAGTCAGGTTCGGGTAGGGTGAGGCGAAAGGGACCTTTTTTGCGACAGTATGGTGCGACCTGAAAAGTCATTGAATTCATTTGTTTTGGATCGCTGCAAAAGCTTTGAGCAAATTGTGAACTCACAAAAACCGGGTAAGTGGAATTATGTAAACTATACTGATTAACATCGCGACTCTCCCAAGAACACAACCTTAGTCAAAAACCCATTCGAGGAAACCGCGTTATCCGGCATCGATTTACTTACGCTCTGCTACTGTCGAATCCATTGCAGATCAGCAATTCAAAAATCCAAGCCGACATCAACAGAGCGGTATGAATGGGTCAACGCTCCGGAGGAAATGTAATCCACTCCGGTCGCAGCGATGGCTGCCACAGTGTCATGACTGACGCTTCCAGAGGCTTCGGTCACCAATTGGCCGTCTGCCATTGCTACAGCCTCTTGCAATTCGTTCGGGGACATATTGTCCAGCAAAACAACGTCCGCCCCTCCGACCTCAAGCACTTCGGCCAATTGGTCCAACTGATCCACTTCGATTTCGATCTTCATCATATGTGAAGCGCGCGTCTTTGCAGTCTCCAGAACCGCACGCACGCCGCCAGCAGCGGCGATGTGGTTGTCCTTGATCAGGATCGCATCTGAGAGCGAAAAGCGGTGGTTGAATCCGCCACCGTGCAGAACGGCTTGTTTCTCGACAATGCGGAGCCCTGGGGTTGTCTTGCGTGTGCAGGTTATACGCGTTTTGGTTCCCCTTGTTTCGGCAACTAACGCTGCGGTTAACGTTGCGATCCCTGCCAGTCGTCCAACAAAGTTCAATGCCACCCGTTCCGCAGAAAGGATCGAGGCCGCGCTGCCCTGGATTTCCATCAGCGCGTCCCCTTTTGCGCAATGCTGACCATCATGAAAATGAGTGATGATATCCAGCTTGGGATCGACCAGACGAAAGGCCAGCTCTGCCACTTGCAAACCCGAGATCACAGCGTCTTCGCGGGCGTTCAGCCGAGCGCTGTAAGTCGCCGCAGCAGGGATAACGGTCAGGGTGGTAATGTCTCCGTTGGCCCCCAGATCCTCCATCAGCGCGGATCGGACTAGCGGTTCAAGGATCAAGTCGTGCAGTGCCGGATAACTCATGTGGCGTCCTTTGCGATACGGTCCCTCAACGCCATTGCCTCGCTCAGTGTCAGAATCGAGCGTTGGCCAGGGCCGGGGGTGGTTTCAGGAAAATCAGATCGGTAATGCGCACCGCGGCTTTCCTCGCGGATCAGTGCTGCCGCGGTTATCAGGGTGGCCGTTGCGGTCATGTTTAGGAAAACTTCTGACTCCGCATGATGGGCCTCAAGCGCTGCGATATCGGAAAGGGCGATTTCCAACCCGGCCCGCTCGCGTACAACGCCCGCATGTGAGGTCATGGTTCGGCGCAAGGCGGACACGGTCTGTTCATGTGTATTGTTCATACCAAGGGCGAAACGGATATCGACTGACGGTGTATTTTCCGCAGGTACAACCTCTGCAATATCCCGAGCGCAGGCACGCGCAAAGACCAGAGCCTCAAGCAGTCCGTTTGAGGCCAGACGGTTGGCACCATGCAAGCCGGTGCAGGCAGCCTCACCACAAACCCAAAGCCCGGCCAATGAGCTGCGGCCCGTCATATCCGTCACCACTCCGCCCATATGGTAATGCGCCGATGCCGTTATCGGGATGGTCTCGGAAACCGGATTGACGCCGTTGCGGGTGCAGGCGTCGGTTACAGAGGGGAACAAGGTCGCAATTTCGGCACCGATAGCCGCACGTGTATCGAGCGCAGGGCGTAGGCCAGATTGCGTGTGCAGATAGACGGCGCGGGCGACGATGTCGCGAGGAGCCAGTTCACCATCGGGATGAATATCGGCCATGAACCGATGGCCAGTCTTGTCGATCAAGGCTGCTCCTTCCCCGCGCAGCGCTTCGGTTGCCAAAGGCGTCGGATCTTCTCCCACGTCGATCGCTGTGGGATGAAACTGCACGAACTCCGCATCGGCGATACGCGCGCCGGCACGGGCCGCCATCCCGATCCCTTGCCCCCGGATATGCGCAGGGTTGGTGGTCTGCTCATACAGGCCCGATGAGCCACCCGTAGCCAGAACATGCGCGCTTCCCCGTAACAAAACCGGCTGCGCATCAGGCGCGTCGATGCTGGTCAGGAAAACTCCGGTGACTTGAGCGCCGTCACTTTCCAATGCAACAGCCTGCGCAGCTTCGACCACCTGAACAGAAGACGTCCGGCGCAATTCCGCAATCATCGCCCGCATGATTTCAGCCCCGGCCTGATCGCCCTTGACCCGCACCACACGGGCAGCGGAATGGGCGGCCTCGCGCGATTGAACAAAGCTTCCGTCAGCCCTGCGATCAAAGCCGGTGCCAAGATCTGACAGGTCCAGTACATGCTCGCGCGCCGAACGGGTCACAAATTCAGCCACTTCACGCAAAACAGACCCGGACCCAGCCCGCATCGTATCATCCGCATGAGCCTGAGCACTGTCGGTTGGTGCCATCGCAGCGGCCACACCGCCCTGGGCCCAAGCTGAACTGGTCCCGGTTCCCAAAGGTTCCGGTGAGATCATGACAACCGGTCGCGGCGCCAGTTTCAACGCCGCATAAACAGCGGCCAAACCTGCACCAATGATGACCACGCGATTTGTGGCTAACCGTTGCATTGGGACGATCAGATACCCAATTGCCGCGACAGGTCTATCATACGATGTACGGACTGCCGTGCTTTGACTGCAACGTCGGCGTCAACCTCAACCTGACCGGTCATGGTGTCGAGTGCAAAGAGCACCTTTTCCAGGGTAATTTTCTTCATGTACGGGCACATGTTGCAGGGTCCGACGAACTCGACCTCGGGCAGTTCATCGGCAATGTTCGATGCCATTGAACATTCAGTAATGAGCAACGCCTTTTCGGGTTTTTCGTCGGTAACGTATTTGATTATGCCGCTGGTTGATCCGGAAAAATCGGATTCCGCCACAACGTCCGGCGGGCATTCCGGATGCGCAATCAGGCGTGTCCCGGGGTTCCATTCGCGAAAATCACGCAGATCGCTGGCGCTATATTGTTCGTGGACGATGCAGGATCCTTCCCACCAGACAACATTCTTTTGGGGCACATCGCGCGCAACGTTCTGCGCCAGGTATTGGTCGGGGGTCATGATCACGGTGTGGCTGTCCTGGGCCGCAACGATCTGCGCTGCGTTGGATGACGTACAGCAGATGTCCGACGCCGCTTTGACTTCTGCGGTGGTGTTTACATAAGACACAACCGGAGCCCCGGGATACCGCGTGCGCATTTCCTCGATACCTTCCGCAGTAATCGATTCTGCCAGCGAACACCCCGCCTCCATATCTGGCATCAGCACTGTTTTGGTTGGGCTAAGAATTTTGGACGTCTCGGCCATGAAATGCACGCCACACTGCACGATAACATCTGCCTCGACCTCGGTCGCCCTGATGGCAAGCTGCAGGCTATCCCCGCCAAAATCGGAAATGCCATGGTATATCTCTGGCGTCATGTAGTTGTGACCCAAGATCACTGCATTACGCTCGGCTTTTAGATCAATGATTGCCTTTACATATGGCGCATAGATTGCCCAATCGACGGGCGATACCACACGCGACATCCGATCATAGATATCGGTCATGCTGGCGGCCAGCTCGGGCGATGGGGTCAGATCATACTTTTCGGAGAGGTGAGCGCGCTGCGCGGGGAGGTCGAACACGGGACTGATTTCTGCCTAGCTAACTTGTGGTGACCTAAGTAACGAACTCGATTTAAATTGAACACCAGTCAATAAAGGAAAATGTGCCAATTTTCGCCGTCGACTTGGAACCAATTGACTTTTTTAGCTTCTACCTTTGACTTTTTTATCTTGACACTCAAACCACAAGGTCATGGGGATGTCCATTCCATCAAAACCTCGCCAAGTTGTTGACGTGGGCCTGTGCCAACTGCTGCCGGGGCGGCGCCTCTTACTTCTATCAGAATCCCTGCATGAGCATATCTACGGCGACTGTGATCTGTTCAAACTCGTCTTTGAGATCACAAACTTGAGACTTGAGAATTCCAACAGGCACGGCCGCTAAAAAGTGGGTGGCCATGACGACATGTTCACCATTGATCTCGAATACTGGGTTGAGCCGGGTCGCAGGTTTTGGAGCTTTCGTTTTCGGCAAAAGCGGCACAACAACACGCGTGTTCAAATCACTCAGAAGATCAGTTTGAACATCCAGAAGGAATCCATCACCAGAAGGGTTGGGAAAAACATCGTATTTTGGCATTAGAACTGTCTGAAGCTTTCCAGTGGCAGCCCATGTCGTTCCACATAAGAATTGGAGCTTCTCAGAGCTGCAGCATTTTCACTTTTCCATTGCTCTGCCTTTGCAGCAGCAACGGCTACACGTACCCCGTCTTCGGCCGCGCGCGATAGGTTTACTTTCAGCTCCTTGGCTTCAGAAAGTAAGACACTGTCGAGCGACAGATTAGTTGGTTTTCGTGATTGGGCATTCATTCGATAGATCTCCGCATGCGCCTAAAATATCAACAAGAGTTATGGGCGTCAACTATGCGCATACTTGGCTTCACGCCGCTGACTTTCTGAGGATTCACTGACTGATTCGTCAGCACTATGCATCATAGTGTTGAAAAATATGGCAACTTGATCCACAGTATAGTGCATAATGCGGGAATTTCCCCGCATATTCCATCGGGCGACCCCCGCCCTATTCGGAGATTTCGAATATGAAAAAGAAGCCTGCCACCCTGCCGCGCGGTTATCGCACCTGCACGGTATCGCTTGCCGTTGCGGATGTTCCTGCGGCTCTGAAATTCTATGAAAACGCCTTTGACGCAAAGGTTCAGGCCTGTGACGCCGATGAGGCCCCCGGCTTTGCAGCCATCAAGATCGGCAACTCGATGCTTTTTGTGTCAACCGGATGGGGCACGCATGGTCCCATTGTTTCGGGTGCCATCACGCCAGTTAGTCAGCATATGTATGTCGAGGATATCGATGCTGTCCTGTCGACTGCATTGGAAAACGGCGCAAACCTGATTGCCGAAGCAAACGACACCTATTGGGGCGAGCGTTGTGCCACTGTTGCCGACCCGTTCGGACATATCTGGACGCTGGCAACGCGCATTGAGAACCTCAAGTCCGAAGATATCAGCGAGCGTCGCAAAGTGCTGTTTCGAACGTTTCAGGGTCAGGAGGACGAAGCCATAGCCGTGGCGGTTGAGACGACAGAGCAGACCGAGGCCGCGTGATCCGTCAGAGGTTGAACGGCAGACGGATCGTGAGGTGCCGGAATGGGTGTGTTCATTAACAGGAAAATCATGAACGACGCACCCCTTCCCACTTTCACAATCCGCCAGAACGATCTGGCTATTCTGACCGCCGAGAACCGGATCGGAGATTATCCGGTTGCGGTTCGCACCGCGCGCGAGGTGGTCAGCGGTGGCTTTGCCAACCAGTCGGCGCACCCCAACACTTGGACGGTCTACTTTTTTGTAGATGGCCAGTGGGCGCTAGTTGAATCCACGCGCGGGCTGCGGCGCGAATGGTCCAGCCTGGACCGGATTGAAAAATGGTTGCGCAGTTGCGGCTTCCGCTTCTTCTGGGTGCGTAATGACATCGATTTTGTCGAACCGCTGACCGAAGATGCGACCGAGGAAGCGGCTCTATGAAGGTTGAATTCCTGAATAACCATGGCCTGAGGGCAGCAGGCTTGCGTGACCACACGGTTTTATGCTCCGATGAAGAACGCCGGATCAAAACGGCGGTCGCAATCGGCAACAAAATGAGAAGAAACAAAAAATGACCCCTTTTGCGATAACCGGAATCCAGATGCATGTGGGCGCGATGCACTCGAACGTCGATGCGATGCTGCATCGCATCGACGTGATGATGGCACGGTTCCCCTGGACCCAAATGGCTTTGTTCAGTGAGCTGGCACCTTATGGTCCACTTGATCGGTTTGCCCAGCCGTTTCCCAATGATGATCTGTCACGCTTTCAGGATGCGGCACGGCGCTACGGAATTTGGCTGATCCCCGGCTCGATGTTCGAAAAGCGCGAGGACGGGCGCGTTTTCAACACCTCAGTAGTGATCAACCCGGATGGTGAAATCGTCTCGAAATATTCTAAGATGTTTCCGTTCAAACCCTATGAGCAGAACATCGCCTCGGGCACCGAGTTCTGCATCTTTGACGTGCCGGATGTAGGCCGGTTTGGTCTGTCGATCTGCTATGACATCTGGTTCCCCGAAACTACCCGCCACTTGACCTCGCAAGGGGTCGAGGTTCTGCTGCACCCTGTTCTGACTGGCACGACCGACCGAGAGGCCGAATTGTCGATTGCCAAGGCAACTGCCGCGCAGTTCCAGTGTTACGTGTTCGACGTGAACGGGCTGGCTGCGGGTGGCGTGGGTCGCTCGCTGGTGGTTGATCCGTCAGCCACCGTTCTGCACCAATCCGCAGGGCAGGAGGATATTTTCCCGATTGAGATCGATCTGGATCAGGTTCGCCGCCAGCGCGAGGTTGGATTGAAAGGTCTGGGGCAGGTGCTCAAAAGCTTCCGAGATCGAGAGGCTGATTTCCCCGTATATGACCGTAACAGCGGGGCGGATGCTTATCTGCACACCCTCGGCCCGCTGCGCATACCGCAAAAGGGCGACGCGGCAGGTGTCGCCGCGACCGACCCCAGAACAGCACTGGGATACAGCGAAGACGCCGCGAAAAAGCCCGATAATCTGTATCTCTACGAGGGGCGCTCAGGCACAGACTGATATCGGGCAGCTTTTCGGTATCAGCAGAAAGGACAGGATTTCATGCACGGCATTTCCGATAGCGAAAAGCTCCCAACAATTTCAGACTACTACAGCGCCTCACAATTGAGGGCGGATAGGTGGAGCGCGCTACGGGAAACCGCTGAATCTCTGGACCGCGACGGTGACGAAAAACATCGTGTACGCGCCCTGCAACTGATGCAGGCGCTGGCGCCGATCGAGATGTATTTCGCCTTTCCCGGTGGATCCGCCTTTGATTACCTGCGCCGGTTGCTTGAGCATGGCAATTTCACCGATTTCTCAACCGCAGTGCGCCGGGTGGCGCGCGCGTTGACCTCCGGAGCCTATCGCCGTCGTTCGATTCCACTGATCGCGGATGAGACTGAAGGCGACGAATTCGAAGACGAGTCGACCCAAACCCACGAAGCCCGCGCATTGGGGCGGCCGTATTTCGAGGTGATGATCGTCGACAATGTCAACGAGCAGCAGGAAAAATTCTTACAAACCAGCCTGCAACGCATGCGCCGCAGCGAAGACCCGTTCATCTATGAGACTGTCGTTGTGCCCAGTGTCGAAGATGCGTTGATCGGGGTTCTGTTCAATCAGAATGTGCAGGCTGTCATCGTCCGCCCGGGTTTGGGGCTGAAGTCCAAGAACGAAACCAATGTTCTTGGCCGCTACATGAGCCTCTATGGCGAAGGGGCCGACCTCGAGGAGTTGACACCATCGGAATACGGGCCCGAAACCTGCCGCCGTATCGGGATGTTACGCCCGGAACTGGATGCCTATCTGATCACCGACCGGTCTGCCGAAGACATCGCCGTGCTTGACCTGGGCCTGTGCCGGCGCGTGTTCTACAATCAGGAAGATTTTCTGGAGCTGCATCTCAACATCCTGCGGGGTGTGCAGCGTCGCTATAAAACACCGTTCTTCACCGCACTAAAGGAATACTCCAAGCAGCCGACGGGCGTGTTTCATGCAATGCCGATCAGCCGTGGTAAATCGATCAGCCGCAGTCATTGGATTCAGGATATGGGGGCGTTTTACGGCTCGAACATCTTCATGGCCGAAACCTCCGCCACGTCCGGTGGTCTGGATTCACTGCTGGAGCCACGTGGTCCGATCAAAGAGGCGCAGGAAGCCGCCGCCCGCGCTTTCGGTTCCAAACAGACGTTCTTTGCCACTAACGGCACCTCAACCTGCAACAAGATTGTTGTGCAGGCATTGGTGAAGCCCGGAGACATCGTGCTGGTCGACCGCGATTGCCATAAATCGCATCATTACGGCATGGTTCTGGCTGGTGCGAGCGTGGTCTATATGGACAGCTATCCGCTGCACGAATACTCGATGTACGGCGCGGTTCCGATCCGCGAAATCAAGCATAAGCTTTTGGCCCTGAGGGCTGAGGGTAAGCTGGACCGAGTTCGGATGGTGCTGCTGACTAACTGCACCTTTGACGGCATTGTCTATAACGTCCAGCGGGTGATGCAGGAATGTTTGGCGATCAAGAAAGACCTCGTGTTCCTGTGGGACGAAGCATGGTTTGCCTATGCAAGGTTCGCCCCCAATTCGCGGGTGCGTACTGCGATGCGGTCGGCCAATATCCTGCGTGAAGAGTTCCGGACACCGGAACATGCCGAGGCCTATAACGCCCAACAGGCAATACTGGAAGGCGCCGATGACGATGTTTGGCTTAACACTCGTCTTATCGCGCCGCCCAATGCACGGGTACGGGTTTACGCCACGCAATCCACCCATAAGACGCTGACGTCTCTGCGTCAGGGATCAATGATTCACGTCAACGATCAGCGCTTTAAGGGAGCGGTCGAAGAGGCGTTCCACGAAGCTTACATGACACATACGTCCACTTCGCCGAACTATCAGATCATCGCCTCTCTCGATGTCGGGCGCAGACAGGTTGAGCTTGAGGGCTTTGAATTTGTCCAGCGGCAGGTGGAAAGCGCCATGGCAATCCGAAGGGCGGTGTCGACACATCCGCTGCTGAAGAAATATTTCAAACTGGTAACTGCAGGCGACATGATTCCCGAGGAATATCGTGAAAGTGGGATGAAGAGCTATTTCGACCCCGATCAGGGCTGGGCAGATGTCTGGGATTCCTGGTCACGTGACGAGTTCGTGTTGGATGCCACCCGTATCACGCTGCATGTGGGTGCCACCGGATGGGACGGCGACACGTTCAAGACAAAGATACTGATGGACAAGTACGGCATCCAAATCAACAAGACCTCGCGCAACACTGTGCTGTTCATGACCAATATCGGCACAACGCGCAGTTCCGTTGCGTATTTGATTGAGGTTCTGGTTGAGATCGCCAAAGAGCTGGACGATCTTATGGATGATGCATCCAGGATGGAAAAACTGGCCTTTGACAAGCGTGTCAAAAATCTGGTTGAAAATGTTCCGCCGCTGCCCGATTTCAGCAGGTTCCACGATGCGTTCCGCTGTGAAAAAGGCACCGAAGCGGGCAACATTCGCAGGGCCTTCTTCCTGTCGTATGACGAGGATAACTGTGACTATGTCGAGCCGGACAAGGGCATGTTGGACAGATTGGAAGCGGGCGAAGAACTTGTCTCTGCCACCTTCGTCATCCCCTATCCGCCCGGCTTTCCCATATTGGTGCCGGGGCAGGTCATAAGCCCAGAGATTCTAAGATTCATGCAAGCGCTGGACGTCTCGGAAATCCACGGATTCCGCGCTGATCTTGGCCTGCGCATTTTTACCGAAGACGCTTTGAAATCAGTCAAGAACCCCTAAGGGGCCAGGGAGGACAACAAACATGCCAAAGAAGGTGCTCAAGAACATCTCGGAAATCCGCCGGTACTTCCACACCAACAAGGATCCGGTCTATTTCGTGTCGGCGACCAATTTCAACCTGTTGGGGTTGGACGAATGGGTGATGAATTTCACCTATATCTGCTACATGGATTGCTTTGATGGTCGACATCCGAACGTGTTCGTGCCTTCAGAAATGCCGCATGACGAGTTCCAGTCGATCGAAGACATTAACAACTATCTGTTGCAGCACAAAGAAGTCATCGACCTGATCAAACGGCGCGGCGGGAAACCGAAGTTTGTCTTCCTGATGTTCGATGAGACCACCGAGAAACTGGTCAAAGATCTGGGTGGTCAGCTCTGGTTTCCCAAAGCCAAGCTGCGCACCAAATGCGACAACAAGATCGAGACCGTGCGCATCGGCAACAAGGCGGGCGTACCGTCCGTGCCAAATACTCTGAGCGTCGTCAAAAGCTATGATCATCTGCAAAAGATCTGCGACAAGGCCGGGCTGGGCCATGATCTGGTGCTGCAATCCGCCTTCGGCGACAGTGGCCACACAACGTTTTTCATCAAGTCAGAGGGTGATTTCAACAAACACAAAGATGAGATCATTGGCGAAGGCGAAATCAAGATCATGAAACGGATCGATTGTCGCGGCGCGGCGATCGAAGCCTGTGCCACATCTGAAGGCACCATCGTTGGTCCGCTGATGACCGAACTTGTGGGCTTTAATGAACTGACCCCCTATCGCGGTGGTTGGTGTGGCAATGAAATCTTCTCAACTGCGTTCCCACCCAAAGCCCGCGAACAGGCGCGGCAACTGACATTCCAATTCGGGGAAGAGCTACGCAAGTCCGGCTATCGCGGTTACTTCGAACTCGATTTCCTGATCGACAAAAAAACTGACGAGCTATGGCTGGGCGAGCTGAACCCGCGCATCACCGGGGCCAGTTCGATGACCAACCATGCGGCCTTTGCTCATGCGGATGCGCCACTGTTTTTGTTTCACTTGCTGGAGTTCAGCAAGAAACCCTTCAAGCTGGATGTTGAGGAACTCAATGCCCGTTGGGCTGACCCGGACATGATCGACAGTTGGTCGCAGATGGTGATCAAGCACACCGATGATAGCGTGGATCGCATCACCCAGGCCCCGCAATCGGGCATCTACAAGATGCTGGAAGATGGCCGCGTAGTGTTTGACCGGTTCGATTATCACCGCCGCGCGGTGGGTGAGAATGAGGCGTTTTTCCTGCGTATCTCGAATGTCGGCGATTATCGCTATGAGGGCGCCGATCTGGGCATTCTGGTGACGCGCGGTCGATCGATGACTAAAGGCTTCAAACTGACCGACAAATCGAAAAAGTGGATTCACGGCATCAAGTCGGCTTACGCGGCGGAACCGCTGCCTGCGGCGCAGCCGATGGAAGACCCTGCGTTCAAAATTATGTAGAAAGCCCCATGGCGCTTGTTTTTCGCTCAATTGACGAGGAACAGCCCGGTCCAAAGCTGGCCGAGCTGTTTGCCGAATACTGGCCCGCCTACCGCAAATGGTGGGCGCAAGAGGGGTATTCGGCCCGCCCGACCTATCGCGAGTGTCTGCGCGCGTTGGAACGTCATATGCCTGAGATTCTACCTCTGTATGAGCAGGTGGTTGAACTTGTGGGTGGCAGCGACAGCCAGGCACGGTTCCTCAGCTTTTACTGCCCACCCAAATACCTGTCTGGTTGCAGTCAAGCGATCTGGCGCGGCAAGACACCAATATTAGTACGCAACTATGACTATCACCCAAGAACATTTGACGCCGCCTTGTTGAAAACCCGATGGGACAGGCGCGGTGTGATCGGGATGAGCGACGGAGTTCTGGGCCTGCTTGATGGGATCAACGATGCTGGTCTGACCGTCTCGCTGACCTTCGGCGGACGCCCCGAGGTGGGCGACGGGTTCGGCGTGCCGCTGATCCTGCGCTATGTGCTGCAGACCTGCCAAACCACGGTAGAGGCGGTGGACTGCCTGTGCCGTATCCCCTGCCACATGAGCTATAACGTCACCGTTCTGGATGCGAAATACAATCACAGCACGGTCTACGTTGCGCCCGACCGGCACCCGCAGATCTCGGACCTGCCCGTGGCCACGAACCATCAGGGCCATGTTGAATGGTCACAGCACGCCCGGTTTACCGCGACTGTTGAGCGAGAGAGGTTTCTTTTAAACCGCCTCAATCATCACCCGGAGAGCGAACAGCGCTTCATTGATGCTTTTCTGCGTCCTCCGCTTTATTCAACTGCATTTAAGTCGGGGTTCGGTACACTCTACACTGCCGCCTACCGACCAGCCAAAAGACAACTTGAGCTATTGTGGCCAGGTGCAAGTTGGAATTTCTCGTTCGATAGTTTCAGTGAAAGTGAACGCAGTATTTGGCTACCTGAACAGGAACTACTGTAAGAGTAGCAGTGTCCGTCATCAGGGTTTTTGCGACGCAACCGTTAAAACCGCTAGGAGTTCCGCGATTTCTCGCCAGCCTAGTGTCACCGCGAGCTTCAAAGCCCGGAAGTTGTTGGTGTTCGACCTATGCCCAACCGTAGCGATTGTGAAAATTGGGTTCAATCGTTCAGCAGTTTGTTGCAACCAAGCAGAATCCTATGATCAGAGGTATGTTAATACTTAACTCAAGTAATGCCTCGTTTTCTTTAACCATTCGTTATTCAAATCATCGGAGATCAAACTAATTTCCGTCAATCTGCCAATGTGACAGCATCAGAACCCATCGTAAGAATCTTACGACCATCCGAGGTCGGCTCTGAGCTCAGTTCGCGGATGCTGCATTATTATGGCACGACTACAGCGCATTACGAAGCTGACATTGACGTAAGCATCTTACGCAGGCATCGTTCTCTCCGTGGTTGCAACTGGTCTTGAGCGGTTTAGTTGCTTTTCTAGGATCTGATTAGTCTACCAAAGCGGTGCCATGCTTGTGGGCGCTCAAATAACTAACGAGATTACATGGTTGGGCTCGACACATGCAACTGAATTCACGTCTTCTCGAGTGTTTCCACGCTACGATGATGATCAGCCCCACCTAAGTGGTCCAGTTTGAATGTTAGTGCATGATGGGCCTGGTTTCCATTGGGACGATGGTTTTCGGGGCCGGTGGGCGGTAGCCCAGAGCACTGTGAGGGCGTTTGGTGTTGTAGTGTTTCCTCCATTGTTCGATCAGGATTTGTGCCTCCCGCAAGCTGTAGAATACCTCGCCATTCAGCAGTTCATCTCTGAACCGGGCGTTGAAGCTCTCGCAGTATCCGTTCTCCCAAGGTGATCCCGGCTCAATGTAGGCAGTCCTGGCACCGGCCGCTGCAATCCAATCTTGGACGGCCTGAGAATGAACTCAGGGCCATTGTCTGATCGGATGTAGGCAGGCACGCCTCGCAGGGTAAACAGGTCCGTTAGTGCGTCTATAACCTCGGTCGAGTTCAGCTTCCGCTTCACCCGGATCGCCAGGCATTCCCGGCTGTATTCATCCAGGACATTCAGAGTCCGGAACGCATTCCCGTCATCCGTCCGGTGGTGCACGAAGTCGTAGGACCAGACGTGGTCACGATACTCCGGCCGCAGCCGAACACACGAGCCGTCGTTCAGCCAGAGCCGCCCTTTCTTCGGCTGTTTCATTGGCACTTTAAGCCCTTCACGTCGCCATAGACGTTCGACACGCTTGTCGTTCACCAACCAGCCCGCATCCCGCAGCATTGCGGCAATCCGGCGATACCCGTATCGACCATATTGGCGCGTCAGCTCGATCATGTCAGACACCAGGCGGTCTTCGTCAGCACGTCCAACTGGCAACCGCCTCTGCGTGGAACGGTGCTGACCCAGAACACGGCAGACCCGCCGTTCAGACACCCGCATCTCGTTGCGAATGTGATCAATGCAAGCCCGGCGACGTGACGGGCTCAGTAGTTTCCCCGTGCAGCCTCAGACAGGATCAGCTTGTCCAAAGTCAGATCCGATACCGCCCGGCGCAATCGGTCATTCTCCTTTTGAAGGCGCTTTAGTTCTTTCAGTTGGTCGGTTCCCATGCCGCCATATTGCTTGCGCCAGCGGTAAAACGTCTGCTCGGTTATCTGCACCTGGCGGATAGCATCAACACGTGGCATCCCTTGGCCGCACAGCACCTCAACCTGCCGTAACTTCGTGACAATCTCTTCCGGCTTGTGTCGCTTGTTTCCCATCTTTGATTCTCCGCATCCTAACTATAGGGGCGGACCAATTCTGTGGGGGAGGATCAATTCCACCTGCGACAACCGGCGTGGGTTCCGTGGCGATCCGTCTGCTCCGCGTGAAAAGCGTTGACCTGGGCGCTTTCAGCTTTGCTAGCAAAGAGGGCGCACTAGCTGAAAGCAACGATCACAGCGCGCTTGAAAATGCTCGGGCTGCTCTAGCAGCGGGCACAATGAGCTTTGACGAGCTGGCCGACCTTTCGATGCAGAGCAAATGGAACGTGATTATTGCGGGCGGTACATCGTCGGGCAAAACCACTGTTTTGAATGCAATGTTGAAGCGCGTCGATCCAGGCGAACGGATCGTGACGATTGAGGAAGTGGCAGAGCTGGACATCGAGCAACCAAACTCGGTTGACTTGCTTGCTGATCGTTCCGAAGAAAATGGGCCTCGATCCCCGACGAAACTGCTTGAATCTGCGCTTCGCCTCCGGCCTGATCGGCTGGTTTGCGGGGAAATCCGGGGCGACGACGCGAATATGTTCTTGGAGCTGGTGAACACCGGCCACGATGGATCTGTCTGCACCATGCACGCAAACTCGCCCGTTGATGCCATTGGGCGCATGAGCAAAATGGTGCGGCGCGGATCTCCGACTGTCCAAAAGTCAGAGGTGGTTGATGACATCAGAGCCACCATTCACATGATCGTTCACATGAAGAAAATCGGAGACGAGCGGAAGGTCAACGGCGTGATTTTCCGGCCCCTGATGACCGCTGACCAACTTATCTGAAGGAGTCAAAAGATGAAGAAATTTGAGTATCGAGACGTGCCCTTTTCGGAGCATGACGACGCGAAAGTAAAGTTCGCAAAGCTGGGGAATGAAGGTTGGGGAATGGTCGGTGTCGCCCGCGCTGAATTTGGCCTTGTGTGCTTTTTCAAGCGTGAGCTGACGGATGGCTGAGTTTCAGGATCTCCCAAAAGGCAAGAAGGTAGCGATAGCCGGCACAATGGGCTTTATCGCTACTTCAGCCTGTGCGGTGTTGGTGGTCGGCCTGGACATCGAAT
Source organism: Ruegeria meonggei (assembly GCF_900172215.1). Classification (GTDB taxonomy): domain Bacteria; phylum Pseudomonadota; class Alphaproteobacteria; order Rhodobacterales; family Rhodobacteraceae; genus Ruegeria; species Ruegeria meonggei. The sequence continues at coordinate 49,429 of NZ_FWFP01000018.1, forward strand.
ACCTCAACACGAAAGGATTCCGGGGGCTGCACATCTGGGCAATCCCGGAAAAGCTCATGGCACGGCCTGCAGAAGAACAACAGGTCATCGGGCTTGTGGCTGTTGTGGCCGTCTGCGTTCTGACCTTTGCGTTTGTGGCCGCTGCTTTGCGCGGCCCCTCGACCAAATACGGGGATGCGGTTTTTGCGAAAGCGCCTCAGCTCGTCACAGAAGGATACGCGGCACCTCTGAAGCTGAAATCAAAACTGGACAGTGAAATCGTCTTTGCCAAATTCGGGCCACCAAAAGAGAAAAACGCGATTTTCTATAAGCCCGGTCCAAGCGTACAGAAACCACATGCGATGTTCATTGCTCCGTCTGGCTCGGGTAAAACAAGCGGCTTTGTGATCCCCGACATTCTGCGTTTCAACGGCTCCTGCGTTGTTCTGGACATCAAAGGCGAGATATTCCAAGCGACCGGCGCACGGCGGGCAACAATGGGGGATGAGGTCTTTGTTTTCGACCCTGAGAACCCAGAAAAAAGCCACAGCTATAACCCGCTGAGGCGCGCAGCTCGCGCAGACAATCTGGATCGGCGTTGGGAAGAAGTAATTCAGGTCGCAACGCAGATGTTCGACACGCCCAGCTCGTCCGCTCAGGGTTTTTTGGGCGGCGTCGAAGGCATGTTCTGCGCAATGGCAATGTTGGCAATCAAGCGGAACCGTCCGTACATTTCCGAGATCCTGCGCCTGGTCAAAACGACCAAGCAAAAGGATTATGAAAAGATGGCCGAAGAAGTAGGCTATGCCCGGGCAGCAGATGAGTTCCTGAATCTCGCAGCCGAAGAATCCAAAATCCTCCGGTCAACGATTTCGGTTATGAACAACTCCGGCCTTCAGCTCTGGCGCAACCCGTCTGTGGCAAGGGCGACGCAGGGCAATGACATCAACTTTGAAGATCTGCGTCGGCGCCCCACCTCGATCTACTTTTCTGTGCCGGGGAAAAAGGTCAAAGAATTCCGGACACTCATTCGCCTGTTCTTCCTCGATCTGGTGAACACAATCGAAACCCACGAACCGGGCCCAGATGAGCCGTTCAAGGTTTTGATGCTGCTCGATGAGTTTCAGCGTCTCGGCCACCTTGAGCGCGTCGTTGAAGCATATGACACCATGCGATCGTTCGGCGGTCGGATCATCGTGATTTCGCAAACGCTGTCGCGCCTGCAGGACATTTATGGGCACGAGGGCGTCCGGGCGATGCTGGCAAACGCCGGAACGCAGATGTTTGCGGCCTCCGAAGACTCTGAGGTGCGTGAACATGTGTCCAGGTCCATCGGTGACAAAACCGTCATGAGCAAATCAAAGTCACGGGCGCTGGGTAAAATGGAAATGGGCAGCATATCAGAGCGTGAAGAAGGCATTCGTCTGCTCAGGCCGGAACACGTTGGCCGACTGCCTGAAAGTGAGGTTGTGCTGATCCGCGAGGGTAAGATGCCGGTGATTGCAAACAAGATCAGGTACTTTGAAGATCCCTATTTCATGCAGTTCTTGGGTGGCGAAAGTCCGAAGATCAAAGGCACACACCTCGATCTGGCTGTAGAGCAAGCCAGGGACACGGCAAAGGTGCTGGCTGATGCGAAACCGGCCCCTGCCCCGGTGAAAGAGGTTTCGGAAAAAGATCAGGAACTTCAGGCGGCGTTTGATGCGCAGCGCACAGTAGCCAAAAGAAAAAGCCGGTCCGCAAAAGACATGGCGGTGGAGAAGTTGGCGACACAACCGTCGAGCCCAGTCGGAAACGCGCAGCACTCCAGTTGAAGGCGTAGATGCCCATCATCGAGCACGAGCTGCGACTGCGCTTCGATGTATAGGTATATTATTTTTGACTCTGTGTATAATATTTCATACAAGGCGTAAACAATAATCGACTCACCAGAAGTGTCCTGTCCAAAAGGGATTTCAGAAATGACCTACCAAGATCGCAATACCGTCGTCTCGATCTTCGTGAACCTCGCCGTTAGTGCATTTGTTGTTTCACGGCTTCTGGATATGAATGCCTCTGGATTGTTTGATGGTCCAGGCGCAGTGAACAACTGGGCCCGCATGGTGATCTGGCTGATCCCCCTGGGCGTCTTTGCCACCATCATCGGCACCATACTGTTCAACATTGGATTTGCGATTGTTACACACGAACCCAAACCCAGCTTCGTCGTTGATGAACGTGACAAGATGTTCGAGCGCCGTGGCAGCTACGCCATCATTATCTTCGCGGGTGCGGGTTTTGTCTCAGCCGTCGTCGCGATGGCTCTCAACGCATCAGCGCTCACCGGCTTCAACATCATCTATTTCGGAATGGCTTTCGGATCCCTGTCAGCAGATATTGTCAAATTTGCTAGCTATCGGCGGGGGTATTGATCCATGGGCAAGCTCAGGATCACCAACAACATTAGACGTCTACGCTTTGACGCTGATGAAATGACGCAAAAGGAACTCGCCGAAAAGGTTGGAGTCACCCGACAAACCATCGTTGCCATCGAAAACGCCAAATATTCACCAACGCTCGAGCTGGCCATCTTGATTTCTCGTGTGTTCGGCGAGCCCCTCGAAAAAGTCTTCGACATCCAAGACGCCAGCTAAATCATCGCGCCTGCTGCACCTTACCAAAGGAATAGATATGTTCATCAACCCTCCTCGGTTCTGGAATCTGATGGCGCGCTCCTATGCCCGCCGTCCGGTTCAAAACCAAGCCGCGTATGAGTACAAACTGAACATTACTTCGAGACACCTGTCCCCCCAAGACCGCGTCCTAGAATTCGGTTGTGGCACAGGTACGACGGCGCTCATTCACGCCCCAAAAGTCGCCCATATCGACGCCATCGACTATTCCTCCGAAATGATCTCAATCGCCCAGGAAAAGGCCAAAGTGCAGGGCATCAAGAACGTCAACTTTGAAGTCAGCGCATTTGATTGCTGGCCTATCCCAGTGAGCGGTCAACAATATGATGCCGTGTTGGCTATGTCGATCTTACACCTTGTCCTGGACCTTGACGCGACACTGGATCGCGTTCGCAGTTCCTTGAAAGAAGGTGGTCTGTTCTTCAGCTCGACGGTCTGCCTGGAAGGTCTCGAGAAGTTCGTCATACCAGCTCTCGGGACCATCGGCCTATTGCCCAAGATCCGCGTCCTGACGCAAGAAATCCTTGTCGAGCGTGTGCAAGCTCATGGGTTCGAAATTGAACAAAAGTGGCGTCCCGAAACGGGTTCGACTGCTTTCATCATCGCAAGGAACAGCGGTTAGTTCGTTCGACATCTGACAACACTAACCCAGCCGTTCACGCACGCCGCAGAGAACGGCTGGAGAGCGCCCTTCCTGTGAATTCGTTTTTCGCGCTGCGAGCGCTCGCAGCACGGATTTTGCCGCGCAGGCATCATCTTTAGCGCGGCAATGCAGTGTTACAGCCGCCATTCGTGTCGGGTGCAGCAAGATTTCGCCAGGCAAGGAACGAGTCGCGGGACAAAGGGTAAATTCACCGCGTTTGCGCCAAGGTCTGCAATATCGAATAACCGACCGCATAATCGATGTGCGGCACCTACCAGAAACCGGTTCAGCGGACCACGTGGACAGAACAATTGGCGTGGTGAACGACCCGGTTCGCAGTCGACCCAATAAAAATGTTCTCGATCCCCGGCTTGTGTGAGGCCAGCACTATGCAATCGATGTCATTTTCATTTGCGAAATCAACGATCGCTCGGCCAGCGCTCCCCGAGATAAGCCGCGGTTTCGCACCCGGTAGCTCTGCAGCGTTCCGATGTAAGCCCTCCTGAAGCTCTTTTCGCGTGTTTGCCAGAACTTCCTCGGGTATCTGGGATGCCACATATGCAGGGATCGGCTCCTGCACATGGAGCACTGTGAATTCCGCATCGGCATTCGCTAGCAAACGAGCAGCTTCAAAAGAGGCCTGTGTATCGTGATCTTTGTCCAGCGCGACTGGAATCAGAATGTTCTTATACATGTTAGTGACCTTCGATTGCTCCAGCTACGATCATTCCGGCCTCCGCGGTGATACGGCACTCTAAACCGGTTCGGATTTCGAAGACTTACCCGCTTTCTTTGCTGTGCTTGCAACATCATCTATTGTTTTTTCCACAGCTTCGGCTTCGGTTTCCGCTGCATATGCTACACATCGGGCAACTGTTTCGAACCATTCCTGAGCGTCAGCCACGAGGCGTTCGGCTGAATGCTTCTGCCAGTCTGCTATGGATTGCAGTGCTTTCGCCGGATCAGCCGGGTCTGCAGCAGACGCCGAGCGCGCAGCTTCTAGCGCGGTTCGAACAGCCTCGTGACGCCTCTCAAACCAATGTTGAGCAAAGGCCTCTGTCTCTTTCAGTGATTTCTCCTGCGTGTCCCAGAATTGCTCAAGCTGAGCGCCTAAAAACGGATTGGCCGTAGTAGTCGGCTGCATCTGCTTGAAAACATCGACAAGTGGGTTGGAGTAACTTGATTTTGGCTTCTCTTCAGGCATCGGAGATTCCTCCTCATCTTCCCAATGCTGAATGTTACCAATTCTCGTAGAAAATAACCTTAATGTAGATCAACCGACGTCAACAAACGTGGGCAGTGGTGCTCTACAATCTAATGGCGGCATTTGTACCAACCTACTCGATTTGAATAGACTCCAGATAAAAAATCACATTTGCCAACGGCACACCTGCGAACATCGGCTGGCCGTCAGGCATGGTCAGCGCAACTTTTTGGTCCGAATCCAAAGCTGGTCCAAAAATGGGCATTTCTCCGCCATGCGCGAGCAATGGTGCGCGACCATCAATTTGACGCGCCACCGCCTCAATCGGAAAAACGCCGTCGTTTTGGGCCGCAAGCCTGGTCAAATCAGGCGTCCTTATCGCCAACATCTCCGCCATTGGACCATCTCCTGAGGCTTCGAAACCATGGCATTGCCAGCAATAGGTTCTGTAGAGATTGTGCCCGTTTTGAAGGTCAATATCCTGCGCCAGTGCAGCACTTGCAGCAAATATTGACAAAAGAAGTGCGCGACAAACTGGCATCTGTTCCTCCTCCAAAGTCAGAATTTCGAGTTTAGAATACGCGCTATTGCATGAACGCTTCATTGATCTCGCTCATATTCAGCCTTTGAGTACCAGCTGGAAAAAACCGTAACGAAAGGACGTTCGCTGCAGTTGATTCCGCCTCGCTGATCGGGTCTTAGGCCTAATGATTTAGATCAATGCAAAATGAAGCATTACATAGCAAAGTATGAATGTTTCAGCAGAAGCTCGGCATGAGTGTTGGCGAGCCCCTGGTTTATGCTCGGGGTGCCTGTTCGCGGCACAGCTTCGGTACGCAGGCAATTGTCCATCAAGGAGTGAGGCCAATGCATACAGTTGATCCACCGACACCTAAACTCCGACGCGCGCTTACCACCCCGTTGCTTACGCTTTATGGGCTAGGCGTCACCGTCGGTGCGGGGATCTATGTGCTCGTTGGCGCTACCGCCGAGGTCGCGGGTCCTTATGCAGCAGTTTCGTTTCTTGTTGCAGCGCTTGTCGTTTCGCTGACTGCTTTGTCGTACGCCGAACTCGCGACACGCTTTCCCGTAAGCGCGGGTGAAGCGGCATACGTTGAAGCGGGATTTCAAAGGGGCTGGATGGCGGTTCTAATCGGTCTTGCCGTTGCTGCGTCTGGGATTATTTCAGCCTCCGCTGTTGCGATTGGCGCGGCCTCATACCTTCACACCCTGACGGGGCTTGGCACCGCGTTGCTTACGATCGGCGTTGTGTCGGTCATGGGGCTGATTGCAATCTGGGGCATTACACAATCGGTATTTGTGGCAGCCGTGATCACGGTCATCGAGATCGCGGGGCTTCTTTTTGTGATTGGCTGGGGCATGTCTGTGCAGGAACCGCAAGGTCATGAAATTAGTGAGATGATTCCGGGACTCGAGCTCAGTACCTGGCGCGGTATTATGGCGGCATCTCTGCTGGCTTTTTTTGCCTTTGTCGGCTTTGAGGACATGGCAAACGTCGCCGAAGAGGTAAAAGACCCAACCCACACAATTCCAAAGGCTATCCTTTTGACGCTCGTTCTGGCGACGGGTTTGTATCTGGCGACCTCGATCACGGTCCTGCTCGTTGTTCCTATCGATACCTTGTCGACCTCGGCCGCCCCACTCACGCTGGTTTTCTTCGACGCACCCGAAGTAATCAAACAAGGGTTCGCCGCAGTCGCGGTCGTTGCAACAGTCAATGGCGTCATGATCCAGATGATTATGGCGTCGCGGGTGATCTATGGTCTTGCCGACCGGGATCATCTGCCGAAAATACTGGCGACTGTCCCGCAGGTTACCCAAACACCGGTCGTCGCAACCCTGTTGGTAGTTGCGATAATCCTTCTGCTGACGCAAACTTTGCCAATCGGCATACTAGCGGAACGCACATCCCAGATCGTTTTGGGAGTGTTTGTTCTGGTCAATGTCTCGCTAATCATTCTGAAGTTGAAACCAGCCTCAACCCGGCAACAATTCCAAGTACCTCTTATCGTGCCAATTCTTGGAGTGCTGACCAGCGCTCTGCTTTTTGGTGCCGGATTTCTCTGAGAGGAAAACCGACAGCACAGGGTCATCAGAACGGGGTCCGACAGACGCATGAACACTGATCGACCAACACTTGGAAGGCGGATATGGCAAGTCGTTCGATTGCGCAGGTTGTGGTGTTACTTACGATTGCCGCCGGAGTGCTGGCCCTACCAAACCTTGCTTTGTACTACGGGGTGCATGAATGGACGGCCGCGCGCACAGGTGGCGTTGTGGATGCAAGGTTCATCGCCATTCTTGACACGGCCGTTGAGTCACCGCTGGGTCAGATCGCGATGGTCCCAATGTTGGCCTGGATCGCGCGCAACGCCCCAACACATCTGAATGCCACCTTTTTTGCCGTAATGGCGTCGTTCACCAACATGGCATTGTCGGCAAGCAGCCTTGGAACAAAATATCTGAACCAGATCTTCACCGTTACCCGCGCGGTTACCGATCCCAGAACGGGTACCGTTGCCCCCGTCGCTGACTATAGCCACTTGGGGAGCTTGCTAATTACTGTAGGCTTGATCTCCGTCATCGTTCCACTGGCTGTGATTTTTCTTGTGCAAAACTCGCCTTATCAGACGCGCGATTAAACATGTGGATCAATCGCTTTCATCGAGAAGTGTCTTGAGGTGTGACACCGGAACGCCAATATTCGAGCCGCCAAATTCGGGTAAGATCGCGGCATTGATAGCAACCACCTCGCCGTTTCGGTTCAGGGCAGGTCCGCCGCTTCCACCAGTTGTGGTTTCCGCGTCATAAACGACTGCACCGGGACTGATCTGGGCGACGATCCCCCGACTGGCCAGAGGCCTGATCTTGTTCTGCTCTGAAAGGTTTTTGGCAATCGACCAGAAATCGACGGCGCCATCTCTCTCAAGCGTTTTCAGAAAATCTGGCCCGGCCTGCACGATCAAGGCCTTAAGGCCAGTCGGAAATCCAAGCAGGAAAACTTCTTCACCTGCACGCGGCGGGTCTGGTGCCAGTGAAAGCCCGAGCCCTTGAACACGGTTTGCATCAACGGACAGAAGCGCCAGATCGGCCGTGTTGCTTGCCCTAAGCAATACCGCTTCCATTGGCTTGGATTGTTCTGGCAGATAAGCCAGCAGACTAAGTATCTCGGCTTCAAGCCCTGCTGCCTTCAGGGCCTGCGCCCGATCCCCGGTCGTCCAGGGCAAGGCGACATGACGGTTGGTCACCAACAGAGAGGTGCCCTGCAACAGAAACCCGGTTCCGGTGAACTGAAACTCTGCTGGCGCGCCTGCCGCATCTGGCTCAATCCATGGTTTCCCGAATGGAGTTTTTAGTTTCTCCCCGTCCGGGCCAAGCACATGCCGCAGCAATTTGCCGCTTTCGGTTTGTCGCAATCCGTAGTCCCCTTGGACAAAGGCAATGGATCGCGTCGAGGCCGTAATTACCCGCCTGGACGCGCCAGCGCGCTCTTCCAATGTCCCAAGGCGCTGCTCGGTGGAAATCACCTGGTTGTCAAACGCTTCTCTGAGCGCGACCAGATCATCCGCCGTCAATGCATCTTCTCGCGTCTGCGAAAGTATGACAGCAACCGCCTCGATCTTGAGGGATTCCTGTTTTAGGCTGTCCGCCAGCTTCCAGTCGTTCTGAAAGAGCAAATAGCCAAAGGCAAAGATCAGAAGAAGTATTCCGATAACGGTAACCCTGAACAAAACCGTGGTTTGTGATGTCAGTCGACGTCCGCCGTCGCGCAGCGCACCGGACATTTTTCTGGCGAAGGGTCGTCGGCTGGAGCGCGCATACACATAAGCGTCACTTATTATGTCTTCGACCGTGTGATGTGCAGGGAATGAGTGGTCACACACCCTGTAGCGCGACATGGGGCCTTCTTCACCGAACTCAATCATGTCGCCATGCCCAAGAGCTGCCGAAGCAGTTTTTTGACCATTGACCCAGACATCCCGGCCGGGCAACGCGTTTAGCGTGTAACCGCCTTGCGACCACTGAAAGGTCGCCACGTCTTCGTCATGCGGGGGCACATCCTCTTTCCGCCTGAACTTCAGGATACGGTCAGGACCCACAGAAGCGGACAAAGCGTTGCCGACAAGCCAGGTAACGGTTCCGCGGGATGGCCCGGTCAAGCTCTCCAAGAATGCACGGACATCGCTCGTTTCACCGTCCATGTCGCTTCGGTCCGGCGTCCGCATGGTTCATCTCAGTTCCTTAGCGCTTTGGGCACATTACCATGCGCAGCGGTGAAACCGCCATGGTTGGCAATAATGTGCGCATTCAGAAGAACGTTGAGCTTCCATATGCTGCCCCGATCACGATGATTGCGCGCATACCGTCGATGCGCCTATTTCGATGAGACCTTGATCTTTCGGCTGGGATCCTGGGGTTCGGTTTTTGGCATGGTGATGTGCAGGACACCTTTGTCGAACGCAGCGGAAATCTCCTCGATATCGACTGCATCCGGCAGCGTCATTGTCCGGGTAAAACTGCCATAGCTTCTCTCGCTAACGCGCAGATCGCCCGTGTCATCATGTGTGACATTCTTCTGGCCTCGCAGGGTCAATCTGCGGTCTTTGATTTCGACTTCGACGTCGTCTTCTTCGAGACCCGGCAATTCAGCCGTGAGATTTATCGCTGTATCCGTCTCGTGGATGTCAATCGCCGGCGAAATCGCACCCGTCATGTCCAACGACGGGAAGCCCGTGCGTTGCGCAGCTGTTTCCAGTGGCAGGAATGGCGCTGCGCCCCCGAAAAAGCGCGACATAATGGATTCCATTTCGCGTCGAAAATTATCAGAGAGCGGATGTGTTCCAGCAAACAGTTGCGGGGTATTTTTATCTTCAAGCATTTTCTGATCCTCCTCCTTTGGTGCGATTGGGGGGAGGCGGTATTATGGCAAAAAACGCGTCTAATTACCTTGATCTTGCGCAACCCAGTGTCCTCGGTATCGCGCCAAAAGGACATCCCGGCCGTATCAGTATTCCGAATGTAACAAGGCGCATTACCAATCATACGTCCAGGCCAAGGGGCAAACTGATCTGACTCTATTGCGCCAACGAGCGTCTGAAAAGCATCAGGCTTGACACCAGAAGGACTGCGCCCAGTAACGCCATCCATAGGAACTCTGGCCATACCGTTTCAAACCCAGCACCCTTGAAGATGATGGATTGACCGGCGGACATATAGTGGCGGGAAGGAAGGATCGATGTTCCGAACCGAAGCCAGTCGGGCTGACCCTCGATCGGTGTCTCTCCTCCTGACAGCATCAGCATTGGAAGGACTGTCAGCATTACCAAAAGCGCGAACTGCGCCATTGAGCGCGCAATCGTTGCAAGAAATACCCCAAGTGCGGTTGCTGTGAAAAGAAACAGCGCGGTGCCAACTAAAAACAACACCTTCGACCCCGCGATGTTGATCCCCAGGAAACCTTGCATAACAAAGGTCAGTGATAAGGCGGCCGCGACAAGAACCACCGCTGCGTTTGCCCAAATCTTGGCCATCGCAATGTCAAACGGGGTAAGCGGCATCGCAAGCAGGTGTTCGATTGTGCCATGTTCACGCTCGCGGATCATCGCGGCACCGGTGAGTATCGTGGTCAGCCACATGATCTGGCCGATGAGCGCCACGATACCGGCAAAACGAACAGTATCACGGTTGGGATTGAACGCACTGCGCATGATGATATCGACGGGCAATGACTCAGCCAGGTCCGCACCAATGGCAAAGCGACGGATCTCGGCGCTGAGGATATTGACGATATAGTTTGCGCCAATCCCGGCCTGTTCCATCGCCGTCGCATCAATCAGAACCTGAATTTCCGGCGTGCGCCCGGCGCGAACATCTTTCTCGAACCCTGGTGGCACCGCGACCACAAACAGGAAATGCCCGGCATCCATCTTTTCGGCTCCGGTACCCGGTGCGATCTGGACAACGGGTTGAAACTCCGGAGGGAAGAACGCCGTAGCAAGAGACCGTGAAAGGGGCGAGCCATCCTCATTGGCAAATGCAATGGAGGCATTGTTGACCGAGTTCGAAACCCCTGTCGCCTCCATCACGGGTGCCAGCGTGAATGACCAGACCAGCAGCGCCATCATCACCCAGTCACGTCGAAGGCTCATCATTTCTTTCAAGCCAAGCCAGAAGATGCAGGACAACCGTTGCATTCACTTCTCCTGCGCTCGAAGCAAAAGGGCCGCGATCAGCGTCAGCACCGGCCCGAAACAGGCCAGGGCGAGAAGATCGGGGGCAAGCGCATCCCAGCCCAGCCCTTTGGTGAAGGCACCGACATTCAGGTGCAGGAAATAGGATGACGGCCAGAGCGATCCGATTGTCTGCGCACCGCCTTCAAGCGTTGAAACCGGCTGCAGCAGGCCCGAGAACTGAATGGTCGGTACGACCGAGGCGATGGCGGTGGCGAAGGTAGCGGCCACCTGGCTTGAGGTCATGGTCGCAATGAGCAGCCCATAAGATGTGGTCGCCCAGACATACAGCAACGCGCCAATCGCCAGGGGAACCGGGTTGCCTTTGAGCGGTACATCAAAAACAAGGACCGTCACTCCGGCCAAGAGCAGGAAATTGGCGAACGCGATTGCGATATAGGGGATTTGTTTGCCAATCAGAAACTCAAGGCGCGTCGTTGGCGTCGCATAGAAATTGGTGATTGTTCCCAACTCTTTCTCACGCGCGACGCTGACCGCCATCAGAACTGCCGGCAACATTATCAACAGGATTGCGGGCATGGCCGGGGCCATTGCGGCAATACTCTCAAAACTCTGATTGTATCTGAAGCGCGGCTCGATACGGGCGATCTCGGCCGGATGCACACCGTTTTTGCGTGCCATTGCTTCCAAAAAGGTATTGTGGAGCCCCGCCACATAGCCTTCCACTGTCTCGCCCTTGAATGGAATTGCGCCGTCCACAATTGCAAGCACGTCCGTTGCTTCACCAGAGCGGATCTTGCGCCCAAAATCAGGTGGGAGTTCGACAACCAGCGAGGCATCTCCTCGGGCCAGCCGTTCATGGCCCTCATCGATACTCGTCAGTGGCTTCGTTGGGTTGAAGTAGCGCGATCCGGAAATCTCGGCAATGTAGGCGCGGCTTTCGGGCCCCTGTGACAAATCCAGTACCGCGAAATCCAGTTCTTCGATGTCCAGCGTAATCCCATAGCAAAAGACCAGCATCAGGATCACCGAGCCCAGGAACGCAAACGCCAAACGCACGCGGTCGCGCAAAATCTCGATGGTTTCACGCCTCGTATATGCCAGTGCGCGCCTGATACCCCCGCCAGCGCAGTCATCAAGGGCATGAACCGAAGCCTCAGGTGCTTTCACCGGTGCCGGAGGGTCAGCGGCCTTCAATACCGTGACAAACGCTTCCTCCAGACTGTCTGCCTGTGCCTCGGTGATCAACGCATCCGGTGTTCCCTCAGCCAGAACCCGGCCCGCATGCATGAATGACACCCGATCACAGCGCTCTGCTTCGGCCATGAAATGGGTCGAGACGAAAATCGTTACATCCTCATCTCTCGAAAGCTCAATCAGCAGAGCCCAAAACGAGTCGCGCGCCTCAGGGTCCACCCCCGAAGTTGGTTCATCCAGGATCAGCACGCGAGGTCGGTGGATTACAGCGACCGCCAGGGAGAGACGTTGCTTGATGCCAAGTGGCAGCGCCGTGGCCAGCATGTCCATATGTGCAATCAGGCCAAAGCGCTCTGCCAATTCATCGATACGTATCTCTCGGTCCGTGATCGCAAAGATGCGGGCGTGAAGCTGAAGGTTCTGTCGAACGGTCAACTCGCCATAAAGCGAGAATGCCTGACTCATATAGCCAATCTCGCGACGCATCCTCAGGTCGCGCGCTTCAACCGGCCTTCCGAATAATAGCGCCTCACCTTCACTTGCGGGCAAAAGACCTGTCAGCATTTTCATGGTTGTCGACTTGCCGCAGCCGTTCGACCCGAGGAAGCCGAAGATCTCACCACGGTTGATCGAGAATTCGACGTCATTGACCGCGGTGAAATCGCCAAAGCGCCGCGTCAATCCACGTGCCGTGATCACCGGGTCGGCCTCACGCTGATGTGTGGGCGCTTTCTTTGGTGCGATCAGGGGATCTCCGTGCGCTTGCAGCCGCCGGTAGGACGTTTCAAGATCGCTGGCTTCCCCCTTCAATTCTGCCGGAGAACCATGGAAAAGCACGCGCCCGGCATCCATCGCGACGATAAAGTCGAATTGTTCGGCTTCTTCCATATAGGCTGTCGAAACCAGTATGGAGAGGTCGGGTGTAGCCTCTCGGACCGCGTCGATCAGCGCCCAGAACTGACGCCGCGACAGTGGGTCGATGCCGGTGGTCGGCTCATCCAGAACCAAAAGCTTAGGATCATGGATCAGTGCACAACACAGCCCGAGCTTTTGCTTCATGCCGCCCGAGAGTTTTCCCATCAGCCGATCAGAGAAAGGCGCAAGCCCGGTCGCCGACAGCAATGCTGCGATCCGGATGTCACGCTCCTGCTGCCCCTGTCCGAAGAGACGCGAAAAAAACTCAAGGTTCTCGCGCACCGACAATTCTGCATAGAGATTACGGCCCAACCCCTGCGGCATAAATGCGATCGCAGGGCAGATATGGTGACGATGGGCGCGGTCGTCGATTGGGCCTCCGAGAACATTGATTGTGCCGGATTGAAGCTTCTTTGCGCCGGTGATCAATCCCAAAAGCGTTGATTTGCCAACCCCGTCAGGCCCGATCAGCCCAATAAGCTGACCAACCGGCAGATCAAGCGACAGGTTATCGAGTGCAATGCGCTGGCGATACTTATGCGTGACACCACTGACGCAGAAACCAGATGTGCCCGCCTGGGAATTCATTCGAACAATTCGGGTGGAATCCGCCTTTCCAGATATTCCGGCCATACACGGCCAGAAGAAAGCCTAATCACAGCGATACCGCGAAGGCCGGTTTTCACATGTTCGATCCGTTCTGCGATCAGATCCTCAGGAATACGAACCCGAACGCGAAAGACCAACTGTTCACGCTCGCTCAATGTCTCGACTTGCTTCGGAGTGAACTGGGCTTCGGGGGATACAAAAGTGACGGTTGCAGGAATGGCAAAATCCGGCAAGGCATCAAGTACGATGCGCGCCTCAGCCCCGATGGGCAGCAACCCCGCTTCGCGAGCGGGCAGGTACACGTCCATATAGACGTTCTCTAAGCTGAGAAGTGTGAGGATCGGCTCCCCCGCGCCGACAACTTCGCCGGGCTCAGCCAGTCTGTAAAGAACGCGCCCTGGCATGGGGGCGACAAGCGAAGCATCCTCGATCTGAGCTGTGATCCGGCGCATTTCGGCTTCGGCAGCAGCGATCTGGCTGTCTGATGTTGCAACCCGGGCCTTCGCCGCACCCAGGACGGCATCGGCAACCTGAAATGCGGTTTCGCGATCCTCGAAAACGGTCATCGAAATGTTTTGACCGGCCAACAGTGCCTTTGCCCGTTCCAGTTCCTGCGCCGCGCGACGCTGTTGGCTTTCTCGTTGGACAACTACAGCCTCGGCTTCAGCCTTGGCTTGACGCGCCAATGCTACCTCGGCTTTGGCGCGATCAAGCGCTGCAGACAGTTCATCGGTATCCATCTCGACCAGCAGCTCACCCACAGCAACCAAGTGGCCTTCTGCCGCCAAAACCTGTGCAACTCGCCCTGCGAAGGTGGGGGCAATTTCCACTTGTTCGGCCTCTATCCGTCCATTGCCCTGTACAAATCCAACTGGCAATTCGCTGCTGTCTTCTGAAACGAATATGTACAACGCCGCACCTGCGAGAAGGAGCATTACGACGATCAGTATTGCGCGCACATTCTTTTTCATGATCTGGCATACCGCGGTTAGGGCTACTAGGTGACGTTATCTCAAACCCCGCAAAATGCTTTGTTTTGGATCAAACAGAGCCCTTTAGAGGGTTGTTCAGGCCAAACTCGGGTAGAAAACCGGCGCAGCAGTCTGATTGTTAACCCGCATCAATGGCTCAATGCGGATTTCACGGCGTGACTTTCGATTTCGGTTGCGCCGAACTGGCGGTAATGTTGTGCAAGGACATGCATCCTGCGGTCGAAATAAATGCCCAGTTGTCCATCCATCGTGTCGAAGCACTTACAAGTCACACTTCCAGCGTGCGGATGAAACCAACACTGCGTCAGTATTGCGGGTTGCCGCTCCTACTTCGGCAACATGAAGAACTCTTCCAGTACAATCTTTCCGTCTGCTACCGAATAAACTGCAATCTCGCTCAAGGCGATACGTTGCCCAGTTTCCTTCTGCGTTACGTCAGCCTTATATCGCACACTGAAGCGGTTTGGGGGATGAACATAGGGGCCATCGACGTCGAATTCGATGATTTCATGAGCAGCCAGCCAATCCTCTCTTTTCCCTTTGATAGCATCACGGCCTTTGGTGATGCGGAACTGTCGAACCGGAGGCACAACCGCCTCTATGGATTGAGCGTTCTCGGCATACATTTCATCAACATTTGCAAGGCCCCTGCGATCACGCATTGCCTGAACAAATGTTCTTCCAATCTCGACTAATTCTTCCATGATAGCCCCCATTTTTGGCTCCAACTGTATCACATCTTGCTTTTTCCAATCTTGACGAGGATCAATGAATTTAGATGTTGGCGAAGAATCCAGTTCGGGAACGAGAGGGCAACTAGTGCAGTGGCAAAGAACGGCCCAATTCCCGGCACCGTCATCAAACAATGCGCCATCTCATTGCCTCCTGGTCGATGAGTTACCTCCGCATCCAACTCTCATATCTGACTGATCAACCGGCCCGCATCCCAATCAGCGGGTTTAGGCAAGCCTGTGCCGCTTCCCCTCGTGTTGCACCGTCATGCGACAGCCGATATCGACCACGAAGACAACCATGCTCCCGGCATCTAGACTATTAAGTGCAGGAAAAGCTTGATCTGGGCTGCACAATTAGACAACGCCTTCAAAACCAACTGAAACCGATCGTTTTGCTCTGGCAGGTGCTGTGATCGAAGAAGTGGGTCTTACCGTTTAGTAGCGCCAAGATAAGCAAACCAGTAGGCCAAGGCGACTCCTCCCGCCCCGCCGACAATGTTGCCCAGAGTAACCCACAATAGATTGGTCGCCGCTGAGAAAACCGGCACAGTTGCCCCCGCTGCCCAACCCTGCGGGAAGAAAAACATGTTCGCAATCGAATGCTCGAGCCCCAGCAACACAAAAGCAGTAACAGGCCACAAAACGGCCAGAACCTTGCCGGCGACGCTGCGGGCGGCAAAGGACAGCCAAACAGCAAGGCATACCAACCCGTTGCACAATGCGCCACGGGCGAAGGCCTCCATCGGTTCCAGCCCCGCTTTGGCATCGGCTATCACCACGGCGGTATTGCCCATCGGCCCCTCGAGCAGGCCGGTCAGAGAGAAGGCCAATGCAAGCCCGAGGGCACCCGCGAAGTTTCCGGCGTAGACGATGCCCCAGCTTCGAAACAACAGTCGCAGCGGTATCTTGCGGTCGACCGCTGCGATCACCATCAAAACATTTCCGGTGAACAATTCTGCACCACCTGCGATCACCAGGATAAGGCCCAGGGAAAACACCGCACCACCCAGAACGCGGATCGGCCCCGCAGCGCTGTCTGCCCCAGTAACCGCCATCGTATAGGCCGCTGCGCCAAACCCTATGAATGCCCCGGCCAGCATCGCAAGAACGAACATGGGTGCCATTGGCAACTTTGCCTTTGTGACCCCAGCAGTCTCAACTAACGTCGCAATTTCAGAGGGTTTATGAGCGTCGAACAGGGACGGGGTGTTCATGTCGGGCTCCAAAGTTAACACGGATCTACGTAGCAGGAAATTTACAGCCTATCTTCTAACCTTGAACCAATGCACAAATAAAAGGGGAAGTTCATCTGTTCCACCACAGTTCGGGTAGTTTCGCCTAACACAGTTTGGTCTCTGGTCATCGCCACAGGCACCCATGACCTCTGTTTAAACCTCCGTTTTCTGCCACCGTCATGAAGCACTGGATATCTGACTCCATTTTCACGGTCGGGAGTTCAGCGTCACGGAGTAGCCATCGAACCTTAGTTCTGTCACGAGGCTTCAATGCAAAGCTTATTGATCGTCATCGTTTTTGTGCCGATTGGGACCAAGTTTGATATTTAGGCAACGGTCAAAACCGCACAAGTGGCATTCCGACTGATGCCTTGAGAGGTGCTCCCTTGAATCAGGCTACCAATGCTTCCCAATCCTCGGCGGCCCGTCACAATTAGGTCAGCTGTGCATTGCTTGGCACATGCGATGATCTCGTCGACCGGATCACCGCGTTGGGTATGTGTTTGCGAAACCGTCTGATTGTATTCTTTGGCGATCTCTTTACCCGCGGAAATGATCTTGTCTGCTGCCTGCTGAACCTCTTCGTCTGAAGGCATTGTCGTGACGGCGTGATAGCCAGCAACCGCGCCCATTGCGAAAGCCACGGTTTGCGGCTGAGGTGTATGGACAAGGTGAATTTGGGAGCCATATTTGCTTGAGATATCACAGGCAACGCGTAGTGCTGATTCTGACGCCTCCGATCCATCCAAGCCAACCACGATTTTATTGAACATGTCGCACTCCCTCCTTTGTGAGGGGTCAGTATGGGTGAACTTGCGGCAACTAGCATTGACTCAAATCAACACTTTTCGCTGCAAATTCGAGCGTAGTCGTCCGTCCATTTCCAGAAGATTCACGGTAACCGAACCAACTCTAAAAATCGTTGGAATTGCAAACGGTTCATCCCAAAGAGGCAACAGCACATATTTATTGCGAAAAACCTCCCGCAGACGCTGCTTTTTCAATGGGTATCAATTTTGCCCAATGACAAAGATCAAGGGTAATGGCGAGAAAAATTGCTACTATGGACGTGCGTTTCAGTTCGTTTGGCGAGGTCGGTGGGTTGCTTACGACACGAAATTCAATCTTATTCCAGAGGAAAACAACGATGCCTTCCTCTTCGCCTTGGGTTCGCCCAGTTGCAATAGCCGCAGCACTCTTTGGTCTTCTGACCATTTTCTCCGGCGGAACGGCACTGTTTGGGGGTGCTGCTGCCAAAGCTGCAGTCGGAGATGCAGTTCCATTCGTGCTTTGGTTCAATTTTTTGGCTGGATTTGTCTATTTGCTTGGTGCATTCGCAATCTACATATCCACATTCTGGGCACAACGCATTGCCTGGTTGATAGGCACATGTACACTACTGGTGTTTGTAGTTTTGATAATTATGGTTCTCGTTGGAACACCATTTGAATGGCGAACCATCGGTGCAATGACCATACGCTCCGGATTTTGGCTTGCTATAGCTTTTGTGCTTTCCAGAACAGTATGAGCCAGTCAATTCGACGTCGCGCCTTTACCCAAATTGCTTAGAGAGACCGGCACCTTTGATTGAAATCAAAGGCCGTGGCGAAGAGTTTCGGCATAGTAAATTCGCTGTTTAGACCGGTTTGCGGGAGCGTCATTATGACAGTACTTATTGCCTACGGAACTATTGAAGGTCAGACCGCCAAGATTTCGCGCTTTATCAACAAAGTCGCATTTGGGGCAGGATACGAAACAAGGCTTATCGACGTCGACCAACTGGCAGGTCCAGTGTCCTTGGAAGATGTAGACCACGTCATCCTTGCCGCTCCCGTCCATGAACGCCGGCACCCCAAGCCGTTCGAGGAGTTTTTGGAAAGGCACCATGACACATTATCCGCGCGAAGATCACTTTTACTTTCCGTCAGTCTAAAGGCAGCTTTTCAGAAAGGTCAGGAGGACGCGCGGGACTATCTCACCGAAATGCTGATGCGGACGAATTTCGAACCAGACGCGACCGCCTTGGTCGCTGGTGCCGTACGGCCTGATAGTTACGGGTATTTTGAAAGAGAGATCGTCCAACACGTTGTCATGCTAGGCCAGAAGATTGATCCACGAGATGGCTTGAGAGAATTCACTGATTGGGATGCGTTGAAAACAACCGTAACAGCATTCCTGGGCGATTAGGTCTGCCGTCACCTCGGAGAGCATCGAACCAATGACAGATTTCGGCCGGCTTTTGCAGAGTGGGATTTCTCCATCATGTCAAAACGCTGAGAATTTGCTGCCCCGTTTCTGTTTCTCACAACTCGCTCACATCGTTACAAAACAGCTCATACAATACTGCCACAACCGCTGATACTCTCTGATCGGCAATCCTGTAATAGATGCTCTTCCCGTCACGCCTGGCGTCAATCAAACCGGAAAGGCGGAGCCGAGATAGCTGTTGCGAGGCGGCGGCCTGCCGCATGGAGAACGTCTGTTGGATTTCGCCGACGGACTTTTCACCACTGAGCAGCAGGCACAATATCTGCAGACGGCCGTCATGCGCCATGGCCTTCAGAAACTCGGTTGCTTCAAGAGCATTCTGGCTGAGATCCGATTTCAAGCAGTGCCCCAAATAGAAGGATATATATTGATATCATTATTACTGGCACCTGTCTCTCCGCCACAAATAAGCGGCGAAGAGGAAATTGCAGGTAATGCGGTCAAATGATGCTATGCACGCAATGGGATTGGAGTGGCTGCGGCAGACAGTATTCACAGCACGAAGCCACACTGCGTTCGCGCCACTAACGATACACGCGCCGTTCTACAGGTCATACCCATCATCCTCGCGGGTAGCCGCAATGACTAAACAGACCCCAAACATGGCGGACATTCGTACAGCGCGCCGCATAGACCGAATTGGGCTCGCAGCCGACACCTGGCCATTTCACTCAGTTCAACAGACGCGCACTTAGGCGGCCAAGGTCGGCAATGCGTTGTAAGCGGCCTATTGCATCCGCAGCGCCTACGCTGAGCGGCAATGGCGCCTCAGGGCTCTGAAGCCGACCTCAGTGGCGGCGCTGCAATGCCCCCTGCCCCGCTAACAACTGATATCGCGGACGGCCCAAAACAGACATCTATCTCGGTCGTGGATGCTGCGGCGCAGCTTTTCCAGTAACGGACTTTCATCGTCGACACTGCATTTCAGATCACCGGTTGACTGTATCTCGGGCAAAACGGAGTTATGCATCGGCAGCGAGTGCTAATATCATACTTATGCTCACTTGCAGTACCTAACCAGTGCCACGCAAAAAACGCGGACTTGCGTACGAGCGGATCGGGGGTAGTGCCTTTTTTCAGCTAAACTAATGGAAACTCCGTGGTAGCGTCTTCATTAAACGTTGCATTTTCGATCGATGCGCTTTGCGACAAGCAGAAATTGGGAAGTGATATGGCCTTAGGGTATTCGGAGACATTTCTTGGGAACGGGCTGGTGATACCAATGCCACGCCCTGTCAACCAGGACTTAATTGGTCAAATTCTAAGAAGAGATGAGCTAGACGAGGGTATCTATTCTCACCATCCTAACTTTACATTGATGATGAATGAAAAGCACAAACAGCTGGTATTTGCGGCACATAACATCGACCAAGCTGCGTATCAGCCAGGCGACCGATCCGGAAG
Organism: Ruegeria meonggei; assembly: GCF_900172215.1. GTDB lineage: Bacteria > Pseudomonadota > Alphaproteobacteria > Rhodobacterales > Rhodobacteraceae > Ruegeria > Ruegeria meonggei. The sequence continues at coordinate 69,493 of NZ_FWFP01000018.1, forward strand.
CTGGAAAAACGACGACGCGGTAGGCGCAGAGAACCAAGTAGACGAGGCATTTTACGACGACGACCTCTATAACTATGGCAGGTTGGAAGAGAACCTTTTTGACAAAGGCCATATGGTTCCTTTCGCAAATGCTCGGCATGGTCCGGATCAATCAAGTGCCATGACTGCGGCCAAGTCGACCTATGTTTGGTCAAACTGCACTCTACAGCATCGAAACCTGAATGAGAGCGAGTGGGCATACCTGGAACGCTATATCGTGAGGCCGCTGAAGTTAGACAGCAACGATAAATTATGCGTCTTCTCTGGTCCAATCTGGGGTGCACTTGATCGAGAAATCCATATCTCAAGCAGAACGGATACAGCTCGCGCACCGGCTGGCTTTTTTAAGGTCGTTTGTTTTCATCTCGCCGAGCCTGTGAACGGAAGTCACCTAGGCGTTCTCGCCTTTGCAATCTTTCAAGACAAGGAAGTTTTACGCGCAAAAGCGGGCGGAGCGGTCGTGAAGACCGATCGAAAGTACCAAATCACTATCGCACAACTTCAGGGTCTAACGGGGCTCGACTTTGGGTCTGAGATTGCTGACGCAAACCCAATGATCTTCAAACCATCTACCGCCCGGCGCGTAAATCCGAGGGCGCACACACCTGAGGTCATGCCGATCGGGAACGCTAGTGATGTCATGACCAGGTTGGACAGCCCGCGAAGTGGACAACAGGATCTTGCAAAGCGAGACGTATCCATATTCTCAGCAATGATCCGGCCCAGAAGCCCCGAGACAGGCAAGGAGTGGGTTTCTCTTCTTAATCGAACCGAAGCCGAAGTCGATCTCACTGGATGGGTCTTGCGTGGCAAAGATGGGCGCAAAGCGGTACTTAGTGGACCACTAAGCCCAGGTCGGATGCGCATGATATCTGGTTCCGAAATGGGTACTCTGCGCCTTGGCAATTATGGAGGAGATCTTATACTTCGCACAGCACAGGGCGTCATAGTCGATCACGTGACTTGGACCCGCAAGTCGTTGCTCGAAGTCAAACCTGGGATTTCTTACGAATTTGAAATAGGCCGATAGCGGGTGCTAGCCACAAGTAGGGAAACAGACAGCCCGGCAGTCCTTTCGAAGCGTAGATCGCTTATTGTGCGGAGAGCCCTAAGCCGACCCTAGACAGATTAAAGCAATGCTGCATTGGAGATCGCCAAAGCTGCTAGAGAGCGATTTCGACTATTCGAATCTTTGCTCGCCTAGAACCTTCCGCTATAATTTTCGCCATTCAACTTCTACGCTTGTTTCTGAGGTCGGATCCATATGAGACCTGCCTACAAAGCCATTGTCGGCTTCGGTGCGCTGGCTGCAGCAGTCGCAACAATCCTTGGTTTGTATTGGAGTCTTGTTAGAACGAGCGCGCTTTCGGTAAAACTTGACCAAGTAACTGGAGAGTGGGCAAATATTCTTAGCGCGGGCATAACTTTTTCAAACACTGGAGAGACTTCAGTTAGTGTGGTCGAAATCGACTCGTTCTTCAGCGATAGCGAGAACTGCGTTGACCTGCCCCCCGAAACTTCCCTCACCTTAATGTAGAGTTTGCTCAACGTTTCGAAGGAGCAAACAGATGCGAAAGAGTCGTTTCACGGAAGCCCAGATAGTCGGGATGATCAAAGAACAGGAAGC